>NZ_CP128408.1:0-1200000 GCF_048914685.1 Pseudochrobactrum mosebachae
AAAGCGGTTGATGAGGCGCAAACCTCCTATGATATCGCCAAGGCTGCACTTGATGAGCCGGATGCAGGGGGCGAGGAGCTGACAGCATTTGAAGAGGCGGAGGCCCGTTTGAATGCGGCAGAGCAGGCGGTTGAAGATGCAGGCAGCCAATGAGCCGCCCTGCCGTGTTTGCTAATATGGCAAATGCCTTTGTGTCGGGCCTCGGTAATGTGGAGGCGCTGATTACCATTGGTGACAGTGCCGTGACTTTGCGCGGGATTTTGCGCAAAGTTCGTGAGGGCGATCTGCTCGACGTTGAGGGCATGGGGTTGGAGGGTATCAGCTACAGCTTTGCAGGCTCTGGCACGGTTCTGGATGGCGTTCGTCAAAAAGACACCATCACCATTCTCCACAGCGATGACGGGCAGGATAGCGGCAAAGTGTTTATCGTTGCCGGTCATGTTGATGACGGACGGGCCATGAAGCGTCTGCTGTTACACGAAAGTGAGTGATCATGATCCATGTCAGACAGAAAATTCTGAATAAGATCATAGCGCTGTTGCAGCCTGTTGCGGTTACACATCAGGGGCAGGTGTCGCCTATGCGCTCCACGGCGGTACCGGAAGAGGCGCTGCCATCTTTTACCGTGCTTTATACCAGTGACCACTCCACGCCTGATGGTGTGGTTTATGATGATACAACCGATCAAGAGCGTACACGTCTCAATCACCGGCTGACAGTGAATGTGGTGATACACTTCAAAGGCCGTCAGGATCCGGCCAAAGCGTTTGATCATTTGGCAGCGGCCGTTGAAGCGGCCTTGCCGCCATCCACGCTTGATGGTCTGGTGATTGATATGATTTTATCGTCAACGGATCATTTTATTGATGCCGGTACCGCGCAAAGTCTAGGTGCCGGGCGCATGGTGTTTGATGTGGCTTATCGCACTTATGCCGGTCTGCCGGAAGTGCCAGCCTGATCAAGGCGTAATATCTTACATCCTACAATTTAAGAACAGGAGAAAGTCCATGGCTTTAGGTCGTGAGCTTGTGATCAAGCGTCAGATGACGCCGGATAGTTTCGTGTCAGTCTGCGTGACGGAAGCACGATCCCTTGAGATCAATAATGAAGAAATCGACATTACCAAGCCCAGTTGTACCGATCCTGGCAGTAAGCTGTTATTGTCGCTGATGTACGGTATTCAGCGCATTAACGTGCAAATTGATGGTGCTTTTGTTGGTAATGCGGCATCCAAAGCCATGATCGGCGATACGGTCAGCCAGATTGTGACGCCCTATCAGATCGTGGTGCCAGGCGTTGGGACATTTGAGGCAGACTTCCTGATCTCGCTGACATTCTCTGGTGATAAAACCAACGAATTGCAGTGCCAGGGACGTATGTCAGCCACCGGCACTGTGGGCTTTACCCCGTTTGAGGCACCATAATGGATGCTTTGCCAAATCCGCTAAGAGGTGAAGCCGCATGCCGGATCGGTGATACTGATCTGGTATTGGTCGTCGAGTTTGGCAGGCTTGCAACGCTCTGTGAGGTTGCCAGCTGTGACACCATGGATTTGCTCTATACCCGCCTGATCGGCTTCCATCCTAAAACGGTGATGGCGGCAATCAGGGTCTTGAGCATTCATCCCGATGGTCACAAAGCGGCACGTGATCTTGCTCATAAGGCGATTGAAGAATTGAGTGCTGCTGATGAGCAAGCCTTCCGCAAAGCGATCACAAAAGCGCTGACCGGTCATATCAATGCCGGCAAGGTCCAGCGCGGTGAGGCTGATCATATTGGCCAGCTTGAGAAAGCCTTTGAGGCATCGACCGCGGGAAACGTTCCGAGCCCCTCGTAATATCAGATCATATTCAGCAGATGCTTGGTCTTGCCACGGGTCAGCTGGGCTGGAAGCCTGAGACGTTCTGGCAATCGACCTGGCCTGAACTAGAAGGGGCAATCGAGGGGCGCACCGGGAAACGTGCCAAAGACATCATCACCCATGAACGGGCAGCCGATATTGCCCGACATCATCCACCCACAAAATCCATTCGTTAGAAATCAAGACAGGTTCCCCATGTCTCGTAATGACATCATGGCCTTCATTGGCGCTAATGCCCGTGGCTTCCATGATGCCATGAGCCGTGTGCGCTCTGATACCAAGGCCACAGCATCAAGTTCTCAGCGTGAGTTCTCTCAATTATCCGCCGGTCTCAACCGCTCAATGTCGCTTGTTAAAGGGGCATTGGCTGGTGTCGGGATTGGTCTGTCCGTTCAGGGTATCAAGCAAATAGTCTCGGATATTGCCGGTGTGGAGTTTGCAGCAAAGCGTGCGGGTTTAAGCATCAAGTCCTTCCAGCAGATGAAATATGTTGCAGAAACCAATCGCATTGAGGTTGGGGCAATGTCTGATGCGTTTCGGGAACTGACCTTGCGTGCCAGTGAATATGCGCAAACTGGTAAAGGGGCAGGAGCACAGGCGTTTGCCCAGCTGGGCATGTCACCAGCTGAGGTCAAACAGCGCTTGAAAGATCCTGCTGATCTTATGCTTGAGATTATTGATCGCACACGGCGATTAAAGGATACAGCCAGCGGTATTAATTTATTTGACAAGATGCTTGGCGGTCAGGGCGGTGAGCAGTTTGTGTCATTGATCGAGCAGGGCCGTGACAGGTTAACTGAAACCATTAAAGAGGGCGAAGAACTTGGGCGCGTTCTGTCTGATGATGTGGTCAATGCGGCAGCTGATGTGGATAAGAAGTTCCAGGATCTGGCAAGTACAGTCACCCATTCGCTCAAAGCGGCCATTGTCGATGCCTATCAGGCTTTGCAGGTATTTGTCTCTTCATTCAGTGTGATGGAGGAGCGCAGTGGTGCTGCATTACGCGCCAACCAACAGCAATTAAATACCCGCCGCAAGCAGCTTGAAGAGCAAAAAGGCAGTTTTGAAGATACGTATCTACTCAGTCCTTTTGGCAAAGATGCTGCAACGGAACTTGTGGAAGTCGATAAGCAGCTCAAGACCATTAATGATGAGCTTGAACGCCGTAACAAGCTGACATCAATTACCAACACCGATATCCCGCCACCGGTAACGCCCTATATTCTGCCTTCAGATAAAAAGACCAAAGGCAGTGGTACACGGGCTGCCAAGATCACAGATGCAGAGCGTGAGAAAAAAGCGATCGATGATCTGATAGCCTCGCTTGAAGAAGAGCTGGCGCTTGTTGGTCTGAGTGATGAGGCCCGTGATAAAGAGATAGCGCTTCGTAAAGCTGGAGCCAGTGCATCCCTTGAACAGCGCGATCAGATCATTGGCTTGGTCGAAGCACGCTATCGCGAACAAAAGGCAGTGGAGGCGGTGGAAGAGCAGTTAAGACGCAATGCTGATGCAGCGCTTGATCTGGCTGATATCTCCATGAACATGATTGATACCATCATTGACGGTTCATTCAGCGCTAAAGATGCTTTGGCCGGACTTTTGCGTCAGATGGCGCAAGCGCTTCTTATGGGGCAAGGGCCATTGGCCAATCTGTTTGGTATATCCCCCCAATCATCAGGGCTTGGCGGTATGTTTGGTATGATGTTTGGTGGCGCGCGTGCTGCTGGTGGTAGTGTGACGCCAGGCAATCTCTACCGCGTCAATGAAAAAGGTGAAGAGTTCTTCTCGCCCGGTACCCACGGTCGGATTATTCCCCATGACGGGGCAAGTGGTGGTGGCATCTCATTCGCGCCGGTCTATCAGATTGATGCCCGTGGGGCGGATCAGGCTGCCGTAACAAGGATTGAGGCTGGATTGAAACAGACGAATGCAGAGCTGTCAGCTCGTGTGATAGAGACAATCCGAAATGCTCAGAACTCAAATGTGAAGTTGGGATAAAATAAAGGCCGGATATCTCCGGCCTCTAAAAATAACTAGTTACATAGATAAGTTAATGTAATTGCTTAAGAAGCTGCGGCCTGTTTACTGTCTCTTTTCGCTTGGTTAACGCTGGCCGCTTTCTTTAATCTGCCACGTTCCATGGGCTTGATTAGGCTATCCGCTCTTTGATTTGGAATATTTCGCATACCCTTATCAGCATGGCGGGTATTGAATGGAATCTTATCAGTTTCTGCCTGTTTTTTCATTTCTAACGCACGTTGTGCATTTTCTGCCAGGCTGTGTCTGCTAGCCATTTTGCGACGGAGCTCAACTTCACCATTCAGCCGGCGTACTGCCATTGCCAAAATACTGACCTTTAGTTTGGAGCCTTCATCAGATTTGGATGCAACCTGACCTTTAGGCGAAGCTTTGCCTCTGATTTCACGCCGTCTCTGATGAGCCTGAGTTTTAGCCTTCTCACGCCGTTCTCTGAGAAGCTTTGCTAACGAGTGAAGTTCTGCATCGGGCAGCGCTTGTAGATCCGGATGTCGTGTTTTGCTAACCAAAGCATGTTCATCTGAGTTTAGGGCGCGCTCTTCTTCTTTGCGGGTCATAGCCATGTCTTCACTCCTGTGATCGGTATGCAGTTAATGAAACTCAACGTTTACAGAATGCTATAGTTCCGAGGCCTTTTATGACAGTGAATTATCCCATCAATTTATTAAATGCTTTTCCGGGTTGGTCAACCGACTTTGATTTGCTGTATCGCCAAGAATATAGCCGCACTGCTGGTGGACTGACGATTGCTAAGGATATGGGAACGCCACTTTGGCAGGCAAGCTATCAGACAACGACACTCCTTGCGAATGATATGGATGTCTGGCGTGCACGTATGAAAATGTTGGAAGGCAGTTTAAAGCTGTTTTGGGCGATGCCAATGAGCCGTTGTTTTCCGATTGCTTATCCGAATGGTACAGGTATCGGTAATGTGGCAGCCGTGAAAGTTGAAAGCTTAGGGGCTGACAATAAATCACTGTTACTTAACGGTTTGCCAATCTGGAATACAATCAGCATTGGTGATTATATCCAGATTGGCGCAAATCTTTATCAAGTATTGGAAAATGCTGTTGCTAATGCTTCAGGCAGAACAACACGTTTTGAAGTTCGGCCGCACCTAGCTCCTGGCACGACAGCTGGTAACATTGTTACTCTGGTCAAACCATCCGTACCAATGATCCTTGTAACCGGCAGCTTGTCATCGACGTCTGAATTAAGCACTGGACGTGGAAGGATATCGTTTCAAGCTATTGAGAGCCGTTAGGCAAACCAAATTTTATTTTGTTTTTGCCGTTTTAGTAGCGGTTTTAGCAGTTGTAACGGGCGATTTAATGCGCTTAGCAGGAGCTTTAGGCTCTTCTAGCAATAGAGGCTGCACTGCTAGCTCATGAATGAGGCGTGCATTTCTTAGTCTCTCAGTTTTCGCTATTCGTGCTTGAAGGGCGTTATCATTCATAGCCATAGCGATTTCATGGGTGATGTCGGCTCGGGATTGTTTGATAGAGATGATATATCCTAACTTGATGTTGAAACTAAACTTGCCGGGCAGTTACTTACTGCCCGACGTCGGTTAAAGTAGCAATGTTTTAATGCCCTGAAGGTCGGAAGCGCGAATGACCACCACCAACTCTCTTTAAAATATTGCAGAGTTTAGTTGGATCATCAACTTGGAGCGTTGTCTTCTTGGCTAAGGCTAAAATTTCTTCAACAGTCGCAGCCTGATCATTATAATGGCGCTTTATAATTCCGTTTGTTTGAGCTGAAGCATTGTTTTTATTGTTATAAATTGATTTCATGACTTTCTCTCCCTGTTTCATATCTGTGATTTTGAAGCAGACACAAAAAACAATTAATGTACGCAAAGTTTGGCCTTCAAAACCAAAATAAGCTTACTCCTTGAAACGCGTACTCTTTTACGGGAATTTCTATATTTAAGTTAGTAACACTTAATTATGTCCAATTAAGGATTACCTGACTTTTAAATAAAATCAGCTCCGCCTTGATTGAGATGCAAAATTCCAGATACTGAGGCTGCGTTCTCGAAAGCAACGCGAGCGTCATATACACTTGCATTATCAGCGGTACTTAATAAACACGCCATGATTGCATGCTGAAGCGCACGAGGCTCAAATCGATGCCAGTCGGATAATAAGTAATTTTCAGCATCAGGAATGTTTCTGATAGCAAGTTTTTCTCCAGCCGAACTTTTAAGATAGATGGCTTTATCCCAGTGTTTAGTGAACATTTTGGTACTCCGTCTGCTTTATCAACGGGTTGGTGACCACTAACGTTCCTTCACGTCATATAACGGGATGTAATCAATGCGATATATATCTGCAGCGAACCAGCTTGCGCTTGAACAGCGCCAGCTTGTAGCGCGTGACTTTCTCTGGTTGGTTGCGCGTGATCGACAAAGTGGCAGCCCTGTTAGTGAAGGCCTGTGGTCTGATGTGGGCAATATCGCAGCAGCTGTCGTTAATCCGGATACGGGTAGTGCTGAGACACGCAATTGGTACGGCACCTCATCGCTGATCTCTATTGATGATATTCCGCTTGTGGCCAATCTGTCGGTGCAAAATGTGTCTCTTCGCATGTCACAGGTGCATGAAGAGGTGCAGCGCATAGTGCGTGATTATGATTGCCGCCAGGCACGGGTAGAGATTTACCGTGGTCTGTTTGATCCTGCGACCCGATTAATGGTGGCGCCGGCTGAATGCCGGTTTATCGGCTTTGTCGATAAGATCGAGATCAGAACACCGGCTGAGAACCAAGACGGCTCGGTGGTGATGGTTTGTGCCAGCCATACGCAAGAGTTTACACGCTCCAATCCAGAAACCCGCAGCCATGCTTCACAAGTGCTGCGTGATCCCAATGATACGTTTTACAAGGATGCCGCAACGGTAGAGGACTGGGAGCTGTTCTGGGGATCCGAGAAGGGCAGAGTGCCAACCCAGAAGCGTAAAAAGCTCTTTGGAATTTTTTGATGATACGATTTGGCGTTGCAACAGATAAAATGGCATGCATTCACCTGTTGCGCGAAAGCCATGAGGCGGCAGGCTTTGGTTTTGCGTTTAAGGCTGCCTATGCCGCTGTGCTGTTTGATCATCACATCTCCACGCCTCACGCTTGTATATTGGTGTTTGAGCATAATGGTGAGCCACAGGGACTATTGATGGCAACATGCTTCGAGCACCCGTTTGGAGCAGGGCGTTATGCCAAAGAGACCGTCTGGTATATCGCACCATGCGCACGCGGACGTGCAGCACTGCAAATGCTTGATGCCTATGAAGCATGGGCGCTTGAACAAAACTGTACTGCGATCGGCATGGCATCGCTGATCAGTAACGATGTTGCCAAACTTTACGAGCGTCGTGGCTATGCGCCCATTGAGACGCATTATCTCAAAAGCCTTTAAAGGCCAAAGACCCCCATTATAAAAGAGTTAGTTCATGGCTATTTTCACCGGTATCGCTACGGCGATCACAGGCTTGCTGTCGTCTACCTTTCTGTCAGGGGCGATTGGCAGCTTTTTGCTTAAAACAGCAGTTGGCCTTGGCATAAGTCTGTTGGCGCAATCAATCGCCGGTAAACCACAAGATCCTGTCTTCTCTATCAATGGCTCTTTGCAGGCCGGCGGTGATCTGCCGCGCTCGTTTATGATCGGTCGATCTGCAACCGCAGGCTCACTGGTATGGGCCAATACATGGGGGCAGGATGGTGATACGCCCAATGCCTATCTCACACAGGTGATTGCTCTTTCAGATCTGCCGGTCACAGGGTTGCGACAGGTCTGGGTTAACGGGCAGGCTGTGACATTGGCCGGCAACAATACGGCACGGGGATATCGTGTACCGGAATTTGACAATGATGGCGGCAATCTCTGGGTTAAGTTCTATGATGGCACTCAAACAACCGCTGACAGCTTCCTGGTCAATAGCTGCTCTAACCATAATCGTCATTATGATGCCAATCGTGTTGGTCGCGGTGTGGCTTATGTGATCGTCACAGCCCGTGTCAGCAAACAGATGTTTTCCGGCATCCCGAACTTCAAGTTCGAGCTGGATGGTATCAAACTCTATGATATCACCAAAGATAGCACGGCCGGTGGCAGTGGTCCGCAGCGTTGGTCTGATCCATCCACATGGGGTGGCGATGGGGATCATCTGCCAGCGGTACAAGAATATAACCTGTTGCGCGGCGTGCGCTGGAACAGTCAATGGTTTTATGGTGTGCAAGGCATGGCTGCAGCACGCCTGCCGGCTGAGAACTGGCGCCAAGCCATTCAAAAATGCCGCGCACCCCATTGGGGGGCAGGCGGCTTGGAGCCTACCTACCGGTCAGGTGGTGAGATCACCATTGATGCACCACTGGCCAATGCACTGGAAGCGCTCAATACTGCGTGCCAAGGCCGTATTGCCGAGATCGGAGGCATCTATCAGATGTTCCTCGGCCTTCCGGATACACCCGTTATCCATTTTAGCGATGACGACATACTTTCAACCGATGAGCAGACCTTTACGCCGTTCTTTGGCCTGGCCAATACCATCAATGGTGTATCTGCAACTTACCCGTCTGCCAGCGATGGCTGGGTGGTTAAATCGGCTCCTTCAATTTTTCGGAAGGATCTTGAAGCACTGCATGGCAACCGCCGTTTGATGGCTGCAGTTGAACTCAATTTCGTACCTTATGCAGAGCAGGTCCAAAGGCTGATGAAGTCAGCCCTTGAGGAGGGACAGCGTGCACGGCGTCATACTCTGGTTCTGCCACCCCGCTTTTGGGCCTATTGTACGCCAGGTACAATCATTGCCTGGACCTCTGTTCGCAATGGTTATGCCAATAAGCTGATGCGCATCGATGGTGCAGTGGATCGCGCCAATCTTGATGTGCTGGTGGATATCACAGAAGTTGATCCATCCGATTATGACTGGGATAGCGGCTCAGACTTCCGGCCACCGGTTGATGGTGCTGTTGGCCCGATGCGCCCCGCACCAATGCCAATGATCAGCTTTGGTGCGCTGCCCGATGTTGCGCAAGACAGTGAAGGCAATAACCGGCGCTGTGCCATCCGCTTGTTTTGGGATGGCGGCGTCAATGGCGTTGACTATGTGCAATATGAAGTGCGCAAAACAGAAACACTGGCAATCACAGATAGTGGCCGTGCCATTGATGTTAAGCGTGCGGCGATCCTGATTGCGCCTGGTACCTTGCTGCCAAACCAAAAATACGAGGTACGCGCCCGTTATGGCACCTATGACGGCAATACCGAGTTCTTATGGTCAGACTGGATCCTAGTGATCACGGCCGATATTCGCTTAGGGGTATTAGACCTCTATCCGTTTAATCTTGAGAACTTCAACGCTGAGTTACAAGGAATATGGGCAGATCAGGCCGTTAATACCCGTTATCTCAGTGAAGAAATAACCCGCATTACAACGGCACTGACCCAGCAGACCTCAACATCCGCCTCGCAAATACAGGGTATCCGAGAAAACCTCTCGGTACAGGTTGGTGCTAACAGGGCTGAGTATACCAGATTGATATCCGTTGAGGCTTCTGAGCGATTGTCTCAAGTGACAGCCATTCAACAATTGGTGGCCAAAAACCAACAGGATATTGCCACAGTGAATTTGTTTGCCCAGTCAAGCATCACACGCATTGATGGCAGTTTGACTGCGCTGTCACAGGTGGTCAATCAGACGCAAGCACAAATCGGCAATGTTTCTGCTGAAGGGTATTTCCAAGTGAAGTCCGAGGCCAATCAAGGCGGATCCCTGTCACGGATTTCTTTATCGGTATCGGCCACAGCAGGCGGCGCTGCGTCACAGGCAGCAATCTTTATCGAGGCAATATCAGGCGGCAAATCACGCATCATCATGGATGCCGACGCGGTGATCATGACAAGCGGTTCTGCGCGCTCTGCGCCTTTCGCCTTTGTGGGCGGGGTACTGACCCTCATGACCGCCAAGGTCAATGAGATCACTGCAGGTAAAATGCGCTCCTTCGATAACAAGGTGCTTTTTGACCTGGATGCCAAGCTCTTAGTGTTCAGGGATTAATCGGCATGGTTGCACGCGTTTACATTGATGGCAATGAGCCACGCATCATCACATCGAAGGCGGGGAAAGAGGCAGGCCCCGCTTTGCCCGATGCCGATAAGACTTTTGACAGCCGTTGGTATAGCGGCGGCGGTATTCGCTGGAATGCCAGCAATGACATACCCAATAAAGCAGATTTGACAGTGAGGTTTCCCGGTACATTGGGCTATGTGCCCAAAGTCTGGATAAATGCTGTCAAGCAGTGGAACGGTGATCAGGAGCTGTTTGATGCCTCAGGCTCAACACCGGGACTGCCAAGCGACTTCAGGCCACCCCATGATGGTTATGTCATTTCTAATGAGCTTGGTTGTCCAACACACAAAATATTCAATAACCGCGTGGAGTTCGGCTATGCCAGTCAATATTGGCCTTGGCGCTATGGCAAGATGGTTTGCCTTGTTTATGGAGAATAGTCTTGGTTGACAGATTTATCCATAAAGCCACACCAAGTGGCATGGTGATGCGCATAACCAAGCCCGGCATTGATGCCAATAATGATGCATCGCCGTTCGTATTATCATCTGAACATGACTATCTAAAACGTCATGTTGCAGGTGAGATCAAACTGAGCAGCTACAAATATCAAAATGATTATACGATCTATTGGGGCAATATAGCGTTTCCCGCACTTCCCTATACACCGGTGGTCTTTTACAGCACGCAGATTTACCACAGCCAGTCCAGCCGCAGGATTGTTTACCCCTATGACCGGCCAAGCTCTGGCATCGAGGGCGCATGGGTGAATATTACCGATAGCCGGTGTCTGATTGCAAAGAATGGCTTATGGTTCCGGGCGGACGGACCTAACGTCGAATTCGATCTTTATGTGCGCTACATCGTCTTCAAAAACCGATTGATATAGCCATGGACCGGATCAAATACACCGTATCAGGATTGTATGTTTCCAAGCCCGGCAAGAGTACCGACAGCGGCAATATTCTGGATTTTGTGTTCCATCCCGAACAGCAATCCATGCAAGTGATCGCATCTGATTTTCGTTCATTCACAGATAGCTCACACGCAACCATTGCGATCCCGAACCCGGCAGGAAACGTGCCTTATGTGAACATGAAGGCATCGGACGGAACCGGCGCTCATTATGAAACTTACTGCGCTATTCTTGAATATCCATTCACCACATTACGGATTGCCAATCGTGACGGTAAAGCGCGCACGGTCTGGTTTACTGTGTTTTTATGAGGATAAATCATGCCTGTACCAGAAACGAAGCGGATCAATATCGATCCGATGGCTGCGCTGAGCGAGGCGCAAAGCCTCAATGCCTATTATGCCAATCGGGTACTCATCCTTGGCAATGATGTGTCTCAGCTGACCGTTGCGCTGAATGACAGTAACGCCAAAATCGAGCAGCTGATCACATCCAATTCTGAGGCTAACCAGATGCTCATTGTCGAGCGCGACAGGCTGCTTACCGATCTCAATACAGCCCATGAGGCTATCAACAAGCTCTCGGTTGAAGCGCCTAAGAAAGTGAGTAAACATGCCTGATAATTTTGACAAGTTCCTGCCGGATTGGACGGTTGGCACGCTAACATTGGTGGCAGGCGCCAAAACCTTCACTGCAGCCAATGCGCAGCTCACACTGGCACCTATTCGCAAGGGCGATACGATCATCACGCCGTCTGGTTTGACGCTGATTATTGAAAGCATCAATGCGGATGGCAATGGTGGGGTGCTTTATCAGAATACACCAGCCCCGGCTGCCGGCACGTTCCAGACCCTCATTCGGTTTCAATCTGACAATTCGCGCTTTACCGGTCAGCTGGCCGCACTCGTACAATTGATGTCAGGAGGGAACCTGCAATCACTTGCGGGGCTTTCCAGCAATAAAGACTTGCTGCCCTATTTTAATGGTGCCGGCACAATGGCGGCAACTCAATTCACGGAACTTGCGCGAACCGTAATCAGCCGTGCCAATGGTGCGCAGGTTTACAGTGATCTTGGCACAATCCCTGTTGCCCAGGTGCCAGACATGGCACCACAGAAAGCATTCAGGCGTGGCAATATCTTGGGTAATGTCAGTCAGTCTGGTGGCGTTCCGACCGGTGCGGTTATTCAGTCCGGTAGTAATGCTAATGGGGATTTCGTGAGATATGCTGATGGCACGCAAATCTTCAGCGCCAGTGGTGTAGTCGCGGAATATTCTAGTGGCGATGTGCTAAGGGCGGAATTCTCTTATTCTGCAAATTTTATTTTGCCACCAGCTCTAATGGCATTAATGAACTCGGCTTACGATTACAATGGAACCGCATTTAATTCCAGCACGTTGATGGCAAGCGGAGGCTCTTCGGTAGTTAAAAGATTTACAAGAAATAATAGTGCGACAATAGATATCATGCGGCCGGCAGCAGGCGCATGGTCTAGTGGCGATGCTATGAAAATTGACTGTGTTGCAATAGGAAGGTGGTTCTGATGCATATTTCATTTTCCCCGCAATACAGTGATGCAAAATTAAAATTGCTCATTGATGGCGATAAGCTGATCATCAACGGTGATGTCCTTGATTTCTCCGACCTTCCTGAAGGCGGTTCTTATCCGATTGATGCGATTGATAATGATCTGATCGCTGGCGGGGTTTCGCGCATCAATGGCGAAATTCATGCCGCTGTTATCCTGCCTTATAAACTTTCAAACCCGCCGCGTTCAGTCGCTTTTCCTGATCCAGTCACAGTGGCAGTGAATGGTCGGGTGGCTCTTCCTACTGACGGCCTAACTGAACCTGAGGAAGTAGAGGAGGGTGATGATCATGCCGCTGGATAAAACCAAGATGATTATACCCGCTGATCCTAAATACGCGCTAATCAGCTATGCCGCTGGAATGCGCTGGCAAAAGGAAGTGGGCGGTTTTGCGCTTAACGGCTTGCATATCGCTACCGATGACCGATCCAAGCTGATGCTGGCAGGTGCACGTGCGGCTGCTGAAACCAATCCCGACTTTAACACCCAGTGGAAATCTGCGGATAATTCTTTTGTTAGCCTCAACGCTCAAGAGCTGATCACAATCAGCAACGCCGTCCTAGCGCATGTCTCAAACTGTTTCTCAATTGAGGCTCAGGTTCTCGCATCTATCAATGATGGTCTTATCTCTGAACCCGCTCAGATTGATGCAGCTTTTGCATAATCCGGCCATGATGCCGCAAGCCTGATTGAAGGCAAATTCCCTAGTAAAATCAGTGGCAATTGTTCGGTTTTTCATAGGGAAGTTTATTTTTCTCGGAACCAACCATCGACGCAACCGTTATATATTCACTGAGCCTTACATAAGGGCTGCAGAAAATTTTGTATAAAACGGGAGTTATTTATAATGCGCCGTATTCTTATTGCACTTGCTACGTCCGCAGCCATGGTATCGTTCGCTAGCGCCCAAACAGCGACAACCACAAGCACGACAACTGAAATGTTTGTGACTGCAAAACCTACTGATGTTTTGAGTTACAATCTGATTGGTTTGAATATTGTTGATGCTGAAAATAATACCATCGGTGAAATCAAGGATCTCATCATCTCAGAAGGACAGTTGACCGGGTACATTGTGTCTGTCGGTGGTTTCCTCGGTATTGGTGAAAAATATGTCATCGTTAGCCCAGAGTCCGTTCAGGTGAATTATGCTGAAGCGGATAAGAAATGGACAGCTGTAATGGCTGCCACCAAGGAGCAGGTGGAAAAAGCCACCGAGTTCAAATATGAAGGCCGCTGGGCTAAATAATAATTGAGTGTTGAAGGGTGCCAGTTTGGTGCCCTTCTTCTTTTTATAAAAAGGGGAGGATTGGTCATGTTTAAAGTGAGTATGGGACTATGCGCTATTATGGCGTTGTCGGCATGTACATCAACTGAAAAAGATTTAAGTGTTGGTACAGTTGCAGGCGCCGCGATCGGCGGTATTGCTGGTGGTACAAGTGGCGCTGCTATTGGTGCAGCAGCAGGTGCGGGGGGCGGTTTGCTAGTTCGCACACTGCGTAATGGTAACTGTGAGTATCGCGATAACCGAGGCAATATCTACACATCGTCCTGCCGTCGCTGAGTTAATCGCATTACTAATTATATCCGCTCCGCTCGTTGGGGCGGATACATTTTGTGGGCATCAAACGCCGCATAATATTAGTGAGCTTATCTTCACTAATTCTGCTGAATGAATTTATAGCGCAAATTGTTAAACACAGAGGCCTATGTGCACCTATAAAACGGTGTCAGTTGGCCACTGAGCACGCCAAGATTGATGCGGCTTTTGCATAATCCGGCCATGGTGCTGCAAGCCTAAAATCAAGAAAAATCACAGGAAAATTCAAATGGATAAAACCGTGCCAGCTGGCGCGGCGATCCTGCTTGACTTCATTCGTAAGACTGAAGTCGGGCGGGTCGATCGCGCGTCTTATGATGTCATCTATGGTCACAACCAAAATAAGCTGCATAAGCCCATCACAGCTATGACAATTGGTGAGCTGGTGGATGCACAGGTGAGCTTTACTCGCTTGTACAAATCCTCAGCCTCTGGTGGCTATCAGTTCATGCGTGCGACCTTGCAGGATCTATCCCGTGAGTTGGGCTTATCTGGCCGCCAAGTTTTTGATCCGGATCTGCAAGACCGGCTTGGGTTTCACCTGCTTAAACGCCGGGGCTATGATCAGTTTATAACCGGTAAAATCTCAGTGGTTGAGTTTGCGCGTCGTCTGGCAATGGAATGGGCATCTTTACCCGTGCTTGGAAAAACGCTCGGTGGCGGTAAAGACAGGAATGGCCGCTTACTCGATCTGATGGTTGATCGCGGTCAGTCCTATTATGCCGGTGATCCGCTCAACAAAGCTCTGGTAAAACCGGAAGCCATTGAGGCGCTGCTCAAACAGGTGAAGGCGGCTGGTAACACTGCGACTGGGAAAGCTAAACCTGCTCCAGCCATCAAGCCTCAATCAGTCGCTAAATCAAAGCGCTTTTGGTCGTGGCTCACGGCAGCTGCTTTGCCAGCTTTAGGTTTGCTCGATTGGCGCACGCAAATGGCATCCGTAATCATTGGTGGTGGTCTGGCCGGGTATGCGATTTATTCCATGCCGCAGATCAAAGCCAAGATTGCAAAACTGATTGAGGCGCTGTGATGGTGGCACAGCTCAAGATGATCGCTGTTGCGCTTCTTGTAAGCGCTGCAGCGCTCACGGGCGCATATCATGTCGGTAAGCACCATCAGCGCCAGCAAGCTGCAGTGGAGACTGCGCAGGCCATAACAAAAGCAATCCAGAACAGGGCTGGGGTCAATGAGACAATCAATAACATGGATAGTGTGCGTCTCTGCCTTGAGCTTGGCGGGGTGCGTGAGCAATGCGGACAATTGCGCGGGTTGG
Source organism: Pseudochrobactrum mosebachae (assembly GCF_048914685.1). Lineage (GTDB taxonomy): Bacteria > Pseudomonadota > Alphaproteobacteria > Rhizobiales > Rhizobiaceae > Pseudochrobactrum. Next base: position 15,345 of record NZ_CP128408.1, read on the forward strand.
CAGCAGATCAGCCTTAAGCCTGATACGGCCGTGTATGTTGCAAGCAAAGACACCAAGGCTGGTGCCGGTGTGGCCAGCCACAATGCATATGGCAAACAAGCGGGGTGCTGGTGATGGGGGAGGATATCAAATGGTTGATTGGAATAGGCATAACATTTGGTTTGGCCCTTATAGCTTCATTTCGCTCTTTATCTGCAACAATCAAGGCAGGTGACGATGCGCTGCATGAACGAATTAACAGGACACGAGATGATTACGTAAGGCGTGTTGACCTGGACGGGCATGTGAGCCAACTGCGGGAAAGTATGAAGGAGTTAAAAGAAGAAGCGCGGGAGAGTGGGAGAGAAACGAATAAAAGACTTGACCAAGTGCTGGCTGCATTAGCTCAGGAAAATAAATGATTTTTCAGTTAGTTATAAAAAATATTTGTTAGTCGGGTAATTATTGTTTTAAATGAGTTTACTTAGATAATGCTGTGCAATATCCTATTTATAATAGGATATTGCACAGTCTGTTATTTTATTTTCTCCATAAGAATAACTTATGGAGTTGGGCTTAATTACTAATTGCTGATATCTGTTTCCTTAAACCATCATATATACCAGTAGTAGGTGTCCAACCTAAAGCGATTAACTTTCGGCTATTAACAACGGTATCTTTTGATATTTCAGATATTCCAGCTGGTTGTAAGCTCACGGAAAGTGAAGCTAATTGCGCTGAGTATTCTGCTATTTCCCTAAGGCTACAAACTGAATTGGCATCTGAAATATTATAAGCTTCGCCTGATGCTCCGTTTAATAAGGCAGTCATCATGCCTGAAACAGCATCTGTTACATAACAGAAAGAAAAAATACGAGTTCCATCACTGTTTAAAATAACGTCTTTTTTTTCACGCACGCAAGATAAGATGTAAGCCATAACCCGATTATCGGTTTCGGTATTAGACGGGCCATAAACCTTACTAAGACGAGAGACGCGTATATTTAGGTCGTACTGTGCTTCATATGCTTTACATAGTGTTTCAGCAAGCCTTTTAGATTCTGTATAGCTACAACGCACTTTATAAGGATCTAATGAACCAAAAGTATCTTCAGTTACATCATTCTGAATATGTGAAATGTCCCCATAGACCTCTACCGTTGAAATATAAAGCACGCGAGCTTTACAGCTTTTTGCAAGCTCAAGAACGTTTCTAGTTCCTTGAACAATTACATCTATAACATCAACAGGTTCATTTTCATATTTTGATGGATTGGCGACGCTTGCTGCGTGAAAGATTGTGTCGAAAGAATGAATCAAGCTAAATGGCAAGCGTATATCATGCTCTATTATATTCACGTCACCGGATGCGATATGCTTTTCAAAGCGATTCATTAAGTTGGATTTTGAAGATGAGAGAGCAGTGATAGTTATATCTATATTTTTCTCTTTCTTAAGAAAAATCAAGAATTCAGTAAGACATGTGCCGACCAATCCGGTGGCACCAGTTACAAGAATTTTCGATGACGTCAATTCGTTATAGGTCTTCTTATTAGCAAGGTACAAAGAATTGAAATCGTTATCATAGCCCCACTGACTAATCATACTCCGTCCTTAATGCCTGCTTTAACAAGAAGCGAAAACATTTTTAGATCATCTTGTGTTGTAATTTTGAAATTTAACTCGGAACCAGGGGAGAAAAATACATCTTTTCCAAGTGCAACCATTACAGTGCACGCTGCTACGGCAGAATCATCGATTGCCTTAATCTCTTGATATGCTTGATCAAGGACTGCGAAAGGAAAAGTGTGCGGTGTTTGAGTTCGAACAAGCTGATCACGATCAATTGAAAGCCGAGACTGTGGGATATCGCTCCCAACTTCTTCTAACTGTAATATAGCCTCAGTGCACGGAATTGCAGCAACTGCATTACCATGTTGTTTACAGACTCTAATACTCTCATTAATAATGTGTTCTTCTACAAATGGCCTGTTTCCATCATGAATCATAATCAAATCAGTAGGGGATGCTACTTTTCTAATGGTCTCGAGTGACTTAGTAATAGTTTCTTGACCAGTTTCGCCACCTTCAATAATCCACTTGACCTTATTCAATCCGTGTTCTTTTACATAGGATTGAAGCATTTTTTCCCAACCCCCAAGGCATGCAACGAGGATTTGATCTATGTTAGGATTACGATGTATCGCTTCAATCGTATGTATAACAATCGGCTTATCATTTACTGTAAGAAACTGCTTTGGGATTTGATTGTTCATACGGCTTCCCACACCAGCCGCTGTTATAACCGCAAAATTCATATTATGATCAACTCCTCATTTCGTTATTTAATAGTTTAGCTTATTCATTATAAACGCACTTTTACCAATTTGTTTGCTATATAATCAGCTAATACTTCTTCGCCTTTATATCTAAGAATTTCAAGATAAATTGAAATTAAGAGTGGGTGTCCAATTAGTATTCGTTTATGCTGAAAATAATAATTGAAATTAGTTATGTAGTTTTTTAAAGCCTTTTCCAAAGCGATATAATCCTTTTTGGATAAAAGATCCACAAGTTGATCTAATTGTGGCGTGTACTCTTTTTTCATTTTTATTTGTGTGAACTTATAAGCTACATTAAATAAAATATTTTTGTGCGCAAAACGGCTTTTTTCGATTTTATAAATTTTACGTTGTAAAATTGTGGAGTGAAGTGCGCTCATATAAAATCTGAGGAATTTATGCTTTGAGATTGACAATAAAAATTGTTCGTATGGAATTTTATCATTAACGATTCTGAATCTTTTATTGTATTTGCTTTTAAGTTCTACTTTACTTACCCAGTAAATATCATTTTTGATTGTATTAGAAAGTTTGCTTAGAACATTATAAGTCTTATTATTGAATTTGACTGTCTCGTATTCGAGTAAATCACACTCTTCGATGATTATTATGGTTTTACCAATGCGGGAAGACAACGGAAAGCGAATTCGCCCCGGCTCGGCAAGAGTTAAATTTGTTAAGTTTTTATGGCTCCTTTTGGATAAAGGTGTAGTAAGCACACGCAGCAAGGATGGTAACAGGTAGAAATACTTGTTGTATCTTGCAAGTTTAAGAGCATTTCTTTTAAGCTTTGATTGACTAGTTGTGGTCAACATTGCTATGTTAATGTAAATTCCATGCATTTTGTAATATGGTGCTGTCACTTGGTAGCAAGTTGTATCCAACGCGACATAGCGAGCTGTGCAATTAGGGTAGTATTTATTGTTTCTAAAGCTTTCTATGCCTCTCTCATGTTTAAGGTTTGGATCTAAGTCTAAGAAGCGGCGAAAATTATCAGATGTCATGCTTATTGTGATGCCATTATATGTGCCTGACCAACCATTTTTCCTAACCGAATCGATTAAAATATTATCAGATAAGGTGTAGTCAATTTCGTGTTCCATACAAAGTGAATGAACCTCATCGAGAAGGCTAAGCTCTTTTTCAAATATAGGGTCGATTGGCAAATCATAAGAATCAGGTTCAGGAAAAGCAGAGACACCTCTTATGATAGGTTTGAATATCTGCGGATCGTCTTGTTCTGTTATTTCTTTTTCACGCTCAAAAGAAATAACATCCTTAATTTTCTGTAACTCTTTATCATTTTGGTCGTGAACAGCCAAAACACGTTCAGCGTCATAAAACCTATCAACTTTTACAAGCGCTAATAAAAGAAAATACAAGTTCTCAGCTTGCAGATCAATTCGAATGCCGTAACTCCGATAGTCTGTATAAAGCTGCTTTTGCAAAAACTGATCAAATATTTCAATTACTTCATTATAAGAGCCGATTTCGATCAGCCTTCTAATCTCATTAGTTCCAATAGTATCTAAATGATTTTTTATGGCAATGCTATCAGCAATTGCGTTCAAATTTGCCAAAAACGATTTGACACGTGTGAAAGGTTTTTTGCTTAAAATTTGATAGTTATGGCGCGCCTCTTGCGTTTTATAAATAGTGTTTTGATGTTTTTTATACTCTGTAATATTCAAGAATTCCTCAGCATTAATACTATCACTTGTTAGCGTATAATGAGCTGAATAACGAGAATCTTTATTGGGGAGGTTAAACCAGTCGATACTGTAGTGAGCACGCAAATATTTTTCTGGCATGGTTGGAACAGGCATCATGTGCCCTTCAAATGTTTTATAAAGTGGCTGCTGAAATACATCAGCTTCATAAACGGCATAATTAAACCCATTACGAGGTACATAATAATCAGCCGGCTCTTGTGAAAGCTGGTCCAATCTTTTGTCAAAATAATCGAATATTCTCTGCTCGCCGACATATTTTTCAGCTAAGTTGAATAAGCGATATTTGAAATAATTCATGCTGCCAACGGCTGAATTTAATCTTTTATGAAACCATTCCTCTGAGTACTCAAGTTCCTTGCGATACTTTGATAAATTTGACGCTCGTACTGGATCTAAAATAAAGATATCTATGAAAATTCCCGGAGGATAATTTGCTTCTGTTACAGTACTCCTTAAAGCATGTAATATATTGACGTTTACGTAGCGCGCAAAAGTACGATGATGGCTATGCTCTCTACCCATATATGAAAATATTCGACCAGGTTTTAATAGTAGCTCATCATCAATGATTTTGAGTAATTTGTTGAACTGATCTTTCTTAATTAAAATATCAATGTCATCGTCCCAGGGTATGAACCCTTCGTGACGCAAAGCGCCTAAAACACTGCCGCCATCTAAGTAATAGGTAATATTATGCTTACGGCATAACTGATCAAATTCTAACAGTAAATCAAGCAGTCCATTTTGTATGTTGTTTAGTTCTGGCGGAGTTATATCTCCAAAGCCATTTTTTCTACTGTCTACTATCATCAGAAGCCTGCTATGTTACTATTATTTAATGTTTTGCTAGCTCAAATATGATTATGTATTTAAATTTACAATAAGTTATTATAATACAGAACTTAAGCTAGGAATCTCTTATTTTTTATATCTAATTTATTATAGTTTGTAAAAGCTTGGTTTTTTATCATAAATAATTTACCGTTCTAATAACTAGTCAATAGGGATAATGAGTTTTAATCTTGGGAGAAAATATTCTGCGCCTAAATAAGTTAAATGGTGCTCATCTCGGAATAGCGGTTTGTTTTTTAACGTAAATAGGCAGTCCTCAGACGGGCACTGAGAACTATTTATATCAATAAAATTATTAACAAGATTCTTCAATTTTGCATTATACCCCAGCTCTTTTTCAATGATCTTTCTCACGCCGGTGCACTTTTCTGTAATTTGCTTATCTGAGATGATATAATTAGGTTTATTTGTACAATTAATTAGATCGGTGCCAGGCTTAATGAAATCAGCAAGATAAATCACGTTGTGCTGTGCACTCGTGAGGTTATCAATAATTGCATTTATAGCCGGAGCTACAAGCTCAGGAGTATCTCTTTTAAAACTAGTGATAATTACATCTGATGGAGAATGTGATGTGATAATTCTTAGTGTACGTAAATTATGCTGAATGCATTTTTTAATTTCTGCTTTATTTTTAAATTGCTGTGTGTATCCTGAAAATCCACTTTGAGGGGTACAGCCATTTCTATGAATTACATAAATGTTGTGGTTTGGGTACGTTTTGGAAAGGCCGCCTATTAAGTGTAAGGCATGGCTATCACCCCATACTATTAAATCTTTTTTCTTATTTCTAAAATTTTGACAAGTAATATCTTTTGTGGAAATACTAGGGTTAATATTGTTACAAAACAAACGATTTTGTTCTTCATAGTATTCAAGATTTGTTTTTGTAATCCTATGATTAGGTATTCGCCACTTCGCGCCGCCATCTGCCCAGATGTTGGATATGGGTAACATTATTAGTAAGGCTACTAATGCGCATCCTAAACCGAAGGCGGGTCTAGACCATGATCCATTCTTATTTTCGTGTCGGAATCGTTCCTCTATATACACGTATTGAATCCAACCTAGAATTATTGAAGTAGCTATTATGATGCAAGTTTCAATTGCATTTAATTCTCGGTTAATGAAATAAACATAAAATACTATTAATGGCCAGTGAACTAAGTAAATTGAATAACTAGCTTTGCCTATCAAGACGGAGACGGGGTTTCTAAGTAGTAAACCTATATTTTTTGCTGTACCTGCGTAAATTGTTAATGCAGTGCCCAAGCATGGCACTAATGCGTTTACACCAGGAAAGGGGGTGAGTTCTGTATAAGTAAGCATTGGCCATGCTATTAATACGATTCCAATTAACAATATTAATTCTAAAGCCGCATTAGATTTAACTTTATATTGTATCAACCACACTAAAATACCGCCTATACCAAGTTCAAATAAACGAGAAGGTAGCAAAAAGAACGCCGCAGAGGGTGATTTGTTTATCCAATATTGTGATATAGCTAGGCTAGATAATGATAGTATTATAAGTAGAGTAAGGGCTGAATTTTTACCTATACGTGATAAAAATAGTATGAGTATCGCAGGCCATATGAGATAGAATTGTTCTTCTATGCTTAATGACCATGTATGAAGCAACGGTTTTGTTACTGAGTCAGCATCAAAGTATCCAGTCTGCCACCAAAAAAAAATATTTGACAAACTAAAAATAGAGTAAATGCTTGAGCCAGCGAAATCTCTCATTTTCTCTGGAGAAAACAATAAAAATGAAAAGATAAAACTCACTATCAGAACAGAAGCCATTGCTGGAAATAACCGTCGCGCACGTCTAATATAGAATCGTGTAAAGCAAAAGTTAGCGTTTTCATTGTATTCATTTAAGATTGTTTTTGTTATTAAAAAACCACTTATAACGAAAAATACATCAACGCCAACAAAACCTCCTGATAAAGATTTTACACCTGCGTGATAAAGTACGACACCCATCACAGCTATTGTTCTTAGCCCATCTATATCAGGACGATATTTCATATTTACACACTCTCATTTAGCAGGAACGATATATATGGTTTTATTTTTTCTGTCCATATTTGTTGGCTGCCATGTAGAGTGCTGAGGCTCGTAAACTCCTACGGATTTGACAGATTGTACCATTTTAAATGGTTCAGGAGACTGGTAATGAATTGCAACTGGTAGACCATTGGAAAACTGTTATGTATAAATGTAAACGGAAGTATCCATGTCAAATTTTTGAATGAAAGATTATTTTTTCGCTTACTAGGTGCCCGCTGTGACAAAAGGCATGAATTGACGCTTACAGGCAAAATCGGTTGCGCTCTTTACTGAGCGATACTACGCCAATTTAGTTTGCCATAAAAATACCACAGTTAAAACTGGCTGTTAAGGTCGATACCAGGCTAATAAGACTGCTAAAGATCCTTAATAGTCAGGTGAAATGCAAATTATAATGGATTTATTTTCTTTTAATTACTAATAAAATTATTAATTATACATAATTGATCCACTATATTTTTTTGTAACTTTTTATCCTCCCTTTTTCTAATTCCAAAACTCTATTACAGTTCTTATGGATAATGTTTTTATCGTGGCTTGCTAATACAATTATACCAGCTTTTTCAGCAAGTTGTTTCATTCTTTCCTTGGATTTTGCTTGAAAACTGGAGTCTCCGGCACCAATCCACTCATCCATGAGCAGAATTTCTGGATCCATGGTAGTCGCAACTGCGAAAGCTAAACGTGCAGCCATACCCTGGCTATAAGTTTTTAAAGGGAGTTCAATAAACTCGCCTAGTTCGCTGAATTCAATAATTTCATCCATACGTTTATTTATGTCAGCTTCAGTCCAGCCATTGATGAGGCCGCGTAGGACTATATTTCTTCGTCCACTAGCCTCTGGTCTGAAGCCGAGTCGAATATTGAACAAAGCATCGACGCGCCCATTGACTCGTAACGATCCCGATGTTGGTTTGTACACCCCATACAGAACTTTTAGAAGTGTTGTTTTTCCTGCTCCATTAGAGCCTATAAGGCCTAATCGATCTCCGGGATTAAGTGAAAATGAGATATCACTTAATGCTTGTACAACACGTTTGCCTTGGCCTTTGTCCTGTATGATACCACCAGTGGCCTGTGAAGTACGCTTTAAAGATAGGCTTAGCTTTTTTGGAACCCGATATTCGAGAGAAACATTCTCGACTTCGATTGAGACTGTCACAGTAAGAACACCACTTCTTTTTTAAATTTTCCCAGCATATAGATTGCGATGATCCACAAGGCTGCGCCAATTGTACAGCAAATCATGAGTGAGTTAAGGGGTATATAAGAATAGATAACTGGCGTTCTTACAGTATCTAGAAAATATGTGAATGGGCTCCAGGCATAAAATAAATGACGTATTCCTCCAGAACCTTCATATGTCCAGAAAATAGGTGTGAGAAACATACCTACACGCATTGCGTTATGTACTAAATATTTTGAATCAGGAAAAAATACACCTATAAATGCAAATACTGTGATTACGGCTGGGCTAATTATTAAGATTAATATAATTGATAAAAGGCCTAGCAACCAGCCCCAGTTGATACTGACCCCGAATATTAGTAAGATCGCCACACATCCAATTGATGAATAAAATGAGCGAATACAAGCCTGCATAAATAAGCGCATTACATACAAGCTAAGGGGTAGAGGGGTGCCTTTAATAAAGCTTTCCTCTTTAGTGAAGAGATTAGTTGCATTGGTAATAACATCCGTTATGAAAAACCAAACAAGCAGTCCTATCGCCATATAGGAAATAAATATCGGATCATTTTTGGTTGATAACACTACAAATGCAAATGCTCCAACAAATGCAAGATAGTTAAGCAGGAGCCAGATGGGTCCAAGAGTGGTTCGCTTGTGAGCATCGCTAATATCTTCAGAAGCCAGGGCGATCCAGACCCTTCGCAACTTGAAAGTAGCTTGCAAGTCGCTGCAGGCGTTTTTATAAATATTTAACATGCTCACTATCTATTCTCACGTCACCATGTCCCTTTAATTCGACCATTCTAATTGCGAGCATCACACATACTTAAGATTCATTGGTATTAAGTACATCAAGTTTCATAGGCCAAGAACCAAGCTCTAGTCCAAATCACGTCTTAATGTTTCCAATAGGTCAAAAGCAGAATGAAGATCGTCAGGAGAGATCGATAAAAAGCTTGTTAGTGATTTTTTCAGTTCAGTGCTTGATATGTTTTGGGTACGCTCTGGATATATGACTTCACATATATCTTGTAAATCATCAAATTTCCCCCTCCAATCCGAGCCAATGGCAAAGATGTCAACTTTGTATTTGAGTATGTCCTCACGCTTTTGTTCCCATGATTTTTCAGGAATTACCAGATCGACATACTCTATAGCCTGAACAATTGCAGCGCGCTGTTCATACGGGATAAGGCACTTTTTGCCTTTTTCAGCATTAAATTCATCGGATGAGACGCCTACAATAACTTGCCCACCCATTTCCTTCAGCTTTTTTAGTATGTTGAGGTGGCCGATATGAAACATATCAAAAGTGCCATAAGTTATGATGGTTTTAGACATGTCGTATGCTTTCCTCATAGCTTCAATTCTAAGGATAGTTGAGTTTTACCCTCTTCTCCTAAACTGCGAGTAAGCACTCCAGTATTTAGTAATGTGTTAAGCAGCTTTTTAGCTTGCTGATTATCATGAGCGGCATAATATGCAAGACGCTTTATGCAGAGGGCTAAAGATTTGAAATTTCTAGAGAATGTTAAATTTGGTGTCCCTGTAGTACAGTCAAAATCTGTCACTGGAGTTTTCCAGTCGCCGTAATTTTCGCTCAGGTAAATATCAGGGTTGTCCGGGCTGTTTACACTAACGCCTTCGAGCTCGGTTCTGACTAGTCCAAAGGGGCTGTTTTCCCAACGGTGAATAACCGAACCATGCCAGCAAATATTATTTTGCGTATAGTGTATGAAGATATCAATCGGTATCCCGTTTGAATGAATGATTTTAATAATTGAGACACGTTCGTCTAAGGAAGGTTGCCCATTCTTGTCCCGAAGTACTTCTATGCTGGTGTCGACTTTTTGAATTGCAAATTTTGACTGTGATTTTAAGAGCTGCATTAGCTCAGCAAGGTCAATATCCTCAGCATGAATCCCTAAATCAATATCATAATCATGCTTTAAAAAGCCGCCCTCGCGATGCTGGCCTAAAAATGTGCCAGACATTATAAACCAGGGCCATTTTGTTAAAGGGAGTATCTCAGATATTTCCTGTAATGCTAATACGGCATCTTGTTTTTGAAAGTCACCCGTAATGCCATTGCTGGATTTCGGGGATCCTGGCGACACTTTAGGTAGAATTTTAAGTGCCTGATTGGCATTAGTGTAAAACTCATCCATTAGCCCATTTACACAAATTCCTTGTGCAATGCCGAAATGAATATCTTTTGCCACGATATAGAGCAGGTCAGTGAGTTGATCTAACTTGCGTTCTTTAAGCTCGATTTTCCTGACTTTATTGGCCATAATCTCACGCTCAGCAACAGTCGTGTTTAATGTAAAGTCAAAAAACGGGATATGGATCAATTCAAGCTTTGGCCAAAACAAGCGAGCATGCCTCGCCGCTTTGCGAAAAGCCAAATCAAAACGATCGTCACGAAAATCTTTAGAAATTCCAGTAGCTAAAACTTTGGAGCGCGTACACACTAAGGTACCAACCCAGCCTATAGCGGCTAGAAAGTTGCGTTCTAAGCGATGATGTTTTCGATTGAGATATTTTAAAAGCGTATAGCTTTTACTAAGTTGCACCGGCTATATCCTCCAATGACTTAAAACAGGAAAATCGCTTCTGGGGGATAGAGGCAGCGGCATTAACATAAGGTTTGAGGGCTGTGTAATTATTAAGATTTTACAAGTCACGTTAAAGACGCCTTATTTAGCTGGGCCTGTCATAAAATCGATAAGATTAACCTGTAGAAGCAATTTACTAGAGGAATATTCTATGCGGCACAGATTATTGATTTAGAGAAATGAGCCTCTAGATCAAAACTGGTTTTATTTTGGTGTGATGGCGAGTGAAGCGTGTTTAGATTTTGCATGTTCGCTTGGCTTGGCCCGGAGACTGTTATAAGCAAATTGAATAACATTCTTGGGTAATATGCGAATGGCAAACCTGCTGGTTAAGTTTAAGAATAAGGCGCACTTTGGTATTACTTTATATCTTCGAAAGCCTCGCACGGCATTAAATTCTGCAGTAATGTATTTCCAGCCGGAGCGACGTTCAAGTAAGCCATTACCGATGCGGGCATATACCAGAACTTCATCCAAATTCTGACATTCATATCCAGCAGATATAACGCGAAGCCAAAGATCATAGTCTTCAAACGAAGGAACATCTTGATAGTTTCCGGCTTTGATAATGGCATCTTTTCTAAACATAACTGTCATGTGATTGAACGGATTGCGTAGCCATGCCGCTTTCACAATCGCATCATGCTTCAGTTTTGTAGTTCGGTTGCCAACGGGGTCGTACGGATTCTGATCAAATTCGGCAATATGTCCACCTAGAACGGTCACGTTGGGATTATTAACTAGGAACTCATACTGCTTTTGGAAGCGCCCTGAAACAGCGATATCATCAGTATCCATGCGGGCCACAAGCGGTGCTGAGCAATTATTAAGCCCGACCGCTAACGCCGTACCTAGGCCCATGTTCTTAGCTAGTTTTACAGACTTGATATTTAGCGCTTCACGATACTGCTCTATAACAGCCTCAAGCGAAGGATTTAATGCCCCATCTTCAACAAGCACTACTTCACAAGCTTTCAGCGTCTGTGCTGATAGGCTTTTAAGTGCTTTTCTTAAAAAGTCCGGATTGTCATTTTTATAGGTCGACATCAGAACTGAAAGATTGTGACTTTGTTGGATCATTAAAAATAGGGCCCTAACACTTACGTAATCATATGTCAGTGCGTATGCACTTGATTAGCCGTTCTCTCGAAAGCAAAGACGACTAACATATATATGTACATTTTGAATCACTTTAATGACAGTAATAAATTATTACATTAGTACATTATGGTGAGGGCGCAATACGATAATTTTATAATGTTTTCAAAGCGGGACGAAACGGGGTGAGGGCGCTTTAATCGTTTGTTATGCTGAGAGAGTATCTCTACGGGCGAGTTTCCAACTGCCATATTTGGGCAGTTTAAGATATTGAAATATCTTATTTATTTTTATCGGATTTATCGCAGAATTCCTTACCCAAATTTGGGCGTGGCAGTATGTTTCCGAAATCTCCCCAATTTATCTTTGAAACGGCCTGCCTTGCCAGCTTAGAGCGCTGTGCATTTTTGGTATACGCTTTGGATGTTTTAATGTCCTTTTAGCCCAAAACACCTTCTGGCATTAGATCTGTCGCCGCATTCTCAACGATGTTCGTTGCAAGTTTCTTACGTACACTATGATCAGCCAAATGAACTTGCTTCGGTTTCGTGCCGATCTTTTTGAGAGCATATTGTTCATCAAGGTGACCCTATACGGTTATTAAAGCATAGTGATGAGTTTAAGCGCGATGCGGTTAGCATTACACTCACAAGGGGTTTGATGCGCCGTCAAGTTGCGGCAGATTTAAGTATTGGGCTTTCCGCACTTGGAAAATGGATCGCGTGGGTTTCCTATGAAACCAAGGTGCCTACCCAAGATGCTGATCTTCTGCGTGAGAATGAAGATTTACGCAAAGAGAACCGCATCCTTCGGGAGGAGAAAGAAGTATTGAATTGAATCTGGAAATGTAATCAATCCAGTGAATCGATTACCCGGCGGAACGCTGCAATATTTTTCGCGGCACGAAAGCTATGAGATTTTAGTTCATTGCGGATTATCGTAGCTCTCACGTTCACGCTTATGCCGTTTGATGGGCGTAACAGATCGTGGTTTCCGCGCATGGAATCGCCGGTCTCCATCACTGCGCGAGCGTCACGATCTTATACTTCTAGCACATATATGAGCAGCATCGGTTGTGCTTGGGGAGTGATATTCGGCCACGTATGACAGAAGAGTTGAAGCACTGGGTTTACAGGTCGGGCAGCGTCGGGTCGGGCGTTTGATTTATCAAAATAACATTACTACTCTTCAAACGCGCAAATTCAAACGGACAACGGATAGTCATCATATCTTCAACATCGCACCAAACCTCTTGAAGCGAGGCTTTATTGCAGGCTCAACCAACCAGAAATGGGCAGGCGATAACACTTATGTTTGGACCAGAGAGGGATGGGTCTATCTTGCTGCCATCTATGAGCGGGAAAGGTAATTATTTCGATAACTCGGCAGTAGAAAGCTTCTTTAAATCATTAAAGGCAGAGTTGATTTAGCGCAGACACTGCCAAACAAGGCGGGATGTCGAGGTTACAATCTTCGAAGATTAAATGGCTTTTATAATCCCATTCGCAGACATTCCGCCTTACTATATAAAACGTTAATCTCATGTGTGATGGCAACGCGAAAACTAAAGCAGGAAATTTCCACTAATTCTGGGAAGTTCAATAATAGATCTGCGCAGGCTTAAACTTCAACCGAACGCCCGATAGTACGGGCAGAAATAAAATGTTTATTATGATCAAAGTGAGCGAAGCGGGGTTTGGAAACAACACCTGTCAGGTAATAAAGGTTTAATTTATAAATCTATTGTGCACCCTACATATAAACATATTACGTGGTTTTACGAATATCCTATAATAAATCTGAGATATTAAGTTTTATGTTTAATAATATTATTGAGATTTTACATTATGTTTCCATTGCTCTGCCAAATGCTGAATACGTAATTCAGATTGAGCAATCATGGGAGCATATCTGACATTATTAAATCCCCATAATGTTGATTCAAGCTCTTCACGGTGGCCGGCAATAAATGGCAAAACAACAACAATACGGATTTCATTGTTATTTTCAATATACCTATCTATTGTATTCCTATCAACATTCAAATCCATGGGGTCCCATTCAGACAGAATAGATAGTGCATTTTTACTATAAACATTGCATACGGTGCTTGTCATTCTGTTTATAGTGACAAATGTTAGCCCTTCATATACTTCAACATTACTAACTTCAGCGCTTTCATGAACAGAAGCCATCATGCCGGAAAATATATCCCAATCACATTGATTGGATTTAAGGTATTTTTTTACAATATTAATTTTCTCGTGAAAATCCTCAGGAAGTAGCGCGTCATCCTCAATAATTGTTATGTGGTCTAAATTTTGCGCGAGCGCGTAACGTGCTAAAGCACTAAAACTTGAGCCACAACCAATCCAGCCTTTAATATTTCTCACACCATCAAAAACAGCGCAATTGGCTGGTTTATTTTCAATAAACACTTTGCGCCTGTCGATTGTTTCAGGAAGAGAGAGGCCAATAAAGTCGCTGTTTTTTTCAAGATATATTGGAGCGTCAAAAATTGCTGTTGCCGGTAAAACACCAAGAGAAACTAAAAAACGATCGAACATAAATGTAAATCTATGAGAAGAGCTAGATGCTGATTTCATTACTTCATCTGAGTAATCAGCAATATGATTAATCATATTCGCTGCAGCTTTCAGCATACTGTCTATCGAGCCTTCTTGAAAAAAAGCCACAGCGCCACCTAATTCAGGATAGTTGTTTTGATCTGCTGAGCTTTCAGAAAGGATGGGAACTCCCAATGAAATACATTCTTGTATACGGGGCATTTCCAGCAATGCATTTTCGTAATAATGAATATTAACGACAGCATGGGCTTGACGAATGAGCTGAGCCATTTCATCGCCAAATAAATCATTGCAAATCTTAACTCTGAAATTTTCTTCTAATGCTTTTAGCATTTTTCTACGACGCTTTGAACTAAGGCTGTCCCCGTAGAATATAAAATCATACTTTTTTTCATCCAGCGCAACAGTTTCAGGTGGTATTATTGATGTTCCTATAGGTAAATAAGTAACATGGGGGTATTTTATGTCCTTATCAGCCAAATACTGAATGTTATCTAGAGAATATTCCAATACTGCCAAAGAGTTTTTGAGTGCATTTAAATAGGCTTTAGTAAACCATCTGGAACTAACGGATTGTTCAAGCTGAAATATAATGCGCCGTTCTGGCGGAGGCAAAATGTCGAACATTTGAGCACAAAGTACAATATATATATTATGGGGCACTCCTTTAGGTGTACTCATTAAAATTTCGGAAGCAATACCACGAGCCGAAAGTCTTTCTTGAATGGTTTTTGCGACAAAAACTGTGTGCGGAGTAGTAATAATTCCCCATAATGCACCGTCGACAGCCGAGAGGCTGCTATGTACTTCGCTCAACATGCGCTCGCGGCGATAAAATTTCAGGCGTTGAATTAGCCCCTTAATATCGCCACGACCTAAATACCGGATTGCATTGCGCACTCGTGTTACCAGGCTAAAACCTTTATTCATTTTCATTCCATATTTATTCAATATTTCATTAGTTAAGCTCTTAGCGCTGCTTATTTCAGCTTGGTGGTTCGCTAAAGCGGCATCACGTCGTTTTTCTAGCTCGATTTTCTTTCAATTTGCAGACCCTAAATAAGAGAGGCCTTTAATTACAAGAGGCGGAGCTCATTGCCGTGTAGGAGATTAAAGGATTAGTGTTGTTTGATATTTCCTCCCGAAACGCATGAACACTAAATCCAAGTGCATATATGTTTGTATCACGGCAAAGCGCGACTGCGGCATAAGATAATTTGCAACCACCCCAGACCAGGGACCTAGCGTTGTAACGACTTCCATTTAAAGCTAGACAAGGCCTCAAATTAAACCTTTTACTTCACCTATTACCCATAAATATTTTTATCTCTTGAAGTTAATTGTAAGTACTTATTTTATTAATTTTGTGACACTTTTAAATATGTTATAATATAATATTTATGTATAGATAGACGAAGTAACCCTCTGAATATTACATATTATAAATTGTAAATAGTGGTCTGATTTTAATCAATGCTGATTGCACCAAGGGCTTACTTAAAAACGTAAAACCAATGATTGTGTCAGCATAATTGAGCGTGAATTCAGTTTAAATAGGTTGCATGACCATCGCCCATTATTTCCTCACATCATTTATAATGTGTTTTATAAAAGTCATATTGATGAAATATAATGAGTTGGAATCAGGCTTGAGTTCGTTATAAAAATTGTCTGTAATAGCTATATTAGCGATGAGCTGGAAACGCATATGAGCAATGATGTATTCGATAAAAATATTCACTCTATCGAATTACTTATGAAGCCTAAAAGCGGCGTTTCGGTCTCTCTACAAGACATAGGTAGTGCGCTATCAAAATATCGTTTAGCTTTAATTTTTGGCTGGCAGGATGTTGCCCAAAGATATCGTCGTTCCCGCGTTGGTGCTTTTTGGCTAACACTCAATATGGCTGTATTTGTGACAGCACTGGGAGCGATTTTTGGGACAATTTTTCAGTCCAATTTAGCTGAATTTCTACCTTATTTATGTGCTGGCGTTATTACGTGGAGTTTTATTTCCACTAGTTTGACTGAAGGCTGTACATCCTTTAGCTCTTCAGATGGAATTATATTGCAAGTAAGAATGCCGCTATTTACACATATATTAAGAGCTCTTTGGAGAAACATAATTATATTTGCTCATAACATCGTTATATTTCCAATTGTTCTTATTACTTTTGGTGGATCGATTAATTTTAACCTAATTTGGATTGTACCGGGCTTTATAATTTTATGTATTAATTTGGCTTGGGTTATGTTGTTGCTAGCTATTATCTGCGCTCGCTTTAGAGATATGACACAGGTTGTGACTAATATTTTACAGGTGATGTTCTATGCGACACCGATCATGTGGATGGTAAAGGTGCTGCCGGATCATGTGTCCAGAGACTTTATTAACTGGAACCCTTTTTATCATTTTGTAGAGCTGGTGAGGGCACCTTTATTTGGCACTGCGCCAACAATGCTAAACTGGGCTGTGACACTTGGTTTTATGATTATCGGATGGCTCCTAACAATCGTCTTCTTCGGTAAATACCGCTGGCGTGTAGCGTATTGGTTATAGAAAATGAGTATCATTCATCTTCAAAATGTTAGTGTTGAATTTCCCATTTATAATACGAGTAGCCGATCGTTAAAGAATCGAGTTCTTAGCATCGCAACCGGCGGCAAGATCGAACGGCGAACTGATCGGCTTGTCATTATTCGGGGTCTGGATGCTTTGAACCTCACGTTTAAAGAGGGTGATCGGGTGGGGTTGATAGGCCATAATGGTTCAGGCAAAACAACCTTGCTGCGAGTGCTGGGAGGCATCTACACACCAACGCAGGGCCATTGCGTTATTCGTGGTAACTGTGTGTCTTTAATTAACATCAATCTCGGCATAGATCCTGATGCAACAGGCAGAGAAAATATTAAACTGAGATCAGCCATGATGGGCATGAGCCCTTCTGAAATTATAGAAAATCTCGAAGAAATCTCAGAGTTTTCCGGCTTAGGCGAATTTCTGGATATGCCTTTTAGAACGTATTCTTCTGGCATGCAGCTCAGATTGGCTTTTGCGACTTCTACGGCAGTGCGGCCCGAAATATTAATTTTAGATGAGTGGCTGTCTACCGGCGATGAAGATTTTAAAGAACGTGCAAATGCACGTATGCAAAATTTGGTAGACTCAACAAAAATACTGGTACTTGCAAGCCATTCAAAAGAATTGTTGATGCAAAATTGCAATCGAATAATTTGGCTGGAACACGGCCGCGTTAAAATGGATGGTATGCCTGATGCTGTTTTGTCTGCATATTTCGGATAGCAGGGGTAGATTAATAAAAAAACATCATTCCGAATAAAGCGTATTATCCGGAATGATGTTTATACAAAAAATAGTTATTGAGTTGTATCACCATAGATATTGTCTGAATTTATATTCAAGACTTGATCGACTACAATTTTAGTCGATAATTTCCAATCCGATGCCTCAAGAGAGAATACGCGGTTTAGTTTATCAGTGGAAAGTCTGGAATTGTAGGGCCTTGTGGCTTTTGAAGGATATTCTTCAGCTTTAATAGGGATTATCCTTACAGCCATTCCAGCACATTCGAAAATATACTCTGCCCATTCACTCCAAGATGCTTCAGACCCATCTACCAAATGATAGATGCCCCAGTCATGAAACTCTCCACTCAAGATTCTAGTGCAAATATGTATGATTGATGAAGCAATATTGGCTGCTGAGGTTGGATTTCCGTATTGATCAGAGACCACGCTGATCTCGTGTCGATCCGGCCCAAGCCTTAACATGGTTTTCAAAAAATTATTGCCATACGGGCTATAGACCCAGGCCGTCCGTAAAATAATATGCCGTGTGGCGGTCTCAGCAACCAGTCGCTCACCTTCAAGCTTACTCGCGCCATAAACACTACGGGGAGCAGGGGTGTCACTTTCTGAATAATATCCTGTTTTTTCACCGTCAAATACATAATCAGTGGATATATGAATCACCGGAATGCCTAATGTTTCTGCCGCTTGGGCAATAGCCTGAGCCCCGTTAGCATTGATTGCATAAGCGCGTTCTGGCTCGTCTTCAGCCTTATCAACTGCAGTATATGCTGCGGCTGATATAATAATGTCAGGTTTTTCAAAGGCTATTGCGGTACAAATTGTGCGCGGCGAGGCGACAAGATCCAACTCTGGTCTGCCTAATGCAATTACTTGAATTTCGCTGTTAGCCAAAGCGATCAGGCTGCTTACGAGCTGCCCGTGATTTCCCGTGACTAAAATTCTCATATTTATTTAGCCTGACTTAATCGATTATTTTCATTGGATTTTTCGTAAAGGGGTTGCCACCACCAAGTATTATCCAGGTACCATGTGATTGTTTTATCAATGCCCGAATTAAAACTTTCTTTTGGGAGCCAGCCAAGTTCAGATTTTATTTTACTCGCGTCAATCGCATAGCGCCGATCATGGCCAGGGCGATCAGCAATGTATGTTATAAGTTCTGCGTATTTTTGACCGTTAGAACGGGGTCTTTTTTCATCAAGGATTTTGCAAATTGTTTCGACGACAGACAGATTAGTTTTCTCTTCATATCCGCCAATATTGTAGCTTTCACCACTGCGGCCCTGTTTTAAAACCACCTCGAGAGCCTTTGCGTGATCTTCGACAAAAAGCCAGTCTCTCACATTGCCACCATCTCCATAGATGGGCAGTGGCCGCTCATGCAACGCGTTGATTATAATCAGAGGGATAAGTTTCTCAGGAAAGTGAAACGGCCCGTAATTATTAGAGCAGTTCGACAAAACCACAGGCAGGCCATAGGTTTTATGCCATGCACGAACAAAATGATCTGATGCAGCCTTGGATGCAGAGTAGGGTGATGACGGAGCATATGCTGTAGTCTCTGTAAACATACTCGTATCAAAGGGCAGGTCGCCAAACACTTCGTCGGTTGACACATGGTGAAAGCGAAATTCTTCTTTTTTTGCATCCGTTAATCCACGCCAATAGGTTAGCGATGCACTTAACATACGAAACGTACCCACGACATTTGTTTCAATAAATGCAGCTGGGCCGTTTATAGATCTGTCAACATGGCTCTCTGCTGCGAGATGCATCACGCTGTTGATATTTTCATCTCTCAGGATCGTCAGGATGCCGTCTTCGTCACAAATATCTGTACAGTAATGCTTGTAGTTAGGTGCGTTTTCAATAGCGCGCAGTGATTGCAGGTTACCGGCATAGGTCAGTTTGTCGACATTAATGACCGTTGTCTCAGGGTTTTTAACGAGCAGGCGGCATACTGCAGATCCGATGAAGCCCGCTCCTCCGGTAACTAATATTTTCATATTCGATATATCCTGTTCAATCAAAAATCTGTGCATTCTTGAAATAGGGTGCAACTGCATCTTTTGCGGAGAGCTGAAATTCTATGTCTGATTTCGGCCACTCTATGGCTATGTCAGGGTCATCATAGCGAATATTGCGATCACATTGGGCGGCATAATATCCGCTCACTTTATAAGCAACAATCGTATGTTCTTCTAACGTCACAAAGCCATGCGCGAAGCCTTTTGGAACCAAAATCTGATTACCTTTTACAGCACTCAACTCAAGGGCGACCCATTTACCAAAACTAGGCGATGCGCGGCGGATATCGACTGCCACATCAAAAATACTGCCTTGTATGACACGCACAAGCTTGTCTTGCGCATAAGGTTCCAGCTGATAATGCAACCCGCGCAAAACCCCTTTGCGTGCTGAATATGATTGGTTATCCTGTACGAAATCGATATGAATATTATGTGCAGATAGTTTTTCCTGATTGTAAGTCTCTGAAAAATAGCCGCGATCATCCCCAAAACGCTCCGGAATAATTTCTTTAACACCATCAATGTCAAGCTTGTTTACAACAACCATTAACGTGCTCCCAGCGTTACCCGCCGTTTGAGATAATCTGCATATTCGGTTTTCCCAAGCGAAGCCGCTCTGTGTAGAACCTGATCGGCACTGAGCCAGCCGAATTCAAAACCAATCTCTTCAGGACACGCAATTTTCATGCCTTGCCTATGTTCAATTGTTCTTACAAAAGACGAGGCTTCATGAAGGCTGGTATGAGTTCCTGTATCCAGCCATGCATAGCCACGACCCAATCGTTGAACACGCAGCTGTTTTTTTTCGAGATAAATATTGTTTACTGCAGTGATTTCTAATTCACCGCGATCAGACGGTTTGATATTAGCGGCAATATCAATGATTGTGTTGTCATAAAAATACAATCCGGTTACGGCCCAGTTCGACTTCGGCGCAACTGGCTTTTCCTCAATTGAAATTGCCACTCTGGTTTCAGGATCGAACTCGACAACACCATATCGTTCCGGATCATCAACATGATAGGCAAATACAGTTGCTCCATTCTCTTGTTGAGCGGCTTGCGTGCAAAGGGCGGGTAAATCCACGCCGTAATAAATGTTATCTCCCAGAATCATTGCGACCGACCCTGTACCAATAAATGCGCGGCCAATAATAAACGCCTCGGCAAGACCGTTGGGATGTGCTTGTTCTGCGTAAGAAATGGAAATGCCAAAATTGGACCCGTCTCCTAAGAGATCTTGAAAAACAGGCAAGTCGCGTGGCGTTGAGATAATCAGAATTTCGCGTATACCGGCGAGCATCAGCGTAGTTAAAGGGTAATAAATCATTGGTTTATCATAAACAGGCAATATTTGTTTTGAGACCGCTAATGTTAAAGGGAATAATCGGGTACCACTGCCGCCTGCTAATATTATGCCCTTCATTTCACTCTCCTTATGCCATGCTTTTATGCTGACAGTTTCCCAATGAGGGCTGATAAATATAGGCCAAACGTAGCCATGAGCGTTTGCCGCTGTATTTTATTACGGAATAGAAATCTGGCGCATATTATGCCACCGCGCTTACGCTCAGTTTGAAAGTTTTCTACTAAAGCTATGTTTTTACTTGATAATATATTTCTGCACTTTTCGAGGGTGTTGAGGTTATCAATAACCCAGCTTGAATATTTACCACTCAGTACACCTAAAGCTCTTCTGTAAAGCGCGAGAATACCAGTGTTTTTTCCAAAGATATTTTGATGATGTTGCCGATAATCCAATTGAGGCGTTGCATCATAAATTATACGGCCACCTGATCCGGTAATCAGCTGGTAACACCACCAGTCATGACTGAAAAAAGAGGTTAATAAAGCACTTTGTAAAACCAGTTTGAAAGCAGGAGCATTTAAAACAATCGTGTTTCCACCTGCTAAACTCTGTGTCAAAGCATTTTCGAATGATGGGTTTTTTGTATACAACCGAGAAAGACCAATAACTTTACCGGTACAATCAATCAATCTTGTTCTACTGCAATATAATAAGGGAGATATTTCTCCATCAGATATAATTTTTTCTATAGCGTTGCTTATTTTATCTTTATACCAAACATCATCCTGATCACAAAAAGCAACATAACTAGTATTTTTATTCAAATTTATTATTAAATGCCTGAAGTTTTCTGAATATCCTTTTTGTGGGCCGCAAAGAGTTTGGAAAGATCCCTTTGTCCATTTGCGGCTCCATTGCTCTATTTTATCTGTCGTGGTGTCAGATGAGCCATCGTCACTGACCATTATATCAATATTTGGCCATGTCTGGTTAGCAATTGACATGAGTTGTTCGTCAATGAACTGAGCACCATTATATGTGGCAAGGAGAATGGTTACTTTTTCGGTTTGCAATGGCACGCTCATAAAAATGTTGTCATATGCAGTTTGATCAAGTGAAAATATTTTTTATTTTCAGCCCAATGACATAGTTCACTTCTGTAGTTAACACTCCCATTACGCCAATATTGTTACATTTTCACGACAGCGCATTTTGCTTCATAGCTGTCGATTGAGCTCTTATCGGGTTGTAGGCTCGATGTTCTTGGTTGTTTAATGTTTTTTATAATGAGGTAGGAATTTATTCCGCACATCTATATTGATTTATATGTTTTTGTTTGATTTTGATAATCAAATTTAAAACAAAAAATTACATGTGTGGCTGGACTTAATAAATCAATTGTTCTTTTTTAAGTGTATTAATACTTTAATTTTCTACTATATATTGTTTCATTGTAATTTTTTTGCTGGAAGAGGGTAATGTTTATGGGCATCGTTCTACATGTGTGGCGACAATAATACGGGCACAAAACGTCCAGAAAATATTTTCTTTAAAATATAATCTAAAATATTATAATAGTCGGTAGGCATCGCGCATCATTTGAACTATAATGATAATGACCCGATCAAAATTCAGCGACCGGGTTAGAATTAAATTTCGACAAAGGAAAACTTAATGGCTACCGGTACTGTAAAATTTTTCAATGAAACCAAGGGCTTTGGATTTATCCAGCCAGATGATGGCTCGACAGATGTATTTGTCCACATCTCTGCTGTTGAGCGTGCCGGTATGCGCACTCTTGTAGAAGGCCAGAAAGTTAGCTTTGATCTCGTTCGTGATCAGCGTTCAGGCAAAAATGCTGCTGACAACCTTCAGGCTGCATAAGAATTTTATGTTTCCTATGAAAAAGGCCGGGTATATCCCGGCCTTTTTCTTTATTAAAATGCTATTCACGGATTATAAAACCAGCAAACCGATGCCTTTAAGTATATCGGTTGCTTGAGCTTTTGAAATGATCGCCCCTTTAAGGGCAGCGGCATCATGAAATGACAGGCTACCAAGATCGCAACCTCGTAAGTCTGCGCCTTTAAATTTACATAACCGCAGTGATGCGCCACGCAAGCTGCAATCCTGAAAAATTGCATTGCGAAAATCGCAATCACGCAGGTCAGCTTCACTAAAGTCCAGATTGTTAAGGGTTTTATTCCGAAATGAGGCTGCAGGTAAGAATGCGGCAACGAGCCGGCTTTCTTCAAATGCAGTGCCAATCAGGCTGCAATCGCTAAAATCTGCCCCGGTTAGTTTTGAATGCGTAAATTTACTGCCGTTAAGGTTCGATCTTAGCCAGCGGGTATTCGATAGATCCGAGTGATGAAATTGGGCAGCACTGGCATCTGTACCCTGAAAATTTCCGCTCGCTAAACGACATTTATTAAACTGTACATCTGAGAGAGTTGCGGCTTTAAAATTACACCCGGTCAATATGCATTCATTAAATATGCAATCCGACAGGTCAATATCCGTGAGGTCAAGCGTATCACATGACAAGCCGGTGAAGGTGCGGATTCCAGCTAAGAGTTGAACTTTAAGACTTTCCGCATTGATCATAATATTTTCCATAGCCCGGTGCTAATAACAGCTGACCAGGTATTTTATTGATCCTTGGGGCGCTTTCGATTGAGCACAATAAAAATTGCACAACCGGCCAAACCGAAAGCGATAATGCCCTGAATCAAAAATACTGCTTGTAACAACATTTTTCACCTATTTGTTAAGCTCTCGCATACACCATAAATAAAGCCTCGTCACCAGTGAGCGAATATCAATTTTTTGTTTCGCAATTTATATCAAGCTGAGTGACGGCCCATAAGTAAAATGATCGCGACGTGGTTGTGGTAAATCATACTAATATAACGCTATATTTTTATCGCCATTAATTTTATTTTTTTGTAAAAATGTCATAAAAGAAAATTTATATATACTGCAAAATAGTTCCCTATATTAATCATGAATTATATGCTTTTTTATTATTCAATAATGAGTTATCATAAGTAATAACCTCAATAACTATGAGAATAGCATGGCAGAGGGTTGGAGTTTTTCAATATTTGTTGAAACTGAATATGGCCGGATACATAAAATATCCGGTTGGGAAGATTTATCTGTTTTTTTATTGTGTCATTGGCCGGTTGCGCACGGCGCTGCCTATACAGCCGCCGTTTGCGGACTTTCGCAATCTTATTATAGTAAAGCGAGCTCAAACCATTTGATGAAAATATTTATCCATGCACTACACGAAGCAGAGCTACCTTATTCGTTTGAACGGGTGGGCGGAGCGGTCTGAAATTATGCAGGCCTTATGATATTGGTCTGAAACAAATATATGTGATCATGTGTTGTCGTATTCGTTTTTATTGCTGTGTCGTTTTATATCTTTCTAAGATATGAAGCTTTCAGTTTATCCAAAACGAAAGCACTTTGAGACGCAATGCGATCACTTGATTTTTTAACCTTACATTATGCTTTGGTGGTTAACTGCGTGACGGTAACCCTGATCTGGCTGGGTATTGCGCTTGCATATCGCGATTTTATCTCTGCGCGCTATTGGATGGCCGGCTCATTGGCTACCACAATTGGTGCTGTTTTGCTCAGCTTCAGTTATATCCAAGATGTGCCGGTTTATGTGATTGCTGGTAATTTTCTGATCGTTATCGGATTTTCATTATATTATGGCGGATTGCAGAGCTTTTATAACTGGCAGTTACGCGCAATTTTTACGCCCTTGGCTATCGTCCTGGGTATCAGCTTGGCGGTCACTCTGGTGGGCTCTGATAATGGCCTATGGCGTGCATATATTTACAATCTGACCTATCTGGTGCTCTTGATCAGTATGGCTGTTTTTGTGATTACGCGCAAAGATAAGTCTCTGGGAATTTATGTCTGCGTGGTGGCTATTATAATCGGCTTATTATGCCAGCTCTATAACCTTTTACTAACATTTCAGGTTTCAGAACAAATTATTAATGTAGCTGAATTTCTACGGCTTTATTCCTATAATTTTCTGATGATGCAGCTCAGCGGCGGTACACTTACGTTTGGTTTTTTCATTCTGACAATTGATGCATTGCGTAAAGAAGTTGAATATTTGGCAAGTCGTGATGATCTGACGGGCCTGCCAAATCGTAGCCTCTTCAATGCTGTTTTAGACAGTGCCGAGCAGGAATATCTGACCAGTGGTACATCCTATGTCATTTTGATGATTGATATTGATAATTTTAAAACTTTTAATGACCTGTATGGCCACAGGCTTGGTGATGAGGTGTTGCAGCATTTTTGTACCATTATGACAGGGCTGTTGCAGCCCGATCAGATGATGAGCAGGCATGGCGGTGACGAGTTTTGTGTTCTGATGCCAGCATCGGCACACGAAGCTGCAAAGGCCTTGGCTATCGCAATAAAACGACACTTATCGGCATCGCCACTGATTTTGAATGGCAATAAAGCGCTCAAAATGACCGTGAGTACAGGCGCGGCTATACGTACTGATATTACTGAGGACGGTATCAACACGATGTTTAATGAGGCAGATAAAGCTCTGTATCGTGTTAAACGTGCAGGCCGCGATGGCTACGCATTATATGAACCGGCTTGAAATTACTTGAACCCAAAAAACCCCACCAAAGCGGCAGGGTTTTTATCGGATAGGATAATTCAGGCAAAACCAAAGGTGATTTGGTTGAATCTGTGCTTGTCAGGGTTACTGCGTAATTTCGAATTTAACAGTGACACTCACATTATAGCTATTTTCTCCGGCAGAAACCGGAACTGAATCGCCCGCACTCTCTGCAGCCATTGCAACCATTTTGCTTCTATACATTGGGGTTGGGCGGGCATTGCTGGAATCTTCATTAATTTCCAGCACACGTCCCAGCTTAGCACCGGCTGTTTCAGTGAGGAGCTTAGCTTTCTCCAATGCATTCTCAACGGCCTTTTTGCGGGCATCCATCAACTGTTTTGACGGATCATCATTGATAAAGCGCAGACCGCCACTCTGGTTGACGCCAAGATCAATTGACTTGTCGAGCAGGTCACCAACTTTATCAAGGTCGCGCACGCGCACTGTCAGGCCATTGGATACATTATAGCCAACGATTTTAGGGGCTTTAAGGCCGTTTTTTTCGTTAGGATAGGTATAAGTCGGCTGAATATTAACGCCGGAAGTCTGCAAGTCACGGTCTTCAACGCCAGCCGTTTTCATTGCTGCCAATACCTGAGACATTGCCTTGTTATTATCTGTCATAGCCTCGCGAGCAGATTTTGCCTCGCGCAAAACTGTCAGATCTAGAATTGCCATATCAGGAGCAGCCTGAACTTCACCTTCACCTGTGACCAAAATAAACGCCTGCTGTTTTTCTGACACATTTTTCTCCTGTGCGAAGGCCGGCTGCGAAAGCGCACCGGCCATAGAAACTGCAAGAAATGCAGAAGTGAAAAGGGCGGCTGTTGTACGATTGATCATGTTATCTCCTGATAGTGAAATCGTTTAACTGCTATATTTCAATGGAATAAGGATGTTTTACGGCGAAAAACGGGCGTTTTAATTATTGCTGTTCATTAAACAAAAGCGCATGGCACAGCGGCAGTAAGTAATGTTCAGTTAAAGGGGCTAGATTCAGACCAGCGGTGTGTAACGGGTCAACCCAAATAATCTCTTCAATCTCAGCAGCTTTTTTCACGGGCTGATCCAGTGCAATCCGGAAAATCTCTGCTTCAACGGTAAATCCCGTTTCATTGGCGGCAGGTGCCGAAAACTGTCCCAGATACTGGGGTTGATCGGGCGTGATATTCAATCCTAACTCTTCACACAATTCACGCTGTAAGGCTGCCAGAGCAGTCTCTCCGGCCTCAATCTTACCGCCTGCTTGCATAAAGGCAGTGGTACCGGTTTTGCGCACAAGCAAGATGCGGTTATCCGGAGCCATCAATATAGCAGCAGCGATGTGGATAGTGCCGGATGAATGTGGTTGAGCCATAAAGGACATGCAGTCGTTATTTCCTGAATTATGTGATTTGAAACCGACGAAATAGATAGATGCCGCACTTATATATCCTAACGGATATGAAGCGCAGATGAATGTTTTTTGCATTGTAAACTGATTTGAGAGGATTTTCTCATCGGATATACACAGTTAGGAGTATTTGCTGCGTTAGAATGAAATTTGTGCGTTGGTTTTATCCTTAATCTATAGGGAAAAAATATTGCTCAAAATAATACAAATAAGAATTTATCTTCCAATAATAAAATAAGCAGCGTGCAAACATATCTGTGCCAGCTGTGACCAGCGTGACATCTTACTGGCAATGGAAACTGAATTATCAACGCAGTTTCATCACAAAAACACAGCAGCGAACTGACAGACTTTATACCGCGTTCAGGCCGATGCTCTTGCTTCAGTATTAAAAGGATAATCACTATGAGCTGGTTAAAATCTATCGTCACTGTTGGTGTGTTGCAGTCTGCAGTGCTGGTATCCGGGCTTGTAACCGGTCAGGCCATTGCCGGCGAAGCGCTGGATCGCATAAAAACTGAAGGTGTCTTGAAAATTGGTACAGAAGGCACTTATGCGCCTTTTACCTTTCATGACAAAGACGGCAAGCTGGTTGGCTTTGACGTTGAAATCGGTCAGGAAATTGCCAAGCGTCTTGGTGTTGAGGTCAAGTTTCTTGAAGGGAAGTGGGATGGCCTGATCGCCGGACTTGATGCAAAGCGTTATGATGCTGTGATCAATCAGGTGGGTATAACTCCTGAACGCCAGAAAAAATACAATTTCTCCGAACCATATATTGCCTCTAAAGCCGTGTTGATTGTTAAAACCGGTAACGCAGATATTAAATCCTTTGATGATCTGAAGGGGCGCAAATCGGCACAATCACTCAGCAGTAATTATGGTAAAATCGCCCGTGAACATGGTGCGGAAATTATTGCCAATGACGGTTTTGACCAGTCTGTGCAGCTGGTTCTGAGCGGCCGCGCCGAAGCCACAGTGAATGCCAGCCTGTCTTTTCTGGATTTCAAAAAGCAGAAGCCTGATGTGCCGCTGGAAATTGCCGCTGAACTGGAAAATGCTGATCAATCCGGTGTATTGCTGCGTAAAGGTGAAGAAGATTTGCTCACCGAGATCAATAAAGCCCTTGAGCAGATTAAGACCGACGGCACATATTCAAAACTCTCCGAAAAATATTTCGGTGCGGATGTTTCAAAATAAATCATACCTCCCATTGATCAGTTAAGCCGGCGAATAAGCATAGCCGGTTTAACTGCGCATCAGCAGAGCAGGGCGGCAGCGATTAACAGATTGTCCCAAAAGAGTGACACAGTTTTCTGCCAATAAACATCAAACGCTTTAGCCTCATAAGTCTTTTCTGGTCGATTATTTTGGTCATCAAGCAGCTCCGGTCTGTCAGTTTGCCGGTTGCCTGCTTGTTTTGAACCTCCTCTGATACTGCTCTGGCGGGAATACATATATGTCTGATGTTTTAACCTTGATGCTCGAATCTCTGGGGCCGCTGCTATGGGCGGCCGTAATTTTCACCATACCGCTGACGCTGCTGTCATTCTTTCTCGGTACATCGCTTGGGCTTATTGTGGCATTGATCCGGCTTTTTGCGCCGCGGCCTCTGGCTGCTATCGTCAATTTCTATGTCTGGCTTATCCGCGGCACACCGTTGCTGGTACAGCTGTTTCTGATTTTTTACGGTTTGCCTAGCTTAGGTGTAACGCTTGATGCTTTTCCCGCAGCTCTCATCGGCTTTACCCTAAGTATCGGCGCTTACTCATCAGAAATTTTTCGCGGTGTAATTGTGTCTGTGCCTAAAGGCCAGTGGGAGGCAGCCTATGCGACCGGCATGAGCTGGGGACAGGCGATGCGCCGTACGATCTTGCCTCAGGCAGCACCCAATGCCGTGCCGCCCTTGTCAAACAGCTTTATTTCGCTGGTGAAAGACACCTCACTGGCTGCAGCCATCACTGTTCCGGAAATGTTTCAGGTCGCGCAGCGCATTGTGGCAGTAACCTATGAGCCATTGATCCTTTATGTGGAAGCAGCCCTGCTATATCTGGCTCTGAGCTCGGTTCTATCCTATTTGCAGACCCGTCTGGAAACACGTCTGAAACGTTATGGCGGCTTTCTGGAGACACGCACATGATTGAACTCAAAAATATTGTCAAAAAATTCGGTGATCATACTGTTCTTAATGATGTTTCATTGAAGATTGCTGAAGGTAGTGTCACCGCATTTATCGGACCTTCAGGCGCCGGCAAAAGCACTTTGCTACGCTGTTTAAACCTTCTCGAAGTGCCAAGTTCAGGTCATATTGAGATTGCCGGTGACAGTCTGGATTTTCAACCTTCCCGTAAAGTCACACATAAGGAAATTAATCTGATACGTCGCCATTCAGGCATGGTGTTTCAAAATTTCCAGCTGTTTCCGCATCGTACAGTCACTGAAAATATCACGGAAGGCCTGATCACTGTACAGAAATGGCCGAAGCTAAAAGCACGAGAACGTGCAATGCAATTGCTTGATAAAGTAGGGCTTACAGAAAAAGCCGATGCCTGGCCGGCAACACTTTCAGGCGGGCAGCAACAACGGGTGGCGATTGCGCGTGCCTTGGCATCATCGCCAAAAATCCTGCTCTGCGATGAACCAACCTCTGCGCTTGATCCGGAATTATCAGGTGAGGTCGTGGATGTTCTGGCAAAACTGGCCAAAGAAGGCACGACTATGATCATGGTCACCCATGATTTGCGTTTGGCTTCCCGTATCGCTGAAGATGTATTATTTATTGATAATGGTGTGATTGTTGAGCGTGGCTCGGCGGAAGCTATTTTCCGCTCGCCGCAACAAGAGCGAACCCGCAAATTTGTAACGACGCTGACTCATGAAACCTCAGGCTTCAGTCAGGGGGCGGGGATTTGATTTAATATTTTACATTATGTAACATCAATAAAACATTGAATTTAAATATATTTAGGCTGTTCAATGTAAAAATTGAACAGCTTTTTTTAATCAACCTGATCGCTGTCAACTTCATTTTCAGATTTGGCAAAAACATCGATATTTTCGTTTTTGCCAGCTTCAACAGTAAAATCACGCTGATATAACCGGTCTTTGTTTTTAGCAACTGCAATATAATCACCGGCTGCGAGCACCAATGAGGCATAAGCACTAACACTTTCATACACGATATCGCCATTGGTGTTGACGATTGACCATGATGTATCTGCCAGTGCCTCACCACCGCTATCGCGCAGCAATTTCAGTGTGATTTCAGCGGCGTTGTGCTCGACATTGGCCTCGGTTAATTTGCCGGCAGTCACCACAATTTCTGCGCGGATAGTGGCATTTACATTACCGTAATTGGAAACCACGTGATAGGTGCCGCTGTTAAGCCGCACAATCGTATCCGGTTTAATATTGGGCACAATCAGTGATCGCTCTGAGCTTTCATCATCGTTTTCATAGATCGAAAAACGCAGATATTTATCGGAAATTTCTTCACCATCCGGCAGTTTGGCGCTGAGTTTAAGACCACCCGCATCAAGAATCATTTTTTCATGGCGGCTGGCATTGCGAATTGTAATGCGCTTGGTTGCACCGGCACGGCCAAAGCTGACATGCACAAGGTAACTCCCTTGCGGCAATGAGAAACTGGCAGTGCCGCCGGATGCAGTGGCGATCAATGGCAGCTTGTCTTCATCATTCGGCTCCGGAGAAAAGACCCGCCATACCAAGCCCTGCTGCAGGGCAGGGCCATCAGCAGTGAGCTGCGCCTCAAGGACAAGTTCATTCTGATTTGCAAGCGGCATATTTTGCTGTGCGCGCGGATCGGCATAGGGCGTCATGCCAGCAGCCGGCGCTGCAGGCGACATTTGCAAGCCATTTGCTGGCGTTTCATTTGTTAAGGGTGAATTTTGCTGGTCTGTGTTTTCAGGGACAGAGATTTTAGGGAGCTGCAATTTATCAAACTGCACGCCCGGAACCACCCGCATTGAAAAGCCGTCAACCGGCTGGCCGAGATCTTGTGCTAAAGCTGGCGTTATGAAATTGGCCGCTAAAATACCACCTGAAATCAGTATTGAATAACACAGGCCGCTATACGGCGCTTTGCGCTTTATATGCTGATCAGAAAACATGACAGGAGACAGAAAAGACTTGGATTTCATAAAGCCGGCGCTCATTTGGAATTTGAAGCATCAATTATTAAAGTTTGACAGCACTGTAACGGCATTTTCAAGGCTGGATGCATCAAAATATCACCAAGATGAGCTATTCACAGATATTCGAGTGATTTTAACGGGGGCGCGAGCCCCAAATTTGTCCTGATATTAATTTAAAACAAAAAGATAGTGTGAAATTAGCTTGTGTCGCATCTGTCATTATAGGCTGAACTTTCTATTATAGGCTAACACACAATGCATAAGCATCACCTCTGAGACCATATAAACCGGATAAGACAGGAAATAACGTGTCAGATCTTATAAATTTTTTAGCCACACGCATCTCCACCCCTATTATTGGCCTGATTGAACCAGCGCCATCAGACGCTGACCTGACGCAGATGCTCACCATTGCTTCACGCGTGCCTGATCATGGCAAACTCGCGCCGTGGCGGTTTATTCTTTACCGTGGTGATACCCGCATTCAGGTTGGTGAATTACTGGCAGAGCGCGCTGCCCGGCGTGCAGACGAGCTTGGCGAAGAGTTTACAGACAGCCGCCGCGAGCAGGAATTAAAGCGCTTTTCCCGTGCGCCACTGGTGATCGGCATTATTTGCAGCCCGCGTGATACCCATCGTATTCCTGAATGGGAGCAGCTATTATCGGCAGGTGCAGCAGCTATGCAGCTGTGCAATGCGGCTAATGCAATGGGCTATGGCAGCAACTGGATCAGCAATTGGTATTCGGATGATGAAGAGGGCAAGCGCCTGCTTGGTCTGGGCCCCCATGAAAAAGTTGCCGGTTTTGTACATATTGGCACGCCGAAAGCGCAAGCACCGGATCGTCCGCGCCCCGAGTTGAAAACAATTGTTTCAGACTATCAAGGGCCATATCAGGGCTGAATGGAACCTTGGAAGAGAAATCTCAAAATCGGGAAGGGGCTTGGACTTTTCCCGATTTTTAACCCGCTTTCATATTGGTATAATATTTCAGTGGCACGGCTTGAATGTCGAATATATTAATGGAAAATCATCATGTTCTATGAGCCGCAAAACGGGCACGGCCTGCCGCATAATCCGTTGAAAGCTATTGTTACGCCGCGCCCGATCGGCTGGATCGGCACACGCTCAAAAGAGGGCGCGCTGAACCTTGCTCCCTACTCATTTTTCAATGTGATCTGCGA
This sequence comes from Pseudochrobactrum mosebachae, assembly GCF_048914685.1. Lineage (GTDB taxonomy): Bacteria > Pseudomonadota > Alphaproteobacteria > Rhizobiales > Rhizobiaceae > Pseudochrobactrum. The sequence goes on from NZ_CP128408.1 coordinate 47,895, forward strand.
TGTGCCGCCATTGCTGATGTTCTGCTCAACCGGCTATAAAGATAGCGTGGCATTTGTTGAGCAAACCCGTGAGTTCACGGCCAATATGGTCGGTGCGCATCTGGCAAGCCAAATGAATGCGACCTCGGTGGATGCGCCGCGTGGTGAAAATGAATTTGATTATGCCGGTCTGACACCCGCTGCTTCACAACTGATTGCCGCCCCGCGGGTTAGCGAGGCCTATGCAGCGCTGGAATGTGTGGCAGTTGATATCCGTGAGCTTTCAGGGCGCGATGGCAAGCCAGCCGACACCTATATGGTGATTGGTGAGGTTGTCGGCGTGCATATTGACGAACATATATTGGTTGATGGCCGGATTGATATTACCAAATCGCGGCCGGTATCACGGCTTGGCTATATGGATTATGCCACAACAGATGCGGTTTATGAGATGTTTCGCCCCAAATGGGGCGAATAATCACAGTTTACTGACCGGCCTGTTTGGCTTTGTTCCACAGCACTTCCATCTCATCCAGCGAGGCTGCATCAAGAGTGCTGTCAGCCTCATTCAGGGCGTTTTCAATGAAGTGAAAGCGGCGTTTGAATTTATCGCTGGCAGCACGCAGTGCCATTTCCGGTTCCAGCTCCAGATGCCGCCCCAGATTAACCATAGCAAAGAGCAGGTCGCCATATTCTTCTTCTATATTGGCACGATCCTGCTTGCGCATAGCCTCGCGTAATTCCTGCGCTTCTTCCGCGACCTTATCCAGAATAGGCGCGGCTTCTGACCAATCAAAGCCGACACGCGCGGCCTTCTGCTGATATTTCAAGGCGCTGACAAGGGCGGGAAGGGTGCTTGGCACATCATCCAGAAAACCCGCTTTAATACCATTATCCAGACCAAGCGCCGCACGGCGTGCAGCCCGTTCATCTTTTTCGACCTGTTTAATACGGTTCCACGAGCCTTTGGCCATGCCGGCGGTGCGGGCTTGTTCGTCACCGAAAACATGCGGGTGTCGGCGGATCATTTTTGTGGTTACCGCCTCAACCACATGGCCAAAACTGAAATCACCGTTTTCCTCAGCAATACGGGCATGAAAAACCACCTGTAACAAAAGGTCCCCCAGCTCTTCACGCAGGTCATCCATATCATCCCGTTCAATGGCATCCACAACCTCATAGGCTTCTTCAAGCGTATAAGGAGCGATGGAGCTGAAATCCTGCTCAACATCCCAAGGACAGCCGGTTTTCGGGTCGCGCAGTGCCACCATAATCTCTAATAGTCTTTGTATGTCGCGGGATGGCTGCATGATAAATTCCTGTTTTGCGTCGCCTGATTGTACCGCCAGAACCGGCATTGGATAAAGCGGCCTTCAGAATATTAACAGTCGGCTCTCGCAAACTGATGGTCTTTTCTATAGAGAGTTTACGCAAGAGGTGCCATAAAATGTGGCATAAAACAAACTTTTCATGTTTAGCTATAGCCGGTCAAAACCCGCCATAAAACAAAGTTGAGTAATGCTGATGACTATTCTTGTAACCGGCGGTGCCGGATATATCGGATCGCACACTTGCGTGCACTTGCTGGAAGCCGGACATGATGTGGTGGTGGTTGATAATTTTGATAACAGCCATCCGGAAGTGTTTCAACGGATTGAGAAAATTACCGGACGTGCACCAAAAAGAGAAGCCGGTGATATCCGCGACCGTGAGTTTCTTGAAAAGGTTATGCAGACCTATCAGTGCGATTCTGTCATTCATTTTGCCGGTCTGAAAGCCGTTGGTGAATCGACGCAGAAGCCGCTTTATTATTATGATTGCAATGTGCTCGGCACTTTGCGCCTGTTGCAGGCTATGCGCAGTGTTGGTGTTAAAAAACTTGTATTCTCATCATCGGCTACCGTCTACGGCGATCCGCAGCATTTGCCGATTGAAGAAAACCATCCGCTATCTGCGACCAATCCCTATGGGCGCACAAAGCTGATGATTGAAGAAATTTTGCGTGATCTATACGCCAGTGACCCTGCGTGGAGCATTGCTATTTTGCGCTATTTTAATCCGGTTGGCGCGCATGAAAGCGGCCTGATCGGAGAAGATCCCAAAGGTATTCCCAACAATTTGATGCCGATTATTGCGCAGGTTGCAACCGGTCGCCGTGACAAGCTGAGCATTTGGGGCAATGATTACCCAACACCTGACGGCACCGGTGTGCGCGATTACATTCATGTGACAGATTTGGCCGAAGGTCATTTGAAGGCGCTGGCCAAACTTGATGAACCAAAATGCATGGCGATCAACTTAGGTACCGGTGAGGGCTATAGCGTGCTGGATGTGATCAAGGCATTTGAGCATGTTTCCAATAAGCAGGTGCGTTATGAGGTTGCACCGCGGCGTCAGGGCGATGTGGCTGCCTGTTATGCTGACCCTGCTCATGCCAGTGAAATGCTGGATTGGAGCGCGAAAAAGACCTTGCGTGAAATGTGTGCTGATATGTGGAATTGGCAAACAAAAAACCCGAATGGCTATAGTGACACTTAAAAATGCCTGGCGCTGAGAAATTGGTGCTGCCTATGCTGTAATCAATTGGAAATGACGAGACCGATGCGATTTCTTCCGGATAAATTCATCTCGACGCTTATATTAGCCATTGCTGTTGCCTCGATTTTACCAGTGCAGGGCATGGCAGCAGAATGGTTTAGTCTGGCGACTAAAATTGCAGTCGGCTTGTTGTTTTTTCTGCATGGGGCAAGGCTTTCACGGCAGGCGGTTGTTGCGGGTATAACGCATTGGCGTTTGCATATTATGGTTCTTGCCATAACATTTGTGGTGTTTCCGCTGCTTGGTCTGGCGCTTGGCCAGATTATTCCGGGGCTATCCAATTCCGCCTTTTATGGGGGCATCCTGTTTCTCTGTGTATTGCCTTCCACGGTGCAATCTTCAATCGCATTCACTTCGATTGCTAAGGGTAATGTTCCCGCCGCGATCGTATCAGCATCAGCATCCAATATAATCGGTATGTTTATTACACCGCTGCTTGTTGGCCTGCTATTTTCTGCACAAGGCGAGGCGCTGATCTCACTGGATGCGCTGAACTCTATTTTGTTGCAATTGCTGGCGCCTTTTGTGCTGGGACAAGTCTTACAGCCATGGATCGGCAATTTTATCCGTCGCCACAATAAAGTACTCGGACTGGTTGATCGCGGTTCAATCATAATGGTGGTTTATCTGGCATTTAGTGAAGCGATGGTACAGGGGCTATGGACCACCGTTTCCGGCCATGATCTTGCACTTATGATTGCTGTCAATATTGGGTTGCTGGCAATCATCTTGTGGTTCACGGGTTTTGCAAGTCGTAAACTTGGTTTTTCAAGGGCAGATCAAATTACCATAATTTTCTGCGGCTCTAAAAAGAGCCTTGCAAGCGGCGCGCCGATGGCCAGCGTGATTTTCCCGGCAGCAATGGTGGGGTCTATTGTGCTGCCTTTGATGATTTTTCACCAAATTCAGCTGATGGCCTGTGCATTTCTGGCACGCAAATATGCGGCACAAGCCGGACATGAGCAGGAACATTAATATTGATGCAGAAATAAAGAGAAGAGGGCGGAACACCCTCTTCTCTTATCTGGCTTCTCTTATCTGGCTTCTCTTATCTGGATATGAAAAAATCAGGCTTTATCAATGACGTTTTTAACGGCATCTTTGGCCTTGCCTTTGGCCTGTTGTGCTTCGCCTTTAAGCTCCTGTACACGGCCTTCGGCTTCAAGCTTGTCTGATCCGGTGGCTTTGCCAACGGCTTGCTTGACATTACCCGCAGCTTCGTTAGCAAGACCTTTGATTTTATCAGTAGTACTGTTCATCAATATTCTCCTTACGAATTAAACTCATGAGAATAACGTGCGTGCAGCCAAACTGTTCCACAACTCTTAAATACGGAAAGCCTTACAACCATGCCAAAAACGCCGCTATTTGATGAAGAAGCGCTGGAGCAGACCTATAATGAAGCACTGCGGCTGGAAAAATCCGGTGATTTTGACGGCGCTGTAAAAGCCTATCTGAAGGCCTTGGAGATCGATCCTGAGGACCATGGTGGCGCTGCTGTCCGAATGGCCAGTATGGGGCGCGGCGCTGTGCCAGTTAAAGCGCCGGATGCCTATGTGGCTACATTATTTGATCAGCATGCCGAGATGTTTGACACGATTCTAGTTGATCAGCTGGGTTATGATGTGCCTTTACAGCTGGCAGATCAGCTGGAAGATATTGATCCTGATGCCCATTTTTCCCGTATGCTTGATCTGGGTTGTGGCACCGGTCTTGGTGCTGATGCCTTGTTTGAAATGACCGAGCACCGTACCGGCGTGGATATTGCCGAAAACATGATCGCGATCGCCGATGAAAAAGGCGATTATAATTCGCTTTATGTTGGTGAAGTGGTTGCTTTTCTTGACCAGACCGATGCACCGGGCTGGGATATTATAATCGCAACCGATGTGCTGCCATATATGGGCGATCTGGAACCGTTTTTCTCAAAAATACCGCTCAATCTAAACCGTAACGGCATTTTCGCTTTTTCGAGCGAAACGCTTAGCGATAAGGATTTCCAGAGCCGTGACTATACGGTTGGGCCGCATCAGCGTTTTGCACATAAGCGCAGCTATGTAGAAAAGCTATTGCAAGGTTATGGCATCAAGATCTTACGCGTGACCGATATCACAGTGCGCAGCGAGCAAGGCAAGCCGGTTGCAGGTCATTTATATATCGCTCGCAAGCTGTGATATTCAAATGATATGATTGAGCGGCAAAACCATAGCCGCTCAATATCAACACTGTAAATAGTTCCATAATCTATCTTATGCGACCGCTCATTAAAAAGGCTATACAGAGATGCGAAGCTTGGACAGAATTGGTTTCTAAAAGCTCTTGGCCAGTCTGCAGTATCGTCCCAGACAGATTAATGTATGCTCGTCAACTCATCTACGCAGGATAACTATGAAACATACCCGCTGATCTGACCTCTTGATAGTTTCCAACTTGTCTTTGTGCTTAGGCCCTGCATAGTAGCCATGGTCAGCGCTTGTGGATTGTTTCCAAGACAATCAGGTGGACCGTCCCTGTCTTGAATGGCTGCAGAATGAACTACAACGCCGACCAGTAATCTAAATGTTTCAACGACAATATGACACTTGATGACACTTGCGTCTGTTGATACTCTTTTCCGTGTCAAAGCCCCGTATTCCGGTACTTTTTGAGATGTTTTTGGACAGAATGTCACTGACGCCTGCCGTATGGGTGCACAACGGATATACCCGCGCATTTCATCAATGATCCAGCCGTTTTTTTTCGCAGCGTAAAATATTTATCGCAATACTTTATTTAATCAACAAATTAACTTTCCAACAAAATTTAGATTTTCTCTATAAGATTAAATACATATGTATTATATTTCGTTGTAATTGACTGTATTATGAATTATTATATTCTATTGTTGTCCTTGTTTATTGAAATATTATTATTAAATTTAAATATATTAAAAAAAATTTGTGAGGTAAATTATGGTTGAGTACTGGCCGACACCAAGCAATAGATGGCGTAGTTTTGAGGCTGAACCCTTTCCGACGAGCGTCTTTCGTTATGATAGCAGACCACCTGCCGTAATCATGAGGGACGGGTTTAGAGGCTGTGGCAAATTCTGGGATACATTCATAGATAACAAGCTATTTGGAGCAAATACGGTCTATACATCAGGCTCATACCAAGGTGTTGAACACTTTTTACATGCAGATATGGCATCTAATGTATTTGATTTTCATTTTGCAAAGTTTGCTTACAGCAAAAAAGATTTAAGAGTATTTACTACAAATAAACTCAATAATAATAACTTTAAACTCCCTCACCTCTATAAAATAACATCAGATACGCATCATACAATATCATTTAAAGATTCATACGAGATGTATGGTGACAGATTCACTGCATTTACTCATTATCGTACTCAATACCCTCGTCATGAAAAAATAGAAGCAGACACTAACCATACATGGGGAAATTATAAAGAACGTTATATTACAAATGTCTCACCATTGGATGATGGTGTTCACGCTTCACTTAATAGTAGTATAAAAGGCCTCTGTCAGCGTAGCGATGATGTGCATTTAAAAGGGCCTGTCGCTAGTAGGGCTGGCCGCAGATTAGGAGGAGGTAGAGGTGATGATATGGCAGCTGTTAATAGTGACATACAGTATGCAACCTTAGAACACCTGGATCTTGCAGTCGACATTTTCCTTTAGCTTAACGTTTTATAGGCAGGCTCATAGCCCCCGCTTAGGCCTTGCAGCTTAGAGAATTCAGCCCGACCGAATGTGTTGTGTTGGAGTTTTATGAACAGCGCGTATTTTAAATTCAAGGCATTCCATTTTTAAAATAACTATGACATTTTATATTTAATGGCAGTTACGCTCTAATAGCACATCTGCACAGTCGGTGATTATCAGTCCATCCTAAGAATCTAAAATATGAGATTCGCGTCTGAGCAGATATGTGCATATTTTGTGAGGTGTAATAAAAGTTTACACAACTGTGGCGCGTATACCAGCCTGTCCCTGTGGACTAAAAACCGCTTATATCCTGCTATAAAGCGCTAAAACATTGTTTTTAAAAATATTCTGCTAAAAACTTGATAGAAAAGCATAAAAGGACTTGGCAAACCCGAAAATCATTTGCTATACGCCAAATCGCGAAAGCAAGAGCAACTGTTCCTCGGTAGCTCAGTGGTAGAGCAACCGGCTGTTAACCGGTTGGTCGCTGGTTCGAATCCGGCCCGGGGAGCCACTCTTTTTTATATAAAAGAGTGTGCAATAATCTACCAACAATCTTGTTTTATAATTGATTGTTTATGGTTTAAGCCCTCACCCAGCTATCTTCTAATTCACTGTTAAATAATGATTTTCATCTTTTTGATGCTTAAATCTTTGCGCATTATTATGCCGCTATTGCTGCAAACCAACATTAATCTGTTTTTCCTGTACAAATTTCAATTTAGGGCTTGGCAAGAGCAATTTGCGTTGCTATACGCCACATCAGCAAACGTTTTGAGCACTGTTCCTCGGTAGCTCAGTGGTAGAGCAACCGGCTGTTAACCGGTTGGTCGCTGGTTCGAATCCGGCCCGGGGAGCCACTTCTTTTTAAGAAGTATATTGATCACGAAGAGATAAGTGATCTCGCGATTTAAAAACAAAAAACTCATCGAAATACATAATTTAATGCGTGCGTTTTTTTATCAACCATACGCATATTTATCGTTGTTTACGCGTTAAAGCATTTCACTATTAAGTTGATTCAACTTGATAGCTATGACAATGCAAAAACTCTAAAATCTAGAGCGAGCGCCGTGATCCAACCGGAATGTTACCCGATTAGATATCAGCCTCACGTAAACGATAGCCAACACCTGTCTCTGTCATGATGTAAAACGGCTGATCCGGCTTATCCTCGAGCTTCTGGCGCAATTGGCGCACATAGACGCGTAAATATTGTACATCGCTCATACCGCCCCAAATCTGGTTCAGGATGAATGAATGTGTGAGCACTTTGCCAGCATGCTGCACCATAATACGCAAAATATCATATTCCTTGGGCGAAAGTTTAATTTCCTGCCCTTTTAGCCTGACTAAACGCTTCACCAGATCAACGCAGAGTTCGCCGGTCTGAAAGATGGGTTTTTCGCCCTGCTCCTGTAATTTATGGCGTAGCGCCACACGAATACGCGCTGCAAGTTCTTTCATACCAAAAGGCTTGGTTACATAATCATCTGCACCGAGTTCCAGTGCTTTAACAATGCCGCTTTCATCCGTGCGGCTCGAGAGGATAATGATCGGCAACTCAATCAGCCCGGAGCGCCATTGCGCCAACAGGTCATGGCCTGAAATATCCGGCAAGCCAAGGTCAAGCAACACCAGATCAGGGCGGTCGGTAGCCATAATCTCTTTGGCAATGGTTGCTGTCGCGGCCTCAAGAACAGTAAAGCCTTCTGTACCCAGCCCTACCCGTAATAATTTACGGATTGGCGGCTCGTCATCAACGACAAGAATTTTTATAACAGCCTGGGTCATCGCGGCGCATTTCCATCAATTATAATGTTTTTATCTGCACAGAGTGAGAGCGGTAGCCTGATAGTGAAAACTGCACCACCCGTCACCGGATTAGCATCTGTGGTATTATCCGGCATTGCAGTGCGGTTGGCAGCTGTAATTGTACCACCCAGCGCCTCTGTAAAGCCCTTACATATTGCCAGCCCAAGCCCTGTACCGGCACGCACCTGATCGGATTTGCGCACACGGTAGAAACTGTCGAATATCCGTTGCTCGTCACCGGCTGGTATACCGCTGCCCTCGTCAGTAATGCGCAATACCACATCGCCCTGCTCTGCACGCGCCTGAACAGTAATTAGCGTGTCTTCCGGCGCATATTTAGCGGCATTATCCAGCAGGTTAAACAGCACCTGCTCAAACAATACCGGATCGATCTTAAGCATCGGCAGATCGGCGGCAATATCCGTATCAACACGGTGCGCTCCAAGAATTTTTCCGGCGCGTTTCAATGCACTGCCAACAATATCACCCAGATAATGGGCGGATTTATTGGGCTGCATCGCGCCGGATTCTATACGCGTCATATCCAGCAAATTGGCGATAAAGCGATTGAGCCGCTCTGATTCATCCACCACCGTTGATAAAAGCTCGACACGATCCTCATCAGGCAAGGCGCCGGAATAATCCTTGAGGGTGCCAGCCGCGCCCAATATCGCTGCCAGCGGCGTTTTGAGGTCATGGGAGATCGAGGTGAGCAAGGCTGAGCGCAAGCGGTCAGCCTCTACCGCAAGCTGCGCATGATCAAGATCATCTACCAGTTGAATACGTGCAATCGCCAAGGCTGCCTGCTCTGCCAGCGCATCAAATAATCTTTGTTGCTCAGGCGTAAGAATTGGCCCCTGCCGGTCATCATCAAGCCCTACAACGCCGATCGTGTTGCCGCCGGTGCGCAATGGCATATAAAGGCGCTTGGCACCAGGCAGCGTATCTGCGCCACGCCCTGCCGGGCGGTCATGTTCCCATGCCCAGCGTGCGGCAGCAATATCGGCATCCACCAGCGTATCATCTGGCGGATAGCCTGCGCGAACCGAAATTTGCGTGTGTATTGTCTGATCATCAGGCAGCAAAACCACCACCCTTACTTTGAGCATCGCAGCCATTTGGTAAACTGTGGCCCACAGCACATCTTCCAGCGTGCCTGCACCGGCAAGTTTTTTACTGAATTGATAGAGCCCTTCTGTGGTGCGCGCACGGTTACGCGCCGCTACCGCCTGACGCTGCACCCGAGCGGTCAGGTTGCTGGCTACCACTGCCACACAGATGAAAAATACAAGCGCCATCACACTTTCAGGATCACCGATATCCAAGGTATAAAGCGGCGCCAGAAAGAAAAAGTTGAATGTCAGTGCGCTGATTGCCGAGGCAAACAATGCCGGTCGCAAGCCCGATGTAACAGCTGTGGCAAGCACTGCCATCAAAAAAACCAAAGCGATATTGCGCACATCCAGCACGCGTGACAGCAAGGTACCGGTTATCAGCGCGACCATAATAAATACGAGGCTATACAGATAGGGGCGCAGAGAAAACACCTTGCTCTGTGCCACAGCAACATGGCGCACGGGCGGTTCATCCTGCTGAGCACCGGAGATAATATGCACGCTGAGATTACCGCCGCTGCGGATCAGCTCATGGGAGACCGAACCCTCGAAAATTTCACGCAACCGCGATTTATTCGGCTTGCCGATCACTATATGGCTGAAATTATGCGCCAGCGCATAGCGGATAATATCCTGTGCCACATCATTGCCGGTTAAGGTAACCACCTCGCCGCCAAGTTGCTCAGCAAGCCGCAAGGTGGCGGCAATATGATCTTTATCTTCCTCGCCAAGCGTTGCAGCACGTGCAGTTTCCACATAGAGCGCTGTCCACGGCGTTCGCAGCCGGTCTGCCTGTCTGCGTGCATAGCGGATCAAAGACGCGCCATGCGCCTGCTCGTCAATGCACACCAGCACCCGCTCTCCGGCAGACCACGGCCCTGATATAGCATTGGCCTGCATATGGCTCAGCAGCTGGTCATCCACCCGTTGTGCGGTACGCCGCAAAGCCAGCTCACGCAGGGCCGTGAGATTTCCGGCAGAAAAATAGTTTTGTGTGGCACGTTTGGCCGTTTTGGGCAGATAGACCTTGCCTTCTTTCAGGCGTTTAATCAGGTCCTCGGGGGTGATATCAACGATCTCAATATCATCAGCGCGGTCGATGATACTGTCCGGAACCGTTTCACGCACACGGATCCGGGTGATTTGTGCCACCACATCATTCAGACTTTCAACATGCTGAATATTAAGTGTGGTATAAACATCAATGCCATTTGACAGCAGCTCCTCGACATCATGGTAGCGCTTGAGATGTCTGCTGCCCGGAGCGTTGGAATGCGCCAGCTCGTCCACCAGCACCAGTTGCGGTCTGCGCTCCAGAACCGCATCCAGATCCATCTCTTCCAGCACATGCCCTTTATAATCTACCCGCGCACGCGCAATAATCTCATAACCTTCGGTAAGCGCCTGGGTTTCCTGCCTCCCATGGGTCTCAACAATACCGATCACCACATCCATACCGTCAGCCAGCAGGCTGCGACCGGACATCAGCATTTCATAGGTTTTACCAACGCCGGGCGCCGCCCCGAGAAAAATCTTGAGGCGGCCGCGGGTTTCCTGTTCGGCTTTGGCCAGCAGGGCTTCCGGCAACGGTCGGTTGTCGCCATTGCGCAAGCTGTCCTGCAGCTGGCTGTCATCATTCATACAGTGCAATCCCGCCAGTTTATTGGTTATTTAACCTGATCCAGCGCGAGGTTAAGTGCAAGCACATTTACCACCGGCTCACCCAGCACACCGAGCAAACGCTTTTGTATATTTTGCTCAACTATTGTCTTGAGCTGCGCCTCGTCAAGACCACGGGCTTTGGCAACCCGCGGCACCTGAAACAAAGCGCTCTGTGGTGAAATATGCGGATCGAGCCCGCTGCCTGACGCGGTGACCAGATCAACAGGAATTGGCTGGTCGGGATTTTCAAGTTTCAGCCTTTCAACATCTGCTTTTACGCGCGCAATCAGTTCAGCGCTGCTCGGTGCCAGATTGGAACCGCCGGATGAGGCAGCATTATACCCCTCACCGGCCGCACTCGGGCGACCATGAAAATAGCGCTCCGAGGTAAATTGCTGACCAATCAGCGCAGAGCCGATAATTTTATGATCTTTGGTAATCAGGCTGCCATTGGCTTGTGTGGGGAATAATGTCTGCGCCACACTGGTCATGGCCAGCGGATAGGCAATACCGGTGATAACTGTGAGGCTGACAATCATAACCACGGCAGGTCTTATTTGTTTCAACATATTTGAATTCCTTAGATTAATCCAACGCTGGTGATGATCATATCGATCAGCTTGATCGCTACGAAAGGCACGATAATACCGCCAAGACCGTAGATCAGCAGGTTGCGGCTCAGCAGCGAACCGGCACCAACGGCACGATATTTTACTCCGCGCAGTGAGAGCGGGATCAGCGCCACGATAATCAAAGCGTTGAAGATAATGGCTGAGAGAATGGCACTTTGCGGGCTGTGCAGCCCCATAATATTGAGCGCACCAAGCTGCGGATAGAAGGCCAGAAACATTGCCGGAATAATCGCAAAATATTTGGCAATATCATTGGCGATCGAAAATGTGGTGAGCGCACCGCGCGTCATCAGCAATTGTTTGCCGATTTCAATAATCTCGATCAGCTTGGTCGGATCGCTGTCGAGATCAACCATATTGCCTGCTTCTCGCGCCGCAACAGTACCGGTATTCATCGCCACGCCCACATCGGCCTGTGCCAGTGCAGGAGCATCATTGGTCCCATCACCGCACATTGCCACCAGCTTGCCCTTGGCCTGCTCCTCACGGATCAGAGACAGCTTGTTTTCAGGAGTTGCCTGCGCCAGAAAGTCATCAACCCCCGCCTCTGCTGCAATGGCCGCTGCAGTCATCGGATTGTCACCGGTAATCATAACCGTACGGATACCCATGCGGCGCAGCTCGGAGAATCGTTCGCGGATGCCGCCTTTAACAATATCTTTCAGCGCTACCACGCCTAGCAAATGACCATCTTTTACCACTGCTAGCGGTGTGCCGCCTGCATTGGCAATCGTTGCTGCAATCGCTTGAGTTTCCTGTATCACGGCATGGGTGGCTGTATTGCCGCGCTGGGCTTCAACATATTTAAGCACCGCATCCACCGCACCTTTGCGGATCGATGAGCCATCAATATCCACGCCACTCATGCGGCTTTGCGCCGTAAACGGCACAAACACCGCTTGCAGATTTGCCATATCACGGGCGCGGATGCCGTATTTATCTTTGGCCAGAACAACGATGGAGCGGCCTTCAGGCGTTTCATCGGCCAGTGAGGCAAGCTGTGCCTCATCGGCAAGCTGTTGCTCACTCACACCAGTGACTGGTTTAAACTCTGTGGCCTGTCGGTTACCAAGCGTAATCGTGCCGGTTTTATCCAGCAGCAACGTATCCACATCACCGGCAGCTTCCACCGCACGACCGGACATCGCCAAAACGTTAAAGCGCACCAGACGATCCATACCGGCAATACCAATGGCTGAAAGCAGCGCACCAATGGTGGTTGGGATCAGCGTAACGAATAAAGCAACCAGCACAATCACCGGAATAGAACCACCGGCATAGGTGGCAAAGCTCGGTATGGTAACCACAGCCAGCACAAAGATCAGGGTCATACCGGCGAGAAGAATGTTCAGCGCAATTTCATTGGGTGTTTTCTGGCGTTCAGCGCCTTCCACAAGGGCAATCATCCGGTCGATGAAGGTTGAGCCCGCAGCTGCGGTAATACGCACACATATCCAGTCAGATAGAACCTGCGTGCCACCGGTAACTGCCGAGCGGTCACCGCCGGATTCACGGATAACGGGAGCGGATTCACCTGTGATCGCCGCTTCATTGACCGAGGCGACACCCTCAATCACTTCACCGTCGGAGGGGATAATATCGCCCGCTTCCACCAGCACACTATCGCCGACCTTAAGGCTATTACCGGCCACAATGGTGAAGCTGCGCTTATCATCCCCGCTGAGTAGTTTTGCTTCCGTTTCTGTGCGGGTACGACGCAGGGATTCAGCCTGCGCTTTGCCGCGCCCTTCGGCCACAGCCTCTGCAAAATTGGCAAACAGAACTGTGAACCACAGCCATAAAATGATCTGGAATGAAAAGCCGAGATCAGCCCCGCCACTCACCAGATCTTTGATAAATAAAATGCTGGTCAGCACAGTTACAACGGCAACCACAAACATGACCGGATTTTTAGCAAGGCTCTTAGGGTTGAGCTTGGTAAAAGCCCCGCCGATCGCGGGTATAAGAATACGAGCATCTAAAATGCTCAGGGATTTTGACTGGCTCATGAGAGCACTCCGTCTGAAATGTTCATGTAGCTTTATAGAACTACATATGATTTTCATGTGTTTGAGACGATAATTTAATGTATCGACTTAAATTCAAACCAATGATTGAACGAGAAAAACACCTGCCAGCATGACCAGTATCAACACCAGTACGAGGCTGGAAATCTGCGGATTTTTTGATTTTTTCATCGCTTTGTCCGGGGTGTTTTGAGCGGGGTTAACCTGCCCCCGTGCCGCTTGTGCAGCACGGGTACGGGATGCACCGGATTGAAACAATTGCCTGATAAGAAAAGAGCTTTTAGCCATTAGATTTCCTTAAAACATTTGGCCGGCAAGGATAGTGAAATGCTCGACAACGGGCCCCAATGCCAAAGCAGGAAAGAAGGTAAGCCCGCCGACAATCAGCGTCACGCCAAAGACCAGCCCCACAAACAACGGCCCTGTGGTTGGCAATGTGCCAGCCGATACCGGAACTGTCTTTTTGGCTGCCAATGATCCGGCAATGGCCAATACCGGCACGATGAGCAGAAAACGCCCCATCAACATCGCCAGCCCGATCGTGATATTGTAAAACGGGGTATTGGCATTCAGTCCGGCAAAGGCACTGCCATTATTGTTAGCGCCGGATGAATAGGCATAAAGCACTTCGCTGAAACCGTGCGGGCCTGCATCCTGAATACTCGACAAGCCCTGCGGCAGCACCACTGCCAGAGCCACAAAACCCAGAATGGCAAGTGAAGGGCCAAGCGTTGCCAGCAAGCTCATTTTAACTTCTTTGGCTTCGATTTTTTTGCCTAAATATTCCGGTGTACGGCCAACCATCAGACCGGCAATAAAAATCGCCAGAATGAAGAACAGCAACATACCGTAAATACCAGCGCCAATGCCGCCGAGATTGGGGATTTGCATGTTGAACATCGGCACCAGACCGCCAAGCGGCATCAGGCTGTCATGCATATTATTAACGGCACCGGTTGAAGCTGCCGTGGTTACTTCTGAAAACAAGGCGGATAATGCAATGCCGAAACGGGCTTCTTTGCCCTCCATATTGCCACCGTCAACATTCAGCGCCTGCATTAGCGGGTTGCTTGAAGCCTCAGCCCAGAAAAGTACAGCCGTGCCACACAAAACCAGCACGCCAAATACCGCAAACAATGCCCAGCCCTGACGCTGATTGCCAACCATACGGCCAAACACATTGGTCATGGCTGTTGCAATAACAAAGATCGATAACAGGTGGATCATGTTTGTCAGTGCGGTGGGGTTTTCAAACGGATGCGCGGAGTTGGCATTGAAAAAGCCGCCGCCATTGGTACCAAGATGTTTAATGATCATCTGGCTGGCTACAGGGCCTTGCGCAATGGTTTGTTTGGTACCTTCAAGCGTTGTTGCCAATGTATAGGCATTAAAATTTTGCGGAACCCCCTGCCATACCAGTACCATACTGCCGATAATGCAGATTGGCAGCAGCACATAGAGCGTTGCGCGGGTCAGATCGACCCAGAAATTGCCGATAGTGTTGCTGGAGGCACGCGAGAAACCACGGGTAATCGCCATAGCACCGGCAATACCGGTTGCTGCTGAAACGAAGTTCTGCACGGTAATACCAGCCATTTGGGTGAAATAGCTCATTGTGCTTTCACCGCCATAACCCTGCCAGTTGGTATTGGTCATAAAGCTCACAGCAGTGTTAAAGGCGGAGTCCGGCGCCACAGCCTGCATACCTGCAGGATTATAGGGCAGCGTGCCCTGCAATCGTTGCAGAAGATAGAGCACCACAAAACCGGCGATGCTGAACATCAAAAGCGAAGCAGCATAGACTGTCCAGTGTTGCTCTTCTTTTTCGCTGGTGCCTGCTAATCTGTACAGGCCGCGCTCGACCGGAGCGATCATAGGGGAGAGTAATGTTTTTTCACCGGTAAAGACGCGCGTAAGATAGCCGCCGACCGGTTTGACAAGCAGGATTGTGAGCCCGAACAGGATCGAAATCTGCAATAAACCATTGAATAACATGGGAAGTGCTTTCAGCCAAAACAGGCGTTTTGTGAGGATGAGCTTTGCTGGCTGCTGCGCTTAAAAGCGCTCAGGTCTGGCCAGAGCATAAAGCAGATAAAGGCTGAGCAATGCGGCAACCGAGCCGCCAAGAACATATTCAAACAGCATGATGCCCCCTCACAACCGGTCACAGACAAGGGCATAAAAATAGGTCAGAGCGATAAAGCCTGCACCTATGACAATCATGATTACATCCATTTTTAAAACTCCTATATTCAGCCCGCAGATGATGAGGGGGTATATCTCAGCACTGCACCGGCAAAGCGGCATATGCTGAAATCAGGAGCAATTATGGGGGGAAACCGCATAGTGGTTCGAGAGAGGAAAACACTGCCGGATATAAAAATCTCATATATAAAAACAGGATTACGCTGACTGATTTTGTTAAGCCTGTTTTTCTTAGAATGAGCAATTTGAGGCTTAGATGTCGCGAACAGGATTGTTTGGAAGTAATTTGCTTTGAATATGCAATTCTTGCATGACATCCTAAAAACAAAGCATTGGCTATGTAATTATTTTTTGCATAGCCTGAATTTCAATGAGATTCCCATTAAATTCAATGCCAAGGAATGCGTTGTGAGCCGAATTGTATATGTAAACGGTGCCTATGTTCCGGAAGAAGAAGCAAAGATCTCCATTTTTGATCGCGGATTTGTTTTCGCTGACGGTATTTATGAAGTCAGTGCCGTTATCGACGGTAAGCTGGTTGATAATGATGCCCATATGGCGCGTCTCAGCCGTTCATTGAAGATGATCGACGTACCGGCGCCATTAAGCGACGACGAAATCATTGCAATGCAGAAAGAACTGATCAAGCTCAACAATCTGACCGAAGGCGTTGTTTATATGCAGGTTACGCGCGGTGCCGCTGATCGTGATTTTGTATATACCAGCGTCATGAAACCGACACTCGTTGCTTTCACACAGGTTAAAAAGCTGATCGGCTCCGCTTCGCAGCAAAACGGCATTGCAGTGCATGTTGTTGATGATATCCGCTGGGAACGCCGCGATATTAAAACCGTGATGCTGCTGGCACAGGTCATTGCCAAGCAGGAAGCAACCGCTCATGGTTGTCAGGATGCATGGATGCAGGAAGACGGCTATATTACTGAAGGCGCTTCTTCCAGCGCATTCATTATCACTGCCGATAATACGATGATTGTACGCCCTAACTCCAATGCAATTTTGCCGGGCTGCACACGTCTTGCCATGCTCAAAATTGCTGAAGAGCAGAGTCTGAAAATGGAAGAGCGCCGCTTTACGCTTGAAGAAGCGAAAAACGCTAAAGAAGCCTTCCAGACCAGTGCTTCCGGCTTTGTAACACCGGTTGTTAAAATTGCCGGTACAGTGATTGCTGATGGCAAGCCAGGTGCAATCACCCGCAGCCTGCAAGATAAATATGTAGAACTGGCAAAAGCGTCTGCCTAACAGCAGCCCTGCACCATAATCAAAACAGAATTATCCGGCCATTGTTAAAATATACTCATAAATCATCCTTGGCCGGATACCGCTATGATCGCTAGCGCCCCATGAAACGGCTATAGTTTTGGGCCTCCCCCGTATAGCCGTTTTAATTCCTTGGCACTGATCATGTGTCGGGCATTAACACCACACTGAAACAGCACTTCACCGCAGAAGTGAATTTGCCGTTTCTTTTTAGTGTCCGAGAATAATGCTGACAGCCCACCGTGTTACGGTCGGGCTGTCATTCTTTATTCGGATGGGCTTTATTCACAGGGGGCTTTATTCGTACGGGGTGTTTGTATGGGCTTTTCAGTTGATTTTGGCTCATCAGCCTACAAAAACTTTTAATATTGAAACGGGAGTTACGAATGTCTGCATCAGCGCGCGATTTCGGCATCATTTGCGGTACTATGCCGGCAGGAAAAAACAATGCCATTACCGATGTTCCGGGTGTTAAAGTCGGCCATACCACCATCCGCGATGGCAATATAAATACCGGCGTTACCGCCATTCTGCCCCATAGCGGCAATCTCTTCCGTACAAAAGTTCTGGCAGCCTCAGAATCGATTAACGGCTTTGGTAAAAGCGCCGGACTTGTGCAGGTTAATGAGCTTGGCACATTGGAAACCCCTATTCTGCTTACCAATACTCTGAGTGTCGGTACCTGTGTGAATGCGCTGGTCAAACGTGCAATTGAGGCTAATAGCGATATTGGCCGTACCACTTCAACCGTGAATGCGGTTGTTGGAGAGTGTAATGACGGCCCGCTCAATGATATTCAGGCCATGGGAATTACTGAGGCGCATGCTTTTGCGGCTCTTGATCAGGCTATGGCCAGTGCCGATGGTGCTTGCGTTGAGCAAGGCAATGTCGGCGCCGGCACCGGCATGACCTGCTTTGGCTTTAAAGGTGGTATCGGCACAGCGTCACGCCGGATTACACTTGGTGGTAAAGATTATCATCTTGGCACACTGGTTCTGTCGAATTTCGGCCGCAAGGGCGACCTGTCTTTGCCGGATGGCCGCCACCCGACACCGGATTTTCCTGATCAGGCTGAAAAAGGCTCGATCATGATGATTATGGCAACAGATATTCCACTTGAGCACCGTCAGTTGCAGCGGGTTATCCGCCGCTGTGGTGCGGGTATTGCGCGTCTTGGCGCATTTTGGGGGCATGGCAGCGGCGATATTGTCATTGGCTTTACAACTGGCGTTACTGTTGATCACGATCAGAAATCTGATTTGGTGGCAATGCAATGCCTGAACGAAGACCGCATTGATCAATTATTCCGCGCAGCAACGGAATCAACGCAGGAAGCCATTCTTAATTCGATGTGCGCAGCTGAGGCCTTTACTGGTCGTGATGGCGCGACACGTAATTCCTTGGCTGACTGGCTGCACAACTGATCAGCTCTGTCTGATATTAGGGCATTTCATTATCAGTTGAATCACCTTGATATGTATGACAATGCGATAAAACTAGAATCAAGAGCGGGTGCTGTGATCCAACCTGATCGTTAGCATCTAGACCACAAGTAAAAAGCCCTGCCACAATTGATGCGGCAGGGCTTTTTGTTTGATTGTCATTGTTATAAAATGATCAGCCACCAAAACCACGTAAAAATGCAGTGAGATTGCCCCCGAGCTGATCGCAAATATAACCACCCTCCTGCACGATGACGGTCGGCAAATTGAGGCCGGCGCATTTCTGGGCAATTTTGGTAAAGCCGCTCTCATTAACGGTAAAGCCGCCAAACGGATCATGCTCCGAGGCATCAAGCCCCAATGCGACCACAAGCGCACCCGGCTGATAGGCACGGATCCGATCAATCGCCAGATCCATCGCATCAAGAAATTGCTGATTACCGGAGCCGCGTGCCAGTGGCAGGTTATAATTATAACCAAGCCCTGCACCCTCGCCGCGCTCTGATGCATGCCCCCAGAAAAACGGATAAAACACAGCCGGATCAACATGAATGGAAACGGTCATTACATCCGCACGATGATAGAAAATGCCCTGCGTGCCGTTGCCGTGATGTAAGTCCACATCAAGCACAACCACACGGTCATGGCTTTCACGCAGCAGCTGCGCCGCAATGGCGGAATTGTTGAGGAAGCAAAAACCGCCCGACATATCCGCATAGGCATGATGACCCGGAGGGCGGCATAAAGCATAGGCTGCCGGTGTACCATTTTGTACCAGTCGGGTGGCTTCAATGGCTGTTTGCGCGCTCCAATAGGCCGAGTTCCATGTATCAGCCGCAATCGGGCATGCAGTATCAGCCATATGATAACCGGCACGTCCCACCGGCGATGCTGGGTAAGAAAAATCGCGGCGGTTCGGGTGAATATTCGGAATCACCTCATTGGAGGCACCACTGATCTGCTGCCACTGGCCATGAATAACCTGCAAAAACTCCAGATATTCAGGACTATGAACAGCACTTAACGGAGCTAATCCGTGATCTTGGCTGGATATCAGTTCCAAACCGGCATCTTTAGCACCGGTCAGCAGGCGCTTGATACGTTCCGGCACTTCGGGATTGGGCTTTGCAGCACCTGCCGAAAGAAACATTGCCGGATTGTGAGCGGCTTGCGGTTCGGCAAAGGTAAACTTCATCAATACATCTCCTCCTACAGAGGCCGATTTGTATCTGATTTCCAATATGTGCGGAACTGTTTAATGTTAACCAGTCATTATTATTTGCAACAAAAGTCTCTATGAAATAATCTATTTCAAACTCTATGATAGTTTTTGAAATATTATGTATCACTTGAGTTTTTATATCACTGGATTGCCCATGCTCCTGATAATATTAAAGGCATTTAAATGACTGTTTCTGCTACTTTGCCGAATAAGCATAAATCAACTATTTATCCCATTCAGGTTTTGAGAGCGGTTGCAGCATTACTGGTTGTCGCAGATCATAGTCTTGTACATATTTTTTCTGCCTATGATTTACCTCAAAAATATCATGTTATGGCATGGCAGCTGGGCGGAATTGGCGTAACGGTTTTTTTCGTTATTAGTGGTTTTGTTATGGCATTGACCAATGATGGCAATTTTGGTCATAAAGATGAACCGCTACGTTTCATGATCAATCGTATTGTCCGGATTTTACCGCTTTATTGGGTGATGACATTTGTTGCCGCTGCATTGTTCATCGTGTCAGCCAGCAAACAAATTTCGTTTTCGTATCTGCTCACATCCATGTTCTTTTTAGTGCCGCAAGACGCGACTACACTGCAAATTACGCAACCTGTGCTCGGGCCCGGATGGACATTGAGTTATGAAATGTTTTTCTATGTGGTATTTGCGTTTTTCTTATTACTGCCTAAACGCGCTGCGCTGGCCGGCTTTACGACAGTTATGATTGCTTTGGTTATTTGGGGGATGAGTTCACTGTCATCTGCAGAAATCAACAATCCAACCACCAGATTTGCATTTTATGCCAATCCTTTATTGTTGCTATTCGTAGGTGGCGTATGGCTTGGCTCAGCATATAAAAAGTATGAAAACTATTTTCAAAAGTCTCAGATCGGCATAGTCTGGATGTTTGCTACCATCATCCTCATGACCGGTTTTAGCTGGGCAGTTGATAAAAACAGCTGGCCGCTTTATCTGCAGCCCATAGTATTTGTTTTGCCGCTTATCTGTGTGGCGGTGACATTGCGCTGCCGGTTTGAGCCTGTCAATTTTACAAGCCGGTTTGCGGTCTTACTAGGTGAAGCCTCTTACAGCATTTATCTGAGTCATATTATATTCTTGGCAGTTTTACGTAAAGTCGTACCAGCTGACCTGCTTTACGGCACAGTATATTTCTTCGCTGGTTTTATTGGCGCGACGATCACAGGTCTTATTATTTATAAAACAATCGAAGTGCCGCTGACTAACTATATCCGCAAATTTATTAAGCCCAAACCAAGACGAAAAGTGGCCGTGATTTAAACAGTTTAGCCCGCTATTTCGAAAGATAAACCGTCATATGCGGGCTCAACACCCGCAGGCAATGCCGCACGCAACACATCATAATCCAGTGGCACATGCATATGCGTAAGAATGGCGCGTGCAGGCTTCAACCGGTCAACCCATTGCAGTGCTTCATCAAGACTGAAATGGCTCGGATGGGTTTTGTATTGCAATGCATCTATTAGCAGCACATCAAGGCCGTGTAGTTGATCGGCTGTTTCCGGCGCAAAATCATTGACGTCAGAACAATAGGCCACCTGCCCGATGCGAAAACCAAGACAGGTTATATCACCATGTACCATTGGCATCGACTTGAACGCGATTGGTCCGCCCGCACCTTCGATGCTAAAAGCCTCATCATTCTCAATTTCATACGCTTTTAAAATCGGAGGATAGCTGGAACCGTAAGGCGTTTTAAAACAATAGCCAAAGGCTTCATACAGCCTGTTCAAAGTCAGACGGTTGGCATAGACCGGCATTAACTGTTTACTGTCGAGTACAAAGCTGCGCAGGTCATCAATGCCGTGAATATGATCCGCATGAGGATGGGTGTAGAGCACCGCATCAATATGGCGCTGTGGTTTGCCCTCAAGGGCATCAATCATCTGGACACGAAAATCAGGTCCCGTATCAATCACTACTCTGGTGGTACCACTCGTCCCCACACGTTCAACCATAAGGGAAGCGCGGCGGCGGCGATTTTTAGAATTGGCAGGGTTGCAATGACCCCAATCGCCGTTTGGCCGCGGAACCCCCGGTGAGGAGCCGCAACCAAGAACCGTAAAGCGATAGAAGTCTGACATCTGCCTGCCCTGAACGATTGAGAGACCTATAAATAACAATATAATATCAATATGATATAATTGTTACTTAATATATTGATTTAGTTTATGTGCCTGCTGGCCGTGGTATTTTTGTGAATAGCCGAAGCACATTCTCACCGGTTATACGACGGATTTCTTCGTCACTCACCCCGATAACCTCAGCGAGTACGGCCGCAGTATGCGCCACAAAAGCCGGTTCATTACGCTTGCCGCGGTGAGGCATCGGCGCAAGATACGGCGCATCCGTTTCCACCAGTAAACGGTCATGCGGTACAATTTTCGCTGCCTCACGGATTTCAGCAGAGTTCTTGAAGGTGATGATGCCTGAGAAAGACACATAGCCCCCCAGCTCGACACCAACCCGCGCCAGTTCAATACCAGACGAAAAACAATGCAGGATAAACGGAAAAGCGCCTTTGGCGGTTTCTTCACGCAAGATTGCCGCCATATCCTCATCCGCATTGCGGGCATGGATAACCAGTGGCAATTGTGTGTGCCGTGATGCCTCAATATGCACCAGCAGGCCCTGGCGCTGCGCCTCGGGCGTGGAATAATCATAGTGATAATCCAGACCCGCCTCGCCGATGGCGACAACCTTGGGATGGCTGGCCAGCCGCACCAGATCATCGGCAGTAATATCCAGCTCTTCATGGGCATTATTGGGATGAGTGCCGACCGAGCAATACACCTGCTCATAGGCTTCAGCGACCGCTAAAATCTGATCAAATTTTTTAACGCGGGTGCAGATGGTCACCATCTTTTCAACGCCCGCATCCAATGCACGCTGGATAATTGCGTCACGCTCTTCAGAGAAATCAGCAAAATCGAGATGGCAATGACTGTCTACTAGCATAATTTATAAATCCTGTGCCGCAATAGCATCTGCGCTACGGGCATCAGATGCGGGGTTGCCCCCGCATCCTTATTTAAGCATTTATTCTTCAGTTTCCACATAACGCGGGAAGATTGCCTGTGGCGCAGGCAATTCTGCGCCACTGACCAGCACATCGCCAAGATCGGCAAAGCTGCGTTTATCTTCTGCAATACCCAGTATATCCAGCAGTTTGGCTGAGGATGTCGGAATAAAGGCTTGTGTCATAATACCAACGCGGCGCAGTACTTCTGCGGTTACGTAGAGCACGGAGCCCATGCGAACCGGATCGGTTTTTCGCAATGCCCAAGGTTCCTGAGCGGCGAAATAACGGTTAGCCTCTGATACAACGTTGAAAATTGCGGCCAGCGCCTGATGGATCGCCTGCCCCTTCATGGCATTGCGTGCAAGAGCAATCGCTTCTTCAGCCAGCTTCAGAATTGCCGTATCTTCCTCATGGAAATTGGCTTTTTCCGGAACTTTGCCTTCACAGTTCTTGGCAATCATCGACAGTGAACGCTGTGCAAGATTGCCCAGATCATTGGCAAGATCAGCATTGGTGCGGTTCACGATCGCTTCATGATTATAGCTGCCATCCTGACCGAAAGGCACTTCACGCAGGAAGAAATAACGAACCTGATCAAGACCGTAACGGTCGATGAATGCAAAAGGATCGATAACATTGCCAACCGATTTCGACATTTTTTCGCCGCGGTTAAACAGGAAACCATGGGCAAAAACGCGCTCTGGCAAAGGCAGACCGGCAGACATCAGGAATGCAGGCCAGTAAACCGCGTGAAAGCGCACAATGTCTTTTCCTAGAATATGCGCAGATGCCGGCCAGAATTCTGCCTTTTCCGCATCCATATCCGGATAGCCGATAGCGGTGAGATAGTTGGTCAGCGCATCAACCCAGACATACATCACATGCTTGTCATTACCGGGAACCGGCACACCCCAGTCAAAAGTGGTGCGCGACACCGAAAGGTCACGCAAGCCCGATTTGATAAAGCTCAGAACTTCATTGCGGCGCTCGGAAGGGCCGACAAAATCCGGATGCTTTTCAAAATATTCAATCAGTGGTTCCTGATATTTTGACAGGCGGAAGAAATAGCTTTCTTCTTCATGCCACTCAACCGGCGAGCCAATCGGCTCACGGCGCACACCATCTTCGCCAACAGTGGTTTCGCTCTCGTCAAAATAGGCTTCCTGACGCACTGAATACCAACCGGCATAGCTATCGAGATAGATGTCGCCATTGGCAACCATACGCTCCCAGATCGCCTGACAGGATTTGTAATGGCGCTCTTCGGTGGTGCGGATAAACTGGTCATGCGACGAGCCAATTTTGGCCAGCATGTCTTTAAATACAGCGGAGTTTTTATCTGCGAGTTCAAGCGGCGTGATGCCTTCTTTCTCGGCAGTCTGCTGCATTTTCAGACCATGCTCGTCAGTGCCGGTCAGAAACAGCACTTCCTTACCATCGAGGCGCTGAAAGCGTGCCATCGCATCGGTGGCAATCGAGGTATAAGCGTGGCCGATATGCGGAGTACCATTCGGATAGAAGATCGGGGTAGTAATATAAAATTTTTCGCGGCTCATGTCGGATCCGTCTCGTCGAGAAAACTATCTCATGAAGTCAATATGATGATAACTGATGAAACCGGCATATCGCATGTCAGCCTGTAAGTCAGCCCTTATCGGGGACAAAAACAAACACATGCTTTATTTATTGCCGTTTTTAAACTCTGCATCGCCGTTTGTTACTGTTAACAATGCAATGTCTTGTTTCTGTATCATAATTATCATCGGTGTAATTTCGGGCTCAATCGGCGGCTACAGCCGGTCTTTAGCCTCAGACCGGCATGCCGCTTCGCATCGTGCGATACATTTTTTCCATCATAATCATGGCCGCCTGTTTGCGGTCGAGATTATAGCTTTCCGTTTCAATATTTTCACGGCGTAATTCATCCCAGAACTGCGACCAACGACTGGCTGCAGCACCATCGCCCTGCTCTGCAAAAGCTGTTGCCTGCGCTGCTGCTTTATCCAGCACATGATCCAGAAATAACTGGTTCTGTATCTCGGCCTCGCGGCCACCTAAAACACCTGCAAGCGCCTGCGCTTTAGACAGGTCAAAATAAGCGCCACTCAAAATACTATCCACCGTATCGGTGATTTCCAGCCCGCCATGGGCAACAAGCAACAAAGCTTTGCGTACAGAACCTTCTGCGCGCGCTGTTAAAGCTGTAAAATACGCCTCATCCTGCACATTAACGCCAACATCTTTACCGGCAATATCGAGCGCCTGTTTCAGCTCTGCATCATTGAGCGGTTTAAAGCTCAGGGATTGACAACGCGATCTGATAGTTGGCAGCAGCCGGCCTGATGAATGAGAAATCAGAATAAACAATGCACGAGCCGGTGGTTCTTCCAGCGTTTTCAAAAGCGCATTGGCAGCATTGCGGTTCATATCATCTGCAGGATCAATAATCACAATGCGCCATGCGCCATCGCCTGATGTACGGCTCAGAAAATGGGTGATCCGGCGAATTTCCTCAACCGTAATAGCAGTGCGGTATTTTCCGGTCTTATGATCAAACGGGCGTGTAATATGCAGCAATGCAGGGTGCATGCCTTGCGAAATCTGGCGGTAAGGTGGCTTATCAAGCTGCGGCACAGCCAGTTGCAACGGTGCATCCGCACCTTGCGGATAGTGCAGCATATGCCCTGCCAAATGAAAAGCTGTGGTTGCCTTGCCAATACCCTGCAAGCCTTCAAACAGCAGCGCATGATGCATCCGCCCTTCCTGATAGGCCTGACCTAGAAAACTGCGTATATCTTCATGCGCAGTCAGAAATGTACTGGCATTGGGCGGGGTAACGCCGTGTATCTCGTCATAACTGCTATTGGGTGCCGGATCAGCCATGAGCATGCACCTCACGCTCACGCAGCAGATCATCGGTTAAGGCGGCAATTTCGGCACTGATAATTTCTACCGGGCGTTCAGCATTAATGATTTTACAACGCTGCGGTTCATGAGCGGCAATGGCCAGAAAAGCCTGCCGGCGAGCTTCATGTGTTGCAATCGTCTCTTTTTCAAAACGATCTGCCACATCTGTTCCGCGGCGGGCACCTGCCCTTGCCAAGCCTTTATCGGCCGGAATATCGAGAATGATTGTCAGATCCGGCATCAGCCCGTCAATTGCAATGCGCTCAATATTTTGCATGAAATGCGGGTCAAGATTGCCGCTGATACCCTGATAAACACGGCTGGAATCAATAAACCGATCACAGAGCACAATTTTTCCGGATTGAATGGCAGGGCGAATTTTCTGATCCACATGATCGCTGCGTGCGGCGGCAAACAACAGGGCTTCCATTGCGGGGCCATAGGCTTCAGCAGCGCCACTCAGAATAACATGGCGCACTGCCTCAGCACCTGAGGAGCCTCCGGGCTCACGTGTTACAACCAGCTGATAGCCGAGTTTGCGCAGATGATCGGCCAAAGCTAGGATCTGCGTGGATTTGCCCGCACCCTCGCCGCCTTCAAATGTTATCAGCAATCCCGACAAAGCTCTGATTTTCCTGCATTGAATATCTAAAAATGACTATCACAGCTTATTCAGGATGCATCGGGCTTTGTCAAATAAAACCACCACAGTTATTGCTGCAGTTCGGCCTCTTATCATGTGAGGCGGTTACCACAGGCGGCGCAGCCATCCTGTTGCCAGCTCATAGAGTGCATCTAACGATTTGTTTTTCAAACTGCCTTCGGCCACATCCTGCGCTGCAAAAACAGGGCGTTCCAGCAACAGCTCCTTATCGCGCAGGATTTGCAAACGACCAAGCTGCTGCCCCTTTTTAACCGGAGCCGCAACCGGTGCCTGATAAATCACCTGCGAGCGTAATTTACCCTTATCAGTGCGTGGCACCAGAACTGCTACCGGTTGATTGACGACTAATCCTACGGAGCTTTGGCTGCCGCCATACAGGGAAGCGTGTACAACCTCGGCCCCAGCATTAAATACCGGCTGCTTAATAAAATCATCCATTGCCCAGCGAAACAGCTTTTCTGCTTCTTCAGCACGCTGCTGCACGGTTTGCGCGCCAGCAAGCCCGAGAAACACCCGCCGACCACTTTGTTGTGCTGATGCAATGATTGAAAAGCCGGAATCCTTGGTGCCGCCCATAGCCAGACCATCGGCGCCAAAATTCAATCGCAATAACGGGTTTCGGTTACGCTGCATAATATTATTCCACGTAAAGCTCTCCTGAGCATAAAGCGGATAATAATGTGGATAGGTTATTTGAAGATGCTGAGCCAGTTTCAACATATCTGTGAGCGTAACTTTTTGCTCTGCCCCCTCTTGCGGTAATCCGGTGGGATTGGTGAAGACTGAGTTGTGCATGCGCAGCACTTGCGCACGCTGGTTCATTGCGCTTACAAATGCCTGCTCAGTGCCACTCATACCCTCTGCCAGCACCAATGCGCCGTCATTGGCGGCTTGCACCACCAGCCCCTGTATCAGGTCATTGACAGTGAGCTGAGATTTGATCTTGGCAAACATAGTTGCCGAGCCGGACGGTGCGCCACCCGTGCGCCATGCATATTCGCTCACGGTAAAACTAGCTTCAGGCTGCAAAGCCCCTGTTGACAAGGCGTTAAAAGCCACCTCCGCGGTCATCAGCTTGGCCAATGAGGCAGGCGGAAACGTCATATCGGCCTTGCGGGAAAACAACACGCTGCCGGTTTCCGCGTCAAACAGCAATATCTGCGGTGCGTTGACAGTAAAAGGTGGTTCGGCACTTTGCGCTGTCAAGGGCAGCAAGACGCTGGCATTCAGGCCAAGCATCAGCACAATTGTCGAACGTTTTTTGCGGACAGATGCTGTCATACCCGTATTGCCGCAAAAACCTATCACTATAATCTCCGTCAGTCTCACCATTGTTCCGGCTTTTAAAGATAGAGCAGGATGATTGACGAGATGTGAAATAAAGTAAAAAAACGTCCGGCAGTGCCGGACGTTTGATGAAGTGCAATAATGAATATTGGTTATTCTGCGCGCACCACAAAGGCATCGCCAGCACCGGCTTTCCATGCTGCTTGCAACAAAGCGTCATTCTGACCGCTACGTGATTTTGCGGTCAGGCTGTAGATTTCACCTTGTAATTGCGGGGTGATCGTGCGGCTGACTGCACCATAGCCTTGCAATGCAGTGGCAACTCTCTCAGCCTCAGCTTTATTTTTAAAGCTGCCGAGATCGACATATTCACCCTGCTCAGGGTCGCTTTGGCGGAATTTTTCAATTTGTGCCTCACGCCATTGCGATGAAGCTGCTTGTGGCATCAGCACTTTGGAATAAACGCTTTCAGCGCTCTGAGAAATGCGGTTGCCGGCATAGGCTGCCAGCAGGATATCAGAACCTGCTGATGCAACATTGTAGAGGTTGTCAGGCTTATCAAGCGGCACCGGCACAATTGCAGGTATTTGCGGAACAGAGCCGTCTGTAAAGCCGAATGACACAGGTTGCTGTGTCGCTACCTGATTGAATGCAGAGCTATTCTGCTGTGGATTTGCCGTTGGTGTCGGGCCGTTCATTGCCAACATCACACCTGTTGCCGGTTGCCCGATGGCATCACCACCCTGACGATAAGACGCCATCAAAAACGCGTCATCCTGACCGTCCAGTGGTGCACGACCTACATATTCAACCTTAACATTAGCAGTGCCATGATGCTTGTAATCCAACAACTCAGCCGCTTTTTCAGACATATCAATAATACGATCATTGGAATACGGGCCACGGTCATTGATACGCACAATCACCGAGCTGCCATTGGCAGTATTGGTAACACGGGCATAACTTGGCAAAGGCATGGTCGGATGTGCGCCGGTGAGGTGCGTCATATCATAGACCTCACCATTGGCAGTTAAGCGACCGTGAAATGCAGAACCGTACCAGGAAGCGCGGCCAACCTTGCTGTAGTTCGGTTCTTCTTTGGGCTTATACCATTTATTTTTTACTTTATAAGGCTTGCCAATCTGATTACGGCCACCGCCACGCGGAATTTTTTGACCATTGGCCACACGCGGGCTGGCTTTTACGCCATAAACAGATTCAGCGAAATACTCTTTGGAGCGCTTCTTCTTTTTCACTTCAGGCTGTGGTGAAGCACAGGCCGTGGCGATCAGGCCAACAACACCAAGATACAGCACTCGCCTGACCTGACAAGATTTTAGCATCCAGCCTCCGTTAACGCTGTTATTTTGTACCAGTGGCCTGTGTGGTTGTTTTTGAAACAATCTCATACGCTACTCAAACCCGTTACAAACACCAATAAATATTCTGCAATTGCTACGGCTATTCCCACTGTCATTAATGGCAGTTTGGATTAGCTTTCAGTCGTTTATAAAACAGAACAGTTTCAAAATCTTTATTCAAGTCAGAAAATGCACTTTATCCCGCGACACTTCGCAAGAATTCACTAACAGAACCTTAATTCTGGTCTCAAGCTAAGGTTTTGGATTTAATTATCCTGTGCTTAATGCGGCCGCAGAACTCTGATACGCCCTTAAATATAGTCACCATTGTTGAATATAAGCTACCGAAACAAGAAAATAACAAAAAAACATAATAAAAATCTGTATGTTTAAACAATGCTCTAGGTGATTTTTGTACAGTTTTTTACAGCATAATCTGTCGATTTACGATAATCATATTGCAAAACCTTATGCTCAGGCTTTACCATTAACCAAGTTTATATTTTACGGGGGATTGCTGACTGTGACTACGGAATTAACTCTCGCTGTGTGGATGATCATACTTGCGGTTGTCCAGATATTATTGCCTGCAGCATTCCGTAATCGTGAAACAGGTCTGAACTACAATGCCGGTCCGCGCGATGAGGCTGGTCCGCCCGTCGGCATTATTACCGGCAGATTGCAGCGCGCACAGCGTAACTTCTATGAAACACTGCCCCTGTTTCTGGCTGCCGTAATAATTGCACATATTGCGGGACGGGACAGTAACTTTACTTATTATGGAGCCTGGCTCTATGCCATTGCACGGGTAGTCTATGTGCCTGCCTACGGTTTAGGCATACCTTATCTGCGCAGTTTCATATGGTTTATATCAATGGCAGGTCTTGCAATGATTATACTGGCTCTTGCCGGTCTTTAATCAAGCATTATATACAATCAAAGTCTAAAATAATAAGTTCTTACATAAAAAGAATTTATATAATTGCCTGTTTTCCATTGGCATATGAAAAATATTGATCTATGTGACAGCAATATTGAGAGGTTTCAGGCAATACCTGTATTATAAGAATTTCAGTTATTAGATACACAATATTCAGATCAAGCATATATGTTCAGGGATATTTTATTTAGCTATGAAATCAGCTCTTTTAAAAGCATTTATTGTGTCGGCTGCCGCCGCAGCATTTTGTGTCGCTGTAAGCGTTATCATCGGTATCATACGCGGTTCGCCAGCAGGCGTCATTGGCATTAGCCTGAGCCTTGTTTTACCTTTAATTACCGCTTTTCCTACGCTTTCTGTTGCCTTCATTCGTAATGCACAATTAGCAACAGCCTTGAGCGACCTGGAAAAAGCACATTTAGAACTGCAAACCCGCTCTAAGCTTGATTTTATGACCGGCCTTTATAATCGTGAAGCGTTTTTCGACATGATGCGTAATGTGCGCTCACGTGTTGATAATGGTGCCCTGCTGTTGATCGATGCGGATCACTTCAAGAACATCAATGATCAATATGGGCATACGGTCGGCGACCGCGCGTTGAAGCTCATTGCTTTTGCTCTTCAAAATGTAACACGAAAAGGTGACCTCGTTGGTCGCGTTGGTGGTGAAGAATTTTGTGTGTATTTGCCTCATGCAAGCCGTGCGGCGGCTATTAGTGTTGGTGAACGGATACGCATAGAGATTGAGAATACACCGTTTTATATCTCTCAGGATAAAGTAGAGCCGCTGACAATCAGCGCCGGCGGTGCGATGGCGCAAAAAGCCGACAGCAATTCGCAAATTTTCAGCCGCGCCGATCATTGTCTTTATGAGGCTAAAAATCAGGGCCGCAACTGCATCATCTTTGAAAAAGCGGATGCAGGCAATGTCAGCGTATTTACCCCTTTTGTTATTACCGATAAGCCTGTAGAAGACGAAAACCGCCGCATTTCTTAATGTTTAAGTCCACAGCACTATGCTATCCTGCGCGGTAGAAACCGGTGAAAATCCCATACGTTGATAAAGTTGCAAAGCCCGCGGACTGTCGAGTGTGTTGGTTTCAAGTCTGATTTTATGCGGATTGTGCGCCCATGCAGCAGCAAGAGCCTCGGCAAAGAAGAATTTTGCCAAACCCCGCCCCTGATAATCCGGCACCAAACCAAAATATAACAGATCAACATTTTCTGGCAGGTTCAACCGCATTTCAGCAAAACCGGCAGGGCAACCATCGACATAGAGCAGCAAAATGCGCGTTGTTTCGGCTTGCAAGACCGAGGCCACTTTTTCATCACTCTGCATGCGCCGCAACATCCAGTGATGTGGCTTACCGATCACTTCATAAAGATAACGGTAGAAATGCACCGGCATCGCCTCGGCCAGCATGATTGCTAATCGCACATTTGCAGGTGGAGGAACCGCAATTGAAGACGGTGCAGTCATTTCTAATCTTGTCACCGTTACCGGAACTTCAATTGGGAGCTCAGTTTCAGGTCTTGTTTTATCCATCAGTCTCACCGCTTTGTCACGCTATGTCAGTTAAACTGATATAATAAACCTTTGTGAAGAAAACAGGGGTATTTATGCCGGTGCGACACCAAAGCGAATACGATAGCGGCGGTTTTCTTTACCTTTTTTCTCGATTTTACCAATATGGATGTCACCAATTTCGGCAGTATTGGCTACATGCGTTCCACCGCAAGGCTGGGAATCGACTGAACCATTCTCACCAATCATCACAAGGCGAATATGCCCGTGGCCGACCGGCGGACGTACATTCTTTGATTTGATCAGAGCCGGATTTTTTGCCAGCTCCTCATCACTGATCCAGCTTGTTGTGACCGGCGAAGCAGCATGCACCATATCCATCAGCTTTTGGCTCACCAATTCTTTGGTCAGCGCCGCATCCGGCAGGTCAAAATCAACGCGGCTGTCGTCAATATTAACCGCAGCGCCGGTAACCGGAAACGGACAGATAACCGACAATAAATGGCAGGCAGTATGCATCTGCATCAGCTTGTATCGGCGCTCCCAGTCAATCTCGGCCTCCAGCAGCTCGCCAATTTCCGGAACGGGTTGGCCGTCTGCTGGTATATGGATAAAATCGCTTTTGCTGGCACCATTGATAGTTGTGGTAATTTGAATTTCACTGCCGTCCCCCCGGCGCAAAACACCATTATCGCCGGGCTGGCCGCCGGATGTGGCATAGAACACCGTCTGATCAAGGATAATACCGCCCTCATCCGTCAGACCAATAACCTTGGCTGGCGTCACACGTAAATAAGCATCATCGCGAAAAAGAGGTGTCGTCACCAAAGCCTGCATCATCGTTCCCTAATAAATTTTTTATGAGAGATGTTTAGACTGCCTCATAGGGCACTGCAATATCTGTCTTTTTTAAAAGCCATTCCGGCACCGGCAAACCGCGCTCTTGAAGAAATACAGGATTATACATTTTTGACTGGTAACGGTTACCGTAATCGCACAGGATCGTTACAATTCGCTTGCCGCGGCCCAAATCCTTTGCCATGCGGATTGCACCGGCAATATTGATTGCTGAAGAGCCGCCAAGGCAAAGACCTTCCTGTTCTGCAAGGTCAAAAGCAAGTTTCAGCGCTTCCGCATCGCTGATCTGGTAAGAAAAATCAGGTTTAAAACCTTCAAGATTACCGGTAATGCGCCCTTGCCCGATGCCCTCAGTAATTGATGATCCCTCTGAGGTAAGTTCGCCAGTGGTATAATAGGCATGCAATGCTGCGCCTTCAGGATCAGCCAAACCGATTTTGATATCCTTGTTGAAATCTCGCAACCCTTGCGCTACGCCAGCCAATGTACCGCCGGAGCCGACCGCACAGATAAAGCCGTCAATTTTACCCTTCGTATCCCGCCAAATCTCCGGTGCCGTAGTTTCAACATGCGACAAGCGGTTGGCATGATTATCAAACTGGTTTGCCCAGATTGCGCCATTTGGCTCTGTTTTCGCCAGTTGTTCAGCAAGTCTGCCTGAAACACGCACATAATTATTCGGATTTTTGTAAGGTACGGCCGGAATTTCAATGAGTTCGGCACCAAGCAAGCGCAAGGCATCCTTTTTTTCCTGACTTTGTGTTTCAGGAATAACAATTACCGTGCGATAGCCAAGTGCTTTGGCCACCATTGTCAACCCGATACCGGTATTGCCTGCCGTGCCCTCAACAATCACGCCACCTGGGCGCAAAACCCCGCGCCGTTCCGCATCGCGGATAATATAAAGCGCGGCGCGGTCTTTGACTGACTGACCCGGATTAAGAAACTCGGCTTTGCCGTAAATATCGCAGCCTGTAAGTTCTGAAGCTTTATTTAAACGTATTAAAGGTGTGTTGCCGATCGCCTCAATCACTGAGTTTTTTACGTCAAAATCACCCATCATACACACCCTCTAGCTAATGAAATCAGAGGTCAAGCAACCCCATTCTTATGCTGAACCTATTGCTGCAATCACATTGTTTCAAGGTAATTTATTCTGGCAAAGCATCATTAAACAGCATAAAAGCATCGCCGGATAATATCCGGCGATGCTTTTATTTGTATCTTTATCAAGGCATTAGAGTGTGTCTTTAATACCTTGATAGAGTATCAGTGCAATAAGTTAGCTGTTCCAGCCTTGTCCGGCGCGGCTTTTATTGCGATGAAAAGACTTTTTGCCTGCAGGCTTTGCGGTACCGTTATTGGCAGCTGCAGGAGCAGCACGGCCACCGCTATTGCGGTTCGAGCGGTTGCGGTCTGCTGGCGCTGCTCTTGCCGGTGCATCATCGCTCAACTCACGCACATCAGCAAAACCGGTTGTACGCTGCACAGGACGATCCATATTTTTATAAGGACGCGAAGTCTTGCGTTTGGCACGTGGATCCGGCTTTGGTAGCTCATGATCAAAGGATGGCTTCAGCGGACGTTCCGGCAATGGGCCAAATTGTGCCGGCAGTTCTTTCTGCGGCAGTTTATTGCGGATAACCCGCTCCACAGCACGCAATTTTGGATTTTCTGTACCAGGATCATAAAGGGTAATCGCGGCACCTGATGCGCCGTTACGGCCTGTACGGCCAATACGGTGCACATAGCTTTCCGGCTCATCCGGCAAGTCATAATTGATCACATGACTGATACCCGGCACATCAATACCGCGGGCAGCAATATCTGTGGCAACCAGAACGCGGACTGTACGATCTTTAAAGCCGTTCAAAGCACGCTGGCGGGCATTTTGTGATTTGTTGCCGTGAATAGCTGCCACCGAATAGCCGTCACGCTCCAGATTGCGGGTAACCGCATCTGCACCATGTTTGGTACGGGTGAAAACGATAACAGTTTCAAATTTTGGATTGGTCAGCAGGCTTGAAAGCGCTGCCTTCTTTTCCTTGGTCACAACATTATAAATAATCTGGGTAATTTCGACAGCTGTTGAACCCTGCGGTGAAACTTCCACGCGAATAGGGTTGCGCAGCAGGCTTTCAGCCAGCGATGCAATTTCTTTTGGCATTGTTGCCGAGAACAAAGCTGTCTGACGATCTGAACGGGTTGCCTTGGCAATCCGCTTCACATCATTGATAAAACCCATATCGAGCATACGGTCGGCTTCATCAAGCACCAGCCATTTGGTGGCTGACAGGTCTACGCATTTTTCACGAACCAGATCCGTCAGACGCCCCGGTGTTGCCACCAGCACATCTACGCCAGGCAACATTTTGCGAACCTGACCCGCACGTGATACGCCGCCCAAAATCAGACCGGTTGAAAGATGCATGCCTTTTGAGAGCAAACGCACGGTTTCTTCAATCTGCACGGCGAGTTCGCGCGTTGGTGCAAGGATCAGCGCGCGGCAGGTTTTAGGCAAACGCTTGTCGCCAAGGGCTGCAATCTGCGCCAGAATTGGCAGCGAAAACGCAGCCGTTTTGCCGGAGCCGGTCTGGGCAATACCCAGAACATCCTTGCCCTGTAACTGGGCAGGCAAAGATTGCTGCTGGATTGGCTTAGGCGATGTCATGCCTGCAGCTTCAAGGTTTTTCAGCAACAGACCACTCATGCCCAAAGCAGCAAAGCCGCTTAAGGACGTTTCTGAAGCTTCGTCGTTGTGAGCGATGAAATTGTTAGGCGTCTGCATGTCCGCAACTGCGGAATGGGTATTTTCATTTTGAGTTTTCAAAACACAATCTTTCGATATGCGTTTGCAATCGGGAGGATCAGCATACGCACCATCAAATCACCATGCGCAAGCAGGCGATCCGGAAACAAATTTTAAACGACGAAGCGCCGGAACTTTTGAGTTCTCACGCGACTTGCGCTGTCGTATCCGGCACAGAATGTCCGGATTATTTCACCAAGCCGTAGCGAGGTAAATTTAAGACGCAACAAGTCCAGCATGGAAAGCCTGAATGCATATTTATGCATGATGGCCCAAGCGCCTGATGTGCATATGGGCGCTTTCATGCAAAAAAGCAAATGAAATAAAATGCTACGTCCTATGCTGAAATGCATAGGACGTTTAAAATCACCGCTCAGATAATAAAATCTGCCAGTACCTGATTATCGGTTATATCCTGATAAGACCAACCTGCTTCTTTGAACTTTTTCTCAAGGATCGCGAAGTTTTTAGCATCTTTGGTTTCAATACCAATCAGCACAGAACCGAAATTTCGTGCTGATTTCTTCAGATATTCAAAGCGTGCAATGTCGTCTTCCGGACCAAGCAGATCAAGGAACATACGCAAGGCACCCGGGCGCTGCGGAAAGCGGAAGACAAAATACTTCTTTAAACCTTCATAGCGCAATGCCCGTTCTTTCACATCCGGCAGACGCTCAAAGTCGAAGTTACCGCCTGATACCACCAGCACAATGGTCTTGCCTTTGAGCTCGCTCTTTTTGAAGTCTTTCAAGGCATCAATCGACAAGGCACCGGCAGGCTCCAGCACAACGCCCTCAATATTGAGCATTTCCGTCATCGTGCCGCAAAGCCGGTTTTCAGGCACATTAATCACTGATGAGGCCGGAAAGGCTTTGAGTATTTTAAAGTTTTCCGCACCCAGCTCGCCAACAGCCGCACCATCAACAAAATTATCAACCGTTTGCAGTTTGATGCGCTTACCCGCTTCAAGGCTCAGGCGCAGGCTTGGCGCGCCTTCCGGCTCAACAAAACGAAATTCGGTTGGCCAGCCCATTGCCTTAACATAGAGCGTAACACCGGCTGAAAGCCCGCCGCCACCCACCGGCAGCATCATCAGATCCGGAATTTTGCCGGCTGGCAGCTGTTCAGAAATTTCCTGCGCAACAGAGGCCTGACCGGTAATAATGCCGATATGATCAAAAGGCGGTACCATAACCCCGCCTTCATTGTTCACATAGTCCTGCGAGGCGGCATAGCATTGGTCAAAAATATCGCCAACCAGCTTAATCTCGATAAATGAGCCGCCGAAAGCGCGGGTTTTATCAATCTTTTGCTGCGGTGTGGTTACCGGCATAAAAATAACGCCTTTGCGGCCAAAATGACGGCACACAAAAGCAAAGCCTTGTGCGTGATTGCCTGCAGAAGCGCAGACAAAAACAGCATTTTCATCAGCAGTCTTCAGCGCGGCAGCAATGAAATTGAATGCGCCACGAATTTTATAAGAGCGCACCGGCGTGAGATCTTCACGCTTCAGCCAGATATCAGCACCATATTTACGCGACAGATAATCATTGCGCTGCAACGGCGTTTCACCGAATAAAGCACGCATTTGCTCTGTGGCCAGTGCGACGGATTTTACAAACTCACTCATAGGAACAAATCAACTTTCTTGAAACTGCGCACATCCACCAGCCCGACATCGGAAATACGCAGTTCCGGTATAACCACAAGTGCCAGCAAGGAATGTTGCATATAGGCATTATTAAGCGTGCAACCCATGGCTGCCATTGCCTTAACCAGCTTGTCGGCTTTGGCTGCAACCACCTCGGCACGTTCATCAGACATCAGTCCGGCAATCGGCATTTCCACACAAGCCAGCTCCCTGCCCTTGGAGTATAAAACAACTCCGCCGCCAATTTCACCAAGCCGGTTAACTGCCTTCGCCATGTCGTCTTTATTGGTACCGACAGCAAGAATATGGTGGCTGTCATGGGCAACGGATGAGGCCAGAGCGCAATCAAGCATATAGCCAAAACCCGACACAAAAGCATTGGTGATCTGGCCTGAACCACGATGACGCTCAACCAATGCAATCTGGCAGACATCATGACGGCGATCCATCTGCACAATACCGTCGCTCACACTGAGTTCGGCCTCAAGAGCACGTGTCGGCGCCTGATTTTCAATCACGCCAATAACGCGTGCCGTTACATTTTTACCCGGCTTTGGTGCTTTAATATCAAAATCTTGTGCCGAGAAGTTACGGCCAAGCTTTACCGTGTTCTTTGCGGTTTCCGGATATTCATAGGCAGCGATATCTGCAAGCAATTTGCCATGTTCGGCCAACAACACACCGCGGCCATATACACGGTCGATTGTCAGTGCTGAGAGGTCTGAAACAATCAGAAAGTCTGCACGGCGCCCCGGCGTAATAGAACCGATCTCACGCTCCAGACGAAAATGCTGGGCAGTATTAATCGTAGCCATCTGAATGGCTGTCACAGGTTTGAGGCCTTGTGCAATGGCATGGCGTACAACACGGTCCATATGACCGTCATGCACCAAGGTGCCGGAGTGGCTGTCATCAGTACACAAAATAAAATTGCGTGAATCCAGCCCCTGCTCTGTCACGGCTTTGATCTGACTGGCCACATCATACCATGCAGAGCCTAGGCGCAACATGGCGCGCATACCTTGGCGCACACGGGCAATCGCATCTTCAACGCGTGTGCCTTCGTGGTCATCTTCAGGGCCGCCTGCTACATAACCGTGAAAGGCCTTGCCTAAATCAGGGGAGGCAAAATGCCCGCCAACCGTTTTACCGGCATGCATGGTTGCATCAATCACACCGCGCATAGTGGCATCATTATTAGCAACGCCTGGAAAGTTCATCACTTCGCCAAGGCCGACAATATTCGGCCAGCTCATCGCTTCAACCACCTCTGCGGCACCAATTTCCGCACCACCATTTTCAAGGCCGGGCGCAGATGGCACGCAGCTTGGCATTTGCACATAGACATTGACCGGCATGGCCATTGCCTCATCATGCATCAACCGAACACCTTCGAGCCCCAGCACATTGGCAATTTCATGCGGATCAATAAACATCGAGGTTGTACCATGCGGAATCACCGCCCGGGTAAATTCGGTAACTGTCACCATGCCGCTTTCAACATGCATATGCGCATCGCACAGTCCCGGCACCAGATAGCGCCCGCCCGCATCCACAACTTTGGTTTTAGCGCCAATACAATGGCTGGCATCATGACCGACATAGGCAAAACGCCCTGCGATAATGGCAATATCAATACCGGCAACAATCTCGCCGGAGTAAACACTGACCAAGCGACCGTTACGCACCACCAGATCAGCCGGTTTGCGCCCCATAGCAACATCAACCAGATCAGGCGCACATGAGGCCCATGATTTGATTTCAGGGTTGGAATTCTTAACGGAAGAAGTTGATGACAAAGCGGCCTCCATGGCGTGGCCGGATAAATCTAGCGCCGGCACAGCAAAAATCAGTTTTGCCAAGTTTGTGTGAAGATTTCCAGTTCCCATTTACAGATTTACGCAGATAACTGATAAATCAGACCAGAATTCTATTTTTAACTACAAAACCATGGATTTTAGAAGCAATCAAAAATATTTGTAATGGCTACTATATAATTCTTTACATGAAATCAAAATTCATGGCAGCTTGGAAACCATCAAAACGGGAGTCGGATTTATGGATAATAAAGTAGCGATCATTACGGCAGGTGGCTCGGGCATGGGGGCGGCTGCCGCACGAAAGCTGGCTGAAAACGGATATAGGATTGCAGTTCTATCATCATCCGGTAAAGGCGAGGCTCTGGCCAAGCAGTATGGTGGTATTGGTATCACAGGCAGCAACCAGTCGAATGAGGATTTGCAAAAACTGGTCAGTGCA
This sequence comes from Pseudochrobactrum mosebachae, assembly GCF_048914685.1. Lineage (GTDB taxonomy): Bacteria > Pseudomonadota > Alphaproteobacteria > Rhizobiales > Rhizobiaceae > Pseudochrobactrum. Next base: position 86,908 of record NZ_CP128408.1, read on the forward strand.
ACCCATCAGAAGTGGGGGCGTATTGACGTGTTGGTCAATAGTGCCGGCCACGGGCCGCGCGGTGGCTTGCTCGATTTTTCAGATGATGACTGGCATACCGGTATGGATGTTTATCTGATGAATGTGGTGCGTGCAGTACGCCTTGTTGCACCGATTATGCTGGATCAGAAAAAAGGCTCAATTATCAATATTTCTACATTTGCCGCTTTTGAGCCTGACCCTGCCTTTCCGGTATCAAGCGTATTCCGTGCCGGCCTGGCCTCTTATACCAAGCTGTTTGCCGATAAATATGCGCCAGACAATATCCGCATGAATAATGTTTTACCGGGTTTCATTGATAGCCTGCCGGAAAAGCAGGAATTTAAAGACCGTATTCCAATGCAGCGTTATGGCACCGAGCAGGAAATTGCAGAAACCATTGCGTTTCTGGCATCGGATGGTGCCGGATATATTACGGGGCAGAATATTCGCGTTGACGGCGGCATCACCCGCTCCGTTTAACGTTACCCAAAGCAGCCGCCGGACAAGCATCGCATTGTCCGGCGGAACACTTGATATAAACGACTTTGAATCCTGGTTCGCAGTGAGCCCTTTACCTAACTGGCTGTTTTTAATCACTATTGATTTTTCAAGTAGCACAGTAAAAATTACACTATGGTGCCGGTTATTTTGATTTACTGTAAAAGTCTGGCTTGACATCTGAAGCCAAATCACAGATCAAAAGGTTGGTTTCAGGCGTATAGAGATGCGCCGTGCTGCGGACGTGGAGAAATCGGTAAACTCAGCAGATTTAAAATCTGCCGCTCTTAGAGCTTGCGGGTTCAAGTCCCGCCGTCCGCACCAGCCCTTCATTAACACATTTGATTGTTTTAAAGGTGCTTCAGACACGCGCTGCCCCAGCAGTTTCCTTTACCACTCATTGACACTTGGAATTAGAGCTCCCTTAGTCGTTTTTGATAGTTATTATGACAGCCAAAGATAACCGTCCTTCGCGCGTTCACAAGCAACTGATATCATCAGCCCATTCTTGATAAATCTGGTCATGTAAAAGGTTCTGATCAACAGGTTGGCCACGATGTTGAAATATTGATTGCCGCCCGTTGTGGCCTTAAACTTACGCGTTCTGAAGCAGAAATATGCTTTCTCGCATCAATCGGCCAACTCGACGAACCAAACTAAAATCCGATAGCTTGCAACTCCTGGGGCATGACCGGGCGGCCATAGAGTTTAAGGTCAAAGTAATATTATTCCCGAATATGTGCGAAAAGCACCATGTCTGTCTTTGCTGTTTACTTTAATTGTCGTCAGCATCACGCACGATAACCTCGCGACGTACCCCCCTATAATCTGACAAAAGCGATGTACTGAAATCTGTTTATCGAAGAACACCGTGGTGTTTCGCCGTATCATTGATCCACTCTATCAATGAGTTTTCCGGTTTCTACCTAAGCCTCCCTCACCTCCAGAGGCAGGTATTCTCTTTGCGTAGATGTTCATTTTCCTTAGTTAAATCATTATTGCTACCTGACGGCGATTGAGCCCGCCTGTAAGCGTAATCCGAACGGGTTCGCGTCTAAAACCGTTAGTATGTAGAGCGGTGATAAACATCTCCCTTAATGAAAATTAACCCATTGAAAGAAGCGGAAGCAAACCCTGGCAAGTCCAATGCATGTGTGAACGAAGTGGTCACATACCGTATGAGTACAGCGCCAGTCTTCGTAACTTACGCATATGGTTTCAATTTAATGCCAAGATAGAGGAACACAGGATTTAAAACTGTGCAGCTAGGCTGGTAAAAACCAAAAAATATTACTCGTGGCGCACACGCACACGCTGCCCGCCGTCACGTAATAATTGCGTTTTCCAGTAAAAGTTCGGCTCTTCATCGGAGGTCATTTCGAATGAGCCTTCTCTGAGGAAAACGCTTAAAAATGTAATTAATTCAAGCAATGCAAAGTGTTTTCCGCCACACACACGCGTCCCAATACTGAAGGCCGTGTTAATGCCTGATCCAATGGCAAGGATGTCAGCTTCTTCTTCTTGTATTTTCCAAGGATCATTACGAAAGCGTTGATCATGCTGAATACCAATGAAAGAAATAAGGATATTTTGATCCTTATCTATATCAAAATTCCCTATTTTATCAGAGTTCTCCGCTAAGCGTGCAATGATTGGAGTGGTAGGATAAAGCCGCAGGGCTTCTGAAACAAAATAAGCCAGAGACTTTACTTTGCTTAATGCCTTCCAGCTGTGGTCATTACCCAACCAAAATGCCATTGCATCCTTGCGCAAACTTTTCTGCTTATCCGGATGCGTGGCTAGTAAATGGCACATCCACGAGACAGTGGCAGCTGAGGCCTCGGTGCCGGCAGCCAGAAACCCAATAAGTTCATGTTCCAGTATAACGCCAAGATTTTTATCCGCTTCCAGCAAACTATTTAGAAGCTGACTTGCGGGCATTTGCTCACTACGAAATACTTTAAGGCTATCCAGTACCCGCCGTCTTATTTCTGGCAGCGTTGCCAAGCGCTTGCGATACATATCATTGGTTCTGCCTTCCGGAACAAATGAATATTCTGAGCCATATTCCATCAGCTCTGTCAGGGCGCTCAAATCTATGTTTAATTCTGCAATCGGCACGTCAAAAAAATTATGCACCAATACACCGGCAGTCATTTCACGCAAGACAGTCTCATCAAGCGTAAGACTACCATTGCAGCTGGCTGTTATGAGGCTGCTCATAGCATTTTCCGCATATTGTGCAGATAATTGAAAGCTATTCTCACGATCAAATTTTGAGAAATAAGCCTGACTAAGGTCACGACGAATCCTCCACGCGTCTCCCTCTTCCGAAAAGCGCGAATAGCCCATAACCTGCCGGAACCAGCCCATGTTTTTACGATAGTTTTTGGCATGCGTGCGCAAAATATAATCAGCATCTTCATAACGTTGAATAACCAGAACCGAGACACCATTGAGTTCGATTTTGATATTTTCACCATTACGGGTCTTGGCTAAATTATACAGCTCTTCACAAAACGCAGCCGATTGTTTCATGCTTTCACAGCCAGTAGTGTTGCAATATCTTTGACCGATCGCATTTCAAGCAAAGCGATAGGATCCACTTCATGACCAAGACGTTTTTCAAGCTCCATCACGATTAGCTCAAATGTCAGGCTATCAATCTCTGCTAATGAGCTCAGCTCTGCATTTTCATCAATGTGCTCTTCAGGTATAAACAAGCATCCGGACAATAGTTTTTTTGCGTCAGCAATTTTATTCATCGTTTAGTCCCCTGTCCGTATTTCATTCAAATATTTATGCTTTGCTTGCTGGCGTGCAAGTTTACCTGATGAAGTATATGGTAACCAGCGTGGCGCTACATACACAATTTGGCTGACTACCCCGTGAGCGCGGCTAATAGCAGCGCAAATAGCCATAGCAAGATCATTGCGTTGCTCTGTATCCATCGCACCGTTTTCTACCAAAACAATCAGGGCCTCATATTCACCGTCATCAACGCCAATTGCTGCAACTGCGCCAATCCGTGTAGTGATTGCGGCTTCAGCAACGGCCTCTATATCCTGTGGCCAAATATTACGCCCCCGTTGCAAGATCATATCTTTATGGCGCCCAGTAACAATCAACTCACCCTCTATGAGGGTGCCCAAATCACCGGTATCCAGAAAACCATCTTCTCTGATAACCGCATTCGTTGCTAGGTCATCAGCAAAGTAACTATACATAATATTAGCACCACGAACTAAAATACGTCCTTCAACGCCTTCAGCCACGGCCTGTGACTGTTCATCAATGATAGTGATTTCGATGCCCGGCAATGGTTTACCACAGCTGACAAGTGTACGGCCGCTGTTTTCGAACTGTACAACGCGAAGAGGATTAGCATGATCAGCAATGGTAATTGCCAGCACAGCTTCGGCCATTCCATAGCTTGGTGTAAAGGCAGCCCAGTTAAATCCATAAGGTTTAAAATGCGTAGCAAAACGCTCAAGAATATCGATATTAATCATATCGCCACCAATACCTGCGACCCGCAATTTTGATAAATCCAAAGAACGCTCTACAGGGTACCGTCTTGTGACAAGGTCATAAGCAAAGCTTGGTGCATAAGTGATGGTTGACCCGTTTTTTTGCATCAAATCGAGCCAAAGTGCAGGATTGCGTGCAAAAGCTGCCGGAGACATGTAATCTACACTGCAGGCACCAAATAGCGGCGCCAAAGAAAATCCGACCAAACCCATGTCATGATAAAAAGGCAGCCATGAAAAGGCTCGGTCATCTTCACTAAGGCACAGCCCAAAGCGAATGATTGCTGTTGCATTTGTGCAGATTGCCTTTTGGCTGATCACAACGCCTTTAGGGTACCGCGTGGATCCTGAAGAATATTGAATATAAGCATTTTCATTTGCAGTAAAAGGCGCAATCGGTGCGACCGTGGTCAACGAGAATAAATCATTATAACTCATATCGGGTATACAGAGTTCTGCACTGACCGCTTCTGCACAAGGCATCAAAGAGCGTGGAGAAAGTATCAGGCTTGCCTGTGCATGGCGCATCATTGAGATGAGTTTATCAATATAGTCCTGTTTCCCACCGACCAACACCGAGGCGGGTAATGGGCAGGCACAAAAGCCAGCATACTGACATGCATAAAAGGCGATCAGAAAATCAGGCGAGGTATCTGCAATCATGCCAATGCGGCTGCCGCGGGGTAAACCTAAACCCGTTAATTTGTGCGCTGTTGCGACCGCATGTAACCGCAGATCAGAATAACTAAGACGATGCTGGCATACAGCTTTACTCGTATAGAATACCAGTTCAGCATTGGTGGTGGCTGCTGCGTCTAATGCTTGTGAAATAGTATTGAAGATTTGCGCTGTCACTTCATGCCTATTCATTAACATCAAACCGGTTTGACTGGTAAAATATCATTTTTGAAGGATGCGAAGCTAATAATATCCACCCGATTACCATTGGCTCCAAGACATTCCTGCTTTAAATGTGCCTCAAGAACGAACCGTGTATTATTTCTGAAATTGAACAGCATACGATGGTTGCGCGCCAGAATGCGGGCACTAAACTTCTCAATATCTTGCTCAGCGTAGAAATGGTCAAGCAAAGCATCAATCGTTGCCCATAATACAGGTTTGCCGCCTGTTTCCATTTCGCCGACACCCGTCGTCAAGTTGCCGGTCTTATGTTTGCGGTTGACGTCAATTGTATAAAAACCAAGCAATAGATCTGTATGGCAATCAAATATGCCAATAAAATACCCATGGTGATTATCAAAACTGGCGATAAAATCAGCGAGCGTTTCCTCTGTAAAGCTCAGTCGTGCAATATTGAGGCCTTGTAGCATTTGCCAATCATTTAGCCATTCAACAAATCTGGATGTGACATCTGACGGAACTAAAGATCTCAGCAGAAAATTACCGGTCTTAATATGAATATGACCATTATGATGTGCAGGCTCTGATACCAGTGCTTTTGGGTGGGCATCTTTGATGCGTAAAGACACAATAACGGGGCGGCTTGGCTTGTTAAACATTATCGGCCACCGGCTTTGTTGCGGCTTGTTTGTGTATGCCTATGAACCAGTTTCTCCCAATTATGCTGTGAGGCCAGATGCATATTGAGAGCGTCAATCCAGCCGCTTTTATACCACGCAATAAGAGTTGCTTCAGGAAGGGCCCTCAATGCATTTTCATCAACCATCAGCATTCCACTAATTGTTTGAGTATTTTTCTCAGCAGAATATTGCACATTTCTCTCAACCAAAACGCCAGCAGCTTTTATCGCATGTCCTAAAGCTGTCACTTGCTGCTTGGCATGATAAACGCCGGCACAAAGCGCAACGACCCGCATTAAAGCTTCCGATGCATCTCCTTGCTTTGTAAATAGACTATCTGCGCTGGCCTTGATTTGAATGTATTTTTTATCTGAAAAACTTTTGCTTGCTTGATCCGCAAGCAAAATTCCCGTTTCATTGCCTTTTTGCGGAAGCATATAAAACGGGTATTGTTTCAAAAATGCTGGGCAATAATGCTGACTATCCCATTTACCACTCTGATCAATAAAAAGATTGCCTCCGCTTAACAGCCCTGTAACAATGACCGGAACAGGGTGATTGTCACCAATAAAAACAATCGGATATTGGGTCGCTGCAATTCTGAACTCTGACAACCCTATGGGTACCGCTGTTTGCTGTGTGGCAAAGTCGAGCGATACCGGTTGGATGAGTGCGTGATTTAGGTGTTGCTCAGCACATAAAAAGACCGGCTCACGAAAGTAAGATGGCAGCATTATAAAACTTCTTTTTGGTGGTCATCATGCAATAAAGGCATTAATGTTGAGGTTTATTTCGAGCTGAACTACGATCATTCTACCCGATGCAATATCAACTTTACTGCATCGGATTAATTTTTTACCGACTAAATCTACTCGTAACGCTGTTAAAACAATGAGATACAGTGCTTTAGAATGCTGCTTTGAGGCCAAGTTTCCCATTCAATGCTTGATCATCACCATCAAATCGAGCCTGATAACCAAGAGTACCGTATAGTGTAGCTTGTTTGGTCACATCATACGAAATACCAGCGGTTAACTGCCCATAAAGACCACTAATATCATCACGGAAAGCCACAAATCCTTCTTTCGAGGAAAAGGCGGTTTGGGGTGTTCCCAAGAATTCATTGAGTAGGCTTCCACGGAACCACAATGCTGTTTTGCGTGCGGGATCTTCATTCAATGCCCAGCTTTTAGCAAGCTTCATACCAAGGCGGGCTTGCAGTGATTGAACTTTTGAAAACTTCTCCAAAGCTGCACCATCGCTCGTATCATCGAGATTAACGAGTTGGTATGTCAGCTGCGCTTGAGGTTCCAGTGTCCAACTATTCTGAAGTTGAAACGGATAACCCGTTTCAACTGATGCAATTAAGCCGTAGCCATTGGTTTTCAGAGATTGTCCACCAGAAGATGCTGACGCAGCATCATAATAGGTTCCTTGTATAATGCTATCCACATACCATCCAGCACTTGCTACATGTGTCAGATATAATCCGAGTGACCATGCGTCGAGTTCAACGCGTCCAGCATTTTTGCCATTGAAATTATCGACATCAGCGGTGGTCCGGCCAAACGCACCATGGATACCAGCTTGGGTTATACTACCGTTGGCGGCTTCACTCTGGTAGAGGTCCATGCCTGTTTGCATGGCTGCTATATTGTAATCATAGGCCGGGCCATTGTTACCATAAATGCCTAACCCATCAGAATTCTTAGAGCCTGATACACCAATAACGCGCCCCCAGCCCATCGTTCCGCTATCGGCTGTCATGCGCGTAACGCCCATTCTCTCATGCAGAGAATCCACAGTGGCATTGCCGTATTTAAGTGCCAGTGAAGGCAGAGCCGTATAAAGCGAAACTTCCCCGCGATACTCTGGATTCGGTATACCTGGCTCAATTGGATCTATTGGAATAACTGGCTTACAAATATCCGATCCCGGATCAAGCGCGCAATCTAATAAAGATCTTAAATACCACTGATCACTATTGTTACCGTCTATGCCTCCACGCAACAAAGAATATTCATATGGGCCTGCAATTGCCCGCCCGTTGAGATCAAAAGCGTTTTTCTCTGTTGTGCCGCCATTGAGAACACCAACCAGCAGAATGCCATCTGCTTTTGTTTTGGCGCCAAGCCCGCCCACATTCGTTACCTTGATGCTGCTGGTGCCGGTTGCCCTTCCACCATCAATCATTAAACGGTCAGATACGGAGTTGTCGTCATTCAGAGTTGTGTTCATTAATAGCGAACCACCAGCACCGGCATAATTATTAACAGACATTACAGTGCCTGGCGTGCTGCCAAAACGGACAAAGCCAGCATTGTGCAATTCAGGAACGAACTGATTGTAATCATTCAAGTCAAGCACACCCTTTGCATCAATCATATGAAAAGAGTTGGGGCTGAATGTGTTGGCTGCGGCGGCCTTTAGTGTTGCGCCGTTAATCATTGTGTTGCCGCTATAAGTATTTTTGCCACTGAGAGATTGCACTCCTCCAGCAACAGTTAAGCCGCCATCGCCTTGAATGATGCCTGAAAACAAGTCATTGGCAGAGGTAATTGTTAGCGTTTGCTTACCAAGTTCTGCTATTCCAGATCCTGAAAGACTACGGATAGATGCGCCATCAACAGCTTTGGAAATATCAAAAACACTATTTGCGATAACACGTTTGGCTTGCGAGACTTCTCCCGCGCCGCTTAAAGCAAGAGTTCCAGCGGAGATTTTGACTTCACCACTGAGACTATTATCTGCACTGAGCGACAATGTGCCCGCATCTGTTTTGGTCAGATTACCTGTACCACCTATAGCGCCACTTTGCTCTGCGGATATATTCTCTTTTACTTGTAAGTTAAGCGTTACATTCGGTTCAACCGTGATCTTATTGTCGATTTTAACGCCGGTTTCTAGTGATGTGCCTGCTCCATAGGCTAAATTTGCATCATTGCGGGCATAAATATCGCTGTTACCTAATGCATGGCTGTGGCCTAATCCGAGTGTTCCGCCATAAAGATTTGTTTGGCCACTAAGCCCCTCTGTAAAGGTTTCACTTACATCAATAATATTGGATTTATATTGGTCGAAACCTTTTCGAATATGGGTAAAGCCTTCGTCGTTATCGCTATTTATCCATGTTGTGCCGGCAATAACGTCAATCCGGCCTTTTCCACTTAATGGCGTAGCAATTTGTAAATTTGTATCAGTGTGATTAAAGTTTAGCCGTCCATTACCCGAACCGAAAACAACGCCAGCTGCATTAAGAGTACCTGCTGATAAAGCTGTATCGCCTGCAGCAGCACCATAGTTGATTGTACCGGTAGCGCCGGAGCCATGTGCCAAATAAACAATACCATTGGCTATATCCGGGGTCAGCTTATGTGCTTCACTATTGTTTTGGATGCTTATGGATTCATAAATTCCCGTGCCTACATGTACCAATGCACCCTTGGCTATTGTTAATGTACCATGACCACCATTTCCGATATGGAGATCGCCGGTCGTTGTGGTCTCAAAAGGATATGGAGAATAAGTTTCTCCACCAATTAATAATGTAGAACCAGCGTCAGATACCAGTATTGATCCGGTACCACCATCTGAGCCAATATTATTAAAAATATAGCCTGGAGGTGAATGATAAAAAGAGTCAACGCTGGACATCTTGCCGCCAGCCAGAATATTTGCTGTGCCATGACTATTAGCACCATGACCAATATTAAATCCAAGAGCGCTATGCACAACGCTTGGCACAGTGCCATTGCGTCCAATAACGTTTAATATACCGGTTCCGCCACGTATGCCAACAACAACCCCGGTAGGAAGACCATCGGGGTTTTCAATAGTTGGACCATAAGTGCCCATAGCGAGTTTACCACCAGAAAGAACATTCAGAGTGCCGTGACTTTTTGTACCATCACCTACAAATGCGCCGATCGCCTTTTCCTTGTGAGACATACCAAGGCCCCAGGCGGAGTCAATAATGTTGACGACCCCGGTACCACCATTATAGCCCACATATCCTGAGCCTGTTCGCAAACCAACCGCTGCATCATAATGCGTTACCGCAGATGCATCTTTACCATTTGAAAGGATGTTAACTGTACCATTGCTGCCTGCACCGGAACCAACGGTTAAATCACTATCCAACCAAATACTGTCAAAATTAATATCTGGGTCGACAAAATCGCCCGCAAGTTTAACATTGAGAACGCCTTTGCCACCGCTTTTACCAACAGTAAAACCATGCTCAGCATCGTAAGGCATAACAAAAAAAATGCCTGAGTTTGGTGCCTCAGCATCCAGCATCAGATATCCGGACTGCCCTGTACCTTCGCCTATGGTTAGTGTGTTTAAATTTGTAGAAAAACTGTCATTTTCGTCCGGCGAAATGATAGGTGAGTTAGGCTCCAGCGTGTTAATGATAACATTATCAAGGTAAATTGGAGCGGCGCCATTGCTCCAATTGGAACCTTTATTCCAATCTCCGTCACCACCAATCCACTCAGTGGTTTGTCCAAAAAGAGCAGGAGATGAGGCGACCAAGGCAGTGGATGCAAGAAAAAATATGCGAATAGCCTTAAAGCGAGTTGTCAAAATACGCTTTTTGGCGACGTAGGTTCCACGCACCTGACTTAATTTTAACGCTGAAGGTTGAGAGCTCTCGTGGGTAATGGTGTCAGTTATAATTTGTGGAACATCTAATAAGACTGGCACGTTCATGATTTAATTCCCCAGCTTCAATTTATATTTATAATGTTTTTAAGCCAACAAAAACGCGTAGGTCTAATATTAGATGTTTTACGTATTTAGATAAATTAACCATGTTTAATTTGAAATATATACTTATATACATAAGTGTCAATTTACTAATTTCGATAATACTTTTAAATATTTTAGTCTCAGGAGCGAGTAAATATCTTGGGGTCGCCGTGACTAACTCATTCATTGATCGCTTCAAGGAGGTGCTCCATGAGTGATTTTTTTGGTTATCAGGTGCGCAAATGCAACTCATCAAGCCCTGTATTCCGCTATCGCGCGGTATCCAAAGGGTTAATGTCCACCGAGTTGTCAGCTGCATTATCTTTGTGATCAAGAACGCTTTACCTGATGCGGCGTCCGCATAAGGATATTGCAAAAAAATAGCCCGTTTGCGTAAAAAAGAAATTCTTCCGCAAGAGCGTGAGACACTAAAGGGTACTGCAAGTTTTTTCGCGAAAATTGAGTCTGAAAAGAGAATGACCTAGTTAACAGTTATTCCGACTGACACTCGATGAAGTTCGACCTCATTGATGAATCGAAAGAGGAACTCCCCGTTTATCGGCTCTGCTCTGCTCGGTTCTTAGTCTCAGTTAAAGCTGCTATTATACTTGGCCTGGCCGTCCCGCCAGTTCTCGGTAACACAGGGACCTGATCTCCTGTTGCCGTTTACCCGAGCGCAGCTTTAAGCTATCCAATAAACTTATTGGTCACTACGCATGTATATTCAACACCATGATGTCGGTCTTAATGTTAGCAACCATTGTGCTGCAAGGTTAATGAGAGTTAACACTCTGAATGCATTACAAAACGGCGCTATAACGTTATAAAAGACGACGCATAGCAGTCACAGTGGACTTATTCTCTAAACCCATTTTTGGGTGAGTGATAAGTGTCAGGCTCAAAAAACCTGGCGTTAACCGCCTTAAAACGGCAATTCTCCTTCGCAGGTGCCCTCCTAGGCTAATTCCCCTTCGGACAGAGGTAGTCAATTTTGCTCTCATAACTATCAAAGGCGATTGTTAAAACACCCTATGAACGCATCAATGAATGGCAAAGGTAATTTGTTTTGGTAATGCTATGATGGAATCCGAATTTAAAGTCATAAAATTGAAAATGGTGTGGCGTAGTGTCTTTCAAATAACGCCATCGCTGAAAAAGCTTTTGGCCGATGCATAGGTGCCTTTTATAATCCAATATGGCGTCATTCCTCACTGGAATATAAACCGCCAATAGGATTTGAGACCATCACGGTCGGCACTGAGAGAAACTCTCTCTACTAATTCAGGGCAAGACCAGTAAACGACAGGCTTTAGCAACTGTTTTAAATATCTGAAAACCAACTCATATGCCCTAAATGAGCTGCTATGGTTTATAGGGGTATCTATCATTCGCAGGTTCTAAAGCTGCATAATAAATAACAGTCATTACACCTTTTGCAGATACACAAGTAAAACTTGTCAATAAACGGGTTTTCTTGATTCCTCCCTGCCCGTCGCCATGCATTTATACTCAGCACCGGCATTCAAGCGCACTATTTGCTTCGCCGGTATCCTTTGAGCCAGAATCCGGTTCAGGATGGATATAATTTGGGTAAATCGGGAGGTGAATACAAATGCGCAATGGGGGACAACTCCTCGTAGAAAGCCTGATCGCGTTAGGCGCGAGCAAGAGCTTTGGTGTACCGGGAGAAAGTTATCTGGCGGTGCTTGATGCGCTTCATGATGCGCAAGGCACGCTGGATTTTGTACTTTGCCGCAATGAAGGCGGCGCGTCCTTTATGGCAGCGGCTTATGGTAAACTTACCGGTACACCCGGCTTGTGCTTTGTTACCCGCGGTCCCGGCGCAACCAATGCCTCGATTGGCGTGCACACCGCAATGCAGGACAGCGCTCCCATGCTGCTCTTCATTGGTCAGGTCGGCACTGATATGATCGGCCGTGAAGCGTTTCAGGAAATTGATTATCGCGCAATGTTCGGCACCGTTGCCAAATGGGCAACCCAAATCGATCAGGTTGAGCGTATTCCGGAAATTTTGGCCCGCGCATGGACTGTTGCCACCACTGGTCGCCCGGGCCCTGTGGTTATTGCCCTGCCTGAGGATATGCTGACGAGCCTGAGCGCTGTTGCGCCGCTCACAGCGCCTGCAAATATCAGCGCACCGGCACCGCAAATCGCAGCAATTGATGAAGCTCACAAACTCTTGCAGGCAGCGCAAAAGCCTGTGATTTTGATGGGTGGCACCAATTGGTCTGATGAAGGTCGCGCGGCACTTGAGGCTTTTGCACTTAATTCGGATATTCCGGTTGTGGCAGCATTTCGCTACATGGATCAGTTCGATAATGCCTCATCAGCTTTTGTGGGTGAGGCAGGCGTCGGCATGCTCCCGCATGTTAAAGCACTGCTTCGTGATGCCGACCTTATTGTTGCAATCAATGTGCGCTTTGGCGAGATGACGACAGACGGCTATACGCTGTTAGACGTGCCGGTACCGCAGCAGAAGCTGATCCATGTTCATCCATCAGATGCAGAAATCGGCAAAATCTACGTTCCGACCCTCGGTATTCATGCCTGCCCGAGCAGCTTTGCCAAGGCATTGAAGCCGGTTGAAGGTCAATGGGGTGCATGGCGCTCCGCGGCGCGTGATGCCTATCTTGCCAGTTTCGATGCGCCTGCCCAGCCCTCACCTGTCGATATGGTGACGGTTATGGAATATTTGCGTAACCGCCTGCCGGAAGATGTTGTGCTGACCAATGGTGCGGGCAACTTCACTGTATGGCCAAATAAATTCTTCAAATTCGGTCCGAAAGCACGTCTTCTTGCGCCGCAATCCGGTGCGATGGGTTATGGCGTGCCGGCGGCTGTTGCCGCTAAAGTTGCAGAGCCACAGCGCATGGTAGTGTGCTTTGCAGGTGACGGTGATTTCCAGATGAATTGTCAGGAACTCGGTTCAGCAATGCAAGCCGGCGCCCAGCCGATTATTCTTATTCTGAATAATGGTATTTACGGCACCATCCGCGCCCATCAGGAAAAGCACTATCCGGGTCGTGTATCGGGCACCACTATGGAAAACCCAGACTTCGTGGCTTTAGCAAAATCCTACAATTTCCATGCTGAACGTGTGGAAAAAACAGAAGATTTTGAGGCGGCTTTTGAGCGTGCTGCAGCATCTTTAACCGGTGCTGTGCTGGATCTTAATATTTCGCCCGAAGCCCTGACACCTCGCCAGACATTGAGCCAGATGCGCGCTGCCGCATTTGCAGCAAAGGAAACGGTATGACATCCCGTAAAGACATCAGACTTGGCGCAGATATTGGCGGTACATTTACCGATATTGCGCTCGACATGCACGGCACACTCTACTCAACCAAAGTGCTGACCAATTATACTGCCCCTGAACAGGCTATTCTCGATGGTATCGAGATTGTTACCAAACAAGCTGGCATCAGCCCTGCTGATCTTGATATTGTTATTCACGGCACCACACTGGCCACCAATGCGCTGATTGAGCGCCGTGGAGCCAAAACAGCCTTTATTACTACTGAAGGCTTTCGTGATGTTATTGAAATGCGCAGCGAAAACCGCTTCGAGCAATATGATCTCAACCTGAAATTACCTACACCTCTGGTTGCCCGTGAGCATCGTTTCACAGTATCGGGCCGCATGAATGCGCAGGGTCAGGAATTGCAGGCGCTGGATGAAGCCAAGCTGGAAGAAATTGCCGATGCGATTGCTGCCGGTGGTTTCGGTGCCGTGGCGATCGGCTTTATTCACTCTTATATGAATCCGGAGCATGAGCGCCGCGCCCGTACTATTCTGGAACGCAAATTATCGCTGCCAATTTCAATTTCGGCAGAAGTTTCACCGCAAATGCGTGAGTTCGAGCGCTTTAACACTGTTTGCGCCAATGCTTATGTGCGTCCGCAAATGGCGGATTATCTGGCACGTCTTCAGGTGCGTTTGAAAGAAATGGGCGCGCAATGCCCGGTCTTTATGATCCATTCCGGCGGTAGCCTTATTTCAGTTGAAACCGCGTCAGAATTTCCGGTGCGTCTGGTTGAATCCGGCCCTGCAGGCGGCGCGATTTTTGCGGCCGATATTGCCCGTCAGTTTGGTATCAACAATGTTGTGTCCTATGATATGGGCGGCACAACTGCCAAAATCTGTCTGATTGAAGATTTTGTACCAAAAACCGCACGTACATTTGAAGTTGCGCGTACCTATCGCTTCTGCAAAGGCTCGGGCATGCCAATCTCCATTCCGGTGATTGAAATGATCGAAATCGGTGCCGGTGGCGGTTCGATTGCATGGGTCGATTCTATGGGGCGCATTCAGACCGGTCCTGAAAGTGCCGGTTCAGAGCCCGGCCCTGCCTGTTATCAGCGTGGCGGTGAGCGCCCTGCAATTACTGATGCCGACCTGATGCTGGGTAAGCTTGATCCGGATAATTTTGCCGGTGGTGCGATCAAATTGTCGGTTGCGGATTCAGAAAAAGCCATTGATAAAAATGTCGGCTCCAAACTTGGTCTCAAACCGCTTTCTGCTGCTTTTGGCATTTGTGAAGTGGTTGATGAAAACATGGCCAATGCCGCACGTGTTCATGCGGTTGAAAACGGCAAGAATATCTCTGAAAATATCATGATCGCCTTTGGCGGTGCGGCACCTTTGCATGCGGCACGACTGTGTGAAAAGCTCGGTGTTGAACAATGTCTGATCCCGCAGGGTGCAGGCGTTGGCTCTGCCATTGGCTTCCTCAAAGCACCATTTGGTTATGAGGCACTGGTTTCGCATCTGGCAAAATTGTCGAGCCTCGATCAGGCTGGCGTCAATACTATGCTTGCAGAGCTGAGTGCTGCGGCTGAAAGTTTTGTGCGCAGCGGGTCTGATGCACCGCTTGAGCGTGAAATCACTGCATTCATGCGCTATGCGGGTCAGGGCTGGGAAATACCGGTCACTGCACCGCAGCCACCTTTCAATGATGCTGATATTGATACATTGCGCCAGACTTTCGTCGAAAACTATGCGCGTTTCTTCGGACGTCCGATTGAAGGTGCTGAAATCGAGATCGTTACATGGTCGGTTAAGGTTGAAGTCTCGCAGGAAAAAGCCCCAAGCGGTTCTGTCATCTATGGCGAGCGTATTGTGGAACCTGCAAGTCAGCGCGATGTATTTGATCCGAGCGCCGGTAAAATGCTGCCAACCGGAATTTTTGATCGTGAAACTCTGGCAGTTGCAGACCGCGTGACCGGCCCTGCAATCATTGTCGAGCGCGAAACATCTACAATTGTAACCGCCCCTTTCAATGCTGTTATTCAAAATGACGGCACGATTCTGCTGGTTAAAAAAGGAATATCCGCATGAGCGAATTGGATGAAATCCGCATGCAGGTCATGTGGAACCGCCTGATCTCTGTTGTTGAAGAACAGGCGCTGACCTTGTTGCGCACCGCCTTTTCAACCTCTGTGCGTGAGGCCGGCGATTTGTCTGCCGGTGTGTTTGACCCGAAAGGTCAGATGCTGGCGCAAGCGGTTACCGGAACGCCGGGCCATGTGAATACTATGGCTGAAGCAGTGTTGAATTTTATCAATGAAATTCCTCGCGAAGAGATGTTTGAAGGCGACACATATGTCACCAATGATCCATGGCTTGGCACCGGCCACCTCCATGATATCACTATGGTCTCGCCTTCTTTCCTAAATGGCGAGCTGGTAGCATTTTTTGCTTGTACAGCGCATGTGGTGGATGTCGGCGGCCGCGGTTTTGGTGCTGATGGCAAATCGGTTTACGAAGAAGGTATTCAGATTCCGATTATGAAATTTGCCGAGCGCGGTGCGGTCAACAAAGATCTGATCAAGATTCTGCGTACCAATGTGCGTGAGCCAAATCAGGTTATCGGTGACTTTTATTCTCTTTCTGCATGTAACGAAGTCGGCCACCGCCGTCTTGTTGATATGATGCGTGAAATTGGTCTGGCAACCCTCGATACTCTGTCAGATTTTATCTTCAGCCGCACGGAAGCTGCAATGCGCGAACGCATTGCCCGCTATCCGAACGGCGTGTGGACGAATGAGCTGATAACCGATGGTTATGACAAGCCGATCCGTCTTGGTGCCAAGGTTGAAATGTTTGACGATCGCGTTCATGTCGATTTTTCCGACAGTGACGGGATTAGCAATTGGGGCATCAATGTTCCAATTATTTACACCAAGGCCTATGCGTCTTATGCGCTGAAATGTGTATTGGCACCGGAAATTCCGAATAATGCGGCTTCGCTGTCATTCTTCACGATTTCATCAGCGACCAATATTCTCAACGCACCGCGCCCTGCCCCTGTGAGCTTGCGCCACGTGATTGGCCATATGGTGCCAGATTTGGTGCTGGGTGCATTGGCCAAAGCCTTGCCGGATCAAATTCTGGCAGAAGGTGCCGGTGCGCTGTGGAATATTCATATTTCAGTGCGTCCGGCTGCGGGTCAGGCTGGTACCAATGCTGAAGTTCTGATGTTCAACTCCGGCGGTATGGGCGCACGCCCGACGCTTGACGGTTTGTCGGCAACCGCTTTCCCTTCCGGTGTGCATACCATGCCGGTTGAAGCCACAGAGCATACGGGCCCTATTGTTATCTGGCGTAAAGAGCTGCGTCCGGATTCCGGTGGTGATGGTCAATATCGTGGTGGCTTGGGTCAGGTTATTGAGATCAGCCCTGCGGATAATCATGAATTTGACTTCTCTGCGATGTTTGATCGGGTTAAAGAGGCACCACGCGGCCGTAATGGCGGTGAAAACGGCGCTACCGGCAGTGTTGCGCTGGATGACGGAACTGTGATGCGGCCTAAAGGCTGGCAGCATGTTCCGGCCGGTAAACGTCTTATTCTCAATCTGCCGGGCGGCGGTGGTTTTGGTAATCCGGCTGATCGCAGTATGGAAGCCAAACTGCAGGATAAAGCACAGGGTTACGTCACGGAGGGGAAATAATGTCTTATTTGTCATCACGTTTGGCAGCGGTAAAGCCTTCAGCCTCGATGGCTGTTTCACAGGCAGCCAAAGCGCTTGTGGCTAAAGGTATCGATGTCATTGATCTTGGCTTGGGAGAGCCGGATTTTGCAACACCGGCACATATTACCGAGGCAGCCTATGCGGCTGCCAAGGCCGGCGATACACTATATACTGCAGCTTTGGGCACGCTTGATCTGCGCAAAGCGATTACGCGTAAATTCGAGCAGGAAAACGGCCTCAGCTATACACCGGACGAGATTATTGTCTCGAACGGTGCCAAGCAGATCATTTTCAATGCGCTGATGGCGACATTGGAAGATGGTGATGAAGTCATTGTTCCAACGCCTTATTTCGTCTCCTATCCTGAAATGGTTAAGCTGCTTGGCGGCACTCCGGTTATTGCGCAATGCCGTGAAGAAGACGGCTTTCGCCTCACCGCAGACGTGCTGGAACAGGCGATTACACCAAAGACCAAATGGCTATTTCTCAATGCGCCGGGCAATCCGTCCGGTGCGGTTTATGATGAAGCAAGCCTTCAGGCGCTGGGCGAGGTTTTACAGCGCCACCCGCATGTGCTGGTGCTGTCTGACGAAATTTATGAGCATATTGTTTTTGACGGTGTCGCATTTGTCTCCTTTGGCAAAGCCTGCCCGCAGTTGAAAGACCGCAGCCTGATTGTGAACGGCATGTCAAAAGCCTATGCCATGACCGGCTGGCGTGTGGGTTATGCCGCGGGTCCGCTGCCGCTGATTAAAGCAATGGCAACGGTGCAGAGCCAGTCGATCACATCTGTTTGCTCTATTGCGCAGGCCGCTGCCAAAGCCGCGCTTGATGGCCCGCAGGAAAGTGTGCGTGAATTTTGCGCTGCCTTTCAGCGCCGCCGTGATCAGGTTGTGCGTGGTATCAATGCTATTCAGGGGCTTAATTTGCGCGCACCGCAAGGGGCATTTTATGCCTTTATCGGTTGTGCAGACCTGATTGGCATGAAAACGCCGGATGGCACAATTTTGCAAGATGATGCCGGCATTGCCACCTATCTTCTGAATGAAGGCCGTGTGGCTGCAGTGCCGGGCTCAGCCTATGGCATGTCGCCTTATTTCCGCATATCCACTGCCACATCAGATAGCGTGCTTGATGAAGCTATGAAGCGCATTGCTAATGCTGTCTCCCGTCTTGCTCCGGCTACAAAGGCATAAACAGATGGATTTTGATACCATACTCATCACCGGCGCTGCGGGCAGGCTTGGCACAGAGTTACGGCGCGGCCTTGCGCCGTTGGCTCGTAAATTGCTGCTGACTGACCGTGTGGAAATCAAAAATCTTCAATCCAATGAAGAAGCCGTAATCTGCGAATTAAGCGATGCTGATGCGATAATGAAACTCGCAAAAGGCGTTGATGCCATTATTCATTTTGGCGGTGAGCCGCTTGAAGTGAGTTGGGAGAGAATTCTCAAATCCAACATTCAGGGCAGCTATAATATTTATGAAGCTGCCCGTCAAAACGGTGTTAAGCGGGTTATTTATGCCTCTTCCGTGCATGCCATCGGCTATCACGGACTGGAAGCCAATATTGACACGCAGGCAGCACATCGTCCCGATAGTCTCTATGGTCTGTCAAAGTGCTTTGTTGAAGATTTAGGCCAGCTTTACTGGGATAAATTCGGCATAGAAACTGTGGCTCTGCGGATTTTCTCTTCTTTTCCAGAGCCTGCAGACCGCCGCATGCTGTGGTCATGGCTGTCGTTTGACGATTGCATTCGCCTGGTTAAAGCCAGCCTCACAGCGCCGCGTGTCGGCTTTACCGTGAGCTTCGGTTTGTCTGACAATAAAGTAGCGCCTGTCGATAATAGCAAGGCCGGTCATCTCGGTTATAAGCCGCAGGATAATTCCGAACCTTATCGTGAAGCGATGGAAGCGCGCACTGAGCGTGCTGATCCGCATGCACCGGCAACGCGTATGCTGGGCGGCTGGTTTGTTGATCTTGGTCATCCGGATGATGAGGTTAAATCATGAAGCAGCATTATGATGTAATCATTGTCGGCGGCGCAGTCATCGGCTCTTCGGTTGCGTATTTTCTGGCAGAGAACCCTGATTTTAACGGCTCAATTCTGGTTGTGGAACGCGATCCGACCTATGTTCGCGCGGCGACTTCGCTATCATCATCATCAATCCGTAACCAGTTTTCCAACCCGATCAATGTGCAGATCAGTCGTTTTGGCACCGAATTTATCCGTAACTTTGCCGAAGTGATGCAGGTTGTGGGTGACAAGCCTGACTTACAGTTTCATGAAGGCGGTTATCTGTTTCTGGCCAATACGGCTGAACAGACACAAACCCTGCGTGAAAACCACGAGGTACAGGTTGCCTGTGGTGCTGACGTGGTCTTGTGGGACAAAGACGAGCTGGGCAAAGCGTTTCCGCATCTCAATACGGATGATATTCTGCTGGCTTCCTATGGTCGCTCCGGAGAAGGCTGGTTCAATAATACCGGTCTGATGTATGGCTTTAAAAACAAAGCCCGCGAACTGGGTGCAGACTATATTACCGATGAAGTTGTGGCCATCAACCGTGACAATAACCGCGTAACCGGTATTGTGTTGAAATCCGGCGCAACAATCACATGCGGTACAATCGTTAATGCGTCCGGTGTGAGTGCGGCTTTAACCGCGCGTATGGCTGGTCTTGATGTGCCGATTGAGCCGCGCAAGCGCACGCTTTTTGTTTATGATTGTGCGCAAACACCGGAAGGCACCGCAACTGTCAATGGTGGGCGATTGCCGTTGATGATTGATCCGAGCGGCGTGTTTTGTCGTCCTGAAGGCCGCTTCTTCCTTACCGGTTGCCCACCGGTTGAGGACCCTGCCGTTGATTGGGATGATTTTGAACCGCGCTATGATGAGTTTGAAGAGATTATCTGGCCGGCGCTGGCTGAACGCTCACCTGCATTTGAAGCCATTAAAGTTGTCAATCAATGGGCAGGACATTATGATTTCAATGTGTTAGATCATAATCTCATTGTCGGGCGTCACCCTGAAGTCAGCAATTTTATTTTTGCAAACGGCTTTTCAGGTCACGGCTTGCAGCAAGGCCCTGCCACCGGCAGAGCGGTTTCAGAACTAATTGCTTATAACGGTTTCCGCACTCTTGACATGTCCGACGTCGGATATGAACGTGTGATTGCAAATAAGCCTTTTTTGGAAAAGGCTGTCATATGATAAAAGTGCTGCCAGCAAACTGACAGCACAAGCATGAAGGCGATGGTCTCCATTGATGATTTTTCGGTTCAAAAAGCAGCCTGACAATGAATGAAAGGGTGCCTCGCCTTCCGCCGCTTAATGCCTTGCGGGTTTTTCACACAGTCATTCGCTATCGCAGCTTTCGCAAGGCTGCCGATGAGTTATTTGTCAGCCCGCAGGCGGTAAGCCAGCAGATCAAATTGCTGGAAGATACGCTCGGTATTCCGCTGTTTGACCGTAAAGGCAGAACAGTTGACCCGACAGAACAGGCTATTTTGCTCGCGCATTTTGTGCAGGCAGGTTTTGATGAATTTGCTGAAGGTGTGCGCCGCGTTACCAAAGCCGGCCACCGCAACCGTATCAATGTGAATGCCAGCCCCTATTTTGCCACCCGCTATCTGATGGACAGGCTGGAGCAATTTCGTACCACGATGCCGGGCGTGGTACTACAGCTCACAACTATGGTCGAAATTCCCGATTTTTCCCGCGATGACATTGATGTCTCAATACAATGGGGCTTTGGTGAGTGGGGCGATTATGACAAAACCTTGCTGGTGCGTGATCCTAAGATTATTTGCTGTGCACCTGCATTGGCACATCGGGTTCGTAAACCGGAAGATCTGCTAAGCATGACATTGCTGCATCCGGTTATGGCTACCTCACTATGGCAAAAGGTGCTGCGCCATCTGGATTTGCAAGATATTGAAGCCAAAGGCGATGTACAGTTTCAGGATGCCGCCACCATGCGCCGCGCCACGCTTGCTGGCATGGGCGTAGGCTTGATCTCTGCCATTGATGCAATTGATGATTTACGTCAGGGACGCCTCATTGCACCACTTGGCACTGAAGTTTTGAGCTCGATGAAACAAGAAGAAGTTCCGGGTTTTTATCTGGTTATGCCTCGCGGCTACCGGCGCATAAAGACAATTGCTGCGTTTTGCGATTGGATTCGCGCCGAAGATTGGTCAGCAACTTTACGCCGCGAAATGACCACAGATAATATGATTAGCGACCTCTGAAACGCCTGAAAAACGCTTATTATCATTCAATCTTAAACGTAAACAGCGCAACTGCTCAGGCAGTCTGCGCTGTTTGCGTATGCTGTCGTTTCAAGAATTTTACGCCCAGCATCAACAGTTGTCAGCTGTCAGTCAAAACAAGAAAATCTTGTCATTTTGTTATTTTTCTTGGTTTGGTACGCGCCCCCGACACGGCAATGTAGCTGTGAGGATCGGGAGGAATTATGATATATCAAGTCGCCATGCTTTGCGAAGCATCAGGCTTGCCTGTTTGGCATAGCCGTACAAAATTTGCTTATTCATCCCCGAACCATCTCAAGCATATGCATGTTCCCCGTTAAGAGGGAGCCGGTTCCGGTATAACAACATGCTTAAAAAGATAACTCTGAAGCGAGCACTGCGATCCGGCTTGAGTGTACCCACTCGTGACGGCGTGCAGGCATCCGTATCAGCCTGATAACTTTATCAGGGAATGGTGATGGAAAAGGCGATGCAGCAATCACATAATGATATTAAGCCACTGGTTCACGTGGAGGCGCTTGAGAAGAGCTTTGGTTCGCTCTCTGTGCTTAAAAAGGTGGATTTACGCGTCAATCCGGGCGGCGTATTGGCGATAATCGGCCCCAGCGGTTCCGGCAAAAGCACATTGCTGCGCTGCCTGAATTATCTGGAAATACCCGACAAAGGCCGGATCACACTGGCTGACATTGAAATTATTGCAGAAAAGCATCCATCGCAAAAGCAGATCATGGATTTGCGCCGTGCTGCCGGCATGGTGTTTCAGTCGTTCAACCTGTTTCCGCATATGACTGTGATGCAGAATGTTTCACTGGCGCAAAAACGTGTATTGGGACGCTCGCAAGATGAGGCAGATCAGCGTTCAATCGAGCTGTTAAAGCGCGTTGGCCTTGATGCCAAAGCCAATGAATATCCGCATCGTTGTTCCGGTGGCCAGCAGCAGCGCATTGCCATAGCCCGTGCGCTTGCACTCAATCCGAAGATCATGCTGTTTGACGAGCCGACTTCGGCGCTTGACCCTGAGCTTGGTCTTGAGGTTCTGGCGGTTATGCGCGAGCTCGCAGAAGACGGCATGACCATGATTGTTGTGACCCATGAAATGCATTTCGCTGAAAGTGTTTCAGACCATGTGATGATTATGGCCGATGGCAATATTATTGAATCCGGCCCCAGCAAGGAAATTATGCGTGATCCGCAGACAGAGCGGGCACAGCGTTTCCTTCATGCGGTAAGGGATCGGTAATGGCGGAAATTGCCTTAAACATTATCAAAGGGCTGCCATGGACGATTGCGCTGACAATAATAGCGCTCGCGATTGGTTTGGTGCTCGGCGTACCGCTGATGCTGGCGCGTATTTCAAAGCATTTCTGGCTCAGATTACTCGCAGCCTGCGTTATCACCTTCGTGCGCAGTATACCGCCGATTGTCTGGTTGTTTGTGATCTTTTTCGGTCTTGGGAGCGGATATTTCCGTATCGCGCCGTTTCCTGCTGCAGCAATCGGCCTTGGTCTGATTGCCGCCGCTTATATGGCTGAAATCTACCGTGGCGCCCTGCTCTCGATTCATCGCGGGCAATGGGAAGGTGCGGCTGCACTCGGCATTCATCCGGTGCGGATGTGGATCGACGTGATCATACCGCAATTGTTTCGTGTGGCGCTGCCGGCAATGGCAACTTATGCCATTGGCCTGCTCAAAGATTCCGCTATCGCCTCCACTATCGGTGTAACGGAACTCACTTTTTATGCCAATCAGTCTTCAATGGCCACATATCGCGGTCTGGAAGTGTTCAGCTTTGTTGCGCTTCTTTATATCGCCCTCAGCCTGCCGGTTGCATGGATGTCACGTAGCATTGATGCCCGGATGCGAAAGAAGGTGTCTGTATGATCGTCCAGTTTTTAGAACAAGCACAAAACTGGCTGCCGCAAATGCTGGGCGGCCTTAAAATCAGCCTGATCGTTACCGGAGCCAGTCTTGCTATCGGCATTCCTTTAGGTTTTTTTCTTTCGCTCGGGGTGATGTCAAACTCGAAATTAACCCGCAATATTAATCTTGCTGTCGTTGAAATCGGACGCGGTGCACCCTCGTTAATTTTGCTGCAATTTGCTTATTTTGGATTGCCTTCCGCCGGACTGACACTGACATCGTTTGGCGCGAGTATATTGGCACTGAGCTGGACAACAGGCGCCTATACGAGTGAGATTATTCGTGCCGGACTGCAATCTGTTCCTGCGGGGCAGCGTGAAGCATCGCTGGCAATCGGCCTCACCCGTCTTGATATGATGCGCTATGTGGTGGTGCCGCAGGGATTACGCATTGCTATTCCTTCGCTGCTCGGTTTTGCCATTCTGATCTTTCAGACCACATCCCTGTGCTTTGCCATTGCTCTGCCTGAGTTGACAAGCCGGGCTTATGAAATTGGAACCAATACGTTCCAATATTTACCAGCGTTAATTTTAGCTGGTCTTCTCTACCTGGTTATCTGCATACCGGCGACATTGCTTGTAAGCTTTGTCGAGGCGCGTTCTCAACACTAATTTCTAATAATAAACCAACAATCAATCGGGTATAAACAAAGGGGAACACAATGAAAAATATCAAAACACAGCTTTCACTGGCACTCGCACTTGGTCTTGCCGGCACAGCACTGGCCGGTACGCTGGCAGCGTCAGCGCAAGATTGTACACCAATGCACAAGATTACGACGGTTGAAGCCGGTTACCTCACCGTTGCTGCACCAACCTTCCCGCCTTTTTCAATTCCAAAAGGCGAGTTTGATGTTACCGGCGTTGATGGCGAAATTGTTAAAGAAATCGCCGCCAGAGAGTGCCTTAAGATCAAAGTTGCACCGGTTGAATATGCGACCGCCATCCCTTTCGTATTGTCAGGTCGTGCGGATGTGGCTATCGGCAACTATTACCGCACCGATGAACGCTCCAAAGCAGTCAACCTCTCTGCACCGCTTTATCTTGACGAAATGGGACTTTACTCCAAAGAAGGCGTGACCACTGTTGCACAGCTTGAAGGCCGTAATGTTGGTACTGTTCAGGGCTATCTCTGGGTGAATGAACTGAAAACCATTCTTGGTGACAAGTTGAGCCTTTATAACAATTATATTGCGCTGTATCAGGATCTGGAAGCCGGACGTATTGAGATTGCGATTGATGGCATTGCTGTTGGCACTGCTGCACAGCAAGGCGGCGCACTCAAAGGCATCCAGATTAAAGCATCAGAAAAAGATGACCGCGTACAGGCGTCTGTCTATCCGGCACAGTGCGGATTGCCGCTTTCTAAGAACAATCCGGAGCTGCTGGCAGCCGCTGACGATATTGTTGCCGAGCTACACAAATCCGGCCGCATCGTCGAAATTCTCGGCCAGTTCGGACTTTCCCCGAGCGCGGCAGATGTCGGTGAACCACGCCTGATCAAATAAGACCTGATAATTTAAAGTGCTTTAGCCCTGCTGCGCATATGTACAGCAGGGCTTTTCTATAAATAAAATATATCACAGCTTTCATTTGAATAAATCAGTGGTAAATTAATCATCAAGATTAAATATGGCAGCAACTAATCTAATCTTTCAAACAAATTCATTAGTTATATCCATGTCTATAAATTATATTCCCGTACAATAATTAGTTTAAAATTTATCATTACTTATATTGATGTAAATTTACCACATAGTTTACTATTAGCAAAATTACCTCCCAATTTCATTGTTTCCGTTTTTTGTATTTTCTTAAAAATATTCATTTTAATTTATTGCTGGAGAATTCAATGAGACTCAAAACAATTTTATTTTGCTCAGTGGCATCCGTACTGATTGCTACAGGTGCCAATGCGGCAGATTCTGTTATCACCCCCGAACCTGAAGCCGTTGACTATGTGCGGGTTTGCGATGCCTATGGCACAGGTTATTTCTATATTCCCGGCACTGAAACCTGCCTCCGTATCCATGGGCATGTCCGCTATGAAGCAACTGCCGGAGATGATGTATACAGCCGCGGCTTTGAAAGCCGTGATGATAAGCTTTTCGAAAACCTTAACACCAAACGTGACTCATGGGACAAACTTGCACGCTTTGCGTTACGCTTAAGCACAGCCACAGAAACCGAATATGGTGCTCTGACGTCTTTTACTGAGATGCGATTTCAGTGGAAAAATGGCAACGATGACTCATCAACAGGAACTTTGCGTAAAGCTTATATGCAGCTCGGTGGTCTGCGTGTAGGACTTGATGACTCAGCATTTAAAACATTTGCCGGGGATCTTGGCGATGTAATCAATGATGACGTTATACTATCAGGGGGCTACCGGACCGGTCTGATCAGCTATACTTTTGCAGCACATAACGGGTTCTCGGCGATCTTGTCGCTTGAACAAGGTAATAATGATGACGTTGACAGTGTACCAAGCACCTGGGCTGGAGCCCCTTGGAGCGGTACAATCAACGATTATACGCCGCATGTTGTCGGCGGACTTAAATATGCACAAGGCTGGGGCGCACTAACGGCTGTTGCAGCTTATGATGCCAGTAATCAGTCATGGGCCGCTAAACTGCGTGGTGAGGTGATAATAACAGACCGCCTCTCACTCTGGACTATGGGTGGCTACAAATCCAATAAAGACAATTATGTAAACGTATTGGATGCCAACAGTCAGGTTACCGGTCAGGTTCGTGCTATTAGCAGTTTCTATGGTACATGGGGCGGAGATTGGGCCGTATGGGGCGGAGCAGCCTATCAATTAACCGACAAAGCAGTAGCCAATGCACAGCTTGCTTATGACGGTTCAAAAACATTCGCTGCAACTGCCAATGTAGAATACGCATTGGTTCCTGGCTTCGTTATTACACCTGAAGTCTCTTACACCCAATGGAATGACAGTAAATCAGTACTGAATGGAAAAGATGCCGTTCAGGGAATGATCCGGTTTGAACGCAGCTTTTAACCCTTCAAGTAACCGCCGACAAAGATAATAAAAAGGCCGGTCAAAGACCGGCCTTTTTACAATTTAGACAAACAACAGATTAATGATGCGCTGCCTGCATTTTGGTTTTCAACTCTTCTTCTGTCGGAACTGCAACCAGTGGCTTTACAGTCTTGGCAGAAATCAAAGAGTAGAACATTGGCACAACAAACAGCGTAAACACGGTACCAACAATAAGACCGGTAAAGATAACCAGACCCATTGAATAACGGGCTGCTGCACCGGCGCCTGTTGCCATCATCAGCGGAACCACACCAAGCGCCATAGCCGCTGTGGTCATCAGAATTGGACGCAGGCGGGTTTTAGCCGAAGCAACAATCGCCTCTCTGCGGTTCATACCATGCTCATGACGCTGCTGATTAGCAAACTCAACCATCAAAATACCATGCTTGGTTATCAGCCCGACAAGGGTAATCAAACCAACCTGTGTATAGATGTTGAGTGTACCAAGACCGAGATTCAACGGGATAATCGCACCAAAAATCGACAGCGGAACAGTCATCATAATGATGAAAGGATCGCGGAAACTTTCAAACTGTGCGGCCAGAACCAGATAAATCACGACAACAGCCAGCGAGAAGGCGATCAGGATTGTATTACCCTGTTCAACTTCCAAGCGCGACTGACCGGAATAATCGATGAAGAAGCCATCCGGCAATTTCGCAGTTGCAATGTCAACAATCGCCTTCAGACCATCACCTGTGGTTAAACCTGGCATTGGCAGAGCGGAAATTGTGGACGAGTTCAGCTGGTTGAACTGTTCAATCGCTGCAGGTGCTGCATTATCTGAAATTTTTACGACAGCAGACAGTGGCACCATTTCCTTCGAAGCACTGCGAACAAAGAACTCACCGAGCTTGGAAGGATTACGACGGAAATCATCAGGAACCTGCATGATAATATCATAGCTGTTATTATCACGGTCGAACTGCGAAATCTTAGCTCCACCGGTCATCAGTCCAAGCGTTGCACCAATTTCACTGATGCTGACACCAAGCGCTGAAGCACGGTCACGATCAACCTCGATTGTAGTCTGCGGTGAATTAAATGACAGGGAGTTCTGAACAATAATAAACTGTCCTGAAGCCTGCGCTTCTTTCTTAATCTCTTCAGCAATTTCGAAGACCTGATCCGAAGAACCGGTTGACTGAATTGCAATAGAAATCGGCAGACCACCGCCGGTACCCGGCAATGATGGCGGTGCAAAGATGAATGCCTGCACACCAGTAATGTCTTTAATGCGGTTGGTCAGATCTTGCTGAATCTGTTTCTGCGAACGGTCACGCTGTCCCCAGTCTTTCAGAACCCAAAGCGCAATGCCCGAATTGGTAGCATTACCAAAGCCAACAATGTTGAAACGCGCTTTCAGTTCAGGCAGATCTTTTGTCAGCTCATCAAGCTGATCCGCATAAAGCTTAGTGTAGTTTGTTGTCGCATATTCTGGACCACTGATCAGCGAGAACAAAGCACCGGAATCTTCTTCAGGCGCCAGTTCTGTTGGCGTATTGACGAACAGGAAGCCCATTAAAACGACCAGAGCGGCAACAACAGTCATTGTAATCGGACGGTAGTTCAGCGAGTTGGAAACCACACGGGCATAGCTATTTTCAAAGCGGGTAAACAAACGATCCACGAACTGCGCGAATTTACTTGCTTCACCATGTTTAAGCATACGCGAACACATCATAGGAGAGATGGTAAGCGCTGCCACACCCGAAATAATCACCGCACCGGCAAGCGTAAACGCAAACTCACGGAACAAGGCACCTGTCAGACCACCGGTAAAACCGAGCGGAGCAAACACTGCAGCCAGCGTAATGGTCATCGCAACAATTGAGGACGTGATTTCTTTCATGCCCACAAAAGATGCCTGAATAGGCGTCAGCCCCTCTTCAATATGCCGGTGAATATTCTCCAACACAACAATCGCATCGTCCACAACCAGACCAATGGCAAGCACCATCGCCAATAGCGACAACAGATTGATAGAAAACCCGAGAAGGAAAAGGAAGAAACATACACCAATCAGCGAGATCGGAATTGTAACAATCGGGATCAGCACGGATCGGAACGAACCAAGGAATAGCAGAATAACGATAACCACGATGATCATCGCTTCAGCAATTGTCTTGAAAACCTGAGCAATCGATGAAGAAATTTGCTCGGTCGCATCGTAAACCAGAACCATCTTCATGCCCTGCGGCAGAGACCCCTGAATGCTTGGCAGCTCTTTATTCACTGCTGTCGCCATATCAATCGGGTTTGCTGAAGGCGTTGGGAATACACCGATGAACGTACCGCTCGAACCGTTAAACGTTACAACAGTATCCGTGCTTTTGGCAGCCAGTTCGACACTGGCAATATCACGCATACGAATAACATCTGAACCCTCGGCACGGATCGGCATTTCTGCAAAGGCTTCCGGCGTCTGCAGGGTCGAACGCAGAGTAATAGACGTAGCAACAAATTCGTTCTTCGTTTTACCCGGCGCTGAGAGGAAGTTGGATGCTTTAATAGCATTCAGCACCTCTGATGCCGTTACATTACGTGAAGCCATCCGCACAGGGTCAACCCAAACGCGCATGGAGAATTCCTGACCACCGAGAATCTGCGCATCAGCCACACCTTCAATGGTGGACATACGCGGACGGATCACGCGATCAATATATTCGGTGATCTGCTCGTTGCTCATATTCGGGTTTTGAACAGCAAGATACATGGTAGCGAAAGACTGGCCTGTACCTTTACTGATCACCGGATCATCAGATTCACTCGGCAGCGAGCCACGAACCTGATTAACTTTTGAGATAACTTCTGTCAGCGCGGCATCAGGATTGGCGCCGAGTTTCATTTGTACAGTGACAATACTGACTGACTGGCCACTTTTTGAAGTCACGTAATCAACATTTTCAGTTGTCGCAACGGCCTTCGCGATAGGCGAAGTAATGAAGCCCTGAATAAGTTCAGCATTCGCACCGGCATAGGCGGTCGTAACGGTAATAACCGTTTCGTCTACTTTCGGATATTCTCGGACTGAAAGATTGAAAACACCCTGCAAACCAAGCAGAATAATCAACAGTGCGACAACAATCGAAAGAACCGGCCTGCGGATAAATATGTCAGAAAAGCTCATTTCTGGACCTTATTTTTTAATCTGGGCAGTGGCAGGATTGACCGTATTGTCAATATGCGCGCTCATCCCGTTGCTCAGACGGTTCTGGCCGGAAGTTACAACAATATCGCCGTCCTTCACTCCGCTCAGAATTTCAACATTATTACCGCTGCGACGACCGAGTTTGACAAAAACCTGATGCAGGATCAGGTCGTCTTTTTTAGCTGCAGCATCGCCTTTTGGCGCATCCGCAGGTTGATCGGCATCAGCTTCTTTTTTCACAACAGTGAAGACGTAATCACCATAAAGACTGGTAACCACAACGGTTTGTGGAAGAACAAGCACATTGTCTTCCTCAGGGAGCACAATACGAACCTGAACAAACTGTCCCGGTACCAGTGACTGCTCTGAATTATCGACCTGTGCCTGAATGGAAACCAAGCGGCTGGAAGGATCAATTTTAGGATCAATACCAGTGATTTTACCATTAAAAGCATAATCATCCGCCGATGCACCAATCAGAACTTCCTGACCGATAGACAGTCGCTTAAGCTCTTGTTCCGGTACAGTGAAATCGACGCGCATTGTGTCGGTATTCTGCAATGTTGCAACAACATTGCCCGGAGACATATATTGACCGATATCAATACGGGAAATACCGATTGTGCCTGAGAAAGGTGCAATCAGACGTTTCATATCAAGTGTCGCCTGAGCCTTGGCAACATTAGCCTTGGCTGAAGAATAAGCGGCCGCTGTGGTATCAACATTAGATACGGCACCAACGCCCTGTGTACGCAATGTTTGCGCACGCTTATAATTCTGTTCACTCAGATCGGCATCAGCCATTGCGGTTACGAGGCCGGCCTTCTGGATGGCGTCATCCAGCTGGACCAGAAGATCGCCTTTTTTAACCTGCTGATTGGACTTGAAAAGAATATCTGTGACAATGCCGTCGATCTGGAATGTCAGATTAACGCCCTCTTCCGCACGTGCGGAGCCGATGGCTTCAATGCCAGGCATCCAACGGCCGGGCTTGACGTCAAATGTAGAAACAGCTTGGGAAGGCTGCTTCATATTAGCAAAAAAGTCTTTAATTGCCTGTGTACGGAACAGGTTGAAACCAACCAATCCTCCGCATACCAAAACAAGCAATATGATTGCGATGATGAAACGCTTAATCATCTTATGTGGCACTCCTGCCGCAGAATGGATACAGAACGAACAATGTCCAATCGGCATGGCTGGACACACGTTAACATTTAATTAGGGTGCGATAACTGTACGTTAAGCAGAAAATTGTCAACTCATGCTCTGGTCACGCTATGGTCATCAGCTTTTTCGTCTCACCGTAATATCAGATATAATTTGCAGTGTTCGGAATAGTTTTGAGAATTTTCAGACATCGTACAAGAAATAATATGGGCGCGGCACACAGAAACAACTGATATTTACTCAAATCAGGCCTGTTTTGTGTGAAAAACAGCTTATTTTATCCAAGTCTCACAAAATTCGCCTCATTAAGCAAGATAGTTCAGATCTTAAATCAAAGACATTGTATTTTTATCAATTGTTATTGCGTTTTATTTTCAACCCAATGCTCACGATATTGTTATGAAGCCCGTGAGGTATTTGAACAGTTTACCTGCACATAAATTTTAAACCGCCTTCAAACCAATGCTGCTGGAATCTAACAATGAATCATATAGCACACCGTCAATATCAGTGCGCTTAGGCGCGCATCAAGCTTACTATTAAAAATATTTCAGTTTTCAGCCAAAGCACCTATACTCAATATATGAGCATTCAATTTTCACGATCGCCCTTCATATTTTCCCTGTTGTCTAGTCTTCTATTTGGCTTAACCATGCCTGTAGTGGCACAGAAGTTGCAAACAAATAATGCAAAGTCTGCAGAACAATCCCCCCTACCTTATACGCTGCCGGGTGTGCAGCCCGCAAAACCAATTGTTACCCCGCCTGAAGCAGAGCCTGATGACAATAAGCTGCGTACTGATCCGGATGGCAGTTTTATGATCGGTAATACACGGGTTAAAATCAGCGGCTCCGTTACTGTTGATATTGGTAAAGGTGCGAGCGGAAGAAATCAGCGACCGTGATCTCGACTAAATTCCTTTGATCATTATGGCTTATAAAATAAAAGCCGCAGAGACCTGATGTCTTTGCGGCTTTTTATCATAATATCACATACCAACGAAGTTCGCTAAAAAGCGACCCCGTTGAGATGCAAATATGATTAGCTGTTTACAGCGTCTTTCAGACCTTTACCTGCCGAGAATTTCGGCACGTTACGGGCAGCAATTTCAACTTCCATACCAGTTGAAGGATTACGGCCTGTCGAAGCAGCGCGATGCGATACGGAGAAAATACCGAAACCTGGCAGACGAACTTCGCCGCCGGCCTTCAATGCACCGGTTACAGATTCCAGCACAGCGTCAACAGCTGAAGCAGCATCAGTCTTGGTGAGACCCGATTTTTCTGCAACGGCAGCAACCAGTTCATTTTTGTTCATGAGGTAATTCCTTTCACGTTTTTTCCGCTGGTTACGACTCAGCCGGATTGGCGAATTTTATTCAAAGAAACGAATGAACCAAGCTAAGTTTTAGCTTTCCCCCTGTAAAACCTACGGTTAAGCACAGAAATAACCCCTGAAATGCTGGATTTTCAGTTTTACGTCCATGATGGCTATAAAATTTCATGCTGCAGGTCAAAAAATAGCGAAGTGAGCGATTCTATAAAAGCTCAGCTTCAATCATACCCCGCGGCAATAAAATGTTCAGATTAGTGTTTTATATGTGCAATGGAAGGTTTTTCAATGCTGCATAAAAAAAGCGGCCGAAGCCGCTTTTCTATATTACAGTTTTAGCAAAAGATTAAATTATCCGTGGATTTTGGCCGCGATCTCAGCAACGCGCTTGCCCTGAAAACGTGCACCATCCAGTTCCTGTTCCGATGGCTGGCGTGAACCATCACCATCTGCAGTTGTGGTCATGCCATAAGGGGCACCACCGCGTACCACATCATTACCAAGCTGGCCCTGATAAGCATAAGAAAGCGGTACAATAATCATACCGTGATGCTGCAGCTGCCACTGGGTAGAAATCAGTGCAAGCTCCTGTCCGCCATGCTGGGTTGCGGAAGATGCCATTACAGAGCCGACCTTATTGAGCAAAGCCCCCTTTGCCCACAAACCACCTGTCTGGTCAAAGAAGTTTTTCAACTGTGACGACATGGTGCCAAAGCGTGATGACACGCCAACAATAATGGCATCATAATTTTCGAGGTCAGCTGGCGTGGCAATTTCAGCTTCCTGATCAAGTTTAAAACCGGATGATTGAGCAACTTCAAGCGGCACCAGTTCTGCAACGCGCTTAATATCAACCTGTGCGCCGGCTTCACGCGCACCTTCCGCAGCAGCCTTAGCCATCTGCTCCATGTGACCATAAGCGGAATAATAAAGAACAAGAACTTTAGCCATATTAAGAGTCTCCATTTCGATTTCTGTTATTCCTGTTTGCATTGCTGATGCACTGCTTTGATTTTCAGGAATATTTAAAACGCTATAGGTCTAATTTAATGCTTCATTATAATTCTGCCAGCCATTGGATGCAGGACGCACTGTTCATCATTCAGGACAATAAGACAGCTCATTGATCATCAATTAGGCATGACAGAATATAATGACAGTGGTGCTGTGAAATAAAATCTATCTCAACATTACTTGACCTTCCCCTGCCTCACCGGTCATGCTCAGGTATAAACGGAGTCTCCCATGCCTGATTTCAATGTTACGGATTTAGAAACACCGGCCGCTATCGGTAAAAATGATAACCCGGTTATTATTCGCGCAGCGATGCTGGCGATTGGTGACGAATTGCTCTCGGGGCGTACCAAAGATAAAAATATCGGTCATATGGCAGACAAGCTCTATAATGCAGGGATTGATCTGACAGAAGTTCGTATTGTTGCTGATGATCATGCTGCCATTGTGCAGGCCGTGCAGTCTCTGAGCCAAAACTATGATTATCTGTTCACCTCTGGCGGCATTGGCCCGACCCATGATGATATTACAGCAGATGCTGTAGCCGCGGCATTTGATGTTGCTTGCATTTACGACGACAAAGCAATGAAAATTCTGGCTGAACATTATCACGCCAGAAAAGTAGAGTTCACTCCCTCGCGCCAGCGCATGGCACGAATGCCGCAAGGTGCGCAGCATATTGATAATCCGGTTTCTGTAGCTCCGGGCTTTATTATCGGAAATGTTTATGTGATGGCCGGTGTACCATCAGTTTTTCAGGCAATGGTTGAAAATATTCTGCCCAGCCTTCGTACCGGTAGCCGGTTTTATTCTCGTACAATTCTATGCCCCTATGGCGAAGGTGTAATTGGTATTCCATTACAGGAAGTACAAGAATCCCATCCGCTAACTATTATCGGCTCTTATCCAAAATTTGAAAACGGGCAGTTTTCAACTGAGCTTGTGGTACGATGCCGTGATGAGCTGGCACTCGAAGCTGCAGCCACCGCCGTTGAAAAAATGTTGTCAAAGATCAGGGACTGAAAGAATTCCATTGCATTTATCCGCAATGAAACTTGCGCTATAATCTTTATCTGAACAAACAGATCAGGATAATAAAAGACGTAAAAAGTGTAATTAAAACGCGTAACGACTAAGGAGTGTCTACATGTCCTATCGTACCGTCATTGCCTATACCCGCAGCGTGCGGGAATTGCAGCGATTGTTTGAAACACTGGCGCTTTTGGCGCGAGACGGTGAGCCGCTGCATGTAACAGGCATTTATGTTATTCCTATGCCGGTTATTTATGCTGATGCCAGCGGATTTATTGATGCCAGCTTTTATGAAAGCCATTTAAAACATCATCAGCAAAATGCAAATGCTGTGGCTGAAGCCTTTAAGAAGCAAATTGCCGATTATGCCACATCATCGGAATATCTGGTTGTACGCTCAGAAAATGATAATGCCAGCCAGACAATTAACGAGTTTGCTATGGCAGCTGATCTGATTGTTGCCGGCCAAGCAGATCCGGATGATCCGGACACCCAGATCACCCCGCTGGATCAACTGATTTACAATACTAAAACCCCTACCCTGATTGTTCCGTATAATTTTAATCCACCCAAAACGATAACCCAGCTTGCAATTGCATTTAACGGAAAATATGAGGCTTCAAGTGCTGCCTTCGATGCTTTGCCACTGGCGCGGCAATCTGAAGATGTGCGGATTGTCTGGGTCAACGCCCCGAAGCCAGAGACTGAAGACGTGGAAACGCCCGCCTATGATCCGGATGTTCCGCGCGAAGCTCCGGAGATTGCGCGCCGCCTGCAACAGGCCTATCAGCGCCATGACATCAGAGTTTGCATCGACCTGATCCCGTCAGACGGATTAACAGTTCAGGACCGCCTGCGCCTTTATGTGGAAGAAAATAAAATCGATGTGCTGATTATGGGGGCTTACAGCCAGTCCCGCCTTAAGGAATTAATATTTGGCGGCGTTACACGCTCGTTTCTCGCCAATATGCCGTGCCTGACGCTGTTTTCGCGATGAAATAAAACGAAACCAAACGAATATTTGTGAAAGCGCGCCCTAATACAAATATTTCTGTCGCTTTCACAAACTTATTATTGCAAGAAATGCATTTTTTCGTTTATCACGGTAAATCATCATAAAACGGGATCAATTCATTGTCCTCCGGTTTTAGGGGATTGATGCCAGCTATGCTGCATCATATATCTTTTGTTATGCGCAGATGATGAATTTTATCTTCAGCAGATAATATCGTATCGCAATGCACCATAACCGGCTTATCGCGATATAAAGTAAAGCAACCATATGCAGAGGTTATATGTTTCATCCGAAACAAGCCGTCTGCGTCAGAACAGTCTATTTGACGGAGCATTTCGATGTCCTTGCCTGATAAAGCTTTCCCCGTTTCCTGGGACCAATTTCATCGCGATGCCCGCGCACTCGCATGGCGCATTTCCGGCCAGGGTAAAGAGTGGCATGCTATTGTTGCGATTACTCGTGGCGGTTTGGTGCCGGCCGCGATTATTTGCCGAGAGCTCGGCATTCGCATGATCGAAACCGTCTGTATCGCATCCTATCATGATTACAGTGAGCAAGGCGAATTGCAGGTCATTAAACATATCAGTGACAAACTGCTTGAAAATGGTGGCGAAGGCGTTCTGGTTATCGATGACCTGACGGATACCGGTAAAACCGCACAGATCGTCCGTAAAATGATGCCAAAAGCACATTTCGCAACCGTTTATGCCAAACCTCAGGGGCGACCGCTGATTGATACATTCGTAACTGAAGTTTCACAGGATACCTGGATCTACTTTCCTTGGGACATGGGCTTCACTTATCAGGAACCAATTGCCAAGGGGCACCGCGGTTAAAGTGTATAAATCACTTTTCTGCACAGTATATGCGAAACAATAGACAATAATTTATCCTATGCGCTATAATGGGAGGCGCATAGGATAATAATAAAACACTTAAATGACTATGAAGAAAATAATACTCGGTCTAAACTCAAGCACGAACAAGATACTGTCAATTTAAAACCACATTGATGGTGTTAAAAGCTCGAATAAATACATTAATATACTTATGTATAAAATTATAAAAATACTGCGCAGTTATAAGCGCCAACAAAATTAATAAGAAGGTAAATACGTCCGGTGAATATTCAAGGAAGTGGAATCATTGCTACAGATAAACGGATTTTAAACGCTGCAGGGCGCCTCCTTCAGGTTGCCGCTTTAGTATACCGAAATCCGGGCTCCTCCCCTGAAATTCTACTTATTACCAGCCGCGGCACCGGACGCTGGATTATCCCTAAAGGCTGGCCTAAAGCTGGCAAAACTCTACATGATATGGCGTTGCGTGAAGCCTTTGAGGAATCGGGCATTCGCGGCACGGTTGATCCTGATCCGATCGGTCAGTTTGATTATATGAAATATGATTTGCCTCCGGAAGCTATTCCGAGCTTCACCGTCAATGTTTATGCGGTTGAATTCAAGCGCATGGCAAAGACATGGCCAGAGCGCGGCCAGCGTATCAGTGAGTGGGTTTCACCAGATGAGGCAGCAGATCGTGTGGCCGAGCCAGAGTTGAAACACCTGCTGATGAACCTGCCTGTACAGATTTACCAGAAATAAGCCGGCTATATTATCAGAGCATTAATTCTGGTGGCGGCATGTGCGTTTTTGTAGGTTAATATTCAATTTTATTAATTACATGCAATGAAATGAGCCTCATGCAAAAAAGCCGCGGGATAAATCCTGCGGCTTTTTTGTTTGATTATAAGGAGTGAATTACCCCTCGATTGCTTTAGCCAAAGCAGCAAGCGCTGCCTCTGCCTTGCTACCGTCAGGGCCACCGGCCTGCGCCATATCCGGACGACCTCCGCCGCCCTGTCCACCAAGCGCAACCGACACCACACGAACCAGATCAACAGCGGAAAAACGCGATGTCAGATCATCGGTAACAGCAACCACAGCGCTGGCTTTGCCATCTTCACTCACGCCGATAAAGGCCACAATACCTGAGCCAAGAGCCTTTTTACCTTCATCAGCCAAAGGCTTCAGATCTTTTGGGGCTACACCAGTAACGCTGCGCCCCATGAACTGAACACCATTAATCGTTTTGGTTTCAGTATCACTCTTTGAAGAGCCGCCACTCAAAGCCAGTTTTTTGCGGGCTTCGGTCAGTTCTTTTTCAAGTTTGCGGCGTTCATCAATCAGGCTGTTCACACGGTCAAGCGCTTCAGCAGGCGTGGTTTTCAATGCACCGGCAATGGCCTTAACCCGATCATCCTGCTCTTCAAGATAAAGGCGGGCAGCCTCACCGGTCAGCGCTTCCATACGGCGGACACCGGCGGCAACGGCACCTTCAGAAACAATGCGTACCAAACCAATATCACCGGTCTGGCGCACATGTGTGCCTCCGCAAAGTTCCAGCGAATAGGTTTTTCCGGCCTTATCGCCCTGCGTTGCGGTTCCCATAGAAACCACGCGAACTTCATCACCGTATTTCTCGCCGAACAATGCCATTGCACCAGCTTCAATCGCATCATCAACAGCCATTAAACGGGTTGAGACGGAAGAGTTCTGCAGAATGATTTCATTAGCAAGATTTTCAACCTTACGCAGTTCTTCTTCTGAAATCGGCTTCGGGTGTGAAAAGTCAAAACGCAGACGTTCAGGCGCAACAAGCGAACCTTTCTGCGCAACATGATTGCCCAGCGTTTCGCGCAGCGCTTCATGCAGCAAATGCGTTGCCGAGTGGTTAGAGCGGATCCGTGTGCGACGGGTGCTGTCAACAACAAGCTCAACCGCATCACCGGTTTTGATCTCGCCCTCATTGACCACAATCTGATGAATGAAAACGCCGTCAGCCTTTTTAAGAGTATCTGTTACTTCAACGACAAAGCCTTCACCATAAATAAAGCCGCGGTCGCCCTGCTGACCACCGGATTCCGCATAAAACGGCGTTTGATTGACAACGAGGCTCAGCGTTTCACCTTTAGCGGCTTTATCAACCACGTTGCCATCACGCACCAACGCAGTAATTACACCTTCAGCCTTCTCAGTATCATAACCGAGAAACTCTGTCGTGCCGACTTTATCGCGTACCGCATACCAGACTTTTTCAGTCGCAGCATCACCGGAGCCGGACCAATTGGCACGCGCATCGGCTTTCTGGCGCTCCATTGCACTGCTGAAACCGTCCGTATCAACGGTAATGCCGCGCTGGCGCAAAGCATCCTGTGTCAGATCAAGCGGGAAACCATATGTATCATAAAGCTTGAATGCTGTTTCGCCATCAAGGCTTTGGCCTTCGCTCATATTTTCTGTGGCTTCACTCAACAAGCCAAGACCACGCTCCAGCGTTTTTCGGAAACGGGTTTCTTCAAGTTTCAGCGTTTCAGAAATCAGCGCTTCGGCACGTACCAGCTCAGGATAGGCCTGCCCCATTTCGCGGATCAGAGTTGGCAGCAGACGCCACATCAGCGGATCACGGGCACCCAGCAACTGCGCATGACGCATGGCACGGCGCATGATGCGACGCAAAACATAACCGCGGCCTTCATTCGACGGCAAAACACCATCGGCAATCAGAAAACTGGCCGAGCGCAGATGATCCGCGATCACGCGATGGCTGGCACGCTGCGCGCCCTCAGCCTTCACACCTGTTGCTTCTTCAGATGAACGGATCAGTGCTTTAAACAGATCAATATCATA
This sequence comes from Pseudochrobactrum mosebachae, assembly GCF_048914685.1. Classification (GTDB taxonomy): domain Bacteria; phylum Pseudomonadota; class Alphaproteobacteria; order Rhizobiales; family Rhizobiaceae; genus Pseudochrobactrum. The sequence goes on from NZ_CP128408.1 coordinate 125,904, forward strand.
ATTATCATGCACGCCCTGCAAAACTGCAGCAATGCGCTCCAGCCCCATACCGGTATCGATCGACGGACGCGGAAGATCAATACGCTCTTCTTTCGAAATTTGCTCGAACTGCATGAAAACGAGGTTCCAGATCTCGATGAAACGGTCACCGTCTTCATCAGCTGAACCCGGAGGTCCACCCCAGATATGGTCGCCGTGATCGTAGAAAATTTCGGAACAAGGACCACATGGGCCGGTATCCCCCATCGCCCAGAAGTTATCATTGGTCGCAATACGGATAATGCGATCATCAGAAAGACCGGCAATTTTTTTCCAATAGTCAGCTGCATTATCATCAGTATGATAAACAGTGACCAATAGCTTGTCTTTGTTCAGGCCGAACTCTTTAGTGAGCAGGTTCCACGCAAATGTAATCGCCTCTTCTTTGAAATAATCGCCGAAAGAGAAATTTCCCAGCATTTCAAAGAAAGTGTGATGACGTGCGGTATAGCCGACATTGTCCAGATCATTATGCTTGCCACCGGCACGCACGCATTTTTGTGCAGTGGCCGCACGGCTGTACGGACGGGCTTCCAAACCGGTAAACACATTTTTAAACTGCACCATGCCGGCATTGGTGAACATCAGGGTCGGGTCATTACGCGGCACAAGCGGACTTGACGCCACCGCCTCATGGCCGTTCTTACGAAAATAATCGAGGAATGTTGACCTGATTTCGTTAACGCCGCTCATTGTTCACCTTTGGGTTTCACCCGTGTTTTGGCCGTGCTTTATACGACCCACATCTCTTGAATAAGCTCAGGCTTTCATCTGCGCTACCGTCACTTGCAGCTTTGTATAAACAAGCCAGCACTGTCGGTAAATCTCAGCAGCCATTGCATTTGCCCTGCTTTTAAACAGATGATCATGCACTGTCCAGATATTCACAAGGATTACAGGCCTATCTGTAACAAAATGCCCCGCATCACTCATGCGATACGGGGCATTTTCAATATTTGCACACAATTTACATGTGTCTGAATATGGTTAGAGCGGGTAACGATAAAGTTGGATCGCAGCGCTCGCTCTAAATTTTAGAGATTTCGCATTGTCATACCTATCAAGTTGATTCAACTTGAGAGTGAAATGCTCTAGAGCGGGTAACGATCAGGTTGGATCGTAGCGCTCGCTCTAGATTTTAGATTTATCGCATTGTCATACCTATCAAGTTGATTCAACTTGATAGTGAAATGCTCGAGAGCGTTTTTTATTTTTCATAAAGCAGAAAAACAGATTTACGCTTCTGCGGCATCCGGTGCATCGTCTACTTCAGGGCCGCCATCAAGCAGTTGCTCAGCAATGAGACCAGCATTCTGACGTAAAGTCAGTTCAATCTCATTGGCCACTTCCGGATTTTCTTTCAGGAAGTTTTTGGCATTGTCACGACCCTGCCCCAGACGCTGCGAATTATAGGAGAACCATGAGCCGGATTTTTCAACAATCCCTGCTTTCACGCCAAGATCGACCAATTCACCGTTCTTGGAAACGCCGGCCCCATACATGATGTCGAATTCAACCTGCTTGAACGGTGGTGCAAGCTTGTTTTTAACAACTTTAATACGGGTCTGGTTGCCTACGATTTCATCACGCTCTTTAATCGCGCCGATACGGCGGATATCAAGACGCACAGACGCATAGAATTTGAGCGCATTACCACCGGTTGTGGTTTCAGGCGAACCAAACATCACACCAATTTTCATACGAATCTGGTTAATGAAGATGACCATGGTATTTGAACGCGAAATCGAGGCTGTCAGCTTACGCAGAGCCTGGCTCATCAGACGCGCCTGAAGACCCGGCAGAGAATCGCCCATCTCACCTTCAATTTCCGCACGCGGTGTCAAAGCAGCAACCGAGTCGATAACCAGAACATCAATAGCACCGGAGCGCACCAGCGTATCGGTAATTTCTAAAGCCTGTTCACCGGTATCCGGCTGCGAGATCAGCAGATTTTCCAGATCAACACCCAGTTTACGGGCATAGACCGGATCAAGCGCATGTTCCGCATCTACAAACGCGCAAATACCACCCTTTTTCTGAGCTTCTGCAATTGTATGCAGCGCCATCGTTGTTTTACCCGAGCTTTCAGGCCCGTAAATTTCAACAATACGACCTTTAGGCAGGCCGCCGACACCAAGCGCAATATCCAGAGACAACGAACCGGTAGGAACAGTTTCAATTTCTACTACCTTGTCATTCCGACCAAGGCGCATGATCGAGCCTTTACCAAAAGAACGCTCAATCTGAGACAGTGCCGCGTCCAGAGCCTTTGTTTTGTCCACTGATTTATCCTCAACAAGTCGCAATGAATTCTGAGACATTTTACACCATCCCTTTGTGTCACTTGAAGTCCGCAGAATGAAACTTTATGGAATATATGTATCCTATTTGTTCTCAACTAACAAGAGGCACAAGCCATTGATTTAAAATAATATTTATATTTTGTTCTCATCATGTTCTAAATTATAAATTATTCATAACTAAAAAATGAATCTTTAAATCAAAACCTATAGTCAACAAATCCATACCAACAGCGATTCGAACCGCATCCTAAATCAGACCATATCCGGCTGCTGATTCTATACATATTATCAGGCAACAAAAAACCGCCCCGAAATTTTCGGAGCGGTTATGAATGCACATTTATAGGATGTGATTATACGCCTTTGAGCGGAGAAATTTCGATTTCCACGCGACGGTTCTGGGCGCGTCCATCCGGTGTAGCATTTGAAGCAACCGGCTGCGTGGCACCAAAGCCCATAATTGCAAAACGGCGGCCATCAATGCCCTGACCGCTCAGATAGTTGCCAACCGAAGCCGCACGACGCTGTGAAAGCTGCTGGTTATGCGAGGCAGAACCGGTTGAATCGGTATGGCCTTTAATATCCACCAATGTCTGGTTGAACTTACGCAGAACAATCGCCACTGAATTCAGTGTCGGATAGAACTGTGACATCACAACGTCCTGATCCGTACCAAAAGTAATGCTGGAAGGCATATTCAGGATAATGCGATCGCCATTACGGGTAACGGAAACGCCGGTGCCCTGAAGCTGCGCGCGCAGTTCATTTTCCTGACGGTCCATATAGTTGCCAATTGCACCGCCGCCCAAAGCACCGATACCGGCGCCGATCAGTACAGCATTGCGCTGTGCGTTTTTCGAGCCGCCAACCATCAAACCACCAAGCGCACCTACAGCTGCACCGATGCCTGCACCGCCTGCGGTGTTGGAAACCTTCTGCTCACCTGTATAAGGGTCAGTTGTACAACCAGCCAAAAATGTAACTGTGGTCGCGGCGATAGCAAGTTTTTTCAACATTGTTCAAATTTCCTGATTCAAGATATGCCGCAGGATAACGGCAAATACGGCGCTATGGTGATTAATTTTTGTCCGAAGGTCAAATTCTTCTCTCTGAAGTCCATATTTACTGTCAGATGAACAGTTTTGATAGTTCCTGAAAGCAAAAACAGGTCACACAAATTTAGCGGATAGCACGCCCCTCGCCGTCAAAGCGATGAATCTTATCTTTTACAGGCGTCGCATAGATAACCGAACCCGGCTCTACAGCATATTGGCCGAAAATACGCACAGTCAGCAGGCCCGCTTCTTCGGTATCCAGATACACATTGGTATCCGCACCAAGCTGCTCAACATGCACCACAGAGCCTTTCCACTGTCCGCTATTGCTATCAAGCGTAATATGCTCCGGCCGCACACCAATGCGCTTTACCTGACCGTCGCTGAGAGTGCCGGCATCAAAAATATTCATTTTAGGGGAGCCGATGAAACCAGCTACAAACTCATTATCCGGCGCATTATAAAGATCCATCGGTGCGCCAACCTGTTCAATCTGACCGGCATTCAACACCACAATGCGATTTGCCAGTGTCATCGCTTCTACCTGATCATGGGTGACATAAATCATGGTTGCGGAAAGCTGGCGATGGAGTTTGGCAATCTCCAACCGTGTATTAACACGTAAAGCAGCATCAAGATTGGAAAGCGGTTCATCGAACAAAAACAGCTTAGGCTCACGTACCAAAGCACGACCGATTGCCACGCGCTGGCGCTGCCCGCCCGAAAGCTCTGCGGGACGACGCTTCAGATAGCTTTCAAGCGACAGCATATTTGAGGCCTGCTTGACCCGCGCTTCAATTTCAGCCGCAGGCTTACCAGCCTGTTTAAGGCCAAGCCCCATATTGGATTGCACATCAAGATGCGGGTACAAAGCATAGCTCTGAAACACCATGGCAATGCCGCGCTTGGCGGGTGGTGTTTGGTTGACCACCTGATCATCAATGCGTACTTCACCGGAATTGGCATCTTCAAGACCGGCAATAATGCGTAGCAATGTCGATTTACCGCAACCGGAAGGCCCGACAAAAACGACCAGCTCACCGTCACGCACATCCAGATCAATGCCCTTAATTACATCGACAGGGCCGTAAGATTTGCGGATATTATTGAGTTTCAGAGTTCCCAAAGTCGTTTTCCTGTCAGAATAAATCAGTACAAAAAGCGCAATATCAGAGCTTTACGGCCAGTCCGCTGCGCACACTTTCATCCGCTGCCAAACAAATTCGCAAAGATTGTACTGCATCGTCCATATGGCGGGTGAGATCAATGTTTTCACGGATTGCTTTCAGCATAAAAGCCTGTTCACGGTCGCACAAATCCTGATGATCCGGCTCGCCTTCCATTGAGAGCAATTGATCTTCGCGTTTGAATTTGCCATCTGCACCGGTTTCTGCCTGATGCACACGGATAACAGAGGTTTTGGTATGGGTATTAATGTCAGACGAACTGGCGCCCTCTTCCATAACAATGGAAACGCAGCCTTTCGGTGAAATCACGTCTTTAACAAAAAACGCGGTTTCAGACATCATCGGCCCCCAACCCGCCTCATACCAACCCACAGAGCCGTCATCGAACAGAACCTGAAGATGGCCGTAATTATACATGCCCTCTGCAATTTCATCCGACAGGCGAACCCCCATGCCGCGCACTTCAACTGCCTTGGCATCGGTAATCTGGCACATCACATCCAGATAATGCACGCCGCAATCGACAATCGGCGAGGTGGTTTTCATCAATTGTTTATGGGTCTGCCAATGCGCCCCGCTTGATTGCTGGTTGAGGTTCATACGAAAAACATATGGCCCACCAAGCGAGCGTGCCTCTTCAATCAGCTTCATCCAGGATGGATGATGGCGCAAAATATAGCCGATTACCAATTGGCGTCCGGTATGCTTGGCTTTTTCAACCACGCGTTCCGCATCAGCAACTGTTGTTGCCAGCGGCTTTTCCACAAAAACGTCAGCCCCCGCTTCCAGTGCCATAATGGCATAATCCGCATGGCTGTCTGAATAAGTGGCAACACAAACCAGATCAGGTTTCAGGCGTTGCAGGGCTTCCTCATAATTTTTTTCCAGCGGATAAGAGCGCAGTTCTTCAGGCAAGTTCACCTGCGAACGGTTGACAAATCCCACAATCTCAAAGCCCGGATTATTATGATAGGCCAGCGCATGGCTGAGCCCCATATTACCAAGACCTGCCACCATAACGCGAAGCACTTTTGCGCCATTATCACTCATTTGACTGCTCCTGCGGTAATACCGCGTATTAACTGACGGGAGAATATGAAATACAGCACCAGAACCGGCAGAATAGCCAGCGACAGTGCCGCCAGAACCGCATTCCAATTTGTTACATACTGCCCGATAAACATTTGTGCACCCAGCGTAACCGTCTTGGTTTGTTCAGACGGCGCAAGGATCAGCGGAAACCACAGATCGTTCCAGATCGGGATCATTGTAAACACCGCAACAGTAGCCATGGCCGGACGGATCAGCGGCAGCACAAGGCGGAAAAAGATACGATACTCGCTCAAACCGTCTATGCGGCCGGCATCTTTCAAATCTTTAGACACCTGCCCCATGAATTCGGACAGGATGAAAATCGCCAGCGGCAGGCCTTGCGCGGTATAAACGAGGATCAGCGAGGTCAGCGTATTAACCAGCCCGCTTGCCACCATCAGCTCAAGAATAGACACTGTGCCAAGGCGGATCGGGATCATAATTCCCAGAGCCAGATATAGCCCCATCAGCGTGTTACCGCGAAAGCGGTATTCAGACAGTGCAAATGCTGCCATAGCCCCGAAAACCAGCACCAATGCAATTGCCACCACGGTAACAATCAAACTATTTTGAAAGTAACCGAAGAAATTGCCCTGTGTCATAACGGTCTGATAGCCGACCAGACTGAAGGTTTCGGCATTGGGCAATGATAAAGGCGAGCGAAAGATTGCCGCTTTGGTTTTGAACGAGTTGATGATGATAATCACCACCGGAAACAGAGCAATCAGCGTATAGAGAATAAGGATTGCATGGGCTGCAATCGAGCGGGTGGTTGATTGGCTGGCGCGGCTCATGGGCTGATCCTCAGAACTGGTAGCGGCGCAAACGCCGCTGAATGCCGAACATATAGACGCAGACACCAATCAGGATAATGAAAAACATCAGCGAGGCGATAGTGGCACCCATGTTTCTGTCGCCAACCTGAAGCTGGAAACCGAAGAAAGTGCGGAACATGAAAGTTCCGAGAATATCTGTGGCGTAATTAGGCCCTGCCAGCGCACCCTGCGCTGAGTAGATCAGATCGAACGCATTGAAATTACCAACAAATGTGAGGATCGAGATAATACCGATTGATGGCAGGATCAGCGGCAGCTTAATTTTCCAGAACTGGGCGCCACCGGTGATGCCGTCACATTCGGCAGCTTCAATAATCTCATCCGGAATAGACAAAAGTGCGGCATAAATCAGCATCATCGGAATACCGATAAACTGCCACACCGAGATCAGACCCAGCGTGGTCAGAGCATATTTCTCCTGACCCAGCCAAGGTGCAAACAGACTTTTAAGCCCTACCAGATCCAGTAAATTAGGCGCCACGCCCCAAAGCGGAGACAGGATAAGTTTCCATACAAAGCCGACAATCACGAAAGAGAGAATGGTCGGGATAAAAATTGCCGAACGGTAGAAAGCAGCAAAACGCAATCTTGGATGGCTTAGCAAGGCCGCCAGCAAAATACCAATCGGGTTTTGCACCAGCATATGAATGACAAAAAACCAGGTATTATTACCAAGTGCATTCCAGAAACTGGCAGACCAGCGTTCATCCCCCAGTAATGTGCGAAAATTCTGTAAACCGACAAACATGCTCTGCTGATTTTCAACACGAAACAGCGAAAGCTGCATTGTACCGAAAAGCGGCAGGATCATGATAACGGTGTAGACCAGCACTGCCGGTGCCAGAAACACCAGAATATGCCAGCGGAACGGCGATTTAACCTCAGAATTTCGCGCCATATTTATTCTATGCTTTCCATTAAGCAATCATCGCTCAGCTGTTCAAAATTACTTACAACCAGATACCGCTTTTTTAAAAAAGCCACCCGCTCTGAGCAATGTTCAATTTATACTGAAATAAATTTGAACGGTGCAAAAGCAGAGCGAATGGCTTCATTCAATTGTTATTTCGCAGGCTTGTACCAGCTGTCGAGACCTTTTTGCAGCTTTTCGCCGGCCTGTTCAGCTGTCACTGTACCATTGATAACATTGGCAGATTCAATCCAGGTTTCATTTTCCAGATTTGGTGTACCGCGTGAAAGGATCTGGTAGGTCGAACGAATGGTCGACTTACAATCTTTACGCCAGCCAACCATTTCAGCTGCCAGCGGATCTTCCAGTTTGATTTCATTGGAAGACAGGCTGAAGAATCCCGGCAGAGCATTCGCATAAATAGTAGCAAATTCGTCTGATGCTACCCAGTTAAGGAATGTGGCCGCAGCTTCAGGGTTTTTGGTCTTGGCATTCATGCCAATGCCCAGATCGTTGTGATCAGAGATATAGCATGTGTCGCCATCCTTACGCACAGGCGGGGCAAATGCCCCCATCTGGAAATCAACCTGCGGATTGAAAACACTGATTTCCCATGAGCCTGTCGGATAAATCGCAGCGCGACCAAGCGTAAACAGGTTCTGGCTATCCGGATAGGTCTGCGCTTCAAAGCCGTCGCCCAGATAGTCTTTCCAACGAGCAAGAGTTTTGAACGGCTCTACCCAGTCAGCATCGGTAAGTTTTTGTGTACCGGCGATCAGGGCTTTACGGCCTTCTTCACCCTTCCAATAGGTTGGGCCGATATTCTGGTAGCCCATGGTTGCGGCTTCCCAGAGATCTTTAGTACCCATAGCCATCGGAATATAGGTGCCGTCAGCTTTGATCTTATCAAGAGCGGCAAAAAACTCTTCTTCGGTTTTAGGCGCGGTGATACCAAGCTTTTCAAAGGCATCTTTATTATAGATGAAACCATGAATGACCGAGGCAACAGGCACACAGAACGGTGTTTTGCCATCATCGGTCTGCCATGCGGATTTTGCCACATCGCTGAAGTTTTTCATACCTTCAAGATCACCGAGGCCGGCGAGCTGGCCTTTATCAAACAGTGCCAGTGATTTATCAAACGGACGGCAGGTGATGATATCGCCTGCAGTACCGGCATCAAGCTTGGCACCCAGCGCCGCATCATATTCTGTCGGCGTTGAAGGGTTGAAGGTAATTTTAATGCCGGGATTGGCAGCTTCAAAAGCCGGAATGAGTTTTTCCTGCCAGATCGGCAGATCATCATTACGCCAGCTTTCAATGGTCAGCGTCACATCTTCAGCCGATGCGGCGGATACCAAACCAAAACATCCTGCACCAAGCACACTAGATGCCAGCAATGCAGCACTGAATTTTTGTATAGTCATGACATTCTCCCCGCGGCACCCCAACTCCGGCGCCTTATGAAACGTGTTCAGCTCTGTTTCCGGTTGCTCCGGATATTGTCTTGTTTTAAATTTTAACTTGCAGGCTATGAACAGAGCGATCCGTTAGCGATATAAGATATTTAAATATTGAAACGAGAAATATCGAAAATAGCCGTTATTTTTCGCTCCATACTTTGAGACCTCTTCTCCCGACCGCAAATTCTGTCCTCCAACAGAGTAATGCGTAAATATCTTTTGCTGTCCAGCGAAAGCAAAGATTTTATCACTGATAGTTGCATCTGTGGTTACAAGTTTTATTGAACTGCCAATATTGGTCTTATTTTTACAAACCACATGGATCATCGCAAAAGACCAATGGTGAATACCAATTCAAATTGGCTTGCCTGCAGTTATGATACGACTCACATCGTGTCTCCATAAGGTTATTTAGCCAGAAACTAAAAATTAAAACGATTTAAAAACCAGCAATATGTGTTGCAGCTAAAAATACCTGTATAAATTACCAATGAGAATCGGGAGACGTGATGTGGCAGACTACATAATAGGCATTGATGGCGGCGGCACCGGTTGCCGTGCGGCCATTGCAGATCCTACCGGTAAAATTCTCGGCACCGGGCAAAGTGGTCCTGCCAATATCATGACTGATATGGCAAGTTCTGTTGTCAGCATCCTTGCTGCAACCGATGCTGCATTGCATGCAGCCCAATTGCCTGCCCATGCCTATGGCCGCATTACTGCCTGTCTCGGCCTTGCCGGAGCCAATGTATCCGGTGTAGCGCAAGAGCTGCAAAAGGCCCTGCCCTTTGCCAAAAGCCATGTTGTCTCTGACGGTATCATCGCATTGCAAGGTGCCATTGGTGATCAGGACGGTGTGGTGGTTATACTTGGTACCGGTTCTGTGACCATTTCACGTGAGAATAAGCAGATTACCATGCGTGGCGGCTGGGGTTTTAAAGTCAGCGACCTTGGCGGCGGAGCACGTCTCGGCCAGAAATTGCTTGAAGAATCCCTGTTGGCCTATGACGGCATTTATCAACGTACCCCGCTGGTGAATGCACTGCTTACGCAGTTCAACAATGAACCCCATGCCATTGTGCGTTTTGCTCATGATGCAAAACCCAATGATTTTGGCCGTTATGCGCCATTAATATTCGAATATGCCGCCCAAAATGATCCGCTGGCAGAAAAAATCCTTAACCAGTCTGTTGCAGCTATTGAAGCAGCCCTTGATGCCTCAATGAGCGATCAGCAACCGGTTTTATCGCTCATCGGCGGACTTGGGGCGCTTTATGGCCCGCGTCTGTCGCCACGCTATCAGCAACGATTACGCCCCCCGCTGGCTGATGCCTTAACCGGCGCTGTTGCACTGGCAGCTAAATTGAACTCAGAAATTACTGCAGACTGATGACCCGTATTAATTGCATTCCGCCACAAGAACTTACAGGGCCGCATCTGGTGGCTGAATATCGTGAATTGCCACGTATTTTCGCGCTGGCCCGTGCGGCCATCGAGCGCGGTGAAAAGCCGGATGATCCGCGGAATCCGCGCAGCTACACATTGGGTAAAGGCCATGTGCGGTTTTTCTATCCGCGTTTAGGTTTTCTGGTTCAGCGCCAGCAATCGCTGATTGATGAAATGTTGCAGCGTGGCTATCAGCCATCCTACCAGCAAACCGACCACCTGATTAAAGATATACCGGCCAACTGGTGTGCTGACTGGCAACCGGATGATGATGCCATGCGCATTAATCGCGAAAGAATTGCCGAGCGCCTGAATAAGAATTAGGATTCTTATAATTTACTTTCAAAAACACACTTAAATACCTGTAATAATTGACTTTACCGAAAATTTACAACTACAATATAGGCTAATATTGTAAGCATTTAAAACCTATAAATTTACGCAAACATCAATATTAAAAGGGTGTATTCAATATGTTTAATTTTACAAGCTGTGCCCCTGCCAAAAAGGCAACGACAGTCAAAAAAGCAACTGCTGCCAAAAAGCCGGCAGTTAAGGCAAAGAAAGCCGTGCGTGCCAAGCCTGCCGCCGCTGTCAAAGCTGCGGTAAAACACAAGTAAAACTTACTTACTAAAAAGGCGGCTTATGAGCCGCCTTTTTATTTAACAATATTAGTCTGATCAGCACTCAACCACATTCACAGCAAGACCACCAAGACTGGTTTCCTTGTAGCGCTCATTCATATCCATACCGGTCTGACGCATAGTTTCAATACAGGCATCAAGCGGCACAAAATGCGTACCGTCGCCTTTTACGGCCAGTGAAGCGCCGGTGACAGCCTTCACGGCGCCCAAAGCATTACGCTCAATACATGGCACCTGTACAAGGCCGGCGATCGGATCGCAGGTCATGCCCAAATGATGCTCAAGTGCAATCTCTGCCGCATTTTCAATCTGCATCGGTGTGCCGCCCAATACTGCGGCCAAACCGGCTGCCGCCATTGCTGAAGCCGAACCAACCTCACCCTGACAACCAACCTCGGCACCCGAAATCGAAGCATTATGCTTGATAATGCCACCAACGGCTGAAGAGGTCAGCAGAAAATCACGGATACCCTTCTGATCGGCATCCTCATGGAAATGCAGATAATAGCGCATAACCGCAGGCACAACACCTGCCGCACCATTGGTCGGCGCAGTAACCACACGGCCACCGGCTGCGTTTTCCTCATTAACCGCCATCGCATAAACAGACAGCCAGTCATTGGCAAGCAGCGGATTATGGCGGTTGAGACGCCATTCTTCATTCAGCCTATCGTGCAACTGCTTGGCGCGGCGGCGCACTTTAAGGCCGCCAGGCATAATGCCTTCCTGTGTCAGCCCGCGCTCAATACAACTGCGCATGGCATCCCAGATCTTATCCAGCCCTGCATCAAGCTCTTCACGGCTCATGCGGGTTTCTTCATTCGCACGCTTCATTTCGGCAATCGAAAGCCCGCTGGCAACCGACATTTCCAGCATCTGCTTGGCTGAAGAGAAAGGATAAGGCACATTTTCCTCAACCTGCTGTTTGCCGCCGCTGATACGGGTCGCGTTCAACTCTTCTTCGGTGACAATAAAACCGCCGCCGATTGAATAGTAAACACGCCGGAGTAATACGCGGCCATCGCGGTCAAGTGCTTCAAACGCCAAACCATTGGCATGACCCGGCAGCGCCACTTTACGATCCATAACCAGATCGGCTTTAGGATCAAAATCATAGGCGGGATGGCCCTGCGGTCGTATTTTGTGCTCGGCTGTGACTGTGGCCAGCAGATCATCCATTTTATCAGGATCAATACTGGCAGGTAAAAAACCGCAAAGTCCGAGAATAACCGCGCGGTCTGTGGCATGCCCGATACCGGTAAATGCCAGCGAGCCATGCAGAGATGCTCTGAGGCGCGTAACTTTGGCATTATGCGGTCGTGGCCACTCGCCGTCTTTCAGCTCTTTAAGAAACTGATGCCCTGCCGTCATAGGCCCCATAGTATGGGAGCTCGATGGCCCGATGCCAATTTTAAACAGATCAAAAACTGACAGGAACATGGAAGATTACCGCTCTTTCATTTCTCAAATAACGCAGGCTCAACCGCCGCGTATTTCGCAACATTAAATCTTATATAGCCGGTTATGCAGTTCTGTAAAACAGGATCAAACCGAGTGTGTCATTTAATATGGTGTTGGCATGTACAAAATACACCGAAATACGCAATAAAGCGACAGAATGACTGCTCATCATACAATGTAGAAGAGATGAATCCGTACCTAAAAATTAAGTTCTGCTGCATACGCGCGCTTAATAAAAAATCACCGGGCGATAACGCACCGGTGATTTTATAAATACTGAATTTGTTTTTAGGTTCCGTTTTTAAACGGAGAATAAATAGGCCAACAAAATTAGAGCAGCCAAACCTACAACCGCCCAAAGGGTTACGCCCCAACAGGACTTCTGAACTGTTTCATCCATGGAATATTTACTCTGTTCCAGTCTCTTATTCTTTCGAGTCCACACCGCATTCATTGCTATGCCTGTAGCATATTTATAATCGAGAGCAGTGCGAGAAGCAATCCGCAATTGCGACCAAACCATGACATAGCAGCTATGCAAATTTACCATAGGAGATTTTATTATTATAACTCAGCTTATTATTATCGTTATTTAATGTGATTGCATTTACCATTAAGGCGAAAATACGACAGGCACAACAGAGGTTGGCCGGACTTGTCTCCATTGTCGATCTGTTTATATTCACATAGTCAAATTTTAAAAAACTGAATATTTTTCGTTTAAAACCTCCACTTCAATAAGCACCCAGAAAGCAGTCATCAACTTGGCTAATAATATCTCTGCCAGCAACCCCGCTTCCCTAGCACAACCAATGCTAAAGCCACGGCTTGGCAGGCTGGATATTGCCCGTGGTGTGGCACTGATTGCTATGGCAATTTATCATTTTGGCTGGGATCTCGAATTTTTCGGTTATTTACAGCAGGGTAGCGCCAGTCAAGGCTGGTGGCGAATTTTTGCCCGCTGCATTGCTTCCAGCTTTCTTTTTCTGGTCGGTTTTAGTCTGGTGCTTGCCCATGGACGCGCCATTCGCTGGCAGCCATTTTTCAAGCGCTTTGCACAAGTAGCCATTGCGGCCGCCATGATCAGCGCCCTGACATGGTTTTTTGTTCCGCAAGGCTTTATCTTTTTCGGGATACTGCATCAGATCGCACTTGCCAGCCTAATAGGCTTGTTGTTTTTGCGCGTACCAGTGTGGCTGACAATCATTACTGCAGCCGCAATCATTGCGGCGCCTGCAACATTGCGGTTCGAGATTTTTGATCATCCGGCGCTTTGGTGGGTTGGTCTTTCCACCAGTAATCCGGTTTCTAATGATTATGTGCCACTTTTTCCATGGTTTGGTGCCGTTTTGCTCGGCATGTCTGCCGCCCGGATCATGCTGAAAACCGGTACGCTCAGCTGGCTGCAAGGTGGTGTCAGACCGCAATGGTTGCACGACAGCCTTACATTTATAGGCAGGCACAGCCTTGTATTCTATCTTGTGCACCAACCGGTCTTGATGGGGCTGATCTTTATCGCTTCGCAACTTGTTCCGCCTTCACCTTCTATTCAGGCAGCGAATTTCATCAGCCAATGCAACAGACAATGCAGTATTGAAAGCGACCCGCAACTCTGCAATTTATATTGCAATTGCATGCTTGAAACTATTCAGAACAAACAGGTTACAAGCCTGTTGTCCAACCGTAATGCGAGCAATGAAGACCGCCAGCAATTAGGCGATATCTCACTGCAATGCGTGGCGAAAGCACAAGAGGGCGAGCCTGTCTTCTAGAGCAAGTCAAAACTCTATAATCTGTAGCGAGCGCTGCGATCCTACCTGAGCGTTTGCCGCTCAGGCCACCCTCTCAAATTCCCAATGATAAATTTATAATCAGCTACGCACGCCGAGCTCGGCCATGCGGCCAATGCAGGCTTCTTCAACCTGATCAAGCTCACTGAGTGTTTCATCAATATCACGGCGTTTCTGACGCAGCTCTTCGCGCTTTTCTTCTACGCGCTTGATCAGCAGACGCAACTGACCTGCCTCGCCCGGAGGCTCACGATACATCTGAATAATTTCATGAATTTCAGAAATAGCGAAGCCAAGACGCTTGCCGCGCATAATCTGTTTCAGCAAATGCCTGTCTGATGGGCGAAACAAACGTGTGCGACCACGACGCAGCGGATGAATAAGCCCTTCATCCTCATAAAAGCGTAAAGTTCGTGTGGAAATTCCAAACTCCCTTGTCAGCTCCGTAATCGAATAATATTCACGCATTGTGTTCACCAACTCATTCCTCCCCCACTTGTGACACTGCATTTACGTAAAAGTCAATCTTGCAAACGCAACTACGCGATAATCGCTTTAAGTGCCGGTTATAAATCTGTCATTTTTAAATGAACTATAGTCGCCTTTTAATCATTTTTTACTACGGCTGCAATCTACGACATCAAGATCAAAGCCCTTAGAATTACAACTACGAAAATATATATGCTTAATTGCGCAATTAAGTATCATATTATTTTATTGATGCGCAATTTAAAGATCAGTTAAGTGAGAATCCGAACCACCAGGTTGCCAGACCGAGAAATGCGAAAAAGCCGATTACATCTGTCACAGTGGTCACAAAGACTGCCGATGCAATAGCCGGATCAGCGCCCAAACGATGCAGGCAAAGCGGGATAAGAATACCGCCCAAAGCTGCTGCCAGCATATTAATAATCATAGCAGTACCGATAATGCCGCCAAGCTGCGAATTATCAAACCAGTAGCCTGCAACTGCGCCAATCATTATGGCAAACATCAGCCCGTTTAAAAGCCCTATCGCAGCTTCACGGCGGATAACGCGGGCCGCATTATGAATATCAATATTGCGCGTGGCGATTGCCCGCACGGTAACCGTCATGGTTTGGGTCGCAGCATTGCCGCCCATAGAGGCCACAATCGGCATCAACACCGCAAGTGCCACCATTTGCTCAATTGTGCCGTCAAAAAAGCCGATAACAGACGCAGACAAAAAGGCTGTAAACAGATTGACAAACAGCCATGGCGACCGAGATTTGGCAATGGTCATGAAACTGTCGGACAGCTCCTCATCACCCACACCACCCAGACGCATGATGTCTTCTTCAGCCTCTTCCTGAATAACATCCACCACATCGTCAATCGTCAGCACGCCTACCAAACGTTCATTTTCATCAAGAACCGCAGTTGAAAGCAAGTTATATTGCTCGAAAATCTGCGCGGCCTCTTCCTGATCCATAGTGGCAGGAATAGCGTGGCGTGCTTCAATCATCAGGTCTTCAACCCGCACCACCCGCTGCACACGCAACAACCGGTCGAGTTCGATTGTGCCAAGCAGATGAAAGGCAGGATCAATCACAAAGACCTGTGAAAACCGGTCCGGCAGATCGTTATCTTCGCGCATATAATCAATGGTCTGCCCCACGGTCCAGAATGGCGGCACAGCCACAAATTCTGTCTGCATGCGGCGCCCTGCACTATCTTCCGGATATTCCAGCGCACGACGTAGTCGAACACGCTCGGTAAATGGCAGTTTGGCCAGAATTTCATCCTGATCCTGCTGGTCCATATCTTCAAGAATATAAACCGCATCATCGGAATCGAGATCCTGCATACCCTCAGCAATCAGCGCATTGGGCATAGCATCCACGATCCCAAGACGGATCGCTTCGTCAACTTCAGTCAGCGCCTCAAAGTCGAACTCATCGCCAAGCAGACCAACCAGAGCCTGTCGCTCATCACCGCTAAGCGCTTCCAGCAAATGGCCGAGCTCGGAAGAGTGCAGATCGCGCACTTCAGCACGCAGAATATCTGCATCGCGCTTTTCAAGTGCCTGCTCAATACGTGTAACCAGAGCTTCACTGACCGAACCGTCCTCATCATAAACATCCTCACGGATATTTTTTTCAGAATCGACATTGTGTGACAGGTCAGTGTGCTGCATGAGAACCGTTTCAATAAGAGATCAGAGCCTTTTATGAGGCAAGGTCAGTGCTGTAACGCAAAGTGCTCCCTATAAGAAGTCGCTTTCACGTCAATAAGCAATTTTACTGCTCTGAAATATAAAAACCTGACGCTATCCTGACAGCTATGTCGGATATGCAACAGTTTATCAGTGAAGCAGATAAATAATTGGCTTGAGGTGTTTACCCCGTGCTAAAGCAGTTTCAGAAAATACATTGAAACCTAAGCCAGATAACAAACAGGGTTTTCATGCGAAAAACGGTCATTGCTTTGATTGGTGTGGTTGGTGTTATAACGGCAACCTGTACTGGTACTTATTTTTATACGATGTCGGTTGGAAAACAATCACTCCGGCAGCTGGCACAAGATGGCGGCTTTTGCAAACAACCGGATTGTACTGATGGCATTGATTATGCGAGTTCCTTTCTATCCAATGAATTTGGTCTGTCGTCACGTGGTGTGCAGTGGTGCATTGGCGTGGATGAAATTGCCGGCCGCGATTTTATACTTGGACAAACAGTCCGGAACTTGTTGACTGAAGTGCTCTATATACCATGCAATGAAGATGATGGCGCAATGCCGCCAGTTAATGAGGATTAAATGCGCCACTTTTCGTTACTACCTGTTCTTGCGTGGCTGATGCTGGCAGCTTTGCTGGTGGTAACGGTTAGCCCGATCGGTCTGCGTCCGCATATTCCGGGGCATGTGACAACCGAGCGGTTTTTAGCTCTGGCCACCATAGGACTATTGTTTTGTCTGGCCTATCCAAAACGCTGGTTATTCGTGTTGATTATGCTGATTGCAGTTGCAGGTCTCTTTGAACTCATGCAGCGCCTGACACCGGATAGGCATGGGGAATTATCCGATTTTATCGTTAAGTCCTGCGGCGCGATTACAGGTGTTTTTGTTGGAAAGCTGATTTTATATTGGAAGAAATCTTTAAATTAAATAGAAAATAAGAGTGAAATAAAAAGATAATATTACACTCTTATTTTTAAAAATCTATTTTTTGAATATTAACACAACATACTCAAAATTGGACTTGTTAATATACAAGCAACTTTACAAGCGATGTCGTCGTCGTCACAAAAAACGCCAGCATTTACCTCTGTTGCGCTAAAAATAATCAACATAGAAACCATTGTTACAATAATTTTTTTCAAAAAAACATCTCCACAAAATATTTTAATCAATGACCGCAAATATAAACAATTATTAGAATGCTCTTAATATCAGAGATGTCAATTGCAACTTAAAATTGCACTTTTATCTAAAGCTATTATGTTTGGCACATCAAAAAGCCGCTTCCAGAGAAACTGTAAGCGGCTTAATTTAATAAAGGTTTGAGAGTTTAACGTATTACAGAGCACAATTACCCGTCGCGGTTCTAAGCGACAAAGTCATCCGTCGCGGTCTTAAGCGACAAAGTCACTTTGTGTACCATGTGCCTCAATCGCCTGTGAAAGGCGCAGCAAGGCATGCACATAGGCCGCGGTACGCATTGTGACGCCCTTTTCTTTTGCCACATTCCAGATTGCACGGCCTTCACGCTCCATAATGGTGCGCAGACGGGTATGGATTTCTTCCAATTCCCAATAAAAACACTGACGATTTTGCACCCATTCAAAATATGAAACAGTTACACCGCCGGCATTGGCCAAAATATCCGGCAGAATGGTAACACCCATTTTAGCCAGAATAACATCAGCTTCGGCTGTCACAGGGCCATTGGCCAGTTCCAAAATCAGCTTGGCCTTAACGCTGCCGGCATTGCGCGCATGGATCATATCTTCCATTGCTGCAGGCACCAGTACGTCACATTGCACACCAACCAGATCATCTGCGTTTAATGCCTCATGGCCACCATGCCCGATTGTTGCGAGCACTGAGTTACCATTCTGCTTGGCAGCAATCAGAGCTGCAATATCGAGACCGGAAGCGCAATAAACAGCACCTTCAGAATCGGATACCGCAACAATCTTATGGCCGTCACCAGCCATCAATCTCGCCATATGCTGACCGGCATTGCCAAAACCCTGAATGGTAACATGCAGCTCTTCTGAAAGACCAAGATCGGCAGCGAGATGGCGAACGAGATAAAAACCGCCGCGTGCGGTTGCATCATCACGGCCTAGCGAGCCGCCCAAAGCAATCGGTTTACCGGTAATAACGGCTGGCGAGGACTGACCAACCATTTGCGAATATTCATCAGCCATCCAGCCCATGATCATCGAATTGGTGTAAACATCGGGTGCAGGAATATCACGGTCCGGCCCCAAAATACGGGCAAAAGCCTGAATATAAGCACGCGACAGCCGCTCCAGCTCAGCCTTGGAGAGCTTACGCGGATCAACCTGAATAGCGCCCTTGCCGCCACCATAAGGCAGGTTCATGACCGCGCATTTGAATGTCATCCAAAATGCCAGTGTCTCCACCTCTTCAGCGGTAGAATCCGGATGAAAGCGGATACCGCCTTTGGTTGGTCCGCGCGTATCATCATAGCGACAGCGCCATGCGATAAAGGATTTTCGCGAGCCGTCATCCATACGGATCATCAAGCGTACTTTGGTCGTCTCCCGGGCAAATTTCAGTTTTTCGATCACATCTGCGTCTATTTCGAGATGGCTTGCAGCTTCATCGAGACGGACGAGTGCATTTTCGAGCGGATTATCCTGCGTCATTGAAATTTGCCTTTCTTGCGATTGCAGCATGAAAAATTACGCTTTGCATATCTTTTGATGGCTTTACGCGCAACAAAAATATGACAGCCATGCTGACATTATGCGTATTAAGCACAATGTCAGACCCAAAACAGATACTTAATACGACACAGGCTGACGCGTGCATGCAAATTAGAAAATTAATTTTTGCTCCCATCCTGCCATTTCCACCATTTGAAATTGGTAAAATCTTTGATTCGAAGAGCGTATTCACAGCTGCGTATTTTATTTCCAAATGTGATTTAGCATAAATTAATACCGATATATCCATATAAACAAATCTTTATATCTATATTGACAAATATTGATTCATAGTGCAAATTCCAATCATCGTGGTTCTTTTCTGCAATCGCCCAGCGCAATCCAACACGCTGCAAAGTCGCAAAAAAGCTAAGAGGGAATGCGGTGCGATTGTTCTGTCTGACGAGTTTCAGATGGTAATTTAAGCCGCAGCTGCCCCCGCAACTGTAAGCGGTTAGTTTTCTTCCAATTGTTCGGTGAATTTCATTCACCAAACATGTGTTCAGAGAGTTTTTGTTCTGAACAGTCACTGAAATGGCAACATTTCGGGAAGACCGGAAGGCGATGTTGACCCGCAAGCCAGGAGACCTGCCCGATACACACATTTAAGACAGATCCGGTCTGCGTGGCCTCCTGCCCGCAGCAACCTGCTGTCAGCATTCGTCGGGGTATTGAAATGACCGTTACTACTGCAAATTTAGGTTTTCCGCGTATCGGAAAACAGCGCGAGCTTAAATTCGCTCTTGAATCTTACTGGGCCGGCAAAACCACACAGCAGGAGCTGCTTGCCACGGCCAAATCCTTGCGTGCCAGCAACTGGAAGCTGCAACAGGACAAGGGCATTAAAACCATCCCTTCCAATGATTTTTCGCTTTATGATCATGTGCTTGATCTGGCTGTAACACTTGGTGTTATTCCGGCAATCTATGGTTGGAAAGGCGGAAAACTAGATCTCGACACTTATTTCGCTTTGGCGCGCGGTGGCAAAACCGGCGCAGCAACTGAAGCGGAAAAATGTGGCTGTGGTCATGATCATAGCAATGAAACTGCGAATAATGGCGTAGCTGCACAGGAAATGACCAAGTGGTTTGATACCAATTACCATTATATGGTGCCGGAATTCAGCGCAGGTCAGACCTTTACACTGACTGAAAACAAAGCGCTGAATGAATTCAACGAAGCCAAAGAACTGGGCATTCATACCCGCCCTGTCCTGCTCGGCCCTGTCTCTTTCCTCAAGCTTGGAAAATCGCAGGATGCAGATTTTGATCTCAATAAAACACTTGCAAACTTGTTGCCAGTCTATGCTGAAATTCTTGCCCAGCTCCATGCTGCCGGTGCAGATTGGGTGCAGATTGATGAGCCGGTGCTCAGCCTTGATCTTTATGCACAAGATCATGCCGCTATCCGCACTGCTTATGAACTGCTGGCTGAAAAAGTACCGGGCCTGAAGATTTTGCTCGCCAATTATTTTGGCTCATACGGTGACAACCTACTCACTGCTGTAACATTGCCGGTGGCCGGTCTCCATCTTGATCTGGTGCGCGCCGAACAAGATCTTGAAGCAACAGTTAAAATTGCACGCCCGAACCTTGTGCTGTCGCTTGGTGTTATTGATGGCCGCAATATCTGGCGTGGCGACCTGCGCGGCATTACAAACCGCCTGAAGGATATTATTGCAAAGCGCGGTGCCGATACAGTGCAGATTGCACCATCCTGCTCGCTTCTGCATGTGCCGATTGATCTGGATTCAGAAAAGAAGCTTGATCAGGACATTCGCCAGTCACTCGCTTTTGCAGTGCAAAAACTTGACGAGCTGGCAGCTCTTGGTACAGTTCTAGGCAAACAGCCGGAATCTGCGGAAGCCGCTCTTAAAGCCTCTGATGAAGCCATCAACGCCCGCAAAGCATCCACAAAAGTTAATAATAAATCCGTTCAGGCGCGGGTTGCCGCTATCACCGATGCGCAGTCCCATCGCCAGAGCCCATTTGAAACCCGTGTTAAATTGCAGGCAGAACATCTCAATCTGCCGCTATATCCAACCACAACAATCGGATCATTTCCGCAGACCAAAGAAGTGCGTCAGGCACGCTCACGCTTTACTAAGGGCGAGCTAAGTGCGGCTGATTATCAGACATTCCTTGAGCAGGAAACTGAAACTGCCATCCGCTGGCAGGAAGAGATCGGCATTGATGTGCTGGTTCACGGCGAGTTTGAACGCAATGATATGGTGCAATATTTCGGTGAACAGCTGGATGGCTATGCGTTTACGCAATCCGGCTGGGTGCAGAGCTATGGCTCGCGCTATGTGCGTCCTCCGGTGATTTATGGTGATGTTTCCCGTCCTGTTGCAATGACTGTGGAATGGGCGAAGTTTTCGCAGAGCAAAACCTCCAAGCCAATGAAGGGCATGCTGACAGGGCCGGTTACCATGCTGCAATGGTCTTTTGTACGCGATGACCTGCCACGCTCCGAAGTCTGCCGTCAGATTGCTCTGGCATTGCGTGACGAAGTGACTGATCTGGAAACCGCAGGCATCAGCGTTATCCAGATTGACGAACCGGCTCTGCGAGAAGGTTTACCACTACGCAAAAGCGACTGGGCTGCCTATCTGGATTGGGCTGTGACTGCGTTTCGCCTCAGTGCTGCCGGCGTGCGTGATGAAACCCAGATTCACACACATATGTGCTATTCGGAATTCAACGATATCATGCCTGCCATTGAAGCCCTAGACGCCGATGTGATCTCAATTGAAACATCACGTTCAAAGATGGAATTACTGAGTGCATTTTCTGAACAGGGCTATCCGAATGAAATCGGCCCCGGCGTTTATGATATTCACTCACCGCGGATTCCGGATGTGGAAGAAATGGTTGATCTGATTGAAAAAGCCGCACAAAAACTGAAAGCAAAGCAAATTTGGGTCAATCCGGATTGCGGCCTGAAAACCCGTGGCTGGGCAGAAACCAAACCTGCTCTGGTCAATATGGTTGAAGCAGCCCGTCAGCTTCGCGCGGCCGTATAATTTGCCAAAAGCATAAAGCGAAAAATGCCGTGGCAGAAATCCTGCCACGGCATTTTGCTTTATAAAAATATATCAGCAGGCTGTGCAACTCCTTGTGTAATACTTTGAGCCGTTTTAGAACATCGATGTATAATGTACAAAAAACAGGTTCACGACCGGATATCAGCGCTTTCATTCCCCCAGACTTACAAAACGCTGACCCCTTATTTAAACGCAGTTTCAGGATCCAGCATATTGAATGGCATCCAAGGAAATCAGAATGACCCCGCAGCAAACAATCGAAGCATCTGACATGGAAATTTATGGCCAGGATGTACCGCAGATTTCGCGTTTGATTGATGTGGTATTTCCGGGTGATACCAATCACCATGGCACCCTGTTCGGCGGTGCGGGCTTTGCATTGATGGATCGCGTGGCGTTTATTGCTGCCACTCGCCACGGTCGCGTGCCGTTTGTTACCGCATCCTGCGAGCGTATTGATTATACCGCACCGGTTAAGCTCGGGCAAATTGTCGAGCTTACCGCCAAAGTTATCCGTGTTGGACGGACCTCACTCTCGGTAGAAGTTGAAATGGTGGCTGAGAATATGGTGGGCGGTGAGCGTGTTTTATGTACACGCGGGCTGTTTCATATGGTTGCCAAAACCGAACAAACCAAAGATAAATCCTGGTCACTGCCACCTTTATTGCAAATTTCAGATGATGAAGACGCCAGCGATTTACCCACTTTATTGCGGATGTCAGATGTGGTTTTTGCAGATCAGGCCAATGCCTATGGCACGATGTTTGGTGGTGAAGCGATGGCTGCTATGAGCAAAAGTGCGTTTATTGCCGCCACCCGCTATTGCCGCCTACCAACAGTACTTGCATCATCGCGCAAAATGGATTTCAAACATCCGATCAAAGTCGGCTCTATTCTTGAACTGGCCTCCAAAGTTATCCAATCAGGCCGCAGCTCTGTTGTGGTAGCAACCGAATTATGGTCCGAAGACCTGATGAGCGGCGAAAGACTGATGTCTGCTAAAGGCGAATTTACTATGGTAGCGGTGGATGAAAGTGGCAATCCTATAAAATACTGACTGAATATTTCCAAAAACTCAGAGCAAAAAAGCAGTACCGTAGATCCTGCGGCTTTTGCTTCGCCAGGTTACAAGCCGAATGTTTAGGATGCTCGACGCTCTGCAATATTAAAGCCTCTTCTTAATATTGTGAATGTAGCTTTGCGGAACGGACGCCCTTAAAGTCTTTCCATATATACTGGAATACAGCCTAGAGCTGATAACGTTCAAATTGAAACGCAGCGCTCGCTCTGAATTTTAGAGTTTTCGCATTGTCAGATCTATCAAGTTGATTCAACTTGATAGTGAAATGCTCTAGAGCATTTCGTAGTCCAATGGAATTATTGGGCGGCCACGATAATGCGTAAAAACAATAACTTAGAGCGGATTACATGATCCAATTTAAACGTAAACCGCTCTAGTCTTTGATTTTCGTTCTGATGATTATTTATGTTTTCTATCCGCTTTAAAGGAGCAAATGCTATTAGCGCTTGCTCCTTTAAGTCTCAATTATCAAAAACAAAAATGTTTATTTAGATTTTCCCCGCAAGTGCTTGATTAAGCAGCTTTAAAGCACCTTCTTTGGTCAGTTCAACCGGATTACCGCCAGCAGTCGGGTCAACAATCGCCATTTCAGCAATCATATCTCTGCGTGCATCATCCATCTCCAGATCCTTGATAAATTCCGGCAGGCTGTCAGGTACTTTAAGGTCTTTGCGCAGTTGCATCACCGCTGCCACAAAACCGTCGAAACCGCCTTCAATACCGAGATAATCGGCAAGGCGCCCAATACGTTTTTCAATGGCGGCACGGTTGTGATGCAGCACATAAGGCATAAACACCGCATTGGTCATACCATGATGCGTATCATATAGTGCACCAATCGGATGCGACAGCGAGTGAATGGCACCAAGCCCCTTCTGAAACGCAGTCGCACCCATTGCCGCCGCCGCCATCATATTGGCACGTGCTGTGATGTCTGAACCATTGGCATAGGCCGTTGGCAGGTTTTCAAACACCAGCCTGATACCCTCAAGCGCAATGCCATCGGCCATCGGATGATAACCTGGCGCGCAATAGGCTTCCAAGCAATGTGCCAGAGCATCAAGCCCCGTACCAGCAGTAATAAAAGCAGGCATGCCAACCGACAATTCAGGATCGGCAATAACTGTTACCGGCAGCATTTTCGGATGGAATATAACTTTTTTGGTATGTGTTTCTTCATTGGTGATCACGCCGGCACGACCAACCTCGGAGCCCGTACCGGCTGTTGTCGGCACTGCAATAATCGGCGCAATGGCAGCACTGTCTGCCCGCGTCCACCAATCACCAACATCTTCAAAATCCCATACCGGACGCGTCTGCTTGGCCTGAAACGCCACTAATTTACCAAGATCCAGCGCAGAGCCACCGCCAAAAGCGATAACGCCATCATGATTACCATCGTTAAACGCCTTAACACCCGCAGTCAGATTGCTCTCTACCGGATTGGGCTTCACATCAGTAAAGACACCATATTTCATACCGGCCTGATCCAGTATTGCCAGCGTTGAGGCAACAACCGGCAGCTTCGCCAGCCCCGGATCTGTCACAAATAGCGGGTTTTTAATACCGGCAGCGCTTAATACTTCTGGTAATTCTTTAATACGTCCCGCGCCAAAAAGCACAGTAGTCGGAAAGTTCCATTTTGATGTCAGAGTGCTCATTGCTATACCCTAAATTATATCAATTAATTTGATCAGATTTTTTCACGCAGATGATAGGATTTCGGACGGGTAAGATTGCCATATCCAATGGTTGAGAGCGAAGCGCCCTTACCGGTATCTTTAACACCGGTCCAAACCAGACCCGGATCCAGATAATCACAGCGGTTCATAAACACGGTACCGGTTTCGATCTGGTCGGCAATGCCTGCAGCGCGGTCAGTATCTGGTGTCCAAAGTGAAGCAGTGAGGCCAAAATTACTGTCATTCATCAGGGCAACGGCTTCTTCATCGCTGCGCACTTTCATAATCCCGACAATAGGACCGAAGCTTTCATCGCGCATCACACTCATCTGATGATCAACATTGGTAAGCACTTCAGGCGCAATATATGGCGATCCGGCCTGATCATTCTCGACCTTCATATTAATATGAGCTTTAGCGCCCTTCCGCAGAGCTTCCGCTTTTTGTTCACGGATAAGATCTGCAAAACGTGCACTTGCCATCGGCCCTAATGTTGATGACGCATCCAGCGGATTTCCCACCACATATTGGGCTGTTAATGCCGTGAAACCGTCAACGAACTGATCATAAACCGCCTCATGCACATAAATGCGCTCGATACCGCAACAGCATTGGCCGGAGTTGAAAAACGCACCATCCACCAGATTGGCAACCGCATGCTCCACATTCACATCCGGCAGAACATAAGCAGGGTCTTTGCCTCCCAGTTCAAGCCCGAGGCTCATAAAGGTTCCGGCAGCCGCCTTTTCAATCGCACGTCCGCCGCCAACAGATCCGGTGAAGTTGACATGATCAATTGTACCCGACGCCAGCAAAGCCTCTGTGGTAGCATGATCCAGAACAACATTGCTAAACACACCTTTAGGCAGGCCGGCAATTTCAAAAGCCTTGGCAAAACGCTCGCCTGCCAGCAAAGTCTGGGTTGCATGTTTGAGGATCACCACATTACCGGCCATCAATGCCGGAATGATAGTATTGACGGCAGTGAGATACGGATAATTCCACGGTGCTATCACCATCACCACGCCAAGCGGCACATGTTTCACATAACGGCGAAAGCCCTCTTTTTCCTCCGGAACAATAGGCTTAAGCGCCTCTTCCGCAATATTGATCATATATTGGCCGCGCTCCTGCACACCGCCATTTTCACCGCCATAGCGTACCGGGCGCCCCATCTGCCATGCGATTTCCGGTACGATCTCATCATTCATGCTGGCAAGTGCTGCCAAAGCTGCCGAGCAGTAAGCAGCACGTTGCGCAATACTCAGCGCTGCCCAGCCGCTTTGCGCCTGTCTGGCATTGGAAATAACCGCCTGCCCTTGCGCAACAGTGAGGCAGGCACGCTCCGCATAAACAGAACCATCGATAGGAGAAATCAGTCTTGCCATTTGGCTCATGGCTTTATTCCTTCACATTACAATTTCCGGTGCAGTTTCAGAAAACTCGGAGCCGGTTTTCCGTCCAGACTGCGTTACAATATTCAAACAGAGCGTTACTGATGTTTCAAAGAAACATTAGTAACGCTCAAAGCCACGATGCAATTCCCAATCCGTGATGCGGCGGTCTGTTTCCAACTGCTCCCAGCGCCCCGTATGCACATAATGTTCAACGACATCATCACCCAAGGCAGTACGCAGAAAAGCAGATTGATCAAGTTTTTCAACTGCATCGCGTAGCGTGCGCGGAATTTCCGGCAGTTGAGAAGCGGAATAAGCATCACCTGCGAATGGTGCCTCCAGCTCCAGCCCCTCATCAATACCGGCCAGTCCTGAAGCAATGAGTGCCGCAAAAGCCAGATAAGGATTGAGATCAGAACCACCAATGCGGCATTCCATTCGAATACCCTTCGTGCCCTCGCCGCAGAGCCTGAATCCGGCCGTACGGTTATCCTGGCTCCACATAATTTTGGTCGGTGCAAATGTGCCGGATTGGAAACGCTTGTAGGAGTTTGAATAAGGCGCGAGGAAGTAGGTATAATCAGCTGCATATTTCAGCTGCCCTGCCGCCCATGAGCGCATCAGCGGCGTCATGCTATATTGCGCATTCTTATCAAAGAATAACGGCTCTTTACCATCAGCACTCCAGAGCGAATTATGCACATGGGAAGAGCTGCCGGCTTTAGTATAGTCATATTTAGCCATGAAAGTGATCGATTTACCGTGTTGTTCGGCAATCTCTTTCATGGCGTTCTTCATGATCACATGGCGGTCGGCCATTTCCAGCGCTTCAGCATAGCGCACATTCAGCTCTTGCTGGCCCGGGCCCCATTCACCTTTAGAATTTTCAACCGGAATACCGGCTTTGGCGAGTTGATTGCGCATCGCGCGCAATACGCCCTCTTCCTTCGTGGTCAGATGAATCACATAATCCTGAATATAGGGCGATGCGGTTTCCATATTGTGCCAATGCTTGGCGCGAGCGGTTTTATAAGTCTCATCAAACAGGTAAAACTCAAGCTCGGAAGCAAAAAAAGCTTTATAACCACGCTCTTCTAGGCGCGCGAGCTGGCGCTTCAATATTCCGCGTGGTGAATGATAGAGATCATCATGGTGATGATCCATCACATCACAAAGCACGATCGCGGTTTTTTCCAGCCACGGCGCCAGCTTAATGGTTGTGAGATCCGGCTTTATGACAAAGTCACCATAGCCTTTATCCCAGCCCGCCGCGCTATAACCCGGTACCGGCTCCATATCGATGTCATCCGCCATCAGATAATTACAGCCATGTGTTTCATCATAGGCCGATTCAACGAAGAACGGAGCGTAAAAACGCTTACCGATCAATCGTCCTTGCATATCCACAAAACATGCAAGCACCGTGTCAATTTCATCATTGGTGACGGCATTTTTCAGCGCGTCAAAAGTCAGCTGTCCGGCCATTTACAACTCCGCTGCATCTTCAGCATTCGGTCTGAATTGAGTGGAGCCGCGCCTGCAGGCGCGGCTTATTGCTTCGGTTGGGGGGTAGTACGGTCTTGCCGCTTTAATTACGTGTAGCGGTAAGGGGCACCGGCACCGCGCATGGTCTGCTGATATTTCTTCAGAATTTCGACCACTTTGGCATTACGCGGGCTTTTGGCTGCAATTTCATCCCAGAACTCCATGGCGGCATTTTCAACCTGAGCCCATTCTGCTTCCGGAATTGTTGTCAGTTCCAACTTACCGCCGGTGGTGCGGTAATGCGCTTCACCCCACCAATACCAATGCTGGCGGTAGTAATGGGAGCTATCCATGCACAATTTGAACAATTGCTGCAGATGCGGCGGCACCGCATTCCACTTATCAGTGTTGGCAAAATATGAGCCGGCCCAAGCGCCACTGATATTATTGGTGAGATAATATTTATTAATATCCGCCCAGCCAACCGTATAAACCTCTGTGGCACCAGACCAGCACACGCCGTCCAGCTCACCGGTTTGAATGGCAACCTCAATATCCTCCCAAGGCAAGGTTACCGGAACGACACCAAATTTCTCAAGGAAACGTCCACCTGTCGGGAAGGTGAAGACACGCAAGCCTTTCAGATCTTCGAGAGAGCGGATCGGTTTGGTGGTGGCAAAATTACACGGATCCCATGAACCGGCGCTCAGCCAAGTAACGCCCGGAATTTCATTATAGGCTTCTTCCCAGATTTCATTGAGCCCGTACCAGTTAAACAACACCGGCACATCAAGGCTGTAGCGTGAGGCAAACGGGAAATAAGCACCGAAAACCGACACATCCACCGGCGATGCCATTGAGTCATCATCGCTTTGCGCGGCATCAATGGTGCCTGCCTGTACCGCACGGAACAACTCGCCCTGCGGCACAAGCTGATCGGAAGTATAAAGTTCGATCACCATTTCGCCGTTTGCAGCCTTGTTGAAAGCATCAATCGACGGTTTGATAACATGCTCGGCAAGAGCCGGTCCCGCATAGGTCTGCAAGCGCCATTTAATCGGTGCCTGTGCTTTCACATAAGGCGTTGCCAGTGCTGTGGCGCCTACCGCGCCCACGGTAGTCAAAGCGCTCTTTTTCAGAAAATCGCGTTTATTCAGTTTCTTGCTGTCACTCATTTGCGTGTCTCCCATCGCAATAGAATTCAGTTTTTAAGAATTCAGTTGTAGTCCCCTTATTACCGGTAGCGTCGGCTTTGCCTGTTTTTATCGCTACCGGTATGCTTTTATAAAACTGGTATAAAATTGGGCTTTTATATCCAGATTTTATGTATTTCTCAGCGTCCCGAATACCAGTTTGGCAACCACAGAGCGATCTGCGGGAAAATCATCAGAAGTATGATTGTCAGCACCATTAGGAAAAAGAACGGAACGATCGATTTATAAATATCCACCATGGTAACCGAGGGCGGAGCCAAGGCGCGCATCATGAACAGATTATAGCCGAAGGGCGGTGTGATATAGGCAATCTGACAGGTGATCGTATAAAGAATACCAAACCAGATCGGGTTGAAACCAAGGCTTTTAACCAATGGAATATACAGCGGCGCCACAATCACCAGCATCGCGGTATCATCGAGAAACATCCCGAGCACCACAAAAGACAACAGCATCATGATCAGAATTGTCCATGGTGACAGGTCAAAAGTTCCAATCAGCAGCTTTTCAATTGCCTTAACTGCACCCAGGCCATCATAGACCGATGAGAAACACAATGCTGCAAGAATGATCCACAGGAACATGCAAGAGATCATCAGTGAGTTACGTGTGGTGGTTTCAAAAACCTGTTTGGTCAGCCTGCCCGTAAACAAAGCGGCCAGAGTTGCCAGCAATGCACCCATAACCGAGCTTTCAACCAGACTGGTCACACCGGTCAGAAACAACCCCATCATGGTACCGAAAATCAACAATGGCAGCACACCGGCACGCAGAACGTAAAACCTTTCAGACCAAGTGATCTTATCCAGCTCTTCTTGCGGCAATGTCGGGCCAAGCTCCGGATTAATGCGGCAGCGAATATAGATATAGGCTGAGAATAGTACAGCCATCAGCAGGCCGGGGCCGATACCGGCAAGCCAAAGCTGCAATACCGGCTGGCGGGCAATCATCGCATAGAGCACCAACACCACACTTGGCGGAATAAGAATGCCGAGCGAACTGCCTGCCTGAATAACACCGGTGACCATAATTTTATTATAGCCGCGTTTCAACAGCTCAGGCAGCGCAACCGTGGCACCGATTGCCATACCGGCCACACTCAAGCCGTTCATGGATGAGATGATCACCATCAGCCCGATGGTGCCCAGTGCAAGGCCGCCGCGCACACCGCCGAACCAGACATGGAACATGCGATAAAGATTACTTGCAATGCCGGATTCTGACAGCATATAGCCCATGAAAACAAAGAACGGCACAGTAATCAGCGGATACCAGTTCAGTACAGCAAAAGTAGCGTTGAACGGCATTTCAAATGCACCATTGCCCCAGAGCAAAAGTGCTGCCAGCGAACCGACAAAACCGATCACACCAAACACGCGCTGCCCTGTCATCAGCAGCACCATCATTGTGGCAAACATAAAAAGTGTAATGAATTCCGAACTCATACGACTTGCCCTTCCTGCGGGGCTGCATCCGGAACATAAGATGCAGTTTTAATCGGGGTGCCGCGCCAAATTGCGAAGTCTTTGATAAGACTTGAAATGCACTGCAACAACAGCAGGAAAACGCCGAGCGTCATCAGAGTTTTGATCGGCCAGAGAACCGGCGCCCATGAGGTGTAATTTTTCTGATTATAAACAAAAGCGTAATTGGTGCTGGAAAGTCCGCCCATAAACATAACGCCGAGATAAAAGATCACACAGAGTATGGTGATAATATCTGTCAGCGCCTTCTTTTTAGGTGAAAAGCGGTCATAGAATAAATCCATGCGCACATGCGCGCCCTGCTGCATGGCATAGGCGCCACCGAGCAGATAATAAGCAGAGAGAATGAACTGCGACATCTCCAAAACCCAGTTCACAGGCACGCCTAAAACGACCCGCGAAAAGGTGGAATAGAGCAGACAGGCTGCCATTACAAAAATAAGATACATCGCACAGCGCCCGATCCGATAATTCAGCGCATCGACATATTTAACAAAAAGTCTGAGTACTTTCGGCACTGCTTTGTTCCCATCCTTCAGGCGACTAGTCATTTAGGTAACTCATGGCCGTTTTTCCGGCTCTCTCAGTCACCAAACTGCACGCTTTGCTCTGTTTTTTCTCTCATCCTGCTCCTCAACAGAAAGAGAAAAATTTTATCTCCTTATTCAGCTTCAATAGCCTTTAATATGCTGGATAAACGCTCAGACCAGCGGCTTTGCCCCTGCGCGTCCGCAATCTCATTATTACGAATCTCAACCATAGCGCCAAGATCGCCACGCTTACGCGCATGATATTCAACGGTATAATACACACGGTCATCGGGTGAATAAGGCTCGTTTACGCCAATATGGATACCGGATTTTTCCGCATCTTTGCGTAGCCCTGCAATCATACGTGCGCCCAGCCTGTCATCAGCATCATGAATAATGCCAATATGCCATGGCCGGTTCACACCCTTATAAACCGGCGTATAAGAATGTATTGTAATCACGCGGCTATCTTGCCCGCGAGCTTTTCGCGCTTCAATGATTTCTTCGATTTTTGCATGAAACGGCTGATGAGACAGGCTGATACGCTCCTGTCTTTCATCATCAGACAGGTTCTGATTGCCGGGAACGATGGTTATTTCACTCACTTCCGGTATCAGGTCAGGCGCCGTTAGCGGCCTGTTACAATCAATCAGCAAGCGCGAGAGGCATGCCTCAATCAGCGTGGCATCCAGTGCCGTACTCATGCGGCGGGCAACCTCAACAGCGCCGGGATCCCAGGCAATATGTGCACTCAAATCAGCCTCGTTCAGGCCGAGGCGGGCAAATTTTTCAGGCATGAAATTACTGGCATGCTCGCAAATCAGCAAATACGGGCTGGTGCCCTGCTCATTCACAACGCTTACCGCCGGCACAACGCTTACCGCCGGCACACATTCTGCCGCAGAAAGACCACCGCCGACAGAGGCAGCTGCGCCCTGCAGATTAGACGTTGAATCACAATGAGAGTCCCGCTTAGCCATTATCTCTCCCCATCCAGCGCCGTAAATCTTCAAGATTTAACGTATGTAACTTATGTTACGTTATTTTTAGTTTTACGCTATTGTGGATTATTTCATACGCATTATTATCTTTTGTCAAATACTATTTTTAAATTGATTGAATTTAGAATCACAGCCAAAAATCACACCGGCAGACAAGCGTAAGCAAGTCTGCAAACGAGGTCATTGATGAGTACCAGTATCGCCGAACTGATTACCGATCGTATAGATTCAATGCCTCCGGGCGAGCGCAATGCAGCCCAAACCCTGATTGCCAATTACCCAATGCTCGGTTTGAAAACTGTTGCCGAGTTTTCTTCACAGGCAGGCGTAAGCTCACCGACTATTTTGCGTTTTGTAAACCGGCTCGGCTTTCAAAATTATCCGGATTTTCAGGCGCGGCTTCAAGATGAGCTGGCCGCACAATTACAATCGCCGCATAATCGCAATGAAAACCCGCTCAGTCAGCCAGATACCGCCTATCCCGCAGTTGAGCATAGCCTGGAAAATATCCGTGAGACATTCCGGCATATCAGTGAAAAGCAACTGAGTGATATTGTGTGCTCACTGGCCACCGCTCGCGGCAATATTTATTTGATCGGCGGGCGTTTTACCGATCCGATCGCACAATATATGGCTGCCCATATGACTGTGATCAGACCGCATGTTTTTCATATCTCCGGACAGGAAAGCGCATGGCGCGACCGTTTGCTGGATATGGGCAAAAAAGACATGCTTATTGTGTTCGATATTCGCCGTTATCAAGACAGCCTGCACCATCTGGCTGAAACTGCCAAAAGCCGTGGCGTTGAAATTTTGTTGATCACCGATCAGTGGCTTTCACCCATCGCCCGTTTTGCACGCCATGTCATTGCAGGTCGTACCGGTGTTCCTTCCGCATGGGATTCGTCTGCCGCCTTGTTTGTGCTTGCCGAAAGTATTATTCGTGAAATGACCCGCCAGCTCGAAGAGAACAGCGCCGCGCGTATTAAAGAACTTGAAAGCTTGCGGCTTCGTACTCACGATTAAAACAATACGTTTTCAGATAGAGCCGGATTTCAGTTCATTCATCGCTTTCCACACCATCTCATTCAATGTAATGACATGTTTATATACTATCAGACTATAACTGCTGTATGCGGGAGGCATTAGGCAGATATATTATTAAAGCCATCACAACTGAATAATCATTCGAAACAGCTGCAAGCGGCTGTTTCAAGGAATAAGAAATGACTGGTTCCTCCCCTCAGGACGATACGCTCGTATCGGGCAGCAATGAACAACTCCCCGTTGCGGTTAATTTCAAACTCGTCCTGCTGGCTTTGGCCATGGGCGGCTTTGCAATCGGCACCACCGAATTTGCCTCGATGAGCCTGCTGCCGTATTTTTCCGCAGGTCTTGGCATAGACGAGCCAACAGCCGGTCACGTTATCAGCGCTTATGCGCTCGGCGTTGTTGTGGGTGCGCCAATATTGGCAATCTTTTTTGCCCGTATGTCACGCCGTACATTGGCCATGGGGCTGATGGCAGTTTTTGGTGTCGCCAATGTTTTGAGCGCGCTTTCCCCAAGCTATCACTGGATGCTGCTGTTTCGCTTTATGAGCGGCCTGCCCCACGGCGCCTATTTTGGTGTTGCCGCTTTGATGGCCGCATCACTGGTGCCGGTTAACCGGCGCGCATGGGCCGTGGGTCGCGTGATGCTCGGCCTGTCAATTGCAACGGTGATTGGCGTGCCTTTTGCCACATGGCTTGGGCAAAATCTTGGCTGGCGCTGGGGATTTGGCGTGACCGGTGTGTTGGCAATCATCACTTTTGTTATGATCATGATGTTTGCGCCCAAAGATCCGCCACGTCCGGGTGCCACCCCGCTGCGTGAATTAGCTGCACTGAAAAACCGTCAGGTTTGGCTCACATTGGGTATTGGCGCTATCGGCTTCGGCGGCATGTTTGCGGTCTATGCCTATATTGCTTCCACACTTCTGGAGGTCACAGGCGTTGCGCCGCATTGGGTGCCAATCGTCCTCACGGTCTTCGGAGCCGGTATGACCTGCGGTACATTAATCGGCTCGTGGGGTGCTGATCGTGCATTGATGCCAACGGCGGGCCTGCTGCTGCTATCCAATGCTCTGTTTTTGATGATCTTTCCTTTCGTGGTTTATAATGTCTGGATTTTGACAGGACTGGTATTCTTCATCGGCTGTACCGGAGGCCTTGGCACTGTGCTGCAAACCCGTTTGATGGATGTGGCACAAGATGCGCAGACATTGGCCGCAGCGCTTAATCACAGTGCGTTCAACGTAGCAAATGCGCTTGGGCCATGGCTCGCCGGCATGTCGATTGCTGCAGGTTACGGCTTTGCGTCTTCAGGCTTTGTTGGCAGTGCTTTGGCACTAGGCGGTCTGGTTATCTGGGCCATTGCGGTATGGGATGCACGCCGCAATCCGCAGTGAAGACTATAAAATTCGCACAATAAAAAACGCCGGTAAAGCTGATGCTCTACCGGCGTTTTATTTAGCTTACAGCAAGAATGATCATCTAGAGCGTTTTCACTTTTCTTTGAAAATGGAAAACCGCTCCCACTTTCCTGAAGCTGCTCTATCTGTTCGTTTAAACTCAGTTTCGGACGGAAAACCGGTTCCCACTTTTCCTGAAACTGCTTTAGTTTAGTTGGCTACGATCTTACCATCATTCCATTTGTAGAGAACAAATGTCGGGGATGTCAGATCGCCGTTTTTGTCATAAGTCAGATTACCAATAATAGTTTTGGCTTCCAGACCATCATGCAAAAGCTTGGCAACTGCGGCTGGATCATCAGCTTTACCGGCTTTTTCAATACCGTCTTTAAGAACCTGCACAGCAGCATAAGCATTGAGCGTGAACACTTCAGGCGCAATATCTTTGGCTTTCAGTGCAGCAACAGCATCATCAGCGGCCGAGCTCTGCGTTGAATCAACAGCATTGGTGAACAAGGTGCCTTCACCGGTATTGCCGGAGATTGCCCAATATTCAGTGTTGGACAGGCCTTCGCCACCAATCATCACCAGTTTCACGCCCTGATCAGCGAGCTGACGCGACAACAAACCGGCTTCAGGATGGTAGCCACCAAAATACAGCACTTCAACGCCGCTATTTTTGATTTTGCTGACCAATGCGCTGAGATCTTTTTCACCCGGTGTCAGGGATTCATAAAGAACCTCTTTCATATCCGCCTTGTTCAGGCTGTCTTTAAAGCTGTCTGCAAGACCCTGACCATAAGGGTTTTTGTCATGCAGAATACCAACCTTTTTGTCAGCCATGCTTTTGGCAACATAATCGGCGGCAACAACAGCCTGCTGGTCATC
The DNA here is from genome assembly GCF_048914685.1 of Pseudochrobactrum mosebachae. Lineage (GTDB taxonomy): Bacteria > Pseudomonadota > Alphaproteobacteria > Rhizobiales > Rhizobiaceae > Pseudochrobactrum. The sequence goes on from NZ_CP128408.1 coordinate 161,307, forward strand.
ACGACCGCATGTACGGAAAACATTTTCCAGACCGCGATTGGTCAGACCAGGGGAAGTTGCAGTCGGGGTTACCATAACCACACCGGCCTCAGCCAATGCATCAGAAACCGCCATTGCCGAACCTGATGTTACAGGTCCCACAACAAACTTAACGCCATCACCGATCAGCTGGTTGGCAGCAGAAACACCCTGCTTAGGATCAGCCGCATCATCAACCAGTTTCAAAACAACTTTCTCGCCGAGAATGCCGCCATTGTTATTGATAGTCTCAACAGCGGTTTCCGCACCGTTCTTAACCTGAATACCATAAGCAGCAACGCTGCCGGTAAGCGGCGCAATCAGGCCAATAGTAATATCGGCCTGAGCCTGGGAAGCGAATGCCATAACTGCAGCTAAGGCTACCCCGGATAATAAAGACAGACGCATTTCTTCCTCCAATACAGTCCCGTCACAGGACATAAGTAAAACATAAGCCCCCCGCGCGCATCTTCAGTGCGTGACGGTCATTCATTCGTGCTGCCAGCACACTGCCAATGCACAGCCGCTATGCTGCAAGCCCCCTGCAAGTCCCCTACCGGCACGCTGCCGTTCAGTCTTCCTTCTCGAGCATCTCTTTCACAGCGGTAGCCAGCTGCTTCAGTGAGAACGGCTTCGGAAGGAATCCGAATTGAGCATCTTCAGGCAGATTCTTTGCAAAAGCATCTTCAGCATAGCCTGAAACGAATATAAACTTAATGTTTGGATATGATTTGCGCAACTCTCTTAAAAGCGTTGGTCCATCCATTTCCGGCATAACCACATCGGAAACGATAATATCGACCTTGCCATCGAGTTCTGCCAGTACTTCCAGAGCCTCAACACCCGACGATGCCTCATGCACTGTATAGCCGCGCGTCTGCAGGGCGCGAACGCCGCCCATACGCACGGCATCCTCATCCTCAACCAGCAACACGGTTGCGGATCCGGACAAATCAGCCTGTTTTTCTGCTTTCCTTTCAACAGGTGAAGGCTTTTTAGCTACAACGGTAAACTCACCATCCTGTACTGAACCATCATGCAGTGCTGCTTTTTCTTCAATAAAGCGCGGCAGGAAAATACGGAAGGTTGTTCCTGTTCCCAAGACCGAATCACAGAAAATGAAGCCGCCGGTTTGCTTGATAATTCCGTAAACCATCGACAGGCCGAGACCTGTGCCCTTGCCTACTTCTTTAGTCGTAAAGAACGGCTCAAAGATCTTTGCGAGGATATCTGCCGGAATTCCGGTGCCCGAATCTTCAACTTCATAAAGCACATAATCGGTTGGCGGTAATTCACGATAACCAAGTGTTACCGCCTCCTTTTCCTCAACATTGCGGGTACGTACAGTGATTGTGCCGCCATCCGGCATCGCATCGCGGGCATTAACCACCAGATTAACCGCAACCTGCTCAAACTGGCCAAGATCGGCTTTAACCGACCACAAGTCGCGGCCATGCTCAATCTTCAGTGCAATATCAGTACCGACTAGACGCGCAAGCAGCATCCGCAGATCAGCCAGCACATCTGTGAGGTCAAGTACTTCCGGCCGCAATGTCTGGCGGCGCGAGAATGCCAGCAACTGCCGCACCAGTGAGGCTGCGCGATTGGCATTTTGCTTGATATTCATAATGTCGGGAAAAGACGGATCGGAAGCGCGATGATTGCTCAACAGCAAATCTGACGACATGATAATCGCTGTCAGCACATTGTTAAAGTCATGCGCAATACCACCGGCAAGCTGCCCCACAGCCTGCATCTTCTGGCTTTGTGCCATCTGGCCTTCAAGTGCTTTTTGCTCGGTGGTTTCCACTGCAGAAACAATGGCCGCTTCTTCAATGGCTTCGCCGCCAATGTCAGACACCGGACTGACATAAAAACGGATATGGCGTTCATCATTGCCGGGCAGCACAGTATCAATCGGAGAGATTGTTGCCTGCCCTGCAAAGGCAGAAGCCAGTGCGCGTGAAATCGCTTCACGATCACGCGGATGCACAACGCTTTCCAGCGAAATCTGCTGATCAAGCGCATCGCGATCAACATCCGATCCGAAAATATCCAGAAAACGCGCATTGGTCGACAGAATACGGCCATTCACATCCACTGAGGCAATCGCCATCGGAGCGGAGTTGAAAAACCGTGTAAAGCGCACTTCAGCAGAACGCTGCGCTGCTGAGGAATCATTACCCTCGGCACGGTTGAGTACAATGGTACGGCTGGTACCGCGTGAACCGTCACGCGGCTGCTGCACACGGTGATAGAAGCGCACAGCCAGGCTCTGGCCGTTGCTTTTGGTCAGATCAAGGTCAATCACAGTATTGCGGCTTGAACCCGGATCAGCGCGTACAGCATTGATCAGCGACATGCCATTACCGGCAACAATATCCTGCAGGGTTAGGGAACCCGCGGTAAATTTGGTCAGATCAATGCCAAGCCATTCAGCCAATGTGGCATTGATATAGATGATCCGGCCTTTGGCATCTGCAGAGAAAAACCCTGCCGGTGCATGATCAAGATGATCAATCGCCTCCTGCAGATCCTGAAAAAAGCGCTCCTGCTCGGCGCGTTCTTCAGAAATATTCGTGATTTGCCATGCAAATAGCGGGCCGTTGGTTTCACCCAGAGGATTTTTCTGCGGCGCAATCACCGGTCGCGCCTTAACGCGATACCATGCCGCCGCTTCCATACCTTTAGCGGCAGTGTTGGTCAGGCGGATTTCTTCCTGAGCTGCCAGCCCATCGCGCACAGCATTATTGAGCCGGTACACAGCCTCCAAGGCTGAAGGCTCACCGGCCAGAACCGCATCCAATGTTTGTAATTCTGAAGGATTATTAGCGCCCATCATCACTGCATAAGCCTGATTGGCATAAACAATCCGGCCTTTGGCATCAGTGATGACAGTGCCTTCAGGCATCGAATCCATCAATGTATCAACCACATCGTCATGGTCTTCGCGTGGTGTGAACTGTAACAGCCCCATGGCCCAGCCTATCAGGCAGAAAACGCCGGTAACCGACAGCAATCCCAGTAAAATCAGCAAGAAGGCATCACCGAGCTGTTCACGAAAAACAAAATATAACCCAGCCACCCCAATCAAGAGTATGCCGAGTGTCAGCAGCCTGAAAGCTGCAGGATTTTTTTTCGGAGCAGTGGTGGTGTTCGGATAAATATTTGTCCGTGATGGCTGAGACATAAGCCCCAATATCCCTTTTCTTGCGCCGTAATCTCCGGCGTCTCAACAGGTTACGCCGCGGATGCGCCGTTTGTGGCGTTACGCATAAGCTGAATTGATAAATCACACCTTGATAAGGCTTTTCAGGATTATGCTTTAGAGTATTTAACAGTCAAATGGAATTGTTCCGGCATCTTAAAGGCTGAGCTGAACAAACCGGATAAACAATTATAAAAGCCATTATTGCCATTACAGTCTTCACAACCGATTAATTTTAGATCATTTACGCTGAACTGAGGGCCAAACAATCGCCTATCTCGTTGATTTCACGTGCAAGCACTGTTTCATGAGGCCTAATTTCAGACACAAAAGTTGTGAGCGCTTTAAGCGATACCACAACAGGCATTTGCAAGCCGGTGAATATGATTTAAACTTTCATTCAGATAAAAGATTTACTCTTATCTTGATATGCGCTGTTAAAGACGCAGTTACACACTTGAAATTTTACAAAATGCTTCGTTTTCAACGCCGGATAAGGCTGGGAAAATCGCGCTTTTAAACCAGCAGATCATGTAATTTGCCTGATTGAACGTCTATGAACCAATCAGGAAAACCATGATTCTTATAAGGACTATTGACTATGATGGAATGGCTGAGCGGGCTGGTGGGTGAAAATACAGCCCAAATTATCAGCTTTGTCGCGCTTTTCGCAGTCTTTTTGATTGCGGTATTTGTCGTTTTCGCTGCAATCAAACGGATGACTGCCGGTACTTATGTGAGCAAGTCACGCGATGCCGCTCCGCGCCTGACAGTAACAGATGCCGCAGCAGTCGACAGCCAGCGCCGCCTTGTGCTGGTGCGCCGCGATGATGTGGAGCATCTGATCCTGATCGGCGGACCTACAGATATTGTTATTGAGCAGAATATTATGCGCAATAAAGCTACGCCTAATGACGATGCAGCGCCGCATAGCCAAAACCGTCATCAGCAGGAACGTATCGTGAGTGCGCCGCAATATGCAGCAGCCCCTGCACAGTTGAACATGGTTACACCAGAAACAGCAGCGATTGTGGCAGCAATACCGGCTTACCAGCCTGAGAGTGAAATGCGAACGGCGCCCGCGCGTGCAGATGCTAATTCGCCCGCCCCTGCTGTTAAAGCAACAGCAGTACCGCCAAGCCAAGCTTCAGCTTCTGCATCACCAAACCACAACAGCCAGCCATTGCAAACCCACGCTCAGCAAGTTGCCGCTGCACGCCAGCAACAAGGCACTCAGCAACGCCCATCTCAGCAGGTTGCAGCGCCTGCAGCCACCCAGCGGCCAACCGAGCCTGTGGCTGCAAAATTGCATCCGGTCTACCCGCTTGGTCAGGTTTCACGCGGGGTAGTTGCAGCAACTTCGGGTCTGGCAGCCGCCAATAATGCAGCGCAGCAGGAACTGATTGCGGCAGCCAAGCGTGAAAACCGCGCCCCTTCGCTCGATGATGTGCGCCCGGGCTCTAATCAACACCACGGCCAAAACCATACCCAAAACTCTGGTCAAAACCCTGGACAAAACTCTGGTCAAAACTCTGGCGATACCGGCTCTTTGGTACTGCAGCGTGCTACACCGCAGATTGCCCGCAACCAGCAGCAGGAACCTTCTTTCAGCACTCCGCCTGCCCGTAACGCAGCGCCTGCGCAAGCCTCCAGCTTTGATCTCGACCTTGAAAACGCTGTGGCTGAAGCCTTGTCTGCAGATGATTCAATGTCATTTGAAAACCTGCTGTCCAATGAAATTGAACAGCACTTTACTAAGGCAGAAAATGCGCCACAGCAGGCAACAGAAGCTAAAAAACCGCAAAGCGGTGCGCTGAATATTTCAGCAACTGAATAAAATTTTTTCTAAATACAAAAAAACGCAGCACCCTCCAGCGCTGCGTTTTTTAATGTCGGTATTTTTGCATCCTGCTTATGCGAACATCAGCAGTATAGAAGCTGGTTAATCGTCGCGATAAACTTTTTCGCGGCGCTCATGACGCTCCTGCGCTTCGATCGACAAAGTCGCAATAGGACGAGCATCCAATCGCTTCAAATTGATCGGGTCGCCGGTTTCTTCACAAAAACCATAAGTCCCTTCATCAATGCGTAGCAATGCGGCATCAATTTTGGAAATAAGCTTGCGCTGGCGGTCACGGGCACGAAGCTCGATAGACCGGTCTGTTTCTGAAGAAGCCCTGTCAGCAAGATCAGGATGATTAGCGTTTTCACGCTGCAATGCGCCCAGCGTTTCGCGCGCTTCACGCAAAATGTCATTCTTCCAAGCTACCAGCTTGGCACGGAAATATGACTTCTGCCGTTCATTCATGAACGGTTCGTCATCCGTGGGTTTGTAATTAAGGTCGATTAATTCACTCATTTTGAATAACCCCACACCTAGGAGACGTGGCGCCTTATAGTTCTATAAGCTGTGTGATACAACCTGTAAAAACACTACATGAAGTATTTTTAATACGAGTTTGCAAAAACCGGCTTGATACTAAAGTTACAGATAATTTATTTCTGCAATCAGCAAAGCACTGCAAAACATAATTCACAAAGTAATTTCTTAATACTTTGAAACAAAACAATTGGCTTCAAATGTATAAATTCAAATTTTCGATTTCCTGAGATCAACTTTGCTTGCTTTTTTTCTCTGACCATATGCAAATAAGTCATAACCCCATGTAAGCACATTTTAACGAAGCAGCAGTTTCACTTGATAATCACCTGTCTGCAGTTAAAAAACTCAGATACAGCATATTTCGCTTGAAATAATATTACGGCATATTCCTGTCATAATCCAAGCCTGCGACGCTTTTTCACGGCTAAAGACAGGCTATCTTTTCGGTGTAAAACCTGCCAAATAAAACTATGCGCACCATTTTGCTCCTTCGCCATGCTCAAGCCGTACTGCCAGACAGCAGCGGAAAAGACTTTGATCGCAGATTGAGTCTCTCCGGAGAAAATGATGCCGAAATGCAGGCAATACGCATTGTTCAATCCGGCCTCAAACCGGATTTCATTGTATATTCCCCCGCCTGCCGGACATACCAAACGGCTCACATCTTTGCTGCAACCCTCAATAAAGCCTTTCCGGAGGCGCCGGTTACACTGCAAGCGGCAGCAGCACTCTACAGAGCTGATGCCGCCGGTTATATTGATGAAATTCGCTCATCCGTACCGGATACAGCGCAATGCGTGCTGATTGTAGGTCATAATCCGAGTATCGAAGACTGTGCATTGCTGTTCGCGCAAGAGAATCAGCGCCTTGCCGAACGGATTGGTTATGGTTTCCCGACTTCCGGTGTGGCGGTGATTGTTACTGATAAAGCACTGTCAGAACTCGCGCCAAACACCGGCACCCTGACTGCATTGCTGTTGCCACACGAAGACTGATAGTATCGACCGCTTATATTCAGATAAACGATACCTATTTATAGTGCATATGCAGATCGTAATTGGGGGCAACCTTGGCCAGACTAACCACGCTCACTGATGAAGCCAAAATCGCTTTTGATACTTTGATAGAACGCACCGGCAGTCTGGTGACACCCTCACTACGCCTTGGTGTAACCGGCTTGTCCCGCGCCGGTAAAACCGTTTTTATTACCTCTCTTGTGCACAATCTGATCCAGGGCGGCAGGCTGCCATTGTTTGATGCGCAGTCCTCAGGGCGCATTGCCCGCGCCTATCTGCAACCGCAGCCTGATGATGCGGTGCCGCGCTTTCAATATGAAGAGCATCTGGCGGCATTGATCAAAGACCGGATCTGGCCGGATTCAACCCGTGCTATTTCTGAATTACGCCTGACGATTGAATATCAGTCTGCCTCCTCATGGGGGCGGATGTTCTCTGCTGGCAAGCTCTCGATCGATATTGTGGACTATCCGGGCGAGTGGCTGCTCGACCTGCCGCTGCTCGGCAAATCCTATGCTGAGTTTTCGCGCGATTCCTTTACTGTAGCCAATGAGACCGGCCACCTTGATTTTGCCGGTGCGTGGCTGAGAGAAGCCGCAACAGCCGATGCGCAGGCACAAGCCGATGAAATGACAGCGCAGCGCCTTGCCCGCAGTTTTACGGATTATTTGCGTGCGGGAAAATCAGACGAACAGGCACTTTCTACATTACCGCCGGGTCGGTTTTTGATGCCGGGCGACCTTGAAGGTTCACCAGCCCTGACTTTTGCGCCCTTGCCGGATTTGCCGGAAGGCAGCTTTAAAACCGGCTCTCTGGCGGCAATGATGGAGCGGCGCTATGAATCCTATAAAACCCATGTGGTAAAACCGTTTTTCCGTGAGCATATTGCTCGTCTTGACCGGCAGATTGTGCTGGTTGATGCCATGCAGGCGATCAATGCCGGTGGCGCTGCGGTGCGCGATCTTGAGCGGGCGCTCACTGAAATACTTGCCTGCTTCCGTGCCGGACGCTCCAATATGCTGACCGGCCTCATCCAGAAGCGCATTGGCCGTATTCTGATAGCCGCCACCAAGGCCGACCATTTGCACCATGAGAGCCACAACCGCTTGGAAGCTATTGTGCGCAGGCTGGTTGATCGCGCAGCGAAAAATGCTGATATGTCCGGCGCTGAAATTGATGTATTGGCGATGGCGGCAGTGCGCGCTACGCGTGAGGCAACGGTTAACCAGAACGGCGATACATTGCCGGTTATTGTCGGCACACCGCTCAAAGGTGAAGTGATTGACGGTCAGCGCTTTGATGGCGAGACAGAGACCGCCATTTTCCCCGGTGATTTGCCGCAAAACACCGAAGCAATTTTTGACCAGCCTGAGCTATCACCGCAGGATCGTGCCAATGATGCCCCCATCCGTTTTGTGCGCTTTCGTCCGCCCCATGTTAAAACCGGCCCCGATGGCATTCATCTGACCTTACCGCATATCCGCCTTGATCGTGCCTTGCAGTTTCTGCTCGGCGACCGGTTAGGATAAGGAGCAAGCGATGCAAAATAACCCGCCTTCCGATACGCCAAAGCCTCGCAAGCCTGCGAGCTTTACGGTTTCAACACCTCAAAACGAGGCGACTAAAGAACAGATTCTGCGCAAGCCAGTGGCTATACGTGACCTTTCAACCGTGACGACTGACAGTATCGATGTTTTCGAACAGGAAGCCCTTGATGCCGGCGAACAGCTGACGCCGCCACCCGCAAACCTGCTGAAACGCCGTTTTACCTTGCGCAGCGTGTTTTTTACAGCTCTTGGCCTGCTCATCAGTTTTGCCATCGGCATCTGGACCGAAGATCTGATCCGCTCAATGTTCAACCGTGCAGACTGGCTCGGCTGGATGGCGCTTGGCGTTGCACTTATCGCTCTTGGCTCACTGATTGCACTGGTTACCCGTGAAGCGCTGGCATTGCGCCGCCTCTCTGCCGTTCAGGATTTGCGTTTTGACGCGCAGGAGGCAACCGAAAAAAACGATAGCGCAAAGGCGCAAAAAGTGACTGACAGGTTGCTGGAGGTAACAACATCATTGCCACAAACCGCGCGCGGACGTGCGACTTTGGAGGCTTTACGTGGTGACATTATTGATGGTCGTGACCTGATCCGCATTACCGAGCGTGAAATTCTGCACCCGCTTGACCGTGAGGCGCGCATGTTGATTCTCAATGCCGCCAAACGCGTTTCAATCGTTACCGCTGTCAGCCCGCGTGCACTGGTGGATGTGGCTTATGTCATATTTGAAGCCTCCCGCTTGATCCGCCGCCTGTCAGAACTTTATGGCTGCCGCCCCGGCTCTCTGGGGTTCATGCGCCTCACACGTAGTGTTATCGCGCATCTGGCTGTTACCGGCACCATTGCCATGGGTGACAGCGTTGTGCAGCAGCTGGTCGGCCACGGGCTGGCATCGCGGCTGTCTGCCAAACTAGGCGAAGGCGTAATAAACGGTATGATGACAGCGCGCATTGGTATTTCAGCCATGGATATTGTGCGCCCACTCCCTTTTGATGTCGAAAAGCGCCCTAATATCGGCGATTTTATTGGTGATATCGTAAAAGCCACGACCCAGAAAAAAAACGTTTAAAAAGCCCGATAAAGCCGGTAAATAGCCAAATAAATTTTATATTAGAGCCCGTTTTAGAAAAAGTGAAAACCGCTTACCGTCCGTGGCTACGGTAAAAAGAGATAAAGTGATTTTTCCGCTTTAGTAATAATTGAAAACACGCTGGAAACCCTCTATTAACCATTTCAGCCGATTATATAATCAGGATTCAGTGTTTGCCTGATGATGTGTTGCCCTTGCAAAAATGGCGATAAAATCAGCAAAAGCGGATCTACAAACTTGTAATTCTTATCCGGAACAGAGCCCCGTTATGATCAAATGCGCAACTGCCGCCGCCTTTCTGCTTCTGTCCGCAGCCAGCGCCCTCCCTGCTCTGGCATCTGATAAGGATGAAGCATTTTTCCGCAATGTTGAGGGCCAATGGACAGGCCCCGGCGAAGTGGTTGCCGGAAAATATAAGGGCACAAAATTTATATGCACTTTAGCAGGTACAACGCCTGATAATTCCGTTGGTATGACCCTTGACGGCACATGCCGCGTCGGTGTGTTTTCACAGCCGATGAAGGCAACGGTTATCCGCACCGGCAAAAGCTATAGCGGCACATTTAATGATGGCGCAGAAGGTAAAGGTCTCAATGTGACCTCTGGTTCGGTAAGCGGCAACCGTGTCGTGCTTGCTCTCAACCGCAAGCAGCTCAACGGCGCTATGCTTGCACGTGTAACTGACGCCAATACAATGAATGTTACCGTGTCTGTGAAGGTGGAAGACACAATGGTGCCGGTTCTTGGCGTCAATCTGAAGCGTGTTGACGGCGGCGCAGTTAGCAGCATTGCCCGTAATTAAAGCAGATTCAGGAAAATTGGGAACTGATTTCCCATCCGAGACTGCGTTTAATCAAACAGATAAAGCGGTTTTCCTGCTTCAAAGAGAAGTGAAAGCACTCTTATATCATAATTTCTGACGATAAAAAAAGACAGGATTACGGTTTAAACGGCCCGCTCCTGCCACCAGCGATGACCATAACTTGTGCGCTGGATTTCACTCGCATCCACATTTTCCAGAAGATCTGAAACAACCTTGCCGCGAATTTGCAAATGCGGCGCAATTGTTGCCAAAGGCACCAACACAAAAGCGCGCTGCTCTATGCGCGGATGCGGGAGTGTCAGATCCGGCATTTCGAGTGCGAACACGCTCTCATAGGCCAACAGATCAATATCAATCGTGCGCGGCCCCCAGCGCTCACTGCGTATCCGTAGCAAACGTTTCTCAATTGATTGCGTTGCTTCAAGCAGTTCCGGTGGCGTCAAAACCGTCGAGATTTCAGCGCAGGCATTATAAAACCAGTCCTGATCGGTTTTCCCCCAAGGCGGCGTACGAAAAACCGGTGAAACAGCAATCACCCGTGCATCCTGCCGCTCGTCAATAAGCTGCAGAGATTGTGCCATTGTTTGCACTACGTTTCCGATATTGCCACCCAGACAGAGCCAGGCTTTATAAACCTCGCGTGCTTTCATCGATATGGCCACCCGACCGTTACTTCAACATAATCCAGAACGCCGGCGACCGGTGCGTTGGGCTTACGCACTGTAATCTCGGCTTTTTGAATCTGTGGAAACTGCGCGCATAGCGCTTTAGCAACATCCAGTGCCAGCGCCTCAATCAGATAACGGCGCTTGCCGGTAATAATCTTCTCGATTGTCGAGAAAACCAAACCGTAATGTACCGTTGCTTCAATATCGTCATTGACCAGCGATTCACCCGGATCAACGGTCAGAACCGCATCTACATAAAAACGCTGTCCGAGCTTTTCTTCTTCTTCAAAAACGCCGTGATGCGCGAAAAATGCGCAATTCATCATACGGATCGTGTACAAAAGCCCTCATTTCTTCCATTGCCGGAAAATTCTTATCCACGATAAGAGAGACGTTCTCTCTTATCAATATCTTACTATACTACACCCAAGCGCAAATTTTATAAGGCTTTTAGAGCGTGGTTTTTGCATTTATTAGTGCATCAACCACACTCAGGGCATCCTTGTTGATTTCAACATTATGCACTCTAAATATATCTGCACCGTTAAGACGCAAGATCGTACTTGTCGCAGCGGTGGCAGCATCACGCTGAGCAGCATCAGAACCGCCGATGATCTCACCGATGAAACGCTTGCGCGATGTACCGATAAGCCATGGCATATCAAATGCTTGCAACTCAGTAAAACGCGCCATTAACTGAAGATGATCCTGGGTATCCTTGGCAAATCCAAATCCAGGATCAAGCACAATCTGCGCCTGCTTAACACCAGCCCTATCAGCAATTTCGAGTGAGCGACGCAAAAACGCAAACTGGTCTTCAATCACATCCGGCAACACTGTGCGTTCTCGCCCCGTATGCATGATCACCAGTCCGGCACCGGTTTCAGCCGCGACCGCCGCAATATCAGGCTCTTTTTGTAAACCCCACACATCATTGACAATATGTGCACCGGCTTCCACCGCAAGGCGTGCGGTTTGCGCACGATATGTATCAACCGAGATCACACAGCCGGTTTCTCTCGCCAGCGCCTCAATGACCGGCAATATACGTGCCTGCTCCTGTTCTGCACTTATAGCAACAGCATCAGGACGGGTAGATTCCCCCCCGACATCAATAATATCCGCCCCCGCAACCAGCATAGCACGTGCTGCTGCAACAGCCGTGGCCACAGATTGATGCTGTCCGCCATCTGAAAAAGAGTCCGGAGTAATATTGAGAATCCCCATGATCAACGCCTTGGAGCCTGTCTGCAATATGCGCCCATGCGCCAGCTGCCATTCTCGTTTTATGGGAAAACTCTTAATCATATTCTCAATTAATCCTCAAAAACAACGCAGTTTCATCAACTTGCTATAGGTTCTTTACATATTTTATAGCTTGATAAAACCCGAAACGATAAAGCTGCAAGAGACAATTCTGCCATATTATGTGTTACAAGAAACAAACAAGGGTTTTCGTCAGCTTTTCCGTAGCTGAAGCCCCTCTTTAAAGGAACAGACAGATGTCCGGTAAAGTTCTCGGCCTCACTCTCACCGGCCTCACACTGTTATCCGCCACACTCTTAACTACTCAAGCGGATGCCGCTTCCATTATCCGTAAATACCAGTATTTTCCTGTCTATGGCACAACTGCCGAGCAATTGGATAAATCTCTGGCGAAAAACGGCCCCAAACTGCAAGATGGCGGCGAGAGCCATCCGGGAGCGACAAAAATCGCTTTTGATGCGCGTGTGAAATACAAATATGACGGTAAATATTGCCGTATATCCGGCGTCTTCGCCAATGTTCATGCCACTGTCTCTCTGCCGAAATGGAAAAACCGCAAACGTGCCAGCGCAGATACAGTGCTGATATGGGATACTCTCGTGCGGGATATTCGCCGCCACGAAGAAAGCCATATTATTATCGCCCGTGTTCATGCCTCAGAGCTTGAGCGGCAAATCCGCACCATGCGCAGTGAACGTGATTGCGCAAAATTGCGTGCCGGTGTTGATAAGATCACCGATGCTATATTTGCAGCCCATGAAAAAGCGCAGCAGCAATTTGATCGTGTGGAAACCATTAATTTTGAAGCCCGCTTTGAGCGCCTGCTAACCTACAGCCTTCAAAGGCGCTTAAATCAACAGAAGAACAACTCCTGATAAGCTTATGTTAAATAATAAAAAACCCTGCATATCACTATGCAGGGTTTTATTATACGCACGAATAAAACAGTCAGCTGACGCCAAGCTTTTTCTGCAAGCTGGTTGAAGAGGTTGTATACTGAAACACAACGCGCTCGCCCGGGCTGATGATGCGCTTGGCTGCCTGTGTCATCAATGCCGCTTCATGGAAACCGGACAGGATCAGCTTCAGCTTACCCGGATACCAGTTGATATCGCCAATCGCAAAAATGCCCGGCTCCGAAGTTTCAAACTTCTCAGTATCAACCTTGATCAGGTTTTCATGGAGGTTTAAGCCCCAGTCGGCAATCGGCCCGAGCTTCATAGTCAGACCGAAGAATGGCAGCATGCGCGAGGCCGGTAAAATTGTTTCTCCGTCAGCACCTTTAAGCTTAACCGCAGACAATTCACCATCTTCGCCTTCAAGGCCCGATACCTGCCCAACCTCAAAACGGATTTTACCCGCATCAACCAGTTCGAACATTTTCTTAACGCTGTCAGGCGCTGCACGAAATTCCGGACGGCGATGCACAACTGTCAGGCTTTTAACGATCGGCTGCAGGTTAAGCGCCCAATCCAGCGCACTGTCGCCACCGCCAACAATAACCAAATCCTGATCACGGAAAGCTTCAACGCGGCGTACAGAATAGAAAACGCTCTTGCCTTCATAGGCTTCAATGCCAGGCACCGGCGGACGCTTCGGCTGGAAAGAGCCACCACCGGCGGCAATTACCACAACTTTGGCTTCAAAAATCTCGCCCTCATCGGTCTCAACATGGAAAGAACCGTCTTCCTGACGTTCCAGCCTGTTGACCATGCGGTTGAAATGAAACTGTGGTGAAAACGGCTTGATCTGCTCCATCAGCTTGTCTGTCAGCAGCTGGCCGGAAATTTCAGGCCATGCCGGAATGTCATAGATCGGCTTTTCCGGATAAAGCTCGGCACATTGACCACCCGGGCGGTCAAGAATATCAATCAAATGGCATTTGAGGTCATAAAGACCCAACTCAAACACAGCAAACAGCCCTACAGGACCGGCACCGATAATGACAACATCCGTGCGGATAACTTCGCTCATATCTTCAATCTCGCTGTATCATAACAACTGCGCCAGCCATTACGATCTGTCACATTAATCTTATGCTCTGCCAGCTGTCACACAGAGCATGCTCTCTATTTGCCGCGCAACCGCAACGGACTAAATTCAACACGAGTTCTATAGTCAAGTTTAATTCAAAATCCTATAGGCTTTGCGAAACAGGTCATGAATAATCCCTGCAGTTTTTAATTTTTTGCAGCATACCCGTTTAAATGCATCACTAAAACAGCAAGATACAGATACAAATCTGTGTTTAACAGCTTCAAAACGGAATTATATTTTTTAAACCGATAAAAACAAATAAAGCGGCATGCATGTTATGCAAACCGCTTTATTCATTATTTACAGACGATGCTTTTATCGCAGGCGGTTTTTCAGCGCCTGATCAACACCTGATAACCCTTGGATAACCCATGGATCAACCTTGGCGTTCCGGAACCTGCACAACCAGCCCATCAAACGCATCACGCACAATGATCTGGCAAGACAGGCGTGAATTACCGCGTACGTCATAGGCAAAATCCAGCATATCTTCTTCCATCGGCTCAGGACCACCAACAATCTCTGTCCATGCATCATCCACATAGACATGACAGGTAGCGCAGGCGCAGGCACCGCCACACTCAGCATCAATACCCGGAATACCGTGGCGAATAGCATTTTCCATCACGGTGGAGCCGTTTTCCGCTTCAACTTCATTGCGGGCTGCGCCGTCAGCGGAAACAAATGTGATCTTGGTCATAAATTCATCCCGTTAAAACTCAGCATATTTCATCAATTGCAGGCCGGTGACCGCTGATGTTATACTGACCGTATAATAGAGTGCTGTTACACGGCAGATACGTGCTCCATCGCATGAGTTCAAGCGACAAATACCTCAGACCAGCATTATTGCGTCAATTAGAGCAGATTCCCTCGTAAAGCCCACACAAACCTGCTAGAAAAAACACATGCATTTTTTGCTACACTATGGCAAACTCTGCCACAATGTTATGCGTGTTTTATGCATATCTGATATAGGAATAAAGATTTCCACAATTAGCTTTAACTCAAAAAACCGCGCAATTGCTCAGTTTCAGTAGTTTAATAACGTCTCGCGTTAACCTTATTTTTAAACAATTCATCAACCGCAAATTACGCAGTTCCCATAAGGCTCCGGAAGTTTTAACCTATAGACTGCGCAACATGTCTATTGCCCAACGATTGAGTCAATCATGGGCAGATCCGGATATGGTCATTTGCGTTGTTATATGAGTACGGGGTATTACGGCTATGGCACAAAATACAAAAGCGCAAAAACTTGATCTTGATATGGAACAGGCTCTCTCAGACGGGCTGGACCTGGACTTCAATGACGATTTTGAGCTGGATTTGAATTTTGACCTTCCTGAGGCTGAGTTCTCGCTTGATGATCTGCAAAACCAGATTTCGCGCGCTGCTGAGGAACTGGCCATTGAGCAAAATGGCGCAACACTCGCTGCTGCCGCTGTATCATCGGTTAAAGGTAAGGCAACTGTATCTGAAGCCTCCGCTCCTGTGGTTGCGCAAGCTGAACCGGTTGCATTCGCTGACAAGCCAAAATCAGCCAAAGCAAAGACTGATAAAGCTACATTGCCTGCAACGCCGGTTACCCCTGCAACACCACCTGCTGTTACCCCGAGCAGTGTTAGCGTGTTGCAAGCCGCCAATCAGCCTGCCAATATAGTTGAAGACATTTCAAGCGCTCATAATAGTGATCAGTCTGATGCTCTGATGGACGACTTTAGGGAAGCTGATCAGCGCCTTGAAGCCGCTCTTGATCAGCCAGTTGCATCCCGCCCTATTGCAAATGACCCTATTGCAAACGGCTCACTACAAACGGCTGCACAAGCTTCAGCATCCGCCACACCATTTACACCTGCAAATGATGACCTGCGTAATGAAAACCTGCTGCTGCGCCGTACCAATGGCCGCACTTCCAGCGTTTTCTGGACAACAACCGCAGTCAGCGCCCTGTGGACTGCCGGCGGCCTTGCCCTTGGTAACGCACTGAGCCCGCAGGGTTTAACCTCGTTTCAGGCGATCAAAGACTTCTTCACTACGCCAACAGGCGTTGGCATTGCTGCCGGTATTGCCGTTCCGGTTGTGATGTTCTGGGGCTTTGCCCAGATGGTGCGCCGTGCACAGGAAATGCAAACCGCTGCCCGTCAGATGACTGCGGCGGCTCTGCGCCTAGCTTCGCCTGAAGCGGCTGCCGGTGACCGCGTTTCTACGCTTGGTCAGGCAGTGCGCCGTGAAGTAAATGCCATGAATGAAGGCATTGAACGCACCCTCGCCCGTGCGGTTGAGCTGGAATCGCTGGTGCAGACCGAGGTTCATCAGCTTGAACGTGCCTATAGCGATAATGAAGTACGCATCCGCGCATTGATTGCTGAACTGGGCAATGAGCGTGAAGCTGTGATCAGTCATGCAGAACGCGTACGCTCGTCAATCTCCGGTGCCCATGAGCATCTGAAAACCGAATTGTCTTCGGCCAGCGATATTATCCGCGACAATGTTCTGAATGTTTCAAGCGAGCTGAGCTCTTCCCTGTCGCATGCAGGTGAAACCATGATCAGCCGCCTGAACGAAAGCGGCACCGCGATTTCTGAAGCGATTGATACCCGCAGCACTGATCTTTCAACCCGTATCAGCGCATCGGGCGGCGATTTCGTCAATATTCTTGACACCCGCATTGCAACCCTTGAAGAGCGGTCAAAAGGCCTCACAGCAACGCTGACTGAAGCGCTCGATACCCGTACCACAAATATTGCTTCACTGCTGGGTGATGCGACCATGAATATGGTCACAGAATTCGATCAGCGTCTGGCGAACCTCAATTCAACTCTGGCAGAACGCGGTCACTCGCTGCTTACCGAGTTTGAAGGCCGTGCTCAAGCTATCGACAGCAGCACGGAAAAACTCAATGCGGCACTGGAAGTTCGCTCGCGTCAGATTAATGAAAACCTGATTGCCCGCACCCGTGAGATTGCTGAAACCTTCTCCGGCGTACGCTCTTCAATCAGCACCGTGGTTGATGAGACCAAAGCCAAACTTGGTGATGAACTTTCAGGCATTACAGATTCGGTTGCCGGTCTGCTTAATGATCGTGCCGGTCAGTTCATCTCGCAGATTGCTGATAGCCGTGAAACTCTGTCTTCAACACTGTCCGGCGAAGCTGAGCGCCTGAGCTCTGCGATGCAGGAGCATGGCCAGACCATTGCTGCACGCGGTGCCGATATTGAACGCGCTATTGCCAGCAATGCCACCAATCTCGACAATACAGCCAGCCAGCATGCCGCAATTCTGGAGCAGCGCACCAGTGATATGCGTGAAGCCATGGCTGCACATAATGCCAAGCTCAATGAAGTGTTTAGCGAGCAAGAAGGTCGTTTTGAAGAACGCGCATCTTCGCTTAAATCCACACTGGATCAGCAGCAAGGCGAATTCTCCCGCACTTTGGATGAGCGTAACCAGCATTTTTCGGAAGCGTTGCAAAATAGCAGCCAAGCCGTTGGCTCGCTTCTCAATGATCATATCAGCACCGTTGATGGCCATGCCGCGCAGCTGCAGGCAGCTTTGGTAAGTGGCACTGAAAATCTTGATGCCAATCTGCGTCAGCACAGTGATACGCTGGTACAGCGCACAGTTACGCTACAGGATGCTGTTGCCAATGCAACAGGCGCTTTACAGAGCACTTTTGACAATCAGACCGGTATTATTGAAGAGCGCACCTCGACAATGGAACGTGCTCTGAGCATGGGTGTCGACAATGTTCGTAAATCACTGGAGCAGAGCGCCTCAGTTGTTGCCGGTACCTTGCGTGAAAAAATTACCGAAGCTGCAAGCTCACTGACAGCAGAAGCTGCAAAAGCCGGTGATGCCCTGCATGGTTTTGGTGAAAACTTTAACGACCGCCTGATTGAAAATCTCAATGGCACAGAAGCCCGTCTTGGTGAGCGCGCCAGCCAGATTGCCTCTGGTCTTGAAGCCATTGAAAGCCGCCTCACCGGCGAACTCAGCACCATTGAAACGCGGATTGCAGAAACAGCATCGCGCACAAGTGATGTGCTTGGCTCGCATAGTGAAGCTTTCAGCGCCCGTGTTCTGGAAAATCTTTCCGGCACAGAAGCCCGCCTCACTGAACGCGCCGATACAATCGCATCCGGCATTAATGAAGTAAGCAACCGCCTCACCGGCGAGCTCAACACCATTGAATCGCGGATAGCAGAAACAGCATCGCGTACAAGTGATGTGCTTGGCTCGCATAGTGAAGCTTTCAGCGCCCGTGTTCTGGAAAATCTTTCCGGCACAGAAGCCCGCCTCACCGAACGTGCCGACGCAATTGCCATGGGTCTTGGTGAAATCGGCTCGCGTATTACCGGCGAACTGGGTGTGATTGAAGCACGCATTTCTGATGCCACGCAGAACACATCCTCAACGCTTGAAGAACGTACCCGTGAACTTAATGCGGTTCTCGCCGCCCGTTCGCAGGAAATTACCCGTATTCTCGCGGATACTGCAGAGCCATTGGTGCAGCGCCTTGCCGATAGTGGTCAAGGTCTGGCCAGCCAGCTCGAGCAGGCAACCCATGCTGCAACAGACCGTCTGCGCGCTGAAAATGCCGCTCTGGTCAATGCATTGGCCAGCCGCACTGCTGAAACAATCTCTGCTGTGCAGGAAGCTAAAAGCAATCTTTCGGATGGCGTGGGCAGCCTGATCGACCGTTTGGCAAGTTCGAATAGTGAACTTGGCCAGCTGATCGACAAGGCAACGCTCAACCTCAACGATATTGATACCCGTCTGGTTGAAACCACATCGAATTTTGCCGAAAGCACCAATAAAGCAGCTCAGATATTCTCAAGCTCAAGCGTGGTGATCGATAGCAATATTGGCGCCTTGCGTTCGCTCTCAGGCAATACGCTGACCCAGATTGCAGATATTTCCAAGCGATTTGAAGACCACAGCGTTGTTCTTTCCCGCGCATCCGATTTGATCGGCACAGCACAGAACGGCCTGACTGACACATTGTCAGAACGTCAGGATGCATTGGAACGCCTGTCTGCCGGTCTGATTGCCAAGTCTGAAAACATCGAGAAAGTGATGCAGGGCTTTGAAGGTCTGATCACCTCTGCTCTTGAGCGTACCGAAGGCCGCACACGCAATTCAACCGAACAACTGCGCAATGCGATCACAGAAGTTGTCGAACAAGCCGCGCATAAATTTGCCTCGGCGACGGATGAAATTCGTCGTACCTCTGCAGAAATCCGCAGCGAACTGGATGCAACCCGTGGTGAGCTGAAACGCGGTGTATTGGATATGCCGGTTGAAGCCAAGGAATCAACCTCTGCTATGCGCAAAGCCGTTTCTGAGCAGATTAGCGCTCTGAAAGAACTGGCCTCTATAGTCAACAAATCCGGCCGTCTGGTTGATGTTGGTGACAGCCGTGCCGACCGCACAGTGGCAAAGCAAGCTGCACCGGTGCAGCAGGTTGCCTATGCCCAGCAAACCGCAGCACCAGCACCGCAACCGGCACAGAGCTTTACACCGGCCTATAATACGGCACCTGCGCCTCAGACTGCATCAACAGCGCCAACATCAGCTCCACAGGAGCCTGCACGTGGCGGCTGGGTCAGCAATCTGCTCGCCCGCGCTTCAGCGGATGAAGAAGAAGCGCCGGCACCGCGCAGCCAGAGCAATGTTACCCCGCAGCGTTCGGCAGCCCATGTGGTTGACAGCCTGAACTCCCTGTCGGTTGATATTGCCCGTGCGATTGATCATGAAGCCTCTGTTGAGCTTTGGGATCGGTACCGCCGTGGTGAGCGCAATGTGTTTACACGCCGTCTTTATACGCTGAAAGGTCAGCAGACCTTTGAAGAGATCAAGCGTAAATACCAGATGGATGGTGACTTCCGCCGTGCAGTTGACCGTTACATGGATGATTTCCAGCGTCTTCTTGAGGATGTTGCCCGTAATGATCGCGACAATATGGTTACGCAGACCTATCTGACATCTGATACCGGTAAGGTTTATACCATGCTGGCCCACGCATCAGGTCGCTTGCGCTAAACAGATCACTAGATCCAATTTGAGTGGTTTGCGCTCAAACCGTACAAAAACATTTAAAGGCGGGATTTTCCCGCCTTTTTTGATTTTACATCCATAAACGTGCATCTGCTTTTTTATAACTGCTTTGTCCGCACAGATCACATTCACGTTAAAGCGTCTCATTTATCTTTCTGTTCGCAATAATTTCTTGCCTTGAAACGCCTTACGAGTTCTATAGTGTGCTATAAAGAAAACAGCATATATGGCAGCACAGACAGAGCTGCCATCAGACAGATATTTCGGAGAAACCATGTCCCAGTCCGCAGCGCGATACCCTGACACCCAGCTTTTGATCAATGGCGAATGGCGCAACGCATTGAACGGACGCACAATTGACGTGTTCAATCCGGCAACCGGCGAAGTTATCGGCAAAGTTGCCCATGCGGAAAAAGCTGATCTGGATGCGGCATTGGATGCAGCTGCTAAAGGCTTCAAAATCTGGTCTGAAACATCCCCTTATGAGCGCTCCAAATTTATGCGCCGTGCTGCAGATCTGCTGCGTGAGCGCGCCGATACTATTGCGCCAATTCTGACCTATGAGCAGGGCAAGCCGGTGGCTGAGGCCAAGGGCGAAATTCTGGCTGGTGCCGATATTATTGAATGGTTTGCTGAAGAAGCCCGCCGCACCTATGGCCAGATTATTCCTGCGCGCGCTGCCGGCGTTTCGCAGATGGCTATTAAACTGCCTGTCGGCCCTGTGGCAGCCTTCACTCCATGGAACTTCCCGATCAATCAGGTTGTACGCAAGCTGTCTGCCGCCATTGCTGCCGGCTGCTCCATCATTGTTAAAGCACCGGAAGAAACGCCGGCTTCACCTGCTGAATTAATCCGTGTTTTTGTTGATGCAGGCATTCCGGCAGGTGTGGTTAATCTGGTTTATGGCATTCCGGCAGAGATTTCCGAATATCTTATTCCGCATCCGGTTATTCGTAAAATCTCGTTTACCGGCTCTACTCCGATCGGTAAACAGCTGGCAGGTCTTGCAAGCCAGCATATGAAATTATCGACAATGGAACTCGGTGGTCACGCACCTGCAATCATTTTTGATGATGCAGACGTGGAAAATGCAATTGCCGTGTTGGCAGCATCCAAATTCCGTAATGCCGGTCAGGTTTGCGTATCGCCGACCCGTTTTCTGGTTCAGGAAAATGTCTATGAGCAGGCTGTTGCCTCCTTCACTGAAAAAGCCAAGGCGATCAAGGTCGGCAATGGTTTTGACAGCGGCGTCGATATGGGGCCGCTGGCCAATGAGCGCCGTATTCCTGCGCTTGAAGCCCTAATTCAGGATGCGGTTGATAATGGCGCAAGACTGATGACCGGCGGACGCCGCATCGGCAATGTGGGTAACTTCTTCGAGCCGACAGTGTTGGCGGATGCGCCTAAAACCTCACGTATCATGAATGAAGAGCCATTTGGGCCGGTCGCCGTTTTCTCATCCTTCAAAACACTTGATGAAGTGATTGATGAAGCAAACCGCCTGCCTTTTGGTCTGGCCTCCTATGCCTTCACCCGCTCGGCACATAATGCCCAGCAGCTCGGATTGCGGATTGAGGCTGGTATGACCACGATTAATCATCTTGGCCTTGCTTTGCCGGAAGTTCCTTTCGGCGGCATCAAGGACTCAGGCTATGGTACTGAAGGTGGTTCTGAGGCGATTAACGCTTATCTCAATACCAAATTCGTGACCCATAAGATCATCTGACACTTAATCCGCCATAACAAAAAACCGGCCTGATAACGCAGGCCGGTTTTTTATTTTTATCAGAACACACACAATGCAGGTCAGATCATTGCTTTGATCTTGTTATAAAGTGCTTTCGGAACTTTAATACCATTCTCGGCTGATCTTTTACGGGCTTGATAGCGGCGTTCACCGGGTAGCCGCGCCCCCTGCGCAGTAATACGCGCAAAAAGGTCTTCAGCACCGTCATCCGCAATTGGCTTACCGGCTACAGCTGACATCAAATCCGGATTGAACGCAATAATAAGCTCACCATGACATGGCGCTGCACGCGCCCCCTGATCAAATGCCGCCGATTGCCTGCTGGTTCTGTCGCCAATAAATGGCCCCGCTAACAGCTCGATCATCGTCGCAAGAGCCGAGCCCTTATGCCCGCCAAAAGGTAACATCGCGCCTGCAAGCACCGCAGCCGGATCTGTAGTTGGCTGGCCATCTGCATCAACACCCCAATCCGCAGGGATAGCACGACCTTCCTGCCGGTACAGCGCAATATCGGCACGCGCAGCAGCGCTCGTTGCAAAGTCAAAAACATAAGGTGCATGCTTGGTGCGTGGCCAGGCAAAAGCAATAGGATTAGTGCCCAAAGCACCCGATATGCCGCCGGCAGGTACAACCCAGTCATGGGTCGGGTTCATCGACAAAGCCGCCAAGCCGTTCTCGGCAAGCTCTTCAACAACCGGCCATAATGCTGTGGAATGAAAACCGTTATTAATCGCCAGAACAGCAATACCAATACGTTTTGCATTGCTGATTAGCTGTGGCAATGCGCGCTCAACCGCCAATATTGAAAACCCGTAATTCGCATCAACCTGTATCACAGCAGGTGTGATTTCAACCGGCTGCGGATCAGCCTCTCTGTTGAAAGCCGGATGTGCCATAGTTTCAAGTGTTCCGGCCAATCTCTGCAATCCGTGCGAGCGGCATTCATCACGTTGTGCTTTGTATAAAACCGTGGCCAGTGCATTTGATTGTGCATCAGATAATCCGTGCTTAGTCAAAAATGAATAAGCAAGATTGAATACATCTTTATCGGAAAGAGCAATTTGCTCCTGCTCAACTATAACTGTCACGTTTCGCCTCCACCAATACGCGGTAACTGCGGCAGCATATCTGCACATGCTGTCCGGCATGCATGATGTCATCGGCTACGCGCAACAAATTTGCAACGCCTCAGTTCAAACCGCTACAGATATAGGCGTGCGCCATTCGTAATCAGCCAAAGAACCGCTGGTATACAGGCACAAAAATGCCCGCAATATGCTGAAATAGTTAGTCCTAAAACTTTATGGCATATTCATTTTAAACTGCCTCATGTGAAATTTCACTATGCATTCCCACATTACGGAGAAAGAATGATACGCTTTAAAAATCGTTACACCGGAGAGTTTTTGGAATTAAGACCTCAGAAAACCTATACAGAGCACAGCAGAGACTGGTATTTTTATCCCATAGGTTCTGACCTCAAAGCTGGAGAGATATCCTTTACAAATGAATTCGGCATTACCAAAAAAAAAATATATGAGAACGAAATTGATTTATATGGGAGTGAAAAAGACCCGCTGCAAAGAAAAGTAGAGATACAGGATATTAATGAAGAAACACTCTTAGTATGTGGCATCAATGCTTTGGGGATGAAACGAAATTCACCTGAATACAAGCTCCGACCTGGGCTTGGACGATTAATGATGTACTTAGCCTGTAAAGATGGGCAAGAAAGAGGGCTCAACTTTATCAAACTTGACTCTGTCGAAGAAGCAGCCCCGTTTTATCGCCGAATGGGTATGCATCATCGGGATACGCAATTTTTAGACCTAGATCCTATAACGCCCTCCCATGGCGGTCAGATCGAACGTATTTCAAAAGACTGGCTCTCAAATTTCTCTGCACACTATAACTACGCCCGCAGCCACGATCATATGTTCTGTGAAATCAAAACTGTACTGTCTTTAATAAGTACAGAAACTGAAAAACAGTGGAGCAGAATTTAACACTGTCGTTATTACAGGTAATTATTTGACGATTTTCCGGGTTGTTTGTGTATTGTAAAACCGAATAAGCCATTCAATCTGGTTGCGGCATGATTTTGTAAACTTAAAAACACCTTAAAAGCTTTAGAAACCAAGGTTTCCAATATAGCCTGACCCTTACTGAAACACAGATTAAGACATTGGATAAAAAAGCAAAATATGATGAGGCTTTGATACATTTCTTTGCTCATCCGCCAGATTTAGCAGCCCGGCTCTGTGTTTGACGATCTGTATAAGTTCCGACTTTATCTGACAAATCAGATCAACAACCTGCATCGATACAATAATACTTTTTTAATCTATGTACCCGGAGATTTAGAGATCACCTGGCTAATGATAGCGCTGTAAGTTATCATTGCAGGACGAAATTATTCATCCTGCAATGATAAGGATCGGTTCAGTTTTCGTGATTACTTCAAGTATTAATCATGTGAAGGCGTGATGCTTTTCAACTCTATCGAGCAGCTGAAATTTACCACTTTACGCGTAGTCCGACAGTGCCCTTGTAAGTATAATTGTCTCCGAAATTTTGCAGAGACGTATTCACAGAACCTTCACCGTAGACTGAATACTTGTCATTATTTAAATTATATGACCCACCAAGACCAATGCCACCCCATAGACGATCTTTACGTGATATAAAGTCAGAGCCTGACACATCTATGGATGTACCATCCAAAAATTCGTAATAGAGGTTAGCAATACCATAGACATAGGTCCGGTCGATGGTGCCTTTGTCATTATACCAAGAGTTTTGATGATCAACACTCAAGCCTATGCGGCCTTGAAGGCTGTCACCTTTATTCAGGCTCACATTCGCACCAAAAACATCGTCGAATTTGTCAAAACCAATATTGGAGTAGACGAGTTGTGCTTGCGGCGTGACAGACCATGACTGATCAACAGTAATCCGCTTACCACCCTCAATCGACAATCCATATCCAAAGGCATTATTGCCACTTATCAAGTCATGGCTCTGATTGGCACTCAGATTACTCTTATACCATGTTAGCTGAGCCTGACCGTCAAGATAAAATCCATTATCACCATACCAGGTCAGCGTGCCGCCAAATCCATAGCCGTCGGTGGAAATTTTGCCATCGCCGTAGCCGTCAATACCATCCTTCCAGAAGGTATCTGCGTTACCTTTAACATAGTGGACGGTGATGCCGCCGAGCAATTTGCCGTTCTCATTTTCCGCCAGCATGCCATCCAAGCCTGCCTGAATACGGAACATATTGTAGTTATAATCAGTATTGGATGTTGAATATTTGGGATTAATCTTAGTCTGGCTACCTTCAATACGGCCCCAAACACCATTACTCTCGATAAGAACGCCGGCTTCATACGGTGTCGCATAAGGTGTACCAATAGGGTCTGCGCCCTCTGCCAGCATGATATTACCAGCATTACTCCAATAACGATTACCAACTCGCTGCTGTAAAGTGGGCAAACCATTCAGGCCCAACAGAATTTGAGGATAGGCCTCATAACTTGGAACTCCCGGCTGATAAAGTGGTTGCTTTGGATCAACAGGCGGATCTACGGGATCAACAGGAGGTGCTACGGGATCGATCAACTGGGAACGTAGATACCAGTTACCATCTGCCGGGGCAGATATACTGCCCTGATAAAGCCTATAGGCATAAGCACCTCCGACGACAGCTTGATCACCATTAAAGGTTGTATCGCCTAAAAGGGAAAAACTGCCTTCAGAAGCACCCGCCACATCGATCAGCTTTATGCCCTCAACGGTTTGAGCACCGCCCCCATTAACATTGTTCACCTTCACATTGGCTTCACCTGAGGTGTTGCCATCCACACGAAGCATATCGGTTGGGGACGTGTCGTCACCAAGTACTGTGTTAAACAGGATCATGCCTTCTGTGCCGATATAATTACCTGCCGTGAGTGTTTTAAAATTTCCATCAATTGGTGGCGTGAAAGCAATGGTACCGCCATTTGTCAATATTTGCGAAATCGTGGAATTATCGGTCACATTCCAGAGGCTTTCAGAGTTAAGCGTAACATTCGTGGCATTATTGGTAGCGCCGGTAAGTTGGCTTGCATCCAGATTCACATTGGCAATATTGTCAGTTCCAGCAAAAACATCGCCATTAAGTACCGAGTTTTTAGCATCCAAATTGACTATGCTGTGATTACCATCGGCATCATCACGTGCATTGAGAAAAACACCCCCACCCTTTTCGGCTGTAACACTATCAAAACTGACTGCAAGCGTTGCGCCTTCGGAGCGTATATTATCACTCTGTGAGGACTGAAGCACCGTATTCGATATATTGACCTTATTGGTCTCACCAGAGGCTATTTGGGTAGCATAGATCGCTGCCGCATCGGCTCCACTGGTGGTGATTATGGAGTTATTGGCCGTAATTATACCGCCGTCATACACAGAAAGGCCGTTTGCGCCCTGACCAGTGGTGGCGATGCTGCCGCTTGTAGTCGAGATTTCACCCAGATTGCCAGCATAGACGCCTTGAGCGTTCGTGCCATTAGTCTTTATAATCGTTGCGGTAGTTGTGATAATCGTGCCCGCATCTGAAGCATGCAATCCGTTGGCTTGGGAGCCTTGCGTTATCACCTGGCCGCCACTTAAGCTGATATTCGCTGCGTCTTTGGCATCTGCTCCCTGCGCATCATCCGCATTGGTTTGCGCTACAAGATCTGTCGCAATGATTGAAGATCCATTACCCGATGCTTTAAGTCCATCGGCTCCATTTCCGGTTGTCGTTATACTACCACGCGTGAGCACAATGGATGCAGCTCTCTCAACAACGGCCCCGTGAGCATTCTCTCCACTTGTTGTTGTGATCGTATCTGTAGCAGTGATAGCCGATTCCAGATCCTGCGCGTGAATTCCATAAGCGCCTGTGCCCGATGTTGTAACCCCAGCCGCAGCATCAAGGCTGATTTTGCCCTTTCTTTGGGCAAACAACCCAGAGGCCGAATTACCTTCCGTATCAATTTGCAAGCCACCATCACTGATGACTATTCCTGAATTTTGCGCGAGAATACCGTAAGCAAAATTGCCAACGGTCCAAACTCTATTCTTATCTCTGCTGTCTGTAGAGAGTTTGATAGTACCAACATTAGCTTCAATGGCTTGTTTATTATTCGCTTTCGTCGCCACATTTACATCAGTCGCAATTATATTTGTACCCAAATCCAATGCATGCAATCCAAAGCCAGCAGATGAAGTAATATCGCTATTGGTAATGATAGCTGTGCCACCACGTGCGCTCACTATGCCGGTGCCCGATGTGTTAAATGTGGTGCCTGTCACTGTTAGGAGTGCATCAGAGCCGGTGGCCCATAAACCATAAGAACCGCTTCCGGTAGACGTAACTATCGAGCCTGAAAGCAAGGTTGCTTGTGAGCCAGATTCGACCAACACTACATGGGCTGCATTGCCGCCGGTCGTCAAAGAGACAGCACCATCCGCAATGATTTTTCCTCCATTAGATGCAAAAAAAGCATAACCGGCGCCGCCGCGTGCCGTTCCAGTATCTATGATAGTGCCGGCAGCTACTTGCTCTGTTGTAGCATCAGCGATAACTCGCTGTGCCATAGCAGGTGATGTTAGTAAGTAAATTCCGGATATTATAATTGAAAAAGACGTTGAAGATAAAAATTGCCTTTTTCTTAATTTTATAATTTTCATACTAATTAAACCACTTCAATTTCTTTTTTATCAACGCAATCGACATCTATATTAATCATTAAATAACGAGCGATTTTTTTGATTAAGGTTGTAAATACGTTTCATAAACGTGGCTTTGTATAGTATATGTTCATGACAATAATATATCAGCATTAGCTAATATATTATTGTCATGAAGTTATTCACGCTGTTGATTTATGCAAGTTTTATCTATGCTCCGCCCAACTGAAGGTGCCGTGCCTGTGGCCGAACTTTTTCGGGAGCATGGGATGAGCGGCACATCGTCCTACAAGAGGTGCTCCAAGTGCGGTGGGATGCACGCATTAATGATTGTTCAGACAAAGGCATTGAATGATCACAAGCAGAAAAAAGCAATTGATCCAATGAATCGATCGCCTGGCGAAGCAACCGACGGCTTAAGAAGATTTTTGCAGAGCTCAGCTAGCAGAACGAGCTTTTGAAGGAAGCCCTTTGAAAAAAGTAACTGGCCCATTTCAGCTACGAGAGATGGTCGTGGAGCGGCGCGGGGATTAGCATTGCCCTTGCCTGCCGAACCTTCATCATTAGAGAGACCTACTATCGTTACATTAGCAAGCTTAGTTTAAAGATGTTGTGCTGCACGATCTTCGCCAGAGTGCGGCAGTGTGGATGGCTGAGGCTAGCATATCAATGGATTAGATAGTGCAGCACTTAGGACACTCATCAACAACGTTCACTTTCAAGGCCTATGCGCGATTCTCGCCGGACTACTTACCTAAAGCCTCTTCTGCATTGGACTTATAGGTTCATTTGAACCTCTGGTAACTGCCTGAAAAATATTAAGTCATTGATTTTATTGGCGCACCCGACAGGATTCGAACCTGTGACCTCTGCCTTCGGAGGGCAGCACTCTATCCAGCTGAGCTACGGGTGCGCATCAGGAACATAATCCCTTGGATATCAAAGCTTCTAACCGATGCCTTGCTCCGCATCAATGGGGCAAAGGCTAAAATGTTGCGGAATATATATGAAAACTGCGCAAGCAGACGTCACAGGTTCGAAGCCTGACAACTGCAACCTTAATCAGCAAAGAATTGTGTGCTCATCCATTAAACTCCGCATTATGTAGCCACAAAGGACTGGAAGTCCTTTTATTTTTGACTCTGCCTAAGTCAAATTCAGGCGCTTATGAATTTTTTGATTCAGGTTTCAGATTTTTAAGAACACAACCCCATATACAGAAAACCACATCCAACTTTTAGCGCGATAATTAATACTACCGTATTGCATAGCAATTCAAAAAGCTGTTTATTGACTATAACAGACCATCGATACTGGTTCGCCGGTATTCATCTGCTCTTTATAGCTCAGGTAGTTTTATGTCCGATATCGTTCCCCCAACTTCTGAATTCCGGTTAGATGACCTCATCAGCCCTGTAGACATTGCGCTTGATCAGTGGGGTATCGCTCATATCCGCGCTGACAACAGCCACGATCTGTTTTTCGCACAAGGCTATAATGCAGCGCGTGACAGGCTGTGGCAGATTGATTTATGGCGCAAGCGCGGGCTGGGCCTATTAGCTGCAGATTTTGGTCCCGGCTATCTGGCGCAGGATCACGCCTCCCGTCTCTTCCTTTACAATGGCGATATGCAGGCCGAATGGGCCGCTTATAAAGATGACACCGAAACAATCTGCGGTGCTTTTGTCAGCGGTATTAATGCCTATGTTGCGAGAGTGTTGAGTGGTGACGAAGCACTGCCGCCTGAATTCGTTTTGCTTAACACCAAGCCGTCTTATTGGGCAGCGCAGGATGTCGTGCGTATCCGCAGCCATTGCCTGACCCGCAATGCCTTGTCTGAAGTTGTGCGTGCGCAAATCATGGCGCGGTCTTCGCAAAAAGCGGATGCCTTGCGTAAGCAAATCGAGCCCTATATTGACCTGAGTGCAGACAGTGATCTGGCCTTGAAGGATATTCCGCTCAAGGTTATCGACCTGTTTAAACTGGCCACGGCACCCGTAAGTTTTAGTCAGGATCGTTTGAGTGCTACGCTCGATCAGGCACAGCGCTGGAATAATGTGAATGCCCTTGGCGAAGTTGTTATGGCAACCGACAGTCAGGGCTCTAACAACTGGGCAATTGCCGGATCACGCAGCCAGACCGGCCGCCCGATAATGGCAACGGATCCACACAGAACTCACGCTATTCCGTCTGTGCGCTATCTTGTTCATCTGTCTATGCCTGGCTTTGATTGTATTGGCGCCGGTGAACCATCGGCGCCGGGAATTTCTTTAGGTCATAATGGATTCAATGCCTTTTCACTGACAATATCCGGTGCCGATCAGGAAGATGTCTATGTATATGAGACACAAACCGGCAATCCGGATGCCTATCGGTATCAAGGCGGGTGGGAAAATATTACAACGCTCACGGAACGCTTTGAAGTAAAAGGATATCCGGCACAAAATCTGCCATTGCGCTTTACCAGACACGGGCCAGTTGTACTTGAAGAGCAGGATAAATCGCGTGCCTATGCCATTCGCACAGTATGGACTGAGCCCGGCTCGGCACCCTACATGGCCAGCCTGTCTTTGATGCGGGCTAAAACTTATGAAGATTACCGCAAGAGCCTGCAAAATTGGGCAACACCTTCAGTCAACCATCTCTATGCCGATATGGATGGCAAGATTGCATGGCAGATTGTAGGAAAATCACCGGTGCGCCCGAATTGGAGCGGTTTACTGCCGGTTGCCGGTGATGGCCGCTATGAATGGCAGGGCTTTATGGCTGCCAATGATTTACCGGTCACCCTCAATCCTGAAAAGGGTTTTGTGGCAACAGCCAATGAAATGAATATTTCACCGGAATGGGGCACTAAAAAACCCGGCATCGGTTATGAATGGGTTGATGCCAGCCGTTCCGAGCGTATTCACCAAGTGCTTGAACAGCAGCCTGAGCACAGTCTGCAAGATTCAGGCCGGCTACAAAACGACCTGTTTTCCATGGCAGCGTTTCGTGCCTGTAAAGTGCTTGAAAATTTACATCTTTCAGACTCTGATGCCTGCCATGCAGCAGAGTTTCTAGATGGTTGGGATTACCATATGCTGGCGGCTTCACCGCAGGCGGCGCTGTTTGAAGTTTGGATGAGCAGCCATTTGAAACCGGCCTTTTATGCTCTTTTCATTGAAGATGCGAAAACGCGCGCTTTGCTGCAACCGGGCGATATCCAAACGGCATTGGCGATTTTGGAAGACCCGAAAAGCTGGCTCGAAACCAACCCGCAGCAGCAGATGCAGGGGCTGGTTGAAGCCACGCTGAAAGCAGCATGGGCTGATTGCCTGACGCGTTTTGGCAATGATCCAAGCCAATGGCGATGGGGGGATTTGCATCGCCTGCATCTCAAGCACGCGCTGAGCGATGCCTTTCCGCAAACGGCTGATGCAATGAGCATTGCGCCGATCGCTTTAGGCGGCAGTGGCTCAACGCCGATGTATGGCGCTTATCGGCCTAGTGATTATCAGGCGATAACAGGGCCGTCCGTGCGGATGATTTTCGATGTTGGTGCGTGGGATAACAGCCTGTTTGTGAACTTGCCCGGTCAGTCCGGCGATCCGGCATCAGCCCATCATCATGACCTGACCAATGATTGGCTGGAGGGGCGCTATCAACCGCTGCTCTATACCAAAGCAGCAGTTGAAAAAAATATTGTGCAGATCATCAAGCTGATGCCGTCTGCTTAAGCATAATCAGCCGGAAATTGCCCGTGCAGCCTCAATGGCGAGCGGTGCAAATTTCCGGCTGAACTCTTCCGGTTCCCACTCGCTTAAAGACGCTGCAATATGCACTGCCCCAATCGGCTCGCCGGTATTGGTGGTAATGCTGGCGGCAATCACCACCTCGCCAATTAGCGATTCTTCCAGAGCGCATGCATAGCCATCATTACGCGCCTGTTCGATTTTCAGCAAAATAGCATCAAGATCGATAATCGTTTTGGAGGTTAGAGCTTTGCGCTGCGAAGATTCCAGCAAGTCGCGCACTGTCTCATCAGGCAGATGTGCCATGCAGCAGCGTCCGCCAGATGTGGCATAGGCCGGTATACGCCTGCCGCTCAGCGTTGCATAAAATGTCTCGCGCTTACTTTGCAGACGCAGCGCATAAATAATGCTGGTTCCGTCGAACAGGCTAAGATCGACACGCTCTCCGGTTGCCTCGCGTAGCGCCAGCAGCACAGGCGATGCCCGCTCAATCAGCGGGTTGGTGCGCAGATAATCAAATGAGCGATCGAGCAGCTTCTTACCCGGTAACAAACCGGCATCATTGGGCGCTTTTTCCATATAACCCAAAGTTAGCAGGGTTTGCGCTATTCGCTGAGCGGCGCTTTTATCAATACCCGCGCCTTGAGCAATTTCACGCAACGATAAAGGATGCGGTGAACGACCAAAAACTTCCAGCACTTGCAGAGCACGCGCCACCGAGCGCAGGAATAATCTTTCGTCGACGTTTTTATCGTTGTCACCAACCATCTCAAATCTTTCTTAAATTGAACATCATCCGCCCGGCGGCCAAATAACTAACCGGCCAACTGATCATTCACATAAACATAATTATAAACCGCATCATGATCAGGCATTGACGGAACATAACAGTTCACCTATTATTTTCAAAACGATCGTATTGCATATCAATACGACTTGTCCAGTAATATCCAGTCACTCTTTTGATTTCAGGAATGTTGGTAATGGTAGTGAAAACAGTATGCGCATGAGATTTGTTATTTTGTCTTAACCAGCATGCCTGCTGGTGCAAGTTCAATATACCGGCTCGCATTACGGATCGCACCTTTATCTTACATAACCGGTCATCATCTCAAACAGGATTTTAATAAAGTGTCAGAGCTTAACGAAACGCGGCAGTTCAGAAAAATTATGGTGTTGCTCACATGACAGGTCTATTGCGCATAATTGTCTCCCGCGGGTTTAAAATCATTGCGGTACTACTCGCTATTGTTCTGTTGAACTTTTTTCTCATTCGAATGGCGCCAGGTGATCCGGCTGCAGTGATGGCCGGACAGGCCGGTGCGGCTGATGAGATCTATATGACCCAATTGCGCGAGCAATTCGGGCTTGATCGTCCGGTATATGAGCAAGCATTTAAATATGTCGCCAATATTGTTCAAGGGGATTTAGGTTTCTCCTATCGCCAGAACACCTCGGTAACCGAGCTGATTTTCAGCCGTCTCGGCGCAACATTGCTGCTTACGGTTTCTGCCTTTGTTTTTGCCCTGTTTTCAGGCGTTTTACTTGGCACACTGGCTGCAATGCGCGTTGGCAAACCGCTGGATTTCATTATTTCAGTGGTTTCACTGATTTTCTATGCCACGCCGCTGTTCTGGATCGGGCTGATGTCAATCTTGCTGTTCTCAGTCTATCTTGGCTGGCTGCCGGCAGTGGGTATGCAGACAATCGGCGCGTCTTATACCGGTTGGGCGCATATTACTGATGTGGCACGCCATCTCGTACTGCCTGCGACCACACTCGGCCTGTTTTATATGGCTGTTTATGCCCGCATGACCCGTGCCTCGATGCTGGAAGTGCGCGATATGGATTTTGTGCGCACTGCGCGTGCCAAGGGCCTCAAATCAGGGCCAATCGTGCGTCGTCATATTCTGCGCAATGCTATTTTGCCAATCATTACACTGGCCGGTATTCAAGCCGGACAGCTGGTTGGCGGTGCAATCCTAACCGAAACTGTTTTTGGCTGGCCCGGTATTGGCCGCCTCGCCTTTGATGCCTTGCTGCAGCGCGATTATCCGGTTCTGCTCGGCGTTTTCCTTATCACCTCTGTCATGGTTATCATATTTAATATCATTACAGACTTGATCTACCGGGTCGTTGATCCGCGGATTGGAGCATAAAATGACCCCAGCTTTCCGCCGCTTTCTATCCAACCCTAAAGCACTGATCGGCCTGACAATTCTGGTACTGGTGGTACTAGCTGCCCTGCTTGCACCGCTGTTATTTCCGCGCAATCCATGGCAAATGGCCGGCCGGCCGTTTCTGCCGCCGTTTCAGGATGCAAAATTCTGGCTGGGCACAGATATGCTCGGGCGTGATATTCTGTCCGGCCTTGTTTACGGCGCGCAGGTCTCACTCATTGTCGGTATGATTTCAACATTGGTCGCTCTGTTTGTCGGTGTCTTATTCGGCGCGCTTGCCGGTTATTACGGCGGCATGATTGATGAAATCCTGATGCGGATTACCGAGTTTTTCCAGACTATACCGACCTTTGTATTTGCTCTGGTGCTGGTGGCGATTCTCAGCCCGTCCGTTACCTCGATCATTATTGCAATCGGCATTGTCAGCTGGCCTCCTGTTGCACGTCTGGTACGCAGTGAATTTGCCAGCCTGCGTAGCCGTGAATTTGTGAAGGCCGCAGTTACGCTTGGACAAAGCGATCGCCAGATCAT
The DNA here is from genome assembly GCF_048914685.1 of Pseudochrobactrum mosebachae. Taxonomy (GTDB): domain Bacteria; phylum Pseudomonadota; class Alphaproteobacteria; order Rhizobiales; family Rhizobiaceae; genus Pseudochrobactrum. The sequence continues at coordinate 195,345 of NZ_CP128408.1, forward strand.
TCTCACCCAGATTTTACCAAACACCTTATCGCCGGTGATTGCCATGTCGTCACTAATGGTTGCATCTGCCATTCTTGCAGAGGCTGCAATCAGCTTTCTCGGCCTTGGTGACCCGAATATGATGAGCTGGGGCTATATGATCGGCGCCTCACGTACAGTCATTCGTCAGGCATGGTGGATGAGCTTTTTCCCGGGCTTTGTGATCCTGATGGTCGTTATTGCACTCAACCTTGTCGGCGACGCACTCAATGATGTGCTGAACCCTCGTCTTGCACGAAAGGGCCGCTGATGAACACGCCTTTATTGTCCCCTGTCACGTCGGAGTTTACGACAAAGCACAGTGGTCCGCCTTTACTGACTATTCAGAATCTGACGGTCAGCCTGCCCTTTGCCGGTGAACGTTCCAATGCGATTACCGATCTTAACCTGACGCTTAATTCAGGTGAAATACTGTGTATTGTCGGGGAATCCGGTTCCGGAAAGTCGATCACGGCAGCAACCGTTATGGGCTTGCTGCCGAGTGACCAGCTGAAAATTACTTCCGGTTCAGTAACCTATGAAGGTATGGATATTGTGCGCCTGCCTGAACAGGTAATGCGGACTTTGCGCGGCAAGCGTATCGGCATGATCTTTCAGGAGCCGATGACGTCTCTCAATCCGGTGATGAAAATCGGCCAGCAGATTGAAGAGGTTTTTGAAGCGCATGATTTTCCTAAACATTTGCGTAAAGCCAAGCTGCTGGAACTGCTGACAGCTGTTGGCCTGCCAGACCCTGAAACCATCTCGGAGCGCTATCCTTTCCGCCTTTCCGGCGGCCAGCGCCAACGCGTGATGATTGCCATGGCGATTGCACTTGAACCCGATATTCTGATTGCCGACGAGCCGACAACCGCGCTGGATGTGACCACACAGGCACAAATTCTCAAGCTGATCCGCAATTTGCAAAAAGAGCGCGGCATGGGCGTGTTGTTTATTACCCATGATTTTGGTGTGGTTGCCGATATTGCTGATCGCGTGGCGGTTATGCAGCATGGCCGGTTGATCGAAGCGGGCACTGTGCAGCAGGTTTTGAATAATCCGCAGCAGGAATATACCAAAAAGCTGATCAATGCGGTGCCGGATTTTCGCGATAATGCACGCCATGCTGACGACCAGAAACCACTGCTTGAGGTTAAAAACCTGCGTAAGACCTATCGCTCCGGCAATGGCTTTTTCAAGCCTGCCCGAGAAATGGTTGCGGTGAATGACGTATCATTTTCAATCAGCCGCGGTGAAACACTGGGGCTGGTCGGGGAAAGTGGCTCCGGTAAATCCACCATCGGCCAGTGCATCATGCGTATCACTGAGATTGACAGCGGTACAATCCGCTTCAAAGAGTCCGATATTGTACAGGCAAAAGGTGATGAGCTGCATAGCTACCGCTCGCATGTGCAGATGATTTTTCAGGATCCGTTTGCTTCACTCAACCCGCGCCACACGGTTGGTCGCTCTATTCTAACCGGCCCGCTGGCGCATGGTGTTGATAAGATCACCGCGACAAAACGTATGGATAATCTGCTTAGCCGCGTAGGCCTTGATCCCTCCGCTGCCAAACGTTATCCGCACGAGTTTTCGGGCGGTCAGCGCCAGCGTATCGGTATTGCCAGAGCATTGGCGGTTAATCCCGATTTGCTGGTGGCTGATGAGGCAGTCTCTGCGCTTGATGTTTCAGTTCAGGCACAGGTGCTTGAACTGCTTCAGGAAATTCGTGATGAGTTTCAGCTGGCCATGCTGTTCATTACCCATGATCTACGTGTGGCATCACAAATCTGCGATCGGGTGATTGTGCTGCATCAGGGTAAAATTGTTGAGCAAGGCGAAGTAACAAGCGTCTTCAGCAATCCGCAGGACAGTTATACGCAGCGGCTGTTGTCCGCCGTACCGGGACGGAGCTGGACACGCAAATAAAAACCGGTTTTGCAGCGGGATCTGCAAACTGAACTGAAATTTTTGTTAAATAGCATCAATGTCAGACATTTCGAGGGTGAGGACGATATGAATACAATGACTATGAACCGCCGTACCATGTTGATGGCCGGTGCTGGCAGCCTGCTCGCCGGCATGTTGCCGGAGCTGTCTTTTGCGCAAGCAAGCGACAAAAAACAAATGAGCATTATTGCTTTTCCGGAACCGCCTTCGCTGTTTATCGGTCTCGACCAAAACGGCTCAACCCAGACAGTTGCCGGCAAAATCTATGAAAGTCTGCTGACTTATGATTTTGATTTCACACCGCGTCCGGGTCTTGCAAAGTCATGGGAAGTCAGTGACGACAGACTGAATTATACTTTCCATCTCGCTGAAAATGCGAAATGGCATGATGGCAAACCATTCACAGCGGATGATGTGGTTTTCACTACCAAAGAATTTCTTATGGAAGTTCATCCGCGTGCGCGCAGCATTTTCCAGCATTGCGAAACCATTGAAGCACTGGATGCACATACTGTTCGCTTTACGCTGAAGCAGCCTTTTGCACCCTTCCTGATGGGCTTTGAAATGTCGACAGCGCCGATGATTCCGGCGCATCTTTATCGCGGTACCGATTATAAAACCAATCCGAATAATAATAATCCGGTTGGTACGGGCCCGTTCAAGCTGGCCGAATGGAACCGTGGTTCGTTTATTCGTCTGGAAAAAAACACTGAATATCATGGTGAAGGCGAGCCGCATCTGGATGAGATCATTTTTCCGATCCTGCCTGATGCCGGTTCACGCGCAGTTGCCATTGAACAGGGACAAGTGCAGCAGGCACAGTTCTTTGATGTGGAGATGTTTGATGTTCAGCGTCTGGCCGATCTGCCGCAGATTGACCTGATCACCAAAGGCTACGAGTTCTATGCACCTGTTGCGCGTATTGAGTTCAACACCCGCATTGCACCATTTAATGACAAACGTTTCCGACAGGCAATTTGTTACGCGCTTGATAAGCAGATGCTGACCGATACGATCTTCTTCGGTCTTGGCAAGCCGGCAACAGGGCCGATCAGTGACCGTACACGGTTCTACGATGCCAATGTGCGTTTGTATGATTATGATCTCGATAAGGCCAAAGCCCTGCTTGATGATATGGGGCTGACACCTGATACCAATGGTATCCGCACACGTGTTACTTTTATGCGTTTGCCATGGGGTGAAACATGGGCGCGCTTTGCCGAAGTGGTTAAACAGGCATTGTCGCAGATCGGTATCGAGGTGGAAATTGAAGCCGCTGATCCGGCATCATGGACATCGCGCTATGGTAACTGGGAATTCCAGATGACCTCCAATTATCCGTATCAGTTCGGTGATCCGGCCCTGGGTGTTTCACGGTTCTTTGTCTCGGACAATATTCGCAAGGGCGTCGCCTATTCCAACTGCACGGGTTATTCCAATCCTGAAGTTGATGCGCTGTTTGCCAAAGGCGCGGCAGCTGCCAGTGATGAAGACCGGCAGGCGGCCTATAGTGAAGTACAGAAAATCCTGACCGAAGACGTGCCAATGGCATGGCTGGTCGAGGTTAACTTCCCGACTTTGCTGGATAACCGTTATCAGGATGTTATCACCTCTGCTATCGGCGTGAATGACACCTACCGCCAAGCCAAGAAAATCTCCTGATTTTCAAGACCGGTTGCCTGATCTGGGCAGCCGGTCTGCAAAACAAAACCCGCACAATGACAGCGAGCACCCGCCTTGGTTGAAAGGCTGAATGCTTGCAGGAGAAAGCCGCATGAATTGGCCAAATAATGCGCGTTGCGCAGTTATGCTCACTTTTGACTTTGATGCCGAAAGCCTCTGGCTCTCGCGCGATCCTGCCAATGTGAAACGTCCGGGCGTATTATCACAGGGTATTTACGGCGGGCGGCGCGGTGTGCCTGAAATTTTAAAAGTGCTGCGCAGCTATAGCCTGCCTGCAACCTTTTTTGTGCCGGGCTGGACGGCTGAAAAATATGCCGACCGTGTGCATGACATTCTCAATGACGGCCATGAAATCGGCCATCACGGCTATCTGCATGAATGGACGGATCCGGATAAACCGGATGAAGAGCGCGCAACTTTTGAAAAAGGTCTTGAGGCACTGGATCGGGTTGCCGGCATCCGTCCGACCGGTTACCGCTCACCGGCCGGTGAAGCCAGCCCTAATCTGATTGCGCTGCTCAAAGAGCACGGCCTGATTTATGATTCATCGCTGATGACCGATATTATGCCTTATAAACATGTCATGGCAGACGGCACTGAAGGGCCGGTAGAATTGCCGTGGCACTGGTCGACCGATGATGCGCCCTATCTGATGTTTTCGGTGCAGACCCCGCGCCCGATCTTTACCAATGATCATATTTTTCAAATCTGGCGCGATGAATTTGATGCCATATACGAAATGGGCGGTCTGTTTAACCTGCTGATGCATCCGCAATTTACCGGACGCCCTGCCCGTCTCATTCTGCTACGCCGCATGATTGAATATATTCTGAGCAAACCGGATGTCTGGATTGCTAAGGGGCATGATGTGGCCGTTGCCTGGCTGGAAGCCAATAAGGAAGTGTAATGCAACATAATTTCGAGAATAAAACCGTTGTAATTACCGGTGCTTCCTCAGGTCTGGGGCTGGCTGCGGCACAGTTATTTGCCCGCTCCGGTGCCAGACTTGAGCTGCTGGATATTGCCGGTGCTGCACTGCAACGCGTCGCGGATAAGCTGCAGGCAGACGGCGCCACAGTTAATATCCATGTGGCTGACATTACAGATACTGCTGCTGTTTCAGCCGCTTTTACCGCTATGAGCGGCTGCGATATCCTGATTAACAGTGCTGGTATTGAAGGGCCTGCAGGTGCGCTGGAAGACTGTGACCCCACAGCCTATGACAAGGTTATGGCGGTGAATGTGCGCGGTAGCCTGCTCTGCGCGCAACAGGCCGTCAAACGGATGAAACAGACTGGCAATGGCGGCGCCATTGTAAATGTGGCCTCCACCGCCGGATTGATCGGCTCGCGCCGGTTAGGGATTTACGCCCTGTCTAAAGCCGGTGTGATTTCCATGACCCGTTCATTGGCACTCAGTCTTGCCAAAGATAATATTCGTGTTAATGCGGTTTGTCCCGGCTCTATCGACAGTGAAATGTTTGACCGTACATTGCAATCTGCGGATCAGGCGGCCGAGCGTGCCGCTATGATTGCCCTGCATCCGCTCGGTCGCCTTGGTACACCCGATGAAGTGGCGCAGGCCATTGCGTTTCTTGCGTCCACCGCCTCAGCCTATACAACCGGTGTTTGTTTACCGGTTGACGGAGGGCGCTTGGCATGAGCACCCCTGTTGCCATTATAACCGGTGCAGCTGCCGGTATCGGCGCCGCTATGGTCACACGCTTTTTGCAAGACGGCTACCGCGTTGTGGCAGTCGACCGTGCCACTGATCCGCAAGACCGTGCGCCTTGCGATAATTATCGCTATTTACAAGCAGATCTCGCTGAAAAATCCTCGGCACAGCTGATTATCACCTTCACACAGAACAATTTTGGTGATGCTGATGTCCTCATCAACAATGCCGGTATTGGTGGTGCAAAAGCAGTTGATCAGACGGATGATGAAAGCTGGGATCACATTCTCAATGTTAATCTCGGTTCGGTTTTTCGGTTATCAAAGGCGGTATTACCCCAGATGATCGCGCGCGGCAGCGGCTCAATCGTGCATATTACCTCGGTTTTCGGATTGATCGGCTTTCGTACAACCTCGGCCTATGCGGCATCAAAGGCGGCCATTGCCGGCCTAACACAGCAAATGACTGTTGATTATGGCCCGAAAGGCATCCGTGTGAATGCCATTGCACCGGGGCTGATTGAGACGGCAATGACAGAAAAACTGCTGCAGGACCCGACCTATCGCGATCTGATGCTCAATGGCACCCCGCTTGCCCGTACCGGCAAGCCCTATGAAGTGGCGGCTGCTGCCGCCTTCCTTTGTTCAGCTGATGCATCTTTCATCAATGGTCAGATACTTGGTGTTGATGGTGGCTGGCTCGGCACGCGTATGAAAGCCGGAGTATAATTGATGGGCGCTCACTTATTTGAATCTATCAAGCTTGGCGGGCTGACTTTGCCAAACCGCGTGATCGTTGCGCCTATGTGCCAATATCAGGCGACTGACGGTAATGCATCCGACTGGCACAGTGTGCATTGGGGGCAATATGCGCTCGCCAATGCCGGTTTATTTATCATTGAGGCAACCGGCGTTACCCCTGAAGGGCGAATTACTCCTGACTGCCTCGGCCTCTATAATGACGAGAATGAAGCAGCCTTTGCCCGCTCATTGAAAGTCGCCCGCGCTGTTTCCAATGCGCGGATCGGTATCCAGCTGGGGCATGCCGGTCGCAAAGCCTCAACCTTGCGGCCATGGGACGGTAATGGCCATCACAGCCCTGATGCCCGCGGCTGGGAAGTGGTGGGGCCATCGGCGGTTGCATTTGCAGAAAACTGGCCGGTGCCGCGTGCGTTGAGCGAAACTGATATTGAAGACACGATCTCAGCGTTTGTCAGTGCTGCGCAGCGTGCTGTACGGCTGGGTATTGATGCCATCGAAATTCATGCCGCACATGGTTATCTGCTCAGCAGCTTTCTTTCCCCATTGGCGAACCATCGTGAAGATCATTATGGCGGCTCGTTAGAGAACCGTATGCGCCTGCCGCTACAGGTCTTTAAAGCGGTGCGGGCTGTCTGCCCTGCCCATATGCCGGTTGGTGTCCGTTTTAACGGCACAGACTGGCTTGAGGGCGGGTTTGACGGCGAACAGGCTGTGGCTTTTGCAGCAGCCCTCCATGCGCTTGGCTGTGATTATGTGGATATTTCTACCGGCGGCAACGGCTTTGCCAAAATTCCGGTTGGTCCCGCCTATCAGGTGCCGTTTGCAACACAGATCAAACAGCAAACCGGCATGGCAACCATGGCTGTCGGCCTGATCCGCGCACCGGAACATGCTGAAGCTATACTTGCCAATGGTCAAGCCGATATGATCTCAATCGGACGCGGCTTTCTCAATAATCCGCGCTGGGTATGGCATGCGGCCGAAACATTAGGCGTTGAGCTGGAAGTCGCACCTTCATACCGCTTTGGCGCCACCAGACACTACCGCCCGACATGGGGCAGATAGACTACCAAGCGGGCAACATCCAAGTTAGGTAAAGCTGAGCCTGCACATCTTAAATATGTCAGCTGCGTATTATCATGATTGATAATGCGCAGCTTTTAATTTTCAAATCCGGCCGGTTTATACACCAAGATAACGATCTTGCAATTCTGCATTCAGCTCTGCCGGTACGCCCTGCCATACAGTGCGTCCACGCTCCAGCACAATGCAGCGATCCGCCACCGGCAATAATTCTGACAGGGTTTTATCAACCACCAGAATAGACTGGCCGCGCCGTTTTAACTCCCGCACAGCTTTCCAGATTTCAAGACGGATCACCGGTGCCAAGCCCTCTGTTGCCTCATCCAGCACGATCAGTTCAGGATTGGTCATCAAAGCGCGGCCAACCGCCAGCATCTGCTGTTCGCCGCCGGATAATGTATTGGCCAATTGCTGATGGCGCTCCTTCAAGCGCGGAAATAACGCATTCACCGCCTCTATCGTCCATTCACCGCGCCGCGCGGATGCCAGCAGATTTTCGGTTACTGTCAGATTTGGAAAGCAACGCCGCCCCTCCGGCACCAGCCCGAGGCCAAGCCGCGCAATACGATAAGGCGGCAGAGCAGAAATATTGCGTCCTTGAAAGCTGACTTCGCCCTTTCGCAATGGCGTCAGCCCGAAGACCGAGCGAATGGTGGTGGTTTTACCCATGCCATTGCGCCCCATCAGCGCAACGACTTCACCTTTTTCAACATGCAGATCGATACCGAACAAAGCTTGCGAGGCACCATAAAATGTTTCAACCTGTTTAAGTTCTAGCAACATCAAACGGCCTCCCCGAGATAGGCTTCGCGCACCACCGGATTGTTGCGGATTTCAGCCACAGTACCACTGGCAACCACACGTCCATACACCAGAACTGAAATACGATCCGCCAATGCAAACACTGCATCCATATCATGCTCAACCAGTAATACCGGCACTTCATGACGCAAATTATCGAGAAAAGCTGTGAGCTGCTTGGAGCCTTCAGGCCCCATACCGGCCATAGGTTCATCCAGCAACAGCGCTTTTGAGCGCAGAGCCAGCGCAATAGCAATCTCAAGCTGGCGCCGCTCGCCATGCGATAACTCGGCGCTCGGCACATGGATACGCGAGCCTAAGCGCACACGCTCCAGTATTGCAGATGCCTCGTCTTTCATTGCAGTATCTTGCATCACCGGCTTCCAGAAGCGAAAGCTTGAACCCTGTTTTGCCTGCAAAGCCAGCATAACATTACGCAAGCTTGAGAATTCCGGCATCAGCGAAGAAACCTGAAAACTACGCCCAAGCCCGCGCTGTGCACGCTGTGTCACATTCAGTGCGCCAATATCCTGCCCGTCAAATGCTATTGTGCCGCTGTCATGGCGGATTGTACCGGCGATCTGTCCGATCAGTGTTGATTTACCCGCACCATTAGGGCCGATTAAAGCGTGAATTTCGCCTTTGCGTAAATCAAGGCTCACATCATCTGTTGCCTTCAGACCGCCAAAGCTTTTGCGCAGGTTTTTAATATCCAGAACAGTTTCAGCCATGTCGGATTTTCCCTGCAAAAAGAACAATAATCCCACCGCGTGCAAACATCACCACCGCTAGCAGGATCAACCCGAAGAACAGCTGCCAATGCTCAACCATGCCGCCCAGTGCAAATTCAAACAGCACATAGAGCACCGCACCGATCAGCGGCCCGAACAAGCGCCCTGTGCCGCCAAGAATAATCAGCACAATCAACTCACCCGACATATGCCATGAGAACATTGACGGGCTGACAAAGCGGTTGAGATCAACAAACAGCGCTCCAGCCAAAGCTGTAATCATACCCGACAACACAAATGCCACCAGCCGGATACGCAGCGGCGCAATACCAACGGAGGCGAGACGCACTTCATTTTGGCGCGCGCCCTCTAAGGCAGCACCGAAACGCGAATTGCGAATCCGCGAAAACACAAATAGCACAACCATCAGCAAGCCATAGCTGATGAGAAAGAAACTCAAAGGTTTGAGCGTATTCACGCCGGGAAAATTATTGCGCAATGCGAGAGACAAACCGTCTTCACCACCATAAGCAGGCCATGAAATCGCGAAATAATAGATCATCTGTGCAAAAGCCAGCGTAATCATAATGAAATACACGCCTGAGGTGCGCAGGCTGATAATACCGATCGGCAGTGCTATCAGACCGGCAACAAGCATAGCAACCGGCCAGATAACCAGCATCTGATCACTGCCGAAAAGCTCAAACGGCCAGCTGATAATTGCGCTTTGATCTGTGGCGTGGCTGGCCATTATACCGGCCACATAGCCGCCGATACCAAAAAATGCCGCATGGCCGAATGAAACCATGCCGCCCAGCCCCAATACCAGATTAAGCCCTGTTGCTGCCATAGCCAGAATAGCGATGCGGGTTACCAGAGAGATATAAAATATCTCGCCAAGCTGGTTGGCAATCAATGCAACTACCGGCAGCGCCAGCGCAAAGACAAGACTGATTGCTGTTTCGCGTGTCATTGCGCCCGCTCCTGATATGTCATCATGTTTGGTAGAATAAGGGCCGTGCCGAAGGGTTTGAACATTTTTAAACTATCCATTTGCTGCAAACAGACCCTGCGGCCGCACAGTGAGAATGATTGCCATCACAATATAGATCAGCATGGACGCCAGTGCGGTTCCCGCAGTGGCGGCCTGTGACGGCTCCATAAACAACGCAAATAATTTAGGCAGTAAAAACCGCCCCATCGTATCCACCACGCCCACCAGAATGGCACCGGCCAGCGCGCCTTTGACCGAGCCGATACCGCCGATCACAATCACCACAAATGCAAGGATCAGCACCGGTTCGCCCATACCCACCTGCACAGATTGCAAAGCACCAACCAAAGCACCGGCAAGTCCTGCTAAAGCGGCGCCAAGCGCAAAAACGATTGTGTTGAGCTTGGCAATATCAACACCCAGCGCGCCGATCATTTCGCGGTCAGCCTCACCGGCACGGATACGCATACCAAGACGGGTTTTAGCGATCAGAAAATATAGCCCGACTGCAACAATGATACCGGCACCGATGATCGCCAGCCGGTAGAGCTGATATTGCGAGCCACCGGGTAAAGTAACAGAGCCCTGCAAGATCGGCGGAATATCGAGATAAAGCGGGAATGAACCGAAAATCCAGCGTGTTGCATCAGAAAAAATCAGGATCAAAGCAAAGGTTGCCAGCACCTGATCAAGATGTGTGCGGTTATAGAGCCTGCGGATCAGCACCATTTCCATAATGGCACCGGCAGATGCGGCGGCAATCAGGCTGGCAACAAGCCCCAGCCAGAACGAGCCTGTAGCAGCGGCAACAACCGCGCAGGCAAATGCCCCCACCATAAATAACGAGCCATGAGCAAGATTGATAACGCCCATTACCCCGAAAATCAGGGTCAGGCCGGCTGCCATCAAAAACAGCATAACGCCGAATTGCAGCCCGTTGAGTAACTGCTCAATGAAAAGTGCAGATGACAAAACCGCGTCCGATCTGTTGATTGGTTATCATAAGAAATGTTTTTGAAATGATGCGTCTGCGCATGATAAACATCAGAGTTTGAAGACAGTTTTCACTCGGCAGTTTTCATGATGATGAAACTGCGCTGGTGCCGGAGGCAGCACTGCAATCAGATTTTTATGCAGCGGCGGCATAAACCGCCGCTGCATGTTAAGCCCTCAGAGTTTGCAATCGCCTGCATAAGCATCCTGATGATCAGTGAAACTGGTTGCCACAATTTTATTGGTCAGCACGCCATCTTCTTTGATCACTTCGCGCATATAAATATCCTGAATAGGATGATTATTATTGCCGAATTTAAACTTGCCTCGCACTGAGTTAAAATCAGCCGCTTTCATTGCTGTGCGGAATGCATCCTTATCGCTGATATCAGCTTTGGCAGCTGCCGACAGGATGAGGTTAGCCGCATCATAGCCCTGCGTTGCATATAGCGATGGCAGACGGCCATATTCTTTTTTGAACGCTTCCACATAGGCTTTGTTGGCCTCATTATCGAGGTCTTTTGACCAATGCGAAGAGTTCTTCACGCCCAGTGCAGCATCACCGATTGCAGCCAGAACGTCCTGATCAAACGAGAAGCCGGGGCCTGTTACCGGAATGGTCATGCCGGACTGTGAATATTGCTTCATGAAAGCAATGCCCATGCCGCCCGGCAGGAAGAAATACACAGAATCGGCACCCGAAGCACGGATCTGGGCAATTTCAGCCGCATAATCAGTCTGGCCGACTTTGGTGTAGATTTCACCGGCCAATGCGCCTTTGTAAAACCGTTTATAACCGGTCAGAGCATCGGTCCCTGCAGGGTAGTTTGGTGCCAGAATGAAGCTGTTTTTATAACCGGCAGTATTGGCATAGTTGCCAACGGCTTCATGCAGATTATCGTTCTGATAGGCCGCATTGAAGTAATTGACATTGCACTTGGCGCCAGCCAATGCAGAAGGGCCGGCATTGGTGGAAACATAAATTTTATCTTGCGCCACTACACCCGGCACCACGGCCATTGCCAGATTTGACCAGACGATACCAGTCAGAATATCTACCTTATCGCTCTGCACCATTTTATCGGCGATTTGCACAGCCAGTTCAGGCTTTTGCGCATCATCCTCAACAATAACATTCACGTCTTTATTGCCGGATTGTTTAACCGCGAGCATAAAGCCATCGCGAATGTCGATGCCAAGTCCGGCGCCGCCACCCGAAAGCGTGGTAATCATGCCGATCTTTAACGGTTCGGCTGCGGCTGAGCCTGCAAAGGCCAAACCAAGCCCCAAACAGGCCGTTGATAGTCCTAATGTCATGCGTTTCATTACTGTTCCCTCACGATTATTGTTATTGTTCAGTTCAATAATAATTCTCAGCCAGTTACAAGTCCCCTTTTGGCAGCCCCCGATACCAAAAGGGCGTTTAAGGCTCTACAGGCATAATAACCTGTGCGTTAACGGGTGATCCGCCTGCATTAAGCCATCAACAATATTCATGTGGTGTCTGTCAGGCTCCTCAACCTGATCAATACGGCAGTTAAAACCGCTCCACAAATTTGCTAAAGCCTGATTTTGCCGGATAAATTCCGGTAATTCTGCTGCGCCCACCCAAGCCGTTACATCAATACCGGCCAAGGGCTCAAGCAAAGCGGGGCTTTCAAGCCGCGCCTGCTCCAGATCAAGCCTGAAATCCTTATTCATTTGTGTATTCAGCAATGGGCGCAGATCAGCCAGCGCTGAAATTGGCACAATCTTGCGCAAACGCTGTTGCAGGCTGCGGTTCAAAGGTGTCGAGGTCGTCCCCATACGCGCGACCAGATGCCCGCCGGCAGAATGCCCTGCCAAATGGATAGGCCCCAGCACCATCGATGCAGCCTGCACGATTGCCATGCCGATCTCAGCTGTTATCTCACCGATTTTAACTTGCGGACACAGGCTGTAGGACGGGATTGCCACCGCAAAACCATGTGCTACTGCACCTTCAGCCAGATAGGTCGAATAGTTTTTATCAAAACGCAGCCAATAGCCGCCATGCACAAACACAACCAGACCACGCGGCTGGCCTTCCGGCATCACAATATCCAGCACATTACGCTCAGCCGGCCCGTAACGCACATCTGCTATAAAACGGTTTTGCGCCTGCATCTTCGAACGAAAATCTTGCGATTGTTGAAGCCGCAACGGGATGTAGCGCGCAGAATCGACCACATGCTGCACATTCGAGTAGGCCAGATCCCAATTTTTGATAACCGGATCTGCCGCAGGTGCTGAGCCTGCGTTTCCGGTCAATGTGTTTCCGGTTATTATCTGTGCCGCTGTGGTCTGCATATACCGCTCCTCCCGGATGGGCTCCCGCAATCGGGAACATCCAAATATCTCCATAAATAAAAAATAATTTCAAGCATGAAATTTCATACTTGAAATTATTTTCGTTAGTGACACCATAAAAGAAATCGAACCGGCATGCGACCACGTATTCTTTTTTGCAGACAGCGCGGGCGACATGGGAGCAGAGACATGAAAATTGCTAAAGATCAGACACAAACAACTGCTGCAGAGCATGTGCAAGCCAAGCAAAGCCTGCGTGCATGGCTCAAACTTCTCAAATCCACAAAACATGTGGAAGCGGTGATTCGTGAAAAGCTGCGTCAGGAGTTCGATACAACCCTGCCCCGTTTTGATGTGATGGCCGCACTTTACCGTTTTGAAGGCGGTCTGAAAATGACCGGGCTATCCGCAGCTTTGCGGGTTTCAAACGGCAATGTCACCGGCATTGTGGAGCGGTTGGTCAGCGACGGTTCTGTTTTGCGGGTTCCGGTCGCCGGCGACAAACGCGCGATGCTTGTGCGCCTGACCCAAAAAGGCCGTGAAGAGTTTGAAGCCATGGCTGCAGCGCATGAGCAATGGATCAGCGATATTTTCAGTGTTTTGTCGCCGGTGCAATCGACCGAGCTGGTTAATGTGATTGACACTATCGAACACGCTCTGGCCTTGCAGGATGAGCATGATCATCTGACTTAAATACCAATTAACGCCACATCATCATTCAAAAACGCAGGATATTTACAACGTAATCACTCCCGATCTGCCGCCATTTTTAAAAAAATAACGACGCGGGCAAAAGCTCGCAGGGGAACTAAAAATGCTTGGACCAACGGCGCATACAGACCATTTTACCCGCAATAATCTGCCTCCTGTTGAGGACTGGCCGGAGCTATCTTCCGGTGACATCAGCTATCCTGACTGGCTTAATGCCGGTTACGAACTATCGGATGCGATGGTTGCCAAAGGTTTTGGTGATCACACAGCGCTGATCGGCAACGGGCGGCGGCGTACCTATAAAGAGCTCACCGACTGGAGCAACCGAATTGCTCATGTGCTGGTTGAGGATTATGGCCTGCAACCGGGCAATCGCGTGCTGATCCGCTCGGCAAACAACCCCGCAATGGTTGCCTGCTGGCTTGCCGCCACCAAAGCCGGTGCGGTTGTTGTCAATTCCATGCCAATGCTGCGCCCTGACGAGCTGACAAAAATCGTCAATAAAGCTGAAATTTCGCTGGCGCTGTGTGATACGCGACTGCTGGAAGACATGCAGATTTGTGCGGATAGAAGCGGGTTTATTAAAGCTGTTATCGGTTTTGACGGTACAGCCAACCACGATGCAGAGCTGGATCGTTTGGCGCTCAACAAGCCGGTGCGTTTTGATGCGGTAAAAACCGGCCGCGATGATGTGGCGCTGCTCGGCTTTACCTCTGGCACCACTGGCGAGCCGAAGGCCACCATGCATTTTCATCGTGACCTGCTGCTGATTGCCGATACCTATGCCAAGGAAGTGCTGAATGTGCAGCCCGATGATATTTTTGTTGGCTCGCCACCGCTCGCATTTACCTTCGGTCTTGGCGGATTGGCGATATTTCCGTTGCGTTTTGGTGCAGCCGCTGCGCTTTTGGAACAGGCAACGCCGCCCAAAATGATCGAGCTGATCGAAACCTACAAAGCCACCATCAGCTTTACCGCGCCAACTGCTTATCGCGTGATGTTGCAAGCGATGAATGATGGCGCTGATTTATCATCCTTGCGCATTGCAGTTTCAGCTGGCGAAACCCTGCCAGCGCCGATCTATCAGGCTTGGGTTGAAAAAACCGGCAAGCCGATGCTCGACGGCATTGGCGCAACTGAAATGTTGCATATCTTCATCAGCAACCGTTTGGGTGATTCCGGCCCCGGCCAGACCGGCAAACCGGTAACCGGCTATCAGGCCAAAGTGGTTGATGAGAATATGCAGGAAGTGCCTCGTGGTGAAATCGGCAGCCTTGCGGTGCGCGGCCCTACCGGCTGCCGTTATCTCGCGGATGCGCGCCAGAAGGTCTATGTGCGCGATGGCTGGAACCTGACCGGCGACAGTTTTTTCCAGGATGAAAACGGTAATTTCCACTTTGCAGCGCGTGCCGATGATATGATTATATCTGCCGGCTATAATATTGCAGGCCCGGAGGTTGAGGCGGCATTGCTGGCGCATGCGGATGTGCAGGAATGTGCGGTAATCGGCATTGCGGATGAAGAGCGCGGGCAGATTGTCGAAGCTTATATTGTGCTTTGCAATGGTACGCTCCCCTCACCAGAAACCATTAAGGCATTGCAGGATCACGTTAAAAAGCTGATCGCACCTTATAAATATCCCCGTTCTGTACGGTTTGTTGAGGCGCTGCCTAAAACAGTTACCGGTAAAATCCAGCGTTTTATGCTGCGTCAACAGGGTTGATTAGCTGATGTGTATTTATCGCTTGACCAAAATGCTTTTATCCATATGTTTTAAGTTTAAAATAAATTGCACATCAGTGTTTGCAGTGGCAGTGCAAGACAAGAATGACCGCGTGTCAGCACTGGCCGCCGGATCATCGAAGGGGAGAATTTGACCATGCGTATCGTTTGTATCGGTGGCGGTCCGGCCGGACTGTATTTTGCCCTGTTGATGAAAAAGAACAATCCGGAGCATCATATCCGCGTGGTTGAGCGCAATAAGCCCTATGATACATTCGGCTGGGGTGTGGTGTTTTCCGATGCGACAATGGATGCCATGAAAATCTGGGATGCCACCAGTGCCGCAGAGATTCAGGACGCCTTCAACCATTGGGACGATATTGAGATATTGTTCAAAGGCACGCGCCAGCGCACCACCGGCCATGGCTTTGTGGGTATCGGCCGTAAAAAACTGTTGAATATCCTGCAAAAACGCTGCGAAGCGCTTGGTGTTGAGCTGGTATTTGAAACTGATGTGGATGCCGATACGCAATATCCGGATGCTGATCTGGTGATTGCTTCTGACGGCTTGAACTCGAAAATCCGCAATCGCTATACGGAGATTTTTGAACCGGATATGGTGGTGCGGCCAAACCGTTATATCTGGCTTGGTACAGACAAATTATTTGATGCCTTTACCTTTGATTTCCGCAAAACCGATCACGGCTGGTTTCAGGCGCATATCTATAAATTTGACGACAAAACCTCGACTTTCATCATCGAGACCACAGAAGAGGCCTATCAGGCGCATGCGCTTAGTGAGTTGTCACAGCAGCAATCCATCGATTTCTGTCAAAACCTGTTTGAAGAAGTGCTCGAAGGTTCATCTTTGATGACCAATGCTCGGCATTTGCGCGGCTCTGCATGGTTGAATTTCAACCGGCTTATCTGCGGCAAGTGGAGCCATTATAATGGTAACTCACATGTGGTTTTGATGGGGGATGCAGCCCATACCGCGCATTTTGCTATCGGCTCCGGTACCAAGCTGGCGATTGATGATGCGATTGAACTGACAAACCAATTCAATCTTCATGGCCATGATAAGAGCAATATTCCGGCGGCACTGGAATCGTATGAAGAAATCCGCCGTGTGGATGTGGCGCGTATTCAGAATGCCGCACGCAATGCCATGGAATGGTTTGAAGTGGTTGGCCATCGCTATGCCGATACATTCGAGCCGGAGCAGTTCATGTATTCAATGCTCACGCGCTCGCAGCGTATCAGCCATGAAAATCTGCGCCTGCGCGATAAAAAATGGCTTGAAGGTTATGAAAACTGGTTTGCCAAAAAATCCGGACTTAACTCCGGACTTAACATTGAAACTTTGAGCGGCCAGCGCAATCTGCCGCCGATGTTCACACCCTATCAGCTGCGTGGTGTGACGCTGCCAAACCGTATTGTGATGTCACCGATGGCGATGTATTCGGCCACCGATGGACTGATTAATGATTTCCATATGGTTCATCTCGGTGCGCGTGCGCTTGGTGGTGCAGGCCTGATTTTTGCCGAAATGACTTGCGTTTCACCGGATGCGCGGATCACGCCGAATTGCCTTGGCTTGTGGAATGAGGCCCAGCGCGACGGCTGGAAGCGTCTGGTCGATTTTGTTCATCAAAACAGTGATGCCAAAGTTGCCATTCAGCTTGGCCATGCCGGACGCAAAGGGGCGACAAAACCCGCATGGGAAGGGATTGATCAACCCGTGGATGAGGCTTTGAGCTGGCCGCTGATTTCAGCCTCATCTGGCCCGTATCTGGTCAATAGTCAGACACCAAAAGCGATGACGCGTGAGGATATGGATCGGGTTAAAGCAGATTTTGTCCGGTCTACACAACTTGCGGCCTCTACCGGTGCCGACTGGCTGGAACTGCATGCTGCACATGGCTATTTGCTCTCCAGCTTTCTCTCACCGCTGACCAATCAGCGCGATGACGACTATGGTGGCAGCCATGAAAACCGCGCCCGTTTTCCGCTGGAAGTGTTTGAAGCTGTACGCGCCGTATGGCCACAAGACAAGCCGATTTCAGTCCGCCTCTCCTGCCACGACTGGGCTGAAGGCGGCAACACGCCGGATGATGCTGCGATCTTTGCGCAGATGTTTAAAAGTGCCGGTGCCGATCTCATCGATTGTTCATCCGGTCAGGTGGTTAAACACGAAAAGCCGGTTTATGGCCGTCTGTTTCAAACCCCGTTCTCAGACAAAATCCGCAATGAGGTTGGTATTCCGACCATTGCAGTGGGTGCAATTTCTGAGGCTGATCATGCCAATTCGATTATTTCGGCAGGCCGTGCCGATCTTTGCGCAGTAGCCCGCCCGCATCTTGCTGATCCGGCATGGGTTCTGCATGAGGCAGCAAAAATCGGCCTCACCTCTGTGCCGTGGCCAAAACAATATTACTCCGGCAAAGCGCAATATGAAACCAACTTAGCCCGTGAAGCAGCAGCCGCTGCCGCACAAAAATAACGACTGCGAGAACAAAATGAGCCAAGTGACCGGCACTGATAAATTTCACGGCAAGCATGTCTTAATTACCGGTGCGGGCAGCGGTATTGGTGCGGCGATTGCTCGTGAATTTGCCATTGCCGGTGCCAATGTCACGCTTTCCGGCAGGCGGCACGAACCGCTGGAAAAGCTTGGTCTTGAGCTTGATCAGGCAACCAACCGCAAGGCCTGCTTTATTGCCAGCGGTTTTGATGTCACGGATGCGCAAGCGATCAGCCGCGGATTGCAGGCTGCACAAGCTGTTTTCGGCCCCGTGAATATTCTGGTAAATAATGCCGGTGAAGCCCCTTCGGCACCATTTGAAAAAACCAGTCTGGAAATGTGGTCACAGGTGATTGCCGTTGATCTCACAGGCGTTTTTCAGGTGACCCAAGCAGTATTGCCTGATCTTAAATCCAGTGGCAACAATGCGCGGATCATCAATATTGCCTCAACAGCAGGGCTCACCGGCTATGCCTATGTTTCAGCCTATTGCGCAGCAAAGCACGGTATTATCGGGCTTACCCGCGCCTTAGCGCTGGAGCTGGCGATGAAGGGCATTACCGTTAATGCAGTTTGCCCCGGCTTTACCGACACGCCGATCATTCGCGAGGCCATTGCGCAGATCATACACAAGACCGGCCGTTCGGAAGAAGATGCTTTGGCACATTTTGTAAAAACCAACCCGCAGAACCGCCTGATCAGGCCGGAAGAAGTGGCACATACAGTATTATGGCTGGCATCACCGGATGCCGCATCGATCAACGGACAGGCAATTGCGGTTGCCGGTGGCGAGGTATTGGCAGGATGAGCGAACAAACCATCAGTATGAACAGTCATTTGAAACCTTTCAAAACCTATCAGGCACAGCATTTTCTCTGGGAAGTCAGTGAAGATGGTCGTGTTGCCACCCTCACCCTCAATCGTCCGGATCGCAAGAACCCGCTGACTTTTGAAAGCTATGCAGAGTTGCGCGATCTGTTTTGCGATCTCGTCTATGCATCCGATATCCGCGCCGTGGTTGTTACCGGTGCCGGTGGTAATTTTTCATCGGGTGGCGATGTGTTCGAGATCATTGAGCCGTTGACCAAAATGCCAATGCCCGAATTGCTGGCCTTCACACGTATGACCGGTGATCTGGTTAAAGCCATGCGTAAATGCCCGCAGCCGGTTATCGCCGCGGTTGACGGGATTTGTGCCGGTGCCGGTGCCATTCTGGCAATGGCCTCGGATTTGCGCCTTGCGACACCGGAGGCCAAGACAGCCTTCCTGTTTACCCGCGTTGGTCTTGCTGGTGCGGATATGGGCGCTTGCGGAATTCTGCCGCGTATTATCGGTCAGGGGCGTGCTGCCGAGCTGCTCTATACCGGTCGTTTCATGTCGGCCAAAGAGGGCAATGACTGGGGTTTTTACAATCATCTGCATGACAGTGACACCCTGCTCGCAGAAGCGCAAAAGCTAGCCAAAACTTTGGCAGACGGCCCGTATTTTGCTCATGGTATAACCAAAACCATGATGCGCCAAGAATGGGCTATGGGCATTGACGAGATGATAGAATCTGAAGCGCAAGCGCAGGCTATTTGCATGGCAACACAAGATTTTCGCCGTGCTTTTGAAGCTTTTGCTGCCAAGCGCCGTCCTGAATTTGAAGGGAACTGAGTATGTCAGACAGACCTTGCCGTGAAGCCCCGGTTCATGAGCACCTTGAATTGCCATTCTTTGAGCAAACGCAACGCGATTATGCGCAAAAGCTCAATGCATTTGCAGCAACAGGTGTGCTGCAAACAGTTGACCATAGCGACACTGATGCCGCCTGTCGTGCGCTGGTTAAACTGCTTGGTGAGGCCGGATTGCTCAATGCGGTAACCGGTAATAATGGCAAGTCTGAAATTGATTCACGGATCATCTGCCTCGCCCGTGAAACGCTGGCATGGCATGACGGGCTGGCAGATTTTGCCTTTGCTATGCAAGGGCTTGGCACCGGTGCTATCGGCCTTGCCGGAACAGAGGAACTCAAACAGGCAGTTTTACCAAAAGTCACATCCGGTGAATGGATTGCAGCCTTTGCATTGTCTGAAAAAGAAGCAGGCTCTGATGTCGGCGCCATGACATGCAAAGCCGAGCAAGTCGGTGACGATTATAGTCTCAATGGCGAGAAAACCTGGATTTCTAATGGCGGTATTGCCGATGTCTATACGGTGTTTGCCCGTACCGGCGAGGCAGCAGGCACACGCGGTATTTCGGCTTTTGTTGTTTATGCCACAGATCCGGGCTTTTCCATCGCTGAGCGTATTGATGTAATTGCCCCACATCCGCTGGCAACCATCCGGTTCGACAATTGCCGTATTCCCGCATCACGGCGTTTGGGCGCTGGTGGCGAAGGCTTTAAAATTGCCATGCGCACACTCGACATTTTTCGTGCATCTGTTGCCGCAGCAGCGCTAGGTTTTGCCCGTCGTGCTTTAGATGAGGCACTCAATCATGCCCGCAAGCGCCAGATGTTTGGCGCAAAACTCAGCGATCTGCAATTAACGCAGGCAGCCCTTGGCGACATGGCGACCGAGCTCGAGGCCGCAACTCTGCTGACCTATCGCGCGGCCTATCGCCGTGATGTGCAAAGGCTGCCCACCACCCAGCAGGCCGCCATGGCAAAAATGGCAGCCACAGAATCCGCACAGATGATTATTGACCGTGCTTTGCAAATGTTTGGCGGGCGCGGTGTGCAAAGCGGCGCTATCACCGAAAAGCTCTATCGTGAGATCCGTTCCTTGCGGATTTATGAAGGCGCAACTGAAGTGCAAAAGCTGATCATCGCCCGTGAATTGCTCAAATCTGTTTAACGCTTAGCCCATCTCTGACGCAGGATCGCCCGTGGCGCCGCGCAGTTTAATCTTCTGGAGACATATGATGCATAAAATTTTACAGCCGGATAATTGGATCGCACCAATCGGCTATTCCAATGGTATTTCCGCACGCGGACGTACCGTGTTTATCGGCGGCCAAATCGGCTGGAATGAGCAATGTGAATTTGAAACCGACGACTTTGTTGAGCAAGTTCGCCAGACCCTCAAAAACATTGTCGCAATTCTGGCGGTGGACGGTGCAGAGCCGCAACACATCACCACCATGACATGGTATTTCACTGATAAGGCTGAATATAAAGCCAATATGCGCGGTCTTGGGCAGGCTTACCGCGAAGTGATCGGCAAACATTTTCCAGCTATGGCTGCCATACAGGTTGCAGGTTTGATTGAAGACCGTGCCAAAATCGAAATTCAGGTTACAGCCGTTGTGCCAGATTAACAGGCCGGATTAAAAAATATGAGCACGCACAGCCCTTCTGAGAAGCCAAATCCGATCCTTTATTCATCCGCTGTCAGCGGCATGATCGAGGATGGCATATTGCATCTTACCATTGCCAATCCACCGGTAAATGCAATTTCGGCAGCCATTCGTGAAGGGCTGATGCAGGCACTGGATCAGGCTGAAATTGCCGCTGATATTCACGCTATCACCATGAGCGGCGCGGGTAAGTTCTTTGCCGCCGGTGCGGATATCAAAGAATTCGACTTACCGCCGAGCGACCCGACACTGCCACAGGTTACAGCACGGATTGAAGCCGCAACCAAACCGGTCATTGCAGCGATTAATGGTACAGCACTGGGCGGTGGCTGTGAGATCATCCTTGCCTGCCATTACCGGATTGCAGTGGAGAGCGCAAAATTCGGCCTGCCAGAGGTTAAGCTCGGCCTTATCCCCGGTGCCGGCGGTACGCAGCGCCTGCCACGTTTAACCGGTATGGTCACAGCACTGGATATGATAGGCACCGGCAAAACCATCACTGCCGCGCAAGCGCTTGAATACGGGTTAATTGACCAGATCAGTGCTGCAGACAGCTTTGCCAATGCACTGCGGCAGGCAGTCATAACCTGTACCAAAACGATTATACGGCGCACCACAGCACTGGAGCTGCCAGCAGAAAATGCGAATGACATACAAGCAGCCGCAGATAAAATCATAGTCAAAGCCCGTGGTCGCACGGCGCCGGCAGAAGCCGTGCGCATAGTTTCACTTGCTGCCACTCTGCCCGTGAACGAGGCCTTAGCTGAAGAGCGCGCAACCTTTCTGCGTCTGCGGCAAAGCGATGAGGCAAAGGCTTTGCGCCATGTATTTTTTGCCGAGCGCGAGGCTGGCAAGCATGAGGCACTTGCAGATTATACAGCCCGTAAAGTGTCAGTGATCGGTATTGCCGGTACGGGATTAATGGGCTCCGGCATTGCCGTGGCCGCCCTTGCCGGCGGGTATAAAATTATCGGCTATGAGCAAACAGCTGATGCCGCCGCTGCCGGCCATGCCCGCATTACTGCATTGTTACAAAAGCAGTTTCAATCCGGTCGCCTCAGTGAAGCTGCACTCAACAACCAATTAGCAAATCTCAGTGTCAGTGCTGATATCACCGCACTATCCGCTGCCGATCTGGTGATCGAAGCGGTGTTTGATGATTATAATGTGAAGTCTGACCTGTTTCGCCGCCTTGATGGCACTGTGCGTGCAGATACGATTATTGCTACCAATACCAGCTATCTCAACCCTGATGAGCTTGCTGCACAGATCAGCAATCCCGAGCGCGTGGTGGGCATGCATTTCTTTTCGCCGGCGCATATTATGCGGTTGCTCGAGGTGGTTAATTGCGCTCGCACAGCAGCTGAGGTGCTCGTAACCACGCTTGAAGTTGCTAAAAAGCTAAACAAGCTGGCCACTATCTGCGGGGTTTGTGAGGGTTTCATTGGTAACCGGATTTTCTCGGCCTATCGCCGCGAGGCAGAGTTTATGCTTGAGCAAGGCGCTTTGCCACATGAAATTGATGCCGCGCTGGAAGATTATGGTTTCGCCATGGGGCTATTTGCGGTTTACGATATGGCCGGGCTCGAAATCGCCTGGGCAAAACGCCGTAGAGAAGCCTCAATGCGCGATCCCTCAGCACCCTATTGCCAGATTGCTGACCGGTTGTGTGAAGCCGGACGCTTCGGCCAGAAAAGCGGTAAAGGCTGGTATATTTACCCTCAAGGCAAGCGGCAGATTGATCCTGATATTACCGTGCTGATCGAAGCCGTGCGCACAGAAAAAAACATCACACCTCGTCGTTTCACTGCACATAACATTATCAGCCAGTTGCTGAATGTGATGGCTCTTGAGGGCGAGAAGCTCCTATCCGAAGGCATTGCTGCCCGTGCGAGCGATATCGATCTGGTATTGATCAATGGCTATGGCTTTCCCGCACATAAAGGCGGCCCGATGTTTGCCGCTCAACATAATAAGGACTAACACTATGAGTGAAGCCTATATTATTGGCGGTGTTCGTACACCTATTGGTCGTTATGGTGGTGCACTGTCATCTGTGCGGCCCGATGATATGGCTGCACATACGATCCGCGAGGCGCTTAAATGCTTTCCCTCGCTCGCCGCGGAAAATATTGACGAAGTTGTTTTCGGTTGTGCCAATCAGGCTGGTGAAGATAATCGCAATATTGCCCGCATGGCGGTGTTGCTCTCCGGCCTTGGTGAGAGCGTGGCCGCAACCACACTAAACCGTTTGTGCGGCTCAGGCCTTGATGCGGTGGGCTATGCTGCACGGGCAGTTAAACTGGGCGAAGCTGATATTATCATTGCCGGTGGGGTTGAAAGCATGTCGCGTGCCCCCTTTGTGATGCCCAAAGCCGATGCCGCGTTTCAGCGTCAAAATGCGGTTTATGACACCACAATCGGCTGGCGCTTTATCAATCCGCAGATAAATAGCCAGTACGGCACAGAATCCATGCCGGAAACGGCTGAAAATCTGAGTGCCGATTTTGGTATCAGCCGCGAAGATCAGGACGCTTTTGCTTTACGCAGCCAGCAGCGCGCTGCTGCGGCTATCCAGAACGGGCGCTTTGTTCAGGAAATTGCACCTTATGTGATTGCGGGGCGCAAAGGCGCAACCACTGTGGTTGCGCAAGACGAACAGCCGCGTGAGACCTCAATGGAAAAACTCGGCAGTCTTGCCACCCCTTTCCGTGAAAACGGTACAATTACCGCCGGTAATGCCTCTAGTGTCAATGACGGTGCGGCAGCAGTGATTATCGCCTCGAAACTGGCTGTCGAGCGATACGGGCTAACCCCGCTGGCAAAAGTCAGCGGTATGGCGACTGCCGGTGTTGCCCCGCGCATTATGGGTATCGGCCCTGTGCCCGCCACCAATAAATTGCTGCAGCGCCATCATTTAAGCATGGCTGATATCGGGCTGATTGAGCTTAATGAAGCTTTTGCCGCGCAAGCGCTCGCCTGTATGCGTCAACTCGGGCTGGATGATGATGCGGAGCATGTTAATCCGAATGGCGGCGCCATTGCTCTTGGTCACCCGCTGGGGATGTCTGGTGCCAGACTGGCTTTGACCGCAGCCATTGAACTGCACACACGCGGTATTCATCATGCTTTGGCTGCCATGTGTGTCGGTGTGGGCCAAGGTATTTCCATGCTGTTAAGCCAGCCATAAACGACAAGTGATTTTAATGGGATAAGTGTTTTAAAATATAAAAATACAGTTTGCGCTTTAGATTAGTTTCTTTAGGCTCGGTCTTGTGAGGCAGAAGAACTCTGGATGGTAATTAAAACCGTCCCAAAAACACAACAAAATTGAATGAAGGGGAACTAAATATGACTCTGATGCCATTTAACTTTGAACGAAAACATAAACGATTTTTTTATGCGCTGGCCGTCAGCACCGCATTAACAGGCACCGTTTTTTCCGGTTCAGCACAGGCTGCAACACCTGCAGACACTCTGGTCATCGGCATGACAATTGATGATGTTATATCGCTTGATCCGGCTGAATCCTTTGAAATTTCAGCTTCTGAAATTCTGGCCAACAGCTATGGCCGTTTGTTACGCACAGATTATCGCGATCCGTCCAAACTCAATGCGGATATTGCAGAAAGCTGGAGTGTTGGTGAAGATGGCAAGACCTTTACATTTATAATCAAAAAAGATCAGAAATTTGCATCCGGCAATCCGATTACTGCACATGATGCCGCGTTTTCGTTGCAGCGGGCAGTGAAACTGGATCAGAGCCCTGTGTTTATTCTGAGCCAATTTGGTCTGACTAAAGATAATGTCGATGAAAAAATTTACGCTAAAGATGATCACACGCTGATTTTCACCTCGGAAAAAGCCTTTGCTCCTTCCTTCGTTTATAACTGCCTTACAGCAACAGTTGGTTCTATTGTAGATAGTAAACTGGTGAAAGAGCACGCAAAACCGCTCACTCCGACAGCCGATTCAAAAGCTGACAACGATTTCGGTCATGATTGGCTGAAACGTAATTATGCCGGTTCCGGCGCCTATATGATCAAAGACTGGCGCCCGAATGAAATTATCATGATGGAACGTAATGATAATTATGGCGGCGAGCAGCCACCTCTCAAGCGCGTTATCTATCGCTCGGTTAAAGAAAGCGCTTCACAGCGCATTATGCTTGATGCCGGTGACATTGATATTGCCCGTAATCTGGAACCGGGCGACCTTGAAGCGCTTGCCAAAGACGACCGTTTCCATACGGCCAGCGCTCCTAAGGGTACAATCTACTATTTCAGCCTTAACCAGCAGCACGAAACCCTTGCCAAGCCTGAAGTGCGTGAAGCGGTAAAATATCTGGTAGATTATGACGCCATTCAATCCACGCTGATTAAGGGTGTAGGAACGATTCATCAAAACTTCCTTCCTGCGGGCATGCTCGGCTCAACGGAAGAAAAACCTTTCACTCAGAATGTTGAAAAAGC
Source organism: Pseudochrobactrum mosebachae (assembly GCF_048914685.1). Lineage (GTDB taxonomy): Bacteria > Pseudomonadota > Alphaproteobacteria > Rhizobiales > Rhizobiaceae > Pseudochrobactrum. The sequence goes on from NZ_CP128408.1 coordinate 221,129, forward strand.
CAAAGAACTGCTTGAAAAAGCAGGACTAAAAGACGGTTTTACCATTACAATGGACGTTCGCAATACCCAGCCGGTAACCGGCATTGCTGAATCCATTCAGCAAACTTTTGCGAAAGCCAATATCAAGCTGGAAATCATTCCGGGCGACGGCAAGCAAACCCTAACTAAATACCGTGCCCGTAAGCATGATATTTATATCGGCCAGTGGGGTATTGATTACTGGGATCCGCACACCAATGCTGACACTTTCGCTACCAATCTGGATAATAGCGATAATGCAACATCCAAAACCAGCGCGTGGCGTAACTCATGGGAAATTCCTGAGCTGACGCAGAAAACGCTCGCTGCAGTAATGGAGAGCGATACCGATAAGCGCAATCAGCAATATCTGGATATTCAAAAGGAATTCCGCGACACCAGCCCGTTCACCATGCTGTATCAGCTGACTGAAGTGGCGGTTGTTTCGAATAAGGTCAAAGACTTTATTATTTCACCGGATACCAATTATGTTCTCAAAGCGTCAAAGCCATAATTGAACAGTAAACGTAAAACTGCCGCAGACAGTGCCATACTGTCTGCGACAGTTCATTGCTGAGAAAACTCATAATTTAACGCACAATAAGAATTGCTGTTTTGGTATGCGCCAATACTTCACTGGTCTGGCTACCCAACAGCAAGCGGCCAATACCGCGGCGCCCGTGTGATGTCATAACAATCAGATCCACATCGCTGTTTTGGCTATATTCAATAATCGCCTCGGCGGGCCAGCGGTCGGCAATATGCTTCAACTCCACGCTAACGCCAGTTTCCGCAGCCTTCTCACCGGCATTTTTCAGCACATCCTGCGCCAGACGCTGCTGATTATCATTATAGATTTCAATGTCTTTGGGGCTGGCAATCCAGCCAGCACTACTGGCCGTTGCCATCATCGGAAAAGGCTCAGTAACTGTGAGAACAGTTACTTTACATGCAGGCTTTCCACCCAGCTGATATGCGAGCTGCAAACCCTGTTCAAGACCTTTTTCTGCGAGTTCAGATCCGTCTGTGGCGATCAATATATGTTTGTACATCGTATCCTACCTGCTCTGTCATGATCTGTATAATGTGCTCAGTAAATAATGTTGTTGGCAATCCCTGCCCGCTTATTTGTGAAAGGCATCAGGCAATGCAAAGGCAGTCTTCTGGCTGGTAAATAACACTGTCGGCTCCAATCGCCCGACACCACGATAAGGGCTGGCATGAATAGCTAAAATCCACAGACTCATAACCGCTGTCACGGTAAAAATACCCAGCGCTTTGCGCCCTGCTTTCGGCCGGTCTGCATGCACGGCAGCGACAACAACCAGCGATAAAACCGTGAGGAAAAATACCAGATACCATTTATAATGATTGATCGAGCTGGAACCAAGTGCAAGACGCGTATTGCGTGCATCCTGCATCTCATCAAAATCCTGCACCATTTGCCCCATCAATGCGCCTGGAATATCCGTTCTGGCCATGCTTATCAGTGCAATGCGAATGACCTGCAAAGCCTCTTCAACAGAACGGGAGGGCTTTGAATTAGCACCTTTACGCCATTCCTCAGTCACCACAGCCACACGATATACACCGAGCGCTTTCAGCAATACCGGATCATTCAACGCTTCAGGGCGTGCCATACCCAGCATACGTGTGATCGATGAGCGCTCTTCACTGGCAGCCTGATCAGCACGGCTATTGACTGCCCAGATATCAGCTGCCACGAACCCCAGTGCCAGCGCCCATGCGGTTGCAACTGTGCTGATAAAGGCGCCAATCGGTAATGTCAGCATATCTTTTGATGCCTGACGGGCAAAAATACGCAAGCAAAGCACGCCGATAAAATAGAAAACTATCCCGCAAATAAAGAATAATGCGAACATAAAACCCGGTGAAATACTAAAAAAAGACTGCATTCTGCCCCTTTGAAACATTTGGCCACTTGGCTATGAACCTGAAAGTGGCAAAAGGCTTCCCGCTATAAGCTATAATTTAAGATGATAGTGCCGGACAATAAATGACGACGCAATAAAAACTGACATTTCTCCACTTTAGATTGATGAAAAACCTTATTTTTTTAAAGACATAACCGGTTAGTCCATATATCCGGCCTGCTGGCGCATATAATCGCGCGGCGAGCTGCCAAGCATTCGTTTGAACATCGTAGTATAAGCGGCAGCACTTTCATATCCGATGTCGAATGCCACAGAGGTAATTGCCTCACCCGAGGCAAGCTTGGGGAGTGACGCAAAAATACAAGCCTGCTGGCGCCAGGTTACAAAACTCACGCCGGTTTGCGCTCTAAACAAACGGGTAAAGGATCGTCTGCTCATACTCATTTTTTCGGCCCACTGATCAATGCTGGCTGCGGGATCTGGTGTCAGCAAAAAAGCCTTACACAAATCGACCAATGCCGGTTTTTGCGGAAAAGGCAGACCAAGTTCGCGTATAGGCAAACGTTTGATCTCATGCAGCAACAAAGCAAATAGCAACCCGCTGCGCTCATCCCTGCTATCGGGCATTTGCAGCTGCACAGCCTCACCCAAGAGGCTACGGGTGAGTTCATTAACAGACAAAACCAGCGGATAGTCGCCGCTGTCATAGTCGCACATATAAACCGACTGCATTTCTACCGCAGAAAACATTTCCACTTTATGTTCAACACCGCGCGGAATTAACAGCGCATGATCGGGCGGTATCATCCAGCGCCCGCGCTCTGTGGTTACCAATGCTACACCAGAGCTTGCATAGAGAAGCTGGGTTCTTGAATGTTTATGCAGTGCAATATGTAAGCCAGAGGGATAGTGCCGTGCCAGTGCTACAACCGGCTCTGATGCATGTTCCACCAGATGCATCGCATCAGCAATCCGGCGATTTATATTATCTGAACTATAAAACTGCATCGAGTTGGCCCAGTTGAAAAACTTTACGTCCTTAGCACGAAAGCAGGCCAGAGCAAACCAGACTAAGCAAGAGTTAAAGCGCATGTCGAAATATGTGAAACAACATTCGGAGTAAAATGCGCGTTAAAATAAACTGAGCCATTTTCTGCTGCAACTAAAAATGAAAATGCTTCAACAGCGAGACATCAGAAACAACGTAGTTTGCTTAAGAATAAACGATAACAGCTCTGTCATGATCAAAGACTGTTTGCCCTGCGCTGTTAGGCATGGCAGCGTAATATAAAAAGCATAAACATATCCGGAGCACTTGCAATGACCACCGTGACCAGCCAGTCACCCAAAATTGCCGAAACAACAGCCGTATCCCTGATCGTCGTTGTCAGTTTCTGCCACATGTTCAACGATATTATGCAATCGCTATTATCAGCGATTTATCCGTTGATCAAAGCCAACTATAATCTCGATTTTCGCCAGATCGGGCTTCTGACCATGACATTTCAGGTCACAGCTTCGCTTTTACAGCCGGTTATTGGTCTCGTCACAGATCGTTGGCCAATGCCCTATTCGCTGCCCCTATCCAGTGTCAGCACATTTATCGGTTTGATTTTGCTAGCAAATGCTGACAGCTATACTGTATTGCTGATAGGCTCGAGCCTTATCGGTCTTGGTTCGGCTATTTTCCATCCGGAAGCATCGCGTGTTGCGCGCACGGCTTCAGGCGGGCGTCACGGTTTTGCGCAATCGCTGTTTCAGGTTGGCGGCAATTTCGGCTCTGCGCTCGGACCGCTGCTCGCAGCGTTTATTATCCTGCCAAATGGTCAGTCCAGTGTTGCGTGGCTGGCAATGATTGCCGTTATTGGCTTTATTGCGCTTACCCGTGTGAGCCGCTGGTATGCCGAAAAGCAACGTCAGAATAAGAACAAAGCACCCGCAGACCGTACTCTGCCACTTGCGCAGGGACGCGTGATGTTTGCTATATTGGTTCTGGTGGTGCTAACCGCTACAAAAAACGTCTATATGGCCAGTATTTCCAGCTATTTCACCTTTTTCGTTATCGAAAAATTTGATGTCAGTATTCAAAGTGCCCAGCTGATGCTGTTCTTGTTTCTGGGTGCATCTGCAGCCGGTGTTTTCCTCGGCGGCCCGATCGGTGACCGCATGGGAGCGCGTTTTGTGATCTGGTTCTCAATCCTTGGCGTTATTCCTTTTGCCTTGATGCTGCCTTACGCAAATATGTTCTGGACCTGCGTGCTCAGCGTGGTGATAGGCCTGATCTTTTCATCAGCTTTCTCGGCGATTGTGGTTTTCGCACAAGAGCTCGTACCTGGGCGTGTGGGGATGATTGCCGGCCTGTTCTTTGGATTTGCCTTTGGTGCCGGCGGCATTGGCGCCGCACTGCTTGGTAGCTATGCTGACGCTAATGGTATTGAATATGTGTATTGGCTGTGTTCATTCCTGCCATTACTCGGCATTCTAACCATTTTGTTGCCACGGCTGCCTAAGAAAGCAGTTAAAGCTTAAGAATAACAGGCGGGGGAAATTCAATAATTTCCCCCGCCTTTATTATTCTTACAAAATGAAACTACACTGAAGCATATTTCCATTTAATAACAAATAGTTTACACTGCCGCATAACTATATTGGGGGAATGTTATGCTACGGCCGGTGTTTTCGTTTGTTCTGTTTTTCACACTCGTATCCGGTGCAGCAGCAACACCGATTGACTCTTACCGCGCGCGGCTGAGTGATAAAGATCATTTCAATTCTACCGGTACGCAGTTGAATTCAGCGGCAGCTATTATCAGACAGGATCGCGCCAATTTTTATATTTTCGGCAATATGGATCCCGAAGATGAATCAGACACATTTTTCAACGATAAAGCCAACCGCGCCAGACTTGAAAAAATGCTTCTCCGTGGCCAACTCTCTGCAGAACATATGGAAGTGATCGTCAACGGCACTCCATTGATCAGAATAGACATACATGCTGATCATATTGAGGTATTTGTCGAGGAACACTAGAGCGGGTAACAATCAGGTTGGATCGCAGCCCTCGCCCTAGAATTTAGAGTTTTCGCATTGTCAAACCTATCAAGTTATTTCAACTTGATAATAAAATATTCTAAGCTCTACAGCTCAGCTCATGACACTCCTGTGCAATGAGCCGGTTCTCCAGCTCATTGATACACATCTATTTTATCCGCTGTTGCGTATCAGGATCAAAGAACACAACTTTATCGAGGTTGAAAGCCAGCCGTGCCGTTTGCCCAGCTAAAATATGCGCATCGGCTCTCAAACGCGCCACAACCTCTTTGCCGCCAAGCTTAACAACCGCAAACGTGTCGGAACCGGCAGGCTCTACCACCTCAATATGACACTCGCCTTCCGCAATTGTTGCGGCATTACGGTCTGTACCATCAGGATCAGTCAATGCTTCAGGCCGGATTCCCATTATTACTTGTTTGCCGGCATAGGCTTGCAGGGCTTCTAAACCGGGTGACACCGGCAGCTTCAAAGGCTCACTTTGCGGGCGCTCAAGCGCAACTTCCAAACCGTCAGCACCTTGTTCTACTGTAACCGTCAGCAGATTCATCGCCGGAGAGCCCATAAAGTCAGCCACGAACATATTGACCGGTTGGTTATAAATTTCAGCCGGCGTGCCGAATTGCTGTAAAACACCATCTTTGAGGACCGCAATCTTACTGGCCAGCGTCATTGCCTCGATCTGGTCATGGGTCACATAGACAATTGTGGTTTTCATACGATGATGCAAGCGTTTAATTTCTGTGCGCATATCTACACGCAGCTTGGCGTCGAGATTCGACAAAGGCTCATCAAACAGAAAGACTTGCGGGTTGCGCACCAGCGCCCGCCCCATAGCCACACGCTGCCGTTGCCCGCCTGAGAGCTGGCTTGGCTTGCGATCGAGCAAATGCCCGATTTGCAAAATTTCTGACACCTGATGAATAGCTTTTTCGCGTTCATCTTTCGGGATGCCGCGCACTTCCATACCAAAAGCAATATTTCCGGCAACTGTCATATTAGGATAAAGCGCATAGGACTGAAACACCATGGCAATATCGCGCTTTGAGGGTGGCAACCCGATAACCGACTGGTCATTGATCGTAATATCGCCTGCATTAATAGGCTCTAGTCCGGCAATCGTGTTGAGTAAAGTCGATTTACCGCAGCCAGAAGGGCCAACCAGAACCAGAAACCCGCCTTCCTCAATCTCAAGGTTTATATCTTTCAGAATTTCTACATTGCCGTAAGATTTGTGCAGGTTGGTAATTTTAAGAAATGACATGAATTATCCCTTAACAGCACCGGACATCAGACCACGCACGAAATAGCGGCCGGAAACGATGTAAACGATCAGCGTTGGCAGAGCGGCAAGAATAGCGCCTGCAAAATGGACATTATATTCTTTGACCCCTGTGGACGATGAAACAAGATTATTAAGCGCCACAGTCATCGGGGTTGAGGTTGCACCCGAGAATGATGCGCCGAACAGAAAATCATTCCAGACATTTGTAAACTGCCAGATCACTGACACTACGATAATAGGGCCGGATGACGGCAACAAAATTCGCCGAAATATCTGCATAAAACCAGCGCCGTCAATTTGTGCAGCCCTTACCAGCTCGGTCGGAAAAGCCTCGTAATAATTACGAAAATACAGTGTGGTGAAACCGATACCATAGATAACATGCACCATGATCAGCCCCCAGATTGAACCGGCAAGCCCCAACATGCCGAGAATACGCGCCATAGGTATAAGAACGATCTGAAACGGAATGAAGCATGACAATAGTAACAGCCCGAAAAACAGGTTGGAACCGCGAAAGCTCCATTTCGCCAACACATAGCCGTTGAGCGCACCAATCATGGTAGAGATGACAACCGCAGGTACCACCATCAAAATCGAATTAATGAAAAACGGTTTCAGGCCGGTTGGCTGCACGCCGATCTGCGCCGTTGACCATGCCGACAACCACGGTTCTATTGTCCATGTCTGCGGAAGGTTCAACATTCCGCCCTGGCGAATTTCTTCCAGCGGCTTGAAGGAGTTTACCACCATCACATAAAGCGGCAGCAGGTAATAAACCATAAAAATCAGCAATATTGTATAGATCAGCGCTCGTAAGAGCCTGCCATTCGAAATCGTTTTTTGGGCATGTGCAGAGCTATTCATCAGCGTCTCCCTCCGCGAATTTCGGAATAGAGATAGGGAATAATAATAGAGAAAATCATGGCGAGCATAATGATGGCAGAAGAGGCGCCGATCCCCATCTGGTTACGGGTAAAAGTGTAGGAATACATAAAGGTTGCCGGAAGCTCTGTTGCTTGGCCGGGGCCGCCCCCCGTCAATGCCACCACAAGATCATAGGCCTTGATCGCAAGATGCGCGAGCACCACAAAGGCCGACAAAAACACCGGCCGCATCATAGGAATAATAATACGGCGATAGGTGGTAAATGCCGAGGCACCATCAATTTGTGCCGCTTTGATAATTTCACTATCAACCCCGCGCAACCCTGCCAGAAACATTGCCATGATAAAGCCGGATGACTGCCACACGGCCGCTATGACCACGCAATAAATTGCGTAATTACGGTCTTTAATCCAATTGAAGTGAAAGCTTTCCCACCCCCAGAGATGCATCGTATTTTCAAGGCCAATGCCGGGATCAAGAAACCACTTCCACGCCGTGCCGGTAACGATGAATGACAGTGCCATAGGGTAGAGATAAATCGGGCGCAAAAATCCTTCACCGCGGATTTTCTGATCCAGCAAAATTGCCAGAAACAGCCCCAGAGCAGAGCATATGATAATATAAAGCGAGGCAAAAATCGCCAGATTGGATATAGCCCGCCACCAATGTGGCAAAGCCCAGAGCTTGGAATAATTAGATAGCCCTACAAAATTATAGGATGGCAACATTTTACTATCGGATACCGAAAGAATGCCGGTATAGGCAATGAAGCCATAAACAAAAACAAGTATAATAAAAAAGCTCGGTGCCAAGACAAGCTTGGGCAAAAGCTCCTGCAATCGACTGCGGCTGTTCATGGTCATTCACCACGGTTGGCGCACATATCCGGCTATGAGAAACCGCACAGGTTACGCATAAAATCAAATTATAAAGCTATTTTATAAATTTCACCGCAGACATTATGTCTTACTATAGAGGCCGCCTGAGTGGCGGCCTCTGAGGTGAAATATTTTTTTATTCTATTGCGCAGCGGCGACGGCAGCAGCCAGTTCCTCAGCGGCTTCCTCCGAATTCAGCTCACCGTTAAACTGACGCGTCACGACATCAAACATGGCGCTTTTAACGGCAGCCGGATTGGCATAACCATGTGCCATGGAGCCAACCATAGTGCCTTTTTCGCTGGCTTCTTTCACATCAGCAATTGCCTTTTTACCGCAATCGTCGAATTCGGTATCAGGCACATCTGTACGCGCCGGGGCCGAACCTTTGACCACGTTGAAGGCGGTCTGGAACGCAGGGCTTTCAATCGCTGAAGCCATGGCATATTGAGCCGGAAGCTTGTCTTCCGCTACCTTAAACATAGCGAACATATCAGTGTTAAAGGTAACAGAGCCTTGTGTTTCAGGATAACGCATACAGACAAAGTCTACGCCCGGCTTTTTACCGGCCTTCAAAAACTCGCCTTTTGCCCAGTCGCCCATAAATTGCAGACCGGCTTTATCTTCAATCACCATTGCAGAGGCCAAATTCCAGTCTCGGCCTGAGAAATTGTCATCTACATAAGAGCGTAACTTGGTCATACGATCGAAAACCTGTTTCATCGTATCACCACTCAGGGCTTCCGGATCCAGATCGATCATCGCTTTTTTATAAAAGTCAGCGCCGAAAGACAGCACGACTGCATCAAAAATAGTGCCGTCCTGCCATGGCTGGCCACCATGAGCGACAGGGGTTATGCCCTGCTCTTTGAACTTATCGAGCAATGCAATCAGTTCATCCCAATTTGTTGGCTCTTTGCCACCAGCTTTATCAAGTGCCGCCTTGTTGATCCACATCCAGTTGGTGGTATGAATATTGACCGGAGCGGCAATCCAATGGCCGTCATATTTCGCAAAGTCCTGTAATGGGGCAGGAATTACCTTGTCCCAGCCTTCTTTCGCGGCCACTTCATCAAGATTGCCCAATGAGCCTTCTTTCGCCCAATCGCGCAAATCAAATCCAAGCATCTGTGCCGCTGTCGGCGGATTGCCGGATGCAACACGTGCGCGCAGCACTGTCATTGCTTCCACACCACTACCGCCGGCAACAGGCATATCTGTCCAGCTGATGTCTTTACTCTCAAGATCTTTTTTAAGCACATTCAGCGCTGCGGCCTCCCCGCCAGCAGTCCACCAATGCAAAACTTCAACATTCTCCGCAGCTTGCGCCGCACCTGCCATAAGACCTAATGCCATTGCTGTCGTCGTCATTAACTTGCGCATCGCGTATTCCTCCCGTTTGCAAGTTGTGGCCGCGAAGTGGTTTCCGCTTTTCCAGTAGGAACTACCTTGTCAGGCAGTCAGATATCCGGTCTTCACCGATCATCGATAGAAATAGAACGTTACTATTTTGCGTTCGTCAAGCATTCTCAGACAAGAATCAAATCGATTGAAATATTATTTCCCGCCTATGCATCTAAAGTTCTATATGTAAGTCAGTGTGCATAGAGATCTTAAACGGTGGCAGAGGATTTATTAAGTCTGCTTATCCTTGTCTCACGGATGGCATGTCACAACCCTATAAATTTCAGTCCGAATCTACGGTTCGCTTTACCGACCTACCCTCATTGACCACGCCAATTAAACGGCTATAAACGCCGTTTTCTAAAAACACGCCCGCAAACAAAAGCCCCGTATAAAGAAGCAAGGATCAGATCCATGACCTCCGGTATTCACACACCCTCGGAGAAGATAACTATTGGCCTCGATTTCGGGACAACCAATACTGTTATCGCGGTCGCAGACAGCAACGGTATTGCTGAAGTGCTATCTTTTCCCAAAGATGACAGCATCATCTCAGCCTATCGTTCAGTACTGTGCTTCTGGCGCGATGGTGCCAAAGGCCAGCGACATGTGGAAAGCGGCCCGTGGGCTATGGATCGCTTTATTGACGATCCGCATAATTGCCGTTTTTTGCAGTCGTTTAAATCTTTTGCCGCCAGCAAATCCTTCACTGATACGCCGGTATATGGACAACGCTTTAAATTCGAGGATCTGCTGCGCACCTTTCTTGAAAGCCTGGCACAACGGCTTGGTGATCGCCTTCTTGCCAAAGGCAACAAGGTGATTGTTGGCCGTCCTGTGACTTTTGCCGGTTATAATCCGGATGAAGCACTGGCAATGGCGCGCTATGAAAAAGCGCTAAGGGATTTTGGTTTTACCGATATTCATTATGTATATGAACCGGTTGCAGCTGCATTTTTTTATGCGCAAGAACTAAAGAGCGCCTCGACTGTTCTGGTGGCCGATTTTGGCGGCGGTACCAGCGATTTCTCCATTGTCAATTTTGATGTTACACAAAATGGCCTGACATCAACCCCTTTAAGTCAGGTTGGTTTGGGCATTGCCGGTGATACGCTGGATTATCGTATTATTGATAATGTTGTTTCACCCAAGCTTGGAAAACGTGACAATTATAAATCCTTTGGCAAGCTGCTGCCAATTCCAAACCATTATTATGCCAGTTTTGCCCGCTGGAACACACTGTTTTTGATGAACTCGCCTTCAACGCTCAGAGAATTGCATGAGCTGGCGTCACAAGCAGTTAACCCCGATGCACTCAACCACTTTATCGAAATGATTGAAGGTGATTATGGTTTCGAGCTCTATCGCGTTGTGTCTAACCTCAAGGTTAGCCTGTCTTCTGCCCAATCAGCAAAACTAAATTTTAAAGCTGATAGTTTTCAGATTGAAGCCAATGTACATCGCTCGGAATTTGAAAACTGGATTAATGAGGATATGCAAGCCATATCCGATTGCGTCGATAAAGCTGTAGAAACTGCAGGCATTGCATTTAAAGACATTGACCGGGTATTTTTGACAGGCGGCACGTCGTTTGTACCAGCGATTAAAACACTATTTTCGGAGCGCTTTGAACATGCGGATGTTTCGAGCAGCAATCAGTTTGACTCAATCGCCACAGGTCTGGCACTGATCGGGCATAATACTGATATCGAGCGCTGGTCGGTAAAGTTTTAAAATCATTTCGGGTTGTGTAATTGCCTGCGGTTAAGGCTATTGAGCACAATCAATTATATCCAGAGGGAACTATGGAAACAAACATAACTGCATCAGATTATAAAGCGACACGCATGGGTAAGCTGCGTTGTAATTTCAGCACCGGCGAAGCCATTGGTCATGTGATCATCTGGGTATTACTGACGCTTATTACCTTGGGTTTAGCGCTGCTGGTTTTTCCTTATTATATGAACAAGGTTGTGCTCAATAGAACTGAAATTCTGGATGCGCATGGTCGTGCAATCGGAAAGTTTCGCTGCGATTTCAACCTCGCGTCATCCATTGGCCATGTGATTATTTGGTTTTTCCTGATTATTTTCACTTTAGGGATTGCTGCATTCTTCTATGCATACCGTATTATGCGCGTATTGCTCAATGATACTGTGATTGAATATTACTGAGATTATAATAGATTAGTGGCTGGGAATAAGTTCCCGCCACGACCACTAAGCGCTGGCCATAAAAACAGAGTATAAAACTAAATTTGACATTCTGTTTTTTTACAGCTATAAAGTGGTTATCGATATTTGCTTGTTTAGCTTTGGTTACCGCGCAGTCATTGCGCCCTGAACGAACCTTCCTTTCAAAAAATCGCTATCACTATTCGTCACGTTCACACGTAACGGAGTATTCAATCTTGCTATGAAAAGGGTTCGTTATGACCACTGGCACAGTTAAATGGTTTAATTCCACTAAAGGCTTCGGCTTCATTCAGCCTGACAATGGCGGCACTGATGTGTTCGTTCATATTTCAGCTGTAGAACGCGCTGGCATGCGTGAAATCGTAGAAGGTCAGAAGATCGGCTACGAAATGGAACGCGATAACAAGTCAGGCAAAATGTCTGCTTGTAATCTCCAGGCCGTATAATATTTGGTATCAGCTTTCCTTTGACCACGGATGTACTGGCACTGTTGAGAGCATAATACCTACAGAGGTCAGGCAAATTTGCCTGGCCTTTTTTATTGCCGGTTTGCCCGGCACAAATATTTACATTCAGATTACCTTAATCTGCATGTGATTTTGATGTTACCACATCTATCCCAAAGCACACTCCGAAACCGGCCAGAATGCTTCAGAGAAGTCAGCAAGACTTTACTTCTATGCCTGTTAGAGCACTTCACTATCAAGTTGAATCAACTTGAGTGGTATGACAATGCGAAAAAGCTAAAATCTAGAGTGGGCACTGCGATCCAACCTGAACGTTTCCCGCTCTAGAGCATTAAAAGCGTGCATGTTCGCCGAAAATTCCAAATTACTTTTTGTACCGCCACACATATGCATATGCACAACACTCATTTAAAAATCAGGATCATGATGTCCGAAACACATAGTAAATCACGCCAGCAAGCTGAAGCCGCTTTCAGCAGAACGCAAACCGAAGCCCCGGTACGTAATCGTGTCGCAGAGGAACAAGATGCAATTCTACTCGCCCGCGAAGAAAAAACCCTGCGCTTGCGCGAAGCTCGACTGGCAAAAGAACTTGAAGACAGCCTGATTGACGCCCCTGCCCCTAAAGCCAAACGCACCAAAAAGAGCGCCTGATACAAAAGTCACTGCCGATAAAAAAGATCGGAGACGTTTTAGAGCAGCAGAAATGTTCTCACGGCTGAATAGCGCTATGTACTGTTTGAAGTACAAATTCCAACTTCGAGTTTACTGGTTTCATGAGCTTACTGCCTTTTAATCTCATCAATAGATGACTGGGGTAGTTTTTTTCATATGCAATATTTGTCAATGCGATAGTAACTGTTTTTAATTATCAGTAATATGCTTACACTAAAACAGAATGCCTGCGGCAGAAACTGAGATTATCGCATGATACGTATTTTATTTCTTTTCCTTGGGCGCGAGATTATCCAGCATCACTGGAAAACGCTATTTACTGTCGGTATTTTGTGGTTTGTAGCCGGCATCCTGATTATTATAGATGCCTTAGACGGTAAAACCGTGATCCATTCACATTTCTTCGGCTATTTTCTTTTACCAGAAGCAGCAGTCAGTCTGCTTGCCGCCTGGGGTAGTCACGGAACTGCCAGACAAATGCGAATTGTGCAAAGTATTGCACTATTTGCGATTTCCATTCTGATTTTCTCTTCTAGTGTGGCCAGCAATTTTATTCTTGCAGTTGTTTTTGGCCTTTGCTTTCTGGTCGACGGCAGCATGCGCATTGCAAGCGCATGGGTGGTTCGCTATCCGCGCTGGAAACTAGGCATTGCCGGCGGTATAGTTGAAATTCTTTTAGCCATAGCTACTCTGCAGCCATGGCCAACATGGTATGCAGGCACGGTTGCTGCCAATGTCGGCGCGGTTATGGTTTTGACCAGCCTTGGTATCATCCATATTGCGCTGCGTATTCATCGGCTTGAGGCAGGTGCACCAATTTCCAAGCTGTTTGGCAGAAGTAATTTTCTGTCGGCGATCAATCCGGATATCAACAGCACCGGCACTGCTAAACGCGGCGAACTGATTGTTCATGTCTGGACGCCAACCGGCACAGCCATGACCCCGCTCCGCCAGCGCGCTATCAGCCGCTATATTGCCTCGGTTGATGCTGATGGCGTTATATCTACCGGTCATGCCGCATTGGAATTTTTACCAGATATCTATATCAGCCATTATCCTGATGTTGAAATTGACCGTTCACCCAATGAATTTACCCGCACTTTAAGGGCGACCGCAGACAACAATGTTGCTGGCAGATACCAGCCTGATTATAAAACCGAGGCTGAAGGCTGGTGTGAATCCACGGTCAAAGTGGTTATTAAAAACATTGACGAGGATAAGCTGCGCGCTTTCTGGAAAGTATATGGCGCGGATAACACATATAATCTGACCAACCGCAACTGCTCCAGCACTGTAGCAGATGCGCTGGATGCCGCATTAGAGGGTGTATATCGTCATAAGCGTTGGCCGGTATTTTCAGCGTTCCGAGCAATTATTTATCCCGAATTATGGGCCGCAAGCATGATGAGAAAGCGTGCGGAAACGATGGCGTGGACGCCTGGCCTTGTGCTCGATTATGCACGGGCACTGAGTGCGATTGTTGATCCGAAACCGGGGTTTTGGGTATGGAGAAGAACGGGGCTTTGATTACAGCATTTCACTCTCAAGTTGAATCAACTTGAGAGATATGACAATGCGAAAACTCTGAAATCTAGAGCGAGCGCTGCGATCAATCCTGAGCATTAACCGCTCTAAGTTATTGTTTTTACGCATTATCGTGGCCGCCCAATGATTCCATTGGGATACGAAATGCTCTAGCCTTGAACTTCCACACAGCGGATGTATTTCAGCACGCCGGCAATGGCTGATCGCGGACGCTCCGGATAATCTGCAGGATGCTGTATACCGTCATTAACAAGCACTTCCGTAAAGTCAAACGGACTTACACCTTCAAGACAAGCAGCATTCACGCCATATTCCTGCGGGTTAGAGCGACGCTGATGGTGGGTATAAATTCCGCATAGTGAACAAAAATAATGTTTCGCAACGTTTGTATTGAATTGATAAAGCCTCAGAGCCGCTGCCCCGCCAATGATTTCAACACCACCCAAAGCCGCGGTTACCGCAACTGCACCACGCATACGGCAATAAGAACAAGTGCAACGCCGTGCAGTGTTTAAACCGTCTTCAAGCGTAATACGCAAACGTACGGTGCCGCAATGACATGCACCATTGATTGTATTTTCATCCAGCACCATTACACTCAACTCCAAATTACGTTTACAAGGATAGCTGAAATCACGGGATCCGACACGTTAAATACGTTTAATAATAACATCTATCGTAATGAACAGATTGCAGGAATGGGAGCAGGAATGGCTAAAGTTGCATTTATCGGCCTCGGGGTTATGGGCTATCCGATGGCAGGTCACCTTAAAACACGCGGCGGCCATGATGTTACGGTTTATAACCGCACCGCAGCAAAGGCAAAAAACTGGGCAGAGAGTTTTGACGGGCGCTTTGCTAATACACCAGCAGAAGCAGCACGCGGACAGGACTTTGTTTTTTGCTGTGTTGGCAATGATGACGATCTGCGCTCGGTTACTTTAGGTGCCAATGGTGCATTTGCTGCTATGGGCAAAGACACGGTTTTTATCGATAATACCACCGCCTCTGCCGAAATTGCCCGTGAACTGGATAAAGCAGCGCGTGAATCGGGCTTTCATTTTATTGATGCACCGGTTTCCGGCGGCCAGGCCGGCGCAGAAAATGGCGTACTGACTGTAATGTGCGGCGCTGAAGAAACGGCATTCGAAAAAGCCAAGCCGGTTATTGAAGGCTATGCTCGCTCAGTTGGCCTAATGGGGCCTGTAGGCAATGGTCAGCTTGCCAAAATGATGAACCAGATTTGCATTGCCGGTATTGTGCAGGGCTTAGCGGAAGCTATTCACTTTGGAAAATGTGCCGGACTGGATATTCAAACAGTAATTGACGTGATCTCAAAAGGTGCTGCCGGCTCATGGCAGATGGAAAACCGCTCACCAACCATGATTAAAGGCGAATATGAACTCGGCTTTGCTGCCGACTGGATGCGCAAAGATTTGAATATCTGCCTTGAAGAGGCTGATCGCAACGGCGCCACACTCGCACTTACCGCTCTTGTGGATCAATATTACAAGGATGTACAAAAACTCGGAGGCGGACGCTGGGATACATCATCGCTTCTAGCCCGCCTAGAAAAATAGACTAAAGTTGTTGAATCAAAACGGCGCTGTGATCATCATAACCACAGCGCCGTTTGTTTCGTATAACAGATTAGAACTTGTATTTGGCTGATAGTGTTACACCACCAACAACATCCGTTCCGAAATCTGCCTTGGAACCTGTTGGGTTAAGGCTTCCATCTGCAAATTTTGTATTATCAAGTGTTCCGGAAGTCAGAACACCGACTGCACCTGCAAGGCGCAATTCGAATTGCTCTGTAGCTTTATAATTTGCACCTAAGCCAAGTAACCAGACGTCAGTCTGAGATGTAAGGCCGGTTGTTGTACCACGATCCCATGTAACAGTTGCAGCGCCGGACCATTGGTCATTAAATTTATGACCAATGCCACCCATAACAGTCCAACCATCACGATAATAGAGATCAAGAGAAGTAACTTCTTGACCTACAGGAATAACACCTAAGAACGGGCTATTACCTGTATTGAGAAAGCTAACTTTGGTGATGCTTTTCCAATCAGTCCATTTGATCGAGCCCAAGGCTAACCAATCCGGCGCAATACCAGTCTGGAATTTGAATTCAACAGATTGCGGAGTTGAAACACTACCTGCAACTGGCGTATTCAGTCTTGCTGCGATGTCGCCTGTCGGTGCAAGAGCGTCAATATTCACCTCTCCACTCAGCTTGTAATCGACTTTTGACTGATAGACGAGACTGGTACGCAGGGCAATTTCCGGAATCTCATAAGCAGCTCCGAGTCGCCATCCAAAAGCACTATCATCAACATCAAGACTACTATTGCCAAAACTAAATGGTGGCGCTTTACTAAGTGCTGATACCTTCGATTGCTCACCTTTAAGCTCCTGATAGCTCACGCCACCAAGCAAACGAAAAAAGCCTTTATCACCGGCCGCAAAACGGTAGGAGCAATTCAAACCATAATCGTTAGATGAGATTTTCTGCTTAATAGCAGAAAACATACGGGCATTATTAATCCCTGAATCCGTTTCAATACCCCAAGGTTGACGATATTGCGCAGCACATGCCAGATCATCAGTCAGCTGAAACTTTGCCGAAACTTTTGGTACCCAATAAGACTTACCTTCATCTACATCTGTTTCAAAAGGTTTGCCTATATTTTGACCAGGCACAGGATTTACAGGGAAAGAATTACCGCGAATATTTTTCAATTTACGCTGTGGTGTAACAAATGTGGCGCCGGTTTCGACAACATTTCCATCTTCAAACAGAATATCAAAATCCTGCGAGCTGCGTTCCAGACCGCCAGCATGTGTCGCTACAATGCCACCAATCAGCCCCCCGGCTAATGCGAGCGATGCAGCGGAAATTTTAATTGCATATTTCGGCATTTTGTCCCTCATTTATATTTAATTTTGACGTAAGCGTAACATGTGAAACCGGTTCTGCAAGAGCAGCAATCCGGCAAGGAACTCACTGATCAATGCGAATCCTGTAAAAATTCCAGTTTTTTGTAGATTTCGAGCGTTTTCTTGCTGCTAGTCGCTCAGATTTAATCAAAAAAACGTCATAATTCACAGTTTCTGTCTCAGAATTCGACACCTGTGCCATAATTACAACATGAAATAACAATCATAATTTACAGTCTTGTAACGTATCATCTGCACATTTTTCGCTCATATTTTAGGGCTTATTAAAAACCGTTTTATCAGAAAAACTATTTTTATTTACAAATATTCTCGTAATTAAACCACTGCTTAAATTATACAAAACATAAATAATTACATAGACTTAAGAAAAATCATGCCTGCCTGCAGGAATAGAATCAAACCGATAACAAGTGTATTTTGATTCTGTCAGTCATCTTTTTGCACAATGGTATCATTAGAAATAATTACGCCCTCAAACCACATGGATTTGAGGGCGTAATACATATTATAAACAGTCTGAGATAGTTCAGAGTTTATTCAGCATCCTTAAGACGCTGCATTGCAACAGCGACCTTACCTTGCGCTTCCTGCAACTCTGCAAAACGCGCACGATCAGCTTCAACCACTTCCGGCTTGGCATTGGCAACAAAGCGCTCATTAGACAGCTTCTTGTCAATTTTTTCCATTTCTGCAGAAAGCTTATCGCTCTCCTTGTTCAAACGCGCCATTTCAGCGGTCAGATCAATCAGGCTGCCAAGCGGCATGCAATAGGTTGCCTCACCCACTACCAGCTGTGCGGAGCCTTTTGGCGCTGCATCAGACAGATCAATACTGGCAATACGTGACAGACGCTTAATTGCAGCATCATGATGATCAAGGCGCTGCTTGGTGGCTTCACACGCTTCCAGCACCACAAGCGGTGCTTGCGCTGATGGCGGCACGTTCATTTCGGAACGAACCGAGCGGATACCTGAAACCAGCTCAATCAACCAGTTAATATCATCAGCCGCGTGGCCATCTTCAAACGACAGAACCGGCCAAGGTGCATGTGCCAGCAGTGTGTCACGGCTCTGACCTTCACCGGCAGTGAGGCTCCACAGCTCTTCCGTCATGAATGGCATGAACGGATGCAACAGAGCATAGATTTCATCAAGGCAATAGGCCGCGCAGGCCTGTGCCTCAACTTTAGCATCCTCATCATCGCCCATGAAAATCGGCTTGAGCAGCTCCAGATACCAATCGCAGAACTGGTTCCACACAAAGCGGTAGGCCGCGCCTGCCGCATCATTGAAGCGATAGGTGGTGATGCCCTCAGTGACCAGCTTGGTCGCACGGGTCAGTTCGGTCAAAATCCAGCGGTTAACCGCAAGCTTGGCATGCTCCGGTTTGAAATCAGGATTGCGGGTCACGCCGTTCATCTGCGCAAACCGTGTCGCATTCCACAGTTTGGTACCAAAATTGCGGTAGCCGGCAATACGTGCCGGATCAAGCTTAACATCACGCCCCTGCGCCGCCATAATCGCCAGCGAGAAGCGCAGCGCATCGGCACCATATTCATCAATCAGATCGAGCGGATTGATAACATTGCCTTTGGATTTCGACATTTTAGCGCCGTTCTTATCGCGCACCAAAGCGTGAACATAAACGGTGTGGAACGGCTCCTCTTTCATGAAGTGCAGTCCCATCATCATCATACGGGCAACCCAGAAGAAGATGATATCAAAACCGGTTACCAGCACATCGGTCTGGTAATATGTATCCAGTTCCGGTGTCTTATCCGGCCAGCCGAGTGTTGAAAACGGCCAAAGTGCAGACGAGAACCATGTATCCAGCACATCGCTGTCACGGGTTAATTCGGTTGCCTCACCATAATGTTTTGCAGCGGCAGCCAGCGCCTGTTCTTCACTCTTTTCAACAAAGATTGTGCCATCAGGCCCATACCATGCAGGGATCTGATGACCCCACCATAATTGGCGGGAAATACACCATGGCTGAATGTTTTCCATCCAGTCATAATAGGTTTTTTCCCATGTTTTAGGCACGATAGCTGTGCGGCCTTCACGCACACTCTCAATGGCAGGCTTCGCCATTTCAGCCGCATTTACATACCATTGATCGGTCAAAAGCGGCTCGATTGGCACGCCGCCACGGTCGCCATGCGGCACCATATGCGTGTGATCTTCGATTTTTTCGAGATAGCCGCCCTCATCCATCATTTCAACAATGGCTTTGCGGGCTTTAAATCGATCCTGATCATGGAACTGAGTGATCAGCGCATCAAGCTTTGCTGACGGTGCAAGACCTTCAATAAAGTCTTCATTGTCTTTCAGCACAATTGTAGCAACCGGCGACATGATATTGATTTTACGCAAATTATTGCGTTTACCAACTTCAGCATCATTGAAATCATGCGCAGGCGTGATTTTAACTGCACCGGAGCCTGATTCAGGATCAGCGTAATCATCACCAACGATCGGCAAAGCGCGGCCAACCAGTGGCAGCACTGCGTTTTTACCAATGTGCGACTGATAGCGCGGGTCTTCCGGATTAACCGCAATACCGCTATCGCCCAGCATGGTTTCAGGGCGGGTTGTGGCTACAACAATATAAGTATCCGGATTTTCAGCGTCAAAAGCCACGCCTTCCAGCGGATAGCGGAAATGCCAGAGATTACCTTTGATTTCACGCTGCTCAACTTCAATATCCGAAATTGCAGTCTGCAGTTTGGGATCCCAGTTCACCAGACGCTTGTCTTTATAGATCAGGCCTTCTTTATACAGTGATACGAAAACTTCCAGAACAGCTTTTGAAAGCCCTTCATCCATAGTGAAGCGCTCACGCGACCAATCGCAAGACGCACCAAGACGACGTAGCTGATTGAAAATCAAACCGCCGGATTCTTCTTTCCATTCCCAGATGCGCTCAACAAATTTCTCACGCCCCATAGCATGGCGATTAGGTTCTTTACGCTCCATCAGCTGGCGCTCAACAACCATCTGGGTGGCAATGCCAGCATGGTCCATACCGGGCTGCCACAGCACGTTTTTGCCACGCATGCGCTCAAAGCGCACCATAATATCCTGGATAGTATTATTGAGCGCATGGCCCATATGCAGAGAACCGGTAACATTCGGCGGCGGGATCACCACAGCAAACGGCTCCGCACCCGGCTTGGAACCGGCACCGGCCTTGAAGGCTTCAGCTTTTTCCCAAAGTTCAGCAATTTTTGGCTCAGTGGCCGCGGAATCGTAGGTTTTCTCTAACATAAAAACTCTGTCTCTTTATATGAAGGCAGGCACGCCGGTATTTCATGATCTGTCTCGTTCAAACCGAACGGGCAAAAATCACAAACACGGGACAAACAAGACTCTGTTGTGCCCTTCAAAACAAGTCTGGCGCAAAGAATCAAGACAAACTGCGGCCTGCACAGCAAAATCACGATATTTCTATTATCTATATAAGGCGGCTGTGATCATAAAAATAGCCCTATATGCGTCGCATAAAGGGCTATAAGGGGCACTTTACCAGCGCTGCGCCCTCAACCGCGGCGAACCACGCGCTCAATCTCTTCACGAACCAGTCGCTCAACCAATGGCGGCAGATTGGTGTCAAGCCATTGCTGCAACATCGGACGCAGCATGGTTTCCATTTTCTCGTTGAGCAGACGCTTCTGCTCTTCCAGCAAAGCCTGACTAAGACTACCAAATGATGCCGCAACATGCTCTTCTGCTGCCTGTGAGATCAATGGCTTGTCTGAAGTGCTATCCACCACCGCGGCATCCTCCTGTTTAGCTGCTGGCTGGTTCATCGAGACAACGCGCTGCTCGGCGATTTGCATAAGCAAAACCTCAGAGGCTTTGGTGGTCTTTAAAACCGGCATATCTTCAGCAGCAACGACGACAGGCGGCACCGGCGGGTTAACCGCAGCAATACGTACCGAGGCTACATTCCGGTCATGCATTTCAGCGCGCGCCAGCTGGTTAGCTTGAATATTGGCTGTTTGCTGTCCATCAATCGAGCCACGTAAAACTGCCTGCAAGGACAATGACGGCACAGTGTTTTCACCGGCAAGTCTATCCTGATTCTGGCTCTCATGCTGCCCATCATCGTGATTGTCTTCATGAGCTTGCGGACGGCGGAACTGGGCAATTTCGCCGCGTTTTTCAACCGGATCAAGAGTGGCAGCTTTAGTCACTTCGGCTTGTGGCTGCAAGCTCGCTTCAACCCGCATTTCCGGCTCAGCAGACTTTGACAAGGGTGCGGATAATTCAGCACTCACCTGTTTGGTCACATCGCTGTCTTCAATAATCCTGCGAATAGAAGCCAGAATTTCTTCCATGGATGGCTCACGTGCTGTGCTGAAAGTCTGTGCCATATCGTGCCGCATCCCTTAACTAAAGCATAATTCCGGATATAAGCCTGAGCTTTTCAATTACCGAATAAAATATGCATAAAATTTTTATCGCTATGAATTCAACGAATCTTATTTCTAAAGGTACAGAAGGATTGCTGATTTGAGAATCCCTGCGGCAGGGTGATCGGCGTAAAACACAGCTTTCTTAAGGTTTTTTTAACCAATTCAGAACTCTGATACTGAATGGCACAGATTTACATTACTGCCGCATAAAAGCGGACATAAAAAAACGGCGCTTTAAGCACCGTTTTTTTAAATTTATATAAGCTCAAAATTAGCGGCCATCAGGCGTACGCAAACCAATCCACTTATCTTTAACCGCTTCATAATGCTCTTCAGGCTTATGTTCTGCCACCTGCAGGCCAATCTGGGTTGCGGTCAACCGGCCAACAGCAGAAAGTACAGCATAGCTGGCAACAACCACATTGGCTTCAGATTCAACCATCTGGATCTGAATATCCACCAGTTCATTCTGAGCATTCAACACATCAAGCGTTGTTCGCTGGCCAACATTGCGCTCTTCAACAACACCATTCAGTGCCAGCTGTGCAGCAGCAATACCGTCACGAAATGCAGAGAGTGAAGCACGCGCGGCTTCCAGCTGTGACCATGATGAGGCAACAGCCGCACGCACCTGATCCTGAACAACGTCAATCTCAATTCGTGCCTGACCGAGCTGCTCTTTGGATTTACGCACGGTAGCTGAAGTGCGGCCACCGGAATAGATCGGGACTTTTACACCCACACCAATCGATGCAGAATTACCATCACCAACCATAGGTAAACCGGAATAAACAGTAGAATGTTGCGCAGAAGCGGTTACGCCAACGGTTGGCAGCAATGCGCTTTCATTGGCCTTAACATTATGTCCGGCAGCATCCATCGCAAATTGCGTAGCTTTAATGCCGGGATGGCCTGCTTCAGCAACAATATAGGCATTGTTGATATTTTTTGGAAGAGATTTACCGGCTGGCTTTGCAGGCTGCAATTTATCCGGCGCTGAGCCTGTTACCTGACGATAAACAGCTTCAGCCGATTTAACATCAGCCATGGCTGCATTCAGCTTTGCAATGGCGGCTGAGCGCTGCGCATCTGCCTGCGCTACGTCTGTGCGTGTACCTTCACCCACATCCAAACGGGCTTTAGAGGCACGAACCTGCTCATTCAATGCGCCGAGATTTTTCTGACGCAGATTAGCAATCTGGCGATATTTATAAACATCCATATAGGCCTGAACCGCTTCAAAAAGACGGTTCTGCTCTTCATTGCGCAGTTTTTCGCGCTGGGCAAATACTGTGCTTTCAGCGCGAGCCACGCTGTTTTTTGTCAAAAAACCATCAAACAATGTCTGGTTCAGCTCAATACCAACCACGCCCGTGGTTGAATACTGGTTGGTTAAACCACTGCGGGTACGGCCATAATTATATGTGCCGTTAATTGTAGGCCGGTATCCGGATTTAGCAATCGCCACATCCTCATCAACCGCACGCAAACCTGCGCGGGATGAATTAAGCGCCGCATTGTTATGATAAGCTTTTTGCATGGCACCGAACAGCGTTTCCGCCATAACAGGTGCAGGTGCGAGTACCGTGCTCGCTAACAGTGCAACAGCGAATACCTGTTTGCGTAAATTAATCACGGACTACCCCATACAATTCGAATCAAATTTCCCGAGCACTTTCGGGTACTTGCTAATAACTGGTAAAAATCAAATTTTCCAGCCGTCTGGTTCGTTCACTCATAAACAAATTGTTATTGTTGCAAGACAACAATTATTTGTGCGCTAAAAATTGGCATACTTTCAGACATAACAACAAATCATCATATTCATACATAAAAGACAATATCAGGTTGGTCAGAGATTTTAAGCGCTAAAAACCTGAAAAAGAAAAAAGCCTGTATAGCACAGGCTATACAGGCTTTTTAGCAGAAAATAAATCACTATCAGAATACGAAGTCAGCAGTACGTCTGAAGCCCGGCAAAAGCTTGACAGCAGCATTGAAAACACCGCGACGCGAGACAATGCCGTCTTCTTTGACATAAATATGAGCAACACCCATATTGCCCTGCCCTTCAATCGCCACCAGACGACCGCCGTTTTTCAACTGGGCCAAAAGCGCTTCCGGCACAAAATCAACCGCGCCTTCAATAATAATCACATCAAAAGGTGCTTCTTTGGGGTAACCGGAAGTGAGTTCACCACTCACAACAACCACATTATCACAGCCAAGTGCCTGCAGTTTTGCACTGGCAGAGTCTACAAAATCCGCATTATCTTCTAATGCGATAACCGAGCTGGCAAGCTGCGATAAAATTGCGGCCAGATAACCTGTGCCACAGCCAATATCCAGAACAACATCCTGCTTTTTAACCGAGGCCAGCTGCACCAGACGCGCGGCCGGTGAAGCCTCCATCAAATAGCGGGTACCTTCAGCTGTTTCAGCCAGAATCTGATCTTCGTCGATATAGGCCAGCTCACGGCGATGAGCCGGTACAAACTCTTCGCGTGGCACTGCCAGAAAAGCATCCAGAACAGCAAGATCAGTCACATCGGTTGTGCGGATCTGCGTATCAACCATATTAACACGAAGCTCGCGGAAATCGGCTGTCATAGCCCTAAACCTTTCCTGTGCGCTCAAACGCACGTAACAATCTCAATCTCACATTACAGCACCGTGCCCGTAAGGACCTCTTAAATGCTGCAACATTTTGCAATCACACAGACATATATACAAGCGCAAGCCTGTCGCCTATGAAAAACAGCAGGCACCGTCAATAACAGCGCATCAGCCTTACCCATACCACCGATCACAGCGCAATCTGAAGTATCACTTGCGCTGATTTGGCAAAATTATAGCCCCCAGTCAATCAAAGACCACCATTGATATGCCGCTCATAGTGCCGCATCACCGCTAAAATAATCACAATATCGTTTGCCTGTAGTATAATCAGGGCTAAATTCGCTTCAAAATAACCAGCCATAAATGAAACCCGCAATGCCGCATTTATACATTCCCGTCCTTTTCAGCGCCTTTATGCTTATCGCAACACTGGCTCAGGCTCAGATTTCTAATACAGGCAATGCAAAAGCCGGTGAAAAAATCTATCTCAAATGCCGTTCCTGCCATGTATTGGATCAGCCGACCAATAAAATGGGGCCGCATTTGATGAATCTTATGGGGCGAAAAGCCGGGAACATTGAAGGGTTTGAATATTCTGCTGCCATGAAAGCCGCCGGTGAAGATGGCCTGACATGGGATGAAGACAGCTTAAAAACATTCCTCTCCTCTCCCAAAACCATGATCCCGAACACCTCCATGCGCTTCTGGGGGCTATGGGAAAACCAGATTGATGATTTGCTGGCATATTTGCGGGAAAAACAACAGGATTGAACGGATTTTGACTTGGCTGAACTTGGGCTAAGCCTCTATACTCAGAGGACAATTCATGAGATCACTGCAATCATAGAGCAGCGTAAGATCGGACATCTCATGTACACTTTATATATCGCTAACAAAAATTATTCATCCTGGTCTTTACGGCCATGGCTGGTGCTGAAGCAGCTGGAAATCCCGTTTGAAGAAATGCTGGTGCCGTTTGGCAGTAAAGACTGGACTTCAGCCAATCCTTCCCCCACAGCACAAGTTCCCTGCCTTATCGATATTCAAAGTGACGGCAGCGCCATTACTGTGTGGGACTCTCTCAGCATCACTGAATATATTGCCGATCAGCACCCTCTTGTGTGGCCTCAGAATATCAAGGCCAAAGCATGGGCTCGCAGCGCCACAGCAGAGATGCATTCCGGCTTCAATGCTCTTCGTTCAGTCTGCACCAATAATATCGGACTGCGGATTGATATCAGCCACCGCATGGATTCGGCATTGCTAAAAGATTTGCAGCGCCTTGAACAAATCTGGAATGAGGGTATTGAATTATTCGGCGGGCCATTTCTTGCCGGAAAAGACTTCACAGCCGTGGATGCGTTTTTTGCCCCTGTCGCTTTCCGCCTGCAGACCTACAATATCCAACTCAATGAAAAAGCCGGTAAATATGCGCAACATTTGCGCGATCTGCCAGCAATGCAGACTTGGTATCAAGCCAGCCTTGCTGAAACCTGGCGCGACGAACCCCATGAAGCAGATGCCAGAAGCATCGGCCCATGGCTGCACGATTTGCGTGCAGAATAAAAGATGCAAGCATAGGGTCGAGGAATATCAACACCCTATGCTTCACAAAACTTCCCGACGTTCATGCACTGAGAAAAGCTCATTCACGCTCGCATGCTGATATATTTTCAAACCGGCAGATAACTTGTGCAATTGATTTATCATAAGCATTATAATCAGGTCTGGCTCGTAAAACCTGGGTAGAGGTTAGACTGACATTAAAAATGAGCGGCACCTGAAATTGGTGCCAGCCAACCACACTACGATGCTTGACTACCCATCCGTTTAATAATGTATCACCACTGACATTATAGCCAATTATATATGGCTCCAGCCTCCAGCGAGCGGCCTTATATATAAAATTGACCTGTCGCTGCTGGCGTATAGCCTCGCATAGTAATGTAAATCCCATCATGCGGCGCCCTCCCGCGTTGAGGGTGCCAATGACAGATGTACAGCAAAAATTCAATGATAAAATGGTATATTCATAACTATATCTTGCTAGTGTCGGCATTTATTAGCAGATTGGATATTATAAATATTTGAATGAAAACCAACAAACTCATTGCTTTCATTGCTTAAGTTTATAAATTGTTACAGGCGCGCACCGCAAACCACGTGAGAGAGATGTCATGATATTTAAAGCGACTACACTTATAGTGTCACTCTTATTCATCGGCCTGCCATTCTCAGTCTTCATCGCGGCTATGGCAGAGCGCAAATATCTTGAGTCCAAATCCGGTGCGCAATATGCCGAAATCAAAGCCTTCGGCATCTGGATTATCTCGCTGATTATCATTTTCAGTATCATATTATTGGTAACCGACTTCGTTGCCGGTAAACTTTGAAATAGCTTAATAAAGCGCCTTCAACCGTTAAAACCAGTCTCAGCCCATGTTAGCGCCCCACAGACGGCATTGAAACCGCCGCTACACACAGTGTACGCGGTGCATAATTGCGATTTATTTTAACCGCAGATCCATCAGATAGATGCCTTGCATAAATAACTTTTGATAAAACATTACAAATATTTAATTGAAGTGTTCATAATGAGTTCACATTGTTTGCTAGATATTACTCCCATACAAATCACGGACCCATCACAGGTCAAATGTAATGAGTAACGGAGTTATAAACATCATGAATGCTAAAACACTTATTCTTGCGATTGTTGCTTCTTCTGTTCTAGTATCGCCAGCGCTTGCACAAGATACAAACAAAGCTAGCTCTGATAAAGCACCTGTTGAAACTTCAGCTAAACCTGCACGTCAACCCATTGATCTTGCGAAATTCACAAGAATGGAAGAGCTGAAAGCTGCAGATACCAATGGCGACGGTATTCTTTCCCGCGAAGAAATTGAAGCTCACGCCCTCAAAATGATGGTGAAACGCTCAGCCGACCGCATGGAGCGCCGCCTTGATGTCAATAAGGACGGTAAGATTTCACTTGAGGCCATTGAAAAAGCCCGCACAGCAAAATTCGCCGAACTGGATAAAAACAAAGACGGCATCCTGGACCGTAGCGAGCTCAAATCACGCGAGCATTCCGGTAAAGGCAAATTCCATGGCAAGCGTGCGCATGGTGAGAACCAAACACAAAAGAACTAAACTTGCCACTTCAAGTTGGTTCAACCTGAAAGCGGTAAACCACCACTCTGTTCAGCCCGGCTTAACCGCCGGGCTTTTCATTTGTTATGACATTGTTTTTGTGCTGATGGCGCCCTTGATCCTGATCAATGCCCCACTTGATCAAACAGGATAGAGGTGTTCTCATATGGTCATGAGGCTGATCCGGATTGATTGTGAAATGCTCTAAGGAGGCACATTTATGTCGACAAATTTCCATCTTGCATCACTCATTGGCTCAATCGTCTTTATTGTTCTGGTTGGCACAGGCTTTATTTTTGTACTGACAATGCCTGCCCTATCCCAAAAACCGATCTATCCGATGATTGTCGTGGTTGGCGCAGCGGCAATCATTACGCCACTTATTGGCTGGTGGATCGCCAAGCGCATTCAGCTGTAAAAGTGCAGCTTCCCCCCTCTTAACTTATTAGACTAAAGTCGTATAATGACCTCGCATTAAAAATGGGAGGGGCAAGTATGAATGACTTGGTCGCTTTCATGGCGCTAACCGCTATGGGCCTGGTAATCGTGAGAAATATAGTGGAGATGGCGTTAAAAATGCCATTCTGAATTGGAGGGGTAATGGTGTTAAAGCAGCGTGATCCCGTCAGAGATAGATCTTAGCGCTGCTTGCGCTGCATTGCTCCCAACTCAGACCACTCTATTTTCATACGCTGCAACCACTTGGTTTCTGCCGGTATTTTTGGCGCGATAGAGTGCCTGATCTGCCCTGTCGATTGCAAACATCAAGCTCTCATGTTTCATAGCGGCAGCAAGCCCGATACTCACAGTAATGCCACGCCCCTCAGGCAGGCTTTTGAAGTGCTTCTGCGCAACAGCAGACCGCAAACGATCCGCAAGGTGATGCGCCGTTGTGCGATCACACTTACTCAGCACCAAAGCAAATTCCTCACCACCCAGGCGCCCGCAAATATCACCTGAATGCAGACTATCGAGAAGTAATTTACCCATTTCCCGAAGTACCACATCACCCGCAGCATGCCCGTAAGTGTCATTGATGATTTTAAAGTAATCAATATCTACGGCCATCACCTGAATAGGCCAGCTATTTTCATGAATGGTAATTTTCGCACATGCTTCTTCAAAGCCACGCCGGTTGAGCACACCGGTTAACAGGTCATAGGAACGCTCCCGACCCAGATTTTCCAGCATATCGCTAACGGTTACTGCAAGCAAAGCCAGCGCCAAAGCGACACCTAAAAATGCGAGTGAAAACTGTAAGACCAACCAGAATGTCGTTGCTGCAAATTCACTACTGACATTCGGAACACCGCCCACGGTCAAAAAAGTACGCGGGAAGAAATGCAGCGCGAAAATCAAAAACACCCAAAAAAACACGCGCTCTGCAAGCTTACCAGCACTTAACGCACGCAACCGCCATGCGGTCATCAGAAAAATAACGGCAAAGCCGTAATTCAATATATATATCCGAACTAAGACCTGTCGGTCTGCGTAATAAAAATATGCGATACCGCTAATAATAAGAGCTGGTACAAAAACATATGTTGAAGTACTGAGCTGCGAACCGCTACGCCTCAATAGGCCGTCGCAAAACAGCAAAACGCTATAGGAATAAATCAGCGCAGACAAAATAGCATTCTGCCCTAAATCCGGTGGCGTTGAGAGTAATTGGACGAGAGCCCCCATACAAAACAAACAATTAGCAGCACCGAAAAACAGCAAATGCCTGCGCTGCTTTTCATTCATCCAGACTAAAATAAAACACAGCGCGAAAATCAGAAGTACTGCAGGCCCTATCAACATCATCGGGTTCGACGGGACACGCATTGTACTATGCTTTCAGACATCAATCGGAGGGTGTAACAGTGATATATGCGACTTAACCGAGTTCAATGCTGATATCAATTGTTATCAATGGTCGTAACTTTGCTAATAAAAGGCATAAACCAATTAAACCGGATAAACATTCTATGATTACAATGTTTCTGCCTAGATGCTTATGAAGTCAGCCTATCATCAAAAACAACTGCCTTATTGCTTACAAAATATCAGGTATTTTTGAAAATATTCAAATCATGATCGCGGATTTTCTTTCGCAATGTATTACGATTTAAGCCCAGCAGTTCCGCAGCCTTGATCTGGTTGCCAGATGTTGCAGTTAGGCTTGCTGCCAGAAGCGGATATTCAATCTCCTCCAAAATCCGCTCATATAACCCCTGCGGGGGCAAAGCGCCATTGAATGAGGCAAAATACTGCCGCAGATAAATTTCGGTCGCCTCACGCAGACTGGTAATTGTATCCGGCTTTAATATTGCCCCATCACCCAGCTCAGATGGCGGAAGCTGATGCAATTCGTGGCGGATAATCTCAGCATTGATCTCTTCCTGCGGGTAGAGTGCTGCAAGCCTGCGCACCAGATTTTCCAGCTCCCTCACATTGCCGGGCCATGTATAATGGCGCAGCACTGCAAAACCATCTGCATCAATCTGTTTAGGCGGCAGGCCTTCTTTTTCAACAAGCCGGAAGAAATGCTGTACCAGATCCGTCACATCCTCACTGCGCTCGCGCAAAGGCGGCATGCGTAGCGGCACAACATTAAGCCTGTAATACAGATCTTCACGAAACTGCCCTTTATGGATTTGTCGCAGTAAATCCTTATTGGTGGCCGCAACAATACGCACATCGGTTTTAATCGGTATGCGCCCGCCAACGGTCATATATTCACCCTGCTGCAATACACGCAGCAAACGCGTTTGCGCTTCCATTGGCATATCACCAATCTCATCGAGAAACAGCGTGCCGCCATTGGCTTGCTCAAAGCGACCTGAAAACCGCTGCTGCGCACCGGTAAACGCACCCTTTTCATGGCCGAATAATTCAGACTCAATCAGATCACGCGGGATAGCTGCCATATTAATCGCAACAAAAGGCCCGTTGCGGCGGCGGCCATATTCATGCAGTGCACGTGCTACCAATTCTTTACCGGTGCCGGATTCTCCGGTGATCATCAGCGTTAAATCTGTTTGCATCATCCGCGCCAGCACACGATACACATCCTGCATCGCCACCGAGCGGCCTACAAGCGGCATAGCTTCGGCCTGCTCATCAGTATCGGCCTTTGCAGCAACCGGCTTCGGCTCCGCCAAAGCGCGGCGCAGCAATGCAACCATTTCAGCCAGATCAAACGGCTTTGGCAGATAATCATAGGCACCGGCCTCGGATGCGCGAATAGCCGTCATAAATGTATTTTGCGCACTCATCACCACAACCGGCAATTCAGGGCGGGTTTTGCGAATACGCGGTAAAATTTCGAACACCGAGCCATCCGGCATATTGACATCGCTGATGACCAGCTCACCTTCACCACTGGTAATCAGAGCCCAGAGCGCCGCACGATTATGCGCAAGGCGAACGGCATAGCCCGCTCTGGTGAGCGCCTGGCTCAGCACTGTGCGCATGGTCGCGTCATCTTCAGCAACGATAATAACCGGCTCGCTCAACGATATTCTCCTTGCGTAAAATTAATTATTACCAAGATAATCAATAATTTATAGCTACAATTTAACAAATTAATTTAAATCAGGTATTGCCGTTTCCATCTTTCCAAACCGGCAGTAAAATCCTGAAGATGGTTTTTCCGGAAAAGCTTTCACACTCGATCATACCGCCATGATCGGCAATAATTTTGGCAACCAAGGGCAAGCCCAAACCTGAGCCGTTGGTTTTTGTGGTTATGAAAGGATCAAACAAAATCGGCAGAATATCGGCCGCCACGCCGCTACCATTATCAATCACGCAAAACTCCAGCGGTAGCGACAGGCGCTCACCAGTGAGCGGCACACTCATATGCAGCCCTGCTTTATAAGCAGACGTGAGAATGATTTCACCTTTAATACCGGTCTGCTCTTCTGGCTTAATAGCTTCGGCGGCATTCTTAACCAAATTCAAAAAGACTTGAATCAACTGGTCACGATTGCCCCAAACCCGTGGCAAAGACGGGTCATATTCTTCGCGAATTGTAACATGCGAAGCAAAGCCATGCTGCGCCAGCATTTTAACATGACCGAGCACCGTATGCAGATTGACTGCCGAGCGCTCGATAGGCCGCTCGTCAGAAAACACATTCATACGATCAACAAGCGCTACGATACGGTCGGTTTCATCGCGGATCAGCTGAGTGAGCTCATAATCGCCGGCATTATTTGCAGACCCCGCCGCCTCCCGCGCCGACATTTCGAGCAATTGTGCAGCACCACGAATACCGGAAAGCGGATTTTTGATTTCATGTGCCAGCATTGCAGCCAAACCTGAAATCGAGCGCGCGGCACCACGATGGTTCATCTGACGATTGAGCTTTTCAGCCATTGCGGTTTCTTTAAACAGGATAACAACCTGCTCCGGTATTTCATTTACCGGCGTAACCTGCACATCCACCATGCGCTCGGTGCCAAGGCGCGGAGATGACAGGTCGATATGATATTCATTCACCGCTGTACCGCTTTGTATAACCTGTGCGATCAGAGCCACAAGCGGGCTCGATGGCGGCAGAAAATAATTCAGGCCATGGCGCTTTAAAATCGCGGCACTCGAGCGAAAAAACACCTCGGCTTGCGCATTGGCATAGATAATCTTGCCACTGCGATCTGCCATAATAACCGCCTGCGGCAGCGTGTTCAGCACATGTGCGGGTAAGCTGGCCTCCGCAATATCCATCAGGCGGCATCCTTCAGAATTTTGCTTTGTGATGCCGGTGCAACCCCACAAAAAATCTCTTCAAGCAGTGCCGAGACCTCGCCACGACTACCTGAAGTCATAAGCGTTTTTTTAAGAATATCCGGCGTCTGCGGCGCATGGCGCTCCATATACCAGCCAAGATGTTTGCGGGCATGGCGGATGCCGGTTTTTTCACCGTAATGTTCCAGCATCGCATGGTAATGGGCAAGCACATAGGCCTGCAGATCATCCGGCGCCGTGCTTGCTGCATCACCATTCAATTGCCGTGCAAGACTTCCTGCCAGCCATGGCTGGCCATAAGCGGCGCGTCCAATCATCACCGCATCGGCACCGGAGCGGCGCATAATCTCGGTAACATCATCTGCTGTGCCAACATCTCCATTAGCAACCAGTGGCACTGAAATCACCTCGCGCACTGCACGTATTGCATCCCAATCTGCATGGCCGGTATAAAACTGGCAGCGGGTGCGGCCATGCACGGTAATCATCTGCACACCAGCAGCAACTGCACGCGCTGCAAGCTCCGGCGCATTGATGGAGTTTTCATCCCAGCCCAACCGCATTTTAAGCGTTACCGGCACCTTCACTGCCTGCACTGTTGCTTCAATCAGTGTCAGTGCATGATCAAGATCGCGCATCAGTGCGGAACCGGAATAACCGCCGGTTACCTTCTTGGCGGGGCAGCCCATATTGATATCAACAATATCCGCGCCCTCGCCCTCAGCTATTTTTGCGGCCTCACCCATCCAATGCGCTTCCCGTCCGGCAAGCTGCACCACATGAGTGTGTAAATTACCGCGCTGCATACGCTTCAGGCTTTCCGCGTGAAGCGAGCAAAGCTCTGCACTGGCGACCATTTCAGATACCACCAGCCCTGCGCCCGACTCCCATGCACGGGTACGAAACGGCAGATCAGACACACCAGACATCGGCGCCAAAAAGACGCGGTTGCGAATGCCCACTGTTCCGATTTTTAAAAGCTGGCTCAAATCACTCATAATCAGCCTAAAATTTGTGCAATATTTAAAACGCTTAAACTTTAAGCAGATTTATAGAAAATATCGCTTTTATGCAAGAAAAAGCCTTCAACCGCTTCTGCGTTAAATCATCCGCCTGTTTATCAAAAAAATCATCACTGGCCTTTTTGGCTGTGAGGCGATATTCGCTATTCTAACGACACGTGACAGTTCGGAAAGGCTCTTCTCATTCGCACATCAGCAGTCATAGTTGCCGCCGGACGCGGAGAACGCGCCGGACAGAGCACTGAGGGCCCAAAGCAATATCGCCGGATCGGCGGTCAGGCTGTATTGGCACATACATTGCGCAGTTTTTTAACCTGCGAGCATATTGCATCCGTGGTTGTGGTTATCCATAGCGATGATCACGCGCTGTATCAGGCCGCACTGAAGGACGCAAACATTGACCCTGCCCGCATTATAGTGGTGACCGGTGGCCCGACACGCCAAGAATCCACACGGCTCGGCCTGCTGGCCCTGCAAGATAGTGCGAAAAATAATGCGCCGGATTATGTGATGATCCATGACGGCGTGCGCCCGTTTATCACCCAGGATCTGCTCGGACGCATCGCAGCAGCGCTGAACCCGCATGCAGGAGTGTTACCGGCCTTAGCTGTCTCTGATACCCTGAAACAGGCAGGTGCAGATGCTCTGGTGACCAAAACAGTCCCGCGTGAGGGGTTGTTTGCGGCACAAACCCCACAGAGCTTTCCTTTTGCGCCTATTCTTGATGCCCATGATGCTGCCTTTGCGCTCGGGCGAAACGATTTTACCGATGATGCAGCCATTGCAGAATGGCATGGCATTGCAGTGCGTGTTGTTGAGGGCTCCGCCGGCAACACTAAAATTACATGGGCAAAGGATATTGAAATGGCTGATCAGCGACTGCGGCAGGATATGGCCGTGTTTCCGGACATCCGTACCGGTAATGGTTATGATGTGCATAGTTTTGAACCGGGCGATCATGTATGGCTGTGTGGCGTAAAAATTGCGCATGATCGTAAACTCAACGGCCATTCCGATGCCGATGTGGCACTGCATGCCTTGACCGACGCTTTGCTGGCAACCCGTGGCAATGGTGATATAGGCACGCATTTTCCGCCGTCTGATCCGCAGTGGAAAGGTGCCAGATCGCGCCAATTCGTAGAGTTTGCCGTGCAAATGGTGCGTGCTGCCGGTGGCCGTATTGCCAATGCCGATATTACTTTGATTGCCGAAGAGCCGAAAATCGGCCCGCATCGTGAAGCTATGTCAGCGGAACTTGCTGATATGCTTAAAATTACAACTGACCGCGTTTCCGTTAAAGCCACGACCAATGAGAAAATGGGTTTTGTCGGTCGTAAAGAAGGTATTGCCTCGATTGTAACTGTGAGTGTAATTTATCCGGGTGAAGTGCCAGCTTAAAAAGGTCGTCATTATGAACCTTATTGCCGAAGATCATGCGCTTAAAGTTCTTGAAGCCTGCCGTAATGCTCACCTCATGATCACAACTGCTGAATCCTGTACCGGCGGCCTGATAGCCGCAGCACTCACCGATATTGCAGGCTCATCCGATGTGGTTGATTGCGGCTTTATCACCTATAGCAACGAGGCCAAATCCGGATTGATCGGCGTGCCGCAGGCGTTGATCCGCAGCTTTGGCGCCGTGTCTGAACAGGTTGCCATTGCTATGGCCGAAGGCGCACTCAAACATGCGCCGCAGGCAGGGATCAGCATTGCAGTGACGGGTGTGGCCGGCCCCGGCGGCGGCACTGATGATAAACCTGTGGGGCTTGTGCATCTGGCCTGTGCCCGTGCCGGATTTATAACTCTGCATCAGGAATGCCGGTTTGGTGATCAGCCACGCTCCGCTATCCGCCTCGCCACAGTGACAGCCGCATTTGATCTTATTCTTGACCATCTTAAATTTGAAACTCTGCCAGATTGATTGGCATCAAGGTAGAGCGGGTAACGTTCAGGTTGGATCGTAGAGCTCGCTCTAGATTTTAGAGTTATCGCATTGTCATATCTATCGAGTTGATTCAACTTGATAGTGAAATGCTCTAGGTACTGATAAAGCTGTATAATGTTGTTTTCACTTTAGAAACTCCCTTTCAACCGGCAAGATCAAGGAATTATACCATGCGTTTCAAAGATAAAGTCGTGATTGTCACCGGCGGCGCCAGCGGCATTGGTGAGGCAACTATTCGCGCTTTTGCCCGCGAAGGTGCAAAAGTGGTGATTGCTGATTTTGCCGATCATGGCCAAGCGCTTGCCGATGAGCTGAAAGCAAATGATAATCCGGCATTGTTCATTAAAATTGACGTGACCGATGCTGTTGCTGTTCAAGCGATGATCGCCAAAACCGTGGCAACATTTGGCCGTGTGGATGTGATGTTTGCCAATGCCGGCATTGCCGCAGACGGCCCTGCCGCTGAACTTGAAGACAGCGCATGGCAGCGCACGATCGACATTAATTTAAATGGTGTCTATTTGTGCGATAAATACGCCATTAAGCAAATGCTGAAACAAGGCGGCGGTGTGGTTGTAAATTGCGGCTCCATTCACAGCCATGTTGGCAAACGCGGTGTAACGGCCTATGCGGCAGCCAAAGGCGGCGTGAAGCTGCTGACCCAAACATTGGCTATTGATTACAGCGCCAAAGGTATTCGTGTGAATGCTGTATGTCCGGGTTATATTGATACGCCATTATTGAAGAATATTCCGGATGAGGCCAAACAAAAGCTGATCGACCTGCACCCTATGGGCAGGCTTGGCCGCGCGGAAGAAGTGGCCAATGCCGTGCTGTTTCTTGCCAGCGATGACGCATCATTTGTGACCGGCTCTTCACTGATGGTTGATGGCGGTTATACAGCGCAATAATTTGCAAAAATAATTAAACCCGGAAATGCCAATGATTTCCGGGTTTAATATTTAATTGGGTTATTTAAATGTAAAATGCTGCAAACTCAGCTATTTACGCCATAAACCTGATCTGCCCGCTTTTCAAAAGCCTCAGCAAATTTGCGGAAGGCCAGATCAAACATAGAGCCCATCAGTAAGCCAAGCGCACGGCTTTTAAACTCATAATCAATGAAAAAATCCACATCACTTTGCTGTCCGTCACCAACAGGCACAAATGTCCAGCGATTGTCGAGATAACGAAAAGGCCCGTCAATATATTTGACCTCGATGATTTTCTCATCGGGCTTGAGCAGCACTTGCGTGGTGAATGTCTCACGGATCAGCTTATAGCCAACAGTCATATCGGCGATAAGCAGGGTTTTTCCGTCACGTTCTTTGCGTGAGCGCACAGTGAGTGCCTCACACATTGGCAAAAACTGCGGATAGCTTTCAACATCGGCAATCAGATCAAACATCTGGTCTGCGCGATGTGCAACATGGCGTGTGGTGGTAAATTGCGGCATTAAACTCTCAAGAACGCTGCGCCACCAGAGCTTCACGAGCAGCCCGCAGCTTGGCAAAATCATCACCGGCATGGTGCGAAGACCGTGTCAGCGGGCTTGCAGCCACCAGAAGGAAGCCTTTGGTTTTACCAATAGTCGCAAAGGATTTAAACTCGTCCGGCGTTACATAGCGCACAACTTCATGATGCTTACGGGTTGGCTGCAGATACTGACCAATGGTCATGAAATCTACATCTGCCGAGCGCAGATCATCCATCAGCTGCAGAATTTCGTTACGCTCTTCACCAAAGCCGACCATAATGCCGGATTTTGTGAAAATTGTCGGATCCAATTCCTTCACGCGCTGCAACAGACGAATAGAGTGGAAATAACGCGCGCCCGGACGAACTTTAAGATATTTGGACGGCACAGTTTCCAGATTGTGATTGAACACATCCGGACGTGCTTTAACGACAATTTCCAGAGCGCCTTCTTTACGCAGAAAATCAGGTGTCAGAATTTCAATCGTGGTTTGCGGCGTTGCCGCACGAATAGCCAGAATAACTTCAGCGAAATGCTGCGCACCGCCATCCGCCAGATCATCACGGTCAACAGAGGTGATCACCACATGGCTCAGCCCCATTTGCTTGACAGCCTTGGCAACGCTTTCAGGCTCATTCGGATCAAGCGGAGTCGGAATACCGGTCGATACGTTACAGAACGCGCAGGCACGGGTACAAATTTCACCCATGATCATAAAGGTTGCGTGCTTCTTTTCCCAGCACTCGCCGATATTCGGGCATCCGGCTTCCTCACAAACTGTTACCAGCTTGTTGGAACGCACAATTTCACGGGTCTCCCCATAGCCGCGCGAGGTCGGCGCTTTAACGCGAATCCAGTCAGGCTTTTTTAAAAGTGCTGTATCGGGCCGGTTGGCCTTCTCAGGATGACGGAGGCGTTTTCTGTCGTTTACCGTGTCCAGAAGCGTAACCATATGTCTTTCCCAAAACGGCCGTAACGGCCTTCAGATTTATATCAACGGCAAAACTGCCAGCCAGTATCTTTTTGCCTGCTTAACAGGCGGAAGAGACAAGGTAAATACTATGCCGTATCAACTTGCCTTAATCCAATCTTGTAACGTCACATATAAGCAGCAAAACCACTTATACAAACGGATTCAGCTTTTCATACCTGCGGTTTAACGTCGTGCTGCTTCACCCAGTGCTTTAAATACCAATGCCCAGATCAGCCCGAAGAAAAAACCGCCTAATCCCAGCGCCAGCGTTACCATCCATACGCCATACCAGCCGGAGAGCGCCACGCCATTGATCGAAATCACATTGCCGGACAAAGAACTGAGCGTCGATACACCAAAACCGAGCCCCAATCCGATCAGTGTCGAATATTTCAGCACTGTGATTGCGGTCTTACGATAGGCGAATCCATCTTTAATCAGCGGCAAATGCTATCCTTCACAATGACGTTAAGCGGCCTGATGAATGAAACATCAGGCCGCGCTCTTTTTAAGCATTAATCACTTTGCCATAGGCATCAAGCACGCTTTCCTTCATCATTTCAGACAAAGTGGGATGCGGGAATACTGAATGCATCAGCTCTTCTTCAGTGGTTTCGAGATTCATCGCAATCACAAAGCCCTGAATAAGCTCGGTTACCTCAGCGCCAACCATGTGCGCGCCGAGCAGCTGACCGGTCTTTTTATCAAAAATGGTCTTAACCAGCCCCTGATCTTCACCAAGAGCAATCGCCTTACCATTAGCAGCAAACTGGTAGCGGCCAACGCGAATTTCAAAGCCCTGCTCCTTGGCTTTCGCCTCGGTCAGACCAACAGATGCAACTTGCGGATTGCAATAGGTGCAGCCCGGAATTTTGCCTTTGTCCAGCGGATGCACATTTGGCACACCGGCAATTTTTTCAACACAGATCACGCCTTCATGCTCGGCCTTATGTGCCAGCATCGGTGCGCCGGCCACATCGCCAATTGCATAAATACCTTCAACATTGGTCTTGCCAAAGCCGTCAATCGCCACACAGCCACGATCGGTTTTAACACCCAGTGCTTCCAGACCGAGATTTTCAATATTACCGACAACACCAACGGCCGAAATCATGCGATCAGCTGTAATTTCCTGCACTTTGCCATCTTTGGTTTCAATGCTGGCGGTCACAGAATTGGTACCC
This sequence comes from Pseudochrobactrum mosebachae, assembly GCF_048914685.1. GTDB lineage: Bacteria > Pseudomonadota > Alphaproteobacteria > Rhizobiales > Rhizobiaceae > Pseudochrobactrum. The sequence continues at coordinate 259,921 of NZ_CP128408.1, forward strand.
TTGACCACTTTAGTGACCTTGGCTTCCGTGAGGATTTTCATGCCCTGCTTTTCAAGCAATTTACGGGCAAAGACTGAAATTTCAGCATCTTCAACCGGCATAACATTGGCCATCACTTCAACCACAGTCACATCAACACCCATGGTGCGGTAGAATGAGGCGAATTCGATACCAATAGCGCCGGACCCCATAACCAGCAGGTTCTTTGGCAGGGCTTGCGGAACCATTGCTTCAAAATATGTCCAGATCAGCTTGCCATCCGGCTCAATGCCCGGCAGCGCACGCGGGCGCGCACCAGTGGCCAGAATAACGTGTTTGGCGCTGTAAGTACCCTCACCCAGAACGCCTTTAGGCACCGGATTTTGCGGCAGCATTGGCTGTTTAGAGGTTTTCGAAACGCTGATTTCCGCAGGCTTACTCGCAGACGCGCCTTTGGTAACCTTCGCCTCACCCCAGATCACGTCGATCTTATTCTTTTTCATCAGATAAGCGATGCCGCCATTGAGGCGCGCAGATACACCGCGCGAGCGGGCAACAACAGCCTTTACATCGGCACTGATTTTACCTTCAAGCACCAGACCGTAATCCTTGGCATTTTCACCAAAATGCAGGATTTCAGCAGAGCGAAGCAATGCTTTTGTCGGGATACAACCCCAGTTGAGGCAAATGCCGCCCAGATGTTCGCGTTCAACAATCGCGGTTTTAAGCCCGAGCTGTGCAGCACGGATAGCAGTAACATATCCGCCGGGACCGGAACCGATCACAATAACGTCGTAACTATTGGACACGCGCATTCTCCTAAACAATATTCTGTCTGTCTGTTTCACGTCTTAACGGGGTGCATGAGCAGACACAGAATGATCTTAATTTTTTAATTTCTGTTTTATACCAAAGACAGCCATTCAAATAGCCTTCAAATAGCCTTCTGGCAGCACAGGTTTGTTTTCATATATCGTGCCACAAAGACCCGATATTAAAGACCAAGCATTAATCGCACCACAGGCTCAAGCGCCTGCCCGATTGCCCGCGTATTGTCTGCATCAAGATGTACACCATCAAGATGGGTCGCCTTGGCAACGCCTGATGCATCAAAGAAACCGCATTCCGTATCATCAGCAAGATCAGCCAATAACAAGCCGAGCTGGCGTGATTCAGCAATGCCGCCGGCAAAAAGCGAGGCAAAAAACGGATCAGCACTTTCACTCATATGCGGCGGTGCAATGATCAGAATATCCGGCACAGCAACACCATCAGCGTAAGGATGGTTACGGATAATCTGGATTAATCTGCGCATACCGCAACTGCTGGAAAAGGCATCTCCGACAACCTGCGGCTTCATATCATTACTACCAAGCAGAATGATCACCAGATCCAGCGGCGCATGGGTGCCAAGCAAAGTCGGCAAGATCCGCGCACCGTTGCGGTCTTCAGGCACAGTATAATCATCAAATGCAGTGGTGCGTCCGTTCAGCCCTTCGGCAATCACGTGGACATCCTGCCCGAGTGCCTTTTGCAAAACCGAAGGCCAGCGATCGGCAAGCGGTAAACGTGAGCCATCCGGAGCCTGATAGCCCCAGGTCAGCGAATCTCCGAAACACAGAACTGACTTCATGGAATGCCGCCTATCACTGAAACAGGAACGGCGCCTCAATACGGGATTGAGGCGCCTGTTTAATTACACCAGCATAGCCAGCGGTTTTTCAATATAGCTCTTGAAAACCTTAGCCAGCTCCGCAGCCAGCGCACCATCGACGGCACGGTGATCTGTGGAAAGGGTAACCGACATCACGGTTGCAACTGCCAGTTCACCGTTTTTAACAACGGCGCGCTGCTCACCGGCACCAACTGCAAAGATTGTTGCGTGGGGCGGGTTGATGATCGCTGCAAAATCTTTGACGCCGAACATGCCAAGATTGGACACCGATGTGGTGCCGCCCTGATATTCCTGCGGTTTCAATTTACGATCACGCGCACGTTTGGCCAGATCTTTCATCTCGTTAGAGATAACCGACAAAGCCTTGGTTTCCGCACCACGAACGATTGGCGTGATCAGGCCACCCGGAATTGAAACTGCAACGCCGACATCCGCATGTTTGTGCTTGACCATACCTGCATCTGTCCAGGAAACATTGGCTTCCGGAATGTCGCGCAGTGCCAGTGCTGTTGCCTTGATCACCAGATCATTGACTGAAAGCTTAAAGGCAGGAACCTCGCCCTTCTCAGTTTTGATCAGTGGTGCACTTGCATTGAGCTGTGCACGCAGCGCCAACAGTGCATCCAGTTCGCAATCAATCGTCAGATAGAAATGCGGAACAGTGAGCTTGGATTCCATCAGGCGGCGCGCAATAACCTTACGCATACCGTCATGTGGTACCAGCTCATATGAACCTTCCTCAAACATTTTGAGGGTTGCTTCATCGGATGCACCGGAAATAGCAGCCTGCGGTGCAGCAGCAGAAGCAGCTGGTTTGGCTGCAGCTTTACCGCCATTGGCAATCGCAGCTTCCACATCCTTACGGATAACACGGCCATGCGGGCCGGTGCCGGAAACAGCTGACAGTTCAAGGCCGGCTTCTTTAGCAATGCGACGCGCCAAAGGTGAAGAGAAAATCCGCTCGCCTTTGCTTGCCCCAGCCTGAGCTACAACAGGAGCCTCAGCAGCAACAGGCGCTGCCTCGGTCTTTGCCAAAGCTTGTGTCGGGGCCAAAGCTTGTGTCGGGGCGGCTTCTGCTTTCGCTTCCTGCTTGGCAGGCGCTGCATTTGCGCCTGCTGCTGCAGCTTCAGCTACATCTTCACCATCTTCAGCAAGAATGGCGATGACGGCATTGACCTTCACGCCTTCTGTGCCTGCTGCGACCAGCAATTTGGCTACGATACCTTCATCAACAGCTTCCACTTCCATGGTTGCCTTGTCGGTTTCGATTTCAGCAATAACGTCACCAGCGGAAACTTTATCGCCTTCTTTAACCAGCCACTTCGCCAGATTACCTTCTTCCATTGTCGGAGAAAGAGCCGGCATCGTAATTTTGATAGCCATAATTAATCCTTCCCCTTAACGTGTGTAGGTTACAGCTTTAACAGCCTCAACAACTTCTGCAACCGTAGGCAATGCCAGCTTTTCAAGATTAGCGGCATAAGGCATCGGCACATCTTTACCGGCAATGGTCAGAATTGGCGCATCGAGATAATCGAAAGCCTGCTGCATCACACGGGTTGCAATTTCTGTACCAACGGAAGACTGCGGATAGCCTTCTTCAACAGTTACCAGACGACCGGTCTTCTTAACCGATGCAATCACAGTCGGCATATCCATCGGACGGATGGTACGCAGATCAATGATTTCAACATCAATGCCGCTCTCGGCCAGCTCTTCAGCTGCCTTGATAGCATAGGTCATGCCGATACCGAACGACACAATGGTCGCATCGCTACCAACTTTATGAATACGCGCTTTGCCGATCGGCAACACGAAATCTTCAATTTGCGGCACATCAAAATGCTGGCCGTAGAGAACTTCGTTTTCAAGAAAGATCACCGGATTTGGGTCGCGGATCGCAGCCTTGAGCAGACCTTTCGCATCTGCAGCCGAATATGGCATCACAACTTTCATGCCCGGCACATGGCTATACCATGCAGCAAAACACTGGGAGTGCTGCGCACCAACGCGTGCTGCGGCGCCTGAAGGCCCGCGGAACACCATAGGCGCACCCATCTGACCACCGGACATATACAATGTCTTGGCAGCAGAGTTGATGATCTGATCGATAGCCTGCATGGCGAAGTTGAATGTCATAAATTCAACAATCGGACGCAAGCCCGTGAATGCGGCACCGACACCAATACCGGCAAAACCGTGTTCGGTAATTGGTGTATCAACCACGCGCTTATCACCGAACTCAGCCAACAGGCCTTTGGTAACCTTATAGGCACCTTCATATTCGGCAACTTCTTCACCCATGATGAAAACATCAGGATCGCGACGCATTTCTTCAGCCATCGCATCACGAAGCGCATCACGCACAGTGGTAGAAACCATCTCCGTGCCAGCCGGAATATCCGGATCTGATGCCACTTCAAGCTTAGGCGCTGCCGGCACAGATGCATTAGCCGCTGCAGCATTTGCATTGCCGCCAGGCTTTTCGCCGGAAACAACCGGTGCTTCAGCCTTAGGGGCAGCAGGCGCTGCAACGCTGTCCATGGTTTCACCATCGGCAAGCAACACAGCAATCACCGAGTTAACTTTAACGCCGTCAGTGCCTTCAGCAATCAGCAATTTGCCGATAATGCCTTCGTCAACAGCTTCCACTTCCATGGTTGCTTTATCAGTTTCGATCTCAGCAATAACATCACCGGAAGTGACTTTGTCGCCTTCCTTTTTCAGCCATTTGGAGAGTTTGCCCTCTTCCATGGTCGGGGAGAGCGCTGGCATAAGAATTTCAACAGGCATAGCGCTCGCTCCTTACAGCAGAATATCGGTATAGAGTTCAGATGCATCCGGCTCAGGATCGTTCTGTGCAAATTCAGCTGAATCAGCCACAATGTCACGAACTTCCTTATCGATCGCCTTCAGGTCTTCTTCCGAATACCAGCCATTTTCCGTCATGCGGTATTTAACCTGTTCGATCGGATCGTGCTCGGAGCGCATCTTCTGCACTTCGTCTTTGCTGCGGTATTTCGCAGGATCAGACATTGAGTGACCACGGTAACGATAGGTCTGCATTTCAAGAATAATCGGACCCTTGCCGGAACGTGCCCATTCCAGTGCTTCTTCGCTCGCCGCATTCACAGCGCGCACATCCATACCGTCGACCTGAATGCCCGGAATATTAAAGGACAGACCGCGACGGGAGAAATCGGTTTCAGCCGAAGCGCGGGTTACAGCAGTACCCATCGCATAACGGTTGTTTTCGATTACATAAACAACAGGCAGCTTCCAGAGCGATGCCATGTTGAAGCTTTCATAAACCTGACCCTGGTTTGCAGCGCCATCACCGAAATAGGTGATCGAAACACTGTCATTACCACGGTAACGGTTTGCGAATGCCAGACCGGTGCCCAGTGGCACCTGCGCGCCAACAATACCATGGCCGCCATAGAAATGCTTTTCTTTGGAGAACATGTGCATCGAGCCGCCCTTGCCTTTCGACAAGCCGCCACTACGGCCGGTCAACTCAGCCATCACGCCGCGTGCGCTCATACCGGCAGCCAGCATATGGCCGTGGTCGCGATAAGCAGTGATTGTCTGGTCGCCTTCGCGCATGGCTTTTTGCATGCCGACAACAACAGCTTCCTGCCCGATATAAAGGTGACAGAAGCCGCCGATCAAACCCATGCCATACAACTGACCGGCTTTTTCTTCAAAGCGGCGGATCAGCAGCATCTCACGATAGGCGTGAAGATCTTCTTCCTTGGTGAAATCTGCAGGCTGGGGTGCCTTGAGAGTATTAGACAGAGCTGCCTGCGATTTGCCCGCGGCAGTTTTTTGAGCCCTAGGTGCCATATTTTGCTCCCTGTTATGGTGGGCGCAGAATAAACCTCATCGGCCAAAGTTACAATATCTCTAAAGTGCTTATTTTGCACTAGTTAACATATTGAAAACAATAGAAAATCACCCAATTAACTGGAATTCAGTTAATTGGCTTTATTGCCGCGAGTCACAATAATTGTAACTTCATCAGCATGGGATAGATTCAGCGCGCGGCGCGCCTGCTCGTCAAGAATATCCTTATCAATCGAACCATCACGCAGCTGTGAAACCTGGCGCTCCAATGAAACACGCTGCTCGCTCAAATCAGCCAGCTGCTGGCTGAGAGAGGTTGCCTGCGCCTGCAATTGCTCCTTGGAATAAATTCCGTAAGCACCATTATAAGCATGGAATCCGAAATAGGACAAAAATGCAGTAGCCAACAGCGGTACGATAAACCGTCCGCGAATAGTTTTACGCTTCTGCTTTGTCCACATTTTTACACCTCTTGAGCAATACGCACCGCAAAACACGGAATTTGCTCAGATTATTACGCTTTACAACGACCGGCCTGCATTTATCACATGCGATAAAATTCATCCGACACTCATTTAAAGCATAGTTAGGCTTAACAGAGACTTACAGTCGAAAGCCAAACGGAAAATTAATTATAAAAAAACGGGCTCGCACAGCATAGGCAAGCCCGCCTTAATATTGCAGCGCTGCATGAAAGCTCAAACAGCGCGATTATAGCAGCCTATCAGCCCCTCAGAGGCCTTTGAAAGCCGCACGGCCAGCGTAACGTGCCTGCGAGCCGAGCTCTTCTTCAATGCGGATCAGCTGGTTGTATTTTGCCAACCGGTCTGAACGGGCAAGCGAGCCGGTTTTGATCTGGCCGCAATTGGTCGCAACTGCGAGATCAGCAATGGTTGCATCTTCAGTTTCGCCTGAACGATGCGACATCACAGCGGTGTAACCGGCCTTATGAGCGGTTTCCACGGCATCCAGCGTTTCAGACAATGTTCCGATCTGGTTAACCTTGATCAGAATGGAGTTGGCAACACCCATTTTGATACCGTCACGCAGGCGTGCGGAATTGGTAACAAACAAATCGTCACCAACCAGCTGGGTTTTCTTACCTGTCAGATCGGTGAGGCTCTTCCAGCCATCCCAATCATCTTCAGACATACCGTCTTCAATAGTGATGATCGGGTAATCTGCAGCCAGCTTGGTCAAATATTCTGCCTGCTGAAGCGGGTTACGGGTAATGCCTTCGCCTTCATAAACGTAATTACCGCCTTTGAAGAATTCAGTCGCAGCGCAATCAAGGCCGATAGCAATTTCCTCACCGGCTTTGAAACCGGCTTTGGCAATTGATTCCATGATGAAATCAAGCGCTGCTTCTGCGCTCAGCAGGTTTGGTGCAAAGCCGCCTTCATCGCCCACATTGGTATTGTGGCCAGCCGCTTTCAGACGATCCTTCAGCGTGTGAAAGACCTCTGCGCCATAACGCACAGCTTCACGCAAAGAAGATGCGCCAACTGGAACAATCATAAATTCCTGAAAATCGATCGGATTATCCGCATGCATACCACCATTGATGATATTCATCATCGGCACCGGCAACACATGGGCATTGGCACCGCCAACATAGCGATAGAGCGGCTGACCGGAAGCCTGCGCTGCAGCTTTAGCAACAGCCATCGACACACCAAGAATAGCATTGGCACCAAGGCGGCTCTTGTTTGGCGTACCATCGAGATCGATCAGTGTGCGGTCGATTTCAATCTGATACTCGGCTTCCTGACCGGCAAGCGCATCAAAAATCACGCCATTTACAGCTTCAACAGCCTGTTCAACGCCTTTTCCTAAATAACGTGTGCCACCATCACGCAGCTCTACCGCTTCATGAGCGCCGGTTGAAGCACCGCTTGGTACAGCCGCACGGCCAAACGAGCCGTCTTCCAGTGTCACGTCAACTTCAACAGTCGGATTGCCGCGGCTATCGAGAATTTCACGACCGACAATATCGATGATCGCTGTCATAGAGAGTATCCTTCCATAAAGCATTTCCAGCAAATCAACGAAGCGATTTTGCGTAAGGATGATGCATAAAACAAACAGGTAGCCCCAATACCGTCTGACCAATATGAAATTGACGAACACGGTATTTTCAAAAAATTCGCGCTATTGATAACCAATCACACTGCCGGACGCAAAGGCCTAAGGGCATCTGCACACCAATTTTCAGAATTTTAAACGATATTAAAGTGTACATCTTATGTCAGCGGTTAAAGAAACTGTATTTCAGCCCTGAAAAACGAAACAGGAGCGGATAACCGCCCCTGCTCTAAATTGTAAACCCCACGAAATCCGACCGCGATTACATCGCCGCAATACGCGTTTGCGCCGTTTTTTCAAAAGCCTTTGCCAGCCCTTCATCACGGGCATAAACATCATCATAATAGCGGATTTTGCCTGTCGCCTCATCCGGCCATGCGGTGAAATAGGTCAGATAAATCGGCACACCGGACGGCACTTTAATACCGCGTTCGTTTTTACCAAAATATTTGGTCAAGTTCTCCTGCCCCGTGCTCATTACCGCCGAGGCCATAGCGCGCGGATCTGCAAGCCGGATACAGCCATGGCTGACAGCACGCATATCGCGTTTAAAGGCGGCCTTGGACGGCGTATCATGCAAATAAATATCATGACTATTCGGGAACAGAATTTTCAACTCGCCAAGCGCATTGCTTGGCCCCGGCTTTTGCCGCACGCCAACATGGGCTTTGCCCTGCGCCACCGCAGACCAATTGACCGAGGATGAAGACACTTTTTTACCGCCAACTATCACCTCGTAATTATTACGATCCAGATAGCTGGAATCGGCCAGAATACGCGGCATCATCTCATTCATCACGATCGAGCGCGGCACACCCCATGACGGGTTAAACACCACAGTCTGAATTGTATCATAGAAAAAATGTGTCTGGTTGCGCGGTGAGCCGATCACCACATCCATTGCCATCTGCTCTTTGCCCGCATCAAAATATTGGGCGCGGTAGGCCGGTTGATTGACAAACACGTAACGCTGACCAAAATCATGGGGCAACCAGCGCAAACGCTCCATAGCATAAAGGATACGCTCGCGCTTCACAGAAGAGCTTTCGCCCTGCAATGCAGCAATGGTTGCGCGGCCAATCACACCATCCGGTGTTTTGCCCATCAGTTTTTGATAATCTTTTACAGCAGCCACAAGCTCAGGGTCATATAGCTGCGCACTGCTATGGCGGTCGAACATATCCTGATAGGAATTGAGATAACCAGCCGGCGCTTTGCTGGCAATCAGCGCCAGAATTTTCGGCAGTTCTGCATGGCTCTGTCCCGGACGGATCAAGGTATCAGCGGCGATACGGATTTTGTTTTCCTGTACCGGCCGCATATCTGCGAGCTGAGCTTTCAACAGTTTATAATAATTGTTTTGCGGGTTAAATGCAGCCAGAACGACGGCCGGATCAACAGCATCATCCAGAGCTTTCAACACCTGATCAGGCTTTACACGGCCACGCGGCAAATCATGAAAACCGCTCAGGCGATTGGCAATAACCCGCCCCTCACCGGCATCAAGCGCATAGCGCAAAGCTCTTGCACTGAGGCGCAGTTCAAAATTCGCCATCTCACGGATACGCTGATCTTTGTTCGTAATATCAAAAACATCAGCCGGTACAGTCACAGAATATTCTGCCGCTGACAAACCGTCTTCGTCCGCTTTATCAAACAGTGCGATCACATCTTTAGCCTGCTGTGACACGATCAGCCCGTCTGACCACAGCAATGTATGCTCGGTAGCGTAAAAGGTGACAATCGCTTCTGCGATTGCTTTTTCAGCCTGAATGTCGCTATTTTTCATCGCATCAAGCACAGAAGCGAACTGTATACCCGCAGCCAAACGCTTCGCTTCATTTTCAGACCGCAAGGGCATACCGGTTGCATCATCACCGGCGGACGCAATTTTTGTTTCAGCTACATCTGATATGGCTGCGGTCAGCTGCAAATCCACAGCGCTGAAATCAATTTTAATCAGCTTTTCAGGCTTGTAATCATAAATCTGCGGTCCTCTGACCGCCACTGCTTTAACGGCTGGGGCTGCGGGCTTGTTTGCCAGCGTCGAATTCTTGGTTTTTGGTGCTACAGCAGCTTTATTCGGTACAATTGCCGGTTGCTGGCGCTGTTCTTCACGCATCTCGCGCTTTTGGCGAAACAGCTCCATCAGATTGCTTGCGGCATGAGCCTGTGGCACCGGCAAAAATGCAACCGTGCCGGCCAGTGCAACAATAGCAGTTGCAAGAGTGGCTGTGCGTGCCATACGCCCAAGCCGCACAGCTGCCGGTTTTTCCGGACAAGGTGTGGCACCTATGATTATTCGGCGGGATTTCAGCGGAAAAGTCATTTCAATCCGTCAGCTCTCTGCAATATTACGCCTCTCAATTGTAAGTAGCGGCTGTCAGTTGCGTACCTGTCGGAACAAACATTGCACTCACAATGATTCACTCACGCATTTTGAGCCATTGTGATTTAGAAACTTTTAACAATAAACAGATTTTTTCACTTGTCTCGCAGCCATAGCACAGAGGTTTATCGACTTTATCCGGCTTTTAAATCGATCAAAAAGTATCAGTGATCAATCTGCCGCAGTGTCAGCACCGGCTACGGGGGGTAAAAGCCCCGTATCTGATAACTTTTTGTGCCTGCATCCAAGAGTGAGGCGGGCAAACAGGATGATAAATGACTGAGCAAATTAATACCGGAATGTTTCCGCTTGGTGAAGACACAACGCCTTACCGTAAACTGACATCCGATCATGTCTCGGTCGATACATTCAAAGGCCAAGAGATTCTAACCGTTGAGACAGAGGGTCTGCGCCTTCTGGCAGAGGCTGCGTTTGCAGATATCAATCATTTGCTGCGCCCTGGCCATTTGCAGCAGCTCAGCAATATTATGGAAGATCCGGAAGCCACCGATAATGATCGTTTTGTGGCTTATGACCTTTTGAAAAACGCTAATATTGCTGCAGGCGGTATCTTGCCGATGTGTCAGGATACCGGCACAGCGATTATTATGGGTAAAAAAGGCCGTCGGGTGTGGACGGAAGGCGGCGATGAAAACGCGCTGGGTTCAGGCGTTATTGATGCCTATTTCAAAAAGAACCTGCGCTACTCACAGCTGGCGCCACTGGAAATGTTTAAAGAGCAGAACACCAAGAACAATCTGCCAGCCCAGATCGATATTTATCAGGAAGGCGAAGATGCCTATAAATTCCTGTTTGTTGCCAAAGGCGGCGGCTCTGCCAATAAGACATTCCTGTTTCAGGGCACCCCTTCACTCCTCACCCATGACCGGATGATCGAGTTTCTTAAAGAGAAAATCCTGACACTTGGCACCTCCGCCTGCCCGCCTTACCATCTGGCGATTGTGATCGGCGGCACATCAGCCGAGCAGAACCTTAAAACTGTTAAGCTGGCCTCAACCCGCTATCTCGACAGCCTGCCAACCAAAGGCTCAGAGGCAGGCCATGCCTTCCGCGATCTGGAGATGGAACAGGAAATCCACAAGCTTACCCAGTCGCTCGGTGTGGGCGCGCAATTCGGCGGTAAATATTTCTGTCATGATGTGCGGGTTATCCGCCTGCCGCGCCATGGCGCATCACTGCCAATTGGTCTTGGCGTTTCCTGCTCCGCAGATCGCCAAGCCAAGGGTAAAATTACCAAGGATGGTATTTTTCTTGAGCAGCTGGAAACCAATCCGGCAAAATATATGCCGGATATTGATGAAGCCAAATTGTCTGAAAGCGTGGTCAAAATTGACCTCAACCAGCCAATGGAGCAGATTCTTAAAACCCTGTCGCAGCATCCGGTTAAAACCCGCCTGTCGTTGACCGGCTCAATCATTGTTGCACGTGATCTGGCACATGCCAAAATCCGCGAAAGACTGGAAAACGGCGAAGCGATGCCGGACTACTTTAAAAACCATCCGGTCTATTATGCAGGTCCGGCAAAAACTCCGGCCGGCTATGCTTCGGGCTCGTTTGGCCCGACCACGGCAGGCCGCATGGATTCTTATGTGGATCAGTTTCAGGCATTCGGCGGATCAATGGTGATGTTGGCCAAGGGCAACCGTTCACGCCAGGTACGTGATGCCTGCGGCAAACATGGTGGCTTTTATCTCGGCTCGATCGGGGGCCCGGCTGCGCGCCTTGCTCAGGATTGCATCAAAAAAGTTGAAGTTGTTGAATATGCCGAACTCGGCATGGAAGCGATCTGGCGTATTGAAGTAGAGGACTTTCCGGCCTTCATCGTCATTGACGACAAAGGCAATGACTTCTTCAAAGAGCTCAACCTGTCATAATTTAAAATATAAAAAGCCGGAGGAGACTCCGGCTTTTTTATTATTCTGAATTTAACTCAATGTAGCTTTGGTTCACGGCTGAGGTTCTTTTCCTTCAGCTCATCGAGATAGCCCTGCCACCGCGCTTCATATTCAGCACCAAGCTGATGCAGATAAACCCATGTGAACAGGCCGGTATTGTGCATATCGTCAAAAGTAATCCGCGCAGCATAATTGCCGACCGGATCCACTTTCATAATCCCGACATTGATTTTGCCCGGCACCGTTACCCGCTGCTCCGGAGAATGCCCCTGCACTTCGGCTGAAGGCGACAACACCCGCAGCATCTCTGCCGGAAATGAATAATTGTACCCATTGTTAAAAGTTACAGACAGAGTTTTGCGATCTTTGGAAACCCGCAACTCTTCCGGCCAGATATCACTCATTTAAAGTTCCACCATCATCATACAGAGATACCGTGTTAGCCGCTGTTGTGCTGTGCGGCAAGCTCCGGTCTTTCACCTGATTTTGCATCCATTTTGGGAGCTCTTCAATCAAGCGTGACATAATACATCTGGACAGTACCATATCTTAATCTTATCTCTTAGATAAATACGGAAAGAGACAGACCTGAAATGCAATCGCACAGCACACAAACTGTAACACAGGCGCCGATGATTGATCCCTTTGGCAGGGCAATCACCTATCTGCGCGTGTCGGTCACAGACCGCTGTGATTTTCGCTGCACCTATTGCATGTCCGAACATATGACCTTTCTGCCGAGGCAAAATCTGCTATCGCTGGAAGAGCTGGATCGCCTGTGCACAACCTTTATTGATAAAGGCGTGCGTAAAATCCGTCTGACCGGTGGTGAGCCTCTGGTGCGCAAAAACATTCTGCACCTGATTAAAAATCTGTCGCGCCATTTAGAGGCCGAGCGGCTGGATGAGCTGACACTGACCACCAATGGCTCACAGCTGGAGCGCTATGCGCAAGAACTCGCTGCCTGCGGGGTTAAGCGCATCAATGTCTCACTCGACACGCTTGATGCCGTCAAGTTTAAAACCATTACCCGCTGGGGTGACCTCAATCAGGTTTTGCGCGGCATTGATGCGGCCCAACAGGCAGGATTACAGATTAAAATCAATGCTGTGGCGCTCAAAGGTTTCAATGATCTGGAAATTCCGGACATGCTGCGCTGGGCACATGGGCGCGGCATGGACATGACATTGATTGAAACCATGCCGATGGGTGAGATTGATCTCGACCGCACCGACCAGTATCTGCCTTTGTCGATGCTGCGTGCCAGCCTTGCACGCCAGTTTACTATGACAGATATTCCATACCAGACCGGCGGCCCTGCGCGTTATGTGCGTCTTGCTGAAACCGGCGGGCGCCTGGGGTTTATCACCCCGATGACCCATAATTTCTGCGAGAGCTGCAACCGCGTACGCATTACCTGTACCGGCACACTTTATATGTGCCTCGGGCAGGAAGATGCCGCGGACCTGCGTGAACCGCTGCGTGCCAGCCCGGATAATGATTTGCTCTCGGCTGTGATTGACGAGGCCATTCTGCGCAAGCCAAAAGGCCACGACTTTATCATCGACCGGCGTAATAACCGCCCTGCGGTTTCCCGTCATATGAGCGTTACCGGCGGATGAATGTTTGGGCAACCAAATAAGCATCAGCAGACAGACTGCCTAAATACTCTTTTATTTCCAACAAATGACTCAATCTTACCAGCATATTGCAAGAGCATTTGCCCGTGCTGGTATACTCGTACTGATTTGCCCATACTGATTTAAATGAACATTAATAACATGTTCGCACAGGACAATGCCCGTGGCTCTCTCAGAGAATATCCGCTCCGCCCTTTTCATGACCTCAGGTATGGCCATTTTTACTGTTGGTGATGCGCTCACAAAATACTCAACTGAAACGCTCAATCTTGGCCAGTTCATTTTTATGCGCGGGTTTTTGTGCGTTATCCTGCTGGGGTTTTTGGCTGCCAAACAGGGCACGCTCGGGCATTGGCGTGATGCACTCGACAGAACCACCCTGCTGCGCGGCGTTGGTGAAGTGGGTGCCACAACCTGCTATCTGATCGGCCTTACCCATTTATCGCTGGCGTTTGTTTCATCGGTCTATCAGGCAGCGCCGCTCGCAGTAACGCTCGGTGCCGTGTTGTTTCTCGGTGAAAAAGTGGGCTGGCGCCGCTGGCTCTCCATCAGCGTTGGCTTTCTTGGCGTGCTGGTCATTATCAACCCCGGAAGCAGCGGCATGAGCAGTTATTCACTGCTGCTGCTGGTAGGTGTTTGCTTTACTGCATTGCGTGATCTCTCCACCCGCCGCATCAATGTAAAAATTCCGACCATGCTGATTTCGGCCATGACATCCGTCATGATCACTATTGCCGGCTTCGTGATTATGATGCTGGATACAGGTTGGGTCAGCCCGACTTCAACTGATATTGCCCATGTCAGCATTGCTGCTGTGATGCTGATTATGGGGTATCATTGCATGATTTTGGCTACCCGCGTCGGCGACATCTCTTTTGCATCACCGTTCCGCTATACCAGCCTGCTCTGGGCTATAACGCTGAGCTATCTGGTTTTCAGTCAGATACCGGATAAAAACACGCTGATCGGCGCTGCAATTGTTGTCGCAAGTGGCTGTTATATGCTCTATCGTGAGGCAGTCATTGGTTATCGCCATCGCCGTGATTTACGGAGAAAAAAGGCTGAAATCCTGCTCAAACCATAATATTTGTGCAGCCTCAACGGAGACAGTGCCTGATATGCTGATGGATGAAACAACACTGACAGGCAAGCACGTGCTGGGGCTCATTCTTGCAGGCGGTACCAGCCAACGGCTTGGCGGTGGTGATAAATCCCTGCGACCACTGGGTGAGCACTCTATCTTGCATCTGGTATCCTCGCGGTTAAAGCCACAGCTGAAGCATATTGTTCTCAGTGCCAATAGTGATCCTTTGTTTTTTGAAAATTTTGGCTATCCGGTCATTAATGACGGGACATGGCATCATAGCGGGCCTCTGGCCGGCATTCTTGCAGGCTGTCGTCATGCCAAACAGCTTGGCTGCAGCCATATTATGAGCGTTGCTGCCGATACCCCGTTTTTTCCGCCGGATTTATTGCAGCGGCTGTTTCAGGCTAAGCAGCAGACAAATGCCGAGATTATCTTTGCCAGATCAGATACTGGCACCCATCCGACATTCGCATTATGGCCAACCACAATCGCTGCATCGCTTGAGAACTGGCTCACCACCAGTAAGCGCCGTAGTATCCGCGCCTTTGCTGATAATCACAGTATCAGCTATGCAGTCTTTGATGGAGTGGACAGCACAAGCGGGCTTGATCCGTTCTTCAATATCAACACCAGAAACGAGCTGATGCTGGCGCGTTCTGCCTGGCAGATACACAATACGGATAGTTACAAACAGCGTGATTCATGACACAAAAAATCTTTGGAATTACCGGCTGGAAAAATGCCGGAAAAACCACACTCACCGAGCGTCTGGTTACAGAGTTGTGCAGACGCGGCTTTAGCATCTCGACCATAAAACACGCCCATCATAGTTTCGACATTGATCAACAGGGCACAGACTCCCATCGCCACCGTGAAGCCGGCGCCTGCGAGGTTGCTATTGTATCTTATAATCGCTGGGCATTGATGCACGAGCTGCGTGATGATGCAGAACCCTCATTAGATGAGATTGTGCATCGCATGACGCCTTGCGATCTGATTATTGTGGAAGGCTATAAGAGCGAAAACCATCCTAAAATTGAGGTGCGCCGCAAAGCCAGCCCGACTCAAACAGCTCTTGATGCAGAGCAGTTTTCCATCGTTGGCATTGCCAGTGATGAGCCGCTTAAGGCTGCAACTGTACCGGTTTTAGATTTGAATGATATTGCATCTATTGCAGATTTTGTGGAAAAATATTGCGGTTTAAAAGTCACATAGTGTGGCATCCCCTCAAAAAACAATTAAATCTAAACATTAATTAAATTAATTAAGCAGCTGTTTTAAATGCATTATAAATTAAATTAATTCAAATTCATCTTATTACTACTCCGCAAAAACACGCTAAATATTACTGTAAATTTAAATCACTGTTTTTGCTCTTGCCTTATCCCTAAAAATGATGGGAATATTGCTGCGAACAATTATTGCGCCAGTAAACGCTGCAAATAAACTCATACAAATTAAGCGGCAAAAAATGCCGCGTAGCGCTGGCCTGATAGTTTCAACTTTTTAATGGGTTTAACGGGTGAAAAGTTTATGAAAATTTCCAAGATATTGACTGCGGCTGCGATTAGCGCAGTTTTAGCAACGGGTGCATATACTGGTATTGCACAGGCACAGGAGCCGCTGAAACTTACGATTGCCACTGAGGGTGCCTATCCTCCCTTTAACTTCATTAATGCGGCAGGCGAGCTTTCCGGTTTTGACGTCGATATCGGCCGCGCATTGTGCGAAGAAATGAAGGCTGAGTGCAAATTCATCACCATTGAATGGGATGGCGCCATTCCGAGCCTGCAGGCCGGTAAGTTTGATGCTTTCATCGCGTCGATGTCGATTACACCTGAACGTAAAAAACAGGTCGATTTCAGCAATAAATATTACAACACACCTCCGGGCCTTGCTGCCCCTAAAGACGGCAAAATCAAAGGCGTAACCAAAGAAGATCTGGCCGGTAAAAGCATTGGCGTGCAGATTTCTACAACACATGCCAATTACGCTGAAAAGACCTTTACTGACAGCACAATTAAATCCTACCCGACAGCGGAAGAGTATCGTCTTGATCTGGCGAATGGCCGTCTTGATGCTGCCAGTGATGACAGCGTAACCCTGTCACAATGGCTTAACACCGAAGATGGCGCATGTTGTGAACTGGTTGGCACATGGCCTGCCGTTCCGGAAATTCATGGCCCGGGTGCCGGTGTTGCCTTTAAACAAGGCAACCCTGAATTGATCGCTAAGTTTAATGATGCGATTAAAGCCATTCGTACCAACGGCAAATACAAAGAAATCAATGACAAATATTTCGACTTTGATGCCTATGGTGCAGAAACAAACTAATCCTGTTTTGCGTACGCTAAACGCGCTGGCAGCATAGCTTAACGTAAAGGAGCTGTATCTTAACTGGTACAGCTCCTTTCATAATTAAATCACAAACAGCATGACTTAATGCGCAAATCGCATAAAGTCATGCGTAAACATTCAATATAAATGCACGTTATTTTACACATCCGCCTGTAAAGTGATATATCTACACATGATTTCGGCTCAGCAATATTAACAATATTATACATTAAATTAACAATCTAAGGCACTGTAAATAAACAATATACCTTATATTTTTATCAGACTAACACCCGAAAAATAACTTTATAAACCCTGTCCAGAGCTTTATTTTTATGTGCTTTATGAAAACCCACTTTTGATACTTGCCTTTAATGCGGAAATGGTGGGAATATCACAGATAATTTATTTTTCTCCGCAATGAAAACGGACAAGCCAAAATAACAGCGGGCGAAATAAAACAACAAAAGACGTCTCACTATGGGCATAAGTGGAATGGGGAAAATAATGGGAACAACGAGTAATTTCAGCAAGACCTTGCGCGGTCTGGCAGTCATTGGCTTTATGGCCACCGGCGCAACAATTGCGCTTTCAGCGCCGGCTTATGCGCAAGAACAGCTTGTTTTGAAAATCGGTTCAGAAGGTGCGTATCCTCCTTATAATCTAGTAAAATCAGACGGCACAGTCGCAGGCTTTGAGATCGATATTGCCAATGCTTTGTGTGATGAGCTGAAGGCTAAATGCGAAATCATCGTTCAGGATTGGGATGGCATGATCCCTGCTCTGCAATCCGGCAAACTTGATGCCGTTATCTCATCCATGTCAATTACACCCGCACGTAAAGAGCAGGTCGATTTCAGTAATAAATATTACAATCCTGCCGCTGGCATTGCGGCACCTAAAGATTCAGATCTTAAAGGCACGACGAAAGAGGATCTGGCGGGCAAGGCAATTGGCGTCCAGTCATCTACTATTCACGCGGTTTTTTCTGAAAAAACTTATACCGACAGCACGATTAAATCCTATGGCAGCTCTGATGAAGCCCGCATGGATATGGTATCGGGCCGTGTTGATGCGGTGAATGACAATATTGTTTCATTGATTGACTGGCTGAAAACCCCTGAGGGTGAATGCTGTAAACTCGTTGGCCCTGTAAAAGCAGACCTTGAAATACATGGCCCCGGCGTTGGTGTAGCGATCAAAAAAGGCCGTGAAGAGCTGGTTGAAAAATTCAACGCCGCTATTCTCGCGATCCGTGCCAATGGAAAATATAAAGAGATCAACGATAAATATTTTGATTTCGACATTTATGGTGAGTGATTAAGACCTGTGTACACGTTCAGCATATTGAGCGATCGCACTTCAACTGATCTTGACGGGTGGCAAACTCTACTTGCCTCCCGTTTTTACAGGGATTTACTAAATGGAAAAATATGCTGTGTTGATTGGCTTTGGTCCTGAGGGATGGGGGCTGAGCATAGCATGGGGACTGGTAACAACCATTATGCTGGCACTTGCTACTTTGCCAATCGGTCTGTTTCTCGGTTTCCTTGTTGCTTTAGGTAAGCAGTCGGCTGAACCTTCTCTTCGCCTTGCTTCCAATATTTATACAACTATCTTTCGTGGCCTGCCTGAGCTGCTCACACTATTTCTGGTGTATTTCGGCGGTTCGTTGGCTGTACAAAAACTCACATCAGCCCTTGGTTTTGAAGGATCAATTGAGGTCAATGCCTTTGCTGCAGGTATGATTGCACTTGGATTTGTGTTTTCATCCTATTCCAGTGAAGTCTTTTTATCAGCGTTTCGGGCGATACCAAAAGGTCAGTATGAAGGCGCTTATTCTGTTGGTTTGAGTAAGGGGAAAACAATGCGGAAAGTTATTTTTCCGCAGCTGATCAAGATTGCACTGCCGGGGCTTGCCAATTTGTGGATGGTGCTGCTCAAAGATACCTCATTGGTATCGGTAATCAGCCTGACTGATATTTTGCGTCAGACCTCTGTTGCTGCACGTGTCACCAAAGAACCATTTCTGTTTTACGGCGTCGCCTGCCTGCTTTATCTGGCATTGGCAATCATATCATCTTACTTCATCCGCCGTGTTGAAAACTGGGCTGAGGGTAACCGCAATCAACCATCAAACAATGCGGTGCGCGCATGACCACTCTTATTAACAAAAATAAGTCCGAGCGGGTATTTCGCCCTGCGGAGCCTCCGCGTCCATGGACAGGTGCGCGCATTACCGGTCACATTCTTGTGGCAATCTGGCTGGCATTGTTTGCCGGTCTTGCAATCTATTTGTATAATTCATGGCAGATTGATCTCGTACAAACCTACGGACCACGCTATTGGAGCGGCTTGCAGACCACACTCATTCTGGTTGCGGTCTCGATTGTTCTCGGAGCCTTGCTGTCGCTGCCTGTGGCTGCGGCGCGAATGTCCGATAACCGTATCCTGCGCGGCATAGCCTATGGCTATGTCTATTTCTTCCGTGGCACGCCGCTGCTGGCACAGGTCTTTCTGATCTATTACGGCTTGGGCACGTTTCGTCCGTTTCTTGAAACTATTGGCCTGTGGGGTTTTTTCCGCGAGGCATGGTATTGTGCTGTGCTTGCCTTCACGCTTAATACGGCTGCCTATCAGGCTGAAATTTTGCGTGGTGCAATTATCAGCGTACCGAAAGGCCAATGGGAAGGCGCTCATGCGTTAGGGCTTTCCAAATTCCGTACTTTCTGGAAAATCATTATGCCTCAGGCATTGATTGTTGCACTGCGCCCTTACGGTAATGAGATCATTCTTATGATCAAAGGTTCGGCCATTGTAGCGATTATTACAGTTTATGATTTGATGGGTGAAACCCGTCGTGCCTATTCCCGTACGTTTGATTTTCAGACCTATCTGTGGGCAGCAATCATTTACTTGTCGATTGTTGAAGTGCTGCGTAATGTGATTGAATGGATTGAGCGTAAAATCACGATCCATCTTATTCGCTGATCTGACGTTAAACTGATATCAATCCTTATTCAAAAAGCCTGCCCGTTATTATGACGGGCAGGCTTTTTTTGAACTATAAACCGGACAATATTTTTTGTTTAGGCTGCGCTTTGTTTGGACTTCAGCAGATCCAGTAAAACCTCGGCTCCAAGCTCACCGGCCGGTTTATCCGTATGCATTTGCTTGATAATCCGCTCGAAACCCTGAATTTGTGCTTTGCGTGCCAGCCCGTCAGAGAGCAATTGCTCGACCTGACGGCACAACATACCTGCGCGCACGAACTCGTTGAAAAACTCCGGAATAACCGGCGTATCATCAATAATATTGGGTAGAGAAGCACTCCACACCGTGATCAACCGCCCAATGAACAACCGCGTAAACCAGTCCGCTTTATAAGTTACCACGGTAGGAATTTGCGTGAGGGCCAGTTCCAGTGATACCGTACCGGAAGCTGCCAGTGCGACATCAGCTTTACTAAAAGCATCCCATTTTGCCGCCTCACCGGTCACAATCAGCGGTTTTATTGGCCAGTTTTTGGTTAATTGCTGGATCAGCGCTTCATGACGCTCAAGGGTTGGCAAAATTGCCTTTACCGATCCGCATCGCTCATTAAGCAGCTGAAGTGTTGTACCAAACTCTTTCAACAAAGCCTGAATTTCAGAGCGACGGGACCCCGGCAATAGCAGAATGGTTTTTTCTGCATCTTCTAATGGTGCCTTGCGCTTGCGTCGCTGTTTAGCCACATCGAGTAAAGGTTGGTAGCTACTCAACCGGTGACCGACATAAGTTGATTTTGGCCCCGACAAACGCTGCATGACCTCGACCTCAAAAGGCAATACTGTCAGTACGTGATCAATATATTTGCGCATTTCTTTAGCACGTTGCGGCCGCCACGCCCAAACGGTCGGAGCAATATATTTGATAATCGGAATTGAAGGATCGGCCTCACGAACCTTTTTTGCGACGCGATGTGTAAAATCGGGACTATCAATAATCAGCAGGCAATCCGGCTTGGCAGCCACAATCTCTTTGGCTGTCTGACGAATACGCATAATAAGTTTTGGCAGTCGCGCCAGAACAGCGCCCACGCCCATCAGCGCAATCTCATCCGGATCAAACAGGGTATGGAGCCCGCGGCTCTGCAAATGCGGTCCGCCGACGCCTACCAGACTGACCAGACGATCGGTTCTGGTGCGCAATGCATCGACCAGATCAGCCCCAAGCAAATCACCGGATTCTTCACCGGCAACCACAGCAATTTTCAAAGGAAGCTTTTCACTCATTGGAATTTTAATCCTTTGCTTGCTCATCACAGATATCCGGTAATTTATGCATCGCACCAGACAATGCAAGATTAAACCATTGCGGTATAACCATATAACGCCAAAGCACACGCTCTGACGCCTTTAAAAGGTGCAATGAAATCTATAGATGCGCAGAAATAACCGGCCAATATTATCAGGTAATATTGGCCGCCGGTGTATCAAATGTAACGATAAACACACCTTTGCCATCTGCAGCGGTAACAGTATCATGATAGGATAACATCACTGTGCGGCCAGCCTCAATCGCTATACCGGCAAGCCCTGCAGCGACTATATTGGTTACCGTATCAATACCAATGGTTGGCAAATCCGCGCGTTCATCCTGTGCAGGCTTTGCACATTTGACCAGAACACCGCCCTGTCGTGGTATGCGGCCTTCATTGCGTAATTGTTGCACACGTTTGAGCATATCATCTGTGCCCTCAACGCCTTCAAGCGCGACAACACGCCCACCCACAGCAACTGCGCCCTGCCCGACATCAAGATTACCGAGCATCACTGCAGCCTGCCGGCCAAGTTCAATATTGTGTAATTCTTTTTTATCAGGCTTGGTACTGGTCAGCACACAAGCTGCGGGCGCCAGAATGTCCGGCACAATCTGATGCGCACCAACCATATGAAAACCATAGGATTCCAGTAGGCCAATAAAAGCACGCAACAGCGCATCATCGCCTTTTCCCAGCGCACGAAACATGCGTGGCATTGCAAGCAATGTGGTCATATCCAACCGGATATCGCTAAAATTCGGACGTTTGCGCACACCGCCAGCAAGCACCACATTACTCGCCCCGGATTGTTTTAAAGCCCGGATAAGGCTTGTAAGCTCAACCATTGAAACAGTGGTATGCTCATAGCGATGCAGGCTTTCATTCGCCTCACCCTTCAAACAGATGATGAAAGGCGGATTACCTTGTTTTTCAAGGGCTTCCGCCACCACCTGTGGCAAAAGTCCATTACCGGCAATGATAGCGGTTCGGGCTTTGGCATCAACTGCCTTGGCAGGAACAGCGCTTTTTTTCATATTATGAATCGTCTTCACTATGGCTATGTTTGTTACGCAACAGTGGCGTGGTAAACGCTGTGCGTTTAGCATCTGCAGTGATGAAACCCAGCAGATCTTTAACCGCTGCGGAATCAGGCATTTCAGCACGCACATCTTCAACGCGATCTTTAACCGGCTTGGAGCGGTCAAACAACATGCGCGTTGCACGGCGCACGGCATGAATTTCTTTGCGCTCAAGACCTGAGCGCTTCATACCAATAATATTCAAACCACCCAGATGCGCATGCACACCAATAGCCATACCAAACGGGATCAAATCCTGAGCAAGCGCAGCCAAACCGCCAACAAAGGCATGATGGCCGACACGCACAAACTGATGCACACCGGCACCACCGCCAAGAATGGCATAATCACCAATCTGACAATGGCCGCCAATCATCACATTATTGGCAAATGTTACATGATTACCCACATCGCAATCATGTGCCACGTGAGAATAAGCCAGAAATGAACAATCATCACCGACATTGGTATAGCCACGGCTGGTATCAGAACCGCGATGCATGGTTACACCTTCGCGGATCATAGCATTTTTACCGATTAAAAGCTTAGTATGGCCGCCTTTGTGTTTACCATTTTGCGGCTCACAACCAAGAACA
This sequence comes from Pseudochrobactrum mosebachae, assembly GCF_048914685.1. Taxonomy (GTDB): domain Bacteria; phylum Pseudomonadota; class Alphaproteobacteria; order Rhizobiales; family Rhizobiaceae; genus Pseudochrobactrum. Next base: position 282,853 of record NZ_CP128408.1, read on the forward strand.
GCATGCGGAAACACTTTGGCATTTTCACCAAGGCTAGTGAAACCAGTGATAACAACATGGCTCATCAGCTCAGAATTATCACCAATCTCCGCCCCTGCCTCAACATGGCAAAACGCGCCGACAGAGACGCCCTGACCAAGTTTAACGCCGGATTCTACACAGGCTGTCGGGTGAATAAAGGTATCACGCATTCAAATCACGCTTTTCTTCTGTTGCTTATAAGCAGTGTTATGGCAACACACTGAATTTATATTAAGGCAGATCATCGTCTACAGGTAAAAAACACTCTAAAGCAAAATAAGCGCATATTTAAATGCTGCGTCTTCGGGCATTAAGATATGCCTGTAGCGAATTATAACGGGATTAAAAACCGGCTTTACAACTGGTTTTACTGAACAAAGTTCCCGTTACTACTCTATATATTAAAGCGATAGCGCAGGCAAAACACAGGTTATTGACTACGGTAAGCATAAATGACTGGAATTAGACGCCAGTCATAGCTGAAATTTCAGCTTCAGCGACTTTGAAGCCATCAACCTCTGCAACGCATGCATAACGTGAAATATTACCACGCTGCTTAAGCTTTTTAACACGCAGAAGCATCTGATCGCCCGGAACAACAGGACGACGGAATTTTGCTTTATCAATGGTCAGCAAAAAGACGGTACCGGTATCTTCAAGCCCTTGTTTAAGCATGGAAATTGCACCGGCGGTTTGCGCCATCGCTTCCAGAATAAGCACGCCCGGCATAATCGGGGTAGCAGGAAAATGACCTGTAAAATGCGGCTCGTTGATTGTCACATTTTTAATGCCGGTCGCTGAATCATCACCGTCAATATCAACAATACGGTCAATCAGCAAAAACGGATAACGATGTGGCAGAACTGACAGCAGTTTCTGAATATCGGCTGCAGGTAAACTGCTACGCTCAGTATTTTCACTCATATCAGGATTTCTCCTTCTTTACTTGTCCGATACTCCGCAATGTCGCAATATCGCGGAACCATTGCCTCAGCGGTCTGGCTGGCAGACCACCCCATCTCTCACCATCGGGAATGTCATTCATCACACCACTGGCAGCAGCAATCTGTACGCGCGAGCCAATTGTGATATGATCGGCAAGACCGACATGGCCACCAATCATTGTCATATCACCAACTGTGACGCTGCCAGAAATACCGGTATGCGCAGCAATAACGCAATGCCGCCCGATTTTAACATTATGTGCAACCTGTACCAAATTATCAATCTTGGTACCTTCACCAATAACCGTATCACTTAAGGAGCCACGGTCGATGGTGCTATTCGCACCAATCTCAACATTATCCTGAAGAATCACACGACCAAGCTGCGGTACTTTTTCAAGTCCGGCAGGTCCCGGCACATAACCGAAACCATCCTGCCCGATGCGCACACCCGGATGCAGATAAACGCCATTACCCAGCAATGCATAGGTCAGCGAAACATTAGGCGCGATAATACAATCACGTCCAATTTTACAGCCTGCACCAACAACACTATTAGCACTAATAGTTGTGCCAGAACCGATTGAAACACCTGCACCGATAACGGCACCCGGTTCAATAGTCACTGTACCTTCAATTTCAGCCGAAGGATGGATTGTTGCCCGATCGGAAATCCCCGGAATACCTAACAATGATCGCGGCAGCACAGCTTGTGCATAGAGTTTACGGCCGATTGCAGCAAAATCTCTGTGTGGCGCATTGCTGACCAGCACCGCAACACCAGCAGGAATCAAAGATTTTTGTGCATCTGAACACAAAACAGCTGCTGCTTTGAGATCGCTCAGAGCAGATTCGTTTTTCTTACCTTCGAGGAAAACAAGAGAATCCGGTGTAGCACTATCCAAAGACGCGAGATGCTCAATCTTACGATCCGCATATTGCGTGGTTAGCAATTGCGCACCAGTAAGTTGAGCGATATCAGCGACATTTAGTGTACAGGACAGAGTATAGAATACAGGATCTGCCATCAACAAACTTTCTGTCCTGAGGCAATGTTTCTGTAACGGGGTTGCCGTCACGTGAAATGATCGCCTCAGGAAAAAGCAAATTTATCAGAACTTGCTCGACATACCAAAATTGAAGTTCTGAACTTTGTCGGAATCTTCTTTCTTAAGCGGAATGGCATAATCAAAGCGCAACGGACCGAATGGTGATGCCCACATCAAGCTTACACCAGCTGAGGCACGCAATGCACTGCCTGTGCCGCTTGCACCTTCGTATTTATTACCATAAAGCGTTGCCGCATCAGCGAAAAATGCACCGCGGATACCAAGGCTTTCCGGAATGACCGGCATCGGGAACTGAACTTCAGCGCTGGCGTTGAAGTAAGTTGTACCACCAAGCCAGTAACGCTCACCATTAGGAGCATCCTGATAGGCACCGATACCGTTATATTTGAAGCCGCGGATCATATCGGTATTGCCTTTGAACATATCAAAGATACGAACACCGTCATCCGTGAATGAATGGATGTAACCACCACCAGCAGTCACAAGACCCACAACATCGGCTTCTTGCAGCAATGTTTGATAATAGGTCGCTTTTGCAGTGGTCTTCATGAATTTGGCATCACCGCCAAGACCGGCAAATTCCTGACCAAAGCGCACGAACAGACCATCATGCGGATTGTTCGGATTATCAATGCTATTATAGGTCAATGCATAGGAAATAGATGAACGCAACCACGGGCTATGTTCGGCTGCTTCAATCAAAGCAGGAGCATAAAGATACTCTTTATTTGTGATGCCAGTTGGATCCGAAGGATCGTGGGGCGCATCAAGATTATCGCCACGCAGCTTATATTTTTCCTGAACCAGGTTATAGGCAACGCTTGCGCCAAAATTATCTGTGATCGGCAGGCCGAAACGAATTGTTCCGCCGGTCTGCTCCACATCATACTGATCTTTTACGCGGTATGATTTACGGAATACGTCAAAGCCGGCTGAAACACGCTGCCCAAGGAAATACGGCTCTGTGAACGAGAACGAATAGTTGCGAGCATCATCCTGACCAAGACCGGCGCCCAGACGAATATACTGACCGCGACCAAGGAAGTTGCGCTCTGCAACCGAACCTTCAACCGAAGCACCCGGTGTTTCACCACCAGAGGTATAACCGGCACCGATGGAGAATTCACCGGTAGGCTTTTCAACCACATCAACGATCAAAACAACCTGATCAGCTTCAGAACCCTGAGCAGTCGAGATATTAACTGTCTGGAAGAAATCCAGTGCTTCAAGACGACGCTTGGCACGTGTGATCATAACCTGATTGAAAGCATCGCCTTCACTCATGTCGAATTCACGACGGATAACAAAATCACGGGTCTTATCATTACCGCGGATCTCGATACGCTGCACATAAGCGCGCGGACCTTCTTCCACATTATAAACAACCGAGATGGTGTGATTCTCAAAGTTACGATCGCCGCGTGGCTCAACCTTGGCGAAGGCATAACCGCTACCAGCCACACTGTCGGTGACAGCTTCAACCGACTTTTCAACATCGCTGGCGCTATAAACGCGACCCGAACGGGTCTTCAGCGTGTTTGCTAGTGCCGCTGTATCAACATTGGCAATCGAGCTTTCAACCTGAACATCACCAAAAGTATAACGCTGACCTTCTTCAACATTGAAAGAAATCGTATACTGGTTGGTTGCTGGATCAAGAACTGCATTGGAAGAGATCACACGGAAATCCGCATAGCCGCGATTGTAGTAGAAACGACGCAACGCTTCTTCATCAGCCTGCAGGCGGTCTTCACTGTAGATATCACCACGTGTCAACCATGACAGCGGATTGGTACGCTTGGTCGAGATGATGTCGCGCAGGCGACGACCCGAGAAAGCCTCATTACCAACGAAATCAATATTGGCGATCTTGGTACGTCCGCCTTCAGTGATTTCATAAATAACATTCACACGACCCTGACCGAGATCCATAGTACGGGCTGTAACAACCGCATCACTACGACCAACATGGCGATAGGCCTCAACAACAGCCTGACGGTCTGTTTCCATCTGTGCCGGATCAAACGGGCTACGCGCCTTCAGCTCAACAGCACGGGCGAGGTCAGCATCTTTGACCTTTTTATTGCCCTGAAACAATACGTTATTAACAACGGAGAATTCGGAAACGCTGACAACCAGAGCGCCACCGGCCTGACTGATGCGCACATCAGAGAACAAGCCCATATTGAAAAGGCTCTTAACTGCCCCGTCAACATCAGCATTGGTAAACGCTTTGCCCGGCTTAATGCCGATCGCATCACGAATTGTAGTTGCATCCACCCGCTTGTTACCGCGAACATCAATACGACTAACGACTGCTGCCTGTGCAACACTCACAGTAGCAAATGAGATCGCTGTAGTTCCGGAAGCAATCATAGCTACCGACATAGCAACCGCAGAAGCAGCACCAAAGAACTTTGAATTTGCCGTCATAGGTCTATTTAACCTTCGTTTCGTTGTCCCGGCGTGTAATCCGAGAAAATAGCGCATAATGCTGTCTGTAATAACTGGTTTTCATATACAAGCAAGCGTCAGGATTAAAATCTGTTTACTTCGTTCCCCAGCGTGGCACAGGTGCCACGCAAATCCAACAGTATGGTAAACAAATTATTGCCTTTTCGTATGATTTCCCAGCATTTATATAGAATTCGTTAATCTTGTAATTCAATGTGCTAAAGCGTGCCGGGCTTCATTATAACCACTTTGCACACCTTAACGCCTTTTTATCCCTCTGATCTCAACCTGAACATGCGCCCATAAAGGCACAGATACTCCAAGCGAAATCCAGCGCAGCCTAGCAGGCAAACAGGTCGTTGTAAAAGACGAATCCCATAAAACCCAGAACAACTAAAAAACCAAGCTTAAAGAATAATTCCTGCATGGCTACCGGAACCGGGCGTCCCAAGACTGCCTCACCGGCATAAATCACCAGATGCCCGCCATCAAGAGGGGGAATCGGAAATAAATTGAACAATCCAATACCAACAGACAGCATAGCAATCAGCTGAACAATCCATTCAAAGCCATGTTGTGCGGCCTGCCCTGCCATATTAGCAATTTTTACCGGTCCGCCTAACTGGCATTTATCTTCACGCCCCATCACCATTCTTTTCAGAAAAGTACCGGTGCGAGTGATGATATGGCCAGTTTCAACAACAGCTGCACCAACCGATTCGAGGGGTGAATATTCAATCCGGCGGAAATTGCCCGCACTATCCGTGGTGGTTACACCTATAACACCGAGTTTGATTTTATTACCCAGCTGGTCGGTCTGCTCGGTAATTTCCGGCACCGCTTTAAGGTTCAGCTCACGACCGTCACGCTCGACAGTAAAAGAAAGCTCATCACCGCTGCGGCCATTCACAATACGCTGCACATCGGCAAAAGTTGTAATTTTGCTGCCATCGACCATAACAAAGCGGTCGCCGGCCTTGAAACCCGCCGTAGCTGCCGGGCTGCCGTCGCGCACTTCTGCGATCATCGGATCAGCAACCATGCGGCCATAACTGGCAAAGAAGAAGCTCAAAATTGCAATAGTGAGAAGAAAGTTGAATGCGGGCCCCGCAAAAACTGTTGCAGCACGCTTCCACACTTTTTGATTGGCAAACGCTACTTTGCGCTCAGCTTCGGTGAGCGTGGATATAATCTCGCCATTGGGACCGCTTGCCGCATTTTCATCTCCGACAAACTTTACATAGCCGCCAAGTGGAATCGCGCACAGCTTCCAGCGCGTACCATTGCGCGCTGTATAGCCAAGCACTTCAGGGCCGAAGCCGATTGAAAAGGCCTTAACACCAATGCCGCACCAGCGACCGACGAGGAAATGCCCCATTTCATGGACAAAAACCACAACAGCCAATACGAAAATGAACGGAAGCAATGTGCCAACCAGCAGACTGCTGCTGCCGATGAAATATTCAAGGGTATCACCCAAAAACCTGTCTCCCGTTATTCAAACATTGATGCGAAAAGCACATCATTTTATCGCCTGCTATTAAAGCGGTTTTAAGATCAAGCCAACAAACATGGCAGATGGTGAATCTGCGCCTGTGACCAGTGCACCAATGAGATAAAGCATCGCTGCAGCAACGATCAGACCATCCACACGATCCATGACACCGCCATGACCCGGCAGTAGTTTCCCTGAATCTTTGGCACCAAAGTGGCGCTTGACCCACGATTCTCCCAAATCCCCCATTTGCGAGGCAACTGAGAGCGCAATCGCCAACACGACCATAGGATATTTAACGCGATCAAAGCCGAAATAGCTCACTGCTGCTGCCGCCAGCATTGCTGCGACTACCCCGCCAATCGCGCCTGACCAAGTTTTATTAGGTGAAAACTTTGGCGCCAGTTTGGGCCCGCCAAAAGTACGACCGGTAAAATAAGCTGCGATGTCGGTCGCCCAGACAAGCGCGAAAAGATAGATAATAGCAATCAGGCCGGATGGAGTATCGCCACGCAGCATGGCCAGACAGATCATCGGCACGCCTGCATAAAGCAAGCCGCCGGCAGCCCAGTTAGAGCGCTGGATCAAAAACACTGAGCCTGCTGCAAGAATTGCAAAAATCTGGATTGCCGGCATTTGAAGCAGTAGCAAAACGGCTGCAGCGGCAAGAACCAGCCAGCCGGTCATCAGACCGGAACGGTTTTGCTTAGAGGCGCTGAGTGTTGTCCATTCGTAGAAAATCGCAAAGCCGATTGCGATAGCAAGCAAGCGAAAACTCAGACCGCCAAGCCAGATCAGCAAAATTGTAATGGGGGCAAGCACCGCTGCCGTTAAAATACGCAACTGAAGATTGGACACGTTTCCCCCATCCATCAATATTTTTACAGAACTGCTTTTTGGCGCCAGTTTGCTATTTCCGGCTCCACAACAGTGTCTGTTTGAGCAGACAAATCCTGCACATCCTCTGCCGACAAGCCACCAAACCGGCGCGTACGCTGGCGATACTCATCCATTGCTGCAAATAAATGCGCAGGTTTGAAATCCGGCCAGTATTCAGGAGCAAAAATGAACTCTGAATAGGCTGCCTGCCATAACAGGAAATTAGAAAGCCGCATTTCACCACTGGTACGAATAATCAGATCAGGATCCGGCATCGAGCTGGTATCCAGCGCCCCATTGATCAATTCAGGCGTAATCGCATCAGGCGCAAGCGTACCGGCAGCAACCTGCTGTGCCAGTTTTTGCACGGCACGGGTAAGCTCATCGCGGGCGCCATAGTTAAACGCAATGACCAGTGTCAGGCCACTATTCGTAGTTGTTAGTGTTTCAGCCTCAGCTAAAAGCCCACGAATATCGCCTGACAAATCTTCACGCGCGCCGATAATACGAACACGCACATTGCTTTTATGTAATTTGTGTAAATCACGGCGGATAAACAGTTTCAACAACCCGAGAAGCTCGACAACTTCGGATTTAGGACGTGACCAGTTTTCTGACGAAAATGCAAACAGGGTCAGAAACTCCAACCCTTTATCGCCCGCTGCGCGCACGATCTCACGCAAAGCGTCAACGCCTGCTTTATGACCGGCTACACGCGGCAAGCCGCGCTGCTTAGCCCAACGTCCATTGCCATCCATGATAATGGCGATGTGGCGCGGATCGGACATTCAGGCATATTCCTTTTATTGACAGAACCGCAAGCAACCAATGGCGCATAAACCGGCATTAAAAACCAAACATTAGAGCGCTGCATATAAGCAAATCACCCTTTGCACTGATATCAGAGTTCAGCGCAAGCTCCCGTCTGTTATAATCCGGTGAGCCGGCGCTGATAAACACGTGCAAAATTGTCTTTTACGCGGCCAATAAAGCGTTTCCTATACAGATATATAGAAATATCGCTTAATGACCGGATAGTCCCGATAAAAATAAAAGCCAGCAGAATTTATTAAACCTGCATGATCTCTGCTTCTTTAGATGCAAACAGCTTATCAATCTCGGTAATTGTTTCGTCAGTCATTTTTTGGACTTTTTCAGACAACACACGGCTGTCATCCTGACTGATAGTGCCGTCTTTTTCCAGCTTCTTCAACTGGTCCATACCATCGCGACGCACATGACGAACTGCCACTTTAGCGCCTTCATTATATTGGTTGGCGATTTTAACCAGCTCTTTACGACGCTGCTCATTCAGCTCCGGCAGCGGCACGCGCAAAGTCATACCATCCGTGATCGGATTAAGACCCAAACCGCTGTCACGGATCGCGCGTTCAACCGCACCGACCATGGTTTTATCCCACACAGAGACAGACAGCATGCGCGACTCAGGAACAGTAATTTGTGCAACCTGATTGATCGGCACTGTCGAGCCATAGGCTTGAATTGTCAGCGGCTCCAACAGGCTTGCTGAAGCACGTCCGGTGCGCAAACCGCCCAAATCATGCTTAAAGGACTGGATTGCGCCATCCATGCGGCGTTTCAGATCATTTACATCCAGAGCATCGCTCATATCGTTTCTCCTTGGGCACGTACACCAAACGTCTTGTATATTTAAAGACGCATAATACTGCTTGCAGCCCGAACAGATGATTTAAACATCAGACTGCACAATTCGCTTTTCATTTAGAACAGGTTGACACAAATGATAAGCATAAAAATCAGGCTGCACCTCAAATCAATGCGCAGCCTGATTGTTTCATTACTGTCTTTAAGCGTCAGTTACCACTGTGCAACGACCTTTGCCTTGCAAAACATCAGCAAAGCCACCGGCCTCATGGATTGAATAAACCACAATCGGAATATGATTTTCACGCGCCAGCGCCACAGCTGTCGCATCCATCACGGCCAATCCCTTATCAAGCACGTCTTTATGGGTCAGGCGGTCAAAACGGGTCGCCTGCGGGTCTTTTTTAGGATCAGCAGAGTAAATGCCATCAACCTGCGTACCCTTGAACAGAGCATCCGCCCCCACTTCCGCAGCACGCAGCGCGGCAGCAGAATCAGTGGTAAAGAACGGATTACCCGTACCACCGGCAAAGATGACAACCTTGCCCTGATCCATATAGGCCGTCGCCTGACGCTGCGAGAAGCTCTCGCATAATTCAGGCATAGCAATTGCTGAAAGCACAACCGCATCAATACCCTGTTTGACCAAAGATGTGCGCAGCGCCAGCGAATTGATAACCGTTGCCAGCATGCCCATATGGTCGCCGGTTACGCGGTCGCCACCTTTTGAGGCCACAGCCACACCGCGGAAAATATTACCGCCGCCGATAACCACGCCCACTTCAACACCAAGCGCACGTGCTTCAGCAATATCACTTGCAATGCGGTCGGCTACCGACACGTCAATGCCAAATCCCTGCTCGCCCATCAACGCCTCACCGGACGCCTTCAGAAGAACCCGTTTATACAGTGCCTTATCAGCCATGGGATTCCTTTAATATTTGGCCCTGCCCTTACCTCTCGGCAAGCGGACATGTTGTCAGATATTTCCGGTCTTCATATCCGCGCCAATTATCTGTCGCAAAATCTGCCACATATAATCTGCCATGATTTGAACCGGAATCAAATTTGCTTATTTCCCGCCGCAACAATCCAGCCGGAAGCATATTCGCAAGACCGGCGTGCATGATAAGAAAAAGCTGAATAGGTTCCGAATACATGAAGGGCATCGCGTTGTCACGCGATGCCCTTCATAACTGACAGTTTTTATAGTGATGGCAACATTAAACTTGCCCGAAAGGCAGTTTTAATCCGCATCAGACCACTTTAGCTTTTTACAGCAGCAGCAACTTCAGCAGCGAAATCGGTTTCTTCTTTTTCAATGCCGTCGCCGAGAGCGAAACGAACAAAACCAACTACCTTAGCAGGTGCGCCGATTTCTTTTTCAGCTTCCTTAAGCGCTGCTTCAACGCTGAGGTCAGGATTGATAACGAAAGCCTGCGAAAGAAGAACAACTTCTTCGTAGAATTTGCGCATACGACCTTCAACCATCTTGGCAATGATTTCTTCCGGCTTGCCTGATTCACGGGCCTGCTCAATGAAGATTGCTTTTTCACGTTCTGCAGCAGCAGGATCAACGTCTGAAGCAGTCAGAGCCAGCGGGTTAACCGCAGCAACATGCATAGCAATCTGACGACCGATAACAGCAGCAGCTGCTGCATCACCGGTTGTTTCAATCGCAACCAGAACGCCGAGCTTACCCAGACCATCTGAAACGCCGTTATGAATGTATGTTGCAACAACACCATTATCAACGCTCAGAGCAGCCGAACGACGGAATGCAAGGTTTTCACCGATTGTGCCAACAGCATCTTTAATTGCGTCGGTTACATTCTTATCCGAACCCGGAAAGTTTGCAGCTGCAACAGCTTCAGTTGAACCATCGGTGCTCATGGCAACCGAAGTAACGCTGCGAACCAGAGCCTGGAATGCATCGTTACGGGCAACGAAATCGGTTTCGGAGTTTACTTCAACAACAACTGCTTTTTTGCCTTCGCCAGCAACGCCAACCAGACCTTCAGCAGCCGTACGGCCAGCTTTTTTGTCTGCTTTGGAAATACCTTTAGCGCGCAGCCAATCTACAGCAGCTTCCATATCACCATTGGATTCGGTCAGCGCGTTTTTGCAGTCCATCATGCCTGCGCCGCTGATTTCACGAAGTTCTTTAACCATTGCTGCAGTAATGCTCATTGTCGCCTCTTTGAGATAAGCAGCAGACATCCGGCAAGAGCGGCATGCCCGCTAGGGCCATTATGCGGACAGCGGACTGTCCTTTTCAAAATGGCCGATTAATCATTACAGTCCGCACCGTATTTGAATAATACGGCCGCTGTATACATTCGGGATATCAGAGCCGTGAAACGGCTCGAATTCATAAAGATAATCTGTATTCTGAACCACGTTTAAAGCAGCAGGCTGCATTACGTTGTTATATCAGAGAATAGAGGCGGCAAACCGCCTCAACAAAAGAATCAGATCCGGCAAACCGTCTGCATGTTTTACGAGTTTAAGGCTTCAGTTTTTTGAAATCCGGCAAACACCGTAATAAACAAATCTTTTGGAAAATTATTTCTGCCGGATCTGATGTCAAATCCGGCAGAAAGAAAACGTATTAAGCGTTTTCTGGAGCAGCTTCGATTGCTGCTTCAACAGGTGTTTCTGCCTGGCCACCGATATCGATGCCCATAGCACCCTGCTGGCGCATAATGCCATCCAGAGCAGCCTTAGCAATCAGATCGCAATAGAGCGAGATTGCGCGTGCAGCATCATCGTTACCTGGGATCGGGAAATCGATCTGGTCAGGATTACAGTTGCTGTCGATGATCGCTACAACAGGGATACCAAGACGCTTGGCTTCCTGAATTGCGATTGATTCCTTGTTGGTATCTACGATGAACATCAAGTCAGGCACGCCGCCCATGTCCTTGATACCACCCAAAGCGCGATTAAGCTTTTCGCGTTCGCGCTGCAGGTTCAAAAGCTCTTTCTTGGTGAAACCGGTGCCATCGCCCGACAGCAGTTCGTCAAGCTTGCGCAGACGCTGAATCGAGTTCGAAATGGTTTTCCAGTTGGTCATCATGCCGCCGAGCCAGCGGGAGTTGACGTAATACTGAGCCGAACGGCCAGCAGCGTCTGCAATGATGTCTGATGCCTGACGCTTGGTGCCAACAAACAGCACGCGGCCGCCACGGGCAACAGTATCAGAAACGATCTTCAGCGCATTGTGCAGCAGAGGAACGGTCTGAGCCAGATCAAGAATATGGATGTTGTTACGTGCACCATAGATGAAAGGTGCCATTTTCGGGTTCCAGCGATGTGTCTGGTGACCGAAGTGAACACCAGCTTCGAGGAGCTGGCGCATGCTGAAATCTGGCAATGCCATTGGTATTATCCTTTTCCGGTTGAACCTCCACGGGGCTGAGGCACATTGTGCCACCGGAGACGCTGTGCGGATTTCTCCCGCTCAGAGCCCAAATCCCGTGTGTGGAATAATGGGGCTGGTAAACGATGAATTAAAAAAATGCAAGCCCTGCACCCTTAAAAACCATAAAACACCCGTATAAAACCGCTACTTGCAAAGAATGCACAGAGTAATGCTACCATATAGCAAATATGGCCAAAGCCTTTTCATTTCACCCCGAAGCGTAAAACTGCTGCAAATTTTCAGGATGCAGTCCAGAACCTCACACGTCACCCCCAAAATCAGCAGGGCTACGTATGAGGCGCCGGAGCTTTTCAGGCGTTATTTTGCAGGCTGGTAAAATGGATAATCAGTATAACCGTGATTACCGCCACTATAAAGTGTAGCCTGATCCGGCATAGCCAGCGGCCAGTTATTTTGCATACGCTCCACCAGATCCGGATTGGCAACAAACGGCCTGCCGAATGCTACCAAATCAGCCAGCCCCTGCTCTATTGCCTGCTGTGCAGTATCAGCGGTATAGCCACCCGCCACAATTAATGTGCCCTGGTAGGCTTTGCGGAACTTTTTGAAAAACGCCTGACCGTCAATTGTTTCCGCAATACCGGCTGAGGAGCCGACAGAGATCATACCGGCATTACCTGCATGTACAAAAGCAAGATCGCGCTTCGACAATTCTGCAGCTAAAGCCAGCCATGTGGCTTCTTCATCAGCAAATGCATGCAGATCACCCAAGCGGTTAAACGGTGTAAGACGAATACCGGTGCGCGCAGAACCGATCCGTGCAACCACAGCATCCACAACTTCAAGGATAAAGCGCAGGCGCCCTTCTATTGTTGCCCCACCATATTGATCACGACGTGTATTAAGCCCAGCATTAACAAATTGCTCTAGCAAATAGCCGTTGGCTCCATGAATTTCCACGGCGTCAAAACCGGCTTCAATGGCATTGGCAGCAGCAGCGGCAAACTCTTCTTTTACCTGCTCAATATCAGCCAGTGTCATCGCCCTTGGCTTGCTGTTTTGCACAAAGCCCGGCACACCATTTTCATCAAAGGCAAATACACTGTTATTTTCAGCCTGCGTATCGACCGGTGCCAGCGGTGCTTTACCGTCCGGCTGCACAGAAACATGTGATACCCGGCCGACATGCCACAATTGCATGGCTATTTTACCATCTTTAGCATGCACTGCTTCAGTTACTTTTTTCCAGCCGGCAACCTGCTCAGGGCTGTAAATACCCGGCGTATAAAGATAGCCACGCGCTTCAGCAGAGGTTGGCACCCCTTCAGTAATAATAAAGCCGGCACTTGCCCGCTGAGCATAATAGTCTGCGGTATTTTCATCCGGAATAAGATTGATTGACCGTGAACGGGTCATAGGTGCCATCACCACGCGATTATTAAGCTTCAAACCACCCAAATCAAACGGGGCAAATAATTCAGTCATAGCAATACCTTTTTATGATCTCTCAATGTCGGCTTCAGCATGATTAATATCCGGCTGCAACAAACGCCACAATCATATCTATAGTCATCACTATATAATTCAAGGCACAAAACGAAAAATAAAAAAGCGGGTTTTCCATTACCGGAGAACCCGCTTTGACGCTGAGATTTAAAAGCAGAGTAAACCGCAATTATTCGCAGGGTTTGCCCGCATCTGGCGTTTTAAACATTTCCAGATTGACCAGCTTGCCCTTCATGGCAAAATCGCCGTAATCCATATTGAGATCACGGGTAACGCCATTTTTGTAGAGCTTGAAATTAATCCGGTAGACCGGAAGCCCCTCACTGCTCTCTTCATCGTCAAAATAAGCAACAGTCACTGGCCAGCTTGGTTGTTTGGCCAGATCACCTATAACCTTGGTTTCACTATCAGCAGGCATAACCACCCCGCTACCAATCACCGCGGTGGTTGCCATGATTTTATTGGCATCATCTGAACCGTCAAAAATCGTTGACTGGTAAAAGGTCTCGCCTTTCAGCGCCTTTTCAATCAGCTCGACCATATGGCTGGTTGGAAATTGCGACCGTACCAGCTGCAGATTTTTCTTTTCAGGCTTGGTCAGTGCCACAGCGGTATTTTTGTCTTTCAGCTCTGCATTGCCATGCACTTCTTTGACAATGTCTTTATCGACAAAGGTTTTGTTGACAAAACGGAAGCGGCTACCGTCTCCGGCTTCAAATGTGGTGGCCTGCTGATCAGTGACACGCTGATCCTGCCCATCCATATCAATACGGGTAACAAAGCGAAAATTGGTGGTAAACCCCTCGCAGGCCGAGCCGTTAAACTCGTATACCATGCGCCCCGTTACATCATTAATGCCGGATTTTTCATCTGCACGCTCCAGTGTCAGATCATAAACGGCACGGTGCGGCAGCAAAGTACTGCCGGCATTGGCAACCGACGCGACACTCAACACCGCGGTGGTGACAAAACCAGATCCGAACAACAGGGCCTGCAAAAAACGCATATAGATTCTCCGATAAATTTACCGCCATGTTAAAATAACTCATGGCGGAAGCGAGGCAAAAATCAAAGCTTTTGCTATGCTCCACTGATTCTGTCAGTTTCAGTTGATTTTCAGAGGAACTTTACTCCCAAAACTCTACGAACTGACATGAAAACACGCTATAAAATTATCCGGCACAGGCCCTGTGCTGTAAATGACCTTAATACCGTCACCCCGTAACGGATGACGCAGCAACTGAACGGAAAAGCCATGACCTCGACAATTGAAACCCGCCTCAAAGACCTCGGCATTACCCTGCCTGAATCTGCGGCTCCGGCTGCAGCCTATCTGCCTTTTGTTCAGAGCGGCAATCTGCTGTTCACATCCGGTCAGCTGCCGTTGAAAGATGGCAAACTGGTTTCCACCGGTCTGGTTGGCCGCGACCTGACAATTGAACAGGCACAGGAAGCCGCAAAACATTGCGCTATCAATGTGCTGGCACAGGCCAAAGCAGCATTGGGCGGCGATCTTTCACGCATTAAGCGCGTTGTAAAAATCACTGTATTTGTTGCTTCTGTTGTTGATTTTACCGATCAGCATGTGGTTGCCAATGGCGGTTCAAACCTGTTTATCGAAGTGCTGGGCGAAGCTGGCAAGCATTCCCGTTCAGCTGTTGGTATGGCTGGTCTGCCGCTCAACGCACCGGTTGAAATCGAAGCCATTCTCGAGGTCGCATAATCATGAGCGCAGCGCTGCAACAGGAACTGGCGTGGCTTACAAGCCGCCCGATTGCACATCGCGGGTTGCATGACATGAATAAACAGGTTTGGGAGAATACTCTCCCGGCCTTTCGTGCAGCGATTGCGGGCAATTATGCCATCGAATGTGATGTGCATTTATGTAAAGATGGCGGCGTAATCGTTTTCCACGATGACAGTCTCAAGCGTCTTGCCGGTTGTGAAGGCCGCATTTGCGATCTGACACTGGCCGAAGCCCAGCAGCTGAAGATCGGTACCACACAGGATCACGCTCCATCCCTGCGCCAGATGCTTGATTTGATTGCCGGTCGTGTACCGGTGGTGATCGAGCTGAAGGGCATTAAGGGCGAAGATGATGATCTGGTTGCAGCTGTGGCACGCGAGCTGAAAGACTATCAGGGCAAAGCGGCAATTATGTCATTTGACCATCATCTGGTGCGTCGCTTCAGAACTGATGCGCCGGGTGTGCCAGCCGGGTTGACAGCAGAAGGCACACGCACTTCTGATATGGAGGCGCATTTTTCCATGCTGGCACATGATGTGGACTTTGTTTCGTATAATATCCATCATCTGCCAAACCCGTTCATTCGCTTTTTTCGTGAAGTTCTGCATCGTCCGGTCATTACCTGGACAATTAGCAATGCAGAGGAAAAAGCAGCGAGCGACCTGCATGCCGAGCAGATTACGTTTGAAGGCTTCATACCGGACAGCGTATTGGCATAATCGACGACAAATATACCGGCATGGCTTCATGCCGGTATACTATCAGACAGCTTTGAAAAGTTGAGCGGGAATGGTTGGTTGCTATGCATGAGGAAGCAGAGAAAGAGACCGGCATAATTTTGCGCAGTGTCGCTACCATGCAGGGCTTCGACAGCGCTGAATGGGCACAGTTCCCCGCAACGCAAAGGCTGACCAATTCAAGGCTCGACCAACACCACTCAGCCGGTACAGTTCTGCCCAATAAAGCTTATAATCCGTTTCTTTCGCATGCCTATTTATCCGCGTTGGAAGATTCCGGATGCGTGGGTGAAAGCACCGGATGGCAGCCCTATCATTTGCGTCTTGAAGACACACAGGGCCGGCTTCTTGCCGCTAGTCCCGCTTATTTGAAATCTCACAGTCAGGGTGAATATGTTTTTGACCATGGCTGGGCTGAGGCCTTTGAGCGGGCTGGCGGGCAATATTACCCCAAATTGCAGCTTGGCATTCCATTTACGCCGGCGACAGGCCCAAGGATTCTCACCACTGATCATAACCCGCAAATTCGCCGTTTACTCGGCAGCGCCATAGCGCAATTCACAGATCAGAACGGGTTATCTTCCGCTCATGTTACATTCGCTGAAAATGCCGATATACAGGCACTGACACAAAGCGGTTTTCTGCACCGCAAAGACCAGCAGTTCCATTTTATCAATAATGGGTTTCAGAATTACAACGAGTTTCTGGAAGAACTGGTTTCACGCAAGCGCAAAGCTTTAAAACGGGAACGACGCGAAGCTTTGAGCAATGATATCAGCATTGACTGGCTGACGGGCACTGATCTGACTGAAGATATCTGGGATCAGTTTTTCGCTTTTTATATGGATACCGGCAGCCGCAAATGGGGGCGCCCATATCTCAACCGTCAATTCTACTCGCTGATTGGTGAGCGCATGGCGGATGATATAGTGCTGATCATGGCGCGCCGCGAGGGGCGCTATATTGCAGGCGCCATCAACTTTATCGGCGGCGACCGGCTGTTTGGCCGCCACTGGGGCTGTATTGAAGATCATCCGTTTCTGCATTTTGAAGTGTGCTACCATCAGGCGATTGATTATGCGATTGCGCATCAGCTGGCAGTGGTTGAGGCCGGAGCGCAAGGCGACCACAAGCTTGCACGCGGCTATGAACCGGTGATCACCCATTCCGCGCATTATATCAGCCATCCGGATTTTCGCAGCGCTGTTGCGCAATATTTACGCCGTGAAGTTCGCGATGTTGAAATGAATACCACTATTTACGCCGAACATAGTCCGTTCCGCAAAATCCACCAAGGAAATACCTAATGACCAATACCGTTTCTCCTTATGCCAATGACAATATTTTCGCCAAAATTCTGCGCGGTGAAATTCCGTGTCATAAGATTTATGAAGATGATGATGTTTTGGCATTTATGGATGTGATGCCGCAGGGCACAGGCCACAGCCTTGTCATTCCAAAACAGGGTTCGCGTAATTTGCTTGATGCTGATACGCAGGTGTTGGGCAAGCTGATCGCTGCCACTCAGAAAATCGCGATTGCTGCTAAAAAGGCCTTTGATGCTGACGGCATTACGATCATGCAGTTTAACGAAACCGCTGCCGGTCAAACAGTGTTTCACCTGCATTTCCATATTATACCGCGTTTTGACGGTATTGAACTTGGCGGTCATACCGGCAAGATGGAAGATCAGGAAGTTCTTAGCGCAAATTGTAAGAAAATTGTCGCAAGCCTTTAATATCTCTTATCTGTAAGGCTCTTAACCGGAGCCTTACAGATAAAACAGCCCAGCCACTAAAATGAGCTCGCCAGTCAATACGCCGACCAGAATACGTTGTCCGCTGGCCAAAAATGCAACAAAGCCCAGCGCTGCCGCGCCTGCACGCAACCAGATGGGTGAAGCAGCCAGCTCTCCTGTCGGATATAAAATAAGCTGGGCAATCACACCGGCAACCAGCGCAGTCGCAATACAACGCACCAGAACCAGCGCCTGCGACTCTTCACGCAGCCTGCCGCCTACCAGCACCCCTAAAAACCGCCAGATATCTGTAGCCAGCGCACCGGCAATCAGAATGAATAAATATGGCCACCACCAGTCATTGAAGCTCAGCCAGCTCATGATTGCTGCCCTTCATGCTGCGTCGTGGTCATTGTTTCTTTACTGCGTAAGTTTTCAATATAGAGGTGGAATGCAAAAGCCGCCAAACCACCCGTAATACCGGTAAGAAGCAGATCATAGCCGGGTGCAATGGCGTGCATAATCGGGAAGATGACCAAGCCCGCTAACAACGCTGCCTTGCCAGCTTGCTCCCGCGAGGAGCGCCATAGTGAGGTAAGAAAATACATTGGTGTGAGCATGAACAGCACCGCAAACACCAATGGCGGAAAACTGGCCGACACCAGATAAATCAGCGCGACCACGCAGGCATTGGTGAGTACCAGTGTTACCCCGATACCGGCAAAATAACTGGTGCGCACATCACGCGGCAAATGCCGCAGCTGCTCCATTGCCATAACCCATGCCGTAACAGCCACAAAATGCGAAAGAAACAGCAATGTAATCTTGCGCGAGCGCGGGCCTTTAAGCTCCGGTAGCAAAGCCACCACCATGGGCATCAGCCGCACCGATGATAATGCCACCGCCAATGCCGCCGCAGCCAGTGAACTGCCTGCAGAAATGGCACCAATCAGTACCACTTTGGCCGGAAGTGCCCAGATGGTCAGGGTCATAAAGACCGCCTGCCCCATACTAATACCGCTCTCGATTGCCAAGCCGGAAAAGCCGATGAAAGAACTGATTAGCAGTATCGCAGGAATACTGAAAATATTACGCGCACCCCTTCCGAACCAGCGCAGATGATCTGATAATGAGAGCGCTGTATCTGATCGCCCCGCTGCCAATAGCGTATCTGGGCTATCGGCGTCTTGGCTTATATGGGGGGTATGGTCTGGCATTGTATATCAGTCTTGCACAGTGGCTTCAGAGAGGCGCTTCAGAACGACGACTTCAAAGCAGAAGAAATTGATATATAAATGTTAGACAGGTGATTTTAGGAATGCAATGCACTCTGACCGGTTATTCATAATCGGCATGACCTGCGCCTGTTATTATATTCGCCCGCGCTTAAATCGCGACAGAATGACAAAAATGCACAGAAGGCTGGCAAAAAGCTGCCCCGCAGGATAAGTCCTGTGCTGAACATGCTTAAGAGGCAGCCAAACAACGCCTTTTCAGCATTCGTATGCGCCTGTCCTCTGCCCCAACAGAGCACCCTTCGAATATAGGTTCCCCATGCTAGAAGATCGTATCCGCAACTCCTCCCTGCTTTCAAAAGTTGTTACCCCTCAACAGGCAGCAAGCTTGATTAAAGACGGGATGACCATTGGCATGAGCGGGTTCACCCGTGCCGGTGATGCCAAGGCGGTTCCCATTGCTATGGCTGAAAAAGCCAAATCCGATCCGTTCAAAGTCACCCTGATTACCGGCGCTTCGCTCGGTCATGATGTGGATAAAATTTTGACCGAGGCCGGTGTGCTGGAGCGGCGCATGCCCTTTCAGGTTGACCGTACCTTGCGCGCTGCGATCAATCGCGGTGAAGTGATGTTTATTGACCAACACCTTTCTGAAACTGTTGAGCAATTGCGCTCCAATCAGATCGGCCCGGTGGATTATGCGATTATTGAAGCCATTGCCATTAATGAAGATGGCGGCGTGATCCCGACCACCTCTATCGGCAACTCAGCCAGCTTTGCTATTCTTGCTGAAAAGGTGATTGTTGAGATTAATCTCAACCACCCGCTGGCATTGGAAGGTTTGCATGATGTGTATATCCCGACCAAGCGCCCGTCACGCGATCCTATTCCCGTGGTTTCTTGTGAAAGCCGGATTGGCACATCTTACATTCCGATTCCGCCTGAAAAAATTGCCGCAATTGTTATTACCGAACAATCAGACAGCGCCTCGCTGATTGAACCGGCAGACAAAGAGACTTCCGCCATTGCCGGGCATCTGGTGCAGTTTTTTGAATCGGAGGTCGAAAAAGGTCGTCTTGATCTTTCGTTTAATCCGCTGCAAGCCGGTATCGGCACTATTGCCAATGCGGTTCTGACCGGACTGGTCGACAGCCCGTTTCATCATTTGAAAATGTATAGTGAAGTGCTGCAAGACAGCACATTTGACCTGATGGATGCCGGCAAGCTCAGCTTTGCCTCCGCATCATCGATCACCCTTAGTCAGGCTTGCGCTGAACGGGTATTCGGTAATTTCGATCATTATAAAGACCGGTTAGTGCTGCGTCCGCAAGAAATCAGCAATCATCCGGAGGTTATCCGCCGCCTTGGTATTATCGGCATTAACACCGCGCTGGAATTTGATATTTACGGCAATGTTAACTCCACCCATGTGGCCGGCACCCATATGATGAACGGCATCGGCGGCTCAGGTGATTTTGCCCGTAATGCCTTTATCTCCATCTTCGTTACCAAATCAGTTGCAAAAAACGGCACAATTTCCTCTGTTGTGCCAATGGTGCCCCATGTTGATCATACCGAACATGATGTGGACATTCTGGTGACTGAACATGGCCTTGCAGACCTTCGCGGCCTTGCCCCGCGCGAACGGGCACTGGTGGTGATTGAGAATTGTGCGCACCCGGATTACCGCCCGCAATTGCGTGACTATTTTGCCCGTGCATGCGAACGTGGCGGCCAGAGCCCGCATATATTGGAAGAAGCCATTTCATGGTATGCGCTCAAAGAGCAAACCGGCACGATGTTGAAGTCGTAAGCCTGATGCCAAAGCAATAAAAAAGCGCCCGCAAATGACGGGCGCTTTTTTCATACCAGCAAATCTAGAGCAGGTAACGATAAGAGCTTATTCTTTTGTGCGTGGTACTTTTGGTACTGATGCAGATTTACGCTTTGGCTCATCCGCAATTGGCTCTGCGACGGTGCCAGCAATAGCTTTTGCCTTGGCCGGTTTTTTCTCCGGCTTGGCTGCAGCAATTTCTTGCTCCGCTTCGCCTTCAGCTTTAACAGGCTTAACCGGCTTGGCTTTCACCACATCGAGCAGCAATCCGATATTACCGTCAGGCTTTTCACCCGTGGTCACTTTTACTGTGCCACCGGTTTTCAACTTACCAAACAGCAATTCGTCAGCCAGCGGCTTCTTGATATATTCCTGAATAACACGCGCCAGAGGCCGTGCACCCATGCGTTCATCATAGCCCTTATCGGCCAGCCATGCGGTTGCTTTCTTATCCAGTTCAAAAGTAACACCGCGATCAGCCAGCTGGGCTTCCAGCTGCATGATAAATTTCTGCACCACCTTATGAATAACCGGCACAGGCAGCGGACCAAACGGAATAATCGCATCTAAACGATTGCGGAATTCCGGTGTGAACAAGCGGTTGATCGCTTCCAGATCATCACCTTCACGACGGCTGGTACCAAAGCCGATTGCGGCTTTAGCCATATCCGAAGCGCCGGCATTGGTGGTCATGATCAAAATCACATTACGGAAATCAATCTGCTTACCATTGTGATCGGTCAGGCGGCCATGATCCATAACCTGCAGCAGGATGTTGAACAGATCAGGATGCGCTTTTTCAATTTCATCAAGCAGCAGCACGCAATGCGGATGCTGATCAACACCATCGGTGAGCAAACCACCCTGTTCAAAGCCGACATAGCCCGGAGGCGCACCGATCAAACGCGAGACTGTATGCCGCTCCATATATTCCGACATATCAAAGCGCAGCAACTGCACACCAAGCGTACTGGCCAGCTGTTTGGCAACCTCGGTTTTACCCACACCGGTAGGACCGGAGAACAGATAAGAACCAATTGGCTTATCCGGCTCACGCAGGCCTGCACGGGCAAGCTTAATCGCCGAGCTAAGCGATTCAATCGCCAGCTCCTGCCCGTAAACCATACGCTTGAGATCTTTTTCGAGGCTGATGAGCACCTGCTCATCGTCTTTGGAAACAGATTTCGGCGGAATCCGCGCCATTGTGGCAACGGTGTTTTCAATCTCTTTAAGGCCAATCAGTTTTTTGCGCTGCGCGATTGGCAATAGCATCTGGCTGGCGCCACTCTCGTCAATCACGTCAATAGCCTTATCAGGCAATTTGCGATCCGTAATATAGCGGGCCGACAGCTCCACCGCCGCAGTAATAGCCTCATCCGCAAACTTCACTTTATGGAAATCTTCGAAATAGGGTTTCAGCCCGCGCATAATTTCAATCGCATCGGGTATGCTCGGCTCTGCCACGTCAATTTTCTGAAAGCGGCGTACAAGAGCACGGTCTTTTTCAAAAAACTGGCGGAATTCTTTATATGTAGTCGAACCGATGCAGCGGATCTGCCCTGAAGACAAAGCAGGTTTCAGCAGGTTGGAAGCATCCATAGAGCCGCCCGATGTAGCACCCGCACCAATCACTGTGTGGATTTCATCGATAAACAATACGGCGCCCGGATAATCTTCCAGCTCTTTGACCACCTGTTTCAGGCGTTCTTCAAAGTCACCGCGATAACGGGTACCTGCCAGCAGATTCCCCATATCCAGCGAAAAGATTGTATCGTTGAGCAGAACTTCCGGCACATCGCCATCAACGATACGTTTTGCCAGACCTTCAGCAATTGCTGTTTTACCCACACCCGGATCACCCACATAAAGCGGATTGTTTTTTGACCGGCGGCACAAAACCTGAATCGTGCGGTTGATCTCTGTCTCACGGCCGATCAACCGGTCGATTTTACCGGCTTTGGCTTTTTCATTGA
Source organism: Pseudochrobactrum mosebachae (assembly GCF_048914685.1). Lineage (GTDB taxonomy): Bacteria > Pseudomonadota > Alphaproteobacteria > Rhizobiales > Rhizobiaceae > Pseudochrobactrum. Next base: position 305,497 of record NZ_CP128408.1, read on the forward strand.
GATTAACGCAATAGGCTGTCAGCGCATCAATTTTCTTTTTATTGCGCTCATCACCTTCAGATTGCGGCACATCTTCCGCATCATGGTTTTTCTGATCGCTCAACTCATCGCTCACACCTGAGCGCTTGGAAATACCATGCGAGATATAATTAACCGCATCATAGCGGGTCATCTGCTGTTCTTGCAGGAAATAGGCCGCATGGCTTTCCCGCTCGGCAAAAATAGCAACGAGCACATTGGCGCCGGTAACTTCATCGCGGTTGGAAGACTGGACATGAATCACCGAGCGCTGAATCACGCGCTGGAAGGCCGCAGTCGGCTTGGAATCCTCATCATAACCGGTCACCAGATTATCCAGTTCGCGGTCGATATAATCCGTTACTGTTTTTTTAAGCGCAGTAATATCGACATTACAGGCGCGCATAACCGCACCGGCGTCTCTGTCATCTATCAAAGCCAGCAGAAGATGCTCAAGGGTGGCATATTCATGGTGACGTTCATTGGCGATGGTCAGCGCCTGATGAAGAGCTTTCTCAAGGCTTGGGGAGAATGTTGGCATGGTACCTCACTTTTTCTCCATCACGCATTGCAGCGGATGCTGGTATTGACGGGCGAAATCCATCACCTGTGTCACTTTAGTTTCGGCAACTTCATAGGTAAAGATACCGCATTCACCGACGCCGTGATTATGAACATGCATCATAATACGCATCGCATCTTCTGCATTTTTCTGAAAAAAACGCTCAAGGACATGGATCACAAAATCCATAGGTGTGTAGTCATCATTCAGCAGCAAGACCCGGTAAAGACTTGGCCTTTTCAATCGGGTCTTTGTCCGCGTTATTACAGCAGTGCCATTGCCGGGACCTTTGTGGTCGCCGTCATCATCACCCTGCATGAAAGGGCTGACCTGCATTAAATGGTTTACTGCACACATACCTGATCAAATCCGTCATTCTGTCTTCACACGCATTATTGCGCGTCTATGTCATAACTATAAAGCCACACGGTCTTGCACTCTTATGTAGGTCGAAACACGCTAATGTTAAGCCCCGCATCACACAAAAGCGCATAGTTGCGTGTTCATCCCCAGAGTATAACGCCTGTGATAAAAAACCAGCACGAAAGAAACAGGTCATAAAATTATTCTTTGATGCAGCCGTTGAAAATGACAGTTTCTAAAACCGTGCATTTCTTAATAATCAGCAGTTCTCCAAACGCAGATTTGGAATTTAAAACCATAAACAGCCCCGCCGCTGCCCTAAAAAAAAGAAAAATCTTTAATTCACAAAAAAGTTTCATCTCAAAAACCGGTCATTTATTCCTCCGGCGATGGGCTAGTTCAGCTGAGTTTTATTTTTATTAGCAATAACTTAACTCGAAGACATTTTTGATGGTCATCCCTTAGTGCATGATATCATGCTTAAAAAACTACTGAGGAAATCAAAAAAACATCACGATTTGCCGATCTATAAACGGATTGGTAAGGCTGTTGGCAATATGATCACGGAAATGTTCGTGGCGTGTCCTTTGCGCCACACCTGAAATTTGGTAGCCCAGGCAGGTAAGTCACCGTGTATCATGCGTTCCGTCACGCCGCATCCGGCATCAAGATTGCGGCCCGCTCATTGTTAGCAATAACAAGGCGTGGGTTAACAGTAACAATGGTAGGTGCTCTTACAGTGAGTGCTGCAACCGGCGCTGCTGATGCCGCTAAGAATCCGTCACGCCATGCCGCAATCGTGATTGATGCCAATACCGGTAAAACCTTGTTTGCTGAGAGTGCCGATGCCAAACGTTTTCCGGCCTCGCTGACCAAGATGATGACGCTCTATATGGTTTTTGAAGCCATGCAGGCCGGACGAATCAATAAAAACACCAAAATCCCTTTTTCCAAATATGCGGCAACGCGCCCTCCGACAAAAATCGGTGTGGCTGCAGGCCAGAGCATTGTTGTTGAAGATGCGATTATGGCACTCATTACCCGCTCGGCCAATGATGCTGCCGCAGCACTTGGTGAATATCTGGGCGGCTCAGAGGCCCGCTTTGCACAGATGATGACCGCTAAAGCGCGCCGTCTTGGCATGCGCTCCACTACGTTTCGCAATGCATCCGGTCTGCCAAATGCCAGCCAGCAGACAACTGCGCGTGACATGGCCATCCTTGGTATTGCCCTGCGTCAGCATTTTCCGCAGCAATATCCTTATTTCGGGCGCAGCAGCTTTCAGTTCCGCGGCAAGACCATCAATGGTCATAACCGCCTCCTTGGTCGCATTGAAGGCGTTGACGGCATTAAAACCGGCTATGTTAATGCGTCCGGTTATAATCTCGTAACTTCCGTTAACCGCGATGGCCGCCGTATTGTTGCCGTTGTGATGGGCGGCGCTACCGGCGGTGCCCGTGATGCGGAAATGGCGCGTCTGATCCAAACGCATTTGCCAAAAGCAACCCCATCGCGCCGTGGTTCCGATGCTTTGCTGGTTGCACGTAATGATGCACCGGTTTCAGAGGTGGTTGTTGCCAGCGCACCTTCACCATTGCCGCGTGCTATACCGCTGCCACAGCGCCGCATTGAACAACAGGTACAGGTTGCCGATGCCAGTGATTCTATTGGCAGCGCACAAGATGCGATCAGTGCTGTGATTGCCCGTCAAAAGCCAATTCCGGCACAGCAGCCTGAAATGCTGGCTCTGGCTTCACCAACACCGCGCCCTGCAGCCAATGTTGCCTCTTCACAGCTTGTTGCAATCCCGACGCCAAAAGCCTCAATTCCAAATGTTGATCCGGTGATCACCGCTTCAGCCAATACCGCAGCCGCACGCATGGGTGTTATTCAGGTTCCTACCCCTGAGGCAAATATTGCACCGGCCAATACACCGGTAGCCGTGGCATCAAACAATGCCGCCAGTGAGGTTTCAGGTGATTGGGCGATCCAGATTGGCTCATTACCAAGCGAAGGTCAGGCGCAGGATATGCTGAATAAAGCGGCACAACAGGCCGGCAAAACATTGCGTGCCACATCGCCGATGACTGAGACTTTCAACAAGGGCAATAACACCTTCTACCGTGCCCGCTTTGTAGGCTTTGAAACCAAAACTGCTGCATGGGATGCCTGTGCCGCACTCAAAAAGAAAAGCTTCAATTGCTATGCAATCGCCCGCTAAGCCCGCTTAAGAGCAGCTAAGCACCAGCCTGAGCATAAATAATAATTTGATGCAGGATATTTAAAAGCAGTTCTGTTTTGCGTCATACGAACCATCATCTGCAAACCCAGCGTTGATTGAGTAAAGGGTTTACAATGTCGAATATGTTGAATTTATTCGGGTTTTCCAATACGGCTCCGGACTTGTCTGAAACCGTATCCTCCTCCCATAAAAGCAGCAAAACTACGCTGCTGAGTGTTCATGCCCTGCGTGAAGCGGCTGCAAGGCTTGCAGATCTGCGCGCTGATGGCGCGTCACTGAACACCCGTGAATTTGTGGGGCTATTGATGTGTAATGCACAGCGCAGCCGTCGCATCAGCCTGCCTGACGCATCCTTGCGCATTATGACCAACAACCCTGTCGGGCGTGTTGCCATCCGCATTAAACTGCGTTGATATTATTCAGATAAGACCCAGCGCCGCCAGCTCGCGGCGTAATTCCGGCGGCAATTCTTTAACACCGCCACCAACCGTATCATCGTTCGGCACGTCTTCACCGGTGATATAGCGCCAGCCCTGAAAAGCTCTGCGCGGCTGCCATACCGTTGGTATAAGCTTGGGCTCCAGCACCAGATGGCACCGCCCTATCCCGTCCGCACCGGTGAATGTGCGCACTTCCAGCAGTTTTTGCCGTGCCTGAATATTGCCCTTGATTACCCAATAGAGCGAGCCGCCATCGAGCAGCTCTTCCTGACGTTTGGGAACCATGCGTGTAGTGTGAAACTGCTCGGGCACAACGCCGCTTGCGCGGCATTCATCTAGCTGGAAATCAATCCATGCCGCCAGATCTTCAAGGGAATCACATCCCACACACAGTTTTACAAGATTGAGTGCCATAAGCATCCAATTACTCTCTCATACTCAACCTGTCCAGAGTGCTATGCCCGCAAGGTTAAACAGATCGGCAACCGGCATAGATAGTCCTAAATATAAAAACAGACAGGTTTGACCCTGCCTGTTTTTACCGCCCCCACAGTATTTAAATTATAATATCTGAATATTTAAATTTTAGCCGCCCTCAGTTGAAAGCTTCTTTTCACAACGCAATAGCATGCCAAACAGATCACGTGGCTCATCCGGATCTGCCAGCAGATCAAGGTTTTCATATAGACCAGTGACCTGCAACTTATCGTGAATGTAACGCAGTGCCGAGAAATCCTCAGTTGCAAAGCCAACGGAATCAAACAGCGTGATCTGGTTCTGGTCACGGCGCCCCGGCACGCTACCATTCATCACCTGCCACAACTCAATCACCGGATGGTCGGCATCAAGTTGCTGAATTTCACCCTCAATGCGGGTCTGCGGTGGATATTCCACAAAAATATCGGAACGCAGCAGAATGTCCTGATGCATTTCGGTCTTGCCCGGACAGTCACCGCCAACACCATTAATGTGAATACCGCTACCGATCATATTGTCGGTGAGGATTGTGGCATTCTGCTTATCAGCGGTCACAGTTGTAATGATTTGTGCACCCTGCACTGCTTCCATTGCACTGTCGCAGGCAGTGATTTCAAAGCCCAAACCTTCAAGGTTTTTCATGCATTTTTGTGTCGCACTCGCATCAATATCGTAAAGACGCAGCGATTTAATCCCGAGCAGCGCTTTAAACGCCATAGCTTGAAACTCAGATTGCGCACCATTGCCGATAATCGCCATGGTCTGCGCATTGTCAGGTGCCAGATATTTCGCCACAACCGCAGATGTGGCAGCCGTGCGCAAGGCAGTTAAAATGGTCATTTCGCTCAAAAGCAGCGGATAACCATTATCAACATCTGACAACATGCCGAATGCGGCCACAGTCTGAAGGCCATCTTTCATATTCTTTGGATGACCGTTCACATATTTAAAACCGTAAAGCGTACCGTCACTGGTCGGCATCAGCTCAATCACGCCATCATGCGAATGCGAGGCAACGCGCGGGGTTTTGTCGAATTTTTCCCAGCGCAGAAAGTCTTCTTCCACATAGGCACAGAGCTCTTTGAGAAAATCCTCAATACCGATTTTTAAAACCAGCTTCATCATATGATCAACACTGACAAACGGCACGAGATTTAAATTTTTCTTATTATGCATCAGGCTATCCTCCTCCGGCTCTGCCGGAACCTGTTGAAAGCGCCTCACAGTAACAAGACTTGTGAGACGCTAAATATGTAAAATTACAGTTTTTAAGTTCAGGCAAAGCTGCGGGTCGGGCGATCCATTACGCTGCGTCCCATCAGGCTGGCCATCAGATCAACCATCAAAAATGCTGTGCGCCCACGCTCATCCAAAAACGGATTAAGCTCAACCGCCTCGAAACTTGAAACCAGCTCGCTGTCATGGAGCATTTCCATAATCAGATGCGCTTCACGGAAGGTTGCTCCGCCCGGTACTGTTGTACCCACAGCCGGTGCGATATTCGGGTCAAGAAAATCTACGTCTAGGCTGACATGCAGCAGACCATTGGCTTCTTCGACTTTTTTCAAAAACCGCGACAGCAACGCCACAACACCATGCTCGTCAATAGTGCGCATATCATTAACGGTTACTGCGGTCTGGCGGATAGCCGCACGCTCTGCCGGATCCACACTGCGAATACCAATCATACAAACATTGGCGGGATCAACCGGCACTTTAACCTCAGGAAAATAGCCCTCAAAGCCTTTCTGGCCGGTATAATATGCAACCGGTGTGCCGTGCAGATTGCCGCTATCAGTGGTTTCAAGCGTGTGAAAATCTGTGTGAGCATCCAGCCATAGTACAAAAAGCGGGCGTCCGCGCTCATGAGCACGACGGCTCAAGCCGCATACAGTTCCGGCAGCCAAAGCATGGTCACCACCGAGAAAAATCGGAAAGCCGTCAGCGCTGCTCTCATAGGCCGCCTGATCCAGCGCCTCTATCCATGCCACAACTTCCGGCAGGGTTTTAATCGCCGGATTTGGATGGGAGATCTCCCGCTTTAACGCCGGAGAAACATTGCCGAGATCGGTAACCTGATGTCCGAGCTCTTCAAGCGCCTGTACCAGACCTGCTGTGCGCAAAGCACTTGGCCCCATTTCGCAGCCCATTCGTCCGGTTCCGTCCTGTACCGGCGCCCCAATCAGCTTACAATGCATTTATATTCCTCAGTGTTTTAATGCGTCTTACTATCAGGCCGGAGCAAGCAATTACTCCTGAAGAACTGGCAGCTTTATACGGCCTATAAAACCATGAAGTGTTGGCAGAGTGGACAGAGAAGATTGGCAAATCTACACAGATGCTTTATCAGATTGCTAAGTATAATGACCAAAGTGATAAGACATGGATGAACTTGACCGAAAACTGATCACGCTGCTGCGCCATAATGCACGGCGCAGCATTTCCGATCTGGCACTGGATGCAGGTGTTTCACGCGCTACAGCACGGGCACGGCTGGAGCGGTTGGAAAAAGACGGCCACATTATCGGCTATACGGTTATTCTACGTGCGGACACGGTTGATAAGGCAGTACGCGGCATTATGATGATCGCCATTGAAGGTCATGTCACAGACCGTGTAGTCAAAGCGCTGGGTGGCTTTTCTGAAATTTCTGAAATTCATACCACCAATGGCCGCTGGGATCTGATTGTTGAAATCAATGCCGACACATTGAGCGATCTTGATAGTGTTTTGCGCCGTGTGCGCCTTGTGACGGGCATAACCAATAGTGAGACCAATCTGCTGCTGGCAACACCGCGCAGCACCAGAGCACGGTTGTAAAAACAAAAAAGCCGCGCCTGACAGGATCAGGCGCGGCTTTTAAAAGCATAAATTGATCAGAGTGATTTTGACAATTTGTCAAAGGCCATCAAAGTTTCAAGCAAACGCGGCATATCTTTAATTGCCACCATATTCGGGCCATCAGACGGCGCATTATCCGGATCCTGATGGGTTTCAACAAATACACCCGCCACACCGACAGCCACAGCTGCACGCGCCAGTGTCTCAACAAATTCGCGCTGGCCGCCACTGGTTTCACCACGTCCACCCGGTTGCTGGACCGAATGGGTCGCATCAAAGATTACAGGTGCGCCCATATCAGCCATAATCGGCAAAGCACGCATATCGCTAACAAGTGTATTATATCCAAAAGATGCGCCGCGCTCCGTCAGCATCACATTCGGATTGCCGCTTTCAATCACTTTGGCCATGACATTTTTCATGTCCCAAGGCGCCAAAAACTGGCCTTTTTTAATATTAACAACGCGTCCGGTATTGGCAGCAGCAATCAGCAAATCAGTCTGACGGCAAAGAAATGCCGGAATTTGCAACACATCAACCACAGACCCCACTAAAGCGCACTGCTCTTGCGTATGCACATCGGTCAGTACCGGAAAACCGTAGTCTTTTTTAAGATCAGCAAAAACTTCCAAAGCTTTTTCCAACCCTATACCGCGCTGACCTTTCAACGAAGTACGGTTGGCCTTATCAAAGCTCGATTTGTACACCATCCCGATGCCGAGCTTGTCAGTCATTTCTTTTAAGGCGCCAGCCATATCATAGGCATGCTGGCGGGTTTCCATCTGGCAAGGCCCCGCAATGATCGACAAAGCAGATTTGTTGGAAAACAATACATTGCCCGACGGCGCTTTAATCTCGACGACAGAATTGGCAGTCATAGCTATTCCTCAAATGCAAAAATGCCGCCCTGACCGCGCTGCGGTTGCACAACAACCCGCTGATTGCGGATGGTGTAAGGCACATTTTTTGTTGTCAAATACTCAGTCAACAGTTCCAGTGAGCGAACTTTAAAACTCACAGCTTCAAGGCGCAGGCCACGCTCGCGCGGCTGATATTCTGGTACTTCCACACCATAAAAAGCCTGCAAGCCTGTTGGCGTCAAAACAGATATATTGGTATTGCCGGCACAAATATCCAGCCCGAATGAATGAGCATTTACATCGCGCTGCTCAAGCACAGTTTGCAACAGATATTGAAAATCGGACGGGTTTTCTTCTGAAAATACAATTTCCTTAATGCTCAGCACGCTATTGGGGTGGTTTTGCAGGCTTGTGCGGTCAACTTCAGGCACATGCACACGCTGACAGGCGAAGAAAAACACATCCGGTGCACGCAAATCAGCGGCAAAAGCCAAGCGGAAACTTGCCTCATCCTCAGCGCCTTCCGGTGTTTTGAACGGGCGTGAGAAGTTTAAAACATCGCCGCCCGAGATGCCATTTGCACGGTAATATGCATCATCAGCCAGCGCATCATCACTTGCCAGCACCAGAGCCGAGATGCCCTCGCCCTGATTAAGCGCGGCATTACGAAAACGCCATGCCAGATCACGCGCGGTAAAGACATTGCCGCGACCGGCTGACTGTTCATACAGTTCACGATCACCGATGCCCAGCATTTCAAGAAACGAACCATCGCTCAGATAAAAGCAGATATTGCTGGTACCAAACGGATGATTGCCTTGCGGTGCGGTGGTAAAGCCGAGTGTATGGAGCCGTTCCTGTGATGCATCCAGCCCTGCCACAGGCAGGACCAGATGATCAATTTTACGGGCGCTTTTGATGGTACCCGTCATCACGGATTAAACCAGACGGCTCTGGTTAACCGCAGCTTCGATAAATGAAGCAAACAGCGGATGCGGTTCAAACGGACGCGATTTCAGCTCCGGATGATACTGCACACCAATAAACCACGGATGATCAGCATATTCGATCGTTTCCGGCAGAACACCGTCTGGTGACAGGCCTGAGAATACAAGACCGGCTTTTTCAAGCTTGTCCATATAATCAATATTGACCTCATAACGGTGGCGGTGGCGCTCATGAATATCCGTAGTACCGTAAATATCAGCAATACGGGTGCCGCTTTTCAGCGTGGATTCATAAGAGCCAAGACGCATCGTACCACCAAGATCACCGGATGCTGTGCGTTTCTCAAGCATATTGCCCTTGAGCCACTCGGTCATAAGACCCACAACCGGTTCCTTTGTCGGGCCGAATTCGCTTGAAGACGCATCTTTGATACCAGCGAGATTACGCGCAGCTTCAATACAAGCCATCTGCATACCAAAGCAGATGCCAAAATAAGGAATCTTACGCTCACGGGCAAATTTTGCCGCAAGAATCTTACCTTCAGCACCGCGCTCGCCAAAGCCGCCAGGCACGAGAATGCCATCAACTTTTTCAAGGTACGGGGCAGCATCTTCGCTTTCAAAGACTTCCGCTTCAATCCACGCGAGATTAACCTTCACACGATTGGCAATGCCACCATGTGTCAGCGCTTCCATCAGCGATTTATAAGCTTCTTTGAGGCCGGTATATTTACCAACCACAGCGATGGTAACCTCACCTTCGGGATTATGAATGCGGTTGGCAATTTCTTCCCAACGCTCCATTTGCGGCATCGGTGCCGGATCAATACCGAACGCTGCCAGAACTTCGGAATCAAGGCCTTCATTATGATAGGCAATCGGCACATCATAAATCGACTTAACGTCCAGAGCCTGAATAACCGCGCTTGGGCGGACATTACAGAACAGCGAAAGCTTTTTGCGCTCTGATTCCGGAATTTCACGATCCGCGCGGATTAAAAGCACGTCCGGTGCAATACCGATAGAACGCAGTTCCTTAACCGAATGCTGTGTCGGCTTGGTTTTCAGTTCGCCTGCTGCCGGAATATACGGCATCAATGTCAGGTGGATATAAACCGCAGTGTTACGCGGCAATTCATTGCCGAGCTGGCGAATGGCTTCAAGAAACGGCATGGCTTCAATATCGCCAACCGTACCGCCAATTTCGCACAGCACGAAATCATACTCATCATTACCATCGGTAATGAAGTTTTTGATCTCATCCGTTACATGCGGAATAACCTGAACTGTTGCACCGAGATAATCGCCGCGGCGTTCTTTCTCGATGATGTTCTGATAGATGCGACCAGTCGTAATATTGTCCCGCTTGGTAGCAGAACGACCGGTGAAACGCTCATAATGACCGAGGTCAAGGTCGGTTTCCGCACCGTCATCGGTCACAAACACCTCACCATGCTGGTAAGGCGACATCGTGCCCGGATCAATGTTAAGATAAGGGTCGAGCTTCCTAATGCGCACGCGGTAACCGCGAGCCTGAAGGAGAGCCGCCAGTGCTGCTGCAGCTATGCCTTTTCCAAGGGAAGAGACCACGCCGCCTGTGATGAATACATATCGCGCCATGGGCTTATGTCGTTAGACTCTCCTGATTGATTCCGCCACTAAAAAATGCTCTTAACGACGGTTTTTTCATTATTCTTAACATCTGCCCGTAAAATCCGTCAGGATTTTACCACAAACACCAATATTTTCATTCAAATATCATGCCAAGTCACACTGCTAGAAACCACCCTGTGAGGTAATGCTCCGAACAGTGTTAAAATGCACAAGCTTACTTTGAAGACGCGTTATGATAAAACACGCTACGGGATTCTGACCCGCAATTCTGAAGCTACAGATAGGGCTTACCAAAACAAATTGCCACTGCTTATTCGGTTGTCCTGTAAAACTTTTTGTATATCTGCAACATTATTAAACACAAAAAAGCCGGCGCGAACCGGCTTTTATAAAAGTTACGTAATCAGGTTATTTTTACAGAACCACAACGGTTGCGCCAAGATTAACGCGCTCATAAAGATCCATCACATCCTCATTAGTCATGCGGAAGCAGCCGTTTGAAGCCGAACTACCGATTGTCCAAGGCTGCGTTGTACCATGAATACGGATATAGGTGTCTTTATTACCCTGAAACAGATACATTGCGCGGGAACCAAGCGGATTACCCAAGCCACCATCCATACCGTTTTTATGACGGCCATATTGTGCAGGGTTACGCTCGATCATATCTTTGGTCGGAATCCAGCGCGGCCATTCGCGCTTGGCAGATATAGTCCCGCTGCCTTTAAACTCCATACCCACTTTACCAACCGCAATACCATAGCGGCGTGCCGAGCCTGCACTTTCTACCAAGTAGAGAAAGCGCTTGGCAGGATCCACAACGATTGTGCCAACCGGATAACCGGAAAAAGACACAACCTGCGCCTGAAATTTAGGGTCGATATTATAGCGGTTCTGACCGGATTTCGGTGCAGATGCTTTTTTCTTTTCTGTCTTCTTAGCTTTCGGCTTGGTTTCGGCTGATGCAACCTGCACCACGGCTTCAGAAGAAGCGGCCGCAGTTGTAGCCGACTGAGCAAAAGCCTGACCGGTCAGGGCCGATACGCCCAAACACAAACCGGCAAAGCCGGAAATGAGAACACGCGATGAAATCATGGGACTTTCTCGAAACACTCTCTTTGCGCCCTGCCTCTTTCAAAAAGGCGAGCCAAATATTGGGCAAAACGGATTTCCCCTGATAGGGCAAAGCCGCAAATCTCTCAACGGGCAATATGTTACTCACTTGCAAAACTCACCATGTATGGCAAGCCGGCAACACTTTTTGTTGCCAATACGAAGTGAGCAACACTTTTTGTTGCCAAGATGAAATGAGCAACAGTTTTTGTGGCCGGAATTAACAAGCCATCACTTTTTTGTAGCTGGATAGAAATGGCAAAGCTTGTTTTGCAGACATAAAAAAAGCCTCCGTAACGGAGGCTTTTCCATAACAATCTTAACTCAAGCTTAAGTCAGCTAAATTTTGCTGTGTATTCGCTTAAAGCCAGGACCTAATTTACTGTGAGCTAGGTACGGAGCTAGCAGGTGCCTCAGGTGCAGCAGTGTTGCCGCCACCAAGCTGGTTAAGAATACCATTACCGCCATTGGCCGGTGCAGTTTGCGAACCGGTTGTTGTCGGAATACGATTGAGAATATCAGCCGGACGCTCACCATTCATAGCCATAATGCCCAAAAGCAGTGAAGTAGCGAAGAAACCTGCCCCCAGAATCGCTGTCATACGGGTCAGAGCATTTGCCGCGCCACGCGCAGACATAAAACCGGAACCACCACCAATACCAAGACCGCCGCCTTCAGAGCGCTGAATCAGCACAACACCAACAAGAGACAGAACAATCAGGAGATGTATAACAATAAGAACGGTTTGCATGGGTTTCCGGTCTGCTTTCTTAAATTATAGAGCGACGTGTAAAGAAGCCATTCTATCACTTTATTCTGCACATAGCGTGCACTATAGAAACGGCTTTTTACACGGCTTTATCTGACAATCCAACCCCCTGCAACCGAATGGTTACATTTTGACCGCAGGAGGATGATTTTAACAATAATCAGAGAACGCGATAAGCATCGCAAATTGCAAGAAAATCTGTTGCTTTCAGGCTTGCACCACCAACAAGCGCGCCATCCACATCGGCAACACCGAGCAGCTCAACCGCGTTGTTAGGCTTAACCGAACCACCATAGAGCAAACGCAGATGTGCACCTTTAGCTCCGAAACGCTCAATCAGCTGAGCGCGGATAAAGGCATGTACTTTACGTACATCAGATACTGTTGGCGTCAGGCCGGTACCAATCGCCCAAACAGGTTCATAGGCAACCACTGTATTTTCAGGCGTTACGCCTTCCGGTAGCGATCCGGCAATCTGTTCACCAATGACTTCAAGCGTCTGATCTGTCTGCTTTTGCTCTGCGGTTTCACCCACACAAACAATTGCGGTCAGACCTGCGCCCCATGCGGCCTGCGTTTTGGCGCAAATATCAGCATTGGTTTCATGATGATCTGTGCGGCGTTCTGAATGGCCGACAATAACATGGCTCGCGCCGGCTTCTTTGAGCATAAGTGCAGAAATATCGCCGGTATGTGCACCTGATTCTTGAGCGTGGCAATCCTGCCCGCCAACGCCAATAGCATCGGTTTCAGGCGTAGCGGCAGCACGTGACACCAAAGTAGCCGGAACACAAATCACCACATCAAACTTGCGGCCGATATCAGAGCTTAAATTGGCGGCAATCGCACGCAGCTCTGCAAGCTGCTCACCGGTGCCGTTCATTTTCCAGTTACCCGCTACAAGCGGACGTATTTCAGGGGTCATTCCACCCTCCTCAAATCATTGTATCCAGCCTCGCCTTAGACCGGACAACGCAGCCTCATTCGAGGCCCGGCATCACAATAGCTGCACATTATGTTGTTTCTGGTTTTATGCAGAACAACCCCAATTGCGCTCTGCCTAGCAAATTTGCATGTCAAAGCAAATCCAAATTTTGCAACAAAATCACCGCAAACAGCAATAATGCCATAATTCTTTTGACCATTAGCCCTTTGGTGGCAGGTTTCCGTTTGACTGCAATATCATCGGCGGTTATCCCCTATGTTAACAAAGTGAGTTTACTCCACAAAGGTACTTCTATGCTTGATAGCTTGCGCACTGCATCCAAATCATGGATTTCGAAACTTTTCCTCGGTTTGCTCGTCCTCTCTTTTGCAGCCTGGGGTATTGCAGATGTGTTCAATCAAAACTTAAGCGGCAATGCTGTGGTGCAGGCCGGTAGCTCAACCGTGAGCCCTACCGAGTTTCGTCTTGCTTATGACCGTCAGGTTTCAGCGATGTCCCGCCAGTTCCAGCAGCAGCTGACCCGCGATCAGGCTAAAGCGCTGGGTATTCCGGCGCAGGTCACCGGCCAGCTCGTTGCTGGTGTGCTACTTGATGAGCAGGCACGCACCATGGGACTGGGGATGTCGAAAGATCACCTCGCCCGTCTGACCAGTGAAGATCAGGCATTTCACGATGCCAGCGGTCGCTTCTCCAGCAATCAGTTTAATTCGGTTTTGCGTCAGGCCGGCATGCGCCCGCAGGATTATTTTGACAGCCGCAGCAAATTTGCTCTGCGTCAGCAAATCGTTGAAGCCGTATCTGATGGCTTGAGCGCACCGGATACATTGCTGACAGCACTCGCGCTCTATGACGGTGAAAGCCGCACTGTTGATTATATTACGCTCACACAAGATTCGGCTGATGCGATTGCAGCGCCGGATGATGCCGAGCTGAAAAAATGGTATGATGAACATCTGGCCAATTATCGTGCGCCTGAATATCGCAAAGTGAGCTATGTGCCGCTTGAAGCGCAGGACATTGCCAATGAAGCGGATGTGCTGGTGGAAGAAATTCAGGAATTCTACAAAAAGAACATTGCCCGTTTTTCAACACCTGAAAAGCGCACGATTGAACAGTTGAATTTTGCCAATGCAGAAGAAGCCAAAGCTGCAGCTGATAAAATTAAAGCCGGAACCAGCTTTGCTGATCTGGTGGCTGCTAGCGGCAAAAAACCGGATGATGTGAAGCTCGGCAGCTTTGTTAAAACTGACCTGCCTGACAATGCTATTGCAGAAGCTGCTTTTGCACTGCCAGCCAATGGCACCAGCGATGTTGTTAATGGTGCTTTTGGTCCGGTTATCCTGCATATCAGTGCTGTTGAGCCATCTGCTGTTAAAGCAGAGGCCGATGTTGCTGCGGAAATCCGCAAAACACTGGCACTTAATCAGGCAATTACCGCGCTGAATGCAGTTCATGATTCTTATGAAGAAGAGCGCGGCAACGGTGCAACAATGGGTGAAGCAGCTGAAAAGCTGAAGCTCAATGTTAAAACCATTGCTGCTGTTGATGAAGAAGGCAAAGGTCTTGATGGCAAACCGGTTGCAGATCTGCCGCAGTTGCCGCAATTCCTGACCTCGGTATTCCAGTCGGATCAGGGCATAGACAATGATGCGCTGCCAACCCCTACCCGCGGTTATATCTGGTATCAGCTGGATGGTGTGACACCGGCCCGTGACCGTACACTTGATGAAGTAAAAGATCAGGTGACGGCAGAATGGAAACAGGATCAGGCTGCCAAGCAACTGACCGCCAAGGCAGAAGAGCTGCGCAAGCGTGTTGAAGCCGGTGAAAGCCTTGACAAGATTGCACAGGAACTGGGCGTTGAAAAGCAGACCAAGCGCGGCCTGAAACGCACAGCCACTGATGCTGATCTTGCGGCAACCGCAATTGCGCAGATTTTCGGTGGGCCTGATGGTTTGAGCGGCGTTACAGCCGGTATCAACAAAGACACACAGGTACTGTTCAAGGTTACAGAAACTACCGAGCCAACCGGTGTGAGCGCTGAAAGTCTGCCGCAGGAAACCCGTGATGCCGTATCATCGCGTATTTCCGATGATCTGCTTGAGCAGCTGGTTGGCAGGTTGCAGGGCGAATATCCGGTTCAGATCAATCAGCCTCTGATGGATCAGGCTTTAAGTTTTTAAGCCAAATAAAAATAAAGCTTCTAAGCTGCGACCAGCTTGGAAGCTTTTTATAATCAGGTAATGAGGACAAAATGGCCGATTTCAAAAGCTATATTGCCAAAGCTGTTACAGGCATTCCTTTAACCAAACAGGATTCCAAAGCAGCATTTGACATTATGATGTCCGGCTCTGCCACGCCTGCCCAGATTGGCGGTTTTCTGATGGCTCTGCGCATGCGCGGTGAAGCTGTTGGCGAAATTGCCGGTGCTGTGGAATCCATGCGCGCGAAAATGATCCCTGTTGAAGCACCTGCAGGCGCCATCGACATTGTGGGAACAGGCGGCGACCAGTCCGGTTCTTATAATGTTTCCAGTTGCGCTGCCATTGTGGTTGCCGGTGCGGGTGTACCAGTAGCCAAACACGGTAACCGCGCACTGTCATCACGCTCCGGCGCTGCAGACACATTGGCTGAACTCGGCATTAATATTGAAGCAACACCGCAAACCATCAGCCGCTGCATTTATGATGCAGGCATTGGTTTTATGTTTGCGCCGATGCACCACTCATCCATGCGCCATGTCGGGCCTGCACGGGTTGAACTTGGCACCCGTACAATTTTCAACCTTCTCGGCCCCCTTGCCAATCCTGCCGGTGTAAAACATCAGCTGGTCGGTGTATTCTCGCGGGATTGGGTTTTGCCGATTGCTCAAGTGCTTAAAGAACTTGGCTCCGATCATGTCTGGGTGGTTTACGGCGACGGCTTGGATGAAATGACCACAGCCGGCACAACGCATGTTGCTGCTTTGCATAATGGCGAGATCACAGAATTTGAAATCACTCCCGAAGAAGTTGGTCTTAAGCGCGTGGCTTTTGACGATCTTAAAGGTGGAGATGCCCAGCATAATGCAGCTGCGCTGCTGCGCGTGCTCAATGGTGAAGCAGGCGCTTACCGCGATATCGTGCTGCTTAATGCTGCTGCCGCGCTGATTATTGCCGGCAAGGCCACAGATCTTAAACATGGCATTGCGCTTGCCGCGCAATCCATTGACAGCGGCGCTGCCAAAAGCAAACTCGAGCAGCTTGCCGCCGTATCCAATAGTGTAAGTGAATAAAATGACCGATATTCTCAAAAAAATCGAAGCCTATAAGCTTGAGGAAATTGCCGCTGCCAAAGCACAGCTGCCATTTGGTGATGTTAAAAAAGCAGCCAGTGACCAGCCGCCTGCCCGCGGTTTTTTGAAAGCGCTTGAAGCCAAGCGTGCTGCCGGTTGTTTCGCTTTGATTGCAGAAATCAAAAAAGCCAGTCCTTCAAAAGGCCTGATCCGTCCGGACTTCAACCCACCGGCTTTGGCCAAAGCCTATGAAGATGGCGGGGCGGCCTGTCTTTCCGTGCTCACCGACAAACCGTCATTTCAGGGTGCACCGGAGTTTTTGCAGCAGGCGCGCGATGCCTGTGCTTTGCCGGCGCTGCGCAAGGATTTCCTATTTGATCCATATCAGGTTTATGAAGCGCGCCATTGGGGTGCCGATTGTATTCTGATCATTATGGCAAGTGTGGATGATGCGCTGGCGCAAGAGCTGGAGCAAACCGCCTTCTCGCTCGGCATGGATGCCCTGATTGAAGTGCATGATGAGGCAGAGCTTGAGCGTGCGCTGAAATTGTCGTCGCGTCTGCTTGGTATTAACAACCGTAATCTGCGTACATTCGAAGTTGATCTGGCGGTCAGTGAGCGTTTGGTGAAAATGGTTCCGGATGATCGCCTGCTGGTTGGTGAAAGTGGTATTTTCACGCATGGTGACTGCCTGCGCTTACAAAAATCCGGCATTGAAACTTTCCTGATCGGAGAAAGCCTGATGCGCCAGCAAGATGTGGCTGCAGCAACACGTCAACTCCTGACAGGTGCACAATAACCATGAGCAAGCTGACACATCTTGATGAAACGGGTGCCGCGAATATGGTTGATGTCGGTGACAAGGCCGACACAACCCGCATTGCCAGTGCATCAGGCTGTGTCATCATGCTACCGCAGACTTTAGAGCTGATCCTCTCCGGCAATGCTGCCAAAGGTGACGTTATCGGCACGGCACGGCTGGCCGGTATTATGGCAGCGAAAAAGACAGCAGACCTTATTCCGCTTTGTCATCCGCTGATGCTGAGCAAGGTCAGTGTTGAGATTGTGCCGGATGAGGCTTTGCCTGGTCTTAGAGTACAGGCAACCGTTAAACTGACAGGCAAAACCGGCGTTGAAATGGAAGCGCTCACTGCCGTTTCCGTTGCCTGCCTTACAATTTACGACATGGCAAAAGCTGTCGATAAAGCCATGATTATCAGCAATATTATGGTCGACAGCAAAACCGGCGGCAAATCAGGCAACTGGCAGCGTCCGTAATATCTGCGCGTAAGCCAAGTACCAATAATAATCTGCGCAGGCTGGTTCAATTTCTGGGGATATTTCATGGCATTATTACCGGTTGATGACGCTTTGCAACTTTTGCTTTCGGACAGGTTTCCAACAGAGCATGAATTGGTGCCACTGCATGAGGCGGGCGACCGCGTGCTTGCACTGCCGCTCTATGCCTCGTTCAACCAGCCACCGTTTGATGCCTCGGCAATGGATGGATATGCCATTCGTTTTCAAGATGGGGCAACGCTGCCGGTTACGCTGAAGCTCATCGGTCAGTCGGCAGCAGGCAACGGTTTTACCGGTCAGGTAAATCGCGGTGAGGCCGTACGGATTTTTACCGGCGCGCCTTTTCCTGACGGTGCAGATACCGTAGTGATTCAAGAAAACACGCAAGCCACAGACGGTTTTGTCACACTGGTTGAGGGCGTAGAAAAAGGCCGGCACATCCGGCTAGCAGGTCTTGATTTTAAAGATGGCGAATGCCTGCTGCCAAGTGGTCATGTTTTTGATCCGGCATCATTATCGCTTGCTGCAGCCTCGGGCCATGCTGAAGTTCCGGTGTATAAACGCCCTAAAACAGTGATCCTTGCCACCGGCGATGAGCTGGTGCCGGCGGGTACAAAGCCCGGTCAGGATCAAATTGTCAGCTCCAACAGCTATGGCGTGGCCGATATTGTGCGCCGCAATGGCGGTAGCGCTGTTGATTACGGCATTGTGCCGGATAATTTGACAAAAATCGAGCAGGCAATCACACAGGCTGCGGGTTCTGATGCAGATATTCTGGTCACGCTCGGCGGCGCTTCGGTCGGCGATCATGATCTGGTGCATAAAGCGCTGACCAATTGCGGTGTTGAATTAAGCTTTTACAAAATTGCCATGCGCCCCGGAAAGCCGCTGATGTTTGGCCAGCTTACACGCACAGGCAAAGCGCCGATGCTCATTCTCGGTCTGCCCGGCAATCCGGTTTCCAGCCTTGTTTGTTCTTATGTTTTTCTGGCGCCCTTAGTGGCTCAGCTTGCAGGCAAGGAGCCGACAACCCGCATCGCTTCCGCCTGCCTGACCCAGCCGCTGGCAGCCAATGGTGACCGCCGCGATTATGCGCGCGCCACCCTCACCCGCGATCACAACGGAGAATGGCTGGCAACCGTGCTGCCTGTGCAGGATTCATCTATGCTGACCGTGATTACGCGCGCGGATGCGCTGCTGATACGCGAGCCTTTTGCACCGGCTGCTCAAAGTGGCGAGCGCTGCAAGATACTGGTTTTACGTTAATAACCGGAGCTTTGGTATATTAAACGAAAGACGCCCAGCTTTGCAGTTGAGCGTCTTGTTACTATTTCAGGCTGCGGCAGCTTTGTTGATCTCATTAAACGAGACATGTACCGGTGTCGGGTTTTGCAGCATATCCATCACCGGACAGCAGCTTTCAACAACATCGCGCAGGCGCGCTAAATCTTCCGGTGATGCAGGGCTATCAATTGTTACCTCGGCAGTAATCTTTTTATAACCGGGACGCACAGCAGGATCGACATTAAAGAAA
The DNA here is from genome assembly GCF_048914685.1 of Pseudochrobactrum mosebachae. Taxonomy (GTDB): domain Bacteria; phylum Pseudomonadota; class Alphaproteobacteria; order Rhizobiales; family Rhizobiaceae; genus Pseudochrobactrum. Next base: position 324,796 of record NZ_CP128408.1, read on the forward strand.
CCACGCAGATCAATTTCGCCTGTCAGCTTAACCGACACGCCATTGAGCGGAATGCCTAATGCATCCGCATAAAGACGATAGGTAATTTCCTGACAGCTCCCCAAGGCAGCAAGAACATATTCTACCGGATTAGGCGCCTTATCCTGACCGGCCAAGGCCTCAGGCTCATCCACATTGACCTTAAACTGGCGGATTCTTACTTCACTTTGAAAGCCTTCACCCAGTCGTGACCGCGCAATAAAGCTCGCCTTTGCCTGTTCCGGCTGCTCAGTTAAAACCGACTGCATCTTTTCAAAAACTTCTTTAAAACTCATATCGGTTCTGCCTTTTTTATACGGGATACGATTTTTCTGTCTGAGCGATGATTGTATAGCTCATATAGCCTGATACGAAAGATAGGCTCATATTATCAATGGGGTAGGACTGGAAATTAAAACCAAAAACTTAACAAACAGCAGAAATTTATTCCGCTCCAAAAATCATATTTAAAAGCCTGCATATGCGTATGCCATTCACGTTGAAACAACATGAATGGCATGGCTGTAACATGGCTATAAATTGTGTTTTTAGGTTTCGGTTTTAAGCTGTGGCTTGTTTCAGGAAAGCCAGAACCGCTTGCCATGATGCGTGATTGGCCTCGGCATTCACATCCGGTTTGCCGCCCATTGTTGTCATATTGCCATTGACCGGATGCGCGTGAACAATCTGTGTCGCCGGAACATAAGGAAACAGGATCGAATGTCCGGCCTCGGGATGATTGTACCATTCAACTGCATAGGGATGATTAGCCGCAATCAGACTGGATTGCACCAGCAGTGAATAATAATCTGACGGCCATGCACCATCATCACCACCAGAAATCAGCAGCACAGGGCCTGCCAGTTTTTCAACCGCAATACGTGCCTTGCGCATCGCCACAGGGTCGGCCAGCGCAGTACGCATTGCCAGACTGTTGCGGCGCGGTTGCTGCCCCTCATCATAGGGCTTCCAGCTGGCAAAGCGGTTATTTTCCCACATATGCACTAGCGGCTTGCCCTGATAAAGCCAGCAAGGCCCTTCTCGGCCATAGGCAGGATCAGCAGCCGCCTGCCCGCTATGGACAAAAGCACTCGGCACATAACCGATCACCGCTGAGACCTTCTCAGGAAAAGTAGCCCCGAGCAACAGAACCAGCTCCCCACCGCGCGACTGACCACTGATCGCGACAAAGTTATCTTTGGGCTTTACCGCTTCGCGCAACCAGTCCAGACCTTTTTCAAAATATTCCAAAGGTGTGTTGGAGATATATTTTGGTAAGCCCTCTGCACCAAAATAGCCAAGTGCCAAGGCATGATAGCCGCGCGATGCATAAAGAGCGGCGCGCGGTTCATTAATGCCGCCACCGGAGCCATTCATAATCATCACTGCCGGAGCAGGTTCACTGCCGGCAGCGCGGTAAAGTACACCAACCAGACCATCAACCCGCACAGTCTCGCGGGTAACGCCCTCAGCCATCAGCACTTGTACCAACGTGGCTTCGGCCTGCTCGTCGTCTGTCTTAGCGGTTATCACTGTGTACAGAGGCTCGGATAAATCCGCATTAAAAAGCGGTAACATACCTTGCTGGCCATGATCTTGCGACCAGATCAGCCCCATAGAAGACACGCCCTGATAATCACCGGATAATGGTGCATCACGGCTCAGATCAACCACACCTGCCGCATCGGCCTGAAAAGCCGCTTGCGATATCCAGTCTTGACCGGAACGGCTGGTTACAGCCTTCAGTTCAATGGTTGCATGGGGCTTTGCGCCGGATACAATGATCCGGCGCTCGACATCAACCAGCGCGACAGCTGGGGTAACCGATAGTTTCAACATGAAGTTATGCCTTACTCAGCCTTGAGTTTTGTAACCTGCATGGCGACTGTACGATCGCTGTTCCAAGGTACAACTTTCAGGTCATCACGCGCTGCCCAGATGTTTTTATAATGGAACAGCGGAATGATGCCGACATCGCCCATAACGGTTTTAACCGCACCGCGAATAACATCTTCACGCTTGGCATTGTCGAATTCAGAGGTGGCTTCTTCCAGAGCCTTATCCAGTGCGGCGCTGCTGTAATGACCCCAGTTTGATGCGCCAACACCCTTGTCTTTATTCGGCGTTGCCAGAATAGAGGTCATCGCATAGGTGCCCTCACCTGTGCCATTGCCCCAACCAATCATGGTCATGGCATATTCGCCTTTATTGGCGCTGCCCGAATAGACAGAGAACGGCACAACTTCAACCTGTGTTTCCACACCGATGCGGCTCCAGAACTGCGCCAGAGCCTGCGCTGTTTCAGGGCCTTGCGGGTAGCGGTCGCTTGGCGCGTGGATGGTCATTTTAAAACCGTCCGGATAACCGGCTTCGCTCAGCAGTTCCTTGGCTTTTTTGGCATCAAACGGAATGTCTTTGGTATCGGTATCATAACCGAATGTGCCTTCAGGCATCCATTGATTGGCCGTTGTTGCGCCACCTTGCATGATACGGCTGACCAGCGCCTCGCGGTTGATCGCCAGTGTCAGTGCCTCGCGTACCTTCTGGTTCAGGAGCGGGTTTTCCTTGAGCGGATTACCGGCTTTATCGGTCATATATTTCGATGGCTGCTCACTAAAGCTCGGCTGCATGATCAGTGCGCGCAAACCCGGATAGGCATAGACTTTAATACCGTCAGATTTTTCAAGCTTGCTGATATCGGCAACTGAAACCTTATCGATCACATCAACATCTTTAGCCAGCAATGCTGCGGTGCGTGCCGCCGGATTGGCAATGTAGCGGTAAACCACATTTTCCCATTCAGGCTTAGTGCCAACATAGCTTTCATTGCGCTTCATCAATACGCGGTCACCCGGTGTATAGCCAACCCAGCTATAGGCACCACTGGTAACCATGGCCTTGCCATTGTTGTAATCTTCAGTGGTTGATTTTTCACCGACATGTTTGCTGACCAGATAAAGATTGGACAGGCTGACCGGCAAAAGCGGGTCCGGCACAGTGGTTTTCACCAGAAGGTGATGATCGTCGATGATCTCAACTTTATCAACGGTGCGGATAAAGCCTTTTACCGTGGCAACACTGCCCGGCACATTGCGGGCGCGATCATAAGAAAATGCCACATCTTCGGATATAACCGGCTTGCCATCCGACCAGACTGCATTGTCATATAATGTAAATTCCCAGGTCAAAGGGTCAATATTACGCCAGGTTTTTGCAACACCGGGCTCCATATTGATTGCGTCGTTTCCTGTCAGCCCGCCCCAGAAATGCTGTGCCACAGAGTGGTCGCCGGCATGGTTATTGAGTTGCGGATCAATAGAGGATAGCGGGTCAGCAAAGCCGATACGCAGATCTTCAGCCAAAGCGCTGGCCGAAAACAAACTGGTAGTCAATGCAAGTACAGCAAACAGATTCTTCATGGCGATTACTCCTGTGAGGCGGCTTGGTTCAATGGGGATATATGGTCGTTAAGATGGCAGGCACTTAAGTGCTGTTGCCCGACTTTTTTCAAAGCCGGTCTTTCAACACGGCACTTGTCGAAAGCCACCGGGCAACGCGGATGGAAATGACAACCACGCGGTGGATTAAGCGGGCTTGGAATCTCACCCTTCACGGCAGAATAGGCTTTGCCGCGCTGTGACAGATCCGGCACTTCTGCCAGCAAAGCTTTGGTATAAGGGTGGTTGGGACGTGCGAAGAATTCCGTTGCCGGTGCATCTTCGACAATTCTGCCCAGATACATAATAATCACGCGATCGCATACATGGCGCACAGCACGCAGATCATGGCTGATGAACAGATAGGTAAGGGCTAGTTCCTCGCGCAAATCCATAAACAAATTCAGGATTTGCGCCTGAATAGATACATCAAGTGCGGCGATGGATTCATCACACACCAGAAAACGCGGATTAAGCGCCAATGCCCGTGCGATGCTGATGCGCTGGCGCTGACCACCGGAAAACTCGTGCGGAAAGCGGGTGCGAACCGCCGGATCAAGGCCAACGCGCTGTAATTGTGCGCTCACATAATCATCAAGCCCCGCCCGGTCGGTTAAACCATGCACCAAAGGTGCTTCACCAACCGCTTTATCAATACGTTTGCGCGGGTTAAGGCTGGCTTGCGGATCCTGAAAGATCATCTGCACATCAAGATGCGCTTTATTTTCACGTACCGGCTTTTTGCCATAAACCTGTATTTCACCGTCGCTCGGATTCATCAATCCGGCGGCAATGCGGCCAAGGGTGGATTTACCGGAACCGGACTCGCCCACCAAGCCCACAAATTCACCGGCACGAATGGTAAGATCAATACCATCAAGGGCATGCACCACAGGGCGTGGCCGCGCCAGCCCCATACGCACAGCCAAAGGCGAAGCGCCGCCACCACCAAAGCGCTTTTCAACGCCTTTCAGCTGCAGCACGATTTCTTCACTATCATGCAGTTTTTGCACAGATTGTTCCTGAGGCTGCTTAATCATGGCCGCAGCTCCTGCATCATACTGTTAGGGTTCGGTGTTGTGCCGACCGGATGGAAGCAACGGAACTGATGATTTGCCTCACCATAAAATTCCGGCTGCTTAGCACAAGCGTCAGTGGCATAGCTGCAACGCGCTGCAAAAGCACACCCCTGTGGCGGGTTGAACATATTGGGCGCCAGCCCCGGAATTTGCTGCAAGCGCGTACCGGGTTCTGCATTGCCGGGCAAACTGCCGAGTAATCCTGACGTATAAGGATGGCGCGGATTATCCAGCACATCGCCCACAGCGCCGGTTTCAACCACACGGCCTGCATACATGACAGACAATGTATCAGCTATACCGGCGACCACCGACAGATCATGCGTGATCCAGATCAGCGCCATATTTGTGGCTTTAACCAGCCCCTGCACTTCAGCCAGAATTTGCGACTGAATAGACACATCAAGCGCCGTTGTCGGCTCGTCGGCAATAATCAGGTCAGGCTTGTTGAGCATGGCAATTGCCAAAGCTACACGCTGGCGCATACCGCCAGACAGCTGGTGCGGATAGGCATCAAGGCGGCTTTCGGGGCTTGGCACACCAGTGGCACCCAACACATCACGTGCGCGTATTCTGGCATCGGCATAGCTAATTTTTTCATGCGCCTGCAAAGCCTCAATCATCTGCTCGGAAATACGCAAGACCGGATTAAGCGTCATCATCGGGTCCTGAAACACCATGGCAATGCGATTGCCCTGCAAATGGCGTAACTGCCTTTTGGACAGTTTGGTAATATCCTGACCTTTGAAACGCACCTCACCTGAGACAATGCGCCCCGGACGGTCGATCAGGCCGAGTATAGAAAACCCTGTCACAGATTTTCCGGAGCCGGATTCACCCACCAAGCCCATTGTCTGACCCGGACGAAGGCTGAAGGAAACATCTTCAACCGCGTGTAACACACCTGCCGCTGTGGTGAACCGCGTGCAGAGATTACGAACATCAAGCAAGAGTTCACTCATGACAAAAACCTCGGATTGAACACATCGCGCAGGCGGTCGGCGACAAGATTAATCGCTACAATTGATACCAGCAATGCCAGCCCCGGAAAGAAACTGATCCAATAATCACCGGACAGCATATATTGGAAACCATTGGCCACCAGCAATCCGAGTGAAGGCTCGGTGACCGGCACGCCAAGACCGAGAAAGCTCAATGTGGCTTCAAGCGTAATAGCGCGTGCAATCTGCAATGTACCGATAACAATCAACGGTGGCATGCAGTTTGGCAAAATGTGCCCCAACAGAATACGCAGCGGCGACAAACCAAGACCACGGGCGGATTCCACATAATCACGCTTGCTTTCAACCATCGCCTGCCCGCGGGCAGTACGGGCATAGTAAGCCCATTCCAGCAAGACCAGTGTGATAACCACATTGCCGACACCGCGACCAAAAAAGGCCAGCATCAGCAGTGCCACGAGAATGGACGGCAGCGACATTACCAGATCAACCAGACGCATCAGCAAGGCATCGGTTTTGCCACCGGCATAAGCGGCAACCAGCCCGATAATGGTGCCGATAACACCGGCAATGGCCGCAGAGCCGATCCCGACAACAAGGCTGGTGCGCAGGCCATAAAGAATGGCTGAAAACAAATCGCGGCCCTGCCCGTCAGTTCCCAGCAGATAGGTATAGCCATCATTCATGTTGGTTTCGCCCGGCGCTAGGCGGGCATCCATCACGTCAATTGCCATCATGTCATAGGGATTTTGCGGGGCGATCAGCGGTGCAAAAATTGCAGCAGCAGCAATAAGAATGCAAAGCAAAAGCCCGAAAATGGCGAGCGGCGAGCGCATAAACATCCGGATATTTTCTGCGACCGGAGAGCGCGGAGTTTTACTAACAGACGCGATCATTCGCTTGCCTCCGTTCTGATGCGCGGATCAAGCACACGGTAGAGAATATCAACAACAAGATTGATGGTAACGAACAGCGTGACGACAACCATCAGATAGGCAACAACCACAGGCCGGTCGAGTGCATTGATACTGTCGAGAATAAGTTTACCGGCACCCGGCCATGAAAAAATATTTTCGGTCACAACAGCAAATGCAACGGTTGAGCCGAATTCGATACCGAGCACAGTCACCAGCGGGATCATAACATTACGCAGGATATGGCGGCGCACAATACGAAACGGCGACAGACCTTTGGCGCGGGCAAAGCGCACATAATCCAGCGATTTAACCTCACGCACACCCGCATTGGTAAGGCGGATGACCAGCGATACTTTAAACATTGCCAGATTGATCGCAGGCAGCAGCATATGGCGCAAACCGTCGATTGTGAAAAACGACCATTCAACCCCGAATACCCGCACAGTTGTGCCGCGTCCGCTGGCAGGCAAAAGCCCGAGCGAGACACTGAAGGTCATGATCAAGAGCAGACCAACCCAGAAAGTCGGTAAAGAAAAGCCCAGAATACTACCGGTGGTGATCAGTTTGGCAAACGGATTTTCAGGCTTTAATCCGGCAAACAGACCCAGCGGAATACCGATAAAGACCGCAAAGATCATGGCCAGAATGGCCAGTTCCAATGTTGCAGGCAAGCGCTGCAAAATCAGCGTTACAGCAGGCGTATTATAGACAAAACTATTGCCCATATCGCCCTGCAAGGCGCTTTTGACAAACAGCAAATATTGTTGCCAGACCGGAAGATCGAGCCCGAGCCGTATAATCAGCTCTTCACGGTCGGCCTGTGTTGCATCAGGTGCCAGCAAAATATCTGCCGGATTACCAATCAGATGCAACCCCAGAAAAACAATAACCGACATGACCGCCAGCACCACAACGGCTTGGGCAAGTCGTTTGATGAACCAGACGAAAAAACTCATGCCAGCGCCTCGATCTCAGCCTGATCATAATTCTGGGCGGCTACCCATTCGTCACCGAAAACCTCCGGCTCGGAATAGGCTTTGGCATTTTCAAAATGCTGCGCGATATCCTCGTGATAAAGTGTTGCCACAATACCCTGCGAAAGACGGGCCGCACCCTCACTGATCGAAGGAATATCACCAGACACACCGCCATGAGACATCATAGCCGGATAGCAGAAGCAATGAATGCGTGACAGGCCTTGTGCTTCAACACCCTGTTTCGGCAAAAATTCAAATGCAGGTCCAAGATCGGGTGATTCAATCAAGGAGCGATCCTCATCACCTTTCAGTGGTGCCAGACACTCTTCCCATGTGCGGGCTTTACTGGCGATTTCAGCCAGAAAATCCTTCTGCCGCCAATCAATCTGAAAGCCTGTCGAGGCAATGATAAAATCAAACAACCGGCGCCCTTGCGGCGTTATAACTTCAATTTTGTCGCCCTTCATCGTCACTTTGTCGAGTGAGGCGCCAAGATGGAAAAACGCATTGCTGTGTCCGCTGACACGCAACATACTGGCGCGCGGCGGCGGTACCTGTTCAGCTCCGATATAGCTGTAAATTTCAAGTTTGGTGCGGTCATCCAGATTTTGCATACCGTAAACAGAGCCGGGATTGCCCATGCCCTTGCCGCGGTTAATCCGTGGAATATCGGTGCGGCGGATCAGCATATCCACCCGTGCAGCACCATTTTCAAGCGCTGTACCGGCGCTGTCCATGGCCGATGCACCGGCACCGATCACGGCAATATTTTTATTCTTGAGGCGGCTATAATCATATTCATCGGATGAATGCGCCCATGATTCACGCGGCAATGCACGAATAATCTCCGGAACATAGGGGCCGCCAAGACCATCGCGCCCCGTTGCCAGCACCACATGGCGCGCATAAACGGTTTTCTTGCCTTCCGGCGTATCCATTTCGAGCACACTATAATCCGCATCGGGTTTGATCAGGCTAATACGATGATCATTACGCAGATCAAGAGCCAGAACCTCGCGGAACCAGCGCAGATAGTCCATCCATTGCAAACGCGGGATTTTATCGAGCTTGTCCCATTCAGCATTACCGAACTGCGCCACAAACCATGCTCTGAAGGTAAGAGAGGCAATACCCAGTGCAGGTCCAGTCAGACTCTTTGGCGAGCGCAGGGTTTCCATACGCGCAGTGGTTGCCCAAGGGCCCTCAAAACCCTTTGGCCGCGCATCAAAGATCACAGCCCGAACGCCGAGATTTTTCAACGATGCCGATGCAGCCAAGCCGGCCATTCCACCGCCGATAACGGCAACATCCAGCACCTGTTGACCGTTTATTTCATGCTGCGGTACCCATTCCTTGGCAGGCAAAGTCAGGTAATCAAGATCACGTGCCACGAGGCAGTTCAGTTCTTCAAGCGTTTTTGGTTCATTATGCATGGTCAGTCCTCCAGCAATGCAAGCTGGGTAATCAGCGATTGATGTTCATCAGGCGAATGGGTTTCAAAACCCGGCACCAGCTCATGGGCAGCATTTTCAAGCGCGGCAATCAATTGCAGCGCAGTGTCACTCAAATGTACGCCATTGTGACTTATGACGCCGAAACAATAGGGAATATGCGGCTCCAGCGGCAGAATAGTTACGCCATCCAGAGGTGTGCCGGCAGAGGTTACGGGCTCGATAATAGCCACACTGCCTGCAGGCCCGCCTGCACCGGCACGAATAAGCGCCAATGCATTCATGGTTGAATTGGTGCGGATAAGCCCGCCGGTGACAATGTCATTGGTTCTCAATGTCTGGCGAATACGCGCAGGCAATCCGCGATGGTTCGACATTTCCACAAGCGTACGGCTTTTAACCACCGAGAGCGGCAAAGGGCCTTTTTCCTGCGCCAGCGGATCATCTGATCGCACCGCCAGCACACATGGTGCACAGCCAAACCAATGGGTAATCTGATCTCGATGCTGGAGCGGAAGGCTGGTAGCCCCCACATCTGCATCATTAGAAAGTACAGAATTGCGCACCCTTTCAGGCGTATCTGTCTGGATAGCAATACGCCGCGCGCCCTCTATGCCGATAGCATTGCTGAGTGATGCCCACGCATGTGGTACCAGACCGAAAGCCAGAGCAGAAATGCTGGCAACCCGCACCGGACGTGATTTGAGATCAGACAATTCCTGTGCACGATCCCACACCTCGGCAATGCCTGCCAGCGCACGCTCCACATCATCGCGCAACAACATACCCTGAGGGGTCAGCACAAGACGCTGACCCGCCCGGATAAACAGTTTTTGCCCGAGATCGCGCTCCAGATCCTGAATAATGCGGCTGACTGAAGGCTGTGACAGCTGCAAGCGCTTGGCCGCAGCGGTAACACTGCCCAAAGTTGCAACTTCCAGATAAGCTTCAAGAGCCTTCAAATTGCGCATGATTTCTCCTGCTGCCCGATAACAGGGCAAACATCAGCTGCATTGACAGAAATGTTAACGAGACTTACTTGACCGGATCGCCCAGCACATGCATCAGGCGGTTCGCCCAGCCAAACATGGCTGTTGATAACACCAGATCAATGGCTTCAACTTTATCAAGTCCCTGTTTCTGCAATTGCTGTGCAGCCTCTGCATCCACCTTAGGCGGAAACTGTGAAAGCTTGAGCGCAAAATCAAAAATTGCCTGATTTTTAGGATCAAGGCGCGCCTTTTCTCCCTCATGAAACAGCTTGTCAGTTACCGTTTCATCACGGCTCAGCTGTGCATGGCGCTGCGCATGTACGGCGGCACAATAGATACAGTGATTGACCACAGATGCACCAAGCGCACCAAGCTCGCGCTCTGCACGGCCAAGACCGCCCTTGCCATACATCACAGCATTAAACAGCGGCGAGCGCACATCCAGGCTTTCCGGATCATGCGCAAGAACCAGCACATATTCAGAAACCTTGGTATTTGAAGGCGTAACTTTCAGGGCATTGAGCTGCTCAGGACTGGCTTCAGCAAGCACAACCGGCTTAACGCGCGGGCGCCACTCAGGAACTGTTTTCGTAAATTTATGAATGATCTCGCTCATGATGCCGGCCCCTCATCTGCTGCAACCAATGCTGTCAAACCGGCAGCAACACGGATCTGATAAGCCAGAAAAGCGTTTAATTCACACAAGCGCACAATATCAGCATCCGCAATACCGGCCTGCTGCAAAGCTGAAACATCAGCGGCGCCGACATCTCTGGTATGGTTTGCAACCTTGTCCATAAATCCGACCACAGTTTGCTGAACAGCATCCTGCGGAATGAAACCGGCTTCAGCAATCTGAGCATAGGCAGAACCGGCAGCCGCTTTGCCATAAACCGCAGCAAGATAAGGATTGTCATTAGCGGCCGCGATACGTGCAGCCAGGGCTGCGCGCAATTGATGCGACCATGCGCCGGCGTCTGCAGGCATCAGCACAGCGCTCTGCGCTTTGCGCGTCATGTCAAAGATTTCCTGACGCGATTCAAGTTCCGGAAATGGCAGAGCCTGATTGTGCTCAGCATTATTATTCGTGGCAAGCCAAAGGCTTACCGTTTCCAAGACAGATTGTTCCATTCATATTCCCCAAGCACAGCTTCAATTTCACTTAAGTATGAAAAGTGGATTGTTCCACCTGACAAGACCCAGTCATTATAAACATGAAGTATTGCTGTTTATTCATTTTTCAAATAACCTGTCATCGTCAGCTGGTGCTGTCAAGCCAACAAAATCGGGTACAGCAATTTTTACATTGTTTTCAAAGCATCGTCTTTGTGGAGAAAGTACAAACGCTCACAGCATCAAAGCCAGGCGCAACCAGCCATCACTGCGTTAGCAATTACTGAGATACAAAAAATAGCTGTTTAAGGTGCATTTCGGAGGGTAAACCAATCCAAATCAGCACCTTAAAAGGAAAAACTTTATCAAGAACCGTGTCGATTATAAAAAATACACGGCTGATGCAAATCTTGCGGGGGAATCAAATTGGGAAAAATAATTCAATGCAACCGCGTTGAGCCATGCAGCATGGAATGGCGCAACCGCGCAATTGCTATCATCGAGGCTGATTTTAATCGCTCGGCAGATACGCATCTTATACGTCTCGACCTGCCAAAATTTAATGGCATCACACTGTATTTAAAAGATGAATCAAGCCACCCGACAGGCAGCCTTAAACACCGTCTGGCGCGTTCATTGTTTTTGTTTGCAATCTGCAATGGCAAAGTCGGCCCCAAAACAACAATCGTTGAAGCCTCCAGCGGCTCCACTGCCGTTTCAGAAGCCTATTTCGCCCGTATGATCAATCTGCCGTTTATTGCCGTTATGCCACGCAGTACGTCACCGGAAAAGATTGCAGCCATTGAGTTTTACGGCGGAAAATCGCATCTGGTTGATGATCCGAAAACGGTTTATGACGCTGCCCGTCAGGTCGCGGAAGATACCAACGGTTATTATATCGACCAGTTCACCTATGCCGAACGTGCAACAGACTGGCGCGGCAATAATAATATTGCTGAATCAATTTTCAGCCAGATGGCACGCGAAGAATATCCTAATCCGAAATGGATTGTGACAGGCGCAGGAACCGGCGGCACTTCTGCAACCCTCGGGCGCTATATACGCTATCGTCAGCTTGATACCCGCCTTTGCGTTGCCGATCCTGAGGGATCGATTTTCCATCAGCATTTCGTGGATCGCTCCATTATGGAAATTGATACCTGCACATCCATGATTGAAGGTATTGGGCGCCCGCGGGTCGAGCCCTCCTTCATACCTGACGTGGTGGATTGCATGGTTACTGTACCTGATGCTGCAAGCCTTGCCGCACAACGGGTTATCAGTGATGTGCTGGGGCGCTCATGCGGCGGCTCGACAGGAACCAATATCTGGGCATGCGCCCTGCTCATTTCCGAGATGGTCAAACGCGGCGAGAGCGGCTCCATTGTCACCTTATTGTGCGACCATGGCGATCGTTACCGCTCAACCTATCTCAATGATGAATGGATCAAGAGCAACGGCTTCGATATTGCCCCATATCTTGCACAGCTGCGCGGCTTTTTTAATGAAGGCAAACTGATCGTAAGCTGATTATACCCTATGCATTTTGATCTCCGGCTCTGTCAAATGCCGGAGATCAGAACTGAAAAATGCATTAATATCTGCATGATAAGCATCTTCATAAGCAGTAAAGCCAATTTACGCACTTGGTTCTTATATTAACCATTTTTAAAGCCTTGCAGAACAATACTGGAACATATAGGGTTCGTTCTGGGTTTGTTTTTTTAAATTGATTCCCACAACCGTGTCCCGTGCAAGCGGTTTGTTGATCTGCACGATTGCTTATATCTGCATGCCCGCCCCAAAAGGCGCTGGCAGATATTTTCAAGGCTTTGGGAGCGTATGATGCTGACGCGTAAACAACATGAATTACTGCTGTTTATCCATGACCGTCTGAAAGAAAGCGGCATTCCGCCTTCTTTTGATGAAATGAAGGTCGCGCTTAATCTTGCCTCCAAATCCGGTATTCACCGCTTGATCACAGCCTTGGAAGAGCGCGGTTTTATCCGCCGTCTGCCAAACCGCGCCCGCGCTTTGGAAGTTATCAGGTTACCGGATTCCATTGCTCCGGGCCTGAACAGCCAGAAGAAATTCTCACCAAGTGTGATTGAAGGTGATTTGGGCAAAAAGCCTGCGGAAACTTCTAAAAAACCAGCTGCATCCTATGATCAAGAAGCACCAGCCGGCATCAGCATTCCGGTCATGGGGCGCATTGCTGCGGGCGTGCCGATTTCAGCGATCCAGACCCAGACTCACATGATCACCCTGCCGCCGGAAATGCTTGGTAGTGGCGAGCATTTTGCGCTGGAGGTTAAGGGCGATTCGATGATCGAGGCTGGCATTCTCGACGGCGATACGGTGATTATTCGCCGTGGTGATACCGCCAATGCCGGTGAAATCATTGTAGCTCTGGTTGATGATGAGGAAGCAACGCTGAAACGCTTTCGCCGAAAAGGTGCTTCCGTGGCACTTGAAGCTGCAAATCCGGCCTATGAAACCCGTATTTTCGGACCTGATCGTGTGCGCGTTCAGGGCAGACTGGTCGGGCTTGTACGTCGCTACTAGAGCGGGAAACGATCAGGCTGGATCGCATCGCTTGCTCTAGTTTCTAGCTTTTTCGCATTGTAATACCTATCAAATTGATTCAACTTGATAGTAAAATGCTCTAGAGTAGTCTCAGGAGAAGCAGAGCATAGTTCTGCGGGCAGCGATTTTGCTACTCTCTTTTATTCTCCCACGGCACTCTTTCAGCAACCGCTTTTATATAAGCAGCCAGAGCGATTTTTCAGTTCCAGTTTGCTGATAAAGCAATGAAGAAAACGCTCTCGCTGGTAAGTGTCCGCAAATGGATATCAGTATATTTTTAGCATGCTGGATTTTATTTATTTCCTGCCTGCCTCATTTCCAATCTGCAAGGTTACGTGCAGGGCGTGAATAGAGCCGGTATAAATGCCACGGGCGCTCTGGCGCGGCCAATGCAAACACAGTTTTATGCGGCGTTAAAACATCCTGCGATGGAGCGAGATAGATTTCAGCAACGCCTTTTAAAGCCAGTTGCTGGCGGCTGATCACAAGCTGATTATCGATTTTTGATGGCTTGTTATCGTGTAACTGTGCGCATGAAATATCGCCTGCATAGGCAAGGATAACGATATCTGCGATCAGGCAGGCAGCCTGCCCAGCCACCGGGTTTTCTGCATAGGCCAATATACGGCTATCTTCAAAATCATAACTGCATAAACCCTCTCCGCAGCTGAAACCCATCTGATCTGTTGTCATTGTCGTTGTCGTAGTCGTGGCCGGTATTTTCACCTCGGTAATACTATAGGCCTTTTTCCAGTTTGCGATGGTGAATCCGGCTGGGCGCGCGCGATTAACAAAGAGGGCATTTTTCTGCCGCACGGCGACCAGTCTGGCATCTTCAGAAATAATCACATCCGGCACTACGGATACCACAAGTGCCATACCGCCTGCCCCAAGGAAAACCAGTGCCAGCCAGCGTGCCTGGCTGGTTAGGATCATGAGCAGCAGCATGGAAATCGTCCAGAGCAGCAAGACCGGTGCAGGCAGCAATCCCGGAATTAGATCCGGTGACAGATCAGCCACAAAATGCGCAACCCACTTTACCAGCTCAATGCCTTTCCCCATCACCTGCAAGGGCAACCACTCCAGCCCCAGCGGCATTAATAACAAGCCCATTACTGCAAATGGCATGATCAGCACCGATATCACCGGCAATGCCAGCACATTGCCCAGCATGCCCAGCGGCGCCACATTGTTAAAGTGAAAGGCAGCAAACAAACCGCTTGCCGTGCCGGCCACCAGTGATGTGGCGAGTGTGCCAACCACCGCTTGCCTGAGACGAAATAAAATGCCGCCCTGCTTGCGTGTTTTATTGCCTGCAAGTCTTGCACGCCATTTCCACCATGCAAAGGCAGCAATCAGCGCACCGGTTGCGGAATAGGACATCTGAAAGCTTGGGCCCAAAATTTCATGAGGTGTGAGCATAATGCTAAACAGCGCCGCAATTGCCAGATTGCGCATGGTCATTGCCTGCCGGTCAAACATAACCGCGCATAACATTACCGCGAGCATAATAAAGCTGCGCTGTGCTGCGACATCGCCGCCTGAAACCGCGAGATAGAATCCGGATGAAAACAATGAAATCAGCGCGGCTATCTTTTTAACCGGATAATAGAGTGACAAAGACGGAAACAGCCCAGCAAAACCACGCGCGCTGAACATGACAATGCCTGCCGCCATAGCCAGATGCAGACCGGAAATAGAGAGAATATGCGCAAGTCCTGCCATACGCAGCGCCTCATTGGTGGGTTCACTAATCCCTGCCCGCTGCCCTGAGATGAGGGCGGCGGCCACCGCTCCCTCTTCCCCCGGTAGCGCCTGCATAATTCTGCCGCCAATAAGCGCCCGCATTCGTGCAATAATAGCCCGGACATCTGCGCCCCAGCCTGCATTATTATCGGGGAAAGCCGTCAAATTCTCTGCCATTTTAGGCGTACCGAGAAAAAAACCGTTACCACCAATGTCTCGAAAAAAGCCATGAAAAGCAAAATCATACTGGCCGGAACGCACAGGGCCACCGTGCGGGCGCACACGCACCGCACCTTTAATCACCGCTCCGGTTTCAGCTAAAGCCGGCAAATCTCTGGTTGAAAGTTTCAAACGGCGCGGTGCATAGCGTAATTGCGGTTTTTCTGTTGCCAATACATCTGCCACCACCCGCCAGCGACCGGCCTTGCCATTGGTTGGCGCCTCCTGATCCATGGAAACAATACGTGCAGTTAAAACGAACGAAACAGAGCTGCCGAGCATTGGCGTGGCATGGCGTTGTGTCTCCCATTTTGCCGCAGCCATACCGGCGATAAAAGCCAAAACCAGTGTCAGGATAACTCTACGGATCAGCGTATCGCGCAGCAACAATAGCAGGCATGAGATGAGCACTGCCGGTATGCTCAGTTGCAGCCAGTAAGGCTCGCTCAGCAGAGCAAAATAATGAACAGCACCGCCACCGGTTACACAGGCTATCAGTAAAAACACAGTGCCCCGCTCATATTCATAAAGCAGAGCATCCGTGACGATTTCAATGAGTTTATGCCAGTGCTGCCCAACCGTCAGACGGATTTCCGGTAACGGCTTTTCAATTACAGGCAGCGGATATGCAGTTATAAAGTCATCGTGAACAAATAAATGCTCAGAACTATTTTCAGCGCACACATTGCTGCTAAGGCCAAGCATGGCCTGTTCATCACTAAATCCGTTTGGGCGAGCATTATCCGTTGCTATCCCGCCATTGCCTTGGCGGGACTCACTCCCACTGTATTGCTGACCGTTTTGATCGCCATACCCGTTGGTCATACTGTCTGAAATGCCCCCGCAACTGACAGTCTCATCAAGTAAAAAAGTTCAAAAACCACCATAAAACGTAGCAATATTGCGTTTTATGGCCACAAAGGCCGGTTCTGCCCTCTGATAATTGTATCAAGTCTTGCACGCTGAGCTGCCTATGCTACATGAACGTTACAAGAAATCGAGAGGCGGCAAATTACATTCTTTTCCGGCTATATTCGGATATAACCGCGAATTATTGTAGTCTTACCGCAGATACGGAGCGACCGATGTCATCACCCGTTATTACCCGCTTTGCGCCTTCCCCAACCGGATATCTGCATATCGGTGGCGCACGCACAGCGCTGTTTAACTGGCTTTATTCCAAACATACCGGCGGCAAAATGCTGTTGCGCATTGAGGATACTGACCGCGAGCGCTCCTCCGAGGCAGCAACTGCCGCTATCCTTGAGGGCCTGACATGGCTGGGCCTTGATTGGGATGGCGATGCTATTTCCCAATGGGAACGTGCACCACGGCACCGCGAAGTTGCCGAACAGCTGGTGAAAATGGGCAAAGCCTATTATTGCTACGCTTCACAGGAAGAGCTGGAAGCAATGCGTGAACTGGCGCGCTCGGAAGGCCGCCCGCCACGTTATGACGGCCGCTGGCGCGACCGCGACGCCTCTGAAGCACCGGAAGGCGTGAAGCCAGCAATCCGCATCAAAGCCCCGCGTGAGGGCGAAACTGTTGTCTATGATGACGTACAGGGCGATGTGCGATTCCCGAACAAGGATCTCGACGATTTCATCATCCTGCGCTCAGATGGTGCGCCAACCTATATGCATGCGGTTGTGGTTGATGATCATGATATGGGCGTTACCCATATTATCCGCGGTGATGACCATCTGACCAATGCCGCCCGTCAGACCGTGATTTACGATGCAATGGGCTGGGACGTGCCAAAAATGTCCCATATCCCGCTGATTCACGGTGCAGATGGTGCAAAGCTTTCCAAGCGTCATGGTGCGCTTGGCGTTGAAGCTTACCGCGCAATGGGCTACCTGCCGAAAGCGCTGTGCAATTATCTGGTGCGCCTTGGCTGGAGCCATGGTGATGATGAAATCATGACACCTGAACAGATGATTGAATGGTTTGATACCAAAGATATCAACAAAGGTGCCGCACGTTTTGATTTCCAGAAGCTGGAAGCCATTAATGGTCAGCATATTCGTGCATCTGCTGATGCCGAACTGACACAGGCGCTGATTGATGTTCTGCCTTATATTGAAGGTGGTGCAGAGCTGCAGACGTTGATGAGCGATGAACGCCGCGCGCAATTGCTGGCAGCAATGCCGGGCCTGAAAGATCGCGCTAAAACGCTGGTTGAACTCGCAGACGGTGCAAAATTCCTGTTTGTCAGCCGCCCGCTGCCGCTCGATGAAAAAGCCACCAGCCTGCTCAATGATGAGGGCCGTGCCATTCTTAAAGGCGTGCTGCCGCAGCTCGAAGCTGCGGACTGGACTGCAGAAGCACTGGATGCTGCCGTGCGCGCCCATGCAGAATCAACCGGTCTGAAACTTGGTAAAATTGCGCAGCCACTGCGTGCCGCCCTTACCGGCAGAGCAACCTCACCCGGCGTGTTTGATGTGCTCGTGGTGCTTGGGCGTGAAGAAGCGCTCGGACGCATCAAAGATCAGGCTGTTTAAACCTCATTTAACGCCGTGTTTTCTTGGAAAACGCGGCGTTAAAGCTTTTAAAAAGCAATTCTGTCGCAAGAAATAATAACTGACGGAAAATTGTACAATCAAACGCGAATTTCTACATTGCAACACGTTACAATTAAGATAGTTTGATCCGTAAATTACGCAGGGTGTCATTCGAAAATTTCATGAACATTGCTTGATGTCCTGCATTTGGCATTTTTCAAACTGGCAGCGTCAGCAAAAATGCCCTAACTATATGTTTATATGCTTAATACTGTCCGAAATGATGATTTTCGGAATTATGCTCTAATTTGCTGCGATCCCCAAGCAGTGAGCGCGATGATGAAAGGAACAAGTATGTCTAATACGACAGCGAATATCACGCTAAATGGCAACACAGTCGAGTTGCCGGTCCGCAAGGGCACAATCGGACCAGACGTTGTTGAAATCGGCCCGCTTTACAAAAATACAAATTCCTTCACCTACGACCCGGGTTTTACATCTACCGCTTCCTGCGAGTCTAAAATCACTTATATTGACGGTGATGAAGGCGTTCTCCTGCATCGTGGCTATCCTATTGAACAGCTTGCTGAACAGGGCGATTTTCTGGAAACCTGTTATCTGCTGCTCTACGGCGAATTGCCGACCAAGACCCAGAAAGCAGATTTTGACTACCGCGTGACACGCCACACTATGGTGCATGAGCAGATGTCGCGTTTCTTCACCGGATTCCGCCGCGATGCGCATCCAATGGCAATCATGGTTGGTTGTGTGGGCGCTATGTCTGCTTTCTACCACGACTCAACCGATATTACCGATCCGCACCAGCGCATGGTTGCCTCAATCCGCTTGCTCGCGAAAATGCCGACACTGGCCGCAATGGCCTATAAATATCACGTTGGCCAGCCTTTCGTTTATCCGAAAAATGATCTCGACCTCGCATCAAACTTCCTGCGCATGTGCTTTGCCGTGCCTTGCGAAGAATATAAGGTCAATCCGGTTCTGGCACGCGCCATGGATCGTATTTTCATCCTTCATGCTGACCATGAGCAGAACGCGTCTACCTCAACCGTGCGTCTTGCCGGTTCATCAGGCGCCAACCCGTTTGCTTGTATTGCTGCCGGTATTGCCTGCCTATGGGGCCCTGCACATGGCGGCGCCAATGAAGCAGCATTGAATATGCTTGCTGAAATCGGCTCGGTCGACCGTATTCCGGAATATATTGCCAAAGCTAAAGACAAGAATGATCCGTTCCGTCTGATGGGCTTTGGTCACCGCGTGTACAAGAACTACGATCCGCGTGCCCGCATCATGCAGAAGACCACCCATGAAGTTCTGGGCGAGCTTGGCATTAAAGACGATCCGTTGCTCGATGTTGCGATGGAACTGGAAAACATTGCTCTGACCGATGAATATTTCATCGAGAAGAAACTGTATCCGAATATCGATTTCTATTCCGGCATCACACTTAAGGCGCTCGGCTTTCCGACAGAAATGTTTACCGTTCTGTTCGCTGTTGCCCGTACCATCGGTTGGGTTGCCCAGTGGAAAGAAATGGTTGAAGATCCGGCACAGAAAATCGGCCGTCCGCGTCAGCTCTATACGGGCCCTGCGCAACGCGATTATGTACCACTCGCAAAACGCAAGTAATCTGCGGTCTGTAAGTTTTGAAAAAGGCTCCTTTCGGAGCCTTTTTTATTGCCGGTATTAAGTTTCCCGCTTTTAATGCCGTGTTTGAACCAAAATAAACCACAGATATAGGTTTTAATTCTATTCATGCTCGCTCACAGAGCTATACGGAGCTGAAATCATGACAAAACCGTCGTTCAAATCCGGTATTGCCGGATCAGAAATTACCAGACTCGGGCTTTATCTGCGCCGGCGTGAACTGATTAAGACCGGCCTGGCCGCCAGTATAGGCTTTGGCCTCAGTGGTTTGCTCCCCTATAGCGCTGCAGCAAAAGACACTGCCGATGGCTTTAAAACCGATGAAAAGCTGACACCAAAAGATTCTGTGCTGACCTACAATAATTTTTATGAATTCGGCACCGGCAAATCAGACCCATCCAGTAATTCTGACAAGTTTAAACCGCGCCCGTGGGTGGTGGAGGTTGGCGGCATGGTCGCCAAACCAGCCAAATTTGATATTGATGACCTGATCCGCAAAATGCAGATTGAAGAACGTGTCTACCGGATGCGCTGTGTTGAAGCATGGTCAATGGTGATTCCATGGCAGGGATTTCAACTCTCTGAACTACTTAAACTGGTAGAGCCGCTTGGTTCGGCCAAATATGTGAGCTTTGAAACCGCTGTTCGCCCACAGGAAATGCCAGGCATCAGCGATGTGTTTCCAGTGATAGACTGGCCTTATCGCGAAGGCTTGCGCCTTGATGAGGCAATGAACCCGCTCACATTGCTTGCCACAGGGCTCTATGGTGAAACGCTTGCCAATCAAAACGGCGCGCCGGTGCGGTTGGTTGTACCGTGGAAATATGGCTTCAAAGGCATTAAGTCGATCATCAAAATTACTCTCACCGACCAGCAGCCAGCGACCGCATGGAATATGCAAAATGCTTCTGAATACGGCTTCTATGCCAATGTTAATCCGGCTGTTGACCATCCGCGCTGGAGCCAGAGAACAGAAACGCGCATTGGCAGCGGCAGTTTTTTCTCACCGGACAGACGCGATACCCTGCCATTTAACGGCTATGGTGAGCAGGTCGCCCAGCTCTATAGTGGCATGAATCTGACCAAAAACTATTAAAGGTCTTTTCAATAAGGGGGCAAACCGGCATGAATACAAATTCAAATGCTGATACTCTATCTGTGCCGCCCCTCAAAAGGCCAACCAGCAATAAAACACAGGCTTCCCGCAAACCACCCATAAAAATTCCGAACAATCCATGGTTGCGCTGGGGTATATATGCGGTTGGTTTAGCGCCTGCCCTCTGGTCTTTCTGGCTCGCAATCAACAATCAGCTAGGCGCCAATCCGGTTAAAACCTTTGAGCATGTATTGGGGATTTGGGCATTGCGCTTTTTAATCCTGACATTGCTTGTCACACCGCTGCGCGATCTGTTCCGGCTCAATTTCATGCCCTATCGCCGTGCGCTCGGCTTGCTGGCCTTTTATTATGTGGCGTTGCATTTTGTCACTTATCTCAGCCTTGACCGCGGCTTCAACTGGCCGGATATTTTGAAGGACGTCACGCAACGCTGGTTTATTATTATCGGCTTCCTTGCATTTTTGCTGCTTATCCCTTTGGCTCTCACATCCAATCAATGGTCGATCCGCAAGCTGAAAGCCCGTTGGCAGTCCTTGCACCGGCTGGTTTATATCATCGCACTGGCGGGGTGCCTGCATTTTCTGATGTCGGTTAAAAGCTGGCCGCCGGAGCCACTGATTTACGGGCTGATTATTGTCGTGCTGGTGCTGTGGCGCTTCATTCGTAAGCCCTATTTACGCTCGAAAAAAAGCTGACCTGTGCGCTTGCAAAGATCAGCTTTCATTTTCACTGTTGAGGTTTGACCACCAACGCTTGACTACCAGCGCTTGATTGTCCGCGACACACATATAAAGGCCAGCAGCGGTCCTGATGAGAAAATCAGGAACAACCAGAATGCGGCACTTGCGGTACCTGCCACGCCGCCCGGCACCGCCAGCCCACCAAGGCTGGTGACCATGCCGGCCATAGCCGCACCAAAGCCTGCCGAGAACAACTGCACAGTGGTAATCGCTGTTGAGGCCAGATCTTTCTCATCATCCGGTGCAACACGCAAAACCCGTGTTAGCAGATGCGGCCACGTCATGCCCACACCACAACCAACCGCGATAAAGCCTGCACAAAGCGGCAGTAACTCAAAATATGTACCTTCGCTGGTTGCTGGCAGCACCAGCAGCAACACGATCATACCGGCAAGCGAAGTCAGCGGCCCGATAATCAACACATCACGAACGCGGGAAGATGCAATACTCGAGCTTATGATTGAGCCAAGTGTCCAGCCAGCCCCCATCAATGCTGCCAGATAACCGGCAATCAGTGGTGTCTGGTGATGCAGAACCTGCAAAAAAAGCGGAATAAATACTTCAATCGACGTTACTGTGAGCGCCAGCAATGCCATTGTTGCCACCAGAGGCCCGAGCGGCTGGCTGAAGCTGAATGAACCACGTGGTAACAGACGCTTGGTGCTGGTGTTTTCAAGACGGATCATGATGCCGATCAGCACAATTGCAGTACCGATACCGATAGTGTTCCACAACACCTCAGGGCTCACACTGCCAAGCGAAACCGCAAACACAGCAAGGGTCAACAGGCTCAGCTGCATCCATGGCAGATTATTGGCCTCTTCGGATTTATGACGCATATCCGGCAGCACAAACACCGCCATCATTGCAAATAACAAAGCGGCAGGCACAACTGACCAAAACGCCATGCGCCACTCACCCATTTCAGCAAAAATGCCGCCGACAGCAGGGCCAACCAAGGTTGCAACACCCCACATACCCGATACCAGCGCCATAGCACGCGGCCACAAAGCTTCAGGAAACACAATACGGATCATTGCATAGGACAGTGCCAGCATGAAGCCGCCGCCAAAACCCTGAACAAAACGACCAATCAGCAAGACCGGCATTGTCGGAGACAGCGCACAAATCAGCGTGCCAAGCGCAAAAATACAGGCAGAAATCGCATAGGCTTTGCGAGGCCCCACTGCCCGCAACAGCTTAACAGCCAATGTAGAGCCGATAATCGATGCCACCACAAATAATGTCGTATTCCAGGCGTAATAATCCAGACCACCAATATCTTCAACAACAGATGGCAGAATAGTTGTTGCGATATAAACATTAATAGCATGCAACGCCACGCCACCAGCCAAGGCAATGGAGCGAATAGCATTTGTGCCGGTCAACAAATCACCCCAGCCAACCTGATGGTGACTGCTGATGTGTGCTGGATCAGACATAGTTATCTCCGGTGCAGCGATCAAAAACCACGAGTCACGACGAGAATGCGCCTGTTTTCTCATTAATTTTAACCGGATTATGCCGGTCGGGTTGCCAAGCCCTGTCAAAGCCGCTAATTAAGCAAGTATCCACTTGGAATATTCAGCGGGAGATTAAATGTCAAGTTCTGACATGACAATATCGGACGAAAAATTTAACTCTGAAAAAACGGTGCAAATGCAACACAGCACCGCAGAACGCTTGTTGTTTATTCTTAAAACCCGTGGCCCGCAAACGATATCCGCTCTTGCTAAAATTATAGGTACCGGTGCTGAAAATATCCGTCAGCATTTACAAAAATGTGCCGGTGATGGGCTGATAGAAAACTACATTGTTGCAAAGCCAGCCAAAGCAGGCAGACCCACGCAATCATGGCAACTCACTGAAAAAGGCAATGCGCAATTTCCTGATACCCATGCTGATCTGACGGTGACTTTACTGCGCCATACGAACAGCCTTGGTGAAGGGCTAACAGAGCGGATTATAGCGCTGCGTGAGCAGGAAACGCTGGAGAGCTACACTACTGCGACCGCAGCCATGACAACTATTGAGCAACGCCTTGAATGTCTTGCAAAATTGCGCAGTGAAGAAGGCTATATGTGTGAATGGCGCGAGGAAAGTGACGGCACATGGCTATTGATTGAAAATCACTGCCCTATCTGCGCCGCAGCAACGATTTGCCAAGGGTTTTGCCGTTCCGAACTCAATATATTTCAGATGATTTTAGGTAATGATTGTAAAATAGAGCGCTGTGAACATATTTTGCATGGCGCACGGCGTTGCGCCTACAGGATTACGCGGCTTTGAAATGATAAAAAGCGGCCACAGAGCGGCCGCTTCTTTAATCTCAGCTAAATCATATTATTTCGCTTCAAGCACAAATCAGATTATTTCGCTTCAAGCTCAGGAAACTTAACGCCGAGCTGGTCGAGATAGCTCGGATATTTCTCTGCATCATAATAGAGCTTTTGCATTTCCGGTCTGAACTGCTGCATAATCTCGGTGTTCAGCTGAATTTGCGGCTTATCCTCAGCAGTCAGCATTGGCAGATATTGCTGGTCTTTCTGCTGCTCGGTTTTAAAATATTCCTGCGCTGCGGTCAGCAATTCCGGCTTGGTCAACAGATCAATGCCAGTCATGGCAACAACTTTAGAACCGGCAACCACGCCCTTATGAGCGATGGGTGTGGCCATTGACATGGCGCTCGACCAGTGATGCCCCGGCAGATTAGGAATGTTGGATGGAAAGTTGACCGTAATTGTCGGCACAGTCCATGACACATCGCCAATATCATCAGAGCCACCACTTTCAAGTTTTGCAGGTGGTGGCGCGAGTTTTTTCAGCTCGGTTGCCAGCCCCTCTTCTTTGCCCTTAACCAGTTTTTGGACAGTTTTAGCAAAGCTGTTTTCATCCTCTGTCCATTTTGGCAGACCAACCTCCATGATATTGGCATAGGCTGCCTCTGCCATCGGGCGGTTATAGTGGCGCGGTGCGGCTGTGCCAATAATCTGCCGCTCAACCGTGGTATCAGACATTTTTGCGGCTGCTTCAGACATAGTATTGGCAACAGCAAAGTTTTTGGAGATGTTTTCAAAATCCAGCTCGCGGATGAAATACCAGACACTGGCAACCGATGGCACCACATTAGGCTGATCACCGCCATCCGGAATCACATAATGCGAGCGTTGCTCAGGGCGCAAATGCTCACGCTTCATATTCCAGCCGACATTCATCAGTTCCACGCCATCAAGCGCACTGCGGCCACGCCATGGCGCTCCGGCAGAATGTGCTGTTTCGCCATGAAAGGTATATTTAACCGAGACAAGGCCGGTACCATTGGCGGCCCCCCACGAGGTTTGCAGATTGCTGCCGACATGGGTAAACAGCACCGCATCCACATCATTAAAAACACCGTCACGTACCATATAGGCCTTACCCGCCACCAGCTCTTCAGCCACGCCGGGCCACAGCATCAATGTGCCGGGTATTTTCTCTTTTTCCATCAGGTCTTTTAGCGCCAATGCGGCTACCACATTAACCGCCTGACCAGAATTATGCCCTTCACCATGACCTGGCGCACCCTCAATCATCGGTTTATGATAGGCAACACCGGGCATTTGAGAGGTTTTGGGCAGACCATCAATATCGCTTCCCAGTGCAATCACCGGCTTGCCTGATCCCCAGCGTGCAACCCAACCTGTCGGCAAACCAGCTACGCCACGCTCAATGGTAAAGCCGTTCTTTTCCAGAATATCGGTAATGTATTTTGATGTTTCCACCTCCTGAAACGCCAGTTCCCCAAAACTGAAAATTGAATCCGTCATCTGCTGAGCCAGCTTGGCGCGGCTCTCCACTCCCGCTACAGCCTGTTGTTTATAGGCTTTAATATCCTGTTCGGATTTTTGGGCTATCGCCTGGCTTAAAAGTGATGCTGAGAACATCAGGCTGAGTGCAATTTTAGACGTGAGATTACAAGACATGTACGACTCCGCTATTTATCTTTGCATGACAGTTACTCAACAAATGTTAGACACTAAAAAACATCGCGCAACACTTAAATTAGCAAACACAACCTTTTGTTTTTACTGAATATATTGTCACTTTCAAAATGAATAGATATCGAAACTCACTTCATTAAAACTATACTTCAAATGCCTTCATTTTTGTTCGATTCAATGAATAATTCACAATAAAAACCGTATATCCAAAACTGCAATTTCAAGTTATTGAGCAGAGCTAACGCGCAATATTCAGGGGATGTCATGTAACTTTAGGTTTACATAGCCCTCTTATAAATCTCGAATATTGCGGGTTGGCGGTCTGTTTCATTGCAATAATAACTTGTCACTTCACAATATAGGAACTAGATCGGGTACAGCTTCCCTTTAAAGGGAAAATCGCCTGTTCATCATCCGCTTGAAGATTTTCGTTTTAATAACGTTAAATTTCAGCACTGGTAGCAGTGTTTTTATTGAATAAGGACTATCCGTAATGAAAGCGATTGCATCATTTTCGGCATTTGTAGGAAAGACCTTTGCGGTCTGGGTTCTGCTGTTTGCCGTGCTTGGTTTTACATTCCCTGATACATTCAAACTTTTTGGCCCGTATATTGTTACCCTGCTCGGTATTATCATGTTCGGCATGGGGCTTACCCTGTCGCTAGATGATTTCCGCGAAGTGGTGCGCCGTCCGGTTGATGTGGGCATTGGTGTGGCCGCTCAGTTTTTGATCATGCCGCTGCTCGCCGTTGCGCTTACAAAAATCATTCCGATGTCACCTGAAGTTGCTGCCGGTGTGATTCTCGTCGGTTGCTGCCCCGGTGGTACATCGAGCAATGTTATGACCTTTCTCGGCAAGGGTGATGTGGCATTGTCGGTCGCCTGCACCAGCGTAACCACATTGGCTGCGCCGCTGGTAACACCGTTTCTGGTATGGTTCTTTGCCAGCCAGTTCCTGCCGGTTGATGCCATGGCGATGTTTATGAGCATTGTTAAAGTGATCCTCGTACCACTGGCACTCGGTGTACTGGCACAGAAGCTCATTCCGGGTGTGGTTAAAGCCGCAATCCCTGCTTTGCCGCTCGTTAGCGTTACCGGTATTGTGCTGATTGTTGCAGCGGTTGTGGCTGGCAGCAAAGCTGCAATTGCAACTTCCGGCCTGCTGATCTTCGCCGTTGTGGTTCTGCATAATGGTATTGGCTATCTGCTCGGCTTTACCTTAGCCAAGCTCAGCGGTATGCCGCTTGCAAAACGCAAAGCGATTGCTGTTGAAGTGGGCATGCAAAATAGCGGCCTTGGAGCTGCACTTGCCAATGCGCATTTTTCACCGCTTGCTGCGGTTCCAAGTGCCATTTTCAGCGTATGGCACAATATTTCAGGTGCGTTGCTGGCCAATTATTTTGCCCGCATGAAAGACGATAAATAAGCACTTATTAGTTAAAACGAAAAAAGCCGCCTTACATAATTATGTGAGGCGGCTTTTTTGTTTAATCTGATTTTATTGCGTGCGGTTCATGCGATAGATCAGTAAAGCGGTTGCAAAAATCAGTATGGAAGCAGAAGCCAGCACCCATACAAAAGCCTGATCAAAGGCTGCAAAGCCCAGTAATCGTAATTGCTGAGCCTGATCCAGCGGCAGGTTTTCAGCCAGTAACAGCGCCTCATCCAAACTGTCACGCACGATTTCTGATAGCTCTGTGCCAGCAGGAACAATCATAAAAGCAGTATAAATTGCCGTCATCAGACTACCGAAAATGGTTACCCCCATAGCCCCGCCGAGCTCATATGACACTTCTTCAATCGAGGCCGCCATACCGGCTTTTTCTGGTGGTGCGCTCCCCATAATGGATGTTGAAGCACCCGTCATTGCCGCCCCCACGCCAAACCCCATAATGGTCAGGCCAATCAGCCATAGATGCGGCTGCAAATTAAAGCTGAACAGATAAAGCGTGCAGCCAATACCGGTAATAGCCATACCGCCCCATAAAACACGGGCAGCGCCGATTTTTGGCAGGCTGAGACCAACCAATGGCCCTGCAACAAAAGCTGCGAGCGGAATAGGCAGGATGAGCAAACCTGCCTCTAACGGGGAATATCCGCTCACCAGTTGCAGGCGCTGGCTAAAGACCAACTCAACACCGATCAATGTGGCAGAAGACACAGAAGCCGCCAAAACACCGGATGAAAACTTAATGTTACGGAACAAGCCGAAATCGATCAGCACGGTTTTTCCAGTCTGCTGCCTGCGTACGAATACAAACAAAGCTAACAGGCCAATGATTAGTGCGCCGCTAAATAGCACCATTGAGCTATCGCGTTTGGCGAGTTCTTTCAGCGCAAAGGTCACGCCAACCAATCCGACCATCACTTGCAGCGAACCAACCAGGTCCCATTTGCGGCTGGCATTGCCAGGGCGTTTTTCCAGCACGAGCACAGCCATTATCAGCGCAATTGCAACCACTGGCACGTTGATCAGGAATACAGAACCCCACCAGAAATATTCAAGCAGCACACCGCCGACAACTGGCCCGAAAGCCGCCCCACCTGATGCGACAGCAGCCCAGATACCGATTGCAAGCGAGCGTTCATTCTCATCTTCAAAAGTGAGCCGGATAATAGACAGGGTTGCAGGCATCATCATAGCCGCACCAACTGCCAGCAATACGCGTGCCGCGATCAGAGCCGAGGCTGAAGGCGCATAGGCTGCTGCAAATGAAGCAAGACCAAACACCACCAAGCCGGCAATAAACATGCGCCGGTGCCCTATCCTGTCACCAAGGCTGCCTAAGCCCGGCAGCAACCCCGCCACCACTAAAGGATAAGCGTTGATGATCCAGAGCTTTTCAGAAGCACTGGCACCAAGATCATGGGTAAGGCGCGGCAAGGCCGTATACAGCACCGTCATATCTATAACGATGAGAAACAAAGCGCTTGAAACGATGGCCAGTACCAGCCAGCGATTATTCAAAAGCATAAAATATTCCACTTCTGCTGTGCCGGTAAGTCCGCAGAGAACCGGATAAAACTTGTAATATTTTTTCGGTTAATTTAAATCCATACGTATGGAAAGTAAAAACAACACCAAAATCGGTCGGCCACGTACGATAGATCGCAATCACCTGCTGGATCTGGCTGAAAAAATAGTCACCGAGCATGGCGTTGCTGCATTGACGATTGATGCTCTGGCTAAAGCGGCCAACATTACAAAAGGCGGCGTACAATATTGTTTTGGCACCAAAGAAGGCTTGATCAATGCTATGCTGATACGCTGGGGCATCGGCTTTGATAAAGCCGTCAACCTACAGCTGAAAGGCAAGACTGATCCCCTCTCTCATATTGCAGCACATATCCGCGTGACCCGTGACAGCGATCCTTTGAGTGATTCACGCTTTGCCGTGATGATGGCGAGCCTTAATCCCAGCTCTGAGCATCTGGATAAAACCCGTGAATGGTACCGTCGGCAACTTGACGGTCTGGATGCCTCAACCGAGCAAGGCCGTAATGCCCGCCTTGCCTTCATTGCCAATGAGGGAGCGTTTTTATTACGCAGTTTCCAGCTGCTTGATCTGTCGAAAGACGAATGGCAGCAGATATTTTGCAGTATAGAACGGCTGCTGCCACAAGACGACTAAACTCAGGTCGTTATTTCAGCGGCCACCAGAAAATCAGCACCGGCACAGCCACCAAAATAATAATGAACGATAATGGCAGCCCAAGCCGCGGATAATCCCTGAACCTGTAGCCACCGGGGCCCATAACCAATGTATTGCACTGATGGCCGATCGGTGACAGAAAATCGCAACCGGCACCAATTGCAACGGCCATCAAAAACGCTTCCGGTTTAAAGCCGAGACCGGAAGCAAAACTGGTGGCAATCGGCGCCATAACCAGCACTGTGGCGGCATTATTCAAAAACGGGGTCACTGCCATTGCCGTGATAAGGATCAGCCCGAGCGCGCCGGCTGGCGGCATTTGCTGCGCTACAATTGTCAGCCATTGGGCGATCACATCTGTAGCGCCGGTGGTGCGCAACGCATCACTCACCGGAATAAGCGCTGCAAGCATTACTAATATCGGGCCATCGACCGCAGAATAAACCTCACCAACAGGAATAACCCTGAACACGACCATTGCCACAGCGGCTGCAAAAAAAGCGATTGAAACCGGCAGAACTCCGAAAGCCGTTGCTGTTATTGCTATCAGTAAAATCGACAGCGGAATAAGGCCGCGGCGCACACTGCCAAACAGGATTGTGCGGCGTGCCAGTGGCAAGCAGCCAAGCTCACGTAGCAATGGCGGTAAAATACCCTGCCGACCCTGCAAAACCACCACATCGCCCTGCCGGAACTCTGCTTCGCCCAAGCGCTCGGTGATCCGCTCACCCTGCCTGCTCACAGCCAACAGATTGACATCATAGTTTTCATAGAGATTAAGCCGACGTGCCGAAGTACCGATCAGCGCCGAGCCTTTGCCGATCACCGCCTCGATGGCTTCAATTTCCGCAGAGCCTGTGCTTTTAGATGGCACACGATTTTCAGAGAGCTTGAGTTTACCACTGCTGACAATTGCATCAAGCGCCTTCGGGTCGCCCTCCATCAGGATCACATCGCCTTGTGCAATCACTGTATCCGGAAGCGGTGCCACACGGTTATTACCGCGCACAATCGAGGTGACCATGGCATTGCCTTCAGCGGGCTTCACCAGATCAGTTACTTTTTTACCAATCACCGATGCGCCTTTGGGCACTTTAGCTTCAGAAATATAATTGCTGATCTCTATAGCTTCATCAACGCTGATATTTTCACGCTTGCGCTGTGGCACCAGCCAGTAAAACAGCGCCAGATAAATAATGCCAATCGCAGCAAGTGTGGCACCAACGGGCGTGAAATCAAACATGGTGAAGCTCTCGCCAACCATCTCCTGACGTACGCGCGAAACGACAATATTGGGGGATGTGCCGATCTGGGTCATCAAACCACCCAGTAAGGCACCAAAAGCCATGGGCATCAAAAAAACAGAAGGCGATACATTGGAGCGGCGCGCAAATTGCATGGCCACCGGTATCATAATCGCCAGAGCACCAACATTCTTAACGAAAGCCGACAGCACGGTAACCACAGTGACAAGCAAGATCAATTGCAGCCGCACGGCATTGAGATGCGGTACAAAACGTTGCACGGCGGCTTCCATAAGCCCTGAGCGCGCTACACCGGCACTAACAACCAGCGCGCTGCCGACAATGATCACAATATCATCGCTGAAGCCGGTAAAAGCTTTATCATAAGGCACGAGCCCCAAGCCAACCGACATCAGCAGAAAACAAAGCGCCACCACGTCATACCGAAAGCGTCCCCAGATAAAGACCGCCATCATCAGCAAGATAACTGCGAAAGCTAACATCTGATGCAATGTCATGCGATATCTTCCCTTTGCAAGTCATCTCCACCTGGTTTGGAACGGCTACGATCAGACTGGATCACAGCGCTCGCTCAAGAATTTAGTTTTTTTCGCATTGTCATACCTATCAAGTTGAAACAACTTGATAGTGAAATGCTCAAGAGCGTTTTCATTTTTTATTGGAGCAGCAAAACCGCTCTATCTGTTTGTTTAAACGCAGTTTCGGGCGGAAAACCGGTTCCCACTTTTCCTGAAACTGCTCTAGGCAGCGTCCTATCATTAAGAGAATCACGCATATTCCGCTTGTTAACTTATGCAGCAAACATAATATTTTTCTTCCATAAATACTGGCAAAAACAACAAGTTTTATCGGAAAGTTTAAATAGTAAAAAAGCGGCAGTGATGCCGCTTTTTATATCTTTGCTTTATCAAATATCTTGTGTGGTTTGCAGCAGTTTAAATGACTGAAACAACCCAAGCCACGATCTGCTTTGTTACATCAGCAAAACCGGCATCCAAAGCACGAATATAAGCCTGATTGCCAGCACCGCTCACCGGAGCCGTAGCTGTAAAGATGCGTGTAGAGCGCACTTCGCCGGTTTTATCATTAAGCACCCGCACAGCCAGTTCGATTTTAGCGCTCTGCGGCGACGATGATGCATTAATGCCAAAATCGCGCAATTCAGCCTGCACCTGATAATTAATCGCCAGACCATCACCCGGACGCCCGACGCCGCCAACTGCATTGCTATTTTCAAAGGCCTGCACCAGACGCGCCTGCACCAGATTGGTCAGACGGTCGCCCCATTGTGCGCCTTTAAGATAAGTAATCGAGCCCGGTGCATTATGGACAACGATATTCTCGCTATCAAGCGCCTTCAATGCTGCTGGTGTCGGCACCAAGATCTGCACATTTTTGCGCTGTTGAGCGATCTGCACCTGTGGTGAAGAGCTGAGGCTGAATGTGTCTAAGGGCGTGGTTGAGGTACA
Source organism: Pseudochrobactrum mosebachae (assembly GCF_048914685.1). GTDB lineage: Bacteria > Pseudomonadota > Alphaproteobacteria > Rhizobiales > Rhizobiaceae > Pseudochrobactrum. The sequence goes on from NZ_CP128408.1 coordinate 356,686, forward strand.
ACCAGCCAGCAAAACAACCAAACCCAAACCCGCAAAACGGAATTTCAGGCTATTACTGACAAAACGAAGTTTTGGACTATATAAATTCATCAGTGACGTTTCCTTCCGTCAAACTGCGGGACAGTGCCGGAACCGCCAAAAATAATGCGCTGCGGATCACGTTCAAGGTCAGTAATTGCCTGTTCAATGCGCTGTATAGAGCGTCGGCTGTCAACCACCACAGACTGCATATCGCTCAGACCCTTGCCAGAGAAACTGGTGAGGTTATCGGCAATAGGACCAATTCTGCGGTTGAGATTATCCGATGTTTGCTGGATAGACGCCAAAGCGGCTTTGGCCTGTGCAACCACCCCGTCTCGGTCTTCCGGTGACAGCATCTTGTCAACCTTGACCATAATGCCATTGACCTGCTTTGACGCATCATTGAGGCGTGCCATCATTTCGCGGGCTTCCAGAATGGTTTTCTGAATATCACCGGCGCTGTCGCCAAGAGCATTTACCACATCAGCATTTTTAGCCAAAGCATCTGTAAAGGTCTTGGTGTTTTTAACCGTTTCAGTCAGCGGGCCGCGGGCATCATTCACAAAGCCTTCTAACCCGCCAAGCACACGCTCGGTGCGGCCAAAAATATCTTTAGCAGTGGCCATCAGATCAGTAAAAATCGAAGGATCGGCATTAATACGCGCAACATAGCCGCCTTTATCAGCCTCTTCCATCAGGTTGGGCTCCATCAGACTACCGCCCTTCAGCTCAACAAAACTGATGCCGGTGAGACCCTGCGAAGATAATTCAGCTTTGGTCGAACGGGTGATCGGCGTGGTACGGTTCACGTCGGTCTGCACAATAACCATATTCGGATTGAGCGGATCAAGGAACATCTGGCGCACGTCGCCAACTTTAATACCGTTAAACAACACCTGACTGCCCTTGGACAAGCCGGTTACCGACCCCGGAATACGGATTTCCAGCGGCAAAGCATCGTTGTTTTCGCCGAAACGCGCTGCCCAATAGACAAAAGCAAAAGCAGCCATTGTCACTGCCAGTGTGAAAATGCCGACCAGAACATAATTGGCTTTTGTTTCCATTATTGATCCAATTCCGTAGGTTGGCCGTTATGTGTTTTCAAATTCACACCTGTTGTTTCAAAACCGGTTTGCGCTGCGTCTTGAGACTTATGCGGTATAGTGCGACGGCGATTGGCCGCTTGCGGATCAATCTGCCGCGCTCTCTTACCATTGAAATAAGACTGAACCCATGGATCGTCAAACTTCAGCAATTCCTCAACCGTACCGTCTACCAAAACTTTCTTTTGTCCTAATACAGCAATTCTATCACAAATTGCAAAAAGACTGTCGAGATCATGCGTCACCATATAAACGGTCAACCCCATTGTATCGCGTAAATTGGCAATCAAATCATCAAAATCTGCTGCACCAATCGGGTCAAGTCCGGATGTCGGCTCATCGAGAAACACCATTTCAGGATCAAGTGCCAACGCCCGTGCCAAGGCCGCACGTTTAATCATACCGCCGGAGAGTTCAGACGGGTATTTCTCGGCGGCATCAGGTTTCAACCCCACCATATCAATTTTCAGCCGTGCCAGCTCATTCATCAATTTAGGTGACAGGTCGAGATATTCACGCATCGGCACCTGAATATTTTCCAGTACCGTCAGCGATGAAAACAATGCACCTTGCTGAAACAGCACGCCCATCCGCATATCAATCGCCATTTTCTGGCGTTCATTGACCTTGTCAACATCCTGACCAAACACTTCAATCAAACCAGACTTTTTCTGGTTCAGCCCGAGAATCGTACGCATCAATACCGATTTGCCAGAACCGGACGGCCCGATAAAACCGAGCACTTCCCCGCGCCGGATATCCAGATCAAGCTTGTCCAAAATCACATTGTGGCCGAAGGCAACCGTTACATCGCGCACGGAAATTACAGCATCACTGGCTGCATTATCCGAACCTTCGGACTGACCATGTTTGATCAATCCGCTATGAGGTTCCTGCTGCTTGTTCTGATTGTCCATCTTTATCCGTATATTCCTGCTAGAGCGTTTTCACTGTTCCTTGAATCAGGAAAAACCGCTCTCTCTGTTTGTTTAAACACAGTTTCGGACGGAAAACCGGTTCCCACTTTTCCTCAAACTGCTTTTACATCCCTGCTGATTAAGCGCTGATGTATAAAATTAGAAATTGATTGATGCGTAGAATATCGCGAACATACCATCCACGACGATCACTACAAAAATCGATTTCACCACCGAAGATGTCACCCGCCGTCCCAGTGATTCCGCGCTGCCTTTAACCTTCATGCCCTCTACTGAGGCCATAATACCGATAATCATTGCCATGAACGGGGCTTTGATCAATCCGGCCAGATAGGTAGAGGTAACAATCGCCTCACGTAAACGGCTCAGAAAAGCTTCCGGCGGAATACCCGAATAGGTCCAAGCAATAATACCCGCACCAACCAGCGCAGACAGATCGGCAATAATTGTCAGCAGCGGCAGAATAATGACCAGCGCGACCAGACGAGGAAACACCAGCACTCCAACCGGATTGAGCCCCATCACAGTCAGAGCATCCGTTTCCTCGCGCATTTTCATTGAGCCGATTTCGGCGGTGATCGCACTGCCGGATCGCCCGGCAATCATGATCGCTGTCAACAGCACCCCGATTTCACGCAGCACCAGAATACCGACCAGATCGACAACAAAAATCTCCGCACCAAAATAGCGCAGCTGGAACGCACCCTGCTGGGCAATAATCGCACCGATGATTGTCGACATCAGCAAAACAACCGGAATGGCACCAACGCCCATACGGTCGATCTGATTAACAATCGCGGCATAGCTGATGCCGGTGCCCCGGCCGGACTTCATCTGCGAGCCACGGATTGTAGCGCCCAGAATATGCATGGCCATCAGAAAATCGTCCCATGCGGACATCATAAAGCGACCAAGCTTATCAAGCAGCGCTGTAACAAAAAACGGACGGACAGTTTTTTCCGGCAGCTGATAACGCTCAACAGCGGCACCAACCTCTTGCAATAGCGGTGCCCAGCTCGGACGGATATTTTGAATATGCACAGAAATCTGCTGCTTGCTAAGTGCCAGCCGCAATCGCTCGATCAACCATGCGCCGGCGGTATCAAGACCGGATATGCCTGCCATATCCAGCTCGACATTTTGTGCCTGCAAACTGCCGGCAAGGCCGGTTTCAAGCTTACGCATCTGATTATCAACACGCGCCACACTGAGCGATGTCCAGCGGCCGGAGAGCGAGACCACGGCACCATTATCATCCGAGGCCAGAGCGATTTCAGGCGCGGACACGGAACTGCTACTTGTGTTAGCCGTTTTATCAGTCAACATGCGTCATCCATGATTTAACTCTCAGCCGGTGATCTGATTTTGAATCTGGCATCGTGTGGTATTACCTCATCAAGCAACGTTATAGTGCCTATCCGGTTCCAACAATTTTACCGGCTCTCTCCCGATAAGCAGCATATCTATGCAAGCTGACTCTCTGCAAACCCGTATAATTCACAAATTCTTGTAATTATGGACAGTACCAATGCAATATAATCTAAATCTGCTTATTGAGCGCTACCCGATTGCGGGGAAATTTACAATCTCACGCGGCTCTAAAACAGAAGCAGTTATTGTGGTGTGTGAATTGAGTGACGGTATTTTCACCGGTCGCGGCGAATGTGTGCCCTATGCCCGATTTGGCGAAAGCATCGAATCAGTAAGCGAACAAATCCGTGCGGTTGCATCGCTTCTCAACACAGGCGGCTCTGCGGAAGAACTGCGTTTAAAGCTGCAAAATATGATGCCAGCCGGCGCCGCTCGCAATGCCGTTGATTGTGCATTGTGGGATTTGCAAGCCAAACAAGCTGGTAGCAGTGTTGCCAGCCTGCTCAAACTTACAGCGCGCCCGCTGATTACCGCCATTACGGTTTCCATTGATACCCCTGAGCTTATGGCGGCTGCCACTGCAAAGCTTGCGCATCACCCGCTGATCAAGGTTAAAATCGGGGGTGATAATGATAGTGCACGTATCCGCGCTGTGCGTGGAGCGGCTCCTGAGGCGCAGATTATTCTGGATGCCAATGAAGGCTGGAATGCCCAGAATTTTGATGAAAACATGGGTGTCGCGGCCAGTTGCGCGATTGCGCTGATTGAACAGCCACTGCCCTCGTCTGATGATAGCTATCTTTTGCATGCGCAGCGCCCTGTGCCGGTATGCGCCGACGAAAGCGCTCATACATCTGAAGGTCTTGAAAAGCTCACAGACCGCTATGATGCGGTTAATATCAAGCTCGACAAAACCGGCGGCCTGACGGAAGCCCTGATCATGCGCGACAAAGCGCGCATTTTAGGCTTAAAAGTGATGGTCGGCTGCATGGTTGGCTCGTCGCTTGCTATGGCGCCTGCCCTGATGGTCGGGCAAGATGCTGATTTTATTGATCTTGACGGCCCGCTGCTGCTGGCAAAAGACCGTGAACCGGCATTGCATTATGACGGCACCACAGTTTCGCCGCCCCTAGCGGAACTGTGGGGGTAACTGCGCTAAAATTTGTAACTTGTAAGAATATCCCATATACGACCTTATTCTTATCAAATAGTACGCATGATCTGAGATACCTCCCGCTCACGCTCATGTGCTGACTGTCACGGGGATGACTGCCCCATTCGTCTGACTGGACAATTATATATGACTAAAAAAAACTCCAACGACACAAACAAGTCTGACACTGCTCAGGTAAACGGCGCTGACAGTAAATTTTCTGATTTTGATGAAGCAGCGCTGTTTTATCACCGCTCGCCAAAGCCAGGTAAGCTGGAAATTCAGCCGACCAAAACCCTTGGTAACCAGCGTGATCTGGCGCTTGCCTATTCGCCTGGCGTTGCAGCGCCTTGCCTTGCGATCCGTGACAACCCGGCAATGGCTGCTGAATATACCGCACGCGCCAATCTGGTTGCTGTAATTTCCAATGGTACCGCTGTGCTCGGTCTTGGAAATATCGGCCCGCTGGCATCCAAGCCGGTTATGGAAGGCAAAGCCGTTCTGTTTAAAAAGTTTGCCGATATTGATGTATTCGACATTGAAATCGACTCACTTGAAGTCAACCACATGGTTGATGTGATTTCAGCACTGGAACCGACATTCGGCGGCATCAATCTGGAAGATATTAAAGCACCGGAATGTTTCGAGGTTGAAGAACAGCTTCGCGCTAAAATGAATATTCCGGTTTTCCATGATGACCAGCACGGCACTGCCATTATTGTGGCCGCTGCGGTGATGAACGGTCTTGAACTTGCCGGTAAAGAGATTGCTCAGGCTAAAATTGCTGTATCGGGTGCCGGAGCTGCAGCGCTTGCCTGTCTAAATCTTCTGGTGAGCCTTGGCGCGCAATATAAGAACATCTGGGTGAGTGATCTGGAAGGCGTTGTCTATAAAGGCCGTAATGAGCTGATGGACCGCTGGAAGGAAATCTATGCGCAGGATACGGATGCCCGCACGCTGAACGATATTATTGAAGGCGCAGACGTGTTTCTCGGCGTTTCTGCTGCCGGTGTATTGAAGCCTGAAATGGTTGCCAAGATGGCACCTGCCCCGCTGATTATGGCGCTGGCTAATCCTAAGCCGGAAATTATGCCGGAAGAAGCGCGCGCAGTGCGTCAAGATGCGATTATCTGCACAGGTCGCTCGGATTTCCCGAACCAGGTTAATAATGTTCTCTGCTTCCCTTATATTTTCCGCGGTGCGCTTGATGTTGGTGCGACAGCGATCAATGAAGAAATGAAAATGGCAGCGGTGAAAGCCATTGCCGGTCTTGCCCGTGAAGAGCCTTCCGATGTGGCAGCGCGAGCCTATTCCGGTGACACACCGGTTTTTGGTCCGAACTACGTTATCCCGTCGCCGTTTGATCCTCGTCTTATCCTGCGTATTGCTCCGGCTGTGGCACAGGCTGCGATGGATACCGGCGTGGCCGAACGCCCGATTGCCGATATGGAAGCCTATATCGACAAGCTTAACCGCTTTGTATTCCGCTCCGGTCTGATCATGAAGCCGGTATTTGCGGCTGCCCGCTCGGCCTCGATGAAGCGCGTTATCTATGCCAATGGTGAAGATGAGCGGGTGCTGCGTGCGGCACAGGTAGTGCTGGAAGAAGGCATTGCCATTCCGACACTGATCGGCCGTCCGAATGTGATTGAAACACGCCTGAAGCGCTATGCTTTGAAAATCAAGCCCGGCGTTGATTTTGACATCATCAATCCGGAAGATGACCCGCGCTACCGCGACTATGTGGAGCTGATGCATAAGCTCACTGGTCGTCAGGGCATGACACCGGAAGCCGCACGTTCTGTGGTGCGTACCAACCCGACTGTGATTGCAGCACTGGCAATAGTGCGCAATGAAGCCGATGCGATGATCTGCGGCTTAGAAGGCCGTTTTGAACGCCATCTGACGCTGGTAAAGCAGATACTTGGTGTGCAGCCGGGTCTGCATGATCTTTCAACGCTCAGCCTGCTGATTTCCACGCGCGGAACGCTGTTCTTCACTGACACCTATGTGAATGTTGATCCGAGCGCAGAAGAAATTGCTGAAATGACCATTCTGGCGGCAAAAGAAATCCGTCGTTTCGGGATCGAGCCCAAAGCCGCGCTGCTTTCACATTCCAATTTTGGTTCACGTATCTCGAAAAGCGCAGAAAAAATGCGTGAAGCATGCTCAATTTTGCAGGAGAGATTTCCTGATCTGGAAGTGGACGGCGAAATGCATGGTGATGCGGCTTTGTCGCAAATCCAGCGTGACCGCGTTTTCCCGAATTCACGCCTGAAGGGTGAAGCCAATCTGCTGGTTTTCCCTAATCTGGATGCTGCCAATATCACGATGAATGTGCTGAAAACAGTCACCGAAGCATTGCATGTGGGCCCGATCCTGCTGGGTGCAGCACGTCCTGCGCATATTCTTACGCCATCGGTTACATCGCGCGGTATTGTCAATATGACAGCACTGGCTGTGGTTGAGGCTTCCCAGCGCAGTTCAGTGTAATCTGACTGAAAACAAGCTATCAATAAAATAATTAAACGCCGCATATCCATCAGGATGTGCGGCGTTTTTCGCTTGAGTGATATATTTTAAACGCAGGTCACAAACAAATATACTCAAGTTACAATTATTATTTTAAATCAACAATTTACGAGTAATTTACCAACAATATTCATAGTTTGGTCATAGATTTTATTAATTTTTGATCGGAGTTGTTATGTTTTCAAATTTAAATATTCAATCATCTTATTTTCATATTTCGAATGAAGTTAAATTATTATTTTTAATCTGCGCTTTACTCTGCACTGCTCCGGCTTGGGCGCAAACAAACAGCGCAAACCACCTGTGTAATCTCTATGAACAGCATTTGCGGGCAACAGATTATAAAATTGCGCTCAATGCCCGCCAGAGCGCACGTGCACGTCAGATCATGCATATGCAACATCAGGCGAATAGTGATGCAAAACGCTTTTCCTGTCATGACGGCATTTTCAGTAAAGGCTCGGTCTCAGAGCAATGCAATTATATTCGCGGGGCTCAAAAGCGTCTGGAATCAGCGCTGCAACAAATATCGCATCAGGCGGCGACACCAAAACAAAGACGGATAAAACATGCAATTTATAAGGATATGCATCAATCTAATTGCCGTAACCCGCAAAGTCTTGAGCAATTGATACAAAAGAACCGGCAGGTTTCCCCCGCCAAAGTGCGCAAGCGCATTCAGCAGAATTATAACAAGCAAAAGCCGGTACAGCAGGTGGTTTTGCAACAGCCTGCCATCATTCAAGTCACCCCGAAAATGAGTGAGCCGCAAGAAAGAATACCGATCAAAGCCGTTATTTCCTATAATCCGCTGTTTTCCACACCACCAACGCCCAATATGCAAACAGAAAAAGCGGCAGAGAATTCTCCGCCGCCAATATCTTCAAAATCTGCTCTTTCAGAGCCGGTCGATTATATACCGGATCAAACGATCAGACGCGTCGGGCCAGCGTATTATCCCGCCCAATAAGCGGCAACAAATCAGCGAGCTCGGGACCCGAGCCCACACCGGTCAATGCCAGTCGTAGGGGCATGAACAAACCCTTGCCTTTACGCCCCGTCGCGGTTTTCACCGCATCTGTCCAGAGCTTCCACACATCGCTGCCCCAAGGTGCGGGTGGCAACAGATCAAAGGCTTCAGCGATAAACGCCTTATCCTCATCTGCTACCGCGTCAGCAAAAGGCTCGGTGCGATTAACAACCTCCCACCAGCCAAGCGCATCCTGCACATGATCAATATTACCACGCACAGTTGCCCAGAAATCTGCCGCTTTGTCGCCGCTGATACCCAGTACTGCAAGGCGCTCAGCAACATCGGCAAAATCCAGATGGTTGATCAGCGCACGGTTGAGACCGGTCAGATCAGCAGGGTCAAATTTGGCATTGGACTTTGAAGCATGTGACGGCTCATATCGTGCAGCCAGCTCGGCCATTGTTGGTACCGGCTCCACATTGTCCGATGTGCCGGTCAGCACTGCCAGTGATGCCACTGCCATTGGCTCAACGCCTGCATCACGCAGACTACCGACAGACAAAGCGCCGGAGCGTTTTGAAAGCCCCTCACCGCTGGTGGTGGTCAGCAGATTATGATGGCCGAACACCGGAACAACATCGCTCAATGCTTTGAAAATCGCGATTTGTGCGCCAGTATTGGTAACATGGTCATCACCGCGAATGATATGGGTGATCCCCATATCAATATCATCAACAACAGATGGTAAAGTGTAGAGATAGGTACCATCTTCACGCACAAGCACCGGATCAGACATTGAGGCCAGATCAACCGTTTGCGGCCCGCGCACCAGATCATCCCAATGGACTTCGGTACGCTGCGTTTCAAAGGGAGTGCTGGTGAAGTTTGGCAGCAGAAAACGCCAATGGGGTTTGCGGCCTTCGGCCTCAAAGGCCGCTTTTTGTTCCGCTGTCAGCTTCAGCGCATCACGGGCATAAACCGGCGGCAGCTTGCGGGTGAGACGCAGTTTACGGCGCAAATCCAGCTCTTCAGCGGTCTCATAACAAGCATAAAGCAGGCCGGCGGCTTTCAGCTTTTCAACAGCCGCATCATAAACCGCAAAACGCTTTGACTGATATTCAACCCGCGAAGGTTTAATGCCCAGCCAGTCAATATCACGGGCAATTGCCTCAGCATATTCAGTTTTCGAGCGCTCCACATCGGTATCGTCATAACGCAGAATAAAAGTGCCGTTATTTTTAAGCGCGAACAACCAGTTATACAGCGCCGGACGCGCATTGCCGATATGGATATAGCCGGTCGGAGACGGCGCAAAACGAACTGTTACAGTCATAATTATATTCTTCTTTATCTGTAGTTCAGTAGTCTGATTTCAGGAGCGGTCGCGAAACCGGTTGGTAATCGGGTAACGTCGGTCGCGGCCAAAATTTTTGGTGGTGATTTTTACGCCCGGCGCCGATTGGCGGCGCTTATATTCAGCAATATACAACAGATGCTCAACGCGTTCGACCACGGCGCGGTCATAGCCCAGCGCCACGATCTCATCCACGCTCTTCTCCTGCTCAACCAGCGCCTCCAGAACCGCATCCAGCACTGGATATGGCGGCAGCGAATCCTGATCGGTCTGCTTATCGCGCAATTCAGCGCTCGGCGCTTTATCGATGATGTTTTGCGGCACCACCTCGCCTTCTGGCCCCAACGCACCTTCAGGCAGGTGATGATTGCGCCAGTCAGCCAAGGCATAGACCTGCATCTTGTAGAGGTCTTTGATCGGGTTGAACCCGCCATTCATATCGCCATAGAGCGTGGCATAACCAACAGCCATTTCGGACTTATTGCCGGTGGTAACCACCATGGAGCCAAACTTGTTAGAAATCGCCATCAGAATAACGCCACGGGCACGGCTTTGCAGATTTTCTTCCGTCACGCCGCTTTCCGTGTCTTTGAACATCGGCTCCAGCACATTCAAAAAGCCCACAACAGGCGCTTCAATCGGCACGATATCATAGCGGCAGCCCAGAGCCTGCGCGCAATCCTTGGCATCTTTAAGCGAAATATCGGTTGTATATCGATAAGGCAGCATCACTGCATGCACACGATCTTTGCCCAGCGCATCTACAGCAAGCGCAGCACAAATAGCGGAATCAAGACCGCCGGAAAGCCCAAGCACAATGCTTTTAAAGCCGTTTTTATTCACATAATCCCGCAGGCCATGCATACAGGCCAGATAATCTGCCTCTTCGCCTTCCGGCAACCAGTTGCGCTCACCATCGTCGCACACCCAGCCCTCAGGCGTACGCGTCCAGTCAGTCAGCGATACCAGCTCCTGAAATTGCGGCAATTGCACAGCCAGATGATGATTGGCATTGATAACAAAAGACCCGCCATCAAATTGCAACTCATCCTGCCCGCCGGTCTGATTAACATAGACCAATGGCAAGCCGGTTTCCACAACCTGTCGCACAGCCACCTGATGGCGCACTTCCATTTTAGCGCGGTGATAGGGCGAGCCGTTCGGTACCAGCAGAATTTCAGCGCCACTCTCGGCCAGTGTTTCACACACGCCGAGATCACCCCAAATATCCTCGCAGACCGGAAGGCCTAAACGCACACCGCGAAAGTTAACCGGCCCCGGCATTTCACCGGCCTGAAAATTACGCTGCTCATCAAACTCGCCATAATTGGGTAAATCAACCTTAAAACGCTCGGCAATTACCTTGCCGCCATCCAGCACCATCACCGCATTATGCAATCCGCTTGCACGCTGCAAAGGTGTACCGATGATAATACCGGGGCCGCCATCAGCGGTATCTTTGGCAAATTCCTGCACCGTCTTTTCACAGGCCTGCACAAAAGCCGGTTTGGACACCAGATCTTCTGGCGGATAGCCGCAAATAAACAGCTCCGTAAACAAGATCAGATCAGCTTGTTTATCAGCCGCAATTTTACGGGCCGCACGGGCTTTTTCCAGATTACCATGAAGATCACCCATGACCGGATTTAACTGGGCAAGCGCGATACGTAATTTATCGGGAGATGTGGTTATTGTGCTCATGAGTAAGCATTACCGCGGCTGCAATTTTCTTGCAATGAGAAACGGGGCAGATCAACGAATCCAAGCGCAGTTATTCAAGTTTGCAAAGGTACGAAAGCTGCTGTGTATTCAGGCTTTTGTCTGCTCATAGGCTTTGACCAGATCACTCACCAGAACCCCGTTTATCCGCATACCAGTCAGATCAGCATTGCTGATCTCTGCATTTGCCAATGTAGCATCCGTTATAACGAGGTTCGACAGATTGGCATTGGTAATTGAGATTCCGGACAAATTCACATTGTTCAAACGCGCGCCGGAGAGATTAACATCATCAAAAGCTGCATCGCTCAAATTCGTATCGGTGAATTTAGCCTTGGTCAAAACGGCATAAAACTGGGCATTTGCAAGGTTTACTCCATGAAACTCCGTATTGGCCATATCCGCATGATCATAGCGGACATTCTGCATCTGTGCCCCGTTGAATACATGCTCACTCATTGCCGCTCCTCCCGAAGCCGTTGGTTTCCCCATTAAATCATGCCGCTGTTAAGACGCTGTCACACTCAACTATATCTTTATTCAGGCAGGAAAAACCAGCGTCAGCACATATGGCCAAAGATGATAAATCCACACGGCTGCGCACATGACGGAGGCGATAAGCACGGCAAGCGAACCACAATCTTTGGCAATCTGAATGTCTTTTTTGAAATCACGGCTGATAGCATTACAAGCCGCTTCCACCGACGTATTGATAATCTCAACCAGTAACAAAAACAGCACCGCGCCGATCAGGATTAAAAATGCCGCGATATCAGCCGCCACGAACCATGCTGCAGGCAGTGCAAGCAATAACAGCACCAGCTCCTGCTGCACGGGTTTTTCATGGCGCGCCAAATGGTTGAGTGCACGCATAGAGTTGATAAATGCCTTAAAAATGCGCTCCATGATGCCCTCAAAATAGCCTGTATTTATAAATAAAGCGGGCTAAACCTAGCCCGCTCTAATTATTGTTAAGCGTTAAAAATCAAGCGATTGCCGCAAGTCTTTCAGGTTGTGAATCACGGTCTTTCTTGAGCAGCTCTGCCACCAGAAAAGCCAGCTCCAAAGCTTGATCTGCATTGAGGCGCGGATCGCAATGCGTGTGGTAACGATCCGACAATTCTTCTGCAGAAATCGCCCGTGCACCACCGGTGCATTCGGTCACATTCTTGCCGGTCATTTCAATATGAATACCGCCAGCATGGGTACCTTCAGCCTGATGCACTTCAAAGAAGCTCTGTACTTCCTTGAGGATACGATCAAACGGACGGGTCTTGTAACCGGCAGCTGTAATCGTATTGCCATGCATCGGATCACAGGACCACACAACTTTGCGGCCCTCTTTTTCCACAGCGCGGATCAAACGCGGCAGATGCTCTTCAACCTTGTCATAACCAAAACGGGCAATCAGGGTCAGACGGCCGGCTTCATTTTCCGGATTGAGCTTGTCAATCAAACGAAGGAGATCATCTGCTTCCAGCGACGGGCCACATTTCATACCGATCGGGTTTTTAACACCGCGACAATATTCAATATGCGCATGATCAAGCTGACGGGTACGATCACCGATCCACATCATATGGCCGGATGTGCCATACCAATCGCCCGAGGTTGAATCCACACGGGTCAGTGCTTCTTCATAACCAAGCAACAAAGCTTCATGGCTGGTATAAAAATCTGTTTCACGCAGTGCATGATTGCTCTCTGCAGTGATACCGATTGAGCGCATGAAATCCATAGTTTCGGAAATACGGTTTGCCAATGCGCCATAACGTTCACTCTGCGGGCTGTCGCTCAGAAAGCCGAGTGTCCATTTATGTACGTTTTCCAGATTGGCATAGCCACCTTGCGCAAAAGCGCGCAGCAGGTTCAGCGTTGCCGCTGACTGGCGATAAACCATTTCCTGACGGTTCGGATCCGGAATACGCGATGCTTCATTGAACTCGATACCATTGATCACATCACCGCGATATGATGGCAGTTCAACACCGTTAATGGTTTCCATGTCACTTGAGCGCGGCTTGGCAAACTGACCGGCGATACGGCCAATTTTTACCACAGGCTTTGAGCCGCCATAGGTCAGCACAACAGCCATTTGCAAAAACACGCGGAAAAAGTCGCGGATATTGTCCGCGCCATGTTCCGCAAAGCTTTCTGCACAATCGCCGCCCTGTAAAAGGAAGGCGCGACCTTCAGCCACTTCAGCCAATTGCTTGGTAAGCTTGCGCGCTTCCCCTGCAAAGACCAAAGGCGGATATGTACGCAGACGAGCCTCGACATCGGCCAAAGCCTGCGCGTCCGGATAAGAAGGCACCTGCTTGATCGGCATGCTTCTCCAGGATTGCGGTGTCCAGTTCTTCGTCATTATAGCACCTGTTTTATTTCAGATTTTAAGTAATATTATCCCCAGTCCCCATGCATAGTTTGCATAGCGACATCACACATATAATCAAATCCACAGCAATTAACCAGCCGCAATTACATCCTCAGCATGCAGCGTGGCATTTTTGCCAAAATCACAGTGAAATCTTGTAATTTTATGACAAAAAAACCGGTAATATCACGATTACCGGTTTTTCTTAAATTCACTGTCAAAACTTTTTAAGATCAGCTTTCACGCACACCATTCACCAATCGGTAGCTCGGGCTGTACATGGTCACAAATTCTTCAGCCGCTGACGGATGCAGTGCCATTGTACGGTCGAAATCATCTTTAGTCGCGCTCGCCTTCAAGGCAATACCAAGCAGCTGTGCCATTTCACCGGCATCAGGCCCCAGCACATGGGCACCCACAACTTTGCGGCTGTCACCATCCACCACCAGCTTGGTCAGCATCTTATCTGAACGCCCTGCCAGCGTGTTACGCATCGGGCGGAAATGCGCACGATACACTTCAACATTGGTATATTGCTTGGCTGCATCTTCTTCTGAAAGGCCAACCGTGCCGATCTCAGGCTGCGAAAACACTGCGGTCGGGATCAGTTCATGATCCGGACGCATCGCATTGCCCTTAAATGCAGTTTCAAGGAAGCACATTGACTCGTGAATGGCGACCGGTGTGAGCTGTACGCGATTGGTCACATCGCCAACTGCCCAGATATTTTCAACATTGGTGTGTGAATAAGCATCGACTACGACGGAGCCATCGCCAGCCATCGCCACACCGGCCGCTTCAAGGCCAAGACCCTTAGTGTTCGGCACGCGGCCAATAGCCTGCAATACCTGATCGGCGGCCAGCACATCGCCATTGCTCAAAGAAACACTCAGGCTATGCTCGCCTTCAGCTTCATGCACAGCAGTAATTTTAGCTTCTGTTACAATGCGGATGCCTTTTTCAATCATCGCATCATTCAAAAGCGTGAACAAATCGCTGTCAAAGCGCGACAGCAATTGCTTACCGCGATAGACAATTGTGGTTTCAACACCCAATCCATTGAATATACCGGCAAATTCAACCGCAATATAACCGCCGCCCTGAATGACGATAGATTTTGGCAGGCTTTTCAGATCAAAAACCTGATCGGAATTCACGCATAATTCATGGCCGGGCATGCTCTCATCCATAAACGGACGGCCACCGGTTGCGATCAGAATGGTTTCAGCGGTCACTGTCTTACCAAGAGCGGTCAACTCAATCGTATGCGCATCTTTCAAAACGGCGCGCGAGGCAAAGATTTCAGTTTTCGCACTATTCAGCCCCTTGGCATACAAGCCTTCGAGGCGGGTAATTTCAGCCTCTTTATTGGCGACAAGGCGCGACCAGTCAAAACTGCGCTCACCAACTGTCCAGCCATAGCCGGCTGCATCGCTGAAATGCTCCGGAAACTGTGATGCATACACATAGAGCTTCTTCGGTACGCAACCGCGAATCACACATGTGCCGCCCATGCGGAACTCTTCGGCCAGCCCGACCCGTTTTCCCATGCTTCCGGCAAGACGCCCCGCACGCACACCGCCGGAACCGCCACCGATCACAAACAGGTCATAGTCATAACTGGTCATTTATCTGAACCTTTATACTGCAGCAGAATATGTAGTTTTCCATATCCGTTTAACAAGACCACACTGCGAAAGCCAGTGTGGTTTACGCCGCACACAGTCATGCAGACAAAAAAGCCCGGCTTTGAGGCCGGGCTTTTTTTCAAACGTAAATCTGCTTTTCAGCAAACTATCTGCCTGCCTGGCAGCGGGTTTTGCGCTACTTACTCTGCAGCGGGCGCTGCGCTACTTACTCTGCGGCGGGCGCTGCGCTACTTACTCTGCGGCGGGCGCTGCGCTACTTACTCTGCGGCGGGCGCTGCGCTTCCGGCAGCCTTAGACAAGACTTCGCCAGTCTGTGTTGCCAGATCTCGTGCAACGCCGTTCTGCCAGACTTCAGCAGCCTTCAGCACTTCACGCGTAACAATCGGACCTTCAGAAATCAGCTTCTTACCAGCTTCTGAAGTGTAAAATGTGCTGATTGCCTTGAGCTCATCTTCCGTGAAAGAATTCGCATATGCGCGGGCAGCTTCAGTTTCCAAATCTGAACGGCGTGCAGCAAGTGCGATCGCCTTATCATCAACCGTTTTGGTGATGATTGCTTCAAGATTAGGATCTTTCTGAATCAGCTCGGCTTTCAGCGCCTGTGCAGCACGCGGCAAAATACCGTCAAACTGTTCAGTGGCGCCAATGGCTGCAATAGCAGCACGCGCGGCAGCCAAATGAGACTGCGAAGCCTCCTGAGCCTGCGCGAGATTGACACCTGCCAGCACTGTAAGCGCCACGACAGGCGCAAGAAGACGGCGATAGCCAATTGCCTTGGTCATATGGTCAATACTCCGTTTTATTTTATTCAGACTGCGCCCGATTTATCATGCGCTTTATTTATGTTTCCTGACGAGATGCCAGATATTACGAACCCAAAACTACGAAATAGTGCGGATACCTGATGTGCCGGCAATGATTGCAGTACGGGCAAGCCCGATAAACAAACCATGCTCCACCACCCCCGGTATGGCAAAGAGTGCATCTGATAATGCTCTTGTATCCGGAATGCGGCCAAAAGATGCATCCAGAATATAATGCCCGCCATCAGTCACGAAAATTGCATCATCTTTCATGCGCAGCGCCAAAGGCGCCTCAAGACCGAGATCGGAAATCGCTTGTTCTATTGC
This sequence comes from Pseudochrobactrum mosebachae, assembly GCF_048914685.1. Classification (GTDB taxonomy): domain Bacteria; phylum Pseudomonadota; class Alphaproteobacteria; order Rhizobiales; family Rhizobiaceae; genus Pseudochrobactrum. The sequence goes on from NZ_CP128408.1 coordinate 373,003, forward strand.
CCGTTTGGTTGCTGCCAACCCAAAGCGGTTTACTTCAACCGGCAGCGGAAAACGCCCCAGCACATCCACCACTTTTGATTCGTCCGCAATCACAATCATAGCATCAGATGCGGCAGCGACAATTTTCTCACGCAGTAAAGCACCGCCGCCACCTTTAATAAGCGACAATTGCCCGTCCACCTCATCAGCGCCATCAATAGTGAGGTCAAGATGCGGTGTTTCTTCCAAAGTTGTCAGCGGCACGCCAAGCTCTTCGCACAGGGCAGCTGTGCGTTCCGAGGTCGGCACACCGATAATCTCAAAACCTTCAGCCACTTTAACGCTAAGCAAACGCACAAATTCCTCAGCCGTTGAGCCGGTGCCGATGCCAAGCTTCATCCCACTTTTAACATAAGTGAGTGCTTGTGCTGCAGCCGCAATTTTCAACTGACGCGGATCAACCGAACTCATAAACTGCTTCCTGTACCTTTATCAGTGCAGTGAGAAACTGCTTAATTGTTTGAGGGTATCTCGCCCCAAACAATGCCCCTCTTAAAGCCCGCCTGCTGCAGAAATTGCGCGAAACCAGCTTAATACCGTATCGCATGTAGCACGCGCGCAACGCACGGCAAATATATTATTATAATCATTTTGCCGATTTGCTGAAAAAGACTATCAATTCACCGGATTATAAGAGAGTTTTACGGTAAATTATGCTGCATGCAGCGCCGTATTTCATTTACAAGGCTCAGTTTCAGGAGCCGGATATGTACGAAGGGTCAGATATGTCAGATATTTCCGTCCACACCACCGCTTCAACCCCGACTGGCAAGCCAATCGTGGTTTTTGATCTCGACGGCACTCTGGTTGATACAGCGCCTGACCTTCTCGACAGTCTCAATCACTGCCTGATTGCCGGTGGTCTTACTCCCGCTGATCCCGCCGCCTTACGCAAATTTGTCGGTTCCGGCGCCAAGGTCATGATTGAACGGGCATATCAAGCACAAAACAAACATCTGAGCGACGAGCAGATGCAAAAATTGTTCAAATTATTCATGGAGCATTATAACGGCAATATGCCCGGCAGCTCTGCCTTTTACCCCGGCGTGCTTGCCTGCCTCGACGCACTCAAACAAGCCGGATACATACTCGCTGTCTGCACAAATAAATTCGAAGTCAGTGCTAAGAAACTACTTGAAGGCCTGGGCGAAGCACAGCGTTTTGCTGTAATCTGCGGACAAGACACTTTTCCTTACCGCAAGCCTGATCCACGCCATCTCACTGATACAATCAAGCTTGCCGGCGGCAATCCGCTGCAAGCGGTTATGGTGGGTGACAGCCGCGCCGATATTGATGCGGCCAAAGCTGCGGGGATACCGGTGATTGCGGTGGATTTCGGCTATACAGACCTGCATGTTTCGCATTTTGAACCAAGCCGCATAATCTCGCATTTCAATGCGCTGACCACAGACATGGTTGCCGAATTAATGTCAGCGGCGAAACAAGCCGCAGAGTAGCAAGGGCTATGCATCATGAGCCGAAAACAAGATATCGCAGCCACACAATCATTCGGCCACACCATTGATTTTGGTAAGACCGCTTCTGATTACCGCAATTTCAGAGCGGGTTTTCCGCCAGAGTTTTTTGATGCCCTGATCAAATGCAACTATATCCGCCCGCAGCAAGTGGCGCTGGATATTGGCACAGGAACCGGCACTGTTGCCCGTGGTCTTGCTGAAAAGCATCTAAACGTTACCGGTATTGACCCAGCTCAAACCCTGCTTGATGAAGCGGCTCAGCTCGATCAATCTGCCGGTGTTAACGTGCGCTATAAAACTGGAAGTGCAGAGAGCCTGCCGGAGCCTGATAGAAGCTTTGATGTGCTGACCGCGGGGCAATGCTGGCATTGGTTTGACCGCGCTAGAGCGGGTAACCTGCAGATTGGATCGCAGCGCTCGCTCTAGATTTTAGAGTTTTCGCATTGTCATATCTATCAAGTTGATTCAACTTGATAGTGAAATGCTCTAAGGCCGCCAGTGAAGCAAAGCGGGTTCTAAAACCTGAAGGCCGTATTATTATTGCGCATTTCGACTGGCTACCCTTTGCGGGCAATGTGATTGAAGCAACAGAAAGTCTGATTTTGCGCTACAATCCCAATTGGAAAATGGCGGGTGGCACCGGCATTTATCCGCAATGGCTGCAGGATTTAGCCGAAGCAGGATTTCAGTCAATTGAGACTTTTTCCTTTGATCAGTCCGTTTTTTATAGCCATGAAGCATGGCGTGGCCGGATCAGAGCCAGTGCCGGTGTCAAAGCCAGCCTGACAGCGGAACGCACGGCACAATTCGACAATGAACTCGCTCAGCTTTTGAAAAATCAGTTCCCTGCCGATCCGTTAACAATTCCGCATCGGATTTGGGCTGTTACAGCCGTTAACATCAAAGGCACCTGATCGTATAATATATTTTACTACAATTCCATTGAAAGCGAATACGTATCGAACCCTATTATAGGGGTTTCCAAAATAAAATGACTAACTTAAAATAAAACCTCTGCAATAATAAATACAGCTCAATAGATTAAAAAATATTATATTTAAAAATTTACTTAAAATAAAAACTGGAATATTTATGGTACCAAATAATTATTTTAAAGATGAATCAGTTCATACGACTTTAAACGATACAAATATTTTGGATTTCATTATAAACTCTAACCTTAATAAATCCGTACAAAAAATTGGACTTGAATATTATCGCCCCTTACAGGAGGAATCCTTACGTTACAACAAACCCAAACCTATCAAAATCCTCGAAATCAATCGAAACAACGGAAATTTTTGTTTCATTGATACTCATAAATACTTTTGGCGCCTGAATTTAACTTCGGAAGGTTTGCCGCCATCTTTATTCGAAGGCAGAAGTTCGAGCTCCAGAATAGACACCAGATTCCTTAACTCAAGAGAATATTCTGATTTTATTTTAGAGAAGCTACCAAAGATCAATCAGTTCTTTGATATAAATATTACGAAGTTACGCATGCTTAGTAGCTATAGCGCAGATGGAGGAGACAAATCGCTTGCTGCACAAGTCGCCAATAATACAGGTTTAATAGTGAAGGCCTATGAAGGCGCTCTAAATTTAAGAATGTCTGCTGATAGTCTAATTGCAATAACCGAGAAAACCGGCGGCTTATACAATTTTCAAAAAATGCCAATTGCATCCAGCCTCATGGGTGTAGAGCGTCTCGAGAAATGGAAGCCACAAACCAGCAAGGTGCTCCCCTTCTATAAGCCTGACTGGACACCAGAAACGAATCCAAGATGGAATTTTTTGAATAAATCAACATGGATTCCGGTTAACAACTCCAGGCAATTTTCTCCAAAACCAACTGAAACAAGTAAAAATGCAATAAATTACAGATAAACGAATATTACTATACTTAAAATAAAACATAATAACTACTATCAAAATTAATGATATTTGGAGGCAGACTATATTGTGGATAAAAACGAAACAATTGGCGTTTAAATATCCGTAAAGGGAATCGAGCCGCTGTTCGGAAAAAGCACATCGTTCTTCATCGATCTATATAACGAGCAGTTACAGTGCGAATGGCGGGAAAAAAACATTTGCTGCCCAGGACGCAAAACGCACTGACGTAATAATTAAGGCTTACAATGGCCCCATAAAGCCATATTTGTTAGTTTCCCAACTTGCCTTCCACAGCATGTAACATTGTAGCGAAAAGAACCTTGAAGAACTGCCTTGTGCAGCAAAATTGACAGGTTTAAATAGTTTACAAAAACGTGATGATCAGAGCGGAAGCTTGAAGCCTTACAAAATGCAGTGGTATTTTATCCCACTGAGAGACTATGACCATCTCCGACTGAGCCTGCTTACTAGTTGTATTCGCCTACTATTATAGTGCGTGCCTTTATGAACCGATACATCCCTTTTATTAAAACAACAAAGGGATGTATCGTCTTAGAGCCCTTCTCATCAGCACTATATCGCCGCTTGGCACATTACAGAGGCGCTATATCGCCGCTTGCTGCGTTACAGAGGCGCTATATCGCCTCTGGCCCATTCTTCCGTAGTCACTTCCGAGAAAGCAACAAAACGGCCAGCCTCAATCGCATCGCGGATGCCCTGCATCAAGCTCTGGTAATAATGCAGATTATTCCATGTCAGCAACATTCCACCCAGTGCCTCATTGGCCTTAACCAGATGATGCAGATATGCGCGGCTATAATCCCGCGAAGCCGGACAGGTTGAAGTCTCATCCAGCGGGCGATGGTCATCCGCATGGCGTGCATTGCGCAGGTTCACCTTGCCACGGCGTGTAAATGCCAGACCATGCCGCCCCGCACGGGTCGGCATCACACAATCAAACATATCAATGCCGCGTGCCACCGATTTCAGCATATCATCCGGTGTGCCAACGCCCATCAGATAGCGCGGTTTTTCTTCCGGCAGGATCGGGCATGTCACATCCAGCATATCCAGCATCACCGCCTGCGGCTCACCCACTGCAAGCCCGCCAACGGCATAACCTTTGAGGTCCATGTCTTTCAGCGCCTGTGCCGACTGTTCGCGCAACTGCACATTATCGCCGCCCTGCACGATACCAAACATTGCCTTGCCCGGCTGGTTACCGAAAGCCGTTTTGCAACGCTCGGCCCAGCGCAATGAAAGCTCCATCGCTTTTTGCATGGTCTTAAATGTTGCAGGCAGTGCTGTACATTCATCGAGCTGCATCTGAATATCGCTATCCAGCAGCCCCTGAATTTCAATCGAACGTTCAGGCGACATTTCATAGGCGCGGCCGTCAATATGCGAACGGAATGTAACACCCTGCTCTGTCAGCTTGCGTAACTTTGCCAGCGACATCACCTGAAACCCGCCGGAATCTGTGAGAATTGGCCCTTGCCAGCCGCCAAATTCGTGCAAACCGCCAAGCCGTGCCACACGTTCCGCACCCGGTCGCAGCATCAAATGATAGGTATTGCCGAGAATGATATCGGCACCCAGATCTTTAACCTGATCCATATACATGGCTTTAACCGTGCCGGCAGTGCCAACAGGCATAAAAGCCGGTGTACGTATGGTGCCGCGCGGCATGGTAATTTCACCACGACGGGCTTTGCCGTCTGTTGCCAGCACTTTAAACTCAAAATTTTCGCTGCTCATATCAAAACTCTTGCTAGAACCCGCTTTACAGGTTGCTGTCACGACGGGTTAAAAGGCTGGCATCGCCATAGGAATAGAAGCGGTACTCATGACTGATCGCATGGCTATAGGCGGCTTGCATTGTTTCATAACCACTAAAGGCCGAAACCAGCATGAAAAGCGTGGAGCGCGGCAGATGAAAATTGGTCATCAGCATATCGATCGCACGAAATTTATAACCAGGCGTGATGAAAATATCTGTCGCACCTGACCATGGACGAATAACACCATCTTCACCGGTTGCACTCTCGATCAGGCGCAGTGATGTGGTGCCGACTGAGATGATGCGGCCACCACGCTCATGCACACGGTTAAGTGCAGCAGCTGTAGCCTCAGAAACGTAGCCAATCTCTGCATGCATTTTATGGTCTGCGGTATCATCCGCTTTTACGGGTAAAAATGTTCCGGCACCCACATGCAGCGTCACAAAATGCTCTTCAACACCTTTGGCGCGAATCCGCTCCAGCAATTCCGGCGTAAAGTGCAAACCGGCGGTCGGGGCTGCCACTGCCCCTTCTTCACGGGCATAGACGGTTTGATAATCCTGCAAATCCTGTGCGTCTTCTGCACGTTTTGAGGCAATATAGGGCGGCAGCGGAATATGCCCTACCGAAGCAATCCCCTCATCAAGCAGCGCGCCGGAAACGTCAAAAACCAGCAAGGCTTCACCGCTATCGTGCTTTTCTGTAACCGTTGCATCTAATGTGCCCAGCATGCAGCTTGAGCCTGCATGACCAAAACGGATACGCTCGCCTAGTTTTACACGTTTAGCGGGGCGCAAAAATGCTTTCCAGCGATCCGGGCCGGTGCGCATATGCAAAGTCGCGCTAATCTGCGCCACGGTGCCATCGCGCTCACGTGTGCCCTCTAGCTGCGCCGGAATAACTTTAGTGTCGTTGAATACCAGCGCATCTCCGGCCTGCAACAGATCCGGCAGATCGCAGACATGCAAATCCTGCAAGGCAGCATCGGGAATAACCCGTAACAGCTTTGCCTGATCGCGCGGAACCATGGGGCGCAATGCGATATTGGCTTCCGGCAGATCAAAATCAAACAGATCGACGCGCATTGCTGGCCTCAATTTTCGCAGAAATTATAATTTTCAGAGTAAACATTGCCCTGCAATACAGAACAGCGGGCAAAAAATAAAGGGCACGTTACAGCATAAGCCATAACGTGCCCTTTATATGTCATATGTTGCTATCAGATATCAGCAGCAATCTTAGCCGAAGTGATGGAATCCGGATCAACAACCGGCTCACCGCGCTTGATTTTGTCGACATTATCCATGCCTTCAATAACCTGACCCCAAACCGAATACTGACGATCCAGCCAAGGTGCATCGGTAAAGCAGATATAGAACTGCGAGTTAGCCGAATTCGGGTTCTGGCTGCGTGCCATCGAGCAAGTGCCGCGAACGTGCTTAACATTCGAGAACTCGGCCTTCAGGTCCGGCTTGTCGGAACCGCCCATGCCGGCACGACCCGGGTTGAAGCTTGCGCCGCCCTGCTTGCCGAATTTAACGTCGCCGGTCTGCGCCATGAAGCCGTCGATTACACGGTGAAACAGCACACCGTCATAAGCGCCTTCACGGGCCAGTTCCTTGATACGGGCAACATGGCCTGGTGCCAGCTCAGGGTAGAGTTCAATCGCAACGGTACCCTTAGTGGTTTCCAGTACCAGTGTATTTTCCGGATCTTTATAAGCCATCGGGCTTCTCCTGTCGTGGTTCACATCCTGCCCTCAAACTTATTTTATATGAGCAGTTATATAATGTGGTGTTATTTGAAATAGTACCGGCTTATTTACGATCGGCCAGAACAATGGCTTTAACGATACGGTCAGGATTATCAACCGAACCATTGGCAGATTTACTGCCCTTTTTGATTTTATCTACGACTTCCATGCCGCTGACCACTTCACCGACCACTGTATATTGGCCATTGAGGAAAGCGCCTTCGTCAAACATGATGAAAAACTGCGAATTGGCAGAATCCGGAGCCTGACTGCGCGCCATACCAACTGTGCCGCGGATAAATGGCTGCTTAGAGAATTCAGCTGGCAGATTACCATAGGATGAACCGCCGGTGCCTGCACGACCAGGCTGATAATCCTTGTCGGCATTGCCATATTGCACATCGCCGGTCTGCGCCATAAAGCCTTCAATCACACGGTGAAAGACCACACCGTTATAAGCCCCGTCTCGCACCAGCTTTTTAATCTGCTCAACATGTTTGGGTGCCAGATCAGGGCGCAGTTCAATAGCTACATCGCCATCTTTAAGCGTCAAAATCACTGTATTTTCAGGATCTGCGGCCTGCGCGCTGCCTGTGTGCATAATAGCTGTGGCTGAAAAAGCGAGAAAGGCTGTTACAGCCAGTATTTTACGCAAGAATGACATGATTTTCCCTGTGTGAATCTGAAATTTTACTTACTTAGCTTGTGCCGGAGAGCTTCTGCGACCGGTTTTGGTACAAAACCACTGACATCACCGCCCATTGAGGCAATCTGGCGTACCAGTGTGGCAGTAATAAAACGCACATCGGGAGATGCCGGCAGGAATATTGTCTGAACTGAGGGAACCATGCCCGCATTCATACCCGCCATCTGCATCTCATAATCAAAGTCCGTGGCATCACGCAGGCCCCGTATCATCAGCGTGGCATTAAGACTTTGAGCTGTATCGACCACCAGACCGCTGAAACTGGTATAATCTATGCGTTGATTATCAGCGCCAAAAGCTTGCTCACCAACTTCGCGCAGCAGGCCCACGCGCTCTTCAAAGCTGAACATTGGCACTTTATCCGGATGAACGCCGATAGCGACAATCACTTTGTCTGCCAGCCCCAAAGCGCCGCGCAGTACATCCAGATGACCATTGGTGACCGGATCAAAGGATCCCGCATAGAGAGCTGTTTTCATAGTTTAGAATTAGTCGTTCTGGTCATAAATTTCAATGTCTAAGTCTTCAAGTCTGCTGCATTTCACCGGCATTGCTATTTATGACGGTTTTATAAAGATGAACGCAGCATGAATGGTGCAATCAGCAGCAATTCATACATTAAAGCGGATATTGAAGATCCTAGCCAAGTTTTTTGACCGTTTATGCAACCTTTGTCGTGGTTGTGCGTATTATAAACGAAAGGATAAAATGATGATGCTATTTCTTCTCGCAGTCTCAATGATCGTAGCGATGATGTTTGCAGCCATTATCCTGATGATCGAGGAAAGTGCCCATAAGCGTCTGAGCGATCAGAAATCCGCTTTCAATCTTCGTTCTGTGCGCCGTATGGCGCGCGGTGCCCGATCAAAACATATTACGCATGCCTAAAATTACATCACCTTGGTTTTGCCTGAATCAGGCCTAAATCAGCACAAAGTGCCTGTTTAATGTTCAGTTTAGTTTTCAGCCGGATCCTCCAGTCCAGCTTAATTAAGACGGTGTGAGAAGACACCGTCTTTTTTCTTGCCCGGATTTTAAAACCGGAAACAAAAAACGCCCTGTCATTGCTGGCAGGGCGTTTTGTTTTTTTAGGCTTGATCAAACGAGACTAGAGCGGTTTACGTTTAAACTGGATCATGCAATCCGCTCTAAGTTATTGTTTTTACGCATTATCGTGGCCGCCCAATGATTCCATTGGACTACGAAATGCTCTAGAGCGAGTAACGTGCAGGTTGGATCGCAGCGCTCGCTCTAGATTTTAGAATTTCGCATTGTCATACCTATCAAGTTGATTCAACTTGATAGTGAAATGCTCTAATCAATCTTGCTTATCTTCCGAAGTGTCAGCTTCAGGTGCCACTGCATCAGAACTTTGCGGCGCTGAGGTTTCCCCACCGGCTTCACCGGCAGCCTCAATAGTGCTTGCAGCTGTTACGCCGTCAGTCACAGCAACATCGGCTGTTTCATCTTCTTCATCGTCGGTCTCCGAAATACGTTCAACCGACACAACCTTTTCACCATCAGCAGTATTGAAGATTGTGACACCCTTTGTGGAGCGCCCGGCAACGCGGATACCGCCAACCGGCACACGGATAAGCTGACCGCCATCGGATACCAGCAGGATCTGATCACTTGCCAGAACAGGGAACAGCGCCACAAGCTTACCGATTTCATCGGTTTTGGACGTATCAGTTGCACGGATACCCTTACCGCCACGCCCCGAAATACGGAACTCATAAGATGAAGACCGCTTGCCATAGCCATATTCACTGACTGTCAGAACAGTCTGCTCATGGGCTTTCAGCTCTTCATAACGCTCATCATTCAGCTCGGTATCTTCTGCAGCATCTTCACCCACAACTGCGATATCTTCAATATCATCAGTACCAAGCAAGCTACGACGTTCAGCTATAACACGCTTCAGATAGGCTGTGCGCTCTGCCGGCGTGGCTTCCACATGCTCCAGAATGGCCATGGAGATAACTTTATCGCCTTCAGCCAGATTGATACCGCGCACACCAATCGAATTACGTCCGGCAAACACACGCACATCATCAACACGGAAGCGAATGCACTGGCCGCCGGCTGCGGTAAGCAGCACGTCATCATTTGTCGTGCAGGTATCAACCGAGAGAATTTCGTCGCCTTCATCTTCCAGCTTCATCGCAATTTTACCGTTGCGATTAACCTGAACAAAATCAGAAAGCTTGTTACGACGCACAGTACCGCGTGTGGTAGCGAACATCACATCGAGTTCAGCCCAGCTTGTCTCATCTTCCGGCAGCGGCATAATCGTGGTGATACGCTCACCCTGCTGCAATGGCAGCATGTTGATCAGCGCTTTACCGCGTGATTGCGGCGTACCGATCGGCAGACGCCAGACTTTTTCTTTATAGACAATACCGCGCGAAGAGAAGAACAGCATTGGCGTGTGGGTATTGGCAACAAACAGACGGGTTACGAAATCCTCGTCTTTTGTCGTCATGCCGGAACGGCCTTTGCCACCACGGCGTTGGGCACGATAGGTATTAAGCGGTACACGCTTGATATAACCGGCATGGCTGACGGTTACGACCATATCTTCACGGGCGATGAGGTCTTCATCATCCATGTCGGCGCCACCCAATGTCAATTCTGTACGGCGCGGGCTGGCAAATTCATCACGAACCGCAGCCAGCTCATCCTTAACAATGGTCAGGATACGCTCACGCGAGGCGAGAATTGCCAGATAATCTTTAATCTCTTCGCCGATCTTGTTAAGTTCATCAGCGATTTCATCACGGCCAAGGGCTGTCAGGCGCTGCAAGCGCAGCTCAAGAATGGCACGTGCCTGCTCTTCAGACAGGTTATAGGTGTTATCTTCATTCAGCACGTGGCGCGGATCATCAATCAAGCGGATCAGCGGTGCAATATCAAGAGCCGGCCAGCGGCGGGTCATCAATTGCTCACGTGCCGTTGCAGGATCAGGCGCACGGCGGATCAGCGCAATCACTTCGTCGATATTGGCAACAGCAATCGCCAGACCAACCAAGACATGCGCACGCTCGCGCGCCTTATTCAGCAAAAATTTGGTACGGCGACTGACAACTTCCTCACGGAAATGCACAAATGCCGTCAAAATTTCAAGCAGAGCCAAAAGCTGCGGCTTGCCGCCATTCAGCGCCACCATATTGCAGCCAAAAGAGGTTTGCAGCGGTGTGTAGCGATAGAGCTGGTTCAACACCACATCAGCATTGGCGTCGCGCTTCAACTCCACCACAACGCGGTAACCGTCGCGGTCAGATTCATCGCGAAGATCCGAAATGCCCTCGACACGCTTATCGCGCACCAGCTCGGCCATTTTCTCGATCATCGTGGCTTTATTGACCTGATACGGCACTTCCGTGATGATAATCGATTCACGGTCATTGCGCATCGGCTCAATGGATACGCGACCGCGCATCAACACAGAACCACGCCCGGTGCTATACGCAGAATGAATACCCGCGCGACCAAGGATCAAGCCACCGGTCGGGAAATCCGGCCCCGGAATGATCTCAATCATTTCCTCAAGTGTCATATCCGGATTATCAATCAGCGCGATACAGCCATTAATGACCTCGCCCAGATTGTGCGGCGGAATATTGGTTGCCATACCCACAGCAATACCGCCGGAGCCGTTAACCAGAAGATTCGGATAGCGTGCAGGCAAAACCACCGGTTCGCGCTCGCGGCCGTCATAGTTATCCTGAAAGTCGACAGTGTCTTTGTCGATATCTTCAATCAGCGTTGAAGTTACCTTTTCCAGACGACACTCAGTATAACGCATTGCAGCCGCACTATCGCCGTCGATCGAGCCGAAGTTACCCTGCCCGTCTACGAGTGGCTCGCGCATGGAAAAATCCTGCGCCATACGCACCAGCGCATCATAGATAGAGGCGTCACCATGCGGATGGTATTTACCCATCACTTCACCGACGACACCGGCTGACTTACGATAAGAACGGTTCCATGCGAGGCCCATGCCATTCATGGCATGGAGAATACGCCGGTGAACCGGTTTTAAACCATCACGAACATCAGGAAGTGCGCGGCTAACGATAACGCTCATCGCGTAATCGAGATAAGACCGCTGCATTTCCTCCACAATGGAAATCGGCTCAATTCCGTTAGAATTTTCTGAACCGGGCGGCGGAGTAAGGTCTGACACTATTCAAAAATCTTTCATAAAGAATCGATTAGTTTTGATAAAAATCACTCTACCGCATATCATCAAAATTGCGAAATTTCGACAGCCTTAATCGTTCTGAAATTAACTGATTATGCAGCCTTATTGGCGAATTTGACCAACAAGGCTGCCGAAATTTTAAATATTATCACTGCGACAAAAGCGGAGGCTGGGTGAACTCGCAATATTCAGTATTCGCCAAGCATTTAACCGATGCCGGTTTGTGCAGATTAAATGGCACATTCATAGCGCCATGGCCAAAATACGGATAGTAATAAACCGGATAAGTTACCTTGCGTGCAAAATCCTCAATCACAGACTTATAGATCAGGCGCTCTGCATCGGTCACAGCGCCGCCCTGTCCATCACCAATCGGATAAAACTGGCCAAAAACCAGCCCTGCCGGCTTGAAACTTTTTTTATGTAAGAGCTGTTCCAGACCTCTGTCCAACTGCCGGTATGACGTTCCGACATCTTCAATCATTACGATATTATTATTAAAATCATAATCATAGATCGTATCGAATGCAGCCTGTATCAGACTAAAATTACCACCGGACATATCACCATTGGCGCCCTGAGATGCTGCGGCATTGAGAGGAATGAGCCCTTTATAATCAACCCCATTGGCAATCGCATCCATCACACTGTCAATGCTTGTCAGGCTACTCACGGTCTCACCGCCACCATCCGGCTTTGCCTGACTGTGCATCTCCTTGTTGAATTCCGCCAATACACCATGCACAGAAGGCCAGTTCAGCTGTTTATTGACAAATAAATGCAGCGCCGTCACATCACTGAAACCAATTAATATTTTAGGTTTCGACTGCTCTATTCTGGCTTTGGCTTTACTCAAGTAAGGGATCAGCTTGAAGGCTCCGTTACCACCGCGCATAAACCACAAATATTGCACCTGATCGTCGGTTAAAGCTGATATCAGGGTCTGAGCCCGCATTCGATCAGTATTCACATAACCAAAATCAGAGATTTGCTGTTGTAAATACTGAGTGGAAACTGCGAAACCTTTTGCCTCAAACATCGCAACGACATTTTGCACTGCAGCTTCATTATAGTCTGAAGAACTCGATATCAGATAAATCGTTTTTTTGCCTTCATCCGCAGCCAATGCGGGGAAACATAAAAATAATAATATTATCAACCTCAATATGAAAATCATAACAGCCTCATTTGAATGTAAATAAATGAAGCTAACAATCAAAATCCAATTACAAAACCGCGATTAATTTCGAGCAATCTTACTGGCAGACAGCGCGCAGGATTGCGCAATATCTCTGCGGCACACCAATTTTGGCAGACATAATAGCCGTAATGACGCATCAATAACGGCAAATACAGTTTATAACTTTTTCAATTTGGGTTTACTTTGCAAACTAAATTGCATTCATATCCATTGAAGCCTTATCATAAAACAATCGCATCCGGGACGAACTTGCCCCGCAACAACACTCCAATTTCATGATAATTATATCGCTTATTTATAAAAGTGAATTTCAGCTTATTACGAAATACATCAATCCAGAACGGAAACATCAATGAGTTTCTTTGACAGCCTCTTCAGCGCATTTGTAACCCTTCTCGTGACCATTGATCCTCCGGGGCTGGCGCCGTTATTTCTGGCTGTTACCACAGGCATGAACCGTAAAGAGCGATCTCAAGTGGCGATGCGTGCCAGCATTATCGGCTTTATTATCCTTGCACTCTTTGCCGTTGCCGGTGCGCAAATTCTGATGATGTTCGGGATTACGCTTGGCGCATTCAGGGTTGCCGGTGGCTTGCTGTTGTTCTGGATTGCATTTGAAATGATCTTCGAGCGCCGTCAGGAGCGGCATGAGAAAAGCGCTACTATCGCCATTACCAAAGACCATATCCGCAACGTGGCAGCATTTCCGCTGGCTATCCCGCTCATTGCAGGCCCCGGCGCCATCTCGGCAACCGTTTTGCTGGGCGGCACCTTCCCGACCTTCGGTTCCCGGCTGGCACTGCTCGGCATTTTGCTGGCGTGTATTGTGATTTCATATGTGGTGTTTTTGCTTGCGGAACGTGTTGACCGCTTCCTTGGTGAAACCGGCCGCTCCATTCTCACACGTTTGCTCGGTGTTATCCTTGCCGCACTTGCCGTACAGTTTGTGGCAGATGGTATCCGCTCACTGGTTACCGGTGTAGTTTAAAGCCTGCAATTAAAAAGCCCGCAGCGGATGCGGGCTTTTTATATTTTTTAATCCATCGATTAGAACGGAATATCATCGTCGAGGTCATGGCTGAAGCCACCCGACTGCTGCTGCGGGCTGGAACGACCGAAATCATTGCCACTGCTATTATTATTGCCGCCGAAATCACCGCCACGCGATGATCCACCTGACGAACCGGATCCACTGGCAAAACGATCGCCACCACTGCCTGCGCCTTCAAAACGGCCACCGCCGCCTTCACCACGGCTGTCGAGCATCTGCAATTCACCACGGAACTTCTGCAACACGATCTCGGTGGTGTATTTGTCGTTACCCTGCTGGTCAGTCCATTTGCGGGTCTGCAACTGACCTTCAATGTAAACTTTTGCACCCTTTTTGAGGTATTGCTCAGCAACCTTGGCAAGATTTTCATTGAAAATCACAACAGAGTGCCATTCAGTTTTGTCTTTGCGCTCACCGGTCTGGCGATCTCTCCAGCTTTCGGATGTCGCAATACGCAGGTTTGCAACCGGCTCACCGGAATTCAATCGGCGGATCTCAGGATCAGCACCGAGATTACCAACGAGAATAACTTTATTAACACTACCTGCCATAGACCCGCACTCCAGATTTTTTCGATATTTCGCGTTACCATATAGAAGCACGCCACGCTATGCGCGCCAAGATACTATTTTCCACAATAAAAAAAGCCGCCACGGTTTCCCGCAGCGGCCGTTATAGTTACGGAGATCGTTTTCCGTATTCTTGTCCTGCGGGTAAAAGCACCCGCTTTTGTCTTTATGCGGGTAAAAGTACCCGCGGCATCACGATTAACGTGAGTAGAATTCGACAACCAGGTTCGGTTCCATCTGAACGGCATATGGCACGTCAGACAGGGTTGGAACGCGGTGGTATGTTGCAGTCAACTTATTGTGGTCTGCAACGATGTAGTCAGGCACATCACGCTCAGCAAGCTGAACAGCTTCCAGAACAATAACCAGCTGCTTTGACTTTTCACGAACTTCAACAACATCACCGGCCTTCAGGCGATATGACTGAATATTTACGCGACGACCGTTTACATTCACGTGACCGTGATTAATGAACTGACGGGACGCAAAAATTGTTGGTACGAATTTGGCGCGGTATACAACTGCATCCAAACGGCTTTCCAACAGACCGATCAGGTTTTCACCTGTATCGCCCTTACGGCGAGCAGCTTCTTCGTAAGTTTTACGGAACTGCTTTTCAGAAATATCACCGTAGAAGCCCTTGAGCTTCTGCTTGGCGCGCAGCTGAATACCGAAATCGGACAGCTTGCCCTTACGGCGCTGACCGTGCTGGCCTGGGCCATATTCACGACGGTTTACTGGGGATTTAGGACGACCCCAGATGTTTTCGCCAAGACGACGATCAATTTTATATTTGGAAGATTCGCGCTTACTCATCGCATTTCCCTTTATAGTTTTACCGGCGCGGCAGCTTATCTGCCTCGCTCGAAGGAAACGCGCCCTCCTCTGCCTTCCGGTTTTGAAGACTGACAGAATATTGCGGCAGCGAATGCGGCAATGATTCACGGGACACGTCAACAGATACGGGGAATCTAAAAGATACCCTGAAGATCATGGCTGGCTTTTACGGACAGAGGGTAGGCTTTGTCAAGTCCTGCGCCGCGGGTCTGTGGAATTACAGCACTATAGGCAGTTTTCATGCCAAAAAGCGGCATCAGAGTCATTCTGCGGACGATTTAACGCAACACAACATTGATTGGCCGATTATAACCATGTTTACCTCAGAATTCATTCACATTTCAAAGTAATACTTGCATTGTTATTCTCGATGTAAACTCTGTGTCATAGCATGCTGGTCACAGTAAGCTGAGCGCACATTATAAATTCACTACGAACAACGGGATGCCTTATGTTTAAAACCTGTTTAAAAGCCTCAGCAGTTGTCCTTACTCTGTCCGCTCTTTCCTCTGCCGCACTTGCAGAGAAACTTCCGAAACAAAGCACGGATTTTAAAGGTAATTACGATATTGCGATCAAGGATAATAATGCCAAGCCTGAGACGGCTCTTTGCTCTGCCACGGTGAATGACCTGACGAAGAATACGAAATATAAATATGACCGCTTTGGCTTCACGCAGGCTGATTATGATGCTGCAATCCTCAGTCAGGCCAATGGCAGCGCTCTTACCACTGTAAAGCTCAGCGGTGAAGCCCGCCCGCGCAATGGCGCTACTAACTGGGATAAAGTAACTGTGGTCTGCACTGTAAACAAAAAATCAGTGCGGTCCGTTGCAGTTACGGTTCAAAAATAACCGTAACCACCATTGCCGTGGCGTATAAGGAAATTGTTTTTCTTACGGTAGCTCACCCTTGGAGCGCATCAAACTTTTTGCGCTCCTCACGCATTATCTTGCGGTTATCAACAGCCCACTGCCCCAGACCATCAATAGGCTTTGCCAGCGACTGACCAAGCACTGTCAGTGAATATTCGACTTCCGGCGGCGATGTTGGCCGAACCTTGCGTAAAACCAACCCGTCACGCTCAAGCGAACGCAAGGTAACTGTGAGCATGCGCTGGGAAATACCTTCCACCTCGCGGCGCAGCGCATTAAACCGCACTGCTCCTTGCTGCAGGCTCAAAATTACCAGTAAGCTCCACGTATCGCCCACACGGTCGAGAACTTCGCGGATCGGGCAGCAGCCGGTTTCATCAGCAGTAAATCCGGCTGTCTCAACCAGTAGCGGCACAGCATTCTGCTCGTCTCTGTTTGCCTGCACCATAGCGGCTTGATTGTTAAGGGCTGCCTCGCGCCGAGCGACCATTCACGTTCCTCCTTATCTGAGTTTGCTGCAGCTCAACTAAAAGCCTGCTTCAGCGTTATAATTAAACACTTCACCACCTGATAACTTCACTTTTTGATGTCATAAAAATACGACTACTAAAAGACGCTGCGGTGATGGCTGCGATCTATAATGAACATAATCCGCCCCTGTGAGGCGGTTACTTTTTTGTTCCTTACCGACTTTAAAGTGCATTCTTCACACGACCTTAAAATCTGCCTATATAGTTACCCATAGTAACTTGATTAAAAATAATTCCCTTAATCCTATAATATGAGGTAAGCATTATGTCAAAAATTGCAATCATCGGCGCCAGCGGATATGTCGGCACAGCACTGCTGAATGAGGCGGTCAAACGCGGCCATCAGATCAGCGCGCTCGTTCGCCGTCCTGAAAAAATCGCGCAGAACGACCATGTAAAAGCTGTAAAAGCTGATGTTTTGGATACAGACAGCTTAGCAGATCTGCTTAAAGGCCATGACCTGGTGATTTCCGCCTATAATCCGGGTTGGAAAGAAGCCGATATCCGCAACATCCATATTAATGGCAGCCGCTCCATCACCGAGGCCGTTAAAAAAGCTGGTATCAAACGCCTGATCGCTGTGGGCGGAGCCGGCAGCCTTGAAATTAATGGTGCGCAACTGGTCGATTCACCTGAATTTCCGGCAGAGTATAAAGAAGGTGCGTTGGGTGCCCGTCAGGCGCTTAATGAGCTGAAGACGGAAGATGAACTGGAGTGGAGCTTTGTTTCGCCGGCTATCTTGCTGGTACCGGGTGAAGCAACGTGGCATTTTCGCCTCGGTAAAGATTCACCTGTGTTTGACGACAAGGGTGAAAGCAAAATTACAGTCGGTGATCTGGCTGTTGCCATTCTTGATGAGGCTGAACAGGGCAAACATATCCGCCAGCGTTTCACTGCCGCTTATTAATTATAAGCGGGCTTTGGCATCAGATGCATAGTCAGCGATCTAGAGCGGGTAACGATCAGGCTGGATCACAGTGCTCGCTCTAGATTTTAGCTTTTTCGCATTGTCATATCTATCAAGTTGATTCAACTTGATAGTGAAATGCTCTAGAGCGGGTAACGTTCAGGTTGGATCACAGCGCTCGCTCTAGATTTTCGCATTATCATAGCTATCAAGCTGATTCAGCTTGATAGTGTAATGCTCTAAACAGCGCCCAAGCCTAAACGTTTAGCCTGTGCTGAGGCTCGCTCATCAGCACGCAATGTCAGCACTGACACGCCGGTTGAGGTCACCGCAACCGTGTGCTCGAATTGCGCCGAAAGCAACCCGTCTTTCGTTACCACCGTCCATTCATCGGCCTGCGTTTTTACATTACGCCGCCCCTGATTGAGCATTGGCTCAATGGTGAAAACCATGCCCTCCTGAATCAGGTGACCGGTTCCGGGTTTTCCGAAATTGAGTATCTGCGGCTCTTCATGCATTTCACGGCCAATACCATGGCCGCAATATTCATGCACAACAGAATATCCGTTGCGCTTGGCGTGACGCTCAATGGCCCAGCCAATATCTCCGGTTCTTGCCCCCGGCCGCACAGTGGCAATCCCCATCCACATAGCGTCATAGGCGGTACGTATCAGCCGCTTGGCAGCAGCATTTACCTCACCGACACAAAAGCTTTTGCTGGAATCCGCGATATAGCCGTTTTTCTCCAGTGTAATGTCGAAATTAACAATATCACCACTCTTCAACACATCCGATTGTGTGGGAATGCCGTGGCAAACCACATGATTGATCGAGGAGTTCAGCACAAAACCATAGCCATACTGGCCTTTGCTGGCAGGTCTCGCTTGCAAATCCTCAACAATAAAGCGCTCCACCATGTCATTAATCTGGAGCGTAGAGGCACCCTCAAGCGCCGTTCTGTCCAGCATTTCAAACACCGTTGCCAGAAGGCGCCCTGATTCAGCCAGTAATTCCAGTTCATGCGCCTGCTTAATCATGCTTGGCTCACATTAAGTGCAGACACAGCAACGCCAGCCGCACTCAGTTCACGGCACATAATTTCAGAAAAACTAAGCGTAGGATTAGTCTCACACAACAGGCCGATCTTGATCCAAAACGCAGCCTGCGCATTAATGGAACGACATGTAACCTTACTCGCCAGACGCAGCTGCTCATGCAGCTCGTCTTCAATATTAACAATACCCATTTAAAACCACCATATGCTTCATATACAAGATATACATGAAGCATATGGCCGCGGCAATTCAGCGAACCTAACTGATCAGCTGACAAGTTCCACATCAACCACGCCGCTGATCGCCTTCATAGCGCTGGCGATTTGCGGGCTGATCCGGTAGCGCTCCGGCAACGCAACTTCAACCTCGCGCTGGCCGTTGTCTTTAATCACGATGAAGCTCACCTCCCCGTCGCCGCGGGTTTTAAAATACGGCACAATCTGATCCAGCGCATCACTGTTACGTAAATAGAGCCGCAATGCTTTTTGCAGGCGGCTGGCTTCATCCTCCAACGACACCACTGTGGCAATGCGCAGGCTCACACCTTCCGGCCGGTTTTCGGCTGAAACCGTAATAACAACGGAACGGCCAGGTTCTAACAGATCACGAAACTGCTGAAGTGCTTCAGAGAACAACACCGATTCAAACTGTCCTGTCGCATCAGAAAATGCGATAATGCCCATTTTATTACCGGTTTTGGTTTTGCGTTCCTGCTTGCTGATGACAGTACCGGCAAGGCGGCCATTGGTTGCGCCTTTTTTAACCGAGTTGGAAAAATCGGCCCAGCTCTGCACCCGCATTTTCTGTAATGCATCAATATAATCATCAAGCGGATGGGCAGAGAGATAAAAACCGGCTGCCTGCAACTCACGATGCAGCTTTTCAGCCGATGTCCAAGGTGTAACGACTGGTAGTTGCAGCTTTTCTTTCGGCACCAAACCCGAGCCGAAAATATCTGACTGGCCGCTATTGGCATTTTCCTGCGTACGCTGGGTATAAGCCATCAGGCTGTCCATACCCGAACTCAATGCAGAGCGGTCGACACCAAAACAATCAAGCGCACCGGCATTGATCAGGCTTTCAAACACCCGCCGGTTGACCATACGCGGGTCAACACGCTCACAGAAATCCTCAAGGCTTTCAAACTGCTTTTCCTGACGTTTCAGTACAATATGCTCAACTGCCGCCTCGCCCACGCCTTTAATGGCGGCAAGCGAATAGAAAATCTTATTCTCGCCGACCTCAAATGGCCGGAAAGATGTCATGACCGATGGCAGCACAACATCAATGCCAAGACGCAAAGCATCGCGCCTGAAATCATTGAGCTTTTCTGTATTGTTCATATCATAGGTCATAGAAGCGGCCAGAAACTCGGCCGGAAAATGCGCCTTCAGATAGGCGGTATGATAAGAGACGATTGCATAGGCTGCCGCATGCGATTTATTGAAACCATAATCGGCAAATTTGGCAAGCAAATCAAAAATCGTATTGGCCTGCGCCTTGCCAACGCCACCGGCAATTGCCCCTTCAACAAAACGAACCCGCTGCTGATCCATTTCCTCGCGGATCTTTTTACCCATCGCACGGCGCAGCAAATCAGCCTCACCGAGCGAATAGCCCGAGAGCTCCTGCGCGATCTGCATCACCTGCTCCTGATAAACGATAACGCCCTGCGTTTCCTTCACCAGATGGTCGATTTTCGGATGAATAGAGGCCACCTCCTCTTCACCATGCTTGCGCGCATTATAGGTCGGAATATTCTCCATCGGGCCCGGACGATACAGCGCCACCAGAGCGATAATATCTTCAATACGGTCAGGTTTCATACCGATGAGCGCTTTACGCATCCCCACCGATTCCACCTGAAACACTCCGACAGTTTCACCACGCGACAGCATTTCATAGGTCAGCTGATCATCAAACGGCAATGTCGGCAGGTCGATTTTGATACCTTTGCGGGCAATAAGCTTGACCGCCATATTCAAAACCGTCAGCGTTTTCAGGCCAAGAAAATCGAATTTTACCAGACCGGCCTGCTCAACCCATTTCATATTGAACTGGGTAACCGGCATATCGGAACGCGGATCGCGATACATCGGCACCAGCTCAGACAAAGGCCTGTCACCAATAACAATACCGGCAGCATGAGTGGAGGCGTGGCGGAACAACCCTTCAAGCTTCAGCGACATATCCAGCAGGCGACCGACAACCGGCTCGCGCTCACGCTCTTCATTAATGCGCGGCTCTTCTTCAATCGCTTTACCAAGTGATACCGGATTAGCCGGATTGGACGGCACAAGCTTACAAAGACGATCCACCTGCCCGTAAGGCATCTGCAACACACGGCCAACATCTCGCAGCACCGCTCGTGCCTGCAATGTTCCGAAAGTGATGATCTGCGCAACCTGATCGCGGCCATATTTGGCCTGCACATAGCGGATCACCTCTTCACGGCGATCCTGACAAAAGTCGATATCAAAATCCGGCATCGATACGCGGTCAGGATTAAGAAAGCGCTCGAACAGCAGCGAAAACCGCAGCGGATCAACATCGGTAATCGTCAGTGCATAAGCTACAAGAGAACCCGCACCGGAACCACGACCGGGTCCTACGGGAATATCCTGCTGTTTCGCCCATTTAATAAAGTCGGAAACGATCAGGAAGTAGCCCGGGAATTTCATCCGGACAATAATGCCTACTTCATAATCAAGTCGTTTAATATAATCTTCATGGGTATGGCCCTCAGCCAGACCAAAAATCTTCAGCCGCTCTTCAAGCCCCTCACGTGCCTGACGCGCCATTTCATCAGCTTCAGCCTGCAATGCTACCTCAGGCGCAGCACCCGGATCATCACTCTCTCCGGTAAAACGCGGCAGGATCGGCGCACGGGTTTGCGTGAACCAATGACAGCGACGCGCAATTTCTACCGTATTTTCCAAAGCCTCAGGCAAATCGGCGAACAAGGCCACCATTTCGCTTTGTGATTTGAGATAATGATCAGATGTCACGCGGCGGCGGTCATCTGATGCAATCACCTGCCCCGCAGCAATGGCCAGCAATGCATCATGTGCTTCATAATCATCGCTTTGCTTGAAAAAAGCCTGATTGGTGGCAACCAGCGGCAGATTATATTCGTAAGCCAGATCAACCAGTTTTGATTCAACCAAACGATCATAGCCACTCTGGCGGTGCAACTCGACATACAGCCGGTCGCCAAAAATACTCTTCAACAGTTCAAGTCTGAACCGGACGCGCTCTTCGCGCTCATTGCTGAGAGATTTGGTGATTGGGCCCTCAGCACCACCGGTCAGAAGAATAACCCCTTCCGATAAATCCGGCAGCCAATCCGCACGAATATGCACCGGATCGCCAGCTTCAGTTTCCAAATAAGAACGGCTGACAAGCCGAACCATATTGGCATAGCCCTCTTCATTGGTCGCCAGCAATATAACGGGCGCAAGATCCAACGCATCACGACGGTTAACGGCACGGCCTTCCGCCTCGTGATCACCAAACGCAATATCAACGGCACAACCAATGATCGGCTGTATGCCATCTTTTGACGCTTTTTGCGCAAACTCCAATGCACCGAAAAGATTATTAGTGTCGGTTACAGCAATTGCGGGCGCGTTATCATCTTTGGCATGCGCAATGATTTTACCAATTTGCAATGCCCCCTCAAGCAGCGAATAGGCAGAATGCACACGCAAATGAATGAATGCGGGAGACGTGGAAGCACCACCGCTACGCGCAACAGAATTGAGACTCGCGGATACATCAGAAGGCAAAGGCGTAACCCCATCATTGCCGCACACCCTATACCAGCCGGTAGGTTACCCAAAAGGTTATAAGAATGCGCGACATTTCAAAGTGGTACAGCAGATCAGTCTATTTCAAAAACCCATCAATCTTTGTGTTTTTTTAACACGTCGATAATGGTGTTTTGCAAACACGGTGCTGTAAAGCGGAATATCAAAGCTGACAACGAACCTTAAGCCTATCAAGACTCTGTTCAACCATCAAATTTCTTTTTCCCGCAATGCCGCCCTGATGTCCAGATGCAACTGCGCTTAACGCCAAGCCTTGCACAGGCAGTGCCCCTGCCTGCGATCGTTTTTTATATCTGTCAAAACAGATTTAGCGTGTTCAGAACGCGCTGAGCCACATAGCAAATGTTGCTACAAACAAACCGATGGAAATAAACGACATAACATCACGAACTACATCAGACATGATTTGAACTCCATATGTTCCTGTATGTTTTTAATTTGTTCCAATATTGTTTGTTAGTCAACCCCTGTTTGTTCTCATTAAGATATCTATAGTTAGTGAATTATGAACTTCAGAATTTACTCAAAAAAATCCACGACATAGATCACAATAAAACATGTCACATTCGCCGCAGATTAAAAAACACAGCGATTGAGGGATA
Organism: Pseudochrobactrum mosebachae; assembly: GCF_048914685.1. Classification (GTDB taxonomy): domain Bacteria; phylum Pseudomonadota; class Alphaproteobacteria; order Rhizobiales; family Rhizobiaceae; genus Pseudochrobactrum. Next base: position 396,319 of record NZ_CP128408.1, read on the forward strand.
TTTTATGTGGACTACATTACGAATAAGAAAAATTCTGATGCTTTGAAGCACCACATCAAGCCGACTAAACTTGATAGGTAAAATTTCCAGAGCAATAAATAAGGTGCATTGCTCAAGGGGGCATAAAACTTCTAATTCATTTAGCTCCAGCTATTTTACGCTAAAATGCTTTGCTATTTTTTCTGTACTGGCCTCGGGTTTCATCCATGCCTTATATGCCAATAATTTATCATTTCTGATAAAGTCATTCACAGCAGTAAGTCCATATTCTTCAACCAATGTCGGGTAATCTGAAAGCAATGAAACACCTAAACCTGCACGCCCATCCTTGAGAGGAAATCCCAATAAATCGAGGATGGTCGGGAACACGTCAAACATTGCAGCATCACGTTTGATTAATTGCGGCTGAATATCATCGGCAAGGACAGTGAAATAATTCATACGATCTGTCTTGTCCAACTCGTTAGTAAACTGGTTTTTCATCATCAGGTGATCGCTGACAATGACAATAATAGTATTTTTTAAATATCCTTCCTCACGCAAATTATTTAAAAACCGCTCAATCTCATAACCGGTACATTTAACCGCATAAAGAATTGGTGGCAGTCCATGACCTTCAAGCGCCGCATCACAGCTCTTTGTCGGATGACCGTCAGGGAAATGTGCACTGATCGTAGCAACTGAAAAAGCGTATGGCCTACCTGCCTCATGGAGTTTGCGAATACGAATTTCTGCCTGTTCAAACAGTGTATCATCAAACAAACCCCAGCTGTTGAGATAAGAGCCGGCGTCATTATTGTAATCCAGCAAACCAGAAATATAGCTAAAATTATGCGTATCCAAAAATGGTTTCATACCTGCAAAACCATGATCAGAGCCATTCATAAATTCAGTATGATAACCATTATCGTTTAAGATATCACTCAGGCAGGGAATACCTGCAAAAAAGCTTTCTTGGGTCTCATTCATATCCTGTGTAAGCATACCGCGACGTTGCAATGGCATACCACATTGCGTTGTTACAAAACCGGCCATAGACCAGCCAGTATTATTAACTTGCCGGATACCTGCAACTTCCAGCCCAGAAGCCGCCAAACGGCTCATTTCTGCAAAGCTGGCTTCACCATGTGAAATCTCAGAAAAACTTCTTTCCATGCTTTCAGCGTAGATCATGAGCAGATTCTTGTTTGCTCTTGCAGGTAGCGTAAGATGTTCAGGCTGGTGGTACGCCTGTAGCAAGCGATCATCATAGCGATTAATCAGCAGATAATCAGCTATCCCTAAAAGCATCGGATTAACCAAAAACAAAGGTATGAATAGAGCGCGGTCAGCCACAAGAAAACGCTTATCAAGATTAATCAAAACAGCAAGACTTGCAGCAACGCCGAGAAAGCTTAACGCATAGCGCAAAATTGGATTTACCAAACCATGCGGTATATGTCCTCCTGTACCCATTTCAATATGGAAGACTATACTTGAGAAGTCAAAATCACCAAATACACCTAAAATACAGAAATAAATAAACAGCAACAACAATGGTACAAAACTATAGAGGACACGAAAACCACTCACTTTTACAGCTTTGGCACCATATCCTCGTAACAAAAAATATAGCGATACAAACAAAAACCCAAATAAGACATAAGTGCCCGATAATGCAAAATACTTTTTAACCAAATAAGAGAGCGAACACGCCAAAGCAAATATTGCTACATTGTAATAAACATAGTCTTTATTGAAAATAACATTCATATCGGCACCAACAAAAGAAAAACCCTCTCTTGGTAGCCAATATTTCTTCGCACAACAATAAGAAAAATAGAGTATACATTACAATCAAATTAAGTAAATTATAATATATATACTATTATAATTTACTTAATTTGATTGTAATGGGGCATCACTTCTACCCCCCCAGATCCAACTCAACAATCTTACCATCTTTAAGCGTCACACAACGATCCATTCGGCGGGCAAGATCGTGATTATGCGTTGCTATCAGTGCAGACAGCCCGGACTGGCGCACCAGCGCCTCAAGCGCCTGAAACACATATGATGACGTGGTAGGATCGAGATTGCCTGTCGGTTCATCCGCAAACAACACCAGCGGTGCATTGGCAACCGCGCGGGCAATAGCCACACGCTGCTGCTCACCACCTGAAAGCTCTGAGGGACGATGTGAGGAGCGCGGGCCGATGCGCATGTAATCCAGCAGATTTTGCGCGCGCTGTGCTGCCACTTTGGTCGACAAGCCACGCAACATTTGCGGCACCATCACATTTTCAAGCGCCGTGAACTCAGGCAGCAAATGGTGAAACTGATAGACAAAGCCCAAATCGTGACGACGCATAGCAGTCCGCTGGTCATCATCCAGCTGTGCGCAAGAGGTTTTGCCTAAAATAACATCACCGGAATCCGGCTTTTCAAGCAGACCGGCCGTATGAAGAAGTGTCGATTTACCGGCACCAGAAGGTGCAACCAGTGCAACCATCTCACCGCGATGCAGAGTTAGATTTGCATCTTTCAAAATCGACAATTCACGATCTGCCTCGGTATAGCTGCGGCAGATATTTTTAAGCTGAAGGATAGGTTCACCGATCATTATTCGTTCCTCAGCGCATCAACAGGATCGAGTTTGGCTGCGCGCCAAGCCGGAAAAATCGTTGCAATAAATGACAAGACGAGCGCCATAATGATAACAGAGAGTGTTTCTCCGACATTCATTTTCGCAGGCAGCTGGCTTAGGAAATAGAGCTCAGGGTTAAACAGGGTTGTACCGGATAGCCATGAGAAGAACGCACGGATACTCTCAACATTAAGGCAAACCACAACACCAAGGATCACGCCTGCCAGAGTTCCGGTAATGCCGATAGCCGCACCGGTCATCAAAAATATCCGCATAATCGCACCGCGTGTAGCACCCATTGTGCGCAGGATCGCGATATCGCGGCCTTTGTCTTTCACCAGCATGATCAGGCCGGAAATAATGTTCAGCGCTGCAACCAGTACAATCAGGGTCAAAATCATGAACATCACATTGCGCTCAACCTGCAAGGCCGAGAAGAATGTGGCGTTACGCTGCCGCCAGTCTGTCATCATAACAGGGCGCTCAGCTGCCTCTTCCACACCGGCGCGCAAATCATCAATCTTGTCCGGATTATCTGCGAAAACCTCAATAGACTGCACGCGCCCTTCCTGATTGAAGAACAATTGCGCCTCATTAAGCGGCATCAACACGATCGATGCATCATATTCCGACATGCCGATTTCGAAAATCGCTTTAATCGGATAGGCTTTGGTACGGGCATTGACGCCAAAAGGCGTGACATCACCATCAGGGGAAATGATTTTAAGGTCATCCCCGACAGCCAGACCTAAGTTCTGCGCCATGCGCGTACCGATTGCTACACCGTCTGAGGTATCGAAATCTGCGAATGTGCCGGATTTCACATTTTGTGCGATCAGCTTGAGCTTATTCACGTCTTGCTTACGCAAGCCGCGCACCATAGCGCCGGTGCCGGCACCGATAGCACCCTGCACCAAAGCCTGCCCTTCAACCACCGGAATGGCGAAGCTCACGCCCGGCAAAGCATCCATACGTTTAACCAGATGGTCGTAATCTTCCATCGGGCTGTCAATCGGCGCCACAATCAGATGACCATTGATGCCGAGAATACGATTGAGCAGTTCGGAGCGAAAGCCGTTCATCACCGCCATAACGATGATGAGCGTGGCCACGCCAAGCATAATACCCGTGAATGAAAAACCCGCGATCACAGAAATGAATGAGTCACGACGACGCGAGCGCAAATAGCGCCACGCAATCATGCGCTCAAGCGCAGAAAAAGGACCTGTTCCCTTGCGCTTCACATGCGCTGCGGGCTTTTTCACCGGTTGCTGTTTTGGCAATTTATTAAGCAATTGCACGCCCCCGTTTGACTGTTTTCCTGCTGTCGCGGGCTTTTTGAACATTACTGCCCCACGTTTGGAAGATGAGCGGTCAAAAGATTGATTGCGGCTTCAACCGTCATTGTCTGACGCTCGCCGGTTTTGCGGTCTTTCACTTCAACTTCGCCATTGGCAACGCTGCGCGGCCCCGCAATAATCTGTACCGGCACGCCAATCAGATCCATCGTCGCAAATTTAGCGCCCGGACGATCATCACTATCATCCAGTAACGGATCAAGACCGGCATTGGTCAGCGCTTCATAAAGCTTTTCAGACACTGCATCGCAAGCAGCATCGCCAGGCTTCATATTCACGATACCCGCGCCAAATGGTGCAATGGCTTTTGGCCAGATAATACCGTTTTCGTCATGGGATGCTTCAATCGTCGCAGCAACCACGCGTGAAGGGCCGATACCATAAGAGCCCATCGATACCAGATGCTCTTTACCATCCGGCCCCTGCACTTTCGCGCCCATTGGTTCGGAATATTTGGTGCCGAAATGGAAGATATGGCCAACCTCGATACCACGTGCTGCAACCTGATTAGCTGCATTGACCTGCGCCCATGCGCTTTCATCATGCATTTCTTCAGTAGCAGCATATGGTGTCGTCCACTGATCAACGATCGATGCCATTGCTGCATCGTCAAAGAAATCAACATCTGCGCCCGGCACCTTCAGGTCAAGATAAGCGCGATCACAGAAAACCTGACTTTCGCCGGTTTCTGCCAGAATAATAAATTCATGGGAGAGATCGCCACCAATCGGGCCGGTATCCGCACGCATCGGAACCACTTGCACACCAATACGAGCAAAGGTACGCAAATATGAAACGAACATACGGTAATAGGCAGCCTTTGCGCTTTCAAAGTTCAGATCGAACGAATAAGCGTCCTTCATAAGAAATTCGCGGGAGCGCATCACGCCGAAACGCGGACGCACTTCATCGCGGAATTTCCACTGAATGTGATAAAGGTTCAATGGCAGATCTTTATAAGAGCGGACATAAGAACGGAAAATATCGGTGACCATTTCTTCATTGGTCGGGCCGAACAGCATTTCACGCTCCGAGCGGTCTTTAATGCGCAGCATTTCCTTGCCATAAGCATCGTAGCGGCCACTTTCGCGCCACAGATCCGCAGACTGGATAGTCGGCATCAGAATTTCGTTACCACCGGCGCGGTTTTGCTCTTCGCGGATAATGGTATTGACCTTATTGAGAACTTTCAAACCCAATGGCAACCATGTGTAGATACCGGCCGACTGCTGGCGGATCATACCCGAACGCAGCATCAGGCGATGCGAGACAATTTCTGCCTCTTTTGGATTTTCTTTCAGGATAGGCAAAAAGAAGCGGGACATACGCATGGGGAAACCACCGAAAATTGCTCCCGACCCTTAAAGAATCAGGAAAAAACACATAAAATCTCTCGTGTTTAGTAACGACTTATCATGGCAATGAAAACCCGTCTCAAACAAGCTGCAACAGCTAAGAAATATCAGAGCTGCCTGATAAAGCCTGCCAAATTATGGCGCAGCCTGATGATTCTTCACGCGTGGCTGACATCCAGAATGGAATTTCATCTATCCGGATGATTTTGCGTAGTCACAATCTGATGATTACGTAACAAAATAATCGAACAATGGAGTTTTACTGATTTGTGACAGATTTTTTACAATTATTATTTTAAGCGTAAAATGGCGCCAAAAAGCAATATTTCAATCAAATATTGCTTTTAAATCGAATTAAAAAGCTAGAATTATGCGCTTTGCAGGAAAAAATTATGGCATTCTGGTGTCTGCGACCAAAATAACACGTGACAACTGATATTTCTCATTCTATTTTCTAAGTAACGACAACAGAGAGCAGGTTTAACTACTCTCTCACGCGGTCAAAGTCTTGGGAGGATGTAACTCAGGCGCGTTAATACGCTGCCGCCCGTAAAAGGGAAACGAGTTGAACGCGTTTTTTATAAGCAAGGCTAACGCCTTGCTTTTTTTTACATCTAAATGATACTAATATAGTGGGATTATAGGGCGCGTTTTTCTTGCAGATGCCAATACCGCCCCTCTTTTTACATAAGAATAATGTGCCCTAAGCAGTTACATCAATTCTGCCTCACGTGAATGCACATCCAAAGCACTGTTGTTTCTCCAGCATACCGGGCTCATTCCTGTTACCCGCAGACATTCACGATTAAGGTTTGATTTGGTCAGGAGCGAGCTGGCAAAGTAAGCAGTGCTACCGGATCATCAGTCTCGCGCAGTAAACGGCAGGCCTCTTTTACACAAAAATTATTGACATAGAGTGAGACGCTCATGCCGCAGCAGCTATTAACCGCCTCGGAGAGATGGCGTGCCGTACGTTTCAAGCAAAATTAACAGGCTGGTTTGCAGGCTTGTCTATTGATACCGGAGCGGCGAATTTCAAACTGCACGGCTCTTCGACATCCGTTAAATTTTCGCGGCAATGCTTTCCGCTTAGACATAGCTTTGATGAGGTTCCTCGCCCTGAAATGATAGATAATTCAGGGCGAGCATTGGACAGCAAGCTACCAAATACAGAAAATTCCAAGTCGAAACTATGATTTCTGGTGACTGCTCACGCAAAATAAACAGATAACAATACTGAAATAACAGTATAATTACAGTGTGTTACATTAAGAATATAATATTTAGATTCACAGATCAGGAAAGAAGTGCGGAATATCGTCGAGACCAAAGCCCAGCTTTTGGGTAATAAACCAAAAACCTGTAAAGATAACGGTAGCGAGAATAGTGGTACGGAAAAACGCCACCCCGATACGCGCGCGTGCAGGTGCACTGGCAACGGTTCCGCGCACAATTTCATTTTCTTCTGCCTGTGTACGCAGGCCAAATGGCAACATCGCAAATAATGATGTCCACCAGATAATAAAATAAATCGCCATTCCGGAAATAATCGACATTACAGTACCCCTCACCCATAAAACCACTGTGATACAGGGCTTCAGTCAGTCTAAGCTTTCAACTTTATAAATCAGCATAAAACACCGTGCGCCGGCAAACAACCAGCATCTGAAATAAACCGCGTCGTGCCGGTTAAGGCACGACGCGGTTTTAAACTTAGCGGCTGATATCAAACCTAAGCTAGAGCGGGAAACGTTCAGGTTGAATCACAGCGCTCGCTCTAGATTTTAGTTTTTTCGCATTGTCAAACCTATCAAGTTGATTCAACTTGATAGTGAAATGCTCTAGAGCGGGAAACGTTCAGGTTGGATCGCAACGCTCGCTCTAATTTTTAGAGTTTACGCATTTCACCATCAAGCCGATTTAACTTGATGCTGAAATGCCCTAGGAATGCCTGATCTAAGACAGTCGGGTCACAAACACAGTTGTTACCGGCTTTTTACCCCAAACATCATTCACCGCCGCGCGCACAGCACGCCGTGCTGCTTCACGCACCAGCTCAATATCCTTACGGCGGACTCTCGGAATGCTCTCAATGGCGCTGACAACAGCATCATGAATCAAATCTTCAATCAGATTTTTCTGTGCATCTTCTTCCGGCACGCCAAAAGCAACCACTTCCGGCTCATCGTAAATTTTATACTGGCTATCGAGCAGAACCGATACCGAAACATGGCCGACATAAGCCAGCTTACGGCGCTCGGTGATGCCCATTTCGTCTTCATCACCGATAAGGCGGCCATCTTTATAGATGCGACCATAGGGTGCTTCATCAATAATCTGGGCAGGCCCCGGCGCCAGACGCAGCACATCGCCATTACGGATTTGTGCCACATGCGGAATACCGGCTTGCAGACCAAGCGCGCCCTGCGCAACCAGATGTGCTGCTTCACCATGCACAGGTACCAGCATTTGCGGGCGAACCCATGCATACATGCGCTTAAGCTCATTACGACGCGGATGGCCTGACACATGCACAAGTGCATCATCATCGGTAATAATCTTAATGCCCTGCTCAATCAGCAGGTTTTTAATCTCGATAATCGGCTTTTCGTTACCAGGAATAGTACGGGATGAGAAAATCACTGTATCACCGGCGGTCAAAGCCAATGAACGCATTTCATCGCGCGCCAGTTTAGCCAGTGCCGCACGATTTTCACCCTGACTACCGGTCAGAACCATCACCACATTTTCACGCGGAATATAGCCGTAATCATCCTCGGAGAGAAACTCCGGCAGACCTTCCATATAGCCAAGATCTGTCGCAACGGCGATGCAGCGCTTCATCGAGCGGCCAACCACCAGTACCTGACGTCCGGCATCACGTGCAGCTTCAGCAATCGAACGGATACGACCGACATTGGAGGAGAATGTGGTGATCGCCACACGGCCTTTGGCATTTTCGATCAGTTCACGCAGGCTTTCAGAAACCTGTTTTTCAGATGGTGATTCACCATCGCGCATCGCATTGGTACTGTCGCAGACCAGAGCCAGCACCCCCTCATCGCCAAGCTCCTGAAAGCGCTGCTGGTCAAAAACCGGGCCAAGTGCCGGTTCAGGATCAATCTTCCAGTCGCCGGTATGGATCACACGGCCAAGCGGCGTGCTGATAGCCAGCGATACCGGCTCAGGGATAGAGTGGGTAACGGCGAGCGCCTCAATTTTAAACGGCCCGATTTCAAAGCTCTCGCCGGCACGGAAAATAGTAACCGGAATTTCAGGCGCATTATATTCAGCCTGACGTTTTGCCTGCAGCAAACCCGCTGTGAACGGCGTGGCATAAACCGGCAAGCGCAGACGCGGCCACAGATCGAGCAGCGAGCCATAATGGTCTTCATGGGCATGCGTAATAACAATCGCCCGAATATTATTACGCTCAGCTTCCAGATAGCGAATATCCGGCAGGATCAGGTCTGCACCCGGCAATTCAGGGCCAGCAAAACTGACGCCCATATCGACAACAATCCACTCACGCGCATGTTCCGGCCCATAGCCGTACATCGCAAGATTCATACCGATTTCACCAACACCGCCTAATGGCAGAAAAACAAGTTCATGATTTCCCGCAGGCTGCATATCCTGCTGTAAATTACCGTGTCCGGACTGGGGCATTCCCCCTCCTCAAATTTATATTTATTTCAGAACATTATCATTAAGCGCTGCTCCAGAGCGGGTTACGCTCAACTTGGATCGTAGCGCTCGCTCCAGAATGTTTGTTTACACCTTTTCACAGGCGTCAGGTTGATCCAACTTAACTGTGCAAAGCTCTAACAGCCACCGCTATGACAATGCAAATTTTCCATATTAATTTCATGACCTTTAACGCGCTGTGAAGCAACAATAGTTGGCAAAATTTCGCTATATACAGTGAGAAATTAGGTTTTATGGACAGTTTCAACAAAAATTGGTTGTTTAAAAACGATTATGACTGGATTAGCTCTCACCAAAGAAAACTTCACCCGCCGAGATAATCTGTTTGCGTCCTTGCGGTAGCGAAAGCAGCAAATGGCCTTCGGCATCAATAGACGTGAATATACCTTCGAGCAGTTCGCCACCGCTTTGCACCCGAATAACCTCGCCGAGTTTTGCTGCACGCTGCAGCCATAAATCACGGATTTTTGCCATACCGAGCCCGTTATCCCAGAGCGTAAAATTGCTGGCAAAACGTGCTGCCAGTTCTGTATGGAGCTGCTCTGCATTTGCGTTGTAACCAGCCTGTCGCAAGCTTGTTACCGCATAGGGCACCCCTTCCGGCACATGCAGAACATTAACACCGATACCGATCACCAAGGCTTTACGACCATGTTTTAACAGAGCGGATTCAAGCAATATGCCTGAAATCTTGGCGCCATCAGCCAATACATCATTTGGCCATTTCAGCTTGAAATCAGTTTCAGTATCAGGCAGCATATTTTCAATTGCTTCGGCCAGCGAAAGAGCTGCAACAAAGCTCAAAGTTGCAGCCACTTCCAGCGGATAGTCATGGATAAGCAGCAATGTTGCTGCCAGATTGCCGACTTGCGTCGACCATTCACGGCCGCGCCGACCACGGCCACTGCGCTGATCTTTGGTCACATACCAGACAAAACCGGGCTCGCCCGCCTGGCTATCTTGCAAAGCTTGCGCGTCCTGTAAGGCCTGCGCATTGGTCGAGCCAATATGGTCAAATGCGCGCACACTATAACCGGCAGCAATGGTTTGTTCATCAAGTTCAAAAGTCATGGCACATCCGTCAATAAAAAACGCCCGGCAAATACCGGGCGTTTATAGCAAGTTTAATCAGGTTTTGATCAGAAAAATGCTGATGCTGCGTAAGTTGCCCAGATCATGACCGGCGATGCAATCAATGAATAGAGCAGTACAAAGGCAGCTGATGCGCCCATAACCAGCTTCAATTCACCGGCAGGTGCTTCAAGTCCGCCAACCGGCTCGTCGAACCACATAACCTTGATCATGCGCAGATAGTAGAAGGCACCAACAACAGACGCCACGATACCAATTACGGCCAGCGGCACCAGACCTGCCTGAACGGCTGCAAGGAACGTATACCATTTACCGAAGAAGCCGGCCAAAGGCGGAATACCTGCAAGCGAGAACAAGAAGATAGTCATGATGGTTGCCATCACCGGATTGGTGCGTGACAGACCGGCAAGATCAGAAATCTCTTCAACATTGCCACTCTTATTGCGCATTGCCAGAATGAAGGCGAATGTGCCGAGTGTCATGACCAGATAGATCAGCATGTAAATGGCAACGCCACGGACACCGTCAACAGTACCGGCAGCCAGACCAACCAGAGCATAACCAACATGGCTGATGGATGAATAAGCCATCAGGCGTTTGATATTGGACTGACCGATGGCCGCAAATGCACCAAGGATCATCGAGGCAAGTGCCACAAAGATGATGATCTGCTGCCAGTCAGTGGTCAGCGGGCCAAATGCCCCCATCGTCACGCGAACCAGCAGTGCTATTGCCGCCATTTTAGGCGCCGCTGCAAAGAATGCCGTTACCGGTGTTGGTGCGCCTTCATAAACATCCGGTGTCCACATATGGAACGGAACCGCAGAGATTTTGAATGCCAGACCGGCCAGAATAAACACCAGACCGAATACCAGACCGAGCTGACGTGTACCACCAGTCACAGCAGCAGCAATATCCGCAAAGTTGATAGTGCCGGTATAACCGTAAACCAGTGAAATACCGTAGAGCAGCATGCCCGAGGACAAAGCGCCGAGAACGAAATATTTCAGACCAGCTTCCGTGGAACGTACGCTGTCGCGGTTGAAAGCGGCCAGCACGTAAAGTGCAAGCGACGACATTTCAAGGCCGAGATACAGTGCCAGCATATTATTGGCTGACACCATCAACAGCATGCCCACTGTGGAAAGCACCACCAGAACCGGAAATTCAAACTTGTTGATTTTCTGGTCTCTGGCAAAGCCAACCGACATGATCAGCGTGACAACCGAACCGATCAGTGTCAGCACCTTCATGAAACGGGCGAAGCTGTCATTGATGAATGCCGTGCCGAAAGCAGTGCCTTCAGCAGGAAACACCAGCAGGAGTGCGAGAGCGCCAAGCAACAGCGCTACAGAAAGACCTGTAACCAGAGTGCTGGCACGTGGCCCAGAAAAAACACCTACCATCAGCAGCGCCAGTGCGCCAACTGCAAGCAGCACCTCCGGTGCGGCAAGGGTAAGGTGGGCAATCAGATCGGTGTACATCGCTCGATGCCTTCGTCTTAATTTGCAACCGGCATGGCAACAGTTGCCACAGCCGCATTGTAGTTGTTGACCAGAGCGTCAACGGCACTCGCAGTCACATCAAAGACCGGAACCGGATAGACACCGAAGAAGATTGTCAGGATCACCAGCGGATACAGGATCACTTTTTCACGTGCGCTGAGATCCAGCAGAGCCTTCAGGCTTTCTTTATCAAGCGCACCGAATACGACGCGGCGATAGAGATAAAGCGCATAGGCAGCAGACAGGATAACACCGGTGGTTGCGATCACAGCAATCCATGTATTGGCCTGGAAAGCACCGAACAATGTCATGAACTCACCGATAAAGCCGGATGTACCAGGAAGACCGACATTGGCCATGGTAAGGATCAGGAACACAACCGCATATTTCGGCATGTTATTGACCAGACCACCATAGGCCGAGATCTCTCTTGTATGCATACGATCATAGACCACGCCGACGCAAAGGAACAGCGCACCGGAAACGATACCATGCGAGAGCATCTGGAAAATCGCACCCTGCACACCCTGCGCATTGGCTGCGAAAATACCCATCGTTACATAACCCATATGGGCAACAGACGAATAAGCAATCAGCTTTTTAATATCGGTCTGCACCAGAGCCACGAGCGAGGTGTAAACAATCGCAATCACCGAGAGCCAGAATACGAATGGCGCAAAATCGGCTGAGGCAATCGGGAACATTGGCAGTGAGAAGCGCAGGAAGCCGTAGCCGCCGAGCTTCAGCAAAATACCAGCCAGAATAACCGAACCTGCAGTCGGCGCTTCAACGTGCGCATCAGGCAACCATGTATGGACCGGCCACATTGGCATTTTAACCGCAAATGATGCGAAGAATGCCAGCCACAACCATGTCTGCATCGATGCAGGGAAGTCATAAGCCAGTAGTGTCGGGATATCCATTGTACCGGCAGTGAAATACATTGCCATCATGGCAATGAGCATCAATACCGAGCCCAGCAGCGTATAGAGGAAGAACTTGATACTGGCGTAAACGCGGCGCTGACCACCCCAAACACCGATGATGATGAACATCGGAATAAGGCTGGCTTCAAAGAACACGTAGAACAGGAACATATCCAGTGCGCAGAACACACCGATAACAAGCGTTTCAAGGATAAGAAACGCAACCATATATTCCTTGACGCGGAAATCGACCGACTTCCAGCTCGCAAGAATACAAAACGGCATCAGGAATGCGGTCAGCACCACAAACAACATGGAAATACCATCCACGCCCATGTGATAGCTGATGCCCTCACCGAACCATGCATGTTTCTCAACCATCTGGAAACCGGCGTTTGAATTATCAAAGCCAGCCCAGACAATCAGGGACAATGCAAAAACAAAAAGTGTGGTCAGCAGTGCAACATTACGGATGTTGCGACGCGCTGCTTCGCTGTCGTCCCTGATCAGAAGGATCAGGAACGCGCCAACGAGTGGCAGAAACGTGACCGTTGAGAGAATTGGCCAGTCGGTCATCAGAAAGAGCTCCCGATCATCATCCATGTGACGAGCGCTGCGACACCGATAAGCATCGCGAATGCGTAGTGATAAAGATAACCGCTCTGCAATTTAACAACGCGGTTGGTAATGCCGACCACACGAGCCGCCACACCATTCGGACCAAGTCCGTCAATAATCTTCACGTCACCGGTTTTCCAGAGGAAACGTCCCAGAGCCATGCTCGAACGCACGAACAGGAAGTTGTACAATTCGTCGAAATACCACTTGTTCAAAAGGAACTGGTACAGACCCGGATGACGTGCGGCAATTGCCTTCGGTGTTTCCGGCGAGCGGATATAGAATGCCCAGGCAGTGATGAAACCCAGCACCATTGCAATGAATGGCGAGAATTTAACCCAGGTCGGCACATGATGGAATTCTTCAAGAATTTCATTATTCGCACCGGTAAACAGAGCGCCCTTCCAGAAAGCATCATAATGCTCACCGAAGAAATAACCGACAAAGACATAACCGGCAAACAGAGCGCCAATAGCCAGCAGGAACAAAGGCACCAGCATAACAGGCGGTGAATCATGCACGTGATGCATCACTTCAGCGGTCGCACGCGGCTTACCGTGGAAAGTCATGAAAATCAGACGCCATGAATAGAACGAGGTGAATGCAGCAGCAATAACCAGCATTGTGAAGGCAAAGCCAGACGCAGCGCTGTGAGATGCATAAGCCGATTCAATAATCGCATCTTTGGAGAAGAAGCCGGCAGTACCGATAACAGTGCCCGGAATACCAAGACCTGTCAGCGCCACTGTGCCGATGATCATCATCCAATAGGTGGTCGGGATCAGCTTACGCAAGCCGCCCATGCGACGCATGTCCTGTTCATCCGATACAGCATGAATAACCGAACCGGCGCCCAAGAACAGCAGCGCTTTAAAGAATGCGTGTGTGAACAGGTGGAATGTTGCTGCACCATAGGCGCCGACACCCAATGCCACGAACATATAACCGAGCTGTGAACAGGTCGAATAAGCAATCACGCGCTTGATATCGTTCTGTACCAGACCAACAGTTGCTGCAAAGAATGCAGTGATCGCACCAATGATGGTCACAACCAGCAAAGCGGTTTCAGACTGCTCAAAAATCGGCGACATACGCGCAACCATGAACACACCTGCGGTCACCATGGTAGCCGCGTGAATAAGCGCCGACACCGGTGTCGGGCCTTCCATCGCATCAGGCAACCATGTGTGCAGCAGGAACTGTGCCGATTTACCCATGGCACCCATGAAGAGCAACAGGGCAACAACGGTCAGAGCACCCTGACGGTCAAGTTCAAAGCCGAGGAAGCTCAGCACGATCTGCGATGCATTTTCACCGGCAGCGTAATTCTGGGCGGTTGCAAAAATCGTGGTGTAATCCACGGCACCGAACAGAACGAAGATACCAAAAATACCAAGCAGGAAGCCGAAATCACCGACGCGGTTGACCACGAAAGCTTTCATTGCAGCCGCATTGGCTGAAGGCTTTTTGTACCAGAAACCGATGAGAAGATAGGATGCAAGACCCACGCCTTCCCAGCCGAAGAACATCTGCACCAGATTGTCAGAGGTTACCAGCATCAGCATCGCAAAGGTAAACAGCGACAGATACGCAAAGAAGCGCGGACGGTGCGGATCATTATGCATATAACCGATCGAGTAGATATGCACGAGCGCCGACACACTGTTGATAACAACAAGCATAATCGCGGTCAGTGTATCCACGCGGATCGCCCAGTCAAAAGACAGGGTGCCGGAGGTCAGCCAATGCAGAACCGGTAAACGCACAGGCTCGGATGAACCAAGTGCAATGGTGAAGAAAGCAACCCATGACAGCAATGCTGCAATCACGAGGAAGCCCGAGGTGATCAGCTCGCTGGCTTTGGCTCCGATTTTATTACCGAACAAGCCGGCAATCAAAAAGCCAAACAGCGGAAGGAAGACGATCGCGTAATAGAGCATCTGCCCGTCAACCTTTCATGACATTTACATCTTCCACCGCGATAGAACCACGGTTACGGAAGAACACGACGAGAATAGCTAGACCGATGGCCGCTTCAGCAGCGGCAACAGTCAGGACGAAAAGTGCGAAAATCTGCCCGGTCAGATCACCGAGCGTTGATGAAAACGCAATAAAGTTAAGATTGACCGAGAGAAGAATAAGCTCGATCGACATCAAAATGACGATCACATTCTTACGGTTGAGGAAAACCCCGAAAACGCCAAGCGTAAACAGGATCGCCGACACGGTCAGATAATGTTCGATACCGACTACCATCATGAGGCTCCTGTTAAATACCCTTGCCAGTTTCTACTTTTTTGATCTCGATCGCGGTTTCCGGTGTACGGGCAACCTGATCAGGGATCGACTGACGCTTGACACCTTCTTTGTGACGCAGTGTCAGCACAATCGCACCGATCATCGCCACCAGCAGGATCAGGCCGGCAATCTGGAAATAGAATACAAAGTCTGTATAGAGAATGTCGCCCAGTGCCTGTGTGTTCTGGCGTGTCGCAATATCCGGGATCGGATAAGCGGCATTCTGTGCAATCTTCGGCGAGAAGATCGAGGCAGAAAATACCAGCACCAATTCAGCCAGCAGAACAACACCAACCAAAGCACCAATTGGCGCGTGTTTCATCGCGCCCTGCTTCAGCTCAGCAAAATCCACATCCAGCATCATGACGACGAAGAGGAAGAGAACCGCCACAGCACCGACATAAACAACCACAAGGATCATCGCCAGAAACTCAGCACCCGTCAGCAGGAACAATGCCGCTGCGTTGAAGAAGCCGAGGATCAAAAACAAGACCGAGTGAACGGGATTGCGCGCGGTGATAACCATCAGCGCACTCGCAATCATGATGAAGGCGAATAAATAGAAAAACGCCGCCGCTATACCTGTCAGCATGGGGTTCCCCAATATCCTTTAACTTGCAGGCTGACCTGCCTGTCCAATAGCCTCACATTCTAAATTCACAGGTTGCACCCGTGAGCCGGAATATGAGGCAAAACTTCAAGCACAAATGCCATCAGCTTATATAAAGCTCCGGCATCTGTACCAACTTAAATTCCGCGCCCTGCCCTGTTTTATCAGCAGCAAAGCGACACACCTTAACGGCATGGTGGGGATCCCACCTTAACGATAAGGCGCATCCATCGCGATATTGCGGGCGAGTTCGCGTTCCCAGCGGTCACCATTTGCGAGCAGCTTGTCCTTATCATAGTACAGCTCTTCGCGGGTTTCCGTGGCAAATTCAAAATTCGGCCCTTCAACAATCGCATCCACCGGACAGGCTTCCTGACAGAAACCGCAATAGATGCATTTGACCATATCAATGTCATAACGCACTGTGCGGCGGGTTCCGTCATTGCGGCGCGGACCGGCTTCAATCGTAATAGCCTGTGCCGGGCAAATCGCTTCGCAAAGCTTGCAGGCAATGCAGCGTTCTTCACCATTAGGATAACGGCGCAGAGCATGCTCACCGCGAAAACGCGGTGAAACAGGTCCTTTTTCATGCGGATAGTTCAATGTCGCCTTTGGCGCAACGAACTGACGCATGGAGAGAAAGAAAGCGCTGACGAATTCTTTCAAAAGCAGTGATTTAGCGGCTTGAGCGATAGAAGCCATGTGATGTCTCCTTAACCTGCGAGGCCGGTAAATTTGAGGAATGCAGCGGTTGCAACAACCATGAACAATGAGATCGGGAGGAAAACTTTCCAGCCCAGACGCATCAGCTGATCATAGCGGTAGCGCGGTACGAATGCTTTAACCATGGCGAACATGAAGAAGCAAAGGCACAGTTTGAGCATGAACCAGATAATGCCCGGCACCCAATTGAGGAACCATACATCCACGATCGGCAACCAGCCGCCAAGGAACAGAATGGTCATCAATGCGCACATCAGCGTAATGGCTACATATTCACCGAGGAAGAACAGCAGGAACGGTGTTGACGAATATTCGATCATATGACCGGCAACAAGTTCGGATTCCGCTTCCACCAGATCGAATGGCGGACGGTTGGTTTCAGCCAATGCCGAGATAAAGAAAATCACAAACATCGGGAACAGTACCAGCCAGTTCCAATCAAGAAACGAGTTTGGCAGACCAAGTGTGGTACCAAGACCAGTCGACTGCGACAGCACAATATCGGTCAGGTTCAATGAGCCGGCAACCAGCAATACGGTTACAATAACAAAACCGATCGAGACTTCATAAGAAACCATCTGCGCAGCCGAGCGCAATGCACCCAGAAACGGATATTTTGAGTTTGAAGCCCAGCCCCCCATAATCACGCCATAAACTTCCAAAGAAGATATAGCGAGAATATACAGGATACCGACATTGATATTGGCAATCGCCCAGCCTTCACTGACCGGAATAACCGCCCAGGTGGCCAGCGCCAGCAACGCCGAAATAAACGGCGCCAGCAGGAACACCACTTTATTGGCACCCGATGGAATGATCGGCTCTTTGAAAACGAATTTCAAAAGATCCGCAAAGGCCTGAAACAGTCCCCAAGGGCCGACAACGTTTGGTCCCCGACGCAACTGTACCGCAGCCCATATCTTACGATCCGCATAGAGCAGATAGGCTACAACAATCAGCAATACGACGAGCAGAACGACCGACTTCAGCGCTATAATCAGCGCTGGTAAGACGTAAGCTGCAAAAATACCGTCCATTTTCCCGTCTCTCTCTTACAGCACTGCGGAACTTAAAGAACACGCAAGGGCAAGCTGTAAACCTTATATTTCAGCATAGTTTCAAGCCCGTGAGCCTGAAACTATGCAGGAACGCTTACTCGGCTGCCTGTTGGCAACCACCCTTTGCCAGTGCAGAACACTCAGCCATCACAGCTGATGCACGGGCAATCGGGTTTGTCAGATAAAAATCGCTGACCGGTGAAGCAAATGTAATAGCTTTAACAGGCGTGGCTTTTGCAGCCAGAGCCGCAATATCTGCACCCTGCCCTGCAGCAACTGCGTCAATAGCAGCCATATGCGGATATTCCGCATAAAGGCTGGCACGCAACTGCGCCAGATTGTCAAAAGGCAGCTTGGCGCCAAGTACATCCGACAACGCACGCAGGATCGCCCAATCTTCTTTGGCCTCACCCGGTGCAAAACCGGCACGGTTAGCCATTTGTACACGGCCTTCCGTATTCACATAAGTACCGGACTTTTCCGTATAGGTTGAGCCCGGAAGAATTACATCTGCGGCATGCGCACCGGCATCGCCATGCGTGCCGATATAAACAACGAAGCTTGAGCCTTTATTCGACAGGTCAAGTTCATCAGCGCCGGCAAGGAACAATACATCCATTTCGCCAGCCATATTCTGTGCTGTAACGCCGCCCTCACCCGGTACAAAACCGAGATCAAGTGCACCGACACGTGCAGCGGCTGTGTGCAGAACAGCAAAGCCGTTCCACTCATCACTCACTGCGCCAACAGCATTGGCAAGACGTGCAGCCTGCGCCAGAACTGCCGCACCGGTATCACCGGTAAGTGCACCCTGACCAATCAGGATCAGCGGGCGCTTGGCGTTTTTCAAAGTATCAAAGAACTTGTCTTTACCAGCAACAAGCTGAGCGAGGCTATCAGAGCCTGCACCAAGATAGGCATACTCATAACGCAGATCGGCCTGTTCACCGATCAGAGCAATCGGGAAGTTACCCTGACGCTGGCGCTTGAAAATACGTGCATTGAGAACAGAGGCTTCAAAGCGCGGGTTCGAGCCGATAATCAGCAATGCATCGGCCTGCTCAATACCTTCAATTGTCGGATTGAAAATATAAGACGCACGACCATTGCTCGGATCCAGCGCCACGCCATCCTGACGACCGTCAATATTGACGGAGCCAAGCTTGGTCATCAGGCTTTTCAGTGCAAAGATTTCTTCAACGCTTGTGAGATCACCGGCAACTGCGCCGATTTTACCGGCGGAACTGCGTGCAACAGCAGCTTTAACCGCTGCGAAAGCTTCCGGCCATGTGGCAGGCTGCAAACGACCATTCACACGTATATAAGGGCGATCAAGGCGCTGGGTGCGCAGACCATCCCAGATGAAGCGGGTTTTGTCGGAGATCCACTCTTCGTTCACCTGCTCATTGAGGCGCGGCAGAATACGCATCACTTCACGGCCACGGGTATCCACACGGATTGCGGAACCAACAGCATCCATAACGTCGATGGATTCTGTTTTGGTCAGCTCCCAAGGACGCGCCTGAAACGCATAAGGACGCGAGGTCAACGCACCAACCGGACACAGATCAATCACATTGCCCTGCAGTTCGGAGGTCATTGCCCGTTCAAGATAGGTGGTAATTTCAGCATCTTCACCGCGACCGATCAGGCCGAGCTCAGAAATACCGGCAACTTCCGTGGTAAAGCGAACGCAGCGTGTGCAGTGAATGCAACGCGTCATAATCGTTTTAACCAGCGGGCCGATATATTTGTTTTCAACGGCGCGTTTGTTTTCACGATAGCGCGAGCCATCGGTACCAAATGCCATTGCCTGATCCTGAAGATCGCACTCACCGCCCTGATCGCAAATCGGGCAATCCAGCGGGTGATTGATCAGCAGGAATTCCATTACACCTTCACGGGCCTTTTTGACCATTGGTGTATTGGTGAAAACTTCCGGTGTTTCGCCATTTGGCCCCGGGCGCAGATCGCGCACACCCATAGCGCAGCTTGCTGCCGGCTTTGGCGGCCCGCCCTTCACTTCAACCAGGCACATGCGGCAATTGCCGGCAATAGAGAGGCGTTCATGGAAACAGAAACGCGGCACAGTAGCGCCAGCCTCTTCGGCTGCCTGAAGAAGCGTGTAGTGATCGGGTACTTCGATCTCTTTACCGTCAACCTTGATCTTAGCCATCGCTTGTCCAAACCTGCGGCTTTAGCCGCATAAATTCAAATCCGCGGCTGTTAAGCCACATAGTTTAAAAACGGTCAGACCGGCTAACGCCGATCTGCTCCGAACTGTTATTCCGCAGCTTCAAGCCGGATATTACGGCTCTGCACAGCATTGCGGGTATAATCATCAATACGCTTTTCAATCTCCGGACGGAAATTGCGGATCAGACCCTGAATTGGCCATGCAGCCGCATCACCAAGCGCACAAATGGTGTGACCTTCAATCTGCTTGGTCACATCAAAAAGCATGTCGATTTCGCGCTTCTGCGCATTACCGGTGACCATGCGTTCCATCACACGCCACATCCAGCCCGTGCCTTCACGGCAAGGCGTGCATTGGCCGCAGCTTTCATGCTTGAAGAACTGTGACAAACGCGCAATCGCTTTGATAATATCCGTAGATTTATCCATAACGATGACACCGCCGGTACCGAATGATGATTTAACATCACGCATACCGTCGAAATCCATCACAGCATCCATCATATTTTCAGCTGTAACCACAGGACAGGAAGCGCCACCTGGAATAACCGCGAGCAGATTGTCCCAACCGCCGCGGATACCGCCGGCATGTTTTTCAATCAGCACACGGAAAGGCACGCCCATCGCTTCTTCAACGGTGCACGGGGTATTCACATGGCCGGAAATCTGGAACAGCTTGGTACCAACATTGTTCGGACGTCCAATGGACGAGAACCATGCACCGCCACGGCGCAAAATTGTCGGCGCAACAGCAATGGATTCCACATTATTCACAGTGGTCGGGCAACCATAAAGACCCATATTGGCAGGGAAAGGCGGCTTCAAACGCGGCTGCCCCTTCTTGCCTTCAAGGCTTTCCAAAAGCGCCGTTTCTTCACCGCAAATGTAAGCGCCTGCACCATGGGACAGGAAAATATCCATATCCCAGCCGCATTTGTTATTTTTGCCGAGCAGACCTGCATCGTAACATTCATCAATGGCAGCCTGAAGGGCTTCACGCTCACGCATGAACTCGCCGCGCAGATAAATATAAGCAGTGTTGGCGCCCATTGCACAACCGGCAATCACGCAGCCTTCGATCAGCGTATGCGGATCGTGGCGCATGATGTCACGGTCTTTACAGGTGCCGGGCTCGGATTCATCGGCATTTACCACGAGATAATGCGGACGACCGTCGCTTTCTTTTGGCATAAATGACCATTTCATGCCGGTCGGGAAGCCTGCGCCGCCGCGTCCGCGAAGGCCGGAAGCCTTCATTTCATTAATGATCCAGTCACGGCCGTTTTCGACCAGTCCCTTGGTATTATCCCAGGCACCACGTGACATAGCGCCTTTCAGCGACTTGTCTTTAATGCCGTAAATATTTGTAAAGATGCGATCTTTATCAGCCAGCATAGATCAGCCCTCTGCTTTCGGATTGCCATCAGTCAAAGATGTCAGACCACCGGCAGGTGCTGCAAATACACGATCGATCTGCGGACCCGGCTCAATGGTATCACCCTTGCCAGCCTCAAAAGCATCAATAATTTCAGCGAGGCGTTCAGGGGTAAGGTCTTCATAAGCGTCTTTGAAGATGATGACCATCGGCGCATTGACGCAAGCACCCTGACACTCAACTTCTTCCCATGACAATGTGCCATCGGCATTCAGCGTATGCGGATCGTGATGAATTTTGTGCTTGCACACTTTCATCAGCTCTTCCGAGCCGCGCAACATGCACGGCGTGGTACCGCAAACCTGAATATGGGCACGGGTGCCAACAGGCTTAAGCTGGAACTGGGTATAGAATGTTGCCACTTCCAGAACACGGATCAAAGGCATGTCGAGCATTGCTGCCACATATTCAATCGATGCTTTGGTAACCCAACCATCCTGTTCCTGCGCACGCATCAGCAGCGGAATAACCGCTGATTGCTGGCGGCCAGCCGGAAATTTATTAATTGTTTTTTCAGCCCATGCTGCATTTTCCGCATTGAAGGAAAAAGCGGCTGGCTGGACAGAATCATCTGCGAGACGACGGACGGACATCAGCGGTCTACCTCACCAAACACAATATCAAGTGAGCCAAGGATTGCGGAGACGTCGGCCAGCATGTGACCGCGACAAATGAAATCCATGGCCTGAAGATGAGCAAAACCCGGCGCACGCAATTTGCAGCGATATGGCTTATTGGTGCCGTCAGACACCAGATAAACACCGAATTCACCCTTCGGCGCTTCAACTGCGGCATATACCTCGCCTTCCGGCACATGGTAACCTTCAGTATAAAGCTTAAAGTGATGGATGAGAGCTTCCATCGAGCGTTTCATTTCGCCACGCTTTGGCGGAACAATCTTGTTATCCATCGCTGAAACAGGCCCGACACGCTCCTTGCCCAACAGCAATTCGCAGCACTGGCGCATGATCGATGCGGATTGGCGCATTTCTTCCATACGGATCAGGTAACGGTCATAACAGTCACCGTTTTTACCGACCGGAATGTCAAATTCCATTTCAGAATAGCACTCATATGGCTGGCTCTTACGCAGATCCCATGCCGCGCCCGAGCCGCGAACCATAACGCCTGAGAAGCCCCATGCCCATGCATCATCAAGTGTAACCACGCCGATATCGACGTTACGCTGCTTGAAAATACGGTTATTGGTGATGAGGTTATCAAGATTATTCAGTGTCTTGAAAAACGGATCAATCCAGTTGGCAATATCCTGCACCAGCTGCTCAGGCAAATCCTGATGCACGCCACCCGGACGGAAATAGGCCGCATGCATACGGGCACCACAGGCGCGCTCGTAAAACACCATCAGCTTTTCACGTTCTTCAAAGCCCCAGAGCGGCGGTGTCAAAGCACCAACGTCCATGGCCTGCGTGGTCACGTTGAGGATATGGTTGAGAATACGGCCGATTTCAGAATACAGCACGCGGATCAGCTGACCGCGCTTAGGCACAGTAACGCCGAGCAAACGCTCGACCGCCATTGCATAGGCATGTTCCTGATTCATCGGCGCCACGTAATCGAGGCGGTCGAGATAAGGCAAAGCCTGCAAATAGGTCTTGGTTTCCATCAGCTTTTCAGTGCCGCGGTGCAACAGGCCGATATGCGGATCGACACGGGCTACCACTTCACCATCCAGCTCGAGCACCAGACGCAAAACGCCGTGCGCAGCCGGATGCTGCGGGCCGAAGTTGATATTAAAATTGCGAACTTGTGTTTCAGCCATTCTCGGCATCCTGTGTAGAGGCAAAAGCTGCCAGAAACTCTGCTTCCGTCATCTTGCGCGTATCATTGGCAAATGCGTAATTATCAGGCTTGCTGTCGACATAGATTTCCGACGTAAATCTGAACTGCGAAGGATTTTCAAACGCCTGAACCGAAGCGACATTATGAGTACCGTCCTGCATACGCCACAACAGTGTTGAACCGCAGGCTTTACAGAAACCACGCTCCCCCCATTCGGAAGAGCCGTAAAAGGCAAGATCATCGCCCTTTGTGATTTCAATACTATTGCCGCAATCCACACTGAGAAACACACCACCGGACCATCGGCGGCACATTGCACAGTGACAGGCACCCATTTCGTCATTCACAGGCTTCGCTGAAAAACGCACAGAACCACAAAGGCAGCGTCCTTCCAGCTTGGCACGATCAGACATTTTTTAATCCTCAATCGTTAAAAATACAGCTCAGTTGGTTTTGGCTTTTTCATCGCCGGGCAGCACATAATCGGTTGCTTCCCATGGTGACAAAAAGTCAAAATTACGAAATTCCTGACGCAGCTCAACCGGCTCATAAACCACGCGCTTGACCTGATCATCATAACGGACTTCAACAAAGCCGGTCAGTGGAAAATCTTTACGCAGCGGATGACCTTCAAAGCCATAATCTGTGAGAATACGACGCAGATCCGGATGTCCGGAAAACAGAATGCCGTACATGTCATAGGCTTCACGCTCGAACCACAATGCACCGGCAAACACACCAGTGATCGACGGCACCGGCGTATCTTCATCCGTTACCAAACGAATGCGGATGCGCAGATTATGACGCGGCGACAACAGCTGATAAACAACATCAAAACGCTTGGCACGACCCGGATAATCCACGCCGCTCAAATCGGTGAAGTTTACAAACTGGCACTGCACATCATCACGCAGAAATGTGAGAACCGGAACAATCTGATCAATCGCAATATTGAGGGTCAATTCACCATAGCTCAATGATGCGCTATCGATCTTACCTTCAAGACGCTCAGACAAATAGCCTGAAAGTTCCAAGAGAGCTTCTTCAGTCATAGTGGTCACGCTCCCCATCAACGTTCAATTGTACCGGTGCGGCGGATTTTCTTCTGCAGCATCAAAATACCATAAAGAAGCGCCTCAGCGGTCGGAGGGCAGCCCGGCACATAAATATCGACCGGTACAACGCGGTCACAACCACGCACCACTGAATAGGAATAGTGGTAATAACCGCCGCCATTAGCGCAGGATCCCATCGAGATCACATAACGCGGCTCCGGCATCTGGTCGTAAACCTTGCGCAGAGCTGGCGCCATTTTATTGGTCAGCGTACCGGCAACGATCATGACGTCAGACTGGCGCGGTGACGCACGCGGCGCGATGCCAAAACGCTCAGCATCATAACGTGGCATCGAAATATGCATCATCTCAACAGCGCAGCACGCCAGACCAAAGGTCATCCACATCAGCGAACCGGTGCGCGCCCATGTAATCAGCGCATCAGCCGAGGTAACGATGAAACCCTTATCGGAGAGCTCATTATTCAACTCACCGAAAAATGCATCATCCTGACCGATCAGCTTACCGGTATTGGGATCAATAATGCCCTTCGGGCGGGGCGCTACAAGCACACCGCCGTTTTGTCCGCCATTTGGCGTCATCGGACTTTGGCCAGAGGTCAATCCCATTCCAGGGCTCCCTTCTTCCATTCGTAAATGAAGCCGATGGTCAAAACAGAAAGAAAGACCATCATGGACCAGAATCCGAACATGCCGATTGCACCGAAGGACACAGCCCACGGGAACAAGAATGCGACTTCAAGGTCGAAGATGATGAAAAGGATGGATACCAGATAGAAACGCACATCAAATTTCATGCGCGCATCATCAAACGCGTTGAAACCACACTCGTATGCCGAGAGTTTCTCTGGATCCGGCTGTCTGTATGCGACCAGGAACGGCGCTACCAGCAACGCAATCCCGATCACCATTGCCACGCCAATAAAAATGACGATTGGCAGATAGGAACTTAAAAGCTCGTTCATTACCCTATTTCCGGCTTCAAGATGTAAAGTTGTGCACTACATAAGCCATTTAACGGCTACAGCCATGTGACACATTGCACCTTACAATCAATCTCGCCCAAACAGCTTCAAAAGGCATGCCGTGCGAATACAGTGCTCTGTGTGGGACGGTTAACGCAGTCAACCCGATTGCGCAACCCTATAAAGCGCATGTCAGCTATGCGCTCACATGGATATGATTAATAAAGACCAACCTGTTAACAACCTCGACCCAGCCACCTAACACAATTAACGATCAAGGCAGGCACAGGTCACGATCACGTCATATCGATACCCTAATCCGAGCTAACCACGAATAAAAAGCCGACAACAAGCCAGATTATAAAAGCACGATAGCACTGCCACCGCGATTATACAAAAAAGAATCAAAAACCGCAGCCACACCCTCTCCTCACACATAGGCCCGAGAGTGCAAAACACATAAAAAGTCTGCAGCTTTTACGTGTCGGTATTGTCTTTATATATACGGATGAGCGTCAACACATATGAATGACATGCAAAATCTTCACTGCCTGCCTGCAATGACGGGCAAGCACACAGGGCAAAATCATATATTTTTGATCATTCATGAATAAGATGGCGGGGTGCGCCACTCTCTCAATATATGATAAATCATTATGAGAAAGTGGCGCGAGTGACGGGACTCGAACCCGCGACCTCCGGCGTGACAGGCCGGCACTCTAACCAACTGAGCTACACCCGCGCAGTGCTTGTATCAAGCAAGCTGGTATCTACCCTGATTCACTTTTAAAATCAAAGGGTTTTAGAACAATCTTCACAAATAAATGCAAAAAAATCTCGCCTCAAGCAAGATTACAATATTAGCAATTAAACTGGGAAAATAAAAGGCGGGGTTGCGCCACTCTCTCACGATATATGATTTTATATTTGAGAAAGTGGCGCGAGTGACGGGGCTCGAACCCGCGACCTCCGGCGTGACAGGCCGGCACTCTAACCAACTGAGCTACACCCGCGCATTATTCAGACATTCATCTGATGCCTAACAAAGCTTGCTTCGTTTTGGCTAACCAACGTTTCCGTCCGGTATGGCCGCTGTCTAATGGGTTCATTGGGAACTGTCAAGCGAGCTTTATAAAGTTTTTTGCAGGAAAAGGCACAAAAGCGCATAAACACCGCTAACCGCACTTTATATATATAAGGGGCTTAAAAAAACATCTGATTTTCCGCATAAACATAAGTCCCCTACTCGCTGTAAGCATCTGAATTCAAAGAATCATATGGAAATCGCCAGCGGAACACTGCCGGATGGCTGATCAAAAAAAAATTAATGCATATTTCTGTTTTATTTTGATTTTTGCTCTTGCGCTCCTGCGCAGAATTCCTTAAACGAGCCTCACAGCCGCTTCAAGCGAGCGGGCGATTAGCTCAGTTGGTAGAGCGCTTCGTTTACACCGAAGATGTCGGGAGTTCGAGTCTCTCATCGCCCACCATCATATTACTACCGTATATTCTTAAGCGGCTTTAATATGAACTATATGAATGTGAATGTGCTTGCATTTATATAGAAACACACTTAAGTCATGCACATATCCGCTTCAAGCGAGCGGGCGATTAGCTCAGTTGGTAGAGCGCTTCGTTTACACCGAAGATGTCGGGAGTTCGAGTCTCTCATCGCCCACCATAATCCCCATATAGAATTTATAGATATTAAATATATAAGCGCATTTATGTGCATATTTTGCTGTCGTTGATTTGTTTCCCGTACAGCCCCTGCCCGAATCCAAATCGCCAGCCTCCCTCTACTCATTCACAAAATGCCATATGATCATACTTCAAGAATCACATGTGCATTTATCCACTTGTGTAAAGCGGGGAATCTTTCAAAAAACGGCAAAGTTTTCGCCCAAAGCCAGCCATATCTTATATGCTAGATATAAGAATCAGGTCGGCGGGCAGCAGTTTCTCTGCAAGCCTCGGCTGTGCTTTTTCAGCATCCATCCAGATTTAATTTTCAGCTGTGTATAGCGGGTAAAATTCAGTCAGACACACCATAGCTGTTGACGAAAAATTCATAACATATACCATATATAGTGTCTTGAGGGTGTTTTTCGATTCTGCAACCTGCAGCTTCAAAATGACATCTCAGACGGCTTTATCAGGCACAGTCTGTACGGAAATACCCAGCGTAAGCCCGTTTTGCTGTGTCTCGTTTTTTGCCGGATTTTAAAGGCGCGCCTTTTACCGGAAATAGAATCGGAACCTGTCCTTAAAAACGGTTCCGGGAATGTTGAAGACGGAAGAAATACGATTCGTAATGTTCATGCGGTTTATCAAAACAGCATGAACACAGATCAAGTTTCAGGCAGGCAACAGGAATCAGGTTATGCACACGGTCAGAGCTGCTTTTCAGATATTCACTAACACGCAGGCATTACGCCCTGCCGTTACGATGATTGTTTCAGCAGCTCTTGCTTCATTACCAACCTTTACGAAGGGTGGAATGTTTGGCAGCTTAAATGCCTTGCGGGCTGATATTCGCCCTATGGCTCTCTATGACCAGCCCTGAATTTCAAACCTACGGGTTTATAAAGCCTCTCTCGCCGTCCGTTCCCAATTTATAGTCAGATTTAGTAAAGCATGCGTTTTCGCGGTCTGAACCGCAATTTTATGCAGCATTTTATACGGCCTGTTTGTAGCAGCGCCAGAGTAGCAGCCGATTTCATGAGTTTTAAAAGCGGTCATCAAGCGCGGCCGTGCAGCAAGTATGAATTCAGTATCTCCGGTGAATGCTTCAGGTATTTGCAGGTATGAAATACAGGGATGCGACCAAAAAATCTGCGGGCTTCAGCTCGGGAATGAAAAGCAGCGCATCATAAGATGCACAGAAATGCAGCGCCATCAGGCGCAGAATGACCAAAGGCTTGCAAAGGCCAGAATGAGAAATGGGCCTGCAAAGGCCGAAATAAGCAAGCGCCCTGCAAAGGGCTGTAGCCCCCGCTACACTGGCTTTCAGTGTTCTCCGCAAGGATTATGCAGCAGCCAGACAACACATATATGGCTCTGGATTATGTTAATTGCATAACAGGCCGGCTAAAAGATGAGGAATACGATGTCCATTACCGTTTACAGCAAACCAGCCTGCGTTCAGTGCACCGCCACCTACCGCGCTTTGGAACGTCAGGGAATCGACTTCAACATCGTTGATATTTCGGAAGATACCGTTGGTTTTGATACCGTAAAGCAGCTCGGCTACATGCAGGTTCCTGTTGTGGTTGCCGGAGACACGCATTGGGCGGGCTTCCGCCCGGATATGATCAGCGCACTGGCCTGACCTGACTTCATCTGCTTTGGTTGATATGTGCGCTTGAATAAAACACATATATCCGCCTGAAACACGGCCTGCCCGCAGACTTTGCAAAGAGCGCGGGCAGCAGCCACCTCAACAGCCGGATGGCCTTGTTGATCCTCACCTGAATTCCGGTATTGACGGATTATTTTTGGAATAAGGAAGTGGCTATGGGCCTGCTCGTTTATTTTTCCAGCGGCACGCAGAATACACACCGCTTTGTAACAAAAACCGGCCTGCCTGCCGAACGTATCGAATGCAGCATGAAGGCTGATCTTTTACAGATAACTCAGCCTTTTGTATTGGTTCTTGCTACTTATGCAGCTGGTGACGGGCGTGGTGCGGTGGCTAAACCGGTGATCCGTTTTCTCAATGACAGCGGCAACCGTTCACTGATCCGCGGTGTGATTGCCGGCGGAAACCGGAACTTTGGCGCGACATATGGCATTGCCGGCAATGTCATCTCAGAGAAATGTCAGGTGCCTTTTTTATATCGCTATGAACTCGCAGGAACCGAAGAAGACGTGATCAATGTTCAGGTCGGGCTGCAAAAATTCTGGGCTGCGTGAGACGATATCCACAGCCCTTTCATGACAGGGGATAATAGCGCGAATGAGCTCTATAATTCAGCCGCTTACCCCGTTAGAAACAAAGTTTAAAAGAATCTAAGGAAAGAGATATTGGCAGTGTCAGAGCTACAGCGATCAGAGAAACCAAAGGCAGACGCACCAGCCATGGATTATCACGCACTCAATGCGATGCTAAATCTGTTTGGTCCCGACGGTGAAATCCAGTTTGATATGGATCGCAAAGCCGTGCGCCAGTATTTCCTGCAGCACGTCAACCAGAATACGGTTTTCTTCCATAACCTGGAAGAGAAGCTCGATTATCTGGTCACCCAAAATTATTATGAAAAAGACGTTCTTGATCAGTATTCTTTTGAATTTGTTCAGAATCTTTTCAATCTGGCCTATAAAAAGAAATTCCGCTTCCCGACCTTTCTCGGCGCGTTCAAATATTACACCAGCTACACGCTGAAGACCTTTGACGGCTTGCGCTATCTGGAACGTTATGAAGATCGCGTATGCATGGTGGCGCTGGCGCTGGCCAAAGGCGATGAAACGCTTGCCGTTTCGATTATGGAAGAAGTGCTTTCAGGTCGTTTTCAGCCTGCAACACCAACTTTCCTCAATGCCGGTAAAAAGCAGCGCGGCGAATTGGTTTCGTGCTTCCTGCTGCGCATGGAAGACAATATGGAATCGATCGGCCGCTCGATCAATTCAGCACTGCAGCTTTCCAAGCGCGGTGGCGGCGTGGCATTTGCCCTTACCAATATTCGTGAGCATGGCGCGCCGATCAAAATGATCGAAAACCAGTCATCCGGTATTATTCCGATTATGAAACTGCTGGAAGATGCCTTCTCTTATGCCAACCAGCTTGGCGCCCGCCAAGGCGCAGGTGCGGTGTATCTGAATGCGCATCACCCGGATATTATGCGTTTTCTCGATACCAAGCGCGAAAATGCGGATGAAAAAATCCGCATTAAAACTCTGTCGCTCGGCGTTGTTATTCCGGATATTACCTTTGAACTGGCCAAGAATGACGAGGATATGTATCTGTTCTCGCCATATGATGTTGAGCGTGTTTACGGCGTGCCATTCACCGAGATTTCAGTAACCGAGAAATATCGTGAACTGGTGGATGACGGTCGTATCAGCAAACAGAAGATCAAAGCGCGCGCATTTTTCCAGACACTGGCCGAAATCCAGTTTGAATCCGGCTATCCGTATATCATGTTCGAAGATACGGTGAATGCGGCGAACCCGATTGCAGGCCGTATTTCCATGAGCAATCTCTGCTCTGAAATCCTGCAGGTCAGTGAAGCCAGCACCTATAAAGATGACTTGAATTACGAACATATCGGTAAAGATATTTCGTGCAATCTCGGCTCGTTGAATATTGCCATGACCATGGATTCTCCGGATTTCGGCAAAACTGTTGAAACCTCTATCCGTGCGCTGACTGCCGTATCCGATATGAGCAATATCAATTCGGTGCCATCCATTGCCCGCGGCAATGATGAGAGCCACGCGATTGGCCTTGGTCAGATGAACTTGCATGGCTACCTTGCCCGCGAGCGGATCTTCTACGGCAGCCCTGAAGGTGTGGATTTCACCAATATTTATTTCTACACGGTTGTGTATCACGCGATTAAAGCGTCGAACCGCATTTCTATGGATCGCAAATCAAGCTTTGTCGGCTTTGAAGATTCAAAATATGCTGACGGCACGTTCTTCGACAAATATACCGATAAGCTCTGGGAGCCCGAAACCGAGCGTGTTCGCGAATTGTTTGCCAATGCCGGCGTGAGCATTCCAACGCAGGCTGATTGGGAAGAATTGCGCAAATCGGTAATGGCGCATGGTATTTATAATCGTAACCTGCAGGCCGTGCCGCCAACAGGTTCGATTTCCTATATCAATAACTCGACCTCTTCGATCCACCCGATTGCGGCTAAAATTGAAATCCGCAAAGAAGGCAAGATCGGCCGCGTCTATTACCCTGCCCCATTCATGGATAATGACAATCTTGAATATTATCAGGACGCTTATGAAATCGGTGTCGAGAAGATTATTGATACCTATGCCGCTGCAACACAGCATGTTGATCAGGGGCTTTCGCTGACATTATTCTTCCGTGACACGGCTTCAACGCGGGACATCAACAAAGCGCAGATCTATGCATGGCGTAAGGGAATCAAGACGATTTATTATATTCGTCTGCGCCAGATGGCTCTGGAAGGCACTCAGGTAGAGGGCTGCGTTTCCTGCAGCTTGTAAATCAACCTCATGTTTTATGATGCTGTCTGTGGCAACACGGACAGCCAGTCATCACAAATTCAGAGTACATCATGACCACGCAACAAAAACTGATCTGCGCCACCAAAGCTGTTAACTGGAACCGGATTGAAGACGAAAAAGACCTCGAGGTCTGGAACCGTCTTACCAGTAATTTTTGGCTGCCTGAAAAAGTACCACTCTCAAATGATATTCCATCCTGGGGTACGCTGACACCAGAAGAAAAAACGCTGACGATCCGTGTTTTTACCGGCCTGACCCTGCTGGATACGATTCAGAACACAATCGGTGCACCCTGTCTGATGCCCGATGCTGCTACCCCGCATGAAGAAGCGGTACTCAGCAATATCAGCTTCATGGAAGCCGTTCACGCACGCTCTTATTCGTCGATTTTCTCCACGCTTTGCTCAACCCCTGATGTGGATGATGCCTATCGCTGGAGTGAAGAAAATCCGCATTTGCAGCGCAAAGCAGCGCTGATCATCAATGAATATAAATCTGATGATCCAATGAAGCGCAAAATCGCCAGCGTGTATCTGGAAAGCTTCCTGTTCTATTCGGGCTTCTATCTGCCGATGCATTGGTCGAGCCGTGCCAAGCTAACCAATACTGCCGATCTTATCCGCCTGATTATCCGCGATGAAGCAGTACATGGCTATTATATCGGTTATAAATATCAGGTTGCCCTGGAAAAAGAGAGCGAAGCGCGCAAGCAGGAATTGAAAGATTTTGCCTTTGCCATGCTGCTCGATCTTTATGACGTGGAAACCAAATATACCGCAGCGCTTTATGACGGCACCGGCCTGACTGAAGATGTTAAAAAGTTCCTGCATTATAATGCGAACAAAGCTCTGATGAATCTGGGCTATGAAGCTCTGTTCCCAAGCACGGTCACCAATGTTAATCCGGCGATCCTGTCTTCACTGTCACCAAATGCCGACGAGAATCATGACTTCTTCTCCGGTTCCGGTTCCAGCTATGTAATCGGCAAAGCTGTAGCTACGGAAGATGATGACTGGGATTTCTAAATCCTTCTGAACGGGGCTGTATATTCCCGATCATTTTTTAAAGCCTTTTGAAGCAATACTGTTTCAAAAGGCTTTTTTATTATCTGCATCTGACTCAAAATCGCATATTGCGGAAAAAGACCGATCCATGCCGCGCTTTGTCACGCTGCATTTCTCAAATAACTGTCTCTATAGTGCCATACTTGTTGTCATGAAAATTCGTATCAATAGCAATGTGATGAAAGCCCGATGACCATACAAATGACCGTCCCGGTAAAACCTGATTATCTCGATTTTAATCCTGCGACCCGTCATGTGCGGATAGATCCGCATCAGCCTGAATTTGTACAAAATCCTTATGCGGCTTATGCATGGCTGCACCATCATGCGCGGGTCTTTTTCTGGGAAGATTATGGTTTCTGGTGCTTTGCCGGTTATGACGACATTAACAAGCTACTGCGCGATCGTCGTTTTGGCCGTGAAGAGCCAGGCGGTTACCGCGCTAATGCTATCAACCGTGAGCATTTAAAAGATTTTGACGGTGTCGAACGTCATTCAATGCTGGAAATCGAGCCCCCTGTTCACACGCGTTTGCGCACATTGGTCAACCGTGCATTTGTTTCGCGCCAAGTCGAGCGTTTGCGTCCGCGCATTGAAACTCTGGCCAATGAACTGATCGACGGCTTTGAACATCAAGGCCATGTCGATCTTATGCCTGCCTTTGCCACACCAATTCCGGTAGTGGTGATCGCTGAAATGCTGGGTATCCCAACCGAGAACGCCCCGCAATTGCTCGACTGGTCGCACCGCATGGTCAATATGTACATGCATAATGCCACGCGTGAGGTTGAAGACAGCGCCAATCAGGCAGCCAAGGAATTCTCGGATTACTTGCGGGATTATGCGGCACAGCGCCGTAAAAACCCCGGCGACGACCTGTTAAGCCTGCTGCTCGCAGCGGAAGAAAATGGTGCCAAGCTCTCTGAAGACGAGCTGATCACTACCTGTATTTTGCTGCTCAATGCCGGCCATGAAGCAACCGTCAACCAGACAGGTAATGCGGTTAAAACCATTTTGCAAAGTGGGCTCGATCACCGTACTTTATTTGCCACGCCGGAATCAACGGCTGCGGTGGCAGAAGAATGCATCCGCTTTGATGCCCCGCTGCATATGTTCACCCGTTACAGCTATGCGGAAACCGAAGTTGCAGATGGTGTGACACTCAAAGCTGGTGAACAGCTCGGGCTGTTGCTGGGTTGTGGCAACCGCGATTATCAGGCTTTTGAACAGGCCGAGCGTTTCTGGCCGGAGCGCCCGGACCAAAAAAACGTATCCTTTGGTGCAGGTATCCATTTTTGTATCGGTGCGCCGCTGGCGCGGCTTGAAATGCAGGTTTCACTGGCAACATTGTTCAAGCGCCTGCCCAATATCCGCTTTGCCGAGCCGCCGCTTTATAGCGATACCTATCACTTCCACGGCATGCAAACGCTGAAACTCGAATGGTAAAACAAAAATGCCGCCCCTCAGATCAGGGGCGGCGTTTTCTTTAAAAGACTAAATATTCAGAGTTTTATAACATAGGTTTTACGAGTCGTTTCAACCACTTCCCACGTCCCTTTAAAGCCGGGTCTGATTATATAAGCATCACCGCTGCGTAACGTGACAGGCGGTTTATCAGCTTCTGTGAGAATGGAAACGCCGCTGATAAGCTGAAAAAATTCCCACTCATCATAAGAAACCTGCCATTTACCAGCGGTAGATTCCCAAATACCGGCATATAGACCGTCAGCGGTTTCTTCTGCATTCCATGTTTTAAACTGCGGTTCACCTGAAATGACGCGCCCTGCTGCGGGCGCGCCAAGCTCAGGCTCTGAATTGGTATCAACCGGCAGCAGTCCGGTTCTCAATCCAGCCTGCGGCCCAGTCATCAGGCGATCTTCGCCAAAGCCTGCTCAATATCAGCGATGATATCGTCAGCATCTTCAATACCAATCGACAGGCGCACCACTTCAGGCCCTGCACCGGCAGCGATTTTCTGCTCATCAGTCAACTGGCGATGGGTGGTAGAGGCCGGATGAATCACCAGCGAACGCGTATCACCAATATTTGCCAGCAGCGAGAACAGCTCAAGCGAGTTGGTAAAGGTTTTACCTGCTTCATAGCCGCCCTTCAGACCGAAGGTGAATACCGCACCGCCGCCCTTTGGCGAGTATTTCTGCTGCAGAGCGTGGTATTTGTCGGTTGGCAGACCGGCATAAAGTACCCAATCAACTTTTTCGTGCTTTTCAAGCCACTGAGCAACCTTCAAAGCATTATCGCAATGGCGCTGCATACGCAGCGGCAAGGTTTCAACACCGGCCAGAATCTGGAACGAATTGAAAGGCGAAATCGACGGACCAAAGTCGCGCAGTCCCAATGTACGAGCAGCAATCGCAAAAGCAATATTGCCGAAGGTTTTGTGCAATTCCGCACCGGCATATTCAGGGCGCGGTTCGCTCAGCATCGGGAATTTGTCCGTTTTTGACCAATCGAATGTACCGCCGTCAACCAGAATACCGCCCATCGAATTGCCATGGCCGCCAATGAATTTGGTCAGCGAATGCACAACAATATCCGCACCATGCTCGATCGGGCGGATCAGATAAGGCGAAGCCATGGTGTTATCAACGATCAGTGGCAAACCATGCTTATGGGCGATCTCGGCAATAGCAGCAATATCCACAACAATGCCGCCCGGATTGGCAAGGCTTTCAATAAAAATACCACGGGTTCTATCGTCAATCTGGCTTTCAAAACTGGCAATATTATCAATATCGCCCCAGCGCACTTCCCAGCCAAAGGATTTGAAAGCATTGCCGAACTGGTTGATCGAACCGCCATAAAGCTTGTTCGCAGCAATAAAATTATCGCCAGTGCGCAGCAGATTGTGGAAAACCAGCAGCTGTGCAGCATGACCGGAAGCAGTGGCAACAGCAGCAGTGCCGCCCTCAAGCGCTGCGATACGTTCTTCAAGAACAGCGGTGGTCGGGTTGGTCAGGCGGGTATAAATATTGCCGAAAGCCTGCAGGCCAAACAATGACGCCGCATGATCAACATCGTCAAACACATAAGATGCTGTCTGGTAGATTGGCGTGGTGCGGGCACCGGTGGTCGGATCTGGCTTTGCGCCTGCGTGAATGGCCAGCGTTTCAAAACCGGGGCTGCGTTTAGACATAATATACTCCCAAGATGTAAAGTTTGCACAAGACTAGAATTTTACACCGAGACAAGCAAAGAAAAAGATTCCGCTTTTGCCCGTAATTCACGCAAACTATTACCTTTTTGAGTATTTGTGCAGAGGCGATAACTCAATTGGATCTGGCTTGCTTACCGGCAAGCGCCAGAGCATTTGCCATTCAGACGCCAAGCCTGAATGGCAAATCACTGCATAGGCAACAAATTAGAGTAAACGTTGATGCTCCTGCTTGGTGCACAGATTTCTGACTACCTTAAGCCCGTTGATCTCAGCTTTCTTTTCAGCTTCAGGATGAGTGATCTCCAATTGCAGCCACAGTACATCGGGGCGCTGTTCAAGCGCCAGAACCTCATCAACAATAGCAGGCACTGCATTGGATGCACGAAACACATCGACCAGATCAATATTCACCGGAATATCGGCCAATGATGCATAGACCAGCTGCCCGAGTATCTGTTTACCCGCCTGCCCCGGATTCACCGGAATAACCTGATAGCCATGATCGAGCAGATATTTCATCACCCCGAAGCTAGGGCGATCCTCATTGGGCGAAGCGCCGATCAAAGCAATAGTTTTTGCATTTTGTAAAACGGCTTTAATGTCACTATCATTCATAGCAGGCTCCCTGTTCTGGTTCTTACCACTATAATGCATTTTCAGAATTTAACAGATAATGATAAAACCGCTCTCTCAAAGCTAGTTACAAGCTGCTTATAGGCGATATTTAATAGGGTAATATATTACCGTATTTTTAAGTGCTTGTTTTACAACAATTAATTAGAATACTGGCTGAATTCGGTGACTTGACGGCGTATAGCAGCCCATGTATTGCAAAGGCTGAAACCAGTATCTGTAAAGGATGCCTGATTTCTTATTGTTTCAGGCAGGTTCTGCCGAAACACAAGCAACAAGAAAAGCCTTGCAGCAAGGTTTCCCTTTAAGGGACGCCACATCGCAAGGATCACTCAAGGATTGACTTCAATGGCAACTTTCTCCCAGAAGCCAGCGGAAGTGGTGAAGAAGTGGATTTTGATCGACGCTGAAGGCGTTGTTCTTGGTCGTCTCGCTTCTCAGGTCGCCAACATTCTGCGCGGTAAGAACAAACCAACTTTCACTCCGCATGTTGACGATGGCGATAATGTTATCATCATCAATGCAGACAAAATTGTTCTGACCGGTAAAAAGTTCACCGACAAGGTTTACTACTGGCACACCGGCCATCCAGGCGGTATCAAGCAGCGTACAGCCCGCCAGATCCTCGAAGGCCGTTTTCCGGAACGCGTCGTTGAGAAGGCAATTGAACGCATGGTACCACGCGGTCCACTCGGCCGTCGTCAGATGAAGAACCTGCGCGTTTATGCAGGTGCCGACCATCAGCACGAAGCACAGCAGCCAGAAGTCCTCGACATCGGCGCTCTGAACAGCAAAAATAAGAGGATTGCATAATGGCTGAGCAGCTCAACTCGCTCGAAGAACTTGGCACAGTTGCAGCAGCCGCTGCGCCTGAAGCTCCGGTTCATGTCAAGAAAGTCGACGCTCTGGGTCGCTCATATGCGACCGGCAAGCGTAAAGATGCGATTGCTCGCGTTTGGGTAAAGCCAGGCTCAGGCAAGATCATTGTCAACGGCAAAGATTTCAACGCTTATTTTGCTCGTCCAGTTCTGCAGATGGTTCTGCAGCAGCCAATCGTTGCAGCC
Source organism: Pseudochrobactrum mosebachae (assembly GCF_048914685.1). Taxonomy (GTDB): domain Bacteria; phylum Pseudomonadota; class Alphaproteobacteria; order Rhizobiales; family Rhizobiaceae; genus Pseudochrobactrum. The sequence goes on from NZ_CP128408.1 coordinate 433,813, forward strand.
AATCGCACAGGTCAGTTTGACGTTGTTGCGACTGTTGCAGGCGGTGGTCTGTCCGGTCAGGCCGGTGCGGTTCGTCACGGCATTTCAAAGGCCCTGACCTATTTCGAACCAGGTCTGCGTGCAGTACTCAAAAAAGGCGGCTTCCTTACACGCGATAGCCGTGTTGTAGAACGTAAGAAATACGGTAAGGCTAAAGCCCGTCGTTCTTTCCAGTTCTCCAAGCGCTAATAGCGCTTCGGGGCCTAGTTCTCCAAGCGCCAACAGCGCTCTGGGGCTTAGCTCCCCAAGTGCTAATATCATTATCGCTTACGAGCTTCAGAAAAGCGGGTCTTCGGATCCGCTTTTTTGTTATTGAATGAAACCAAAATGCGCCGACTATATGGTGGAAAAAAACCGGCATTGCCGCCATAGTCACAGTAATGCATAAATGCGGCTTGCTTGCAGAATTGCATCCCGCAGGATAAAGCCTCACATATAGAATCAACTGTCTTACAGAATGATTCAAAACGCACCACTAACCTCATGAATTCACTACCTTAAGGCGAAATTCAAATGAAACCGAAAATCTTTATTGACGGCGAACATGGTACAACGGGTCTTCAGATCCGTACCCGCCTCGCCGGTCGCACCGATCTGGAAGTTCTGTCTATTCCGGAACAAGAACGACGTAATAAAGATTTGCGCGCCGAGCTGCTGCGTTCAGCTGATATCGCCATTCTCTGCCTGCCGGACGATGCCTCGCTTGAGGCGGTTACGCTTTTGAAAGACCACCCCACCCGCATCATTGATACATCAACTGCACATCGCACCAATGCAGACTGGGTTTATGGCTTTGCCGAGCTGGAAAGCCAGCAGGCACAGCGCATTCGTGATGCGCATTATGTTTCCAATCCCGGCTGCTATCCGACCGGCGCTATTTCGCTAATCCGCCCTTTGCGTGCAGCAGGCTTGATGGGTAGTGATTATCCTGTAACCGTCAATGCGGTTTCCGGCTATACCGGCGGCGGCAAGCAGATGATTGCGCAGATGGAAGATGCTAACCATCCGGAGCATATGAAGGAAAATAACTTCCTCTATGGCCTGACACTCAAGCACAAGCATCAGCCGGAAATGCAGATCTATGGCAATCTCGATCACGCCCCGATTTTTGCGCCAAGTGTCGGTCGTTTTCCGCAAGGCATGATTGTGCAGATCCCAGTTTATCTCGACCTGCTTAAGGGCGATGTAAGTGTCAAGGCAGTTCATGACGCATTGCAAGCGCATTATGCCGGACAAGATATCGTACGTGTTATCCCGCTTGATGAAAGCAGTGCTATGGCACGTGTTGATGCGGAAATGCTCGCTGATACCGATGGTATGAACCTTTATGTGTTTGGTTCTGAAACTGGCCGCATCATTAATCTGGTGGCAGTACTCGACAATCTCGGTAAAGGCGCATCCGGCGCTGCGGTGCAGAATATGAACCTGATGCTCGGCCTGGCCTGATAGCTATGGAATGCTGATGACAAACCCTCTGCAGGTGCCTGATTTTCCGCTGCACTGGCAAATTGCATCAGCAACCGTGCTGACTGAAACCAATTCCAGCATCATCTGGAAAGCACAGATAACCGGAAAATCGGGCTTTCCGGTTATCATCAAAGCGCTGAAGCCCGCAGGGCATGAAGAATGGCGTGGCGCCTATTATTTGCGTTACCGTAACGGCAATGGCGCTATAAAACTGCGTGATATGCATCATGAAACCATGATGATGATGCTGGAATATGCCGGCGACTATGACCTCAAAGCCCACCTTGAAGCCGGCCATGATGCAGACGCAATCCGTATAGCCGCCGAGGTAATACATGCCTTGCACAGCCCTTCCGGCCAAGCTCTGCCCTCTCAATTGCAGCCTTTACGTAAACATTTCAAAAGCCTGTTTGATCTGAGCAATATCACCCATGGTATTTATACCGAAGCGGCAAATCTGGCGCTGCATTTACTCGATCAACCGCATGAGGTGATTGCGCTGCATGGTGATCTGCATCATGAGAATATTATACGTAGCTCGCGTGGCTGGCTGGCCATTGACCCGCACGGGCTGTGCGGAGATGCAGCTTTTGACTGCGCCAACCTGTTTTATAATCCCCTTGATCGCGATGATCTGTGCCTTGATGCGCAAAGAGCCTTGACGATCGCAACAACCTTCTCCGAAGCTATAGGCAAACCTGTTGCTTATATTCTCGATTATGCCTTTTGTTATGGCTGCCTTTCAGCGGCGTGGCACCGCGAGGATGGCAATGATAATGACGAAGCACGGGAGCTGAAAATAGCATCAGCATTACGTAAGCTACGCCATGAGACTTCTCTATAAAAAGCCCGCGATATTCGCGGGCTTTTTGTTTTAAGCATTGCGTACCGCATAGGCACCTTTACAGGCGCGCCAATGGGCGACCGCAAAACTCAGCAGCACCAATGCAAAGCCCTGATGGGCGAGCCCCCATTCAATCGGCACCATTGTCAGCAAAGCAACAATGCCAATCGCGGCCTGAATAATAATCAGCCCCACCAGCACCATTGAGCGGCGCGCATGGGTTGTGCCTGCTGCATGCCGATGCGCCTGCACCGCATGCAGCACAGCCAAAACCAGCACTGTATAGGCAAAGCAGCGATGGATAAACTGCACCGTCTTAGGGTTTTCAAACAGGTTGCGCCAAACCGGCTGATGCGTGAACAGGTCGGATGGAATAATCGCGCCATCCATCAACGGCCAGGTATTATAGGTCAGTCCGGCATGCAGACCTGCCACCAGACCACCGAGATAAATCTGTACCAGCACAGCCAAAACCAACCAGCCGGCAAAGCGCTGCAGGTTACGGCTTGAGGGCTTCTCAGTATATTGAGCCAAGCCCCGCGCCACATAGAGCACCGCAGTGATAATGATACAGGCCATCGTCAGGTGAATGGCCAGACGATACTGGCTAACATTGGTGAGCACGCTCAGACCGGAAGCCACCATCCACCAGCCGATTGCACCCTGCAAACCGCCGAGTGCCAGAATACCGAGCATCCGCGCCTTTAAGCCGTCTTGCAAACGTCCGGACAGCCAAAAGAACAGCAGCGGAATAGCCACCAGAAAGCCGACAAACCGCGCCAGCATGCGATGCGCCCACTCCCACCAAAAGATGAACTGAAATTCTTCCAGTGCCATGCCTTTATTGATTTGCTGATATTGTGGAATTTGGCGATATTTATCGAATTCTTCCAGCCATTCGGCATGGTTGAGCGGCGGAATAACACCGTGAATTGGCTTCCATTCCGTTATAGAGAGGCCGGATCCGGTCATACGGGTGGCTCCGCCGACCATCACAATAGCAATCAGCACAACAAACACTGCATAGAGCCACCAACGCAGCAATTTACGGTTTTTGTCTTGCGCTGCGCTTGCCGTTTGGCGCTGCGCTGCCGGTGCAGCATAATCCGTGACCATAAGTGTACTCCGCCTGCTTTATAATGCTGAGATACATGCCGTATACAGCCCCTGAACACAAGATAACCATACGCGACACGCCGCCGCGATCCCTTATTTAAACAATAACGTTACTGCCTCGCAGTAAAACCCGTGAACAGCCGAAAAACAGTTCAGATTTACAGCCGCCTATTGTATGAGACTAATAACGGAGGAAGAAACATGCCTGTACGCCTGAAAAAACTGATCGGAACCGTGCTGCTGGTGGCACTGATTGCCATTTACGCCGTGTTAGCCACGATCATTGCCGTGGCACATCTCGGCCAGTCTCCGGTTTGGGTACAGCTTGCATATTTCTTTTTCACCGGATTCTTGTGGATTTTACCGGCCATGTACCTGCTTTGGTGGATGGTGCAGCCACCTAAAGCCCGCTGAACGTAATACGGTAAGATCAGCCCATGTTCCGCACAGTCTGTTTTTCAGATATTCATGCTGCATTGCCGCTTTGGCAGAGCGATGAACCGTCTGTTTACGGCGTTGCACAATCTGCATTGTGGACCAAACACTGGCAGCAGAATGTTAATCCGGACTGCGTGGTACTGGCGCTTTTTATTGATGAGAGGCCAGCGCTGCTGCTCCCTTTGGAAGTGGTAAAGCAAGGCAAGGCTACCATTGCACGCTTTGCCGGTGGCTCGCATGCCAATTGCAACTTTCCGGTGCTGTTCATTTCCGCAGCCAGCCAAATCAATAACAGCCATATAGCAGATCTAATTGCCTGCTTTAAAAAAGCGCGACCGGATATTGATCTGATATCCCTCACCCGCCAGATGCCAAACTGGCTTGATTACGAAAACCCTTTGCTGGGGCTTAACCACCAGCTCAATCCAAACCCGGCCTTGATGGCCTCACTGCCCGATAAGTTTGATACTGTGCTGGAACGCGGCAATGCAGCGCGCAAACGTAAAAAACATCGCCATCATGCCCGCCGTTATGAAGCTGCGGGGGCATGGCGTGTCTATATGGCGGCAACGGAAGCAGAAAGCAGCGCTGCATTTGATGCGTTTTTTGCGATGAAAAGTAAGCGGCTCGCCAGTCAGGGCATTGCAAACAGTTTTGCCGATCATGGCATTGAGCCGTTTTTAAAGCAGCTCTTTTCCGATCCGGATAATCACCGCCAAAGACAATACCGCCTGCATATTCTGGAAGTGGCGAACAAGCCACGTGCTATTATCGGCTGCGCCTATTGGCAGTTACCAGCTATAAACGCTCAGGCAAGCACAGCTTCACAACAGCGTGGCGTAACCGTGGAGTTTACTGCCTTTGCCGATGATGACCTGGCAAGTGCCAGCCCCGGTGACTTTTTGTTTCATGAAAGTGTTGCCAGCGCCATAGAGCAAGGTCTGGATTTCTTCAGCTTCGGCATTGGTGAAGAAAAATACAAGCGTGACTGGTGCGATATCGAGCTGCCGCTTTATGACAGCCACATTGCCGTGAGCACCAAAGGCAGGCTGAGTGCCGGCCTTCAGAAAACGCGCTCCGCCCTGATCACACGTATCAAAAATAACCGGCATCTTTGGGCACTGGTTAAAAAACTGCGCCAGACTATCGGGGCAAAACTAAACAAGACCCCATAATCCGGCGCTGATAACACTCAATTTCTACTTTGGCACCATCAGAATGGTCACATCTTCCTGACCGGCCTGATGCAATTCTAATGCTGTTTGCGCAACCGCCTGATCTTCGCTGTCAGACACATTCATGATGAACAAGGTCACTTCACTGTCGAGGTTAAGCACCTGCTCAGCCGTTGAGGCGCCGGTTTCTACCAGCACAAAATCATAGGCAGTCTCAAGTGCTTCAAATATAACCGGCAGTCGTTCAGCGCGGTTCATAGCCTCTTGAGGATCAGACAGTCCGGTTGGAATAACATCGGCTTCCGAATAGAGATCATGATGAATAATATCGGTGAATTGCTCCCGGCTCAGCAGCAGATCGGTAATACCGGCTGGTTTTTGACCATCCAGCATCACCTGACTAACGGCACTATTACCGGTCATATCCACCAGCAGCACACGCAGGTTGCGATCGGCAAGCTCGCGCAACAAATGCACACTTCCGGCAGCACCAGCATCACCCTCCGGTGATATCAGCACAATGCGGCGGCGCTCTTGCAGCATTAACCGGCTGGCAATGGCAGCAATGCCATTTGGCGCATCAATATCATCGCTGACAGCAGATACTATATCCTGTTCGTCAGATGCTGTTTCCAAAGGCAGATCCTGCTCCTGCCCGGTATAGCTGTCGTAAATGCGCTGCATTGTTTCAACATCAATATCAGAGCGGCTGGCAGGCTTTTCGGGCACGCTGCTGGTTTCAACTGGCGGATAGGTTGCAGGTGCTATGGCCACTTCCTCATCGCCCCAAATCGTGTGTTTTTTGGCTGGTGCTGTTCGTGTCAGCGCTCTGCCGCTGAATAATTCACGCAGCAGCACAAAGACTGATAACAGCAATAATCCAGCCACAAAAGCCATGCTGACCATAGGCAGAATCTTAGGGAAATAAGCTTCACCGGCAACAGTTGCACGGGAAAAAACACGTGCATCAGCAGGCTGGTTGCTCTGATCCTGACGGCTCGAAGCCTCGCGGTATCGCGCCAGATAAGTCTGCAATAATTCACGCTGCGCTGTTGCCTCTCGCTCCAATGCACGCAGTTCAACTTCCTGATTACCGGCTTGCGCAGCTTGCGCTTTAAGACGGTTGAGCTCACGGCTCTGCTCCTGCTCGCGGTTGCGTGCAGAGGATACCTCATTATCAAGGCTTTTAAGAACGGTATTGCCTTCTTGTCTTATCTGCCGGTCTAGGTCAGCCAACTGCGCCCGCAAGCCCTGAATGCGCGGATGACCATCCAACAATGTGGTAGAAAGATTGGCAATTTCAGCCATTAAGGTGCCGCGGCGTTCATTGAGCTGCAGCATAATACCCGATGACATCACCTCAGGCAGGCTGTTAATCGGCACACCTTTTGCCAATGCAGCGCGGATGCTCTCCGCCTTGGCTTCACTAGCGGCGCGCTCGGCCTTCAACCGTGATAATTCCGAGGAAATATCCGACATTTGCTGGGTGGCAAGCGATGTATTACCGCTGGTATTGAGAAGATCCGTGGCGGCGCGGAAATCTGCTACTTTGGTTTCCGCCTCGCGAACTTTTTTGGTCAGCTGTTCAATCTCTGGCGCCAGCCAGCCGGTTGCATCCCCTGTCAGCTGCTGCTTGGCAGCAATCTGGGTGGCAATATACTGGTCTGCAATCAGATTGGCGACATTGGCCGCAATCTGTGGGTTTTTTGATACAAACTGAACAACAATAACCCGTGAACCGGTTACATTATAAATTTGTAAATTCTCACGCATACGGGTGAGAACCAGATCAAGTGCCGGTATTGCCCGCGGATCAGGCCGTAAACCGAGCATTACCAAGATTTTTTTAACCGGCGACATATGCGGAGGATTAAATTCGGCAATATCAGTCAGTTTAAGTTCAGTAGCGACTTTTCTCAGGATTTCCGGTGATCCGATCAGTTCGACCTGACTTTTAACCGCTTCCGGATCAAGCAGCGGGCGGTCTGATTCAGACACACCATTGGGGCGGGTAAAAACCGTTTCGCGCATTTCAATCAGAATACGCGCTTCAGAGCGGTAATAAGGCGTTAAAAACTGGGCAATTGCCCAGACAATAACAGCAAATAGCACCGCGCCCAGCACGATAAACTGCCAGTTCCGCTTCAGGCTTTTGAAAAGCGCTCCAATATCAATATCCGCATTTTCAATTGAATCGCGCATAAGTGAACTGACCCCAATAATACTCAACCGGTACTTATGGTAAATCAGTAAGGTAACCATAGGGTTAAATAATAAAAAACAGCCCTCACCCAATAAATCACGGGCAGCCCCCGTTTACTTTAGCGAGTTGTTTTTTATAGAAAAACCGTAATGAAAATACTGTTGCCACCAAGTCCTTTACGCCATATTAACCCTAATAATTCAATAATTGCTTCAGGATTTTGCGACAGAGCCCGATATTTCTGATTTGCAGCAGGTAAAAAGATTGAGGGATCAGGTCTGGTAATGGGGATTTTAGCGGAATGAAACCACAGGTTTTTTTAGCAGCATTGGGTGTTACCTGCCTGGTGATGTCAGGCTGCTCCAGCTATCGTCCTGCTCCGGCAGCATTTCATGAAGCCTTGAACCAACCTTATATGCTGGGTTCCGGCGATCGCCTACGCATTACGGTTTTTGAACAGGCAGCATTGAGCAACACCTACTCCGTTGACCAGTCCGGTTATATTGCATTTCCGCTGATCGGCAGTGTACCGGCACGTGGCAAAACCGCCAAAGAGCTGGAAGCCGTGATTGCCGCTAAATTGCGCAGCGGCTTCATCCGCAATCCTGATGTCAGCGTGGAAATTGACCGCTACCGCCCAGTCTTTATTATGGGTGAAGTGGGTGGTGCGGGTCAGTATTCTTACGTTCCGGGTATGACAGCGCAAACTGCAATTGCAGCCTCCGGTGGCTTTACACCACGCGCCAATCAGGAATCGATTGACATCACCCGCCAGATTAACGGCAAAGTCTTTACCGGTCGCGTGCTGATTACTGATCCTATTTTACCCGGCGACACTATTTATGTTCGTGAGCGGTTATTCTAAAGCAGCTTCAGGGAAAGCGGGAACCGGTTTTGCGTTAGCAACTGCTTTTAAACAAACAAATAGAGCGCTTTTTTCTGCTTCAACGAAGAAGAAACACTATTAAGCGCTTAACACTAAAGCGGATTACCATCTTGTTTGATGATGTGAGGGGCTTGTGAAGCAGAAATCTTTACGGATTGTGCATTGCTTCCGTTCTCCTATTGGCGGGGTATTTCGCCATGTCCGCGATCTGGCAGCCATGCAACATGCGGCTGGTCATCAGGTCGGTGTGATTTGCGAAAGCTGTGATGATGGCGCGCTTGAGCAAGCGCAGTTCAAAGCCATGCTGCCCGATCTGGCTCTCGGCCTGCATCGTATACCGATCACCCGCAAAATCGGCCTTGGGGATATCAGTGCCCTGCTATCCACACGCAAACATCTGCAAATTCTGCAGCCCGACATTGTGCATGGCCACGGTGCCAAGGGCGGCACCTATGCACGCATTGCGGCGCGGCTGATTAATACCAATCGGATTTTGCGCTTCTACTCCCCCCATGGCGGCAGCCTGCACCATGATGCCGGTACTTTGGCCGGAAAACTCATGTTTACAGCCGAGCGCTGTCAAGAAAAAATCACCGACGGGCTGATCTTCGTTTCAGCTTATGAGGAGCGGATTTATCGCGAGAAAGTAGGCAATCCGACTTGTCCGTATCAGATTATTAAAAACGGCATCAGTACAAGTGAGTTTGGGCCGGTTACACTGGCACCTGATGCTGCAGATTTTGTCTTCATTGGTATGATGCGTGACCTCAAAGGACCTGATCTGTTTATTAATGCTATGGCTGAGCTACATAAGCGGCAACGTGCAACAAGTCTGCCGCTTGCCAGTGCCGCAATGATTGGCTCCGGTTCGCAAAAAAAGAATTATCAAGAACTCACTGAGCAGCTTGGTCTCAGCCACTTGATCCGTTTTTATGATGCCATGCCGGTGCGTGAGGCGCTGCGATATGGCAAGATATTTGTGCTGTCGTCACGCGCAGAATCCTTACCTTATATTGTGCTGGAAGTTTTGGCCGCCCAACGCAGCGTGATTGCAACCGATATTGGCGGGCTGGCAGAAATATTCGGCAACAACAGTGCAGCCCTGTGTGCGCCCGAGGCCAACGCTATTGCCGATAAAATGAAGCAGGCTTTGGAAACCCCGTCAGATTATCAAAAGAATATGCCTGACGATATCGAGTTACAAGCTGTCTTCAGTCGTGGAACCATGGCCACAGCGGTTGAACAATTCTATCGCAGCCGCTGTAATAAAATATAAAAACACATTATAACTGTCTGAAATGGTAACGTAGTTTCAGAAATAGACTTCTGCAGCCAATAAATTTACTATCCGGCAACCACAACGAGTAAAAAATCTCGTAAAATGCGTATAAATTTCGCCTCTGGATATAAAAAATCAAAAATAACAACACTCTGCAAACATACAATGTGTATACAGATTACCTGTCTCTCTATGCCTGAAGCCTTAAATCACAGTGGATGACAATGTCTGAGAAAAATAAAAACAAAAATATTGACCGGCAGGCCCTGCAAAAGCAGTCAAAGCCGGATTCTCACTTTGCCGATGTGGAAAAAGTAGAGCTCAGCCCCCTCGCCCTTGAGGTTGCAGACAAATACCGCAGCGAAAGTATTTCACCTGCTTTATTTACCGGCTTGATGCGCATTTGGGAGTTTTTGGTTGTTGCCGGATGCGGCACCGCAGTTTATGCCGGTTATGTTGGCATGAAGAGCACCTATTTTTCAGCCTATTTGCTAACCAATCTTTTTGCTGCAGCACTTTATGTGGTTTTTGCCCAGTTCAGCACTGGCTATCGCCCCTCTGTTTTACGCAAGCCACTGCGCTATCTCGGCCGCATGACTATTTGCTGGATCGGAGTTTTTGCTTCCATTGCCATTCTGGCCTTTATGCTCAAAACTTCTGACAGTTATTCGCGCATCTGGTTTATTAGCTTTGCCATTACCGGCTTTGTTGTACTCTTCGTCTCACGCTTGCTGGCGGCCAAATTGATGCGCCATCTGGCTCGTTCCGGTCGTATGGAGCGGCGTGCAGTTATTGTTGGCGGCGGTAAAAACGCTGAAGACCTGATCCTTGCATTGAATAAACAACCCGATAATGACATCCGCATCTGCGGTATATTCGATGACCGTGACGACCGGCGCTCCCCACCTGTTGTAGCCGGCTATCCTAAGCTTGGTAATATTTCCGAGCTCATTGAATTTGCACGCGTTGCCCGCATTGATATGCTGATTGTCTCTCTGCCAATCTCGGCTGAAGAGCGTGTGCTTACCTTGCTGCAAAAGCTCTGGGTCCTGCCGGTGGATATCCGCTTGTCCGCACATGCCGCAAGCATGCGTCTGCAACCGCGCACCTACTCTTATATTGGCAGTGTGCCGATGCTGGATATTCTTGACAAGCCGATCAACGACTGGGATGCGATAGCCAAACGCATGTTCGATATTGTCTTCAGTCTGCTCGGTATTATCCTGTTCTCTCCGGTGATGCTGGCAACAGCGATCGCCATAAAGCTCGACAGTAAAGGCCCGGTGATTTTCAAACAAAAACGCCACGGCTTTAACAATGAAATCATTAATGTCTGGAAATTTCGCTCGATGTTTACGGATCAGTGTGATCCGACAGCGAGGCTTGCTGTTACCAAAAATGACAATCGTGTTACCCGTGTCGGCCGTTTTATCAGAAAAACATCACTTGATGAATTACCTCAGTTCTTCAATGCATTAAGTGGTAGTCTCTCCCTGGTTGGCCCACGTCCTCATGCGATAAGCGCCAACTCCAACAATGTTTTGTATAATGATGTTGTGGACGGTTATTTTGCCCGCCACAAGGTGAAGCCAGGTGTTACGGGCTGGGCACAGATTAATGGCTGGCGCGGAGAAATTGATAAGGCTGAAAAAATTGTGATGCGGACGGAATATGACCTCGCTTATATTGAAAACTGGTCATTGTGGTTTGATCTGAAAATTCTTTTTCTGACACCTATCCGCCTGATGAATACGGAAAACGCCTATTGAGGCCGCCGCATAATAGCTCAGTAGCCATGGTTAATCCGCCACACATGGAGCCGGTGCAGAACCACCAACAGATAATTGTGCAATTACTTGCGCGGTTTTCGCTGGCATGCGGTGTGTTTTTTAGCGGCTTTGTGCTTTTTGAGCCCGGCCCTTATGAAATAATCATGCTGTCGCTGATCTGCCTGTGGCTGCTTTTCGGGCTAAGATTAAGCGCCTATCCGCTCAGCCTGTTGTTTTTATTTACCCTGTTTAATCTTGGTGGAATAATCTCTATCTGGCAAATGGCTGATTTAAAAAAAGCACCGCTCTATATTGCTGTGTCGTATTTCCTCGCCCTCACCAGTGTGTTTTTTGCAGCCGTTACTGAGAATGACTGGCGCAGATTACAGCCGCTTTTTACCGGCTATATGGCTGCGGCATTGATCACCGGTCTGCTCGGTATCGGCGGCTATCTGAATATTATCCCTGCTGCCGAATTGTTCACACTTTATGGCCGCGCCAAAGGTGCCTTTCAGGATCCCAATGTGTTCGGGCCATTTCTGATCCTGCCCGTTACCTGGTGCATCTATCAAGTACTAACCCGCCCTTTACGCAACAGCCTGCACTATTGGGCAGGCTTGCTGGTGCTAACACTAGCGATCCTGCTATCTTTTTCACGCTCTGCATGGGGCATGCTGGCAGTCTCGCTATTACTGACGCCATTGCTGTTGTTTTTACAAATCAATAGTCAACGCTTTCGCGGCAAAATCCTTCTTATTAGCGTATTGGCAATGGTCACCCTCGTGGCCGGCTTGTTGCTCGCACTGCAGTTTCCGGAAATTTCAGAGGTATTCTCAGAGCGCGCCCGCCTAGAACAGGATTATGACAGCGCCCATAATGGCCGCTTTGCCCGCCATTGGCATGGTTTTCTGCTGGCTATGGAAAGACCATTCGGTATTGGACCGCTTGAGTTTGGTCCGATGTTTGGCGAGGACACGCATAATATCTGGCTTAAAGCCCTGCTTGATTATAGCTGGATCGGTTTTTTTGCATTCATTATTCTTATGGCACTCACGCTGGCTTTCGGTTTTCGCATCATCTTACGCGACCGGCCATGGCAGCCTTATCTACTCTGTGCTTATATCGCGCTTCTCGGCCATATTCTGATTGGCAATGTTATTGATATTGATCATTGGCGGCATTTTTATCTTATCATTGGCATTATATGGGGTTGCACCGCTCTTGAGCACCGCTATCAGCGGCAAATCCGCTAAAATCAATTTCACTAAATTATTTTGAAACTTTACGGAACAAAACTGTGTTCTCTCACGTTAACTTACCGATATGTGAAGGAGAACGATCATGCTTAGAGCTGGTATTTTATGGATGATGGGCGTTCCGTTTTTCGCGGTATTGCTTATCTGGTATTTTTTCTTCTGATCACCTGATTGCTGAAACAATTGGTTAGATCGAGAAATAAACGGCTGACTATGAGTGGTTTCGACCAAGCCGCACTGTAATAATTACGGAGACCAAAATGGCTGATGCTGCAGATGATGCCCGCAAGGCAATGGAAGAACAGATTGCCGAACTGCGCGGACAGATTGATACAATGAGCAAATCTTTGAAAGAACGCGGTGAGGAAGCCGCGGAAGAAGCGCGAACAAAATTGCATCGCGCTACATCAACGATCAAAGAACAGGGACAAGCCACAGTCTCTGCCATTCGCGAAAATCCGGGCACAGCGACAACTATCCTTAGCAGTGCAGGTATTGCAGGATTTGTACTTGGCTTTCTGGTTGCAAGCTGTTGGAATGACAATCGCTAAATAACCGGGTTTACAACCTGCTCTATCCACTACCCCTGTCTATTGACTGCGCCGGAGATAAACTTTCCGGCGCAGTTTTATTTTAATTTACATTTATTGAGGCAGTATTCTTGGTGCGGCAACGTTGGAACAAATCCAGCTCTTGATTATAGACGCTCGTTTTAACAGCGGTGAGCCCCAATATCAGATGAAACAAATTATCATGCGATGCAGGTTCTGCTGTGATCTTGTTAAGGCACGAAGCTGAATATCCGTCTTCATTCATAATATCCTGAGAAAACCAACTCACGAATGGAATATGGGTCTGCTCAACAGGCGCAATGAAATATGGCATTGCATGGAGATACAGCCCCTTCTCTCCCAGAGATTCCCCGTGGTCGGACATATAAATCATGGAAGAAGAGTATTCGCTCTCTCTGGATTTTAGCAGATCGATAATCTCTGCCAGAATTTTATCGGTATAAAGTATTGAATTATCGTAAGCGTTGATAATTTGCTGCTGCGTGCAGTCGCCAAAGCTTGATGTACGGCAGGCAGGCTTGAAAACCTCCTGATCCGCAGGATACCGGCGATAATAGGCAGGGCCATGGCTCCCGAGCATATGCAGTACCACGACCGTATTGTTTGTAAATTTATCGATACGTGAAGTCAGCGCATCCACTAGGACTTGGTCGTAACATTCACCATCCGCGCAATTCGGATTATCATCCTGCACCATATCGATTGTTTCAATACGATCAGACACACGCTTACTACCAGTGTTATTTTCAAACCACAGCGTTTCAATGCCAGCATGCTTCAGGACATCAAGCAGATTTTCTGACTGGCGAAATTTTGTACTGCTATAATCTGTACGCGGAAAAGGTGAAAACATACATGGTACGGAGACAGCCGTTTCAGTACCGCAACTGGAGGTATTGGTAAAATATTGCACATCACGCGCCCGTAATTGCGGATTGGTATCGCGTTGATAACCGTTAAAGCTAAAATTTTGTGCCCGTGCTGTTTCACCCACCACAATCACTGTCAGCCGCTTCTTATCATCGCCTTCACGATATGGCTTCAATTGCACTGCATCTTTACCCAGCGGCGCGGCAACATAAGTGCGCTCATTGTTCAAACGGACATAATAACGGATAGCACTACTAATCGGTGCCAAAGGATTAAGCCTGTCCATAATTTCAGCCTTTTTTTCACGAAACAACGATGAATAAGTACCGAAATTGAACATTGTCAGCGCGATAGCAACAATCAAACAGCCGCATATCACAAGTGTATTTACCCAAAGTTTTTGTATGAACGGGCGGTGGAGAACTTTGCACCACACAATAAGCAGAGATGGCAGGCCTGCATATAGCAGCATCCACATTATAAAATGTGCAGTAATCAGATGCGCAGATTCAGCACGTGTCGTTGTCGCCGCATTTTCAATCATATTCGGCGTGATCAGCACACCGAATTCATCAATAAAATATGCCGACCCCGCAGATATAGTTATGAAAAAGATCAAAGCAGGCTTGATGATGTAAGGTGCCGAGAATAATAATATCAGGCAATAAGTCAGCAAAAATACAACAGCTATGATACATGCTGTAGCACCAATATTGCCATCAAGGTTACTATATAAAAAAGAAAATACTGATTTATTAAAAGCTACAATAATATATACTGAAACAATAAAACATAATAAATTGCTATAAATCTGTATTCTTGATGTCTTCATACTTCACCTGAATTAAAAACCATGCGATCACGACTTGAAATAGCCTGATAATTAATTCTACACCACATAATAATAACACATATATAGTGTATAGTAATTTTTAACCTTCAATATGTGAACTCAAAAATCTGCCCGAGCAAAGCACCTACTTCCTGGCAAAATTGTGACAAAGCGAAAACGACAATAATAAATCAGTTTTTTGCTAGTGCTTTCCAAGTTTCGGCATCGTTTAACTTAAGTTTTACAGAAACTTCTTGATTCAACTGCCAGTTACTGAATTATAATCGACAGCTAAATAATAATTTACAGCAGAACGGACTCTTCAGAGAAGTTTGACCGCGATAAAAGGACAAGTCTTGCAATGATTACCGGCCCCCAATGTAAAGCTGCCCGTGCTCTTATTGAATTGAGCCGGGAGAGATTGTCATCATTTTCAGGAATCAAGATTGATATTATAGAAATGTTCGAACGCAAACTTGATACACCCGATGACGAGATAATAGAGGCTCTGCAAAAGGCGCTGGAAAGCGCTGGTGCCGCATTTATCCCGGAGAATGGCGGCGGTATTGGCGTGCGTTTGAAATTCACACGCTCAGAATCCAAGCGTATTGCTGCCTTGGAAAGCGAAGGCGGCATTGCGGCTTATGATGATGTGCCATAACAGCAATACCGTATTTTGACGAGCACTTAAGATTTGCGCGCTTATATCGCTCTCATATGAGCGCGCACCTATCCAGCCAAAAACTTTAATCAGCAGCAGGAACAGGGCAGCTCATATCACCCTCTTCACAATTCAAATATGTTTTAAATGTTTCAACCCGGCTTTGTGTCTGCGCTTCAAGGCATTGATTATAGATCAGCGGATAGATACTACCCTCTGCTGAGGCAGATGCCGAGAACGTGCATTCTGCATCCCGATAGCCAATCCATGCCCGCTGTGTTTTAACCAGTAATTTCAAGCTTTCATGATCATCTGAGAAACGTGTTTCAATCTGCTTATAAAGCTTATTCAGCTCAGAATCGGCTTTTTGATAAGACTTTTGCGCGCATGTATTCATTAACTGCTGTGTTTGCGGATTATTACAATTATCCGCAGCAACAACAGAACCAACTCCACTTAATGAAAGTGCCACCAGTACCGCCCCAATACTGAATAATTGTCTGATCATTCCCCACCTCCCCAGTTTTATTCAATAATCTTCAAGCTAATTTAAATTAAGACGCGACGTAAAGCCAGTACAGTTTGCAGCCTTGCTATATAGGCGCATAAAGCGCATCGTTAAGATGACGGCCCCCGTCAAAGCGGTTAGAGAAACACCGGATTTTCGAGTTTTAACTTACGCTCAGCTCGAATATGAGCAAAATATGAATGGAACATAATATGGCTAAAGGCCAAATGCGTAGTAATAAAGAAACACGAAAACCGAAGCAGGATAAATCAAAAACAGCGGCAGCTGAGCTCGCTCCGGGAAAGTTCCCTACACTCGGTAAAGATACAGGCAAGACCAAGCGCTGACAGCATAGTTGTTACCAGTGTAGCATGGCATAAAACCCCACATGAACACACCAAAGCGAGTATTTTACGCTTGCTTTGGTGCACAATTCGATATTGATTGGCGACAATTCATATCGAGGTAAAAATGGCTGAATATCTTAAGCCTATCCTGCTGCTGTGCGCGTCAAATATATTTATGACTTTTGCTTGGTACGGCCACCTTAAATACCCCAACAAGCCCCTGTTACTGGTTGTTATTGTCAGCTGGCTGATTGCTTTTGCTGAATATTGTTTGGCAGTTCCAGCCAACAGGATGGGGCATGTCGTTTACAGCGCCGCTCAACTAAAAACCATTCAGGAGGTAATAACCCTGACAGTTTTTGCGGCATTCTCAGTGCTGTATCTAGGTGAAAATATTACAATTAATCACCTGATAGGCTTTGCATTGATATGTTTGGGTGCCTTTTTCGTCTTTAAAGGCCCGTTTTAATTCAAATAACTGCATTAAAATTGAATATAGCCAACAATAAAAGGCGTGAAAATCAATTTTTATAGAGATAGAAATCAAATATTTAAAGTAGAAAAAATGGTCGGAGCGAGAGGATTCGAACCTCCGACCCCTTGACCCCCAGTCACGAAGTAAAACTGTTATATGTAATCAAATCAATAACTTGCACAAAGACAGTTTACAGGCGGCATTTTATCAGCCCCAATTGAATCAACTAGTTAGCATTCTTGCTGTAAACCAAACTTTTGTATTTCTGTCTCGCCTTGGTGCCAACCACACACCGCGCAAAAAAACGTGCTGATCACTCAAGATCAACACGGGTATATTTGCTACGCTACCCACAATAGGCTTGCGCGTAGTCCACAGTAATTCACAGGCAAATCACACAACTCAGAATCATCCTTGACTCTTTTTTGTTTCAGGAACATTTAATGAACAACAAGAGAATGTAACGAGAACATTATAAATGATTTTTTGCGCACAAGTTGCGCCACGGGTGAACTGTGCCATGCGTAAGCCAGAAACGATTGAACGCTTATACCTCGACTTTGACGGCTTCTTCGCAAGCGTAGAGCAACAATGCGATAGAAGTCTTCGCGGTCGCCCCGTAGGCGTTGTGCCTTTTGCCGGTACGGATCGTACAGCCGTTATTGCCTGCTCCAAAGAAGCCAAAGCCTTTGGCGTTAAAAACGTCATGAAGATTAAAGACGCCAAGGCACTCTGTCCGGATATCATTTTAGTGCCGCAGAAACCCGATCTCTACCGTCGCGCGCATAATGCGCTGTTATCGGAGATTGAATCGGTCATTGCCATCGATACCGCTAAAAGCATTGATGAACTGACCTGCATTCTCGATGACACTGGCCGCAACCATCCTGAGAGTTTGGCACAGACAATCAAACAAACCATTCATCAGAATATCGGCCCCTATATCACCTGCTCTATTGGCTTTGCAGCTAATCGCCAGCTGGCAAAGATGGCCTGCAAAGCAGGTAAAGACGCCACCAAGAAAACCGCCAATTATGGTAACGGTCTTGCGATATGGCACCCCCATATGATGCCAAAACCATTCTTTGATGTGAAGTTGAGTGACGTGCCAGGCATTGGTGACAGTATGCGTATGCGC
The DNA here is from genome assembly GCF_048914685.1 of Pseudochrobactrum mosebachae. Classification (GTDB taxonomy): domain Bacteria; phylum Pseudomonadota; class Alphaproteobacteria; order Rhizobiales; family Rhizobiaceae; genus Pseudochrobactrum. The sequence goes on from NZ_CP128408.1 coordinate 451,688, forward strand.
TTGGCGCATTGCTTCATTACAACTACTGAACAGCTTTATAATATCCAGCCAAAGCACATGCGCAAAATCTGGAAAAGCGTCAATGGTGAGCGCCTTTGGTACGCACTACATGGCTATGATATTCAAGCCCAGCCACAAAAGCGCGGTATGTATGGCCATACCCGTGTTTTACCACCAGAGGCGCGCAGCATCACTGGTGCCTATGAGATTGCGCGTTTGCTACTGGTTAAAGCAGGCAGAAGGCTTAGACGCGACGAATTCTATGCCGGCGGACTATGGCTGTATCTATCGTTAAAAGATGGATCGTGGTTTCACAATCTCGCTCTGCCAAGCGTCAATGATGAGCAAGCCATACTCACCGTTCATAGGCAGCTATGGGCGTTAGCTAAGCGGCAACTGCCCCGCAATGTCATCATCTACAATGTCGGTGTGACCCTACATAGCCTAAGCGAGGCTAATGCAAGGCAGCTGGATATTTTCAATAATGATGATGTGATCCGGCAGAAATGGGAAAAAGCCAATGGGGCGATGGATTCACTCAATGCCAAATATTCGAGCACTATCGTGCATATGGGCGAATATAAACCACCCACAGGAGGACATGTCGGTGGCAAAATCAGCTATGTGCGCATTCCCTCAGCTGAGGACTTCTACTGATGGGGAATTGGAAAACAAAATACAAAGTGGGTGATCTGGCTGACACTCAAAAGCTGGAAATGATTTGCAAAAAGTGCAGCCGCCTCACCTATATTACAAAAGCTATGATTTGTACCGTCAGAGGCCGTGAGCAGCTATATTTGGACGAAGTAGAGCGTCGTGCCTCATGTAAAGCCAGAGGCTGCAAAGGCCGCATGCGCATGGCCATGGTCAGACTGGATGAAATGTCGGGATTTGTTGGAGGATTAGCATAATGCCCCGCCTGCTTGATCTGGATACGCTCGATCTTATCCGGATGACTTGCAGCGGATGCAATCGCACCCGTGAACTTCCGGCACGCTTCATGGCCGTTTGCTGTGGAGAGGAGATCTCAATAAGTGAGATCAAACATCGCTTGCGATGCAACGACTGCGGGCATAGAGACAACAATAAAGTTGAAGTCCTGTACGGCAAAGTCGATATGAATGGTGATTATTTCGTCTATCAGGAAAAAACCAGAAAACAGAATTTATAATAATGAAGAATACATGGAAATGACCGATGATACCCCGCCATGGGAGAGCAAGCTCGCCAAACCGGAGGCACTTTATATCCATTGGTGCATGCATAATGGCTGCAAGCAATGGGGCAGCTTCGGGTTCAAGGGCCGCTATGGCGCCTTATGGTTTTGTGGCGAGCACAAAAGCGAAGGCGACAGGCCCCCAAAATAAACAATCCACGCATTCCGTGTTAATATATGCACTGGAGGCGATGCTATGTGTAATCTTTACAAAATAGAAGCGACGAGCAACCAACTTAAAACTGCGGTCGGTTCATATATCGACCTGACCAATGGCGCTTCATTCGATGAAAATATCTATCCTGACTATTCAGCGCCTATCATACGCAATAATCTGGACGGACCAGAACTGGCACTTTCCAGATGGGGAATGCCAACACCACCGATCTATATCAAAGGCCAAGCTGATAAGGGCATCACCAATGTCCGCAATGTCACCTCAAAACATTGGCAGCAATGGCTAGGCGTTGCCAGCCGTTGTTTGGTGCCTGCCACTTCATTCAGCGAGTACGGACAAACCCCAGACACAACAACCGGCAAAAAGCCCCTTCACTGGTTTGCACGAAATAAAGAACAGCCATTGTTCTTCTTTGCAGGGGTCTGGGCAGAGTGGCTTGGCGTAAGGAAAGTATCGGAAGGCAAACAGGAACACACCTTATTCGCCTTTCTTACCAGTGAGCCGAACAGCGTGGTAGCCCCCATCCACCCCAAGGCGATGCCGGTTATATTAACCGATCCGGAAGAGATGAATATGTGGATGAATGCGGAATGGAATATCGCTAAAGAGCTACAACGGCCACTGAATAGTAAAAAAATAACCAGACTAGATCAATAACGAAACATCCGCACTAATCTCCCACCATTAACACTATAGCCTCTTAACGGAATTTGTGCCAGCATCCTCCCTTAAATAGGGGGAAGGAATGGAAGGCCATAATTTTGAGAAGCTAAGTAAGCACATTCTATCTATGTCTGTAGCTCAAAATTTTAATGCAGCACGATCTGAATGGGATCTAATATACGTAGAGATCAGTGAAGAATTGGATCACTGCCCTTGCGGGCAAACTATCCTTGAGCATTGCTACATCACAAACCGTCTAACAAACCAAAATACATACGTAGGAAATGTCTGTATCAATCGTTTCTTAGGTATTGACACAGGTAATCTCTTTGAAGGGCTTAAGCGGATCCGCGATGATAATTCTTCGAATGCGAACGAAGCAGTAATAGAATATGCACAAAATCGAGGATACTTGTACGAAAAGGAATACCAATTTTTGCATAACACGAGGCTAAAACGAAAATTAAGCGAGGCCCAACTGCTATGGAAAATCAAAATCAACCGCAGAATATTAAATAATACGGTTGTGAGCCGCAGAACAGCTAGATAAATTGCATAAAACGCGCTTGTAAAATGTAATTTCAATTAATCTGACCTGCTATTATACACAATTCAAGTGGAACGGTAGCAAGCCTCCCTATGAAAACATAAATACAGTACAGCCACTATGTATCCCTGCCAATTCTATGAAAGTAATTCTGGAATGTACGGATCATCGCTAATGACGAAACCATGTCACAATCTTCAATACCGCCTCCCCGAACATCACTACGCCCACGACCAAGCCAAGAATACCGACGATTAGCCACTTCATAAATGTACCTACCGTACGCATCGCAATGACCAGCCGCAGGCCATCTTTCAGAGTTTCAATATCATCTTCACGCAGCTGAGAAAGAAACTCTTGGGTTTCATCCGGCAGTTCATTGAAACGGTGCGCCGGATTTGCATTTGGATCCATTTCCATCACCAGCACCCCTGCTTATTCCCATACGCATTATGTCCGGCCACATCTTTGCCAGCCTTGGTGTCATTACCAGCCAGATAGACCGCCGTTTCCGATTTAAGGCTGATCTGCTGCCAGCCCGCGCAATTGCTCGCACTGGTCGCGCAACCCGCCAAGCTCAAGGCAGAGACGCACACTATCCATGTTATTGATTGTCTCATTAACCCCAGCCCTGTTCTGGATTGCTTTTGTTATGGCCTGCGCAGTCTCGACTGCGGCTTGCTGGCGCTGATGGTACTTACCGAGCTGATATGTACCAGAGAGAACTGCAGCGCTTACAAGAAGCCCAACAGCTAGCATCTTGAGCTGTGCCACCATCACAGCGTCTCAATCAGTTTTGCAATCTTGGCTTTGATCTGCGGCATTGAATAAATCGCATAGCCGGCCAGACCACCACCAATAATTACGGATGCCAGTTGCACCCGCCAATCGAGCAAACCTAAAGCTGGCATAGCAGCTGCCGTGATCCACGACCAAAAGCGTTTTGATTTAGCGACTGATTGAGGTTTTGAGGTTGGAGCAGGTTTAGCTTTCTCAGGCGTAGTACTGCCAGCCGCCTTCACCTGTTTGAGTAGCGCCTCAATGGCTTCCGGTTTTACCAGAGCTTTGTTGAGCGGATCACCGGCATAATAGGATTGACCGCGATCAACCATCAGATCGAGTAAGCGGCCATTTTTGTCTTTACCGCCACCGAGCGTTTTTCCAAGCACTGGCAATGATGCCCATTCCATTGCCAGACGGCGGGCAAACTCAACCACTGAGATTTTACCGGCCATAAATTGATCATAGCCCCGGCGTTTGAGCAGGTGAAACCCAAGCCGGTCTTGCAGATCCGGATCAAACACTTGGCGGCCAGATAAGCCCAGATCGCGGGATAGATCCTGCAAGGTTGCACGCATGAACTGATAGCCACCAGAGGCTGAGGATTTGTACAGGCGAGTAAAGCTCTCCTGTGCATCCACCAGCTCACCAATTGTCATAGCTGTGATGGACTTTAGGAGCTTATTTTGGTTGTGACCATAGATGACATCATAAGACGCGCGATCAACCCGCCCGACTTCAGTCTTACGAATGAAGTCAAGCAGGATCGCCGCGCCAGCTGGCACGGTTTTATCCATTTGAATTTTCCTGTGAAATGCGCCCTAAGGCAGCGTATTGCATTATAATATTTAAATGCAGCAGATACGGTCGGTACGCTAAAAACACCGATTATGAGCGCGAGAATGATAGGTAAAGTTGTTATTTAACCTTAATTATTCCTGCGGACCTATTATCTGGCCTGTGTTTTCAATAATATCGACATTTGCAATCCCTTGGATCGCTTCCCCTGCAACGCCTGCCCGCCCTGAAAGAGGCGGTGTGCTTGCGTTACCGTTCGTTCCGGCAGTGCCATGCGTTCCAGCGCCGCCCCATTCGCCGCCAAGGCCACCACTGCCGCCTGTACCCGCATTTGTACCGCCGGCGCTCCCTAACGTCCCGCCCGTGTTATTGGTGCCATTTCCTGCACCATTACCGCCATTGCCGCCGTTTCCGCCGACAGTCGGGATTTGCTTTTGGGCGGGAAATTCGCGCCAAATTCTAAAATTTCGTACACTGGAAACGGTTGAAACAAGCTCTCCTTTGAAATAGGTGTAAATTCCGACTGTATATTCAGTTTTCGAGTTGTTCGACGCAAGCGGATCATCCAATACCATCACCCCGCCCCAATGAAGGCGGTTAACGTGAAATCTCCCACTTGGAACCATTTCCCAAACGGTATGTGACGGAACAATAGCAAGCCCTGTTAATGGCCCGCCATTTTCGGGTTCCTTGGCTATAAAATTTTCTAGAATGAACCCTGCCCCACCCTGCCCACCTGCGCCGCCGCCGCCGCCGCCACCACGAATGATCCCGTGATTTATAAGCTGTAGTTTGTTTGCGTGCGACCAATGTAGCGCCTTACCACCTCGGCCACCTTTACCATCGTGTAAACCAAAACGACCACCAAGAGATTTCCCGCCTTGAATAACGCCGTGATTTTCAAGAATAACCTTTCCAGCCGGATTGGTCGCGGATCCGCTCACCCCGGCGATACCCCCGCTTCTATCTATATCCGGACTATCAGCCACCGATTGATCTGCACCGGTAATCGTTACGCCATCAGGGATAATAACTCGCTTAGTTATCCCGCTGGCCCATGTTTCAGCCGAGAATAAAGCGTGCATGTTTACAGGGCCGCTGCTACCGATCGTGACTACAAATTCGTTCGCTTTCCCATAGAAGTCGGAAAACATAATTTTACCCGATGGCTTTCCAGCGAGGACCCGCTCTGTTGGCCCGGATATAGAAAAAGGCGCGTTTGCGGCGCGCCCTAATTCAACATTAATCGTGGCAGAATTAATCAGCCCGCTAGTCGGTAAAGGCATTTTATGTTCCTTCGCTTCCAAGCGCTCCGGTTGTTGTTAGTGATCCTGTAACCTTCACGGCTCCGGTGAATGTCGGGCTTTCAAGTTTCGCATACGCTGAGAGCGCGTTATCAATCTGCTCTTTCGTATAGTAACGACCGTCATGGTTATGTTCTGAAGGCGGGAACGCTTCGGGCTTATCATCGATGCCGTCCCATTTTGTCGTTCCCGCAGGGCCAACCGGCCCAACAAGATCAGCAACAGCAATAAGGTTGATCCAAGCCGGATCCCCAATAAAACGCCACTGAATGAAACCACCCGCGTTCTGAATTTCAACCTCTCGGCCATTCGCGCCGTGTGATCCATCCGAACCGGTCGGCCCCGTGATCTGAGAAAGCGGTAAAAGATCAATCCATGTCATAGATCCAACAAGCCGCCATTGAATATGCGTGGCTGTTGTCTGGAATTCCGCCGCCGTGCCGTTAGTTCCGTCTTTGCCTTTTGGCCCTTCAGCGCCATCCGCACCATTGAGATCGGCAAGTGCTACAAGATCCTGCCAGCCATCTTCATCTAAGCGCCATTGAATGTGTGTTGAATTAGCGGAAAGCGACACCTCTCTACCGTCAATACCCGCGATCCCCTGAATGCCTTGCTTGCCGTCTGCACCATTGCTGCCGTTGGTTCCGTCTTTCCCATCCTTGCCAGCCGCACCTGTGATATCTGCAAGGGCAATAAGATCAGTCCATTCGGTTTCACCGACATAACGCCACTGAATAAACAGGCCAAAAGCTCGTATTTGCACTTCTCGGCCGTCTGCTCCTGCTGGCCCTTCCGCGCCATCAATCCCGTTGGTGCCATCGCTACCGGCGTGGCCTTGGCCGCCATCGGTTCCGTTGGTACCCGCCTTACCTTCAGGCCCCGTGATATCGACAATGCCGATTAAGGTTTTCCAAGCCCCTTCGCCTAAACGCCACTCAAGATTTGTGGCGCCGCGGCGCAATGAAACCTCTTGACCGTGAAGCGACAAGAGCCATGAATCAACATCGCCAACAAAGCCGGCTTCTATTGAAACGTCATAAGCGCTCTTTCCATCTTCCCCCTTTCCAAAAGGAATTGGATCCGACCAGCCTGAAGCGCCTTGACGAATAAATAATGCACCAGTGTCTGTTGCCAGATAAGCAAATCCGTCTGCCTCACTGTCATAAGCGTCACGGCCGGCAAGCATACCCTGAGCGTTAATAGTAAAGCTGTCACCCTTTGAGCCAGTAGGGCCGCGCTTGCCTTCTGGGCCTGTGATCTCGGCAATCGTAATCAGTGAGGCCCATACCCCGCCTTCTAGCCGCCATTCGATATCCGTTGTGGTCTTTCGAAACTCGGCGGACTTTCCGTTAGCGCCATCAATGCCAGCCTTGCCGTCTTTCCCGTTTACACCATCTTTACCGTTACTGCCGGATGTACCTTCGATATCTGCGAGCGGGATTATGTTCATCCACTCATCATCTCCAAGATATCGCCATTGCAAGTGCGTTGCGGATCTTTGGATTTCGATTTCTCGGCCGTCGGTTCCATCAGTACCGTTTGCGCCATCCGTTCCGTTGGATCCATCAGCACCCTTACCGCCGTTTTTACCCGCCTGGCCTTCTGGGCCAGTAATGACAGCAATAGAAATAAGATCCGCCCATGTGCCACCAATCACGCGCCATTGCAGTGCTGTGGGTGTTTTCTGCAACTCAACAGAAAGCCCGTCTACGCCATCAATACCATTTGCACCATCTTTACCGTTGGTACCGTTCCGACCATCCTTGCCGTCAATGCCATCTTTACCGGCCAGTCCCATTGGCCCTTCAAGCTCAGCTTCAGTGACAAGATTGTTCCATGCGAATGAGCCAACAAGACGCCACTGAAGCCAACCGCCTGCGAACTGAAATTCAGCCGGAGCTCCGTTGACGCCATCGCGTCCGGCTTTACCCTGCGGGCCGGTGCCGGTGTTGACATTAACGTGCTGTACCCGATTGTTAATCTTGGCTTTCATTTGTGGTTCACCCAAATTTTATTTGTCGTGATGATGCCATTGCCATCGTCGCGGCCAATACGGAAAGAGCTTGATATTCCTTCAGGAATTCCAGCCGCATCGACCTCGTTTAGAAAGATTGAGGCGATGCCGTTCACGGGATCCGATTTTGTGATCACCATCCCTTCAAGGGTAGTCACGCTCGCATCTTGCACCGAAAGAACATCGTCCGTGATATCAATCGGAGCATTGCCGCCATCGGTGAAGCCTACCTCGAATAATATGCAAGATCCTTTGTTAAGCAAAAGTGCGTCACACGACATATTTCATACTCCCTTTAGTTTACCAGTGGGCCGCGGATATCGCCCGCAGGTCCCTCAAAGGTAATGAAAGAATTGCCGTCAATAGCTGCTCCGGCCGCGCCGCCTAAGCCTGTAAGTGTTTGGCCCGCTCCGCCTGCATCGCCGCCCTTACCGCCAATTTGCGGAATGCCTGCAACCTCAGATGTTGCCTCTATTCTTGGCCTTAAGCTTTCGCCGGCTAGATAACCTTGACCACCGCCACTGCCGAAATCGCCTAACCCGCCACCAAGGCCACCACCGCCGCCGCCGCCCCATATCTGGTTTATTTCAGTAATTTTAACCGGATAACGAGACTTGAACGCAAGACCACCTGACTCACCGTTGCTGATAGGCCGAGGCCCATCAAGCCCGCCCTTGCCACCCTTACCTTGCACACGGCCTTTAATCCGTATTATGATTTTAACGCCAGCCGGCCACACGCCAACGTCAAACGATGGCTCGCTTGTGTCTCTCGATCCCACGATTGCACCGGCTTCCACAATACAAATAACCTCGGTACCGGACACAGGGGCCGGATAGATGTGATTGTAAGCATCCCTGAGATTGAAATTAAGTGTGTTGGCATCGATAATAAGCACACGGTCATCCGGTGTTCCGCTATCGTCAATTTCAACGAATTGGAATTCCTCGGCCTCGACCTCATAGATCGCCTTATCCGGACGGATCTTTGTGATTTGGATAGGAACCATTTCCGCTCCACCCGTCGCAGTTTGCATTGGATATGACGAAAGTTGATAACCGCCAACAAGACGCGGCGGGATATCCATCGTATCGCGGAACACTTCAAAATTGAATTGCCGTGGCGCATCAAGATAGCGCCCTAACTGGATAGCATTCACCTTTGATGCAACCTGACGACCAAATGCGGGGATCCAGCGGCCATAAATAACCTTGATCGACGGTGCCCCGTAATCGTCCTGACGCTCTAAATGAGCTGAAAGCATTGAAGATCGATAATTTTCGGGATCATCAACTTTTTTGAGCGGATTGATCTGCCCGAAATACGTCCAAACTTGCGAGATCCGCCTATCCGGCTTCTCTCGTATGATAAGTGTATCCTCAAGCGTGTTTGATGGCGTAAAGCTTGCCGCATCAGTGCTGATCTTGCGCAAGACCTGAAGTTTTAACTTGCCCTCGACATCATCCCACCAATTCGCAAGCGCTGCCTGCTGTATGATCTCTGCCGCTAACTTATCAACGCCCGTCGGCTCCGCGATAACCGCACTATAAAGGCGCTTCAGAAAGCTTTCAGTTTCGTTTTTCCAAGCATCAAGCGGGATCAGGCTCTGCGGCACCTTGGCGTAATTGACATAAAGATGATGCAAGATCACTGCCGGATCTTGCGCAACGAATTCCAAGCACTGTTGCACTCGATCTTGTGCATTGTGCTTTACCTTATCCGTATTGATCTGCCCACGTGTGAGCGTCAGCACATCACCGTTTCGTGTATATCGGCAAATCTCTTTTCCGCCGATAGCAACCAAACCAGACGGGAAGTAATCTATATTGCCAATACCAGCTGGCGATAGCGTGCACTGCGTTGAATTCTCATCAATCGGGGCTACAAGAAAGCCGTTTGAAAGCCTTGGTGCCTTCGCCTTGTCGCTATTCGCCATAACAAGCGCGTCTTTGGCAACCAATGAATAAGTCCCTTTCAGGCTCGGCCCTTCAAACTTATCCAGAATGAAATGTCGTGTTTCCATCTGGTTAAGTGTCTGACCTTCTTCACCGGTAATTAATCGGATCTTGCGGCCGTAAAGATAAGGCTGTCGAGCGCGGAACTTTCCAAAAAGCGTACCCTGAGTAAACGGATCGTAAGAGCGTTCTGAATGGTATTTATCAAAGCCCTCAAGCGTATCACCGTCAGGGCCATCGGCAAGCTCCACCGTTAAAGTGGAGCGCGTGCCGAGCCCTTCGCCAAGCGAGACAGATCCTGCATTAAAACTGTACCCCTTAAGGCATGGAATAAAATTGAACGCGGGATATACATCGCGGGCCGTCGCTTCTCCGAAACGAATAGTGACCTGCTTTTTTGCAAACTTCGCTTTAACCTGACAGGTCCTGAGTGTGTTAAAGCACTTCTCTGCCCCTGTCGTCCCTGTAGCAGCCGTGCAACTGCCGGCACCATAAGTGAGTTCGCAATAGTCAACATCAATTTCAATAAAGACAACGGTTCTCATTTGGTAAGCCCTGCTACTTCAAGAGTGACATTGATGCGCCCCTCTTGATCGTCAATAGTCGGGCGTGGGTCGTTTACAGTCCAGCAAAAGCCAGTCTCTTCAGGGTAATGACGTGGAGACCATGCAAAGAAAAACGGCAGTGTCCGCATGAGCTTAATCGCCGGTGCTAAATGCATCCGATACCAAGCCCCATTGAGCTGCTGAAACGGTATTGAGGTGCTTGTGCCTTCAGAAATGATCCGGCGACCGAGGAATTCCCCGCTCTGAGACTTTCCGGATACAACCTCAGTTTTCACACCATGCTTAAGCGGCGTGTATCCTGTCGGGATCCCGTGGGGTACAGTCAAAAGCTCTCCGACATACAGAACCGCAATCGTTTGCGGGATAGAGCCGCCAGATAAGGCTACTGAGACGCTTTCATACGTCCCCCGCTCCACTCGGACTAAAACAGGCTCATCGCTTGTCAGCAGCGTATCCTGTAACAATTGAATGGTAGTGCCTCCCTTTTCTGCTGTGATGGAAATGCTCACCCCTGCTGTGCCAAGGTTGTGCCGAGCAATACCAACATAATCAACCGGCATATCTGGCAGCATGGTTTTGATAAAACATGGTACGGCTGCCGCCGCCTTCCACTTTAGATATGTGGATGGATTTGCAAGGTTTACGGCAGGATTAAATAGCTCTGCACTCGACGCAGATACATTAGCCCGCGTCACGTAATTTTTATAAGCAATAAGCGGATCATCTTTGGTCAAATAAACATCTGTTTCAGATGAAAGATCAGGCGGTAAATGAGCCATTTTGTTATTTCGTGCGTCAATAAACATGCTCTATTCCATCCTGATAATGCGTCCACCGTCTTTGATATGCTCATTGATCGTTTCAAACAGATCCACGACCGACTGTTTTGAAAAGCTATCGCCCTTCAATTGAATGTTGACTGCATGTGTTGGGTCTGTCCCGCCGGCTGGCATATTTGGTGTGGTTGTTGAAACCGAACTGGAATTAACGCTTGTCGATTTCTTATTTGTGCTCTTGATTGATGCAACTTGCTTCATACCAAGCGCCAAATGTCCTGCTGCCATAGCCGCAGCAAAAGGCATAGGATAAGTAGCAAGAGACTTAGCAACGCCTTGGTAGGTACTGACAATAGCGTCTGCGATAGCAACGGCTTTATTGTTTTCAAACAACTGGCCGAGAAGGCTTGTTGCATCACCTGCCATACCGGCTATTTCACCATGAGCGCGGGCACGGGATTTAATAACCGATTGAGTATAGGTTTCCCATGAAATCACGCCTTTGTTGAGCATTTCATCAAGGTTAGCCAATTCCTCCCGCATGATTTCCCATGGCGAACGGTTTTCAAGCTCCACCTGTAGGCCGGCAAGTTTTAACTGCGCTTCAGAATATTCTGTCGCAAGACCTGCAATCTGCTCTTTAACCGCGTCCGTTATCGGAATTCCTGCTTCCTTCGCCGCCCGTAAGAGATCTTGCGTTTTGGTGAATTTCTCGGCTTCGAAGTTTGTCATGCCGAAAGCCGTGGCCTGATCCCGCAAAGCCTCAGTTTGATCCTTTGTAATTTGAACTTGTTGTGCCCATTTATCCGACGCTGTTTCACCCTCGGATTTAGTTTTTTTCTTGGCTTTTTTGCCGGTGCCAATGCCAGCGCCTGTCGGTTTTACAGCGTCTTTGGAAAGATCAGGTCCGCCCGTTGCTGCTGTTTCAAAGCCCGCAAGCGCTTCAGTTAGTTTCTTCGCAGCATCCGATGCCGTATCGCCTGCAACGCGGCTTAAGTAATCCGCCCGCATATCGAAAACAGCTAAGTTTGCTTCAAGATCGCTTTCAGTGACGCCAAACAGCGCAAGCACTTTTTTCATTGCTGTTGTCGTGTTTCGGATGACGCCAGCAAGCATCTTATTCCAGATCATTTCCATGTATTCGGAAAGTGCCTGAAACCCGAGCTTGATTGCCTCCCATACAAGCGTCAAACGCTGGCCGACCTTTTGGAAGGCTTCGCCCCAGCTTTCTGAATTTTTACGAGCGTCAACCAGAAGATTGATAAACTCACCAAGAGCAACAACGGCAATACCAAAACCCGTGGCAAGCATGGCGGCCTTGACGCCTGCAAGTGCCTTCGCAAAAGACATAGTTCTGACTGTGGCAATAGCGAACGCACCAGCAACATATGTTCCGTAAACCAAAACTGCTGCTGACCCGTAAGAAACAACACGATCAATATTATCAGCCAGACCAATCAGAGTTTCAGCCACCCAGCCCGAGGAATTCCCGAGTTGGTCCATAGACCCGATGAAAACCAAGAGGTTTGAACCAATACGGGTGAAAGCATCACCGATTGTCGCGGGCATACTGGCCGCCTCTTCGCGTAAAGTGACAAGCTCACCAGTCAAACTGTCATAGATCACTTTTCCCGTGATCTTGCCGGCCTCCCCCATTGCGAGCAAATCAGTACTTGCTACCCCTAATTGCTTTGCCAGTGCTTCAGCAACGCGGCCACCCGAGGCAATAACAGTGTTTAGGTTTTCACCCGATAATTTCCCGAGCGCCATAGATTTCGATAATGCGAGTGTAACGCTCTCAGCTGCCTGACCTTTCGCACCTGCAACGACAAGAGCGTTGTTTAATGCTTCAGTATAATCAAGCGTCTGTGACGTTGAATAACCAAGCGCCCGCAATGATGTTGCATTGCTAATATAGGCCTCTGTGGTTTGTTTGATGCTCGAATAAGTCCGCTTGGCTACATCATCCAGCCGCGTCATTACAGCCGCACCTTTTTCAATGCTGCCGGCTGCAAGCGCCACACGTGAATTGAGGTCTGACCAACTGTCAGCCATATCAATGACGCCTTTAACACTGAAGGCTATACCCGCAAGGGCGGCGAGGTTTTTTAGTTTACTTGTAAGGCTATTCGCTGCCTTCTCAACAGATCCGGCACCCTTCGCTAAGCCCTGTGCGGCGCTCTCGGCACCGCCTGCGGCTTTCTTGAAGCCGTCTAGCGCGTCTGTGGCCTCTTTAATCGGGTCTGTTTTGATCCCTAAGCCAAGATATGCAATTCCATCCATCGCGGCCGCCTAATAAAAAAGCCGCCTGAATAAACAGACGGCTTATGTTTCTTTTGAACTCGGCTTTATGCCTCTTAGGAAGTTTTTGACGCCTTCAGGATCTTTCATTGAAACCTTATCGCCGGAGCCGCTGCCTTTTTTATCAGCCATAATTGCCGTCACAACATCATCAAGCCGAATGATCAACTCAACCTCGGCCGGATAGATTGGAACTTGCATGAGAGTTGAATAAGCCAGGATCTCGGAATACCGGATCGGCTTTGGCCCGAATTCCGTATATTCCCGATTGTTATGCAGATCGAGAAACCAATTCCACACATGCTCCAATTGAAAAGGGCAGCTTACAAGGCTGCCTTCTTGTCTCTTATTGCGTGCTGTAAAGACCTTCTTAGCGTGGCTGATTAGCTGCTCGCTAATGTCCCGATAAAATTGGAACGCGTCGCCACAAAGGCCGAAACCTGATCACGGATCCATGGGAAACGCGCATCAATCAGCAGTTCATAGGCCGCATCACGGCTGAATTTAAGTGGCCCTGTTTCGTCGTCAATTTCCAAATTATCAAAGCCGGTAATCGCAACGGAGAGGACTTTGATTGAACCATTATCAATCATTTCAACCGTCATTTTCTTTTCGGCTGCATTCATGCTTGCATTAGCGTTTTCCCGTTGCACTTTAGCAACCTCTGGTGCATCCATGCCGAGGCAATGAATAATAACGGGCTGTTCATTCAGCAAAAGGATTTCACCGGTCTTTGGGTTCTTGAGCTTCAAAGGACGGGAATTGCTGTCTACTGCGAAATCAGAAAGTTTCATGATTAGGGCCTTTAAATGTTTCAATAACTGCAATTATCCGGATTAAACCGGCTTCATTTCTTTTTCAAAAAGCGCTGAATTAACCGCCACGTTGAATGTGGTTCGTACGACGTTATCAACCGTTCCGTAGTTGTTACGCTTAGACATAACCAAACCGAGGAAATAGAATTCCGTGTCGGTGATTGTTTCATCAGGTGCATCAGATGCAACGATCTTGAACGGGTACTGAAACTTGGTGCCCTCGCATTTGACCAATGCTTTTTGACCGGCATCAAGAGGATCACGGCCGCAAACAAGAGCAATCGTGCCAGCGTCCTTAGACCCTTTCAGCTTGCGAACGCGGCCGTTTTTAATGGCTGTAAACGTCACCTCACTTGCTTCATCACCAAACTCACCAAGATCTTCAGCTTCATTGACTTCAACCCAATCAGTGATTGCAGCAAATTCAGCCAGAACAGCGGTAATATCGCTTTCGTCTGCAATAAGCGCTGCCATAGCCTTCGGGCTAACATAGATCCGGCTTTCTGCGGTTGTGGTAATTGTCATAGATCTATTTCCTTGTATGACTTCGTTGAATAGTACGGGATTGAAACGGGTATGCTGACCCGATCAGCGGCCGTAAATGCATTCGCTTGCCATGGCCGGTGATTGATCCTGACCAATAGCTCACAACCTTCTAGCCGTGTGCCACGCTTGAAATGGCAGATCAGTTTCGCAGCCAATTCACGTGCATAGAATTCACCGCGCAAAGCCGGCGCATGGACTGTCACGCGCAATTCACCGGTAAAGACTGCGCTTGACGCAACACCAATGAATGGCGTTTCGGTTTTGTTTGGCAAATAGCGGGCTGCAACATATGCATGGTCAACGTCCGGCGTGAATTTAACCGCCGGCAAAGAGATCCGAATTTTTGGATCTTCAAAGTTAGTGTCTTTCAAATGCTCAAGTAACAGCCGCAAGATTTCGGCATCTGTGTTGTCGCTCATTTAACCCGCCCCCGATTTAAGGACTGCGGCCGCAACGGCAAGATCTACATAGTCCTGCCATTTATCTAAATTGTGTTGGATCATGCCGTGGCCTTTCTGGTCGTACTCTCTGCCGAGACGATCAGACCCCGTGTATCCGTACTCAATGCGAGCCGCATATTCTGCAGTGTATGTGGCATAGAGCGTGTCACCTATGGCAACGCTGCCAAGGGCAACATTCATGTCCGGAGTGGCTGCATCTTGATCCATCGGGATCGGATCGTTTAGCGTTACGGCCATCGACGCCTTAAGGATCCCGCTTATGACTGGCGTATCATCTTGCACCGCCTCGACCATGAACTGTGTGGCCGTTCGCAATACAACAAGGTAACGACGCAAGACCAAATCGCACCATGCGTTAACTTGCGTCGTAAATTCGCCCATGATTAAATGCCCTTCAGATAATCCAGCCTTACAAAATAAGTGCATCGGCACCGGATCGTTTGACTTGCAGGCGCCCCTAATGAGCTATCACATGGATGCAGCATTTGAGAGCCATCCGGCAGTGTGAAAGGTTCATCCATCCCGATCACCTCAACACCATTCATGGCAAGGTGATCCGCCCGCGTACGTTCGTCATTGGCTGATTTCCAGACCTTCACCGCATCAACGTCCGGATCTAAGCCGAGTTGATCAATAATTTGGCCGTTGGCAGCAATCTTTGACGAATTGAGCGCTTCCATTGTTTCGGTAAGCCCGATTGTGTCAGCCCTGACCTTTAAAAGCCGGTCGTTATAACGATTCATAATCTGGTCAATGGCTTTGGATGATAGCGGCTCTTTGCCGTCTATCGCCCGCTTGATCATGGCATCATATCGCTTGTCACGGGCAGCACGACCGAGGAACTTATTGAGCGAGCCTTTAGACCCAAACTCTAATTCAGTCCGTGCATTTGTTACCCACTTAGCTTGTTCGCCATTCAGGCCGATAATGCCACCTGTGCGGCGCTTTAGCTTTGGATCATATGCCCCGACAATCTGCCGTGATAGCTGCTTTGGATTGATCCCAGCCTTAAGCCCATCGGTTAGAATGTGTCTGATAGCCCCTATGGTATCGTCTGCTATGTTGGTAATCATCTTCGATGATCTGGCAAGCAACCGTTTTTCTGCGATGGAGTTGCGAGCGTTGAAGTGAAATATATTCTTCGCGCCGTTGCTGTCCCGTATGTAAGGCAACCGCCTCATTGTCGCAATTCCGCCTGCTGTAAAAGCCGCCTCAGTCGTTAGGGCCATAGGATGGAAAGCTCCATGCTGCACCCCAAGGGCTTTAATCACTCCTTCAATGTCACCAGCTTCAACCAAGCGCTCAATATCAGCGAGCATTACCAAATCATTGATGTCTCGTACGCTCTTTAAGAAAGCCAACCGCATTCGTGGCTCAAAATGCGCAAGCATTTTTTCAAGCTCTTGCCCTTCCGTAAGCTTACGAGCCATAGGGATTAGCCTTTCAAACTTATGCTGAATCTACTTTGATATGACTGATCAAACCCTTGCGCCCATCGGAAAATACACTGGTATTCCGGCCGGTGCCAAAGGCGTGCACCCAAGTACAGTCAGTTTAAGCCCGTTGAATTCCAACAAGTCTGTTGGCTCCGGGGTAATCGTGTCTGGCCCATCCCCTGAGATCTTGCGCATCTTGGCCGACATGATGCAGAACCGCACATTCTGTGTAATCAGATTGTCACCCAGCTTAATGTCAAAGGCTTCAATTGTTCCCTTTGATGCTGGCAGTACAACGCCCTTGGCCTGATACAGCGTGCGGCGCATTGGACCAGCATTATGCGTTGGTCCGGTACCGGCAGAAAGACGGGTGATTGTGATCAGCTTTCCGTTGCCGAATTTACTGATCAAGCCGTCAGCCGTCTTAATGCTTTTCTTATAGTCGAAAAAAACACTCATCCGCGTTGCATCCCGCCAATGGTAATTGTGCCCTTTTTACGCTCCGGTGCGATCAAGCCGAGCAAGATCCCGTCAACCGCTGGTAACGTCGGGGCATTGTCGGCGGCTGTGAACTTATCACTATCAGCATATTGAACCTGAAGTTCCCCGACTTTTTCCATAGTCGAACGCTGTGTAGCGACGAAGTCTGGTGAAAGACTGTTCGGTTCATCGGCTTCCCGAAAGGCGGCCATGCATGTTGCAATTACAACCTTGTGCGGGATCTTATCGACCGGCAAAAGCTCGCCGCGGAAGCGGGCCTCTTTACGCGGCCATTCAAGAGCCTGATCAACAATCACAGCATTGCCTATGAAGCGAGTGCCATATGTGCCGTCCAGCCACAAGGTTGCCCGCCTGATCGCGCCCTCTAATTCTGCGTCCGCATATACCGAAATATCCCGCCCGCTGTCTGCCGCGTACTGCTTAAGCGTTACAAGGTCTGTATATGCATCGGCAAGCGCATCTGAAGGCGTAGTGTTAAGTGACATGCGTTGCCGCCTTCAGATTTAGAGCGTTGTAATCAGCAATTAGCTTTTCACGTCCAGTTTTATGGTGTGGCTTTGTACCGGTTGCCTGTGTGATCGCATCACGCAACTGATCATCTGAAAACTGCTCACCGCTATCAGTTCCAAGGTTTGGATTTATAATCGTCGCCTCGTTGCGTGCATACCCGACCGGCTCAGCCGGTGGCAGTGTCTTGTTATCTCCCGCCCCATCAAGCCCCGTATTGCCTACCATATCTCTCTGATAATCAACGTCGATATGATCACTCTTATCGAGAGTGTCGGGAGCATAGCGCTTATCAATGATGATAAAACCCTCGCTTAGGATCTGGGCTTTACGGCTCTCTGATACTGGATGCTTTAAATATGCGATTGGCTTCATTTTAACTTTCGCCTTCTTAGTGCTTAGGCGGTCCGACATATGCGGCGGCCTTCAAAACGAAAAAAGACGGGGATTGCGCCCCGCCTTATGGTTGTTTCGTTAAGCGCGTAAATTACTTGTTTGCATCACCAATAGTCAGAACACCGGCCGAGTGCTTCACGGAAGCCATAACCTTGTCCCAATTTGCACCGGTGCCTAGTTTGGCAGACTTAGGCGAATGGCCGCCGTTTGCGATATTCCAAGAGTAACCATCAAGACCGATTGCAAACGTGTATTCAGACTGAATAGTTGTTTCCAAACGTTCCTTGCCATTTGCAGTGTCAATATTGGTATTCACTGCGCCGGTCTGGTCGATCTTAAGACCGCCCTGCACCAAGCCGAGGATCTTGGCCTTGCTAGGTGTACCAGCTTCAAACAGTGCCGGTGCGTCTGTAATAATCACGGCTTTGCCAAGAATATCAATCACGGTCACACCACCGAAATTATAAAGACGCTCCGCATTA
Organism: Pseudochrobactrum mosebachae; assembly: GCF_048914685.1. Lineage (GTDB taxonomy): Bacteria > Pseudomonadota > Alphaproteobacteria > Rhizobiales > Rhizobiaceae > Pseudochrobactrum. Next base: position 469,930 of record NZ_CP128408.1, read on the forward strand.
GCCAAGTTATCGCCAATTAGCTTGTGAGCGGTTGCGCCGTTCATGATACTCGCCACGATGCTGCCTGATGCATCACCGAACTTGGCATGTGCTGAATTCATAGCGCTGTAAGTCAAACCGGCAGTTGCAGACACATCATGAACGGCGTCAGTATTGTTTTCGATAGCTGCCACGGCTGCCAAGAGGCCGCGATTGAGCATATCTTTCATGTAAATGTCTGAGAACGCATTCGAAACGACGGCAATACCTTCCTGAGTTGGCTTTTCAAGCCATGCCATCTGTGAAGGCTCATAACGGATAGGGCCAAGCGCACCCATAACCTTTACGGTGTTAATCTGCTGCTGTGACAGATCGATAGCAGTAACCGCGCTGTTTGCACCTCCGGTGGAGACTTCACGCTGCCCAGATTCAAGTGAGCGGTAAAAGCTGGTCTGAAGGAAGTCACCTACAAAGCCCTCCGACGAGAGAACAATTGCACCAGCCGAAGCCTGGTTGAAAACTTGAATTTTCTGCGCAACCGTCTCAACGATTGTGGACATGAAATATTCATTGAAATTCTTCATATGATCGCGGGACATATTATATCCTTAAGTTTTGTTTAGATTGTTTGTCGGTATGGATCCGTCAGTGTGACGGGCAGAAATGGTTTAGCGTGCAGGCAAATGCGGGAACTTGTTCGCCACGGCCGCAGTCTGGTCACTTCTAGAACCGGCAAGATTACCTGCTTGGGCACCGCCGCCCCCGCCCCCACGATCAAACGCTTTACCGGAACCACTGTGACCTGAGCCTTCAAACGCACCAGCAAATGATTTGTCATCACGCATGGCTTTGACGTGGTCCGCAATGCTGATGGGTTCGCCCTTACCGTTAAGGATCGGATTGCCATCGGTACCAACGACTTCAGCCACGATCTTGCCCTCAATAAACTTTGTTTTGACTGAGTTGCGGACGTGAGGCAGCAAGAGCGCAACCGATCCTTTATTCTCTGCCAATGCTGAAGTTGCTGCATTATCGACAACAAGCGTTGTAAGCTGGCCGGTAAGATCATTGATCTGCTGATCACGCTTGGCAGTTTCGGCCGTATGCGCTTCAGTCAGCGCGGCTTTGACGCTATCAATACGCGCCTGCACAATCTTGTCGGCATCCTTATTCGGATCAAGCTTTTCAATTTCAGCTAGCTTTGCAATAGCGTCACGGGCTACTCTGGGATCTAGGTCTTTGAAGGCTGCAGCATCAGCCGTTAATTTTGCACGCTCTGTGCGCTCGGCTGTAAGGCTGTCTTTGAGCTCTTTAGTATTGCTCAATTCCATACCGTCAACGGCTTCAATCTGAAGCACAAACTTGCCGTCTGTTGTCGGCTTGTAAAGAGCTGCAATTTCAGGGGAAAGGCCGGTAAGGTTTGCAAGTAATGCTTTAAGCATCAGGGTTATCCCATGATTTTGTGTGATGGCGCATCCGTCGCCGTTTAAGCCGTCTCTATCGGATCGGGCTTGGCTCCTGCCGGTGGCGTCTCAAATTCGCCTCCCGTATTCTCGTTGTCGGTGTAATTGTTGGCTGGCACTTCGCTTGCAATCCGCTCCTCTTCCTCTTTGTTGTTGAATTCGGGGGAAAGGATCGAGCGGCGCTGAAGCTCATTACGCAACGTCTGCCGGCTGATTACCGCCTCTTTGTATGCATCCATGAGGATTGCAGGCGCTTTGTCGTCACCGATCTCAATAGCAAAATCAGTATGCACGTTGACTTCAGGCTCATCCGAGCTTGAAATCCAGAGCATCGTGAAACCAAAGGCACGCTCAAGACTGTCTTTGAGGTTAAAAGCCCATGCCTGTACCGCGCTACTTGTCTTCTGTGACGCGAATGCTGCTGCAACCTGCGTAATGCCTGACGTTCCTGCTGTAAGCGGCTGTCTGCCAAGCTCTCGCATTGCTGCCGCGGTTTCCTTGACTTCACCCGAAAGAAATTTGAGTGAAGAGGCGGAAATTTCCAGCACTTTAAATGTGCCCACTGATCCAACTTCAACCGGCGGGCTATACCAGACCGTTGACGGGCCGGATCGGATCTCTATCGGCTGGCCTGCATCATCTAGCGGCGGATCAACTCCCTCAGCACCAAACATAGGAAATGCCGTTAATTCGCGGGCGCTCTTGAGATTGGTTTCTTGCTGGTAATGCTCAATCTGTAATTCAGCGACATTCCGCATAGGTGGCCTGACATTGAAAGACCCGGCATCCCGTCGTCCGGTATAGAACGGCACAAGAGGAATAATACCGATGGTGATCATGCCGCCGTTAATCATTTCCCATGTTTCGCGACCGGTATTCTTTCGCTCCCAAAGCTCCCAGATTGGGGGCATGTAGTTGGCCGTCTTATCATCCTTCAATCGCTTCAGGATCCGCACGCGCTCAACTGGAATCTCTTGTGTGATTTTGTTTTTAACAACGGTTTGCAGCGCTGTTTCATGGATCTTGACGAATACAAATTCTTCAAGTCCCCCGATCACATCAGTGTCGGCCCATAGCAATCGTGTTGCTGGTACACGTGACCAATAAGGTCGGGCACCGGCTGCACGCTCTTGAGCAAGCGTCGCGCCTTCAGGCATTGACGGAAAGTCAACAAAGATCCAGTCAATGGCGTTATGAATGCCGTAATAAAACACATCACCAGCAACTTTGTGCAAGTGATTGCCCGCACCGTCAATGTCTTCAACGATTGACTTTAGCGGTTCCGGTAAATCATCTCTTTTCCCAACCTTTACGCTAACTTCCTTAGAGAACGGCTTAGAAGCAATGTTCTCAACAATATCGCTGTAAATGTCTGTGAATTTCGAAGTTGATAGCCTGTGTGCGTAGTTCTTTTGGCTCTCATTCGGGAATTGTGGAAGAAAGTCACGGGATCCTTTTCGCATGGCATCAACGCCGCCAGTGATTGCAGCAACCTTTCGCCAATAACCACGCATAGCGTTGTAATCGGCCGATGGCTCCAATAGAGCCGCCGTTGTTTTAGTGCCAATCATATTCATGGTTAAAACCTCAATAGGTGCCGACGCTCATAGTCCGGCCCTTGCGTCTGACTTGTTCAAGCGCATAACGGAATGCATCAATTACGTGGTTTTTCTTATCTTCAAGCAGGTTCGTCACTTCGTCTGTGAGCCGATCCAGTTTGTAAGAATAGTGCATTAATTCGTCTATCAAATGGATGCATCGCGGATGCACAACGATGTCATAAGACTTTAGAAACTCGATCCCGTCTTTAACGGATCCGGCCCCTTTGGTTGATCGCATGATCTTTGGAAACCCATGCCGGCGCATGTATGAGATCGTTTCAGGTCGGGCACTATCGGCTCTGATCTGCCATAAATGACTATCCGGAACGGTGCGGAATAGCGTAGGCGTATGATCGATTTCACAACCGACCTTGTAAGCCTCATAATCGACAAACAGCGTTCGGCCAACAATGTGGATCCTGATTAAAACAGTAGGATCCTGCGCAAAGCCCCAATCTGCGCCCATGTAAAAGGTTGTATCTTGCGGGGCCTCAAACTCTTCAATTTTCCAGTTTTTGAAAACCTGCTTTTCGCTATTTTCATTATAACCACCAGCCCAAACGTGGTTGTATTTATCTTTATCGCGCCTGTAGTCGTAATTCTTTTCATCAACCAGTGTCGAAGGAAACCACGGATTATCCCACCAATTCACATTGACGGTAACGCTGTTAGGCGGCGCCTCTGCCCCACGAAAGAACTGATCAATCGGATCTGTAGGCATGTCTGGATTCCAGCCTGCCCATATTTCGGATCCCTCTTTACGCATGGTCGGGCGCAAGAGTTTTAAGGAATGGTTCGAGATCCTTTGTGCCTCTTCTAGCCAAGCCACATCAAAGCCTTCAAGAGATTTAATGCTGTCAGCCGTGTGATCCTGCATCCCCATAAAAAGGATCATACCGCCGCCTTGCGTAAGGATCCGCTCTTTCTGAATAACGAAATAATGCCCTAAGCCCTGGCTGTTGATCTTATCAGTCAGCAATTGCTTTACAGACTGTTGCAGCGACTTTTGCTTTTCACGAATACACACGGCGCGGACGCCCATTTTATCAATGCATTTGTCAATCAGCAGATCCGCGAAGAAATGGGATTTACCTGATCCTCGCCCGCCGTGTGCTGCCTTATATCGTGCTGGTGATAAGAGCGGCTGGAATGCCCGTGGTGTCGGAATGGATAGGGTCGATGATCTTGCGCTCAATGGTTCTTACCTCAATTGCGCCACCATCTTTGCCGGTGATTTCCTGTTTGTTTGGTGCATGACTACCCTGCATTTTGTTCGCTTCGGCAATGGCAGAAACCGCCACACGCGGGTCGTTTTTAATAGCGGCCTCAGCAATGTCAGCGAGCATGCGGAGCCTGTCAGCGGCGTTCCACTCAGCTTTAACGGACACTCTGGCTTGAGACTCAGCAACAGCTTTCGCAACCATAACATTTGATAACAGGCGGGAACTCTGCTCCTGCGCCGTCTTCTCACTGTAACCGGCGCGTATCGCGGCCTGTGTGGCGTTCAGATAGATCAGGTACTCAGCGACGAAACGCTCTTGCTTTGCAGTAAGGGTCATTGTCTTGGCCTGCCTGTTACCGGCGCTTCATCGGTCATGAGTTATCCTTTCACCGGTGCGCGTATATCGCTTGCTTTGGGATGAGTGTTACAGTCTATTACTGAAACTGTAAGTGCTTAGATATAGGACGCCAAATGAAGACTTGGTACAAAGTTTCAAAAGCTTATGTTAATAACGAGAAAGATGCAGTCGTGACGATTTACTCTACATCTGATGGAGTTCGAGCAGGATACCGTTTGCCTGACGAACAAACTCAGATGGCTGATTACCCAGTTGAAGAAGTATTGCAAATTGCAACCTCTTCATTTGGGTCTGCATTTTATGAAACTGTTATTCTTGATGAGGAGGAGTTATGGGATGATAACTGGGGCGAACTTCTTGAACATCCAACGCGTAAATCCAAAATGATTACCAAACCATTCAGATAAACCAAACTTACTGAACCGTGAGGAAAATCAGTGGTGATTTTCGACAATAAAAAAGGCCGGGGCAATACTGCACCGACCTTCCTACTCATCATTTAATTTCCAGTGCCAGTACATCCGTGGTCAAAGGTCTAAATTGATGAAGACATTTGCGAGCGCTGTGAGATACGCGCTGCTTAGCAATGCCTATGAACGATATATAGCTGTCAATTGTGAAGATAATAAGACGCAGCTGAAATAAAAAGGCAGCCTTTAAGCTGCCTCTCTCGTTTCTGGTAGGTTACTTGGTCTTGCACCTTCACTCATCCAGTGCATGACTGTTGCCATCTTATCCAATTTGATACCTGATTTGGGCAGCATTGGCGACACCCTTGACCAGTCAGGGCATTGTAAGGATTGAGCTTTTTTCCATAAGATCGCCGTTATATCAATAATCTGAGTATCTAATCGCCGCTCTGCAGTCCGACGAACACGACCAGTTTTTTCACAGAATGAGCGGAAAGAACCTACCTTTTTCGGTGCAGCCATGCACATTCCATATTGTGAAAGTATCAATCGGCGCTCATCATCCAGCACATATTCAGGCATCCAGCAGTATAAAACCTCCTCGGCACGACTGATTGCTTTACTGGTAGGAACATATCTGGTGCGGGTTTCGTTCCGTCCATAACCGACCGAATGGCCACCAATCTCGTCATCCTGATAGTCCGGCCAGAATGTCCGCATTACTGACGGGCGGATACCACCAACATTGATATGCATCATTGTATCAGCGGCCTCAATAATCCGCGCTCTGACTACGAATGACAGTTCCATGATGATAGCAGCGTTTTCGTTTAGCTGTTCAAAGGTCAAGGCGGATTTCTGGTTCATCAAGTATGACCTCCAATTGCTTGTAAATTAAAGTTCTCAGGGTGGGTCTCACCGGCCAAGGTCGCCGCGCTACAGCTTCACCACGTAAAACACCAAGAGGAACACTATCGAAAGCATCAAGCGCTTCACCGGCTCGCTCCGCCCAATCTGGGCGCTGAATAAGCACGTCAGATATAGCTCCAATGGTTTCCGACCATAATTCATCACGATTATTCATGGTCTGGCGGATGCATCGCAAAACGAAGATCAAATGCCCGTCACCATAACTGTTTCGTAATTCGTGCATGGTGCCGCGTGCATGGCTTTGTGCGGCTGCTCGACGGCGATAGATCGGCACCAATTTGATACCAAGACCGTCTAGCAATGTATCCAGCTTACCTTTTGCCATTCAGCACCATTAAAACATTGCATCAAAGGCAGATTGTGCGGCTTCTTCCTGTGAGGATTTAAACATCGTGTATTCTGCCTCGAACAAAATTTCTGCATCTTGATTTGGCACACCGCGGCGCCGCTTGTGATTGATAACCACTGCTTTTCCGCGACTGTTTTCATATTTTAGGATAAGATCATCCCGCCGCTCTTGGTTCATTTCCTGCGGGATCAGCTCTTTATAAAGCGGCTCAGGACGATAAAGAGAAAACCACACATCAAGGTTCTGTTTAACACCGCCGCCGCCATAGGCATCACCCATCATAGGGCGAATATTGCCTTTAAGCTTCCAGCGGCCTTTCCACTCCTCATTGCGCTGAATTAGAATAACGATTGCCACATCAAGCGATTTGGCCAAGCCTTTCAACCCGCGATAAAGAGCGTTGATACGCTCTGCGAACATTTCATTGGATTTGCCTGGAAGATTGATCATTTTAGCATGATCGATAATAACCAAATCAAGACCTGCTGACCGTTTCATCGCTTCCATCTTGATACGTATATCAGACAGAGTGCAGTCTGAAAAAGCCACGATATTGAACGGCAGATTAATAGACTTCAAAAGCTCCGCTTCGATACTACCCTGCTCTTTTGTATTCAGCGAATAAGAATCCAATCGGCCAAGACTGATCTTGCTTGCCTGTGCTGCGGCCTGTAGTGCTGCTTCTTCATCTGTAATTTCGATAGAGAAGAATGCAGACTTAAAACCGGCTTTTGCAGCATGCCGGCACTGTTGCAGGCTGAAGCTGGTTTTTCCACCTCCACTGTCTGACATGAAACCAATCAGGTTACCTCGGCGAATATCACCGGCTACTTGCGTAATCTCAGGGAGGAACCACGGAATTAGTGTGTTCTGTTCAAGACTAGCTTTTGCCACGCGATCAATCGCCTTAGGCAGTAACACACCGTATTTCATTGCACCGGCGCGTTCGTCACCTTCACGAGATATTTCAGTCAATCGGTCAGCAGCCGCCGCAATCAGTTTTGCAGGGCTTACATCAATCGGCATAGATACAGTCTGATCAATCAGTGACTGTGCGAGCTTATAAAGCTGACGGCGTGACCAAACTTCCAGAATACCTCGGCCCCAGTCATAGACACTCATATTGCCAACGGCATTTGATGATAATCGGACAAGATACTGAAATAAGCTCATATCGCCCACGTTGATAGAGGCATCAATATAAGGCTTGAGAGTTACCGGATTGGCAGTGCGGTTTTCACTAATCATCTTGCCGGTTTTGGCATAAACATCAGCATGGACCGGGTCAGAGAAATGCTCCGGCCTTAAAAAGCTGGCAACACGCCAATATGTTGAATTGTCCAAAAACAAGCTGCCAAGCAGGTATTGCTCATGCTCAATGGCATCCGGCAGCTTTGGCTCAATGTTCGACGGGTGATATGTCATGCCGCAGCCCTCATGCTGAGCATCTTGAATTCATCAGAACTAGCTCCTGCGAAGGCTATCCAGCATGCTTCAGCCATATCATCATTGGTAACGTGAATTTTTTGCTGCATACACTGTTGACGTGAATGCTTTTTCCACTCTTTGCGCGCCCATCCCTTTTGCCTTCCAAATCCATAAGCTCGTTTCCTCCAATCACTATCCGTCATCGTCACGAAAGGGACATTGTAAGCGCCAAGAATGGAGGCCAAAGCGGCAGCCATTTGATTTGTCGAAAGTGTGGACTGCAACCCGCCACCGCCTGAGGTTTCATCATCTCCGCTCTGTGCAGGCATTTCCTGTCCCATAAAGCGTACAGTTTTGACTTGAGCCTTGGCTTTAAACTGTCCGGCTGGTTGACGCGGAGCTTGCTCAATAACAGCAAAATCTGGTCTGCCTTGCTCCTTTACAAATGTTGCAAATGCGCGCCCAAGTCTGCTTGCGTTCTGTTCAAACTTGCCAGCTTCAGCCGTGAATTTAATTATGCCGCAGCGGATTGTCGAAATCTCACGGCTTGGATCATATAAAGCCCATCCGGTATTTTGACTGGGGTCAAGCCCAAGAATAAGCGCCATCACTCGGCCTCCACGATTAAAATGAGAGAATATATTTCTGCGCCATCCTCGGATCGGGCAATCTTCAAACCCTCAGCCTTTAGCTGCTGATTCACTCGAATAACGCTGTTATGAAACTGGACATATGCGCCGACTAGCTGCCTCTTTGGGCTGTCAAAGCCACACGCGAGCATGATGCTGTCCCGTGCTATCCATCGACCTGCATTGGCCCGCATATAGATACGCAACCGGTAATCGCGATTTTCTTGTCTTGCGTGAGCGTCAGGAGCAGCATTCATTGCTTGCCCTCATACAAAATGACTGGCTTCACAGGAATTAAAGGCGCAGCTCCCCAGACATACCAAGCGTGATCCTCGGTGCCCGTCATTGCGCCTGCAAACCACTGGATACGGTCAACAAGATTAATCTTGGCAATGAAACGCGGGTTATCAGCAAACAGGTGGCGGCGGGTTTTGCCAAAATCGAATTTGGCAGTCAGCAGCAAAGCTACCAGACCAGAGCAGCGCTGAAGCGCAAGCTCGGCAAACTTCACAGCATCACGGTTTCCTTTGCCATATGGCGGGTTTGTAATGAGTGCATCAATCGCCATTTTGGGGCAGAATGACTTATCAAGAAAATCCAGTGTCTCATCATGCTGCTTGTCATAAGTTGCAATATCGGAGGTAAAGACTGCCGCCCCATGCTCATTTAGAACATCAGCCATCATGTGGTTGCCTGCGGCTGGCTCCCATGTAAACAGACCTTTGACTGGGAAGTTACGCAGAAGCGCCTCGGTTGCCCAAGGCTCTGTCTGGTAGAGGTCGTTTTCAGCGCGGGCATAATTTGAGGCGACTACAGTCATGGCTTATCCAAAAATCCAGAGATAAAACGGGGCAAGGAGCATGACAGCGGCCACAAAATAACAGGCCGCTGCCAGCATAATCAGCTCAGCAACTGAAGGCTGCTCGTTCACGCTGCCTCCTGCTCAGGAAAATCAGGGTCTGCATCTTCCTCGGATCCAGAATTTATCTTTTCCATTGCAGCTTGCAGATTATCGCGCATGAATTTCTGACCGCGATCCCAACCACGCAACCACACCATATCTTCATTAGATCCGGCATCGTGTGGGCTTTTTGGGTCTTTACCGGCAAGGCCAGCCAATTCGCCCTCACCTTCAATGCGTTCAATCGCCGGTGCGCGATCACGTAACAGGTCAGTTTGAAAGCCTGGCACAAGATTGAGCCATGTCAGCACTTCACCATGCGCAAGATAGCGATCGGTTACTGTGGCTTTGTCGTCGGCATTAAACGCCTTGATTGCAAAATCCAGATCACCAAGAACAACGCCATCTGCTTGTGCGTTTTTACCATCATCTTTTTTTGCCTTCGCAATATCAGCAGCGGCAGCAATATGGGTCATGCGCTTGCGCATGTGATGAAAGAACAATGCTTTTTTGTCATTTTCTGTCAGTCTGGAATTATGGCCTGTGGATGCTTTCATTTTTCTTTTTCCTTCTTATGTGTCGGAAATGCTCAATTACGAGCAGCGCCTTTTCCCATGCTCGTATGAGCAGGCTTTTGATCAACCTCATCGGGTTCCCTCAGCGACAGCCGCTCGGCTCTGTAGCGCTTCGCGGCTTCTTCATTTCGCTGGCACATGGATTCGTATGCCAGCATCAGCAACCGGTAGGTTGAACCGGCCACGTCTGTCATTTCGTGGCATCTGTAACGGAGGCGCTTGAGGTAGCTCTCCGGAACACCAGTCTTTCGCGCAACACGGTAACGAGCTGCTTCTCTGGTATCGCCCAGGCCTTTAAATTCGGCGTTCTGCAATTCTTCCGCCCAGAACTGAGCGTCTTTGAGCGCGTCATTGATGAAAGTCATGGTGGTTACCTCGGAAACATTTTTTCCGTACGCGGAAACTCTTTTGTCGGACATGCACAAACCTCATGGATAGAAAGGGTGTGTGCAGTGAACTTGTTACTCGAAAGGCTGGCTATGAAAGCACCGTCAAAACGAATGAAACGTGGATTGCCGGTGCAACTCGAACTACCGCTTTCAGAAAACGCTACGCATCTGACTTGCGGAATATACTGGTGGGAAAAAGGTGACGGTAATCGCCTGAAACCCGCCAATTCTAATGACCCGTTCGCACTGGACGATAATTTTACAGACCAGATTTGAGGCAGGTAATGAGTGGGGCTGATGCGGGGAGGAATTCGCATCAGCCCTTTTCCATGTCAGACAAGCGGGGGCAAAACTGACATGAAAGTCGCGTTAGGCATCAACGGGAGCTTGATGTGCATTTATGAAATCTGCGTACTCGACCTCTCCGCCATCTGCTGAGATAGCCTCAATAAGAGAGTTCCAATGTCCTTGTGGAATACTACCGCGATCCTTCCAGCCCTGAACTGTAGAGACTGGCTTGCCACAAGCTCTTGCAGTCTTGGTAAGACCACCCAGCTTATTTATCACAAATTCGGCAGGGGAGATTTGCATACTAAGTTCCCATACGTTTCAATTTACGTATTTGTACGCACAATACGTAACTATGTCAACGTAGAAAACGTAAACGCATTCCACGTAAGCTTGATTCCATGACCAAGCCAATATTTTCAGTTACAGATCATTTCAGAAAACTGCGTGAACGAGCTGGCTTCTCGATGGATGAGCTGGCTAAAGCCATTGGCTATGCGCGCGCATCCAGCATCCAACGCTATGAGAATGAAAACGACTTCATAAAAGAATTCATTCAAATGGATCTCGCCGCGAAACTCGTTGGACCTCTTGCTGGGCGTGGCACCCCGCCAATTGTCGACGATGAAGTATGGGCATTGTCAAATCCAGAAGCGCGCATGCGGTTGATGCAGGGTGCAAAGCGATCTTTAATATCCAGTTATGACCCAGATGAAGACTCACAGGATGGAGGCGCGTATTCTCGAGAACACTGGAAGCCACAGACAGCAGGCGCGATACCAGAGCTTGATGTTAAGCTTGGTGCCGGCAACGGAACTATTGGCGATATAATCAATTTGCCAGTCGGGGATAACAATGTATCTGGGCATCGAGTGCTTAGAGAGTGGGTAATTCCACACGAATATCTCAAAGAGTTAAATGTCTCGCCGCGCCACAGTACCATTATGGAAGTGATTGGCGACTCTATGCAGCCTACCTATCTGCCCGGCGACAAGGTGCTGATTGACCTGTCACAAGACGTTATGAACACAGATACCGTCTATGCGATCAGTTATGACGATGAACCGCCACAGATTAAGCGGTTACAGAAAATACCGTTCAGCGATCCAAAGCAGGTAAAAATCATTTCCGACAATCCAATTCTTGAAACCTTCACGGTTGAGTTGGACAGGCTGACAATCATCGGGCGCATCTGCGGACATATGGCGCGGAAATAGTTAATTGCGGGGGCCAAGTTAGTGTCAAAAATTAAAGTTTCTTCGAAATATCTTAAGTCTATCAAATTAGGTCAGATCGAAGCTAAACACAGCGCTGATGGATCGAGAATATTACGATATTATGTTAATTTTTGGCACAAAGAATTGAACCTCCACAAGGATCTTAGTGCGCCTGAGTTCTATCTACTACAAGGGAAAGTAGATGCTTTAATGTCCGACTGGGACAAAAAGTACGAAACATACCTTACAAAAACAAAGCTTTTTGCTAGCAAAGAGGAAGCTGAAACTGCAACAGTTGAAGCACAATCTCAGCTAGATCGGCTGAGCCAAATTCTTGGTCACACATTAAGCGTTGATGATCGTGTCGAGTGGGAATCGTTAAAAAAGAAAGAGACCTACAAGAGAAAATCATTCTCAACACCATCCCCAAAACTAGTTAAATATCATAAACCTGAAAAGCGATGGCCGGAGATCAGCATATGGGATCGATTGTTTAGAAAAGCCAAGCAAAAATTAGCCGTGGCCAATGAGCAACATATCGCAGCTCTCAATAAATGGGACGAGAATAACTTAGTTGCGTTCAAAAAGCATGAAGCTGATACTAATACTTGGATGCAGTTGAAAGAGCGTTTTGAAACAGCCGAAACGCACGCTAAAAATACTTTTGATCAAGAACAACAAGTATATAACGCTAAGATCGATCAGTTGGCAGATGGCGTATCAAAAGGCGATACTAACTCTGTAATTGAGCATGCGTCTCTTGTTCTAGAGTTTTCTGACTATGACGATCTTTTTGAGAAATCATATCAAATTGAGTATCAGTCAGAAGATAAAATACTCCTCGTACAATACGAACTTCCATCGCCGGATAAAATACCGACTTTAAAACAAGTTCGTTTTGTCGCCAGCACCCGCGAAATGAAAGAAACACACATTTCTGATCGCGAGAAAAAAAGCAATTTCGATGCTGTCTGCTATCAAATCTGCTTACGTACAATACATGAGTTGTTTGAAGCTGATGAGAATGAGAATATCCAGAAAATTCTCTTCAACGGCACGACGACTTATATTGATCGCACAACAGGTCAAGATACTACCGCTTGTATTATGTCCGTTCTTGTTGATCGTGATAAGTTCATGAGCATCGATTTGGGGCGTATTGACCCCAAAGCATGTTTCAAAAATTTAAAAGGCGTCTCTGCGGCTTCGCTCGCATCTCTAGCTGCGATTCCACCCGTAATTGATATGAACAAAGATGACCGGCGCTTTATTGATGGTAGAAATACAATCGATGGTATCGATTACGCAACCAACTTAGCTGCAATGGACTGGAACGATTTCGAGCATCTTGTTCGGGAGCTGTTTGAAAAGGAATTTGCCTCACGCGGTGGAGAAGTAAAGGTGACCCAATCTAGCAGTGATGGAGGAGTGGATGCTGTGGCATTCGATCCTGACCCGATTACAGGTGGAAAAATTGTAATCCAAGCAAAACGGTATACGAGAACTGTAGGCGTTTCTGCCGTTCGAGACCTCTTTGGTACAATGCAGCACGAAGGTGCATCACGCGGCGTTCTCATAACTACAGCAGACTATGGACCGGATGCATACAAGTTTGCATCCGGAAAACCAATTACACTTTTCTCAGGCTCAAACCTTCTTCACCTCTTAGAAAAGCATGGCTACAACGCAAAAATTGATATCCGTGAAGCTCGAGAAACTATGTATTCATAGGCAAGAACTGCTGATTTATTCAAATAACAACCCGGGGGCGGGTAAGTGGGGAATATTACTAATGGTGAAAAAATCATGATGGTGCGATGGCTTGGAGTTTCCGTTTCCGGAGAAAAAGCAATTATCGTTGACGCAAGCGTTCCTGAAAATGAAAGTGAGCCAATTACTATAAATAATGACTTCACTTTGTCCTTGCAGAAAGGCGACAAGGCAGAAGCCTATGCCACTCTCCATAGTGAATTAGCAGATTATGCGCGTGAACAAAATATAACTGCGTCAGTTGTTAAAGCCAGCGCTGTTTCTCAACAAGGACGACCAACACTGGCACATTTTCACTCTGCTGAATTACGTGGAGTTGTTATCGCTGCCTTAGCCTCCGTGTGCGAGACTAAAGCCGTAGCGAAAGCAACTATGAGCAAAAACATAGGGGAGCGCAATGTTGACGACTATGCGAGAGACGCCGGATTCTGGAATGAGAATTTTGAAGGGGGCGTGAGGGCAGGAAGCAAAGAAGCTGCTTTTTGTATCCTCACTCAGTGCAGAAAATGACAGGAATTCAAGCAACGCTACAAATTGGGGAAGAAATTGGACGTGGTCACTTTGGTCGTGTTCATATAGGAAGCGATGCTATTCGCGAACGTCTTGCTATCAAAATCATGGAGCAGCGCGAAGACGAAGATCAAGAATATTGGACTGCCAGAAAAAATGGCCTGATCGCTGAGGGGAATTCTCTTCAGCGTGCTACCCATAAAAACATAGTACATGTACATTATGTAACGCATGCGCTAGCTGGTGATGGTGTGCATTTGGTGATGGAATATTGTGAAGGCGGGTCGCTCGAGCCACATTACAAAACGGGGCCAATGTTAGCCTCAAAAGTGCGTAAAATTGGCAAAGATGTCAGCCTAGGGCTAGCCTCACTTCATGATCGCGGCATGATCCATAGAGATATCAAGCCTGCAAACATCCTACTTAATGAACGAAATATAGCAAAAGTCAGTGACTTCGGTCTAGTTACGGATGATATAGTAGATGGATACGCTGAGGGAGCGGGTTACAGAGACCATCTTGCACCGGAATACTATGAAGACCGCGTATGTAGTATCAAAAGTGACATTTGGGCTCATGGCGTCACGCTATATCGGCTTCTCCATGGTCATGACTGGTATTCAACCCAAGTTCCACCTCGGTACGTCGTATCCAACGGTGGTTTTGCTAACTCCCTCAAATGGTTGCCGCATGTGAGTGACACATGGCGCAGAGTTATTCGTAGAATGTTATGCGATGACCCACATGGTCGTCCCAATGATATGCGTGTTGTTTCTCGCTTATTGGGGGCTATCGATATCACAGACTCGTGGTCCTGCGAAAATACAGTTAATCAGATAACATGGATTAGGCTTCACAAGACGCGTGTCCAGACTGTGAGGCTACTACGACATTCTGAACGAGTGTACTCATGGGAATCAGTCAGTGACCCTGCCTCCGGAGTCGGACGCTCAAGAAAAATGGGCGGCACGAAACGAATAGGTTATATACAAGCAGAAAAAGAGTTACGCGCTTTTTTTAACGCGAATTAAATGTGAAATTGGAACGATATAAGCACCGTCATCAGTGTTAGCAAATTTAGCGTTTGAAAAGGCCTTTTTCGCATTGATCCGACGTTCTGAGCTACATTCCCCACAATAAAGGCCTGGAGAAAAATCAGTGAATGGCCCCTTAAAAGGCCGTTCACAATAAGCGCATGCTCGTAAAATAAATTTTCTCATAATCATACCAACTCCCCCGCGCATGGAACATAGCACGAACTAGTTAACAATCAATTCAATTTGTATTTCAAGTAGAACGTGGGAACTAAATCTCAATGCAAAACATGCACCGTACTGGGCGTAAACTTATGTAACTGGTTGGCGGAACTTGGCCACCAAAAAAGCAATAACCGTACAAATATCCGTGTCGCATCAATTCATTAGCAGATTAATTTAAACCTAAATTTTATGTAACTCACTACCATGGATGCTACAAAGATAAACATCCATGGTAAGCTGCTCCGGCGGGGTTACTTTTGCAGATAATAATCCATGCTATTCTTCGACATGGACAAATTCCCACCTCTCAAGGATTTTTGTCATAACGATCGCATCTATTTCCGCATCAAGAATGCGCTTTGGAAAGCAAACGGTTATGGATATTGGCCGCCAAGTGACTGGGAACCGGAAATCGATGATTTTCGATCCCTCGACGCAAAAATGATTAGCGGTATGGGCTCAGTTTCTTTAAAAATTCTCAGAGCATGGGTTGCTGAAAACGATTGAGTTTTAGCTCGTATATGTTTTATTCTTAAACCTTGAATATATTATAACCTATTGTTTTTACTGTATTTGAACTTGATTTAAGGGAGGGAAGAAAGCAAAGACCCCCCTACCCCCAGAAAGACAAAAGCCCTCCTAAAGGTGGGGAGTCGTATGCCTCAGACTTGAACCGTCATATCGGTCGGTCGATCTGGCAGGATACCTTTCAGTATTCCATCCTCTGTTTCTGGCAGCACCGTAGGATTTACGACCCCCGCGCTTGTGGCTGCACCAGCAAAGGGAATTGCACCCTCGTCACCACTGAATTTTTGCCAACACATGAAGCGCCGACGACCCTGTGTTTACGCTTGATGCGTACGCTCGTCAATTAATTTTACGTACAATTCGTATATTTTACTTGCATATACGTTTATTGCGTATACATTGAACCCATCAAACGACGACACGAAGAGGCCAACCGCGCTGATCTGTCGGTAACGATGGAGTGAAATCTATGAACGCCGCACTGCAAACCACATTTGGAAATTTGACTGTAGCACTGGCAGAGCTTGCACAGCCTGCAACCCTTCACGATGCCTGCAGTCAGATTGATCGCGGCGTTCACACACTAACCACCCTGAACGTTTTGATGAACTGTAAACCAGAGGATGAACTGATTTCAGTTATTCGCCGTCTGGATACATATATCCGCCGCCAGAAACTGGCCGCAGAACAGCATCATTGGTCATTCGACCCGATCCGTCTTGCTGCGTTTCAACAGCAGCGTAACAAGCTGGCTGCTTTTCTCAGAGGTTCAATCTGATGGAAGCTCCCCGCAACCACAAAATCAAATTCATCAATGACTTTGGCTCGAATGCTTTTCGTGATGCGGTTATCGCAGCCTTAAGCCGTCATGGTGCCGACTGGTTCACTGATGAGCAAATTTCAGATCTCACCACACAACAGGTTTCAGACTGGCGCGATACAGCGTGCCGGAATCGACGGAACCGCAAAACTCATAAGGCTGCGTAAATGTCAGGATTTCTTGAAGATCTCGCAGCACTGGCAGCAATCATTGCCTTTGTAACCACTTTCCTCGTGTATGTCGGAGCCTGAGCATGGATATGCAGTCTATTGGAAATATTGCCAACAAGGTCGTACAGGAAGCCGCTGAAAAGGCTGGTTTTACTGAACATCCGGACGGAATATATTTCGGCATGTCCGATGCCATTTATCATGCGGATAAAGCGATCGGCTCAACTGGCTTGAAAAAGCTCATCGGCAATGCGCCCGACTTCTGGTGGGCAAGCTGGATGAATCCCGCCCGTGATGAGAATGACGATACGCCGGCCAAAATTTTCGGCCGTCAATTACATCTTTGTGTTCTGGAAGGTCGAGATAAATTTACCGCTAGATACGCACCCGAACCAATCTCTGACAATTATCAGGGCTGCTTGAAAACCACTGACGATCTTCGTGATTTTCTATCTCGAAAGAAAGCATCCAAATCAGGATCAAAAGTAGAGTTGATAACTCGAGCCAAACAATTTCCTGACTGCCCTACAATATTTGATGAAGTGCTCACTCTCGCTCAAAAAACCGGCAAAGAACTTATCAAGTTCAAAGACTATGCAAAAATCCTTGCCGCATCGGCCTTCATCAAAGCGAATACGACACTTTCCAACGCCTTTGAAGGTGGTCAGCCGGAAGTGTCCGTATTCTGGACGGTTGATGATGTACGGTTCAAAGCACGGTTTGACTGCCTTAAACTTAACGCGATTACTGACCTGAAATCCATTGCCAACCGCAATGATAAGGAATTTGCGAAAGCCTGCCGCGATGCAGTGGCGAGTTATGATTACATCATTTCCGCAGAGCATTACACCGAAGGTCGACGCCAGCTTAAACGCCTGCTTGATGAAGGCCGCGTGTTCGGCTCTCATGATCCGGAATGGCTGAAAAAAGTCGCGGCAAATGAGGTTTTCGCTTTTGTCTTTGTGTTTTGGCAGAAAGACGGCGCTCCGATTTCCCACGGCATCAAGCTTTCTCCGGGCAACCCACTATTCAGTTATGCCCGTAGTTTGATCACACAGGCAGTCACCAATTACCGCGTATACATGGCCGAGTTCGGAACCGATACAGCTTGGGTGCCGTCCACTCCACTTGAAGAATTAGACGAAACCGATCTGCCGGTCTGGTACCAGCAGCGCCTTATGACAGGATCTTAATCATGAAAATTAGAGTTATTGACCTTGAAACAACCGGCCTTCCAGAGGATCAGACCAAAGGTATATGTGAAATTGGCTGGACTGATGTTCACAAGGATTGTTCAATTCACGGGCCATACTCCACCCTAGTTAATCCGGGGCACCCAATACCACCAGTTACCCGTGCAGTGCATCACATTTCAGATGCTGATGTAGCCCATGCCATATCGCCAGATACTGCATGTGGCGTATTGATGGATGGTATGGAGCCGGGCGATGTGTTCGCTGCTCATAACGCCAAATTCGAACGGTCATTCTTTGGCGGTGGT
This sequence comes from Pseudochrobactrum mosebachae, assembly GCF_048914685.1. Taxonomy (GTDB): domain Bacteria; phylum Pseudomonadota; class Alphaproteobacteria; order Rhizobiales; family Rhizobiaceae; genus Pseudochrobactrum. The sequence continues at coordinate 488,227 of NZ_CP128408.1, forward strand.
AGTCATGATTGGATTTGTACAATGCAGTGCGCTAAGCACCTGCTCACAGATGCTCCGGGACATTCCAATCAAGTTCTGCGCTATCACCTCAAGATTGATAATGAAGATGGTTTTTCCTTCGATGCTGCTATGCCGCCTCATCGGGCCGGTCCTGACACATTCGTTACTGCATATATATTACGGCGCTTGATTCTTGCCTCCAGTGTATCCGAGCTAATCCGTCTGACTTCTGCACCAGTTATTTTACAAACAATCACCTTTGGAAAACATCGGGGGATGAAATGGGCTGACTTGCCGCCCGACTATCTCAACTGGATTGCGACAAAGTCTGATCTCGGCGTCGATGAAAAGCATACTGCTCGTCATCTTCTTGAAAGTCGCTAATATGAACCAGATAGAACCAGCACAAAAACGCTCTCTCGTAGACAGCATGGCATCCCGTTACGACATGGAGCCTGCAGCGTTCGTTTCAGCTATCAAGGCGACCGTGATCAAAGGTGATTGCTCAAACGAGCAGTTTGCAGCTTTCCTGATGGTTGCCAAGGAATACAAGCTCAACCCTCTTACAAAAGAGATTTACGCATTTCCTGATCGTGGTGGCATTCAGCCTATTGTCTCCATTGACGGCTGGATGAACCTGATCAACTCGCACCCGCAATTCGACGGAATGGAGTTTCAAGACACCACAAGCGAGGATGGAAAGCTATATTCAGTCGAATGCCGGATTTACCGCAAGGATCGTACACGTCCAGTATCGGTGATCGAATATATGTCTGAATGCTTTCGTCCAACTGAACCATGGAAGAAATGGCCTAATCGCATGCTGCGCCATAAGGCTGCCATTCAGGCTGCTCGTTATGCATTTGGTTTTTCCGGCATCATGGAGCCCGACGAATACGACCGGATGAAAGACGTTTCACCACGTCCGGCCACAGTGATTGCCGACCCACTATGCGATGATCCTATCAACGTGCAGGAAACAGTCACTGTTGACGGGGAAGTCATCGACGAAACTCCCGAATGCAACGATCAAAAAACAATGGCTGCGGAATCCCCATCTGCAGCCACTGTCGAGGGTGATGAACAATCCCCATCGAGCACCACCCTCGAAACTCAAAGCTCTGCCATGCACCTTACAGGCACGGATAAGGCATCATTGAAAGAACTGATCATCCGGCTAAAGTCTGCAATTGGCGATGATCCGGATATTATCAAGACGACAGCACATTCATTTAATGCTGCGGGCTTTGAACTATCTGATTACGCAAAATCGAAAGCGCGGACAATTACCAAGCATTTCATCAACGTCTGTACTGGAGAACTGGAGGCCACTGATGCAATCGCACTGGCATGCGGTATAGCGCAAATTGACGAAGCGGAGGTGGTGCCATGAGCAAGCGCATTGAATTTACCCGAAAAGATAAAGCCAAAATCATCGCACGTGCAAACCACAAATGTGAAAAATGCTCTGCAATGCTCAAAACTGGTGAAGGCGAAGTGGATCACATTCTGCCGTGCGCACTCGGCGGTGAAGCAACGGTAGCCAATGGCCGCCTACTCTGTCGAGTGTGCCACGCTGAAAAGACTGCTGACGATATAAAGCGGATCAGAAAATCTGATCGGCAGCGTGACAAAGCCACCGGTGCGGTTCGCCCGAAATCAGCACTCTCCAGCCATAAGCAGCCCAAAGCCCCGTCGTCAAAAATCACACCACCCCGTCGGTCACTTTACGAACCGGTACAGGAGCGCCAGATATGACCCGCCTCAGCGACACAACTCAAGCCTCACACAGCGCACCTGTTAACGAAGACCGCGCAGCCTTGGCGCAAGGAGGTGGGGAGTGACAGTAAAAGCCACAATCACGCAATCAGACCTTGATCGCATGGCAATCATTTCAACCAAAAGAAATGTGCCTATTGAGATGAGGGATGAACGCGGCAGAGTGTTCCGTGTTTACCCGACCGTCGACGATTTGAAAAATGAAAACACCATTGACCCTGATCTCGCATATGGTGGCAATAGCTTAGAGGACTGGAGAAAGCGCCGTGAAGGTCGATCTGCCCGGAGTACATCGAGTAAAAAAGCGTCTGGCTAATGGCACCGTCCAGTATTATTTTTATGCGTGGCGCGGTGGGCCACGCATCACGGCGAAACCAAACACTCAAGCATTTGTTTCTGAATTTCTAAAGCTATCCCGCAATAGAGAAGATGCCCCATTTGAGGGGAGACTTTCAGAAATCATTCGGGACTATATGCGCTCCCCTGCTTTCCAAACGTTGAAGCCATCTACAAAAGAAGGTTACGAGATAGCCATAAGGGGCATCGAGGCCGAGTTTTACGACATGCCTTCGCGTAAAATATCCGCGGCAGGAACCCGAACACTATTCTTACAATGGCGTGATGAAATAGCAGAGAAGCACCCGCGCAAAGCAGACCTATTTATGAGTATTTTGCAGCGCATTCTTGCTTTTGCCTATGATCGGGAAATGATAACCCGTCACCCGCTTGAAAAGGTAGAGAAGGTCAGTAACGGCACAAGACGCGAGATGATTTGGTCTGATGAAGAAATTGCTGTATTTAAACAGTCAGCGTCAGAGCCGCTTATTCGAGCGCTTATGCTGGCGCTCTGGACGGGACAACGCCAAGGGGACTTATTAAAACTCACTTGGTCAGCGTATGACGGAAACTCCCTTACTCTTAGACAAGGTAAAACAGGTGCTCATATCCGCATGAAAGTGGCATCTGAGTTAAAACATACGCTGGACAATGTACAAAGAGCGCATGCGGTCACCATTCTAACCAACAATCAGGGGAAGCCATGGGCGTCAGGCTTCAAATCTTCTTGGCGAAAAGCCCTCGAGAAGGCTGACATTAAAGGAAAAACGTTTCACGATCTGCGCGGAACATTTGTAACACTCGCGTATCGCAATGGAGCATCCATAAAGGAAATTGCCGAAGTGTCCGGACACTCTGAAAAAGACGCTGAAAGCATCATCAGAAAGCACTATCTTGTATCAAGTGCAGCCGTTGAAAAGATCGAAAACAGAACGTGAACTGTAAACTGTTCTGAAAACTGTAAACCAGCCATGCATCAACTGCTTGCTAAGTCGTTGAAATCATGGTCGGAGCGAGAGGATTCGAACCTCCGACCCCTTGACCCCCAGTCAAGTGCGCTACCTAGCTGCGCTACGCTCCGAACACACAAAAGCCTTAGAATATAAAGACTTTTCTGGCAAGGGGTTTAAAGGTCAGAAAAGAGCTGGTCATACAGAAATGCATTGCCTCGCATCACTCCGAACTAAAAGCCCAGACATAAACCTACTTTATGATCACCCAATGAGGCTATCTCATCAGGCAAGGCCTCAAGCGGTCCAGATGCATTTTAACCCTTCAACAGCGAAATCGGTTATTTATTGTCATTGAGCCTGTGAGGTCGCTCCGCTTAATTCGCTCTTCATCTTCTCTTCTTCTGCTTTTCTCACCTTCTCTTCTTTATCTTTATCGTAGTGCCATTTGATGGCAAAAAACATTGCTATGCCTAATACGACAAGTTTGAACACACCAAAAACTATAGGAACCCAATCCATTTTATAAATACTTCCATGCTGCTATCTGTTGCGGAGAGCCCTAGAGCGGGTAACGTTCAGGCTGGATCGCAGCGCTCGCTCTGGATTTTAGAGTTTTCGCATTGTCATACCTATCAAGTTGATTCAACTTGATAGAGAAATGCTCTAGCAGAACAGTTCGGATTAAACAGCTCATTTTTTCTGATCACGCTTTGGTGAAAAGATAAGCCCCATCTTCCAGCCCCCTCCGTGCGCATTTTGGGTATAGCGTTTTTCCCATAAGCGTGTTGCGCCATAATATCCAGGAGGCTTCCGTAATTGAAGCATAGAATATATAAGCTTTCGGCAAGAGCTTTAATTATCGCTCATACGCTGCTGTTTTTTCTTCTTCTGAGTGCCCATTTCAATCTGAGCCAGAGCCATATCGACCAATCTTCTGTGATCAGTAACGCCCTTGGTAAATTCAGCCAGCAACAAAGCCGTCAGCTCTTTTCTTTCAGCGCTGTCTTTAGAAATTTCTACGGCCTTACAGACCTGATCCATAACTTTATCAACAACTGAAGCGGGATTTGGCTGAGCCTCGGTGTTTTTCTCGTAGATAATCATTTTTAATATCCTTCGCGCCGTCAGGCATTGCGAAGCAATCTAAATCCGGCGCGTTACCACGCTATCAGCAAAGTTGAATTGCCCCTAATCATTATCGGCTACGCTATTAATCAGGTTTTCAGCACCAGAATTTAATGACACATTGCTACCAGCAATCTAAACACCGGAGAGTTTGATTAAATGCGCAATTCAACGTTAACATCTGCCATCGCCGCACTGGTGCTCATAGCCATGAGTTCAGCATCACTTGCAGCGCTCGCGCCTAATTATCAAAGAGCCAATGAGTTTATTGCTGTTATCAATGCAGCCGCAGGCGCGTTGCCACAGCAACCAATTACCAAGGTTATTTATCAAAAAGACGATCAATATCAGGTGGTCGCCGGCAAATGCTCAGTCCAGGCCACACTGGTAACACTGGCCAGCAAGCCCGGCTTTGTAGGCCCGCGCCAGTTTGATGTAAAACTGGGTACACCCCGCTGTAAAAAGTAGCTTCCACATGGTTTAACAACCGTGCGAAGGTTTTATGATCCCGCAGTGTCTGTAGTGTCAATCTTAACAACCACCGACATGCCGGGTGCCAATCTTTCAGCCTGCGCCTGCCCTGCATCAATACTGATGCGCACCGGCAAACGCTGTGTAACTTTAATAAAGTTGCCCGACGCGTTATCTGCCTTCAACACGCTGAATTCAGAGCCCGTAGCCGGTGAAAAGGCCTCGATGTGGCCGGTCAGTTTTTGGCTTTGCAATGCGTCCACCGTGAATGTAACCGGCATGCCAAGTTTCATAGCATGGAGCTGCGTTTCTTTAAAATTGGCAACAATCCATTTTTTATCCGGCACCAATGCGCTGAGCTGCGCGCCAATATTCACATATTGACCTGATTTGGCACCAATCTCACCCAAGCGGCCATCCTGCGGTGCCAGGATTTTCGTATTGCTGAGATCAATTTTTGCCAGATCAACCGCTGCCTCGGCATTGGTTACCGCAGCCTCAAGAGAATGGCGCTTCACAATGATAGAGCGCACATCCTGTTTGTTCACATCAAGCGCGGCCTCGGCCTGTCTGACCGCCCCACGTGCCTGCTCCAATGCCGATAAGGACTGATCTTCATTGCTCTGGGTCATCACGCCACTTTTGCGCAGAGGCAAAACACGCCTATAATTGGCCTCTGCCACAGTCAAAGCGGCCTGTGCACTCTTCAAAACGGCATCAGCCGAGCGTGTACGCGCCTCAGCCACAAGACGATCCTGCTCAGAATTTGCCAGCGCCGCCTTTTGTGTTTCCAGCATTGCATTTGCCTGCTTCAGCTTCTGCTCATAAATACGATCATCAAGCACAAACAACACATCACCTTTTTTGACCTGCACATAATCACGCTCCGGCACATGGGTTATATAGCCTGCCAGCTGAGGGCTGATCATCGTTACCTGCCCGCGCACATAGGCATTCTCGGTTATTTCTACAGAAGAGCGAAATGGCGGTAATTGCCATGCATAGAGAATAAACAAAACGCCACAAAAGCCGATTGCCAGAATAAAAATGGTTGCTGAATTACGAAAAATCTTCTGCATCTTAGTACTTTCAATAAAATTAGTTTACAGGCTGCTGGCTCAATGCTGCAGGCCGGCTGCGGCCAAACTGCCAAAGCTTGACCACAGCAGGCAAAACCAGCCTGCGACCAATGAGGACAACCAAAGCCGTGGCAGCAAGTGCTGCAACCAGCAGGAATAAATCATTATAGGACAGCACTGTTGCCTCCCGCACTGCCTGCTGCGCCAGCAAGGCAACGCCTTCGGCTTGCACATAGACAGGATCTGTCAGTACTTTAGAGGTTGAAGCTGCAAGCTGGGCAATCCGCTGCGCCACCAAAGGATCACTGAGTACAATCTGGTCATAGAGCCCGCGCAAATGAAATTGCTGGCGCCAGGTGACAAAACTGCCGAACACTGCGGAGCCGAACAATCCGCCGATACTTTGCGTGAAAATAAACACCACGATAAAGCTGGTGATATAAGCGGGACCGTTTTTTAACGCGCTCATCAGCCCTGCAGCCATAGCTGGCGGCAAGAACAAGGCACCACCAAAGGAAATCATCCCCTGACTGAGATACATCATCTCCGGTCGCGTCAGATTATTGGCATGACCATCCATGAAGGCACCACAGATAATCAATAATAGTGCTACGGAATAGATGATGGTTTCACGTCCAGGGCGTATAACCATGGCGCACACAATACCACCAGCAAATGAGGCGGTAATCAGCACCCAATAGAGGCCGGTACTTTGCTCATTATAAACCCCAAGCGCCTGAAACAGCCCCGTTGCACCAGCCGTCTGCTCAGACAACACCACACGAAACACCAACAACATGCCTGCAAAAGTCAGAGTCTGGCGGCTTGTGAGCCATCGGATATTGATCAGCGGGTTCTCACGGTTAAACTCGATCGCTGCGGCAATGGCCAATGCGCCAAAGGCGATGGCCAGACACATGCCTATCCATGGCGCTTCAAACCACCAGTAAATACGCCCCACTACCAGCATCATTGCCAGCAGACCAAAGCCGACAGCAATCAGCGGGTAGCTAATGAAATCAAGTTTTTCGAGCACTTTTTGATGTGGTATAGGGGTCAGTTTAAGCGTACACACGGTGGCGAAGCATAGCATGGCGAGCCCGATTTCAAGCATATAGAGCTGCTGCCACAAACCAAGATCTAGCAGATGTGGCGAGATTATGCGCGCCAATGGTGCACCCAGCGTGGTGCAGGTCAGCGCAAGACACAGCCCCCAGCTCATCTTTTTACTCGGTGGAAACGCCTCCAGCATATAGAAAAAGCCAAGTGTTGACATTGGCGACGCTGCAGCACCGGAAAAGAACCGCACAATCAGCGCCGAGTTCAAATCATGGATAAACCAGTGTAGCGAGGTGGCAAAAACAAAGGCCAACAGCCCGATTTCAGTAAAACGCCGCAATCCGTATTGGGTACGAATCTTCATCAAAAACAGAGTCAGACTGACATTCGGTGCCATATAGGCGGCAAGCAGCCACGTGGTTTCAGCGGTTGTTGCCCCAAGCCCGCCTTGTAATTGCGGAATATTGACCGCAACCATATTCATGCCAATGCCTTGCGTAATCCACATTAATAGCGAGGCGCAGACAAATGCGGCAGACAGCAGAAACGGCTTTGTTGGCTGTAGCGGTGTAACAGGTGCCGCAGGAGTTTCCTTTGGCACGTGCTCTGACACATCCTCTGTAGATTCTTGTGGTTGCGGGGCAGAAACAACCTTTTCATGCTGCCCAAGTGCAGCTCTGTCTTTTTGCTGTTCGGTAATCGGCGGGGAAAACGGCTCAGTTGCACCCTGATGCCCGCTCTGCCCCGCTGCAAGCTCTTTTTCAGCATCATCGTGAAGCAGAGACTGTTCACCCGCTAATTTTGTTATGTTTTCTGGCATGATATGAACTAACTGATTGCTTCCATGTTTTTCAAAATGATACGCAATATGCGTATCCCCTCATCAAGATCCTGCTCGGATAAATCCTGAAGAACACGGATGCGCAGATGCTCGGCGACCTGCTGTAACTCGGCAACCTGCTCATGGGCATTGTCTGCCAGCTCGATATGTTTGGCGCGTCTGTCATCTTCTGCAACACGGCGTGTGACCATGCCTTGCTTTTCAAGCCCATCCAGCAAACGCACCAATGTGGGTGTTTCAATTTCCAGAGCAGCTGCCAGTTCTGTCTGGGTCATGCATTTGTTTTTAGATAGCAAAAACAATGTCCGCGCCCGTGGCAGCGTCATGTCATGCTCTTTGGCAAAGGCATCAAACAGAGTGCGCAACTTGCGCCCTGCCACCGACATATCGGTCAGTAAATCTGCACGTTTTTCGGATAATGAGTTTTTCATAAGTACACATATAAATAGGTAGCTAACCATTAACAAGGCATATATTTTACTTTCTTCATTATTATAATATTATAGGGTTGGATTATAAGATTGGCCTATATGATTTGTATAAGCCTTGTATTGCAGCTGGTATGCGGCATTTTCATCGAAAACCATCCCAGCCCGGCTCTTTATTTTTATGCATTATCGTCAATGTCCAACGACCTACTTTAACTGCAACTGCGAAATGCCTCGATACAGTCAAGCGGAGAGCAAATATGCCATTAAAAACAAAGAAACTGATCACTACCGTAGCGATCACGACCGGCCTTATTCTGGGCAGCATGTCTGCGTCTTTTGCCGCACAAAAAGACATTTACGGCAATTGGTTTGTCGAGCGGATTCAGGGCCACAAACTTAAAGGCAAAGTGCAATCCACACTCGATATCGCTGATGACGGCAAGATTTCCGGCACCGGTGGCTGTAATCGCTATATGGGCAATCTGGTGATTAATGGAGAAAAAATTACCGTTCAGCCGGTTGGCGGCACCATGATGGCCTGCCCGCCGCCTATGATGCAGCAGGATGATAAATTTCATGCGGCACTGCGTCTGGTGACAAGCTGGAAAATCAACAAAGACAAACTGGTGCTGATTGACGCCAAAAATCGTGAAGTTCTGCGCCTAAACCGCGCTGGATAAAGCATTTCACGGTCAAACCGGATCAGTTTGACGTCCGTGACAATGCGCCAAGCAAAGACTTTAAAGCGGGTTGCAATGCCAATTGAGGCTAATCCCCCTCAATATGCATCAATAAAAAACACGGGTCGATTTCAGCCCGTGTTTTTTATTGCGTAATACTTAATGTAAAACGGATCTAGAGCATTTCGTAGTCCAATGGAATCATTGGCGGCCACGATAATGCGTAAAAACAATAACTTAGAGCGGATTGCATGATCCAATTTAAACGTAAACCGCTCTAGAGCGGGTAACGATTAGGTTGAATCGTAGCGCTCGCTCTAGTTTCAAGATTTATCGCATTGTCATAGCTATCAAGTTGATGCAACTTAATAGTGAAATGCTCTAGAGCGGGTAACGATCAGGTTGAATCGTAGCGCTCGCTCCAGATTTTAGAGTTTCGCATTATTATACCTATCAAGTTGATGCAACTTGATAGTGAAATGCTCTAGAGCGGGTAACATTCTGGTTGGATCGCAGCGCTCGCTCTAGATTCAAGATTTATCGCATTGTCATAGCTATCAAGTTAATGCAACTTGATAGTGAAATGCTCTAGCGCATCTGATCAAGCAGGCGCTTGCATTCCAGCAAATCAAACAAAGCTTCCTGCAGCAATGTGCGATTATCCTTATTGAGGCGTTTATTATCCGCCCCCATCGGCCCTTCTTCGTCACCGCGCAACAGTCCGAACAATTTACGACCGCCGCCAGCCTGCCGCTCTTCGGGATCATAATCATCAATTGCAGCATCCTGTGCTGCCACAGCCTGCTTCTGGCGGGTAATCGCCTCAACAGCTGCCACATCACCATTGCCAAGCGCAATGATAAACTGCGCATTATTCTCGCGCAGCAAACGCTGCACACCCTTAATAGTGTAGCCCTGATCATAGAGCAGATGACGGATACCTTTGAGCAGATCCACATCCTGCGGACGATAGTAACGACGGCCACCGCCGCGTTTCATCGGTTTGATTTGTGTGAAGCGTGTCTCCCAGAATCGCAGCACATGTTGCGGCAGATCCAGATCTTCCGCTACCTCACTGATCGTCTTAAACGCATCAGGACTTTTATTCATGTACTGCCCCTTTCCGGTCGTAAAGGAGTATCACTCAAACGATACTAAACTGCTGATGAATCATATTATGTACGAAAACAAGACAATAACTGCGATATCACACAAGAAAACCCTTTATCCTATTATCAGGAATGAAAGCGCGATCTTGTTCAGCTGCGTTTTGTTTCAGCTTCCGCAATGATTCTAACTCTAATCAATCATAAAGCAAAATTAACAGGCTGCATAATGCCCGTCACAAAGATACAATAAAAAAACACCGGCCACATGTGCAGCCGGCGCTTACTTAACTGGAAAAGCATAAAATCAGCTTTTAGGCTTTTTGCCCTGACGCACAAGATGCTGATCCAGAATGCGCTGCTTGAGCACATTGGATGCCTTGAAGGTCATCACCCGACGAGGAAGAATGGGTACTTCTTCACCGGTTTTAGGGTTGCGTCCTATGCGCTCATTCTTGTCGCGCACCTGAAATGTTGCAAAGGATGAAAGTTTAACAGTTTCACCATTCACAATGGCATCACAGACTTCGTCAAGAATCATTTCAACAAGCGATGCAGATTCAGTTCGCGAAAGCCCTACCTTACGATAGACAGCCTCAGCCAGATCGGCACGCGTGACAGTCTTACCCCCCATGATGAACCTACTCGGCTAGCGTTAAAGGTGATAATCTCTTGTATGTGCAACAGGTTACACAGATGCAGCGCCGATGGTCAAGCAGACTTTTGTCTGATTTTTATATTCTTTTGAACTGAAATCCTATTGAAATGGTTTTATTGAGCACTACCAGCGCAATAAAACCGCTCCCCAGGTAAAGCCGCCACCCATTGCTTCAAGCAAAACAAGATCACCTTTTTTGATGCGACCATCACTCACAGCTGCTTCCAGCGCCAAAGGCACAGAGGCTGCAGAGGTGTTGCCGTGCTGATCAACGGTGATCACCACCTTATGCTCGGCAATATTGAGTTTTTTGGCCGAAGCATCAATAATCCGCTTATTCGCCTGATGCGGCACGAACCAGTCGATATCTTCAGCTGTCAAGCCGGTGGTGGCAAAAGACGCCTCGATCACATCTGTGATCATACCCACTGCATGTTTGAAAACTTCACGGCCTTCCATGCGCAGATGACCTGTTGTCTGGGTTGTGGAGGGGCCGCCATCGACATAAAGCTTCTGTTTATGCGACCCGTCTGAGCGCAGATTAGCGGTCAGCACGCCGCGATCAGAGGTCAGGCCGTTGCCCTCACCCGCTTCCAGAATAATTGCGCCTGCACCATCACCGAACAACACGCAGGTCGTGCGGTCTTTCCAGTCGAGAATACGCGAAAATGTTTCACTGCCGATAACCAGCACACGCTTAGCCATACCACCCTTGATATACATATCAGCTGTGCTGACAGCATAAACAAAGCCGCTGCACACGGCTTGCATATCAAAGGCAAAACCATGCTTCATACCCAGCTCGTTTTGAATTTCAACAGCACTGGCAGGGAATGTGTGGTTTGGCGTGGAGGTTGCCAGAATGATCAGATCAATATCATCCACTGTCAGGCCGGCATTATCCAATGCAGCCTGTGCTGCTTTGGTGCCAAGAGAAACAGTGGTTTCATTTTCATTAGCAATATAACGCTGACGAATGCCGGTGCGCTGGACGATCCACTCGTCGGATGTTTCAACAACACCCTCCAATTCAGCATTTTTCACGGCACGTTCCGGTTTCGCCGCACCAATGCCCTTAACGATGGATCTGATCATCAATAATTTCCTGTCTCATATATCCGGCATCAGGCAACCTGCAGCTGCTTTGGAAATGCCAATAATTTTTATTTTGAATTGCACTGCAACAACCAGATCTTATCCGATCTGTCAAAGCACTCTCAGTTAAGAGCAGCAATATTCAAGCCATAACCCAAGTCATTTACAAGTCATATATTGTCAGCCACGCTTATTGCAAGGCTGCCAGCAATCCGCAGCAAAGGTTGCCAGTAACCCGCAGCTGAACGCAATTCTTAAGTGGCAGAAATCCGTCTCGCACCTTTGCCTCAACTGCTGTAACCATTCATATAAGACAAAATTACGACACTAAATCCGGGCCTTATGCTTGCGGGTTATCAGCACCCGTCTCAGTTGCTGAGGCCGCTTCCAATTCTGCTGCATTGTAATGACTGTAGAACTTGGTCAAATCCGCATCGATCTTCTGTAAAAGACCATTACGCACCATGTCATAGCCAACCTCAATCGCCGAGCAGAAGCCCTCTGCATTCGCACCGCCATGGCTTTTAATCACCACGCCGTTGAGACCAAGAAAGACACCGCCATTGACCTTGTTCGGATCCATTTTATCGCGCAAACGGTCAAAGGCACCCTTTGCAAGAATATAACCAATCCGCGCCATCCATGTGCGGTTCATTGCACCGCGTAAATAGGCTGCGATCTGCTTGACAGTACCTTCAGCGGTTTTAAGCGCGATATTACCGGCAAACCCTTCAGTGACCACAACATCAACCACACCCCTGCCGATGTCATTACCTTCAACAAAACCGGTATATTCAAAACCCGGATGCGGCGTTGCGCGTAAAGCAGCGCCTGCCTCTTTAATAGCGTCGAGCCCTTTTACTTCCTCAACGCCGATATTCAGCAGCCCCACAGTCGGTCGCTCAATCTCGAACAAAGCGCGCGCCATACCAGCGCCCATAACCGAATAATCAAGCAATTGACGGGCATCGGCACCAATACTGGCCCCTACATCCAAAACAATGCTGTCGCCGCGCGCTGTAGGCCAAATCGCAGCTATTGCAGGCCGTTCAATACTGGCCATCATCCGCAGGCAAAATTTGGCCATTGCCATCAATGCGCCGGTATTTCCGGCTGAAATACAAACATCTGCCTCGCCGTTTTTAACGGCTTCAATTGCCTGCCACATCGAGGATTTGCCACGGCCATTGCGCAATGCCTGACTTGGCTTTTCATCCATTTGTACTGCGGTTTCACTGAAATGCAGTTGAGAGGCAGCTTTTAACTTAGGATATTTATCTAAAAAGGGTTCGACCTGACCGGCCAGACCATAAAAAACAAACCGAATGTCCGGGTGACGCTCCAGCGCATTCGCCGCAGCGGGGATAACAACCTCAGGGCCGAAATCGCCCCCCATAGCGTCAATAGAAATTGTGACCACTTGATCGTCCTATACCGGTCCTACAACCATACGGGTTTACCATAAGAACTTGTTTGCCCGGCATGATTTTACACATATCCGGCAACCAAGAAGGTCGCTTGAATATATTGATGCCATAAATTTTGCAGGATAGCAGCTTGTCAGGTTTATCCATCTGCCGCAATAAATACACGCCAGAACAGCAACCCGCTTCACCACACCCTGCACTGAATTCCGCAAAATAGCCTTTTTGCCTGTCCGCACAACTTAAATTTATTTTTATAACGTAACCACCGTTACACCAACTTGCCGCATTCACAACATGCTTTTGAATATAAAGCACTTTATAGGCTGTGCATATTGATATTTCATATTGTGAATGCGGGTTGAAAACAGGCTTTATTTTTTGTCGCGTAGCTTTGAAAGACCGGCAAAAGGCGAATCCGGCTTGATGATTTCTTCGTCTTCTTCGTCTTCATCCGCGATGATTTCAATATAATCCACATCACTTTTGCGCGGATAAGGATCAATTGCCAGTTCAAAAAATTCTTCGATCACAGCCCATATATCGATCACATCGCCAGTGAAAGTTTCAGGAATATCCGGCCCTTCAGCATCGATCAACATCTCACCGCTCTCATCAAGGCGGATACGTGCCAAACGCGAGTGTTCCGGCACAAAGATTGTATCCAGATCTTCACTAACCATAGCATTAATCGGCTCAAGGGTCGCAATACAGGTCTGGGTGATCTGTGCTTCAATATGACCGCGCACTTTAACGCCGTCTTTTTTCCACTGTGTAATCAGAATATCGGCACTAAAACTATGCACTGATTGCAGCTCATGATTTTGCGCTAAAAGTGCACGTTCTTTTTCATTGGCTTCAATCTTAAGAGGAATACCCTTTGTCGGCACATGCGCTACCGAAACCGGATAGCTGAGCCCTGCACCTTCCGGCTCCGTATGTTTCGTCATTTTATATCCATCTCTGTTTGTTCAGTCTTTGGGCGGTTTATATTCTCTAAAATACAAAGCTGCCATCAAGGAAATTATTATCGGGCTGCGCACGCAAATGGTCTCTGGTCTGCATAACATATAGCGCCAAAGCTTGAGCATGCTCCCAGCTTGCACCCGAGCCAGCCTGATCAGAGTTCAGGTCATTGCTCAGTTCTGGGCGCACATTGCGCGTTAAGGCCACAGCCAGCTCCTGCACATCATCTTTGTCCAGAGCATGCTCATAGCTCAACACGCGGCCATAATACATACGTGCGAGTTTTTTCATGCGCTTTGGAATACCGGGGTCACCAATGCCAAGCTCGCGCAGGGAATGGTCGACATCCTTGAAAAACTCTTCAGCTATGGCCTGTGTCAGGCCTTTCAGTGCGCTATCCTCAGATTTCAGCCTGTGCATGAACAAAAACACATGCACTGAGAGCATTTCATAGCGGCCAATCGGCGTATCTGGCACAAGAAACTCAGCATAGAAGCGCTTTTGTCGTGCTGCTGCCACGATTTTTTCATACACGCTGAGTGTAATTGCTTCATTTACTCTGGATTTGCGCCTTAATAAATTAAGAATCATTGTTTAACGCCCATGCTTTTGTTGCATCCGGATGCAAGGTGGTTTACCCAAGTTCATCTGGATACGGAAGTACCGTTGGGATATTGGCTATGGAGATGTCGTCGTTGCAGCGTATTTTCGCAAAAAACCGCAGCAGAAGCTTGCTTGTTACAGGCGCAGTCGTGCTCTTTTCGCTCGGGCTGGCCGGTTGTAACACCGCAAGCACGCTCAATCCTTCAGAAACTTTGAATGAAGGCTACATCCTTGATGAACAGGCGCTTGATTCTGTGCCGGTGGGTTCCAGCCGTGAGCAGGTTCTGCTGACGCTTGGCACACCATCAACTACAGCAACTTTCGATAATGAAGTATTTTATTATATTTCGCAAAAACGTTATCGTGCTGCACAGTTCATGACACCTAAGATCATTGATCGCCGCATTCTTGCTGTTTATTTCAACAAGGATGGCAAAGTTTCACAAATCGCGCAGTATGGCATGCAGGACGGTAAGGTCTTCGACTTCATCTCCCGCACCACCCCTACCGGCGGTAAGGATCAAAGCTTTATCGGACAGCTTATTCAGGGTGTTGGCAAGATGCCGACATCTTTGCCGGGCTCGATATAAGTTCAGACAGTTTAACTGTTCCAAAAATATTAAAACGCCGCTGCGGATTTCCCCAGCGGCGTTTTTGTTTCTATAGCACTTTTGTTTCTTGATGTATTTACTGATGCGCCAGCACAGCCAGCAGTAACAATGCTACGATATTGGTGATCTTAATCGCCGGATTAACCGCAGGACCTGCAGTATCCTTATAAGGATCGCCAACCGTATCACCGGTGATCGAGGCTTTATGCGCTTCAGAACCCTTCATATGCTTCACACCATCTGCATCGGTGAAACCATCTTCAAAGCTCTTTTTGGCATTATCCCAAGCGCCACCGCCCGATGTCATGGAAATGGCAACAAACAAACCATTGACAATCACCCCGAGCAAAGATGCGCCCAGCGCCGCAAAGGCCGATGCCTTGGAGCCCGAAATCAGCAAGACGCCGAAATATACCACTAGTGGCGCCAAGACCGGCAGCAGCGAGGGTATAATCATCTCACGAATGGCAGCCTTGGTCAGAATATCCACTGCACGGGCATAATCAGGCCGCTCGGTGCCATCCATAATGCCAGGCTTTTCGCGGAACTGGCGGCGCACTTCCTGCACCACTGCGCCTGCAGCGCGCCCCACGGCAGTCATGGCTATACCGCCGAACAGATACGGAATAAGCCCGCCAAAGATCAGCCCTGCCACCACATAGGGGTTAGACAGGTCAAAGGAGACCGGCCCCATATCAGCAAAATACGGATAGCTCTGACTATTAGCCGCAAAATAAGCCAGATCATTGGAATAGGCTGCAAACAGCACCAATGCACCCAAGCCCGCTGAGCCAATGGCATAGCCCTTGGTAACCGCTTTGGTGGTATTACCAACGGCATCCAACGCATCGGTTGCCTTGCGTACTTCCGGATCAAGTCCGGCCATCTCCGCAATACCGCCGGCATTGTCGGTGACAGGGCCAAAAGCATCCAGCGCCACAATCATGCCGGCAATGCCGAGCATGGCAGTAACCGCAATAGCAGTGCCGAACAGGCCAGCCAGCTGATAGGTGGTGATAATGCCAAACACAATAACAATCGCAGGCAGTGCGGTTGATTCTAACGAGACAGCCAGCCCCTGAATAACATTGGTACCGTGGCCGCTGACTGAGGCCTGCGCTATCGAATTGACCGGACGCTTATTGGTACCAGTATAATATTCAGTAATCACCACGATCAGACCGGTTACAACCAGCCCGATCAGCCCGCAGATAAACAGATTGGCACCGGTGATGCTCATACTGGAAACAATACCGATCTCGCCCCAGCCAATTGTCATTGTGGTTGCAAGAGCAAGTCCCGCCACTGAAAGCACTCCAGTGGCGATCAGACCTTTATACAGCGCCCCCATGATCGAATTATTGGTGCCGAGGCGCACAAAGAAGGTTCCGGCGATAGATGTGAGGATACACAGGCCGCAAATTGCCAGCGGAAAAAGGATAATAACAGGCAACAACGCACTGCCGGCAAAGAAAATAGCGGCAAGAACCATAGTGGCAACCACAGTGACCGCATAAGTTTCAAACAAATCTGCGGCCATACCGGCACAATCGCCAACATTATCGCCGACATTATCGGCAATGGTTGCTGGATTGCGCGGGTCATCCTCCGGTATACCGGCCTCGACCTTACCAACCAGATCGCCGCCGACATCTGCCCCTTTGGTAAAAATACCGCCACCGAGACGGGCAAAAATAGAAATCAGCGAAGCGCCGAAGCCCAGAGCCACCAGCGCGTCAATCACCACACGGTCACCCGGAGCATAGCCCATACCAGCGGTCAGAAATGTATAATATCCGGCCACGCCGAGCAGTGCCAAGCCCGCAACCAGCAGGCCGGTAACAGCGCCGGCGCGGAATGCGATCTCCAACCCACCTGCAAGGCTCAAGCTTGCGGCCTGTGCGGTACGCACATTGGCACGTACAGAAACATGCATACCGATAAATCCGGCCAGACCGGATAAAACCGCCCCGACAAGAAATCCAAAAGCGGCATAGGCTGCGAGCAGCCACCATGTGATCGCAAAAACCACCACCCCGACGACAAAAATGGTCATATATTGCCGTGTCAGATAGGCTTGCGCGCCCTCACGGATTGCTTCTGCAATCTCTTGCATCCGCGCATTACCGGCATCTGCTGCCAATACAGAACGAATAGCCCATGCGGCATAAACCAATGCCAGCACACCGCAAATAAGAATGAGTATGAGAACTGCCATGCGACCTCCCCTTTTATAAGCCCTGCACAATTGTGCGGATCATCACAATAACGGAGAGAGGCGTGGAACAAGGCACAGCATTATTTTAAAGCGCCAGATGCGCTTCACTCTATGCTCTGCAGTCTGTTCAGACAGAAACAGAATTCAATATTATCTTCAGTCAGAGCATTTTCAATTTAGATTGAACCACTAAAAAGGCCCTGTGTATTTTTCGCGCATTTTGCTGTCAAAACTGCTTCACAGTCTTTACGATGCCCGCTTTATCAAGTCGTCAGAGTCCGGTTTATTATACAGTCATACGCACTTAGCACCTGTCTGATCAGCATGCTTCAGGCTTGTCTTCCGGTATTCTGCGCACAGGATGCGAAAGCCTGAGACAAACGTCAAGCATCTGTTTTTCAGTTAAGAAGCATGATTTTATCAACAGGCACAAAAAAGCCGGCACAAACTTGCACCGGCTGTGATGTTTGCAAGACTGCAAGCAGAAAAGCTTTTTCAGGCTAACCGCTCAATATCCAGTCAGCGCGGGGTTTTCTTATTGCCACGGCTTTCGCCACGCACTTCAAACGCTAGGCGGTCAAGCACAGCATTCACCAGCTTTGGCTCGTCTATTTCATAAAACGCTTTGGCAATATCGACATATTCAGAGACGATAACCGCTGTCGGTACTTCTTTTTTCGTACGCAATTCCCAGATTCCGGCACGCAGGATCGCCCGCAGGGTCGAATCAAGACGTGAAAGCGGCCAATCTTCTGTGAGCGACTGGCGGATCATCGGATCCAGAATGCGCTGATCGGCAACAACACCGGCGATGATCGCACGGAACCATTGCGGGTCGGCATCAAGATACTGATCGCCATCGACTTCTTTGCCGAGACGGAAATTTTCATATTCAGCAGCAATGTCCAGTACACCGGTACCGGTGACTTCCATCTGATACAGTGCCTGAACGGCAGCAAGACGGGCTACGCCTCGCTTATTGGCAGTGCGCGGCGCATTTTGCGGCGCTTGAGGGGCGGACATATCAGGCTCCAAGTTTTTTCTGTAATTCAATCATCGACAAAGCGGCGCGTGCAGCAAATCCGCCTTTATCTTTTTCACTTATCTTTGCACGAGCCCAAGCCTGTGCTTCATTTTCTACTGAAAGCACACCATTACCAAGGGCAATGCTCTCAGACACAGTCAGGTCAGTCAAAGCGCGGCAGGTTTCTCTTGAAACAATATCAGAATGATGTGTTTCACCGCGAATAACCGCACCAAGTGCTACATAACCGTCAAACTCTGTACCACCGCCAGCTTCGGCATCCAGCGCAAAAGAAACTGCCGCCGGAATTTCAAGCGCACCCGGCACCGTCACAACCTGATAGGTCGCACCGGCATCTTCAAGGGCAGCAATGGCACCTTCAAGCAAGGCATCTGAAAGTCCGTCATAATAACGCGCCTCAACAATCAGAATATGTGGCGGATAAGCCAGTTCTCCGGTCATCTCATTCTCCATATCCGTTATTTAAGCATTCACAGATAAAAACATTGCAACTGCCCCTGTAAGCAGAGTGGATTACAGAAGCGGGCACATATTCTATTCTATAGAAACCGGCGGCATTTACAATTTCAGATAAATCAGAGCATCAGCATAATGCGCAAGGCCAGAGCGGTAATAAACTGTGCTCTACAGCATTATTGAAAAAAAGTAATCCCTGTTTGCGGCAGTTTAGCGGTTTTATCGCATAAAGCCGCAAAGCAGGGCAATCAACGGCACCGTAAAGATACCCGAGAGGCTTATTTGTTAACCCAAACGCTTATTTGTTAAATTGTGCCAACCGCGCCGCATAACGTGCCAGCTGATCAATTTCGATATTCAGCTTGTCACCAGCCTCGCGTGTTCCCCATGTGGTGACTTCCAGCGAGTGGCGGATCAGCAGCACATCAAACTCATTACCGTTAACGCCATTCACTGTCAGCGAAGTGCCGTCGAGTGCAACCGAGCCCTTTTGCGCAATAAATGGCGCCAGCTCTTCCGGTGCACGAATGGTAAAGCGCACTGCCTCACCCTCATGTTTGACGCTGATAACTTCAGCCATAGCATCGACATGGCCGGATACCAGATGGCCGCCCATTTCATCGCCAAGCTTCAACGAACGCTCAAGATTAATTTTCTGGCCGGCTTTCCATGTGCCGATAGTGGTAAGCCGCAGCGCTTCTTCCCATGCCTCAACTTCAAACCAGCGGGCATTGCTCTCATGATCCGGCAAGCGAGTAACTGTCAGGCACACACCTGAACAGGCAATGGATGCACCGATCTCAATGGTTTTAGGATCATAGGCTGTTTCAATGCGCAGTAAAACACCCTCATCAAGCGTTTTGATATCCGATACTTCGCCGATATCAGTCACAATACCCGTAAACATCCGTCATTCTCCACTTAATCCAAGCCATATAAGAGCCACTTATGCCGTTACAGGCTGGCATCATGCCAAGTCAGCTTAGCTTGCGCTTATATTCTCTCATACGGTCGGTGGCAAAATTCATCTCGCCGGTTTTAACAAAATCCGCGGCAACAAATGCGCGCAAACCTTCTACAGCCAAAGCCTGTCCGTCACCGCCGGAAAGGATCGGGTTCGGCCCGTCAAACAGCATCAGCCGGTCAACCAGCCCCTGCGCCAGAAATGCCTGAGCAACCACTGCGCCGCCTTCAACCATAACAGTTGCAATGCCCTGCGCTGCCAGATCATCCAGCAGCTCTGGCAAAGCGATTTTGTCACCTTCACATTCGGTAGCCAGAATACGGCACCCTGCCTCGATCAGCTGGGCACGCTTGACCGGATCGGCATCATTATTGGCGGCAATCCATAAAGGCACCTGCCGCGCAGAACGAACCAGTTTAGAGGTCAGCGGCATACGCAGATCACTATCAAGGATAACGCGCACCGGCGAGCGATCCTGCAAGCCGGGCAAACGACAGTTCAAGACCGGATCATCAGCAATCACAGTGCCAACACCAACCATAATGGCATCGGTCTGCGCACGGCGCATATGCACCTGTGCAATACTCACCGCACCGGTAATGGCAATTTGTCCACGCCCGACACAGCCCACATAGCCGTCGACCGAGAGCGCCAGCTTCAACATCACTTCCGGGCGCTTTAAAAAGGAACGTGATAAATAACCTGCCAGTTCAAGATCACCCTGCTCCTGCAGCACGCCGGATACCACTTCAAGCCCTGCATCACGCAACAGCTGGTAGCCACGCCCCGCCACACGCGGATCAGGATCATTGGTTGATGCCACAACGCGCGTGATACCAGCGGTAACCAGCGCCTCGGCACAAGGCGGTGTGCGTCCATGATGGGCGCAAGGCTCCAGCGTAACATAGGCAGTAGCACCTTTGGCCAGCTCACCAGCTTCTGCCAGTGCCTGCGTTTCCGCATGCGGACGGCCACCTTCAGCAGTCACCCCACGCCCGACAATGACCGGCCCCGAGCCATTATCAGCCACAATCAGTGTCGCAACGGATGGGTTTGTGCCGGTAATACCAAGATGGCGGCGCGAATAGCGGATTGCTGCCGCCATAAACCGCCGGTCCAGTTCCGAGATTTTCCCTTCGTCAGTTGCAGTCTGACGAGCCGTCGCGTTCTGAGCTTTATTCATATGCCAAATTCCAGTACGGGAAGTTTCTTTGCGGGCACAATTCATCTTTTATGAAAGGTAAAAACTGTGCCTCAAGTCTTTATTATTTTAAAATTAACGCAGTTTTGATTGCCCAATCAGCTTCTGACACGTTTTGGGCAAGTTTCAGTCTTGATTTGCCTCATCTGCCAAGGCCTGATCAGCTGCCTCTTCGGCAATGCTCAGCTCGTCAATAACATTATGGAAGTCTTTGGCCACACTGAAATTGCGATAGACCGAAGCAAAGCGGATATAGGCAATATCATCAACCCCTTTCAGAGCCTCCATTGCCAGACGGCCAATTTCTTCTGAAGGAATTTCGACCTCGCCTGAGCTTTCGAGTTGGCGCACAATGCCCGAAACCGCACGTTCCACACGCTCGATATCGACCTCGCGCTTGCGCAGCGCCACCTGCACTGAATGCATTAGCTTGTCGCGGTCAAATGGTACACGGCGCCCGCTCTTTTTTACCACCATCAATTCACGCAGCTGCACACGCTCGAAAGTCGTGAACCGGCCACCGCATACCGAACACACACGGCGGCGGCGAATAACAGAGCCGTCCTCGGTAGGGCGGGAATCTTTAACCTGCGTATCTTCAGACTGGCAAAACGGACAGCGCATGGCTTTTAACTCTCATTTCAACTTGAGCGGCACAACCGGATAAAGACCCTTAGCGGCTTTGCCGTATGTTTTACAGTTCAGCCGTTAAATTTCAATCTCTGATATATATATCTTATTTATATCAGAGAATAAAAAACGCCGCATAACACTGTTGTGATACGCGGCGTCTGATTTTATTGCACGTTTAAAAATGCTTATCCGAGATAATCATACATCGGGAAGTTTTCAGTCAGTTCAATAACCTTCTTCTGAACAGCCTGCTCAACAATAGCATTACCTTCATCGGAATTTGCGGTTTTCAAACCATCCAGCACTTCGGTAATCAGATCACCGATCTGTTCAAATTCCTTGATACCAAAACCACGGGTTGTGCCTGCCGGTGTACCAAGACGGATACCGGAGGTTACAAACGGCTTTTCAGGATCAAACGGAATACCGTTTTTGTTGGTGGTAATATTGCCACGGCCAAGTGCAGCTTCAGCGCGCTTACCTGTCGCATTTTTCGGACGCAGATCCACCAGCATCAGATGGTTGTCTGTACCGCCGGAAACAATATCAAGGCCATTTTTCTTCAGGTTTTCAGCCAGCGCCTGTGCGTTTGCCACAACATTCTGCGCATAGGTTTTGAATTCAGGCTTCAAAGCTTCTGCCAGAGCCACAGCCTTACCGGCGATGACATGCATCAGCGGGCCGCCCTGAAGACCCGGGAATACAGCCGAATTGAACTTCTTGGCCAAATCCGCGTCATTGGTCATGATCATACCACCGCGTGGACCGCGCAGCGATTTATGGGTTGTGGTGGTGCAAACATGGGCATGCGGCACAGGTGAAGGATGTACACCGGCAGCAACCAGACCGGCAATATGTGCCATATCAACCATCAGATACGCGCCGATTTCATCAGCAATCTCACGGAAGCGCTTCCAATCCCAAATGCGGGAATAAGCAGTACCACCAGCAAGAATCAGCTTCGGCTTCTTCTCACGGGCAAGACGTGCCACTTCATCCATATCCAGCAGGTGATCGTCTTGACGCACACCGTAAGATACCACGTTGAACCATTTACCGGACATATTGACCGGTGAACCGTGTGTCAGGTGACCACCGGAATTGAGATCCAGACCCATGAATGTATCGCCCGGCTGCAACAGCGCGAGGAAAACTGCCTGGTTCATCTGGCTGCCGGAATTTGGCTGCACGTTGACAAAATCTGCACCAAACAGCTTTTTTGCACGTTCAATCGCCAGTTCTTCAACGATATCAACATACTGGCAGCCGCCATAATAGCGCTTGCCCGGATAGCCTTCAGCATATTTATTGGTGAGAATTGAGCCCTGAGCTTCCAGAACAGCGCGAGAAACAATGTTTTCCGAAGCAATCAGCTCGATTTCGTGACGCTGACGGCCAAGTTCCTTACGGATTGCGCCAAAAATTTCGGCATCCGCCTCTTCAAGACCTTTATTAAAGAATGCTTCGAGAGAAGCACTGTTCGCCTGCGACATATCAATTCCTTCCGGTTTCCGGTCAAAAGTCAATCAGCCACCATTCCGAACCGCTGCCTGCGTGCCCGTATGGAATTTTACTGCTTTCTGTCCTTACAATTTGAATAAGAGACAGAAAATCATGAAGTGCCATTATCACACTTGTACGAAAGGCTCCATTGCTATCAGGCGATAATCTTTGACGTAAAACAGCCAAATAACAGCTTATCTGTAACTTAAATAAAAAAAGCCGCCCTAAGGCGGCTTTTAAACCAGTGCTAAATTACGTTTTATCTTCAGATATTTGAACCGACAGCGAGTTCTGCCGCACCATCCATCTTATAAATATCATCACGGAATTGCGGAACACCGTCACCGGTTGACCATGCCGAGATATAAACAAAATACAGCGGCACAGGATCAACCAGCTGGATCGGATTATTCTGACCGGCCTTGATCGTGTCTTCAATCGTCTGACG
This sequence comes from Pseudochrobactrum mosebachae, assembly GCF_048914685.1. GTDB lineage: Bacteria > Pseudomonadota > Alphaproteobacteria > Rhizobiales > Rhizobiaceae > Pseudochrobactrum. Next base: position 511,912 of record NZ_CP128408.1, read on the forward strand.
ATCCCAGCCCGGTGTATTTTTCAACAACCACACATCCAGATCGCGGATATTCTGCACGCGGATACAGCCGGATGAGTCAAAGCGCATCAGATTGTTGAAGGTACCCTTTTGCGGGGTGTCATGCATATAAACGGCATGGCTATTGTGGAAGTTGATTTTGGTTGATGCCATCGCATTGATTTTGCCCGGATCCTGACGAAAACGCAGCTTCACGGCATCTTCAGTGTTCCAGTCAACGCTTTCCGGCGGCACTTCCTGCCCCTGCCCGTCGAACAGGCGAATTTTGTTCTTGGTCAGATATTGCGGATCCTTGCGCATCAGCGGAATAATATCCTTACGGATGATCGATGTTGGCGCGGTCCAGTAAGGGTTAAGAATAACCTCATGGATTTTGGACGTCAGAATTGGTGTCTGGCGGTCAATTTTGCCGACTACCGCAGTATGGCGCTGTTCAACACGACCATTTTGCACGGCCTCAATCTGCGCTGCCGGGATATTGACCATGACAAAACGGGACTGATCCACATTGGCCAAAGTGCCGAGGCGCTGCAAATTGGTATTGAGCTGCCCCAGACGCACATCGGCGCTGACATTCATGGCTTTATAGGTCACATCGCCCATCACACCATCGGCAGGCAGGCCGTGGCGCGCCTGAAAGCGCTTTACCGCAGCATCCACATAGGTATCAAACGATGTAGAAGAGCCAATGCCCTGCGGCAGATCACCGGAGATCATCAGACGCTGGCGCAGAATAGGCACAACCTGACTTTTGGCCCCAAGGCGCAAGCGCTCATTGCCGGGCACTGCAGGCCAGCCGCCATTGGCAACAATAGTGCTGTAATTATTAATCGCAGCAGAAATATAATTCAGCGTCTGCGGGCTCATGATCGGCTGGTTGGTAGCAATAGCCTTGGCACCACCGGTGCCGCGGGCGTCGAATGTATCGCTCCAGTTACCGCGACGGCCGGAAGACAGCACATCATTGAGGCCTATGGCCTGTGCGAAAGCGCCTGATGACAGCGCAGGCGCTGCCAATGCTGCAAGTCCGAGACTGGCTGCGCTGCGCAAAAACAAGCGGCGATCCAAGGTTTTAGCCTGAGAAGTGCCTTTGCTGCCGTCCTTCACACTATGCTTCATTCTCAAATCCTCAATAGGTCTAGATTCTTAAAGCACTTTCAGCCGACCAGCGAAATGCTCCCGCAGAAACAGTGTCTGTACCATTCATAGCATATCAATCATCAAATACTAAAATTTGACTATGAATGCTTAAACGCAAAACAAAAACTGAACTAATAATATGCTGTAATCATGATGACATGGTTTATCGCCATAGCATTGGCAGCGGGTATTCAAGCCCGCTTCATATTCAAACGCTCGATACCGCTATCAATAGTTTTGTGGCTTAAACATGTCTGCAGGCATTACGGCAAGTGAATATAGTTATCTGCTGCTGAAAAACCCTGCGCAGATTATGCTTATTCCCCGATTGTGACCATTTCGCAACGACAGGTGTTATGAAAACCGCTGCGCACTTTTCGGGTTGCGCTTTAAGCCGGCTGGTAGTTGGCTGCGTTATCTGAGGTTTTATTTGAAATGCACATTCTACGGCTGAATTTTTGCAGGCGCTGCAGCGAAACATGCATCGAGGCAAGGCGTTTTGTATCCGGCACATCTTTACCGGTGCCGCTCAGATATACATAAGTGTATAAATCATAAAGACCATCAGCAACCGCCTGCCCTTTGGCTGTCAGCTCCACCAGTGCCTCATTGGCCCTATCAGAGCAGACATAGCCTTGCGCATAGAGGCTTGCGAGAATGATCGCCGCATTTGGTGCAACCGGCTCCACTGCTTGCCAGAGCTGCGCCATATCCTGCACACCATTGCTGATACAAAACAGCATCAAAGCCTGTTCAGAACTCAACGGATAATCACGCCTGTCTGCAAATGTCAGGTTGAAAAATGTAAGTACGCGCCGGTAATGACGGTTCAGCTGCCGCTCCACCTCATGACACAGCACCTGCAAGCCGGTGTTATTTCCAACACCAGTTTCAGCCTGCAAATCTTGTGTCTTGGTATGAACCGGCTCTTGCATCAGCACCCAACTTTATCTCTGCCATCATCGCCACACATGCACAGACCGAATAAGACCTGTTGCATATGTGATGATGATTTTAGGAAACAGCGATGAAGTTCCGCTTAAGCAGCAAGGCTAACAAGGCGTTAACAGGTATAAACAGCGGCATTGTCCACGCTATTTTGCAAAGTAGCGGGTTTTGAAATGCATTTAATGCACCGGTGTGGCCAGTTGCCGCTTGCCCTGAAAGAACAATCCGATACGAAAACCTGCATAGATCACCAGAAACGCGATATTAACGCCAGCGAGCAGCGGGAAATATTCGAAAAACCGCGCGAGAACCGTATAAACAAGAATTTGTGCAATTGCTGTCAGCACCCAGAGCACAGCGCCCCATGAAGCACGAATCCACATACCTGTTGCCACAATCGGCAAAGCAATCGCCAGACTGACGCACATTGCCTGCCATTGCCATGGCATCAGATCAAAGCGCCAAAGCAAGCCCGGATACAGGCCGATCAACCGTAACCAGTAATAAACGCCACCGGCCAGACAAACCAGCGCCACAAAGCGAACGAACCAGACAAACCAGCTATGCAGGGCTGAATCCCCCGTGCGCAGTCTCAGCTGATCATCCATCATGCGGCTCATTACCTTTTGTCGTTTTTAAAGACCGGCCTTAATACCGGTTTCCACAATTCAGAACATACAGCTCTTTATATTAACGCAAGGCCGGACGGAAAACCGGTTCCCACAACCCTGAACCTGCAGCTCTTTATATTAACGCAGGTTCGGACGGAAAACCGGTTCCCACTTTTCCTGAACCTGCTCAATCGTTGCAGGGCACCATTCGGGATTACCGGTTTTATCAATCAGAACAGCGCCCACACCAGCATAAAAATCATGCCCGCGCAGCAGAATCTCTGCCAGAGCGTACTCTATTTTCAATTGCCGATCCAAGCGCGCACCGTAACTAAGTGCCGGATTTGCACGAATAAATGCTTCCGCATCCTTAATCAGCGTGAAAATGGCACAAAGGCTGGTTGGAGAGCGACGTGCCAGCACTTGCGCAGTATCTTGTGCAAATGCATCGCCGTCAGCCGCAGCCTTATCAAAACCGGCAATGCAATGTGTCAGTGTATCGCCACCACAGCAGCGGGCTATCAGACTGCGCTGTGCTTCAGGCATTTCCCAGTCCGGTTGCGCTAAAGGCATAACTGCATTCTTGTTCAAGATATCATCCGGCAGGTGCCCGCCTATCAGCTGCTCACGCAAATATTCTATCTGTTGTGCATATAAAGCATGGGTAGCAAGGCCGCTTTGCAAACAATCGCCCCAGCGAATGGCGGAACCGGTAAGCCCGAGCCAGAGGCCGAGTTTCTGCGGTAACAACGGTAAAAAAGCACTGGCACCAACATCGGTAAAAAATCCGATCCCACTTTCAGGCATCGCAAACAGCGTATTTTCAGTCACAATACGATGCGAGCCATGAATAGAAATACCGGCACCGCCGCCCATAGTGATGCCGTCAAGCACAGCGATATACGGCTTTTTGTAGGAACCCATGAGGCTATTGAGACGATACTCATCTTTGAAAAAAGCAAACGCAGGCGTGCCGTTTTTGCCCGCATGATAGGCAGCAACCACATCGCCACCGGCACAAAAAGCGCGTCCCTCACCCTCAATCAGAACGGATTTAATATGGTCATCATCCGCCCAATGCAGCAGCGCGCGCTCCATTGCCAGCACCATTTTATGGGTCAGTGCATTGAGCGCTTTGGGGCGGGTGAGCCTGATCAGCCCCAGCGCCCCATGTGCTGCAAACTGCACCTCATCATCACCGCCAAAATCAGGCAAAGCTCTATCCTCATTGAGGTTTACATAGCTATTTGTCATGCCTTTGCCCTTTTTATCCTGCTGCAGATATTACGAATAAAACAGTTATCAAAGTCACTATCTGATCCGGAGCAGAACCGGAGCTGACAATTACCAGCTGGCCATTATCTGGTTTACTCTCCAAGCGCGGCAATAATTCACACCTTAAAAGCGGTTTTAATCAAGCTGCAACCACATATTGGATGATATGGCTCAATGACTAAGTCTGTATTCTTAACTCTGGCTTAACTCTGGCCTAACACTGGCCTAACTCGGGCTCAACACCGGATCCGGCGTGTACTGGTATTGTGCCGGTATCTGGTCTGGATTTGGAGTTATTTAAGCTTAATATGCCGAAAACGGAAAATGATTATGCGTACAATTGACGAAATCACCCAAAACCGCCGCCTGCGCCGTACCCGTCGTACTGACTGGTCACGCCGTTTGGTACAGGAAAATACGTTAAGCGTTAATGATCTGATCTGGCCGTTTTTTGTGTGTGAAGGCAGCAATGTTACCTCGCCGGTTGCTGCCATGCCCGGCGTCAACCGGTTTTCAGTGGATATGGCTGTGCGCCAGGCTGAAAAAGCCGCCAGACTTGGGATACCGGCAATTGCTCCATTTCCGAATGAACCGGCGCGGATTAAAACGCAGGACGGTTCTTATATTGCCAATCCGGACAATCTGATCAATGCGGTAACGCGCGCGATCAAAAAGGAAGTTCCGGAGATCGGCATTATCACCGATGCCGCGCTTGATCCTTTTACCAGCGATGGCCATGACGGTATTTTGCGCAACGGTATTATCCTCAATGATGAATCCGTTGAGATGGTTGTGCGCGGTGCGCTGGCGCAGGCCGAAGCTGGTGCGGACATTATCGCCCCTTCCGATATGATGGATGGCCGTGTGGGTGCAATCCGTGATGCGCTGGACGCTAATGGCTTTCAGCATATTCCGATTATGTCTTATGCCACCAAATTTGCTTCGGCATTTTACGGGCCATATCGTGAGGCGATCGGCACCGCAGGCGTGCTGAAAGGCGATAAGAAAACCTATTATCTCGATCCGGCCAATAGTGATGAAGCTGTGCGTGAAGCCGAGCAGGACGTGCTGGAAGGCGCGGATATGCTGATGGTTAAACCCGGCATGCCTTATCTCGATATTATTCAGCGGCTGAAAAGCCAGTTTGCCCTGCCAACATTTGCTTATCAGGTATCGGGGGAATATTCGATGATCAAGGCTGCCGGTCAAAATGGCTGGATTGATGAAGAAAGAGTGATGCTGGAAAGTCTGCTGGCTTTTAAACGCGCTGGTTGTGACGGTATCCTGACGTATTTTGCCCTTGAGGTCGCTGAAAAACTGCAGGCAGGCTAAAGCAAGATAAACAGGTCTGCATGACGTATTATCACGGGCGCAAAGTTGATCCATTAAGGATGTGAAATGCTGTTACCTTGAAATAGCGCTTAACGCTTCCTATCTCATTCTCATAACTTGAATTAGGAGCAACCATAGACCGATGAATGACCGAACAGTCCATAACGACATTGTTCTGCCGCGCTTTGAAGACCGCCGTCTTTATGAAGGTGTACGTACCAGACGTATCTTCGCCTTCATGATCGACTATTGCATTGTCTTTCTGTTGTGCATTCCGGTGGCGATTATTATCGCATTGCTCGGCGTTCTTACCCTTGGTCTTGGCTGGATGCTCTATGGTATCCTGCTGCCGCTGGTCGCGCTGCCTTATGTGTATTTTACCGTTGGTGGTCGCAATAAAGCTACCACGGGTATGCGCATGATGGGTATTCATATTGAACGCATGGACGGCAAGCCGATTGACGGCCTGTTTGCAGTGGTACACTCGGTGCTGTTCTGGGCGGCCAATGTGTTGCTGACACCGCTGATCCTGCTGGCCACACTGTTTCTCGACTATAAGCGTGGTGTCCATGACATGCTGCTCGGCGCGGTGATCGTGCGCAGCAATCCATAATAATCCCCATTACAAACTATCAACAGCGCGGTCCAATCTATGCCGCGCTGTTTTCATTATCAGCTTTGTAAAAGACAAAATTCAGCTACTCAGATATCTCATCACATAAGCGGGATTTTACATCCCTGTGATTTGAACTATTATTAACCATTACGCAGCTCTTTTCACTGCACACTCTGAAACACAAATTTATTCGTCTCATTTATTGTTTTGACTGGCAGACCATGACACAGCATCAGCCGCAACCACAGCAGTTCTACCTTACAGCGCCGTCCGATTGTCCTTATCTGGAGAACCGTTCCGAGCGAAAGGTATTTACACATCTGGTTGGCAGCCGCGCGCCCGAGCTTAATGATCTGCTGACGCAAGCCGGTTTTCGTCGCTCACAAAATATCGCCTATCGTCCGGCTTGTGAAAATTGCAATGCCTGTGTCTCGGTGCGTATTCTGGCAGGCGAATTCAAAATGACGCCCTCAATGCGCCGCGTCTTTAAGCGCAATCAGGATCTGGTCGGCTTTGCCAGCAAGGCAGAGCCAAGCTCAGAACAATATTCACTGTTTCATGACTATCTCAATCATCGCCATCATCAGGGCGGCATGTCTGAAATGTCGGTGCTCGATTATGCGATGATGATTGAAGACAGCCATGTGAATACGCAGATTGTGGAATATCGTCTGCGCGGTGCTGACAGCATGATCACCGGTAAAGGCGAAGGCCCGCTGATTGCCGCAGCCCTTACCGATGTGATGGGTGACGGCGTATCCATGGTCTATTCGTTTTTCAATCCGGAGCTGGCTGACCGCTCGCTGGGCACTTATATTATTCTCGATCATATTATGCGTTGCAACGCGCTTGGCCTGCCGCATGTTTACCTCGGCTATTGGGTCAACGGCTCGCCGAAGATGCATTATAAAACCCGTTTCACTCCGCAGGAGCGACTGACCGCTAATGGCTGGGTACGCGCTGGAAGTGCAGAATAGTCTGACAATCAAACAAAAACCCGCATATTTCTACGCGGGTTCTTATATAATACATAATAATTATAGTATCTTACGGTGCGAAACTCATAATGAGATTCACCGGCACATTTGCATAAACTTCAAGCCTTACGACCAACTTTATATGCCATGCCCACTGATGCAGGTGTAACCGCTGCAAAGCCGTATTGCGTGTAAAGATGCTGCGCCGGACCATCAGCGATCAGACTGACATAAGCACTCTCCGGTGCATGTTCATCAAGATAGGCCATGATCTCGGTCATAATGACTTTGCCAAGCCCCTGCCCCTGATATTCAGGCAAGACCGCAATATCACAAACCTGATAGGTCGTGCCACCATCACCGATCACACGGCCCATACCAATAATCTGGTCATTGACAGCAATAAGAACCGCAAACAACCCGCCACTTAAACCACGTTCTGCAGCCTCGTGCGTTTTCGGGCTGAGCCCGCTTGCCTTACGCAGATGACAGTAGGTCTGCGCATCCGGCACCTGATGGAGCACCTGATATTTGATTTCACCGGATTTGTACTCCGAAGACGACTTTGTTTCAGTAGACATGTCTAAGTAACTATTCCCATTAATTTTACTCAGGATGATAAAAAACGGTTTCCTTATGTCAGAGCGTTTTCACTTTTCCTGAAGCTGCTCTATCTGTTTGCTTAACGCAGTTTCGGACGGAAAACCGGTTCCCATTTTTCCTGAAACTGCTCTAGAAAACCGCTTTGATTTTTCGTCTGTTCTCAGGCAGAGAATTTTCCAGTGCGCGGAAAGCCCTTTGGCACCATACGTCCGGCGGTCGCGCGAGCTGCGGTCCATTCCAGCAGTTCTTCTTTGCTACGGGTGAAGGTACGGCCGGCAGAATCCTGCCATGTCAGCCCCTGATCAATTGCAAAGCTGCGAATGTCAGAAACACCACCATCTTTATATTTCTGCAACCGCACGCCTTTACCGCGCGTGAGCTCTGGCAATTCAGACAGCGGGAAAACCAGCATTTTGCGGTTTTCACCAATCACAGCCACTGTATCACCGGAAAGACGCATACAAATTTTCATCTCATCAGGTGATTTCACATTCATGATCTGCTTGCCCTTGCGGGTATTAGCAATCACTTCCGTTTCATTGATCACAAAACCAAAACCCTCATGCGAGGCAACCATGAGTTTGGCTGCCGGATCATGCACAAAAGCACTCAGAATATCCTGATCATTTTCCATATCCACCAAAATACGGATCGGCTCGCCGTGACCACGTCCGCCCGGCAAAGTATTGGCACCAATTGTGTAAAATTTACCGCCGGTGGTAGCAACCACAACCTTGTCTGTGGTCTCGGCATGGAAAGCCAGCTGCAGCTTGTCACCCTCTTTAAACGACAGCGTCGAGAAGTCGGCAAGATGCCCCTTCATGGCGCGCATCCAGCCTTTTTCAGACACAACAATCGTGACTGGCTCGCGCTCGATCATCGCCTGATGGATATCTTCCAGATCATGGCTCGGTGCCACCGCAAACTGGGTGCGACGTTTGCCAAGCTTGGTTTCCGGCCCGAAAACCTCACGCACTTTTTTAATCTCGGTGCTGATAGTTTTCCACTGCTTGATTTCTGAACCGATCAGCTCTTCGAGCTGCGCTTTTTCCAATGTCAGCCCGTCAAATTCTTTACGAATTTCAAATTCTTCAAGCTTGCGCAGCGAGCGCAACCGCATATTCAGGATCGACTCAGCCTGCATGTCAGACAGGCTAAATGTGCGCATCAACTCCTGCTTCGGCTCATCCTCTTCACGGATGATGCGGATAACCTCATCCAGATTGAGATAAGCGATCAGATAGCCGCTCAGAATTTCAAGGCGTTTATCAATCTCATCAAGACGGTATTGCGAGCGCCGCACCAGCACATCTTTACGATGATCGAGCCACTCTTTAAGTACGCCGCCCAATGAAAGCACATTCGGCACACGACCATGCGAAAGCACATTCATATTCAGCGAAATACGCGTTTCAAGCTCTGTCAGCTTGAACAGGGATTCCATCAGCAATTCCGGATCAACCGTTCGGTTTTTAGGCTCCAGAACAATTCGGATATCCTCAGCGGATTCATCACGGATATCATCGAGCAGCGGCAGTCTTTTTGCCAGTAGCAACTCGGCGATCTTTTCAATCAGGCGGGATTTTTGCACCTGATACGGAATTTCGGTAATAATAACCGCCCATGTGCCACGGCCGAGATCTTCTTTTTCCCACTTTGCACGCACGCGAAATGCGCCGCGACCAGTGCGATAGGCTTCAAGAATATTCTCTTTAGGCTCAACCAGCACACCGCCGGTCGGCAGATCAGGCCCCGGCACCAATTGTACCAGCTCCTCAATGCTTGCATCCGGATTACGGATCAGCAGCAGTGATGCATCACACAGCTCGGCCACATTGTGCGGCGGAATATTGGTAGCCATACCAACCGCAATACCCGACGAACCATTGGCAAGAAGATTAGGAAATGCGCCAGGCAAAACGACCGGCTCTTCATCTTCTTCATTATAGGTCGGGCGAAAATCAATGGCGTTTTCAGTAATGCCTTCCAGCAGCAATGCAGCCACCTCGGTCATACGCGCTTCGGTATAACGCATAGCCGCCGGATTATCACCGTCGATATTACCAAAATTGCCCTGTCCGTCGACGAGCGGATATCGTACCGCAAAATCCTGTGCCAGACGTGCCAAAGCATCATAAATCGACGCATCGCCATGCGGATGGAATTTACCCATCACATCACCGACAATACGCGCGCATTTTGCATATGAGCCGCCGGGATTAAGCCGCAGCAAACGCATAGCATGCATGATACGGCGGTGAACCGGCTTAAGACCGTCACGAACATCCGGCAGCGCACGATGCATGATCGTGGACAGAGCATAGGCCAGGTAACGTTCTTCAAGCGCCGATTTCAGATCAACTGTTTCGACGTGATCATCGCCACCCGAAGGCGGAATCAAATTTTTTCCCATAGTTTATGGTTAGCAAGCGGCTGATTCTGCGGCAAGTCAAGATGCGTTGAGAGTACCAAATCCTCGTGGTTTTCCGCATTTTTCTGATTATTTCAGTTGAAATATGCTTACAATAACATCTGATTTTCATATCTCATCAACCGTGACTTGCTCATGAAGAAACTGGCTGCTACCAAAAACGACACAATTTTCATATTTTAAGATGATAAGTACATCCTGTACTCATATGTTACGTTCTATATTAAGGAGCCTCGAATGCCGGTTATGAAGCCGCTTTATACCGCTGCCCGCACACTTTCAGTTGCTACAGCACTCACTGTAATTTTCGCAGGCTCCGCCTACGCACTTGACGGTAATGACGTGGCCAAGCGTCTGCAGGCTCGCTTTGAAGAACAGGGCGCCAAAATCGAATTCGGTAAAGTCGACACTGATGGTTCAACCATTACCTTGCGTGATACCAAGGTTGATTTCAAAACCTCTGATGTTGGCCAGATCACCGTTGGTGATGTTGTTCTGAAAGATGTAGCGGAAGACGGCAAAGGCGGCTACACCGCTGAAACTGCAACGCTGCAGGATATTGAAAAGACCGAAGACAAAGCCACTTTTAAGGTTAAGGGCATTGAAATCGGCAAGCTGCATCTGGCGGCTGATGACGAACAGGACCCTGTCGTCAAAATGATGTATTATCAGAGCATGAAAGCCGACAGCGTGACCATTGCCGAAGACGGGCAGGAAATGGTGGCGATGAAGGATTTGTATGCCTCAACAAACCCTTACACCAAAGGCAGCCCGATCCTTGTTAATTTCGGCGTAAAATCCATTGATCTCGACCTTGAGAAAATGGAAGATGTACGCAAGAAAAATGAAGAGGCTTCCAAAGCTGAAACTCCTGACTCTGACGCTGATGCGACTGAAGACGAAGCAGCAACACCAAATCCGATGCTGGATCTCGGCTATAAAAAGCTGAATATGGTTGTAACTTCAACGGCCGCCTGGGAACCTGAAAAAGGTGACTTCTCCATCGACAAGATGGAGTTTGATGTTAAAGACCTCGGTAAGTTCGACACCACTTTTAAACTTGGCGGCTATGACGTTAAATTCGTCAAATCTGTCCAGCAAGCGACCGAACAGCTCAGCGCCAGCAAAGAAAACAGCGATGCGGCAAGCATGGCAATGCTTGGTCTGATCCAGCAGCTATCTGTCAGCGACATCAAGATCAGCTATGATGATCAGTCCCTGACACCCAAATTGCTCGATTATTATGCCAAGCAGCAGGGTATTGGCCGTGATGACATGGTCAACCAGATCAAGGGCATTGCCCCGCTTATGGTAGGCTTCCTTGGCCATGCGGATTTTGCCGTGCAGGCAACCAATGCAATCAATGCCTATCTGGATGATCCAAAATCCATCACAGTTGCTGCCCAACCGCAAGCACCGGTATCCTTTGCTCTGATTGCTGCAACAGCAACGGCTGAGCCTAAAAAGCTGCTTGATCTGCTAAATGTTAAAATCACAGCCAACAAGTAAGCCTTTGTAAATATTCTAAGAAAACCCGGCCATGTGCCGGGTTTTTTATTGCCCGGATTAAACGCAACGAAAAGCGCCGCTGGTCAAAGACCAGCGGCGCTTGTTATTTCTCAATCAGACTGAGATCAACTCAGTCTTTTTTAGCACTCGGGTTCACGCGGATATGCAGGTCACGCAGCTGTGCCGGCATCACTTCCGCAGGTGCGCCCATCAGCAGATCAACAGCCTGCTGGTTCATCGGGAACAGCGAAATATCGCGCAGGTTTTTGGCGCCCACCAGCAACATCACCACACGATCCACACCGGCAGCCATGCCACCATGCGGTGGTGCACCATATTGGAATGCACGATACAGGCCGCCGAAGCGATCTTCCACATCCTGCTGGCTCAAGCCAACCAGCTCAAACGCTTTAACCATAACTTCCGGCAGCTGGTTACGGATAGATCCGGATGCGATTTCAAAACCGTTACAGACCAGATCATACTGGTAGGCTTTCAGGCTCAGAGGATCCTGATTTTCCAGTGCATCCAGACCACCCTGCGGCATTGAGAACGGGTTATGCGCAAAATCGAGTTTCTTGTTGTCTTCGTCCCATTCATAGAACGGGAAGTCGATAATCCACGCCAGTTCAAAACGCTCACGGTCAACAAGGTTCAGTTCCTCACCGGCACGTGTGCGTGCAGCACCTGCAAAGGAATAGAATTTCTTAGGATCACCGGCGACAAAGAAACAAGCATCGCCATCCTCAAGACCAAGCTGCGTGCGGATAGCATCAGTCCGTTCAGCGCCGATATTTTTGGCAATCGGGCCTGCACCTTCAAGGGCTTCACCCTCTTTGCGCCAGAACACATAACCAAGACCCGGCTGGCCTTCGCTCTGCGCCCATGAATTCATACGATCACAGAAGGCACGCGAGCCACCGGTTTTGGCCGGAATTGCCCAAACTTCAACCTTAGGATCATTGGCGATCATATTGGCGAAAACTTTAAAACCGGAACCGGCAAAATGTGTCGTGACAGCCTGCATTTCAATCGGGTTACGCAGGTCCGGCTTGTCGGAACCATAGGTACGGATAGCATCATCATACGCAATACGACGGAAATTCTGCGTAACCGGCTTGCCTTCGGCAAATTCGGTGAAAATATCACGCATCACCGGTTCCATTGTCTCCCAGATTTCTTCCTGCGTGACAAAGCTCATTTCAAGGTCAAGCTGGTAGAATTCACCCGGCAAACGATCCGCACGCGGATCTTCATCACGGAAACAAGGAGCAATCTGGAAGTAGCGGTCAAAGCCGGCCACCATCAACAGCTGCTTATACTGCTGCGGTGCCTGTGGCAGCGCATAGAACTGGCCTTCATGGATGCGGCTTGGCACGAGAAAATCGCGTGCGCCTTCTGGTGAAGAGGCCGTCAGAATAGGCGTTGTAAATTCGTTAAAGCCGATCTCGGACATATGACGGCGCATTGATGCAATGATCTGGGTGCGCTTCATAATGTTTTTGTGCAGCGTGTCGCGGCGCAGATCGAGGAAACGATATTTCAGACGAATATCTTCCGGATAATCCGGCTCGCCAAAAACCGGCAGTGGCAGCTCTTTGGCAGCGGCCAGCACTTCGATTTCTTTGGCAACAATTTCGATCTCGCCGGTTGGCAGACCCGAATTAACGGTTTCATCGCTACGGGCGGTAACCACACCATCAACACGGATGACCCACTCACCGCGCAGGGTTTCAGCAACCTTAAACGCAGGAGAATCAGGATCAGCAACAATCTGGGTCAGGCCGTAATGGTCGCGGATATCGATGAAGAGAATGCCGCCATGATCACGGACACGATGAACCCAGCCGGAGAGACGAACTGTCTGGCCGACATCCGACTTGCGGAGGGCTGCGCAGGTATGGCTGCGATAACGATGCATGATTTCTGCCTTCGAGAGTGTGTAAAGAAACTTAAAATCTTTGATAAATTTTGATTTTTATGTTGTCGGACAAGCGCATTTTGGCTGCAAAAAGTCAAGACTAAGAGCGCTTATCGTCAGATCTAACCTATATTTTATATATAACCAGCCCTATAAGACTACACAACCGGCTCTAATCCGGCCGACTACGCATATCCTGTATCTGTTCTGTCTTTCTGCCCGCCAGTTTATAATGCTGACATGAAACCCGCAGATAAGTCACAAAATATCTGAATTTTCGCTTTTGCCCCCCGCGACAAAGCATTGCTGATTGGCTATACAAAAACAATGGAACTTATCACCACGACACAGGGCCTTGAAGAGGCCGTCTCACAGCTTTCAAGGTCAACTTTTGTCACTGTTGATACTGAATTCATCCGCGAAACCACATTCTGGCCTGAGCTTTGCCTGATCCAGATGGCGTCTCCTGATGCTACAGCGCTGGTTGATGCGCTGGCACCGGGAATCGATCTGTCGTCATTTTTCAAGCTGATGGCCGATACCAACATAGTTAAAGTGTTTCATGCGGCACGGCAGGATATTGAAATTGTCTTTCATCTCGGCGGCCTGATTCCGGAGCCGGTGTTTGATACGCAGGTTGCCGCTATGGTTTGCGGTTTCGGTGATGCGATTTCCTATGACCAGCTGGTGTCTAAAATCACCGGTGTGCAGCTCGATAAATCTTCACGCTTTACAGACTGGCGCCGCCGCCCTTTGAGCGAAAAGCAGCTCGATTATGCGCTCGCCGATGTTACCCACCTGCGTGATGTTTATCTGCATTTGCAAGAAAGCCTGAATAAAGAAGGCCGCAATGACTGGGTTCGTGAAGAAATCCGTATTCTGACCGCGCGCGAGACTTATGATGTGCATCCCGATGATGCATGGAAGCGGCTTAAAATCCGTTTGCGCAAACCATCTGAACTTGCCGTGATGCAAAAAGTGGCCGCATGGCGTGAACGTGCAGCACGCGAGCGCAATGTGCCGCGCGGGCGTGTGATTAAAGATGACACGATTCAGGAAATTGCCCAGCAGCAGCCCCGCGATGCGGAAGCGCTTGCACGGCTGCGCACGATTCCAAAAGGCTGGGAGCGCTCCTCCCATGCTAACGGGCTTGTTGAAACCATCAATGAAGCGCTGAGCATGCCTAAAGAAGATATGCCGCGCCTGCCAAAACAATATAATGCACCTGAAGGCACCGGTGCTGCATCGGATGTTCTGAAGCTGCTGCTCAAAATCATTACTGAAGATCATGGCGTCGCGCCAAAGGTTGTGGCCTCATCCGATGATATTGATCAGATTGCAGCCAAGGGCAATGCAGCCGATGTTCCGGCATTAAAAGGCTGGCGCCGTGAATTATTTGGTGAAAAAGCCCTGCAAATGCTTGAAGGTAAAATCGTTATTCAATTTGAAGATCGCCGCATCAAGGCTGTGACGCTCGATTAAAACGGATTTATTATCAGGCCGCTCAACTTAACTCTGCCTGAATATTAAACTGACACGTTACAAAAACGCCCCGCAAACTGATATTTGCGGGGCGTTTTTATTCAACTTTATTTATTCGATTATGAATTGCAGTGATTTTCCAGCTACTTTTGCCAGCACATTCAGCCGGTTTGCAAGTCGCTCAGACACCATATCGCGATAGGCCTCAGGCACAATCAGTGCCAGCCCTTCACCTTCTTCGCGCCATTTGAGCTGCGGAATAACACCCGGCATAGAAGCAGACAGCAGATAAACCACCCGCATCAACGCACCAAGTACCCGCGCGCGATCACGCAAGCGCGGTGTAGCGATACGAATAAGCTCCGGTGCCGCATCATCATCCATCACACCTTCATGGCGGTAATAATTGGCCAGTGCCATATAGGCGCGCCCGGGATGATCGATGCCGATGAAAGAGCCATGAGCAATAATATTGAGAGCCTGTGGCCCGCGATAATCCGGATGCGCCCGCCAGCTGATATCTGCCAGCAAACATGCGGCATGGCGGTAGCGCCCCTCATCTTCAGTCTCATCAAAGCCAAGAACCTTAACCGCCTCAGCTGTCCATTCAGCCAGCTCATGCGCATGACGCGGTGATCGCGAGCGCAACACTGCCTGTTCTTCAGCGGCAGCTAATAACGGATCAAGCTGCTGCTCTTTTTTCTTGAGCAGCGAATAGAGATAGCCTTCACGAACGCCCATAGCCGAAAACACGATCTGCGCCGGCTCCATCCGCTTCACGACTTCCATCATCACCGTGGCACCATAGGACAATAACTGACGTCGGTTTTTGGAAACCGCTTCAATCCCGCGCATATTATCAATATCAAAGCGCGCCACGCGATAGAGAAAGTGGTAGGCCTCTTCCGGATCCATGGCATAGCCATGCATTACATGCAGCGGATAATGTTTGGCACTCATATGCAGTTTGGCAAGGTTACGCCAAGTACCGCCCACCGCATAGAATGTGCGGCCTTTACCCTGCTTCAAAAACTCAACTTCACCGACATATTTGCGGGTGATTTTAGCGGCCTCTATGATTTTTCCGCCCGACAAATCCTGCAGGCGCAAACCACCAAGCGGCAGAGTTATGCCGCTGCCGATTGCCTTATCCAGATTATCGCCAAGCACATCCACCAGTTCCAGACTGCCGCCACCAAGGTCGCCGGCAATACCATCAGGATTATGAAAGCCGGAAATAATGCCGAGCGCCGAATAATAGGCCTCTTCCTTGCCGGTGAGAATCTGAATATTTTCGCCTAAGATTTCTTCAGCCTGCGCAATGAAATCAGGGCCATTTTCAGCCTCACGGGCAGCAGCTGTGGCAATGGTATAAACCTTGGTTGCACCAGCCTGACGCGCCAGCGCCCGAAACCTTCGTAGTGCTTCAAGCGCACTGGCAACGGATTTATCATTGAGGCGTCCGGTTTGTGCCAGTCCCTTACCAAGGCCACTCAGGATTTTTTCATTGAAAAAAATCGTAGGGGATCGCACGATCCCCTCATAAATCACCATACGTACGGAGTTGGAACCGATATCAATAACTGCGACCGGTTCCAGACCTTTCAAGCGGCCTTGTGCCAAAGACAAAGTCATGCGTTGCGGTTTCGCTCGGCGCGAACGCGGTTATGACGCGCGATCAAACGCGGTGCTGATGATTTCAGGGACTTGCCGCGACCGGACAGGCTTGGATTTGTCATGAAATATTCCTGAGCGTTAAAGGCCTCTTCCCCGTCAACAGGTTTGATCCGCCGCGAGGTTCCGTCTGAGAGTACTTCAAAGCTTTGTTGATTATCGTAGAGATTTGCAAGCATAATCTGCGATAAAATCTGTTGATGCACGGTCACATTTGTCACCGGCACCAATGTTTCAACACGACGATCAAGATTACGCGGCATCATATCGGCGGAGCTGATATACACAATCGCCTCTTTTGACGGCAAATCCTGACCATTACCAAAGCAGAAAATACGCGAATGCTCAAGAAAACGCCCGACAATCGATTTCACACGGATATTGTCGGATAAACCTGATACTTGCGGGCGCAGACAACAAATACCACGCACCACCAGATCAATCTGCACGCCGGCACTGCTGGCTTTATACAGAGCATCAATGATCTGCGGATCAACCAGCGAATTCATCTTCATCCAGATCGCGGCAGGGCGACCGGCCTGCGCATGGGCGATCTCGTTTTCAATATGTGTCAAAATCCGGCGGCGCAATGTAAAAGGCGAAATAGCCAGCTTCATACCATCAGCAGGCTGCGCATAGCCGGTAATGAAATTGAAAATATGGGCTACATCGCGTGCCGTTTCAGGATCAGACGTAAAAAACGATAAATCCGTGTAAATTTTAGCGGTGATCGGATGATAATTACCGGTACCAAGATGCACATAGGAACGTAATTTTTCATCTTCACGGCGCACAACGAGCGACATTTTTGCATGGGTTTTCAGTTCGATAAATCCGAAAACCACCTGCACGCCCGCGCGTTCAAGATCACGTGCCCAACGAATATTGGCCTCTTCATCAAATCGGGCTTTAAGTTCAACCAGCGCGGTGACTGATTTTCCGGCTTCAGCCGCATCAATCAGCGCACGCACAATCGGGCTGTTATTCGACGTACGATACAGCGTTTGTTTGATAGCGAGCACGTTGGGATCAAGCGCAGCCTGGCGCAAAAACTGCACCACCACGTCAAATGATTCATAAGGATGATGAACAACAATATCCTTTTCGCGAATGGCAGCCAGACAATCGCCGCCATGCTCACGAATACGCTCTGGAAAGCGCGGATTATAAGGAATATATTTGAGATTATCGCGGGGAATACCGACAATTTCAGAAATCATTGTCAGCGCCAGCAAGCCCGGCAGAACACTGACACGACTATCGGAAACGCCAAGCTCCATAGTCATGAAAATCCGCAGCGCTTCAGGCATGTCGCTGTCGAATTCAATGCTGATCACCTTACCGCGGCGGCGGCGTTTCAGTGCGGTTTCAAAATGGCGTACCAAATCCTCCGCATCTTCTTCAACTTCAATATCACTGTCGCGGATAATGCGGAATGTTCCGGCGCCACGCACTTCATAACCCGGAAACAGCCGCTCAATGAACAGGCTCACCACATCTTCAAGTGTTATGAAATGATAGGTATTATTGGCAGACGGTATTTGTACAAAACGATTAAGTGCCACAGGCAGGCGCAGCAAAGCCACCATAGGATGTTTATCGGTAATGCGCGACAATTGCAGCGCCATCGAAAAACCGAGATTCGGAATGAACGGGAACGGGTGTGCAGGATCCAGCGACAAAGGTGTTAGCACAGGAAAAATTGTTTCCAGAAAATGGTGTTCAAGCCACTTCTTATCCTGCTTTTTCAAGCGATCAGGGCGAATGATTTCAATTTTTTCACGTGCAAGCTCCGAGCGCAACATTTGCAGTGTTTCCTGCTGAGCGGCTTGCAATGTGGCAACTTCCGCCAGCACAAAATCCAGCTGTTCCTGCGGCGTGCGGCCGTCTGCGGAGCGCGTAGCCACCCCTGCCCGCACTTGTCCGGCAAGTCCGGCAATGCGCACCATAAAAAACTCGTCAAGATTGGCTGCTGAAATCGACAGGAAGCGCAGGCGCTCCAGCAGTGGCTGATGCTTGTTAACAGCCTCTGCAAGCACGCGCTTATTGAACTGGAGCCAG
This sequence comes from Pseudochrobactrum mosebachae, assembly GCF_048914685.1. GTDB lineage: Bacteria > Pseudomonadota > Alphaproteobacteria > Rhizobiales > Rhizobiaceae > Pseudochrobactrum. The sequence continues at coordinate 530,510 of NZ_CP128408.1, forward strand.
GAGAACTCACGATTGACAAAGCGCTCTGGGCTCTCGGTCAGGCTAAGTGGCATATTGCTATTTGCATGATTGGCAGTTCCTGTAACCACCCCCGAGGCCATCCCAGTGGCCACCATCGCCGTGGTCGCTGCCAATGCCGGTACATTGCCGACCGGCTCTGCCGAAGGCACCGTTTTCTTCACCGATCCATGATCTTTTTTATGCGACACGGTAACAATCCCTCTGAAATTGCCCAAGAGCGGTTTAGTACAAATTGAAAAATAAAGCCGCGTTCCTGTTACGATCCGTTTGTGCATTCTATATGACAATTTCATAACAAAGCAGAGATTACAGCATAAACAATAAAAAACACTTCCGCTCCTGCATTATTCGCGTTACATCAGAGCCAAATTATGTATGAGAGCGACGCCGCCGAAACACTTGGGCAGCCTGCCTCTGTAAAGCTTTGTTGTTACCCTGTTTATGGTGCGAGTGATTCCACTTAAAACCGTAAATGCAATAGGTGATACATTCACTGGAGTTGTCACATGTCCGATCATATCATCCCTCATTTTCAAAACGATGCCGGTCATAATGCGGTCAGCATTGGCGTTAAAGAATTTATGTGCGTTGGCGCTAACCCGCCATTTGATCATCCGCATGTGTTTCTTGATATGGGTGATGCCGAAGACGTTGTATGCCCGTATTGTTCAACGCTGTATCGCCATGATGCTACGCTCAGCGCTGATGAGACTGTGCCTGCCGGTTGCACATTTAACGACCCGCTGGTTTCAGAAGCCGGTTAATTAACGCTCACATGGTGAAAGTTTGCCCCCGCTTTCACCATTGTTGACCTCAGGATAAGGGCAGCCATGCATATGCAAAGCAATCCGCGTATTCTCATTGCAGGTGCCGGCATTGCCGGCCTTACCGCCGCACTGGCCTTGGAAAAACGTGGTTTTTCCGTCGTAATTATGGAAAAGGCACCCGCTCTTTCTGAGGTGGGTGCCGGTTTGCAATTGGCACCCAATGCAACACGCTTACTTGCGCGGCTCGGCGTGACCAAAGACTTGCTTCCTCACGCGGTACAGCCACAAGCCCTTTATCTGATGAGTGGCTGCAAGGCCAAGCCGCTTATGCGCATGCAACTGGGTGCGGAGGCTGACAAGCGCTGGAATGCCCCCTATATTACCTGCCATCGTGCCGATTTGCAGGCAGCCCTGCTCAAGACAGTTGCGCGCAATCCCAATATCGAGCTGCATCTGGGTGCAACTGTTCTCTCCCACCACATCACAGCGGATGCGGTAACGATCCGTGTCGATCATCACGATGAGATCAAGGATTATAGCGGCGCATTGCTGATTGGTTGTGATGGTGTGTGGTCGGAGCAACGTGCACGCTCAATGCCAAAGGATCGTGCACGTTTTAGCAATCATATTGCCTGGCGCGCCACGTTACCTGCGGATAAGATACCACACAGCTTTAGCAGTAGCCTGCAAGATAAACTGGCAGTCTCAGCATGGCTTGGCCAGGGCGTACATTTGGTTGCCTATCCGATCAAAGGCGGGAAAGCCTATAATTTTGTTGCCATCACTGATGGTGAAGATATTGGCACCAGCTGGGATATGAAGGGCGACAGCGCCGCTTTGCTGCGCGCATTCCAAAATTGGTCATCAGCAATCACCGATGTGTTACATGCTGCACAAGGCTGGACATTCTGGCCGCTATTTGAAATGCCCGAACCAAAGCTGGTCATTGAACCACGGCTGATTTTGCTGGGTGATGCTTCGCATGCGATGACACCCTTTGCAGCACAAGGCGCTGCAATGGCGATTGAAGATGCCGTTTCGCTGGCGGCACACCTCTCTCCGGATCAGGTAAACCATGATGATGCACTGGCGGCGTTTGAAAAGCAGCGTTTGGAGCGTATTGGCAAAGTTGCACGCCGCGGCAAGCTCAACCGCTTTGCCTATCATGCCAGTGGCCCGCTGGCACTTGGCCGCAACCTGCTGTTTAAGGCCCGTAAGCCAGAAGATTTTCTGGCAGATCTAGACTGGCTCTATCAATATGATGCCGCGAATATTACACCCGCGGCATCATAAAAACGGTACACCCCACGGCTCCTGAGAAGTGATAATTTCCGATTAGAATTTAACTGACATCTTACCTTTAAAGGCGTTTTGTTGGTTTTTGCTGCCAAATTGCCCGTCATAACTCACACCAACACTGACGCGCGGATTAAAATCAACGGACAGTCCGGTCTCCATGGCAAAGACATCACGTGATAACGGCAAGCCGCCAATATTAAATGACGTTGTCGGGTTAAGCACAAATATCGAGTTTGCCTGTTCATCGCCAAATGCATGGCGCCATGCCGGTGCCATATGAATTTTAACTTTTACATCATTTGCATGCTGCCATTGCTTGCCAAACCTGACACCCAGTGAAGTAAATGTATTGGACAGCGCCGTATCATCCGTTTGCAAAGCACCATCAATCAACGGATTAATTGTCTGCTCTGCGAAACCGTCTCGCTGGGTGCGCACATAAGCAAGCCCTGCAAATGGCTGAAAATCGAACATATCCACATTCAGATCATAGGCCAGCTCACCAAATAGCTGTACCGTTTGTGCCTGATAGTCGCTCTTGAGTGTCTGCGGATTTGCACCTGCCACAAATGATCTGTCCATAATAACATTGTGCCAGCTATAAGCGCCGCCAAGATGTACGCTTACAGCCTGCTCTTTCCAACGACCATAAACACCCACATGATAGCTATCGACACGCGATGAAGAGTTCAAATCGTCCACGTTAAAGGTCGATTTTTCAATCCCCGCCATCAGGCCTGCACGTAAGCTTTCATTAAAGCTCGTATCAGCTCCCCAGAAGAAGCTGTCGGTCTGTGAGGACAGACTTGAATAGTCTGTTGCATCCGCATCGCCCTGCCTTGTTATAAAGCGCCCCCAAACTGCCGGGGCCGTTTCTACCATCTCATACAAGCGCCCTGCAATTGCATCACGCACACGATGAGATCCTTGCTGCAACTCAGCCAGTACAGACTGATGGGCTTCGCCGGAAAGATTAGCCAACTGAGCCCTGACAGCGGCTTCATTGGTGTGCAACAGCAAAGTGTTATGCACTGTGCCGGTTGATTGCGCATTACTGTCCAAGGCTCTGCCAACAGCTCTCTCATTTGCAGTCCTACCAGCACTGGCAATAGCTACATTGTTGCGCGTCAGTGTCAGGTAAGCATTATTGGCATCATAAGTCAGCTGCGGTGCCACATATAAATATGCAGGCGTGTTATCCCAGCTAAGACCACCATTATACATCGTACCGTTTAAACCGCCCGCTGCAGTTAATATGGTATAACGGTAATTGAGTGCCACACTCGTAAGAGGAGTAACAAGTGAGACTTTGCCGGCCAGCGATGCGGAACCCGCAACATTGATAACAGCATTCATACTAAGCTGATTAATATCCAGCATATATACGGATGTACCGGATAGAATATAATCGCCGCCAACATTAATCATGCCAGCAGCTCCGATTGGCGCCATTGTACCATGATTGGTCAGATCTCCGGCAACAGACCAGTTGCCGGCTTGTGTTGACGTGTCATCAACATTTACGTCACCGGCAACATCAATCACACCATTTAATGAGCCACCGCCTGCATGTGAATTATCGGTGAGCAAAACATTTCCAGCCACATTGATACCGCTCGGATGAAACACGAATTTTGAACGGACACCATGCAGGTCGCCACCAATGTCTGATCCGGCAGCAAAATTAACAATACTATTACTATTTAAGGATTTAAAATGACGAATACCGGATGCATGTCCGGTCCAAATAACATCTGCCCCCAAAAGCACATCCGTATAGCCGGTGGTTTTAGTACCATTATCGGTTATATTGCCAGTAACAACCGAACCGTCCTGAATATTTAATGCAACAATACCGGTTTCAGCCGCAGCATTATCGCGGGTAACATTTAAAATTACGCCTGTTTCACTATTCAGATGTGATGTTCCGCCGATATTAACTTCCGCATGCTGATCGACAGCGGAAAATGAAACATCAATGGCAGAGAGCTTACTGGTAATATCGCTGTCTGTTAAAGTTACAATTGAGCTGTCAGTAACGGTCAAGCCATGACCTTGCGTCACGATAGTTGTGTTGCTTAAAGTGATATTGCTGCTTGTGACAAGCGCTCCATCAGCAAGATCATCATGTGTGACAATGTGTGAATTATTCAGCGTAATATTGCTTCCTGCCTCAACAATCATACCATGAGAATTGGCGCCTTGCGTGGTAATATCAGCCTGTCCGCTTATTGTTGCGCCGTTCACGGCATGGATACCGGCAGCATTATCTCCGCTGGTATCAACAGTCAGAGCCGGCATATCCAAACTAGCACCATCGAGATATGCGCCCTGTGACGCATCGCCATGCGTATGAATTGATCCGGAAATTTTAAACTCCGCACCATTCATCCCATATATGCCATAAGCATTATCACCTTGCGTAACAATGCTGCCGCTATGTTCAATGGTGTCGGTAAAGCCCGGTGTAGGGCTCATTCCGGCCGCTGCGCCATGGGCATTATTACCTGTGGTTGTTATGCTGCCCTGACTGGTGATTGAACCGCCAAGATGGGCAAATAAGCCAGCAGCATTTTCACCTGTTGTATTGATCGTGATATCCGTGAGCTCCATTGACGCCTGAACATCCGCAAAAGCACCAAAAGCATTGTCACCCGTTGTGGTAACCGTGCTGGAACTGACAACCAGCTTACCCGGGGTATAATCTACACCAACCGTAATATCATCGGTATTTGCCAACAGGCCGAAAGCCCCTGCACCATGCGTTTCAATATTTGAAGTGGTCAAAGTGATTGTACTGTCTTTTTCAGAGTGCACACCAAAACTGCCCGTACCTTCAGTAATAACATTCACGGTTCCAGTAATGGTGCTTGAAGAATAAGCGTGTAAACCATAGGCGTCATTGCCAAATGTATGGACAGAGGTACTCGGCAGTAATGTTATTTGTGCAGGCCCTGAAACGGCAGTTGTCACAGCAGCCTGAATGCCATGCGCTTTATCACCATTGGTAATGATTGTTCCGTAACCAATGACCTGCGCTCCATGAAGCGCATCAATTCCGCGTCCCCGAAATCCATGGGTTTCAATCGTGGTTCCCTGCCAATGAATGATACTTCCGGTATCTGTAGCAAACAGCCCGGAAGCACTGCTGCCGTTGGTAACGACATTGCCCATATCAGAAACGATAGAGCCACCACCCAAGGCATAGATTCCAAAGCCATCGCTGTTAGGGTGCGTTGTCGCAACGTCAGGCGTCACATTTAAGCTTTGTCCGGCCGTTGCTTTTATCTGCCCTGTCTGAGCCTCGGCTTTCTCCATCAATATAAAAGAAGATAGAAAAGCTATATTCATAGTAATTAATTTGTAATTCAATAATTTTGAAATCATATCTACAAATCCAATTGAAATGATGAATTCATAACATGTGTTAGTCAATACTTCTAATTTCAATCAAAATACATGAATAACAATAATATAACTACAATTAAACAAATAAATTAACAATAAAAACAATTCAAAATCAAAATTAAAGCTAATTTTATCAATTTATATACACTGACAAATATTACAGCTTCAATATGATCAATAATATTAAAGTTATAAATTCATCAATGTGATGCGATTTTGCCACTAAAAATCAGTGACTAATATCGCACCCTCAAAGGTTCATCTGGTGTTTTTAAATCAGTAAAAATCGACAATTTTGGATTTAGAAGTGTTAAACTTTATTGACTTTCAAAGGTGAGATTGCATTGAAATGATAACACTGGACTTCATATGTGAGTTGGAGCAGCGGCTCCATCATACAGACATACGCCGCAACCGTCAGAAAGCCGAAAATCTGCTATCACCGGATTTCGTCGAGTTTGGTAGCTCCGGCGAAGTTTATGACAAAGCAAGTACTCTTAATGCCCTTGAAGCAGAAAAATGCACAGCTCCCAGATTGCGCGGCTTCGGCTATAAGCTACATTATATAAGCACAGATGCAGTCTTACTGACTTATATTAGCGAGGCATTTTCGGCAGATGACGTGATAACGTCCCGTAATTTAAGAAGCTCGCTCTGGATTAATCATAACGGGCATTGGAAGATGCATTTTCACCAAGGCACCCAAACCACCATATAACAGTAGGGTGTCAAATCATCAAACTATACGCTTCATCAAGTAGCTGAGAGCCATTTCTCTTGGTGCAGATCTATTTATCTTTACGAGCATTGCTGACAGTATCCGATATTAATATAATTCAATTGCAATTATGGGGAAAAGCCATGCCGATTATTGCCCTGGATCATATTCAACTTGCAATGCCAGCCGGTGGTGAAGACAAAGCCCGTGCATTTTACAGCAGCTTACTAGGCTTGGCTGAGGTTGCTAAACCCACCAATCTGGCCAGTCGCGGCGGCTGCTGGTTTGAGCACCCAAATATCAAGCTGCATCTGGGTGTGGAGCGAGGTTTTATGCCAGCGCAAAAAGCGCACCCAGCCTTTCTGGTTGATGATCTCTATGAATTTCTGGCTATGTTGGCGGCGCATAATATTACAAGCGAACAAGATGAGCCGCTGAGCGGCTATCTGCGTGCCTATATTAATGACCCGTTTGGCAATCGTATTGAGCTGATGCAAAAACTATAATTATGCCTTTACAGCGCTGAACCACGTAACAAACTTCGCTTTTGAACGCAAAACACCCGCAGCCTCGCTGCGGGTGTTTTATTAAATATTATCAAATCCCCGATTAATGCAAAATCTGGCTCAGGAACAGTTTGGTGCGTTCATGTTGCGGATTATCAAAGAACTCAGCCGGTGAGTTCTGCTCCACGATCTGCCCCTGATCCATAAAGATCACACGGTTGGCAACCTGACGTGCAAAGCCCATTTCATGGGTTACGCAGATCATGGTCATGCCTTCTTCAGCAAGACCGACCATTGTATCCAAAACCTCCTTGATCATTTCAGGATCAAGCGCTGATGTCGGCTCGTCGAAAAGCATAATACGCGGGTTCATGCACAATGAACGGGCAATTGCCACACGCTGCTGCTGGCCACCGGACAACTGACCCGGATATTTATTAGCCTGCTCCGGAATCTTCACGCGCTCAAGATAGTGCATCGCAATTTCTTCTGCCTTTTTCTTCGGCATTTTGCGAACCCATATCGGAGCCAAAGTGCAGTTTTCCAGAATTGTAAGATGCGGGAAAAGATTGAAATGCTGAAACACCATGCCAACTTCACGGCGCACTTCGTCAATCTTCTTCAGGTCATTCGACAGCTCTTTGCCATCAACAATGATCTGACCTTTCTGGTGCTCTTCAAGGCGGTTAATGCAGCGGATCATTGTAGATTTACCAGAGCCAGAAGGCCCTGCAATAACGATACGCTCCCCGCGCATCACCCGCAGATTAATGTCACGCAGCACATGGAATTCACCAAACCACTTATGCATACCAACAATATCGACTGCGACTTCGGTTTTGGATATTTCCATAATTGCTCCCGTTTCTTCAGCCGTAGGCTTCAGTAAAGCGCCCGATTGCATGCTCATTGTTCATCCCTCAGTGTTCATGTGCGATTTTATAGATGCACATGACTTTCCCAATATTACCCAAATTAATTCCGGTGTCCGGTATCAAGCCTGCGCTCCATATATAACGAATATCGCGACATACAGAAACAGAAAATCCAAAATACAAATCCGGCAAAAACAAGCCCCGTTGCCGGCGTCTGCGGTGTTGCCCAGCTGGCATCCGAAAAATTCTGCCGGACAATTCCAAGAAGGTCGAACATACCAATAATGTACACAAGGCTGGTATCTTTGAACAAGCCGATAAACGTGTTTACAATCCCCGGCAATGCCAGCTTGAGCGCTTGCGGTAAGATAATAAACAGCGTTTTTTGCCAATAACGAAGACCGAGTGAATCTGCCCCTTCATATTGGCCACTCGGAATGGCCTGCAAGCCACCACGGATAACCTCTGCCATATAGGCCGATGCAAAGAGCGACACTCCGACCAAAGCGCGCAAAAACTTATCAAAACTGGTGCCAGGTGGCATGAACAGCGGCAGCATAACACTGGCCATGAACAATAGCGCTACCAGCGGCACACCACGGATAACCTCGATGAAAATCACACAAAGCGCTTTAATGACCGGCAGGTTGGAGCGCCGCCCGAGCGCCAGTAATATTCCCATCGGCAGAGATACGGTAATCCCTACAACCGAGAGAATTAGCGTGACCAGAAGCCCACCCCAGAGTGATGTTTCAACATGTGCAAGACCGAAATAACCACCGACGAGAAACAGATAAGCGAAAACCGGAAAGGCAATGAACAGCAACACAGCGTTCAGCATCTTGTAAGGCAGCTTACCAATCAGCATCGGTATCAGCAGCAATACAAAAACCAGTGCGGTTAGCTTCACACGCCAGCGTTCATCCACCGGATAACGGCCGTATAAAAACTGTTGGAATTTAGCGTCCACAAATGCCCAGCAAGCACCGGACCAGCCTTCAGGCTGTAAACCGCCCTGTGCAACAGTGGTGCAAGCCGCTCGATCCGTACCTGCCCATACCGCATAGGTGAAAAGCCAATTAAACAATCCCGGCACATACCATACCAGAAGTGATAGCCCCATAATTGTCAGAACCGTATCCTTTACGGAGGAAAACAGGTTCTCCTTCAACCATGCAGCAATGCCCTTCTGATTTGAAGGCGCCGGCATTGGTGCAACCATAGCGGAGCGAACATAATGCAAGTCTGAATTGCTCATTTTACCGCTCCACCAATGCCATTTTTGCGTTGAACCAGTTCATCAATCCGGAGGTAATCAGGCTGATACCAAGATAGACAACCATCCAGATTGCAACCACTTCCACTGCCTGACCGGTCTGATTCAGCACCGTTCCCCCCACAGCCATCAAATCCGGATAGCCAATAGCAATCGCCAATGAAGAGTTTTTGGTTAAGTTAAGATACTGACTGGAAAGCGGCGGAATGATAATCCGCATTGCCTGCGGTACTACAACCTGACGCATCGCCTGCGGCCTGCGCAGACCTAAAGCGGCAGCTGCTTCAGACTGGCCTTTATTCACCCCCTTAATACCGCCACGCACAGTTTCAGCAATAAATGAGGCGGTATAAAATGACAGTGCCAGATAGAGCGCCAGAAACTCTGGCTTAACCTGCGATCCGCCTGCCAAATTGAAAGCACCAAGCTTTGGCATATCAAAGCTAACCGGCATGCCGGTCGCTAAGAAGGTTAGCAGCGGCAAACCAATGATCATTGCTAAAGCATAGCGCCAGACCGGTAAAATCTGGCCGGTCTTCATCTGCCTGATCCGCGCCCAACGATAAAGGATAAAAGCAGCGACCACCGCCACTAAAAGAGCGGCCAGCGTGAGCCAGGCTTTATCGCCCCAAATGAACGACGGAAAGAAAAAACCGCGCTTGTTCAGATAACTGCCGAGCGGCAAGGCATAACTACCGCGGACATCAGGCAATACGGAGAGTACACCGAAATACCAAAAGAAAATAACCAGCAATGGCGGAATATTACGAAAAATTTCAACGTAAACAGTACAGATTTTGGACACAAGCCAATTGCCGGATAAACGCCCGATACCAACCAAAAAGCCGATAATAGAAGCGGTAATGATACCAAGAATAGCGACATATAGCGTATTCAACAGCCCGACCAGAAAGGCACGAGCATAATTGGAATCGGCGTCATAAGAAATCAGTGACTGGCTCACATCAAAACCAGCACGGCTTTTTAAAAAATCAAAACCTGACGCAATATTAAGCTTGGTTAAGTTGGCTGCTGTGTTGCCGATAATCCAATAAACCAAAAGAAAAACGGCAGCAAATACAATAAGCTGATAAAAAATACCCCGTATTTTAGGGTTATTCAGAATGGAAACCTTCGCCCCCGGTCGTGAGCCTGTAACGACGCCCTGATCTGCCATGCGCACCTCATGCTCTGTAGTCAGAAATATGACCAGATATTTGCCCCGCCCCTCCCGACCTCTGTCTGCAGTAAAAGCTGTAAACAGCATAGAAAGTCGTCAAAAGAGTATTTGGGCCAGACCGGAAATCAAAAAACAGAGAATCCGGCCTATCTTATTGTTTTCGCTACAATCCTCAAAATAAAATTGCATAACAGGATTACGCAGAAAACGATGAAACATACTGTCAGCATAAAAAACTGACACAGAGAGCCGGTCTGCACTGCTTAAAGCAATGCAAACCGGCTTCTGTATTATTTATAATATTAACGGATCGGTATGCCGTATTGCAGGCCACCTTTGGTCCACAAAGCATTGATACCGCGAGCAATTTTCAACGGGCTGTTGGTGCCGATATTACGCTCGAAAACTTCGCCGTAATTGCCAACATTCTTAACGATTTTAACAACCCAGTCATTGTCCAGCCCGAGATCTACACCAATCTTGGTTTCAGCTTCTGTGCCAAGCATACGCTTGATTTCAGGCACATCAGACTTTTTCATCTCTTCGACATTTGCCTGTGTGATACCAGCTTCTTCAGCATTCAACAGTGCATTATGCACCCAGCGTGCAACATCAGCCCATTGCGCATCGCCCTGACGTACAACAACACCGAATGGTTCTTTGGAGATGATTTCCGGCAATACGACATGGTCATCGGGATTAGACAATGTCAGACGTACCGCATAAAGGCTGGACTGATCAGTGGTATAGGCGTCACAACGGCCGCTGTCATAGGCTGCATTGGCTTCATCGATCTTTTCAAACACAACCGGATTATATTCCATTTTATTGGATTTGAAATAATCGGCCATATTCATTTCAGTGGTTGTACCAGCCTGCACGCAGATTGATGCACCGGAAAGCTGCAACGCTGATTTAATATCAGGGAGCTTTTTGGTATTAATCATAAAGCCCTGACCATCGTAGTAATTCACGCCCGCAAATTCGAGGCCCAGTGACGTATCACGGCTGATTGTCCAGGTGGTGTTACGAATCAGAATATCGACTTCACCCGACTGCAGAGCCGTAAACCGCTCTTTAGCATTCAGCGGTGTAAATTTAACTTTCTCCTTATCGCCGAAAATCGCAGATGCAACTGCGCGACAATAATCAACGTCAAAACCCGACCATTCACCCTTATCATTAGGAGCAGCAAAACCGGCCAGACCTGTATTTACGCCACATTGTACAAAGCCTTTTGCCTTCACATCATCCAGCGTACCGGCAGATGCTGCAACTGCCGCAGTCAAGGTCAATGCAGCTACACCAGCCAGTTTAATCAGAGTTGTTTTTTTCATATGATGCTCACCCTCTTATCGTTAAACTTTTTAATAGCATTCAAGAAATCAATTTCAGCATTCTGTCAGAAACCGAAAAGGGTAACGACCCTAAACGGCCATTGCTAATATTTCACAGCCTTGAACCGATTTAATGCCTGTTCAATATCAACTGCCATCCGCAACGACGAAACCCGAAGCGTGTAAAACTTTGTCTATCGAAAGCTATTATTTTCCGCAGGTCAAGCCTGTCCCTGCCGTTTTTTCAACGGCAGGAATGCCGTATCTTTCATATGCGGAGATATAACAAATTGCTTATATCGTGAATTTCAAATCACAGGACCGGAGTTTTTTTTGACCACCGGGAAAACACGACCGGGCTCAAGGCGGAAAAGCAGATTGGCTTGCGCTAAAAAGCGAGCTAAAATCAAGGTGATAACTGCACCAAATACAAATCCCACCAAAACATCGGAAGGATAGTGAGCTTGCACAGCAACACGTATTGACGCAATTAAACCCAGCCCGACATAGGCGATTATCCGATATTTAGGTAACCATAATGCAACTAAAGTAGCGAGCACCGCAGCAGTGCAAGCATGGCCTGAGGGAAAACTTACATAGGAATATGTGTAGCTAAATGGCTTGAATGCGAACGGTCCGACTACATCTATCAAGCTTGGACGCGGCCTTCCTACCACGCATTTCAGGATATTAACCAGCAATCCGGCAGTAAGAATCGCCAACATTCCAAACAGGCAATGGCCAATAACCGCTCCCAAACGATGATAGATTTCTATAGATTGAGAGGGACGCCAGCTCATTTTTTGGCGCTGTCGCAACTGCCAGCGGGCAACCAATGCACACAGAATCATAAGAACGAATAAAACAATATAGGGTGTCGCTAGCACCAGATCGGTTAATTTACGTAATTGTGGAACCGGCCAAATCTGGCTTGTAAAAGCAAGACGCGATAAAGTTGCATCAAAAGGAAGAAGCACAATTGCCAAAGCAATAACCGCCACAACCACAATGGACAATACCGGAGGCCAGAGCTTCTGCTGATTAGTCAGTTTTTGTTTACCCGAGCGTTCTTTAAACCCTGCACGCACACTCATCGTGAAATTTGTAAATTCACTTTTAAAGATCATACCACCACACACTAAAACAACTGAACACACTCTACCTGACAAAGAGCAGTTTTCGAAAAGAATGGAAAGCTCATTATCTTGCTAACTCTATTTTTATTCTGTTGTTAGTCTGCCGTTAAAATTATAATTTCATAAGAAAGGAAATATGAATATACTTTAAACTTCAGATTTAACTCTCAACGTCTTCACAGAAATAACAATCATTTCAAATTTCACATAAAATCTTATCGCTGTACGGCTTGCCGTCGGAAGAATAGACTAACAAGCCTCAGGAGGCATTTTTATGGTCAAATCAGGAAAACCTGCAGAAGGTTTAGGGATCAACACATTCCTTACGCATTGCGGCAACGACCCTTATGAATATCATGGTTTTGTCAATCCGCCTGTCATCCGCGGCTCAACAGTCCTATTCAAAGATGCCGCCACGATGGCAACAGAAAACCAAAAATACACCTACGGCACTCATGGCACGCCAACAACCACAGCTTTGTGTGAAGCCATAAACCAGCTCGAAGGCTCAGAAGGCACTATCTTAGTCTCCTCAGGCCTTGCAGCTGTCACGGTTCCTTTGCTGGCTTTTCTGGAAAAAGGTGACCATATTCTTTTTGTTGATACAATTTATTTCCCGACACGCCGTTTTGCCAATACCATGCTTAAGCGCCTAGGTATTGAAGTTGAATATTACCCGCCGCATATCGGCGCTGATATTGCCAAGCTGATACGTCCAAACACACGGATTATCTTCACGGAATCGCCGGGTTCCAACACATTTGAAATTCAGGATATTCCGGCAATCGTAAAGGCAGCCCATGCACAAGACGTCATCGTAATGATGGACAATACCTGGGCAACGCCGCTTTATTTTAAAGCGCTTGATTATGGCGTCGATATTACCATCCATGCCGGCACGAAATATCCGTCCGGTCATTCTGATGTGCTGTTCGGTATGGTTTCATCAACTGAAAAATACTGGAAGCAGCTCTATGATTCCTATAGTGCGCTGGGTATGTGCGTAAATTCGGATGATGCATATTTAATTCTGCGCGGTCTTCGCAGTATGGGGCTGCGCCTCAACCATCATCAGCAAAGCGCCCTCACCGTTGCGCGCTGGCTGGAGCAGCAACCGCAAGTCGCGCGCGTTCTGCATCCTGCACTGGAGAGCCATCCGGACCATGAGTTGTGGAAACGCGATTTTAAAGGCGCCAGCGGCGTATTCTCTTTTGTACTCGCTCAGGGCGGTACAACAGAAGCACACAAATTGCTCGACACAATTCAGCTGTTTGGCCTTGGCTATTCATGGGGTGGCTATGAAAGTCTTGCCGTACATGTACAATTGGGCGATCGCACCGTATCAGCCAACGATTATGAAGGACCGGTGATACGCCTGCAAATTGGTCTTGAAGACACCCAGGATCTGATCAATGATCTGCAACAGGGCCTCGCCGCAATCAGCTGAATAATCAGCAATTTATCTCAAAAATCAATCGAAACAGAAGCAGCAGCCCAACAGGATAACTGCTTCTGTTTTTAAATTCCGCCTTTATTTCAGCGCCATATGCAGTGTAATTTTCGTTACATCATAAAGCGTCACCCAAAACAGTGTATTTATCCGCTGTTTTATAGTGCGACATTCACAGTTTTTATGCCTCAACAGCAGAATTAGCTCTTGCACTCGGCACTTGAAAACACTAGACACAGCTAGTCCTTACAAGGATAACGGAGCGTAGCGCAGCCTGGTAGCGCACCTGATTTGGGATCAGGGGGTCGGAGGTTCGAATCCTCTCGCTCCGACCATTATAGTCTCATGAGCATGTCTTGCATTTTCATTGAGACGCATTGCAGGTTTAATGATTAGACCAAAGATCAGATGATCTTCCCGTCGCTTTTGTGCCATGAGGTTTATGAATATGGTCGCCCGTATTTATCGTCCAACCAAAACCGCTATGCAGTCCGGTAAAGCTAAGACCGAAGCGTGGGTTCTGGAATATGAGCCTGAAGTGGCGCGTAAAATCGAACCACTGATGGGCTATACGTCTTCCCGCGACATGAAAAGTCAGATCCGCATGAGCTTTGAGACCCTCGAAGAGGCCCTCGCTTATACGCAGAAATACGGCATTCCTTATCGCGTTGAAGAGCCTAAAGAGGCAAAACGCCGTCAGGTCTCCTATACGGATAATTTCCGTACCGATCGCCAACAGCCTTGGACACATTGATCAAATAGCCGCTGCACAGCGCATGCGGTCCCGTAGCTCAGCTGGATAGAGCACCGGCCTTCTAAGCCGTAGGTCACTGGTTCGAATCCAGTCGGGATCGCCAACTATTTCAACGGCTTAACCAAAGCAATATAAGAGCCGGTTTACAGCTTTTTTTGCACGGTTTACAAATTTGTTCCTATTTTAGACCGCTAGCAATCTTATTTATTGTCTTGCGTCAGCACTGCCAAGACCTGATCTAAGCGTTTATTTGTCTCCCTCATACTCTCTCTGGTTTCGTCTTTCAGTTCCTTCATACCTTCGCGCAACTGGCTCACATGCCCATCGAGATCGACACGCCGGACATAATCATCGCGTGTTCGATTGATTCTCTCATGCAGCGCATCGTCACCGGCTTTGATCGTAGCTGAGAGCGACCGAAAGGCAGCAATGAGAGCTAGACCGAATGTAGCGGCCAGACCGATCAACCATTTCAAATCCTCCCCCATCTACCAGCACCCCGCCTTTTTCCCGTATGCGTTATGACCAGCAACGCTCTTGCCTGCGCTCTGGTCGTTACCAGCCAGATAGACCGCTGTCTCCGGCTTAACGCTGATCTTCTGCCAGCCCGCGCAGTTGCTCGCACTGCTCGCGCAACCCGCCAAGCTCAACACACAGAGCAACGCTATCCATATTGTCGATTGTTTCATTGATCCCTGCCCTGTTCTGGATTGCTTGTGTCACGGCTTGTGCGGCTTCCAGTGCCGCCTGTTGCTTGCCGTCATAAGTCCCGAGCGCATAAAAAAAGAGGCCTGAAACTGCCCCTCCGATTACCGCGCCAATGATGTGTTGAAAGCTAAGCCTCATGCCGCCTGATCCTGCATGCGCTTGATGAGGAAATACGCACCGGTTGCAAAGGCTCCGACCATGATGATTGCAAGCGCCCACTGGATCGGGCCTGATCCTGAAGCCATGCCTCCTATGCCAGACAAAAGGCCTCCCAATGGAGCCCATGCCTCTGGCTTTTTCAATATTTCCGTGATTGACTGATCCTTGGGGTTGGCTTTAGCAATGGGAGGAATTACGTCGGCATTTACAAATGCCCCCCGTATGAGCTGACGTGCCTGAGATTCCACTGAAACTACGCGCTTTTGCCAGCCCCGCCCGAAGGTTGACCACGTCTTCAGTGATATCATAAAACGAAGACGCTCTGTTGCATATGTAGCGACCAAATCTCCACGAAAGGCTTTGACAGCAGTCACTGTCTGACCACCGACAATACCGTCAGGGAAGACACCAACAACACGCTGCAGTGACTTAATCGCCTGTGCGGGACCGCTATTCACACCATAATCAAAGGCCATATAGTCAATACCGACTGGTAAAAGATCGCCGCCGGATTGCTGCCAGTAGGAACGCCGATATATCTCTGTAGCTTCCTCTTTGCTGAGTGCTTTGACTTGTGCAGGCGTAGCACTGGCAACCCCACGATGAGCGGCTAGAGTTCTATGAGTGATGCCATATTTCGTAGCGCCTCCGGGGTCTTTCGGATTATTGACATAGCCGCCTTCATGACCAAACATCAGGTCAAGCGCGGTCGTTAAGGTTTCACGCATGTGAGTTCCTTTCGGGCATAAAAAAGCCCCGCGCAAGCGAGGCTTTTCATTTTATGATTTATTATTTTGGGCGCTTCCGCCTTTTGCGTAACTGCCACATTGAAAACACGAGCATGATCACTGCTAGAGCGATAAACGTTACTACCATGCTGTAAATTGAAAAAAATTCATGCGTATTCATTTGTACCTCCAGTTAGAAGAACCTTATGAGCATGAAAATGTTCCCGAAAAACGCACCAAATATTTGCGGAACGTATAGGTGTCCTCGTGCGTTGATCATTCAAAGGGAGATAAATATCTTAACAGCAGCAGTTATGTGGTGGTTCGGCGTTCCTTTAATTGCAGTAATTTTGATATTCTTCTTTTTCTTAAGAGGACGATCATAAGGGGGATAAACTATGAACGACATAAAACCAGAGGATGCTCGACAAGGGGGCAAAGGAAAACAAGTCCGAAATATTTTGTTTGTCAGCCTCATACTTGTAGCTATTGTATGGTTTGCAGTTTCAATTTATGGGGCATATATTTCAAAGGATGAAAATACGATCAATAGTAACAACACTCAATCTGAAAGTACCCCACTTTCAAATCCTACAAATTAGTGCTTACTTCAGTATGCTCCATATAAAAACTGCCTCAGGGGCGGCGTAATTAGAAAACTGTAGCGATTAGTAGCCAGTCTGTAACTTGCATAAACCACAGCAGCCCAAAGCCAAACACCATCTAGCTGAGGGGTAAAGCCCATGATAGGCATCATCGACCCGCCCAACTTCAATCTTACGAATGAAGTCAAGCAGGATCGCCGCGCCAGCTGGCACGGTTTTATCCATTTGTGATTTTCCTGTTAAAATGCCATCGAGGGCAGCGCGGTATGCGCGTTAGATGCAGCTATTAGGCAGCTGCGAACCACATCCAAACATCATCAAGCTGATCGTCTGTGATGCCAAGAAGTGGTGACAACAATGTCACCGCACCA
Organism: Pseudochrobactrum mosebachae; assembly: GCF_048914685.1. Classification (GTDB taxonomy): domain Bacteria; phylum Pseudomonadota; class Alphaproteobacteria; order Rhizobiales; family Rhizobiaceae; genus Pseudochrobactrum. Next base: position 547,808 of record NZ_CP128408.1, read on the forward strand.
TAGGTGCGTTGAAACTCAGTGCTTTCTTCAACCTCAATGAGCAAGGCCGGATCATTGGCCGCATAGGCCATTACATCAGCCTTTGCGACACCTAAAGAATGAGCACCCAACCAGAACTGTCTACGCGACAAAGGCGGCATTTGCGCCCGCAACTCTTCCGGTGTTAGTTCTGGCGGTGGAATGTAAGGTAGGATTTCTTGATCTGGGTTATCTGATAGCCATTGCGTGATGAGTGGGGTTAGCGGGCTGTACGGATCGGAGGCGCGATAAACATACTCAACACGCTCCTCACTACCATCAATAGAAACAATCATATCTACGATTAAGTTATCCGACTTTGTCGCCGTGAAGCTATAGTATTCTTTAATGTACATCATCCAATCCTCACGCATATATTGCCATTTGAAGAAATAGCGCCTGCTGCTGACCATAGACCAGACAATTCACTCCGTGCAGCGCTTTCGCCTTTGTAATAAAAAGTAGCAACACTGTTGCTAATGCATGGAACAATAATGGAGTTCCTTGGCTTAGCTGGCCCATAACAGCCGATAACGGTGCCTATAGGGAAAGATAAGTTATCTGGAACACCCCCACTATAAATCCCCGGCCACTTACCTGCATCAATCTCAGCTTGCCATGCCGCTGCCGTTTTATTGCCCAGCTTGGCGCTGTCTCCGGCCTGTGCGGTCTTGTCGAGCTTGGCAGCCAGACCATCTGCAATAGCACCGCCAGCGACCATCTGAGCTTCAGACTTGTTGGCGACGTTACTAAGTCCGACCTGCACCGGTGTGTGCGTATGTGCTGACGGCGGGAACGATGCTGGCTTATCTTTGATCGAAGCTACCCCGCTTGTCGCGTTCCAGTCTGTTTGAATCTGCGCGGCTGGAATTACAGGCTTGTTGCCCAAATCGTTATAGCTTCCAGATGTTGCAACCGTCGCCAATGCCGGAGTTTTATCCGCACCCGCAGCGATACCGGCAAGCTTGTTCGCCTCAGCCGTCGTGTATCCCTGATAACCAGATGCATAGCTGATTGTGATGGTGCCGCTTGTGGTGATTGCAGGCGTGACAGTGAAGCCCGTCGGCACGGCAACAGCAACGCTTGTCACGGTACCGGTGCTGGCCGTAGCCCCCGCTGCGATGCCGTTGAGCTTGGTCTTATCTGCCGTCAGGAACGATGCAGTTGTGGCATCGAGCACGGCCTTATTGCTATGCGAGTGGCGCGCTGAGGTGTTTGCGTCAATGCTGGTCTTGTCAGCAATAGTGAATGAGGCGGTGATTGCGTCGAGTACAGGCTTGTTCGAATGGCTATGACGAGCCGAAGTATTGTCAGATATGGCGGTTCGCTCATCACTGCGAAGAATGAGAGCATTCGCTGCCTCATCCATGTTCGCCATGTCGAACGCATCCGCGTCCTTTCCTTTCGGATCAAACACGGACTTGAACATGTCACCGCCCGATGCAGGGGTTGTGAATTCATAGTCATAGTCAGCGTTTGAACGCTTAACCAGCATTTGCCCTGTCGTGCCGCCGTCAAGGTTATTGAGAACAGTTGCCGCCGCAGCAGCACTCGCAGCCGCACTGGAATCATGACTTGCGGCACTTGCATCACTGGATGCAGCAGAATCTTTGAATGTCTCTGCTTGATCGCGGAGAGTCTGGGTTTCATCGCGCAAAATGGAGGCTTCAGCGCGCGACGCTTCAGAAGCTGAGGCGCTATTGGCAGCGGCAGCTCTGTCGGATCCAGTCGCAACTCTGTCAGCGGCAGTGGCAATCATATCGGCAGAGGTGGCCGCTGCTGCTGATGCGGCATTGACCGCACTCGTATTCGCGCTTGATGCGCTGGCTGCTGCCGCGGCTGTTGATTTCCGGTAAGAACTGACCCAGTTTTTCCACCGAGAATTGACCCGCCTTTTAATTAATGTTCGGGTTTTTAGTTACGGTCAAGGTTGCTACTTCTCCTTTGCTCGTTTTGGTTCCTGCGCGGAGCTATTTTTGAACCTGAAGCTGTCATTTCCGGTTTCGAGAATGTGACAGTGGTGCGTTAATCTATCGAGCAATGCAGTCGTCATTTTGGCATCACCAAACACACTTGCCCATTCACTGAAGCTAAGATTGGTTGTGATTATGACGCTCGTGCGCTCGTAAAGTTTGCTGAGCAGATGGAATAAAAGAGCGCCACCTGATGCACTGAATGGCAGATATCCGAGTTCATCAAGAATAACGAGATCGGAATAAATGAGCCGGTTGGCGATTTGCCCCGATTTGCCCTGGGCTTTTTCCTGCTCAAGTGCATTCACAAGTTCAACCGTTGAGAAGAACCGGACACGTTTGTGGTGGTGTTCAATCGCCTGGACACCAATAGCGGTGGCGATATGCGTTTTACCCGTGCCGGGTCCACCAACCAGAACGATGTTGTTTGCATCATTGAGAAAGTCACAGCGATGCAGCTGCTGGACCAATGCCTCGTTTATCTCACTGCTTGCGAAGTCAAAGCCGTTCAGATCACGGTAGGCTGGAAAGCGTGCAGTTTTGAGCTGATAGGCAACTGATCTGACTTCACGCTCTGCCGTTTCCGCCTTAAGCAGCTGTGACAGAACTGGAATAGCTGCCTCGAAAGCTGGCGACCCTTGTTCGGTGAGTTCACCAACTGCTTGTGCCATGCCATGCATCTTCAATTGCCGTAACATGATGACGATTGCACCACTCGCTGGATTATGACGCATGACGAGCCTCCGTCTTTCTCAAGGTGTCGTAGCGTTCGACATTGGCCTTGGGTTCATTGTTAAGGGTCAGTGCCTGCGGCGCATTAATCGGGGGTGGAATGAGAGATTTGCCGTCGACCAAACGGTGAAGCAAATTGAGGACATGTGTTTTTGTCGGCACTCCCGACTTCAACGCCATATCGACTGCCATAAGTACGGCCTGTTCATCATGCTGTAAGACGAGGGAAAGGATATCGACCATTTCCCTATCGCCGCCCGGCTTCTTCAACAGATGAAGCTGGAGTGTGCGAAACGCTTCAGGAAGCTCCGTGAAAGGAGCACCATTGCGCAATGCGCCGGGCTTTCGCTGAATGACCGACAAATAGTGCCGCCAATCATAGACGGTTTGACCTGGTGCTTCGTGAGAGCGATTGAAGATGCGTGAATGCTCGCAAATGATCTGCCCTTCAGCAGCGACCACGACACGATCAGGATAGACACGCAGGCTTACTGGACGATTGGCATAAGATGCTGGAACACTGTAACGCGTGCGATCCAAATGAACGAGGCAGGTCGGTGATACGCGCTTGGTATATTCGACAAAGCCATCAAAAGATCGGGAAACGGGCATAAGAGCCTGAACTTCTTCAGCCCAAAGATCGGCTATGCTGCCGCGCATTTTACCATGCGTTGTGGTTGCCCAGAAAAACCTGCAACGCTCTTCCAACCAGTCGTTCAGTTCATCCAGCGAAGCAAATCTTGGAACGGGTTGAAAGAACCGATGTCGTGCATCTTGTACATTCTTCTCAATCTGTCCCTTCTCCCAGCCCGATGCAGGATTGCAGAAGTCTGGTTCAAACAGATAATGACTAGCCATGGCCTGAAAGCGGATATTGACGTCACGCTCTTTGCCTCGACCGACCTTGTCGATGGCTGTGCGCATATTATCATAGATGCCGCGTCGTGGAATGCCACCAAGCACACGGAAGGCATGATTATGGGCATCAAACAACATCTCATGGGATTGTGTGAGATAGGCGCGAACGATAAAGGCTCTGGAATAACTTAGCTTTGTATGTGCTACCTGAAGCTTTGTCCGCTCATTGCCGATAACTGCCCAGTCTTCAGACCAGTCAAATTGAAATGCTTCTCCCGGCTCAAAGCTCAAAGGGACAAACGTACCGCGACCGGACGTCTGGTTGTGTATATGAAGATCGGCCTTCCATTCACGAGCAAACGCCGCAACACGGCTATAAGAACCTTCATAGCCCAAAACGACAAGGTCAGCGTGCAACTGCTTCACAGTGCGTTTTTGTTTGCGCGGTCTACGATCTTCAGACTTTAACCATGCTGTCAATCGGTCAGAAAAAGCATCGAGCTTGCTGGGTCTCTCAGGAGACTGAAACTTCGGCTCAACGCCATTGAGACGCAAGTACTTGCGGATGGTGTTCCGGGATAATCCCGTTCGTCGGGCTATCTCCCGGATTGATAGTTCGTCCCGGTAATGCCAGCGTCGGATAACGCTCAATAATGCCATGTCTATCACTCCATAGCCCTCGCTGTAAAAAACACGAGGGAAAGTTCAAACATGGGTCAATTCTAAATGGAAATATCTGCCCAAACTGGGTCAGTTCTCAGTGACAATCAACAGTAAGTGGCGGTTATGGCGAACCAGCAAGGCTCGTAGGCAATCTGTTTTTGTATCTGATCGCAACTATACCGGCTCTGGTAGCGTGGCTCATTTGGAGTTTGGCAGCATGACAAGTGAACTCAAGACCTGCCCGTTCTGTGGCTTGGGCCCAAATAGAGTTGTTCATAATGACAATACAGATTGGTGGCAGTACGAATGTAGTGCTGACGGCATTATTAACACCTGCCCAGTTAACCCAGTTGGACATATTTACGATACACAACATGAGGCAGAGGCTGCATGGAACACCCGCGCCGTGCCAGACGCGCCGGATCTGGTGCGGTATTCAGTAAGGCTTGATGAAGGCCGATATTTTGGGATGGCTGAATATGCAGGCGGCAAATACGTCCTTCACTCGCAAGCCGCTGAAATCATCGCGGCGAAGGATGCTGAGATTGCCCTGAAAGACACCGGGCTTAAAATCGCAATGACTAAGATTGCAGCGCTGGAAGCCAATCTCGCGCAGTATGAAGTGCAGGAGCCGGCTGACGGCTTTGTTATAGAAGACGGCATATCGTATGCGCATAAGGTATTCGGAGAAGGGTACTTCTTTTCTGATGATTGCTTGCGCCCCTTCTACACCGCCCCCGTTGCCAGTGACGCAGACCTGAGAGTGGAGAATGAGAGGTTACGGGAGGCGTTGGAAAACGCAAATGGGCTGATAAACACACCAGTTGCTAGACGTAGATACGCAGGTGATCAATTTTATATAGAGGTCATCCGCTCTATTGAAGCAGCCCTTAACCCATCGGAGCCACAGACATGAATAAAATAAGATGGTGGTTATTTAAAAAACTGTCTCGCATTGTCTGGGCTATATGCCCTGAGCCACAGCGCACAGATTTGCATTTCAATATGCGCTTCGATCCTAACTGGAAGAACTATTTGCCGGAGACCAGCAATGACAAGAGGGGAATTAATTCTACAGATCGGCCAATTGGAGGCCGCAAGGAACCAAGAGCAAAACAAGATTATTGCCGCTGAAACAAATATTATCCGCTTAACGCGCCAAATCCGAGAGCTGAAGCGTCAAGTTTATGCCGCCTCACCACTCGCACCGGAAGGAGGGAAGGATTGACTAAAATCACACCTTACTGGCCTGCTGCGATGCCGTTAAATCAAGCGGCAGCTTACTGCGGGCTCTCCACAGAGACATTTAAGGAAGTCTGCCCGATAAAACCGGTTTCATTTACACCATCAACCAGAGGTCAGCGCTTTCTAAGGCAGCGTCTTGACGAGTGGCTTTCATCATTAGATCGTAATGCGGACTATTCAAACCTATCCGCTTTAGAGGCATGGAAGGCAAGAAAACATGCGCGTACCTCTTAAGGGATTGCATAAGGTAAAAAAGCGCTTATCAGACGGGAAAATTCATACATATTATTATGCATGGAGAGGTGGCCCTCGCCTCTCGATAGACCCAGTTAAAGACCCCGCCGGATTTGTATCCGAGTTCAATGCAATTTCTAAAGCAGCTGTGCAGCCTGACAATGAAAGCCTTGCCGGGCTTATCACCCAATACAAATCATCACCGGCATACACAGACCTATCGGCAGTTAGCCAAAGAGATTACGATCCATTCTTGGCAGAGTTGTCATCTGAATTTGGGGATATGCCTATCATTGCTTTAAACGAGCATGGGGCGAGAGCCGTTTTCAAGGATTGGCGCGATACAATGGCACAAACTCCGCGAAAGGCTGACAGGGCTTGGTCTGTGGTAAAGCGCGTATTCTCATGGGCGTTGGATATGGAGATCATCACCCGTAATCCATGCTCTGGCGGTGGCAGGCTTTGGAAAGGAAGTCGTGCAGATATCATCTGGCAAGCCGAACAAATAGAAGCCGCGAGCAAAGCGCTTAATAGTAATTTACTGCAAGCTCTCATGTTGGCTTTATGGACAGGGCAAAGACAAGGGGATATTCTAAGCCTTACGTGGTCAGCGTACGACGGCCAGCACATCAGGCTCAAGCAATCCAAAACAGGGAAGCGCGTGACTATTCGGGTTTACTCAACCTTAAAGACAATGCTTGATTCTATGGACAGGCAGTCTGTTACCATCTTGACAAGCACTCAAGGCACCCCATGGTCAAGCGACGGTTTCAAAACCTCATGGGGTCGAGCAATTAAGAAGGCCGGAATCACCGGTGTCACATTCCACGATCTGCGAGGAACATTCATTACCAAGGCAAGACGCAGCGGCGCTACTGTCGAAGAAATAGCAGCGGCATCTGGTCATTCTATCAAGGATGTATCCAGAGTTTTAGAAGCTCACTATCTCGCCCATGACGAAGAAACGAATGACGCAGTAATTCTTAAAATGGAGAAAAAAAGGCAGTGATTTCGGTTTACAAAGTCACTGCAACCCATTGATTCATAGATGGTATAAACAGCGCCATTCTACATATAAGATATTGTTTTCATTATGTTAGCCTCTGCCTTCTAAGCCGTAGGTCACTGGTTCGAATCCAGTCGGGATCGCCATTGTTTTCAATGAGTGTGATTGTTTTAATTATTGTAATTTGAACGAATGATTTTCAGTGCTGTAGCTTCATACGTGTTATTTTACCGACACAAACTATAATAATGGCATTTTTCTTTAATCTTGGGATTTTCATACTTCCCAAAATGCGTAGTTTATATAGATATTTATATTCTATGTTAGGAAGCTAAATTGAAAAAAACATTGCTTATTATAATATTTTCACTGCCAGTAATCATGATGTTCCATCGATCCTATGCGTCAGCGCAATCAACATGTGAATATAAATGTACCGATCGTGTAACGGGAGCATTAGATTTAGACTGCTATGTAAAATGTATGGGATGGGAGCACTGAAAACTCCACCCACGCTCATAAAATCGTGATAGTTTCACTTATTCTGCACCAATTTCATTTAAATTTTCATATGTAAAAAAAGAAAAGGCGGCTTCATCAAATACTGCCTTTTCGTGCTTGATATCAGCATTGTAGCCGTCACTCAGAACATCGATAAATTTATCACAGTGACAAAAAACAGTATGGAGCCACATCAACGACAGCGTACGACCTTAAAGCTCAAACATCTACATCGCGTTATAATCTGATGAAGAGCCTTTTCCAATAAGATCATTTTTACGCGCACATTCAGTTATCAAAGACGGCCCGATATCGCCCCATGACCGTCAAGCGTATCCTCCGGTCGGCCATAGGCATGTAAAACAACATCATGGCCATGCCGTATGAATGAACGCAAGCATGCAGCATGAACAGCGCCTAAGCGCTTGCCAATCCACAGTGAGTTAACGGTTAACATATATATGTACCTAATTATAAAGAGTAATCACTCTCTCTATACGCATATCAACAAAGCATTCAAGTAGCCTAACAATTTAAAATCAATATGTTAAATCATTAATAAGGCATATTAAAACATAAGAATTCTTAATAATAACATTCAAGATTTATATAATATTAAATACTCAATAAAGGGGCAGCATCATCAGATGCCACCCCTTTATTGTCTACACATCTCATGCATATGCATAAGTCGTTTGCGTTAATCCGTCCGCAGTTTCGGATCAAGCGCATCACGCAAGCCATCACCAAACAGATTGAAGCCAAGCACTGTCACGAAAATTGCGATCCCCGGAAACAGCGTCAGGTGATCGGCAACGCCCATATAGCTGCGGCCATCTGCGAGCATTGCCCCCCATTCAGGGCTAGGCGGTTGCGCGCCAAGACCAATGAATGAGAGCGAAGCTGCGGTCAGGATCGATGTACCAATACGCATCGAGAAATACACAATCACGTTCGGCAAAGTACCGGGCAGAATATGTCTCAGCATAATAATGCGGTTCGGCACACCAATCGCACGGGATGCATCCACATACACCGTACCTTTGAGTTGTAGCGTGGTGCTGCGTGCAAGGCGCGCAAAGACCGGTATTGAGAAAATCGCCACTGCATAGATCACATTGGTAATGCCGGGTCCCAAAATAGCGATGACTGCAATTGCCAGCAAAATGCCTGGAAAAGCCAACAGCAGATCACACAGACGCATAATCGCAGAATCAATCCAGCGTCCATAAAATCCGGATATAATGCCAAGCGAAACACCGGCAAGAGCACCCAATGTTACCGACAGGAAACCAACAGAGAGCGAGATACGCGCGCCCCATATGATACGGCTCCAGATATCACGCCCATAAGTATCAGTGCCCGCCCAATGAGCCCAGCTTGGCCCTTCAAGCACCGCATTATAGTCAGGCGCACTCGGATCATAAGGCGCGACAAATGGAGCGAAAATCGCCATTGAGACCAGCATAATAATAAACACAAGCGCCACGACAGCCAGTTTCTGTTTTTTGAAACGGCGCCAGAATTCAGCCAGAGGTTTGCGCATTTTTTCGGTGGGTTGCACCACAGCAGTTGTCGCACTCATTTGTAGCGGATCTCCGGATTTGCAAAGGCGTAAAGCACGTCCACTAACAGGTTGATGAAAATAAATTGCAGTGAAAACAGTAGGATAAGCGCCTGAATCACCGGATAATCACGATAAGAAACTGAATCTACCAGCAATCGGCCAAGCCCCGGCCATGAGAAGACGCTTTCCACAACGATCGAGCCACCAAGCAGAAAGCCGAATTGCAGGCCAACCATAGTGATGATCGGGATCAGCGCATTACGCAGCGCGTGCTTCCAGATAACACGGCGCTCCGGCACACCTTTAGCACGCGCGGTACGCACATAATCTTCACGGGCAATCTCGATAAAGGAAGAGCGGGTAAAACGTGCCATCACAGCAGCCACACCAACGCCAAGCGTGAAGGATGGCATAATATAATGCTGCCATGTGCCGTAACCACCGGTCGGAAACCAGCCAAGACGAACAGAGAAAACATTGATCAGCAACAGACCCAGCCAGAATGGCGGGAATGAAATACCGGAAACCGCAATAATCATACCTGCATAATCAGGCCACTTACCGCGTTTAACAGCCGAAACAACGCCAATCAGAAGCCCAAGAATTGCGGACCACAGCATGGCAAAAAATGTGAGCCATACGGTGGGCATCAGGCGTTCGCCGATTTCTTCCACAACAGTACGGCGGGTTTTGAGCGATATGCCAAAATCACCCTGCACTGCGCGGCTGACATAGCGCACAAATTGCTCAGGCAACGGCTTATCAAGCCCGAGTGAGGAGCGAACCGCCGCGACATCATCGGGACTGGCATCAACACCAGCAACAAGGCGTGCCGGATCACCCGGCAACATATGCACAAAGGCAAAAACGCACACTGTCACCATCATGATGACGGGGATGGTAGCAACCAGCCGCTTGACGATATAGGCAAACATGGATTTCCTTTCTGAAAAACTGTGCTGGTCACTTGCGTAACCAGCACATGCTTTCAGACGCTATTAGTCAGTAAATTCAGCATCTTCCAACAAGAAACCACGATCCGGCAACATGTAGACACCGGAGAGTTTATTGCTTTGCGCAGAAATATTCTGCGGAACACCGAGGAAAATCCACGGGGCTTCTGCCCATGCGGCTTTCTGTACTTCAGCGTAGAATTCAGCACGTTTAGCCGGATCAGCAGTGCTGATCGCGCCTTCAATGCCGCCGTCTACTGTGGCGTTCTTAAAATATGCAGTGTTAAACATTGCAGGCGGGAAGCTCTGTCCGTAAAACAGCGGACGAATACCCCAATCTGCGTCACCGGTAGAGGCTGACCAGCCAGCATAATAGAGCTGCACTGTCGCATCTTCAGGCTTATCAACCGACCAGATTTTCTGTGCTGCAACACCGGCTTCCAGCGGCGTTACTGTCACTTTAACATTGATCTGTGCCAGCTGCTGCTGAATGAACTGCGCCGCACGGATAGATTCCGTGTTGGAGTTCGACCAGATTTCAGTTTCAAAGCCGCTTTCAAAGCCGGCTTCTTTCATCAGTTCCTTGGCTTTTTCAACGTTGAACTCGTAATTACCGGCAGTCACGTGAAAAGCAAGGTTCTTAGGAATGATGGAATCTGCTGGTTCGCAAATGTCATTGTAAACGATCTTACAATAAGCATCTTTATCAACAGCATGGTTGAAAGCATGACGAACGCGAATATCATCAAAAGGCTTCTTCATGGTGTTGAGCGATACATAATACTCAACGATTGAAGGGCTTTTGTTCACTGCGATAGCCGGGTTCTTTTCGGCAACTTTAATCAGCTCCGGCGGGAAAGACGGTACAAACTGAGTTTCACCGGTCTGAAGCATTGCAAAACGCGCACCTGATTCAGGCACTGAACGAACGGTCACGCCATCAACCTTTGGCAGGCCGTCTTTCCAGTAAGTGTCGTTTTTCACAACTTCAAGCGTATCAGCTGACCAGCTTTTGAACTTGAACGGGCCGGTACCAACAGGATTGCGGCTAATGTCTTTGCCGTATTTTTCCAGCGCTGCAGGCGAGATAAACATTGCACCTGGATGCGCGAGCGATGCGATCATCGCACCAAAAGGCTGCTTCAGGATCAGTTTGATGGTGCTGCCATCAATAACTTCTACCTTATCAACCATTGAAACGAGACTGCGACGGGACAGTTTATTGTCCGGATTGGCAAGACGCTCAATGTTGATTTTAGCAGCTTCAGCATTGAAGTCTGAACCATCATGGAACTTTACGCCCTGACGCAGCTTGATCGTAAATTCTGTCGCATCATCATTGGCTTCAAAGCTTTCTGCCAACAGCGGAACAAGCTTCATGTCTTTATCAAAGCCAAACAGACCCTGATAAATCAGGCGCAATGAGGTCTGTGACAGCGTGTCATTGATATTTGTCGGATCAAGTCCTGTCAGATTGTTTGGCACTGCCACGGTGAGCGACTTTGCCCATGCAGCTCCCGGCAGCATCATGACAGCGGCCAATGCCGATGACAGCAAAAGTGATTTCAGTTTCATGAGTATCTCCTTCCTCAGATCAGTTAAAATCGCCAATCGGATGGCGAGCAACAAAATGTCCCGGTTCCACCTCCACCAGTGGTTTAACAACGGGCATATCGTTTGGTGCGCGTACGGGGCTTGGTATTTCGCCCTCAATAAGTGGCCGGTTGCGATCTCTGCGGGCAGGATCAGCAATAGGAACGGCTGACAGCAGACGCCGTGTATAAGCATGCTGCGGGTTTTCGAAAATCTGGCGACGCGGGCCGATTTCAACAATCTGGCCGAGATACATCACGGCAACGCGATGCGACACACGCTCAACCACCGCCATATCATGGCTGATGAAGATATAAGACAGGCCGCGTTTTTCCTGCAGTTCCATCAGCAGGTTAATGACCTGCGCCTGAATGGAAACATCCAGTGCTGCCACCGCTTCATCGGTGATGAGAATATCCGGATCACCGGCGAGTGCACGGGCAATACAAATACGCTGGCGCTGGCCACCGGAGAACTGGTGCGGGTAACGATGCGCGTGTTCAGGCTGCATACCGACATCGCGCAACAATTGCACAACACGCTCCTGAATTTCATCGCCCTTGGCAAGACCATGGGTGATCAACGGCTCGGCAATAGAAAAGCCGACTGTCAGGCGCGGATCAAGTGAGGCAAACGGATCCTGAAACACATATTGGATTTTACGGCGGATAGCCTGTTTTTCACTGCCGCCCAGTTTGAAAATATCTTTATCACGATAGAGCACCGAGCCGGATGTTGCTTCCTGCAACATCATCAAAGTGCGGCCGGTGGTGGACTTTCCGCAGCCGGATTCGCCCACAAGTGCCAATGTTTCGCCTTGACGCAGGTCAAAATCAACTTTTTCAACCGCATGAACCCGACCGGATAATTTAGAGAAAAAGCCCTTGCGAATATCAAACCGCGTTACCAGCTCACGCACTTTCAGGATCGGCTCGCCAGATTTTATTGTGTCTTGCGGCGGATAATCATCATAACGCACGGCCTGCCCATCTGCAGCGTCATTTTCGCCATTGGGCGCGCCATGGGGCGCGTCATGAGGGGCAGAGCTTGAAGCCAGCATCGGAAAACGGCGTGGCAGTTCCTGACCATTCAAAGCACCAAGACGCGGTACTGCTGCCTGCAGCGCACGGGTATAAGGGTGCTGCGGCGCCTGAAAAACAGCCTCAACAGTACCCTCTTCTACTTTTTCACCATTGCGCATTACCAGAACTCTGTCGGCAACTTCTGCAACAACCCCCATATCATGGGTAATGAACAGAACGGCCATACCCATTTCTTCCTGAAGCAGACGGATCAGACGCAAAATCTGCGCCTGAATGGTCACATCCAGTGCTGTGGTCGGTTCATCGGCGATCAGCAGACGCGGCTTGCAGGACAATGCCATAGCAATCATCACGCGCTGGCGCATTCCGCCCGACAATTGATGCGGGTGGCGATCCAGCAAGCGCTTTGCATCAGGAATGCGCACTTTTTCAAGCATATGCAGGGCTTCAGCGCGGGCTTCTGCGGCGGTGCAATTCTGGTGCAGGCGCACAGCCTCAGCAATCTGTTCGCCCACAGTAAATACCGGATTAAGCGAGGTCATCGGCTCCTGAAAAATCATGGCAATGTCATTGCCACGAATTTTTTCCATGGCCTTCAGCGAATATTGGGTGAGATCGCTGGTGATACCGTTACTACCGGTAAACTGGATGCCACCTTCAGTAATTTTGCCGCCGCCGGTTTCAACAAGGCGCATAATCGCCAAGGATGTTACCGATTTACCTGAGCCGGATTCACCGACAACAGCCAGCGTTTCGCCTGCTTTAATTTCAAAAGACAGATTTTTTACAGCCCGAAACGTGCTTTCATCACCCTTAAAATCAACGCTGATATTTTCAACGCGGATGATCGGTGCTGCGACCATGTTATTCGACTTAACTGACATCCGTGGTCCTCGTTCTGGACTGCGGGTGATTTTCATCATCCGCATAGAGATAGGGCATAAGCAAGCTTGTCATTGATATAGCATCAGACTCGCTTTGATGATGGGCTGCCAGAATGGCAATAATGGCTTCAATAGCGGCCATAGCTGCAACAGTAGAACCGTGCAGAACCGGATGACCGCTTGGAATAACAATCTGCTCGTGGCTCAAAGCGTAGATCGGCGACTGCGGGCCATCAGAAATAGAGATGCAATAGCAGCCACGCCCGCGCGCCAGTTTCATAAAATCGACTGTTGATTGTGAATAGCGCGGCAAAGACATCGCGATCAGCAAATCTTCTGGTCCTAAACCGATGATTTTTTGCACGATGCGCTCTGAGCCACCCGAGCCGGTTAATAAGATCTGGTTGCGGGTAAATGAGATCGTTTTATCAGCAAATAATTCCAATATATTAGCGCTGATACCAAAACCGAGAAAGGCAACGCGCCGCGCGCTCATCATGCGCAAAGCGGTGCTTTCCCAGATAGCGCTATCGCCTTGCAACGCCATTTCCTCAACCAGCCGGGTCGCATTTTCAAACGAATCCTGCGCCACGCAACTTGGCGGGGTCTGGCGTGCACGCTCAAGATTAAAGCCGGTTTTAAGCAACCCCTGATATCCTTGCACAGCATGTGCCCGAAAATCAGCAAACCCGCTCAGGCTGAGCGCCTTTACAAAACGCGTAATTGTGGCTGCGGAGGTTTCTGTTGCCGTTGCTAATTCCTCAATACCCATTGTGGCAACCTGAAACGGATTCGCCAGCACAAAATCAGCGATCTTCTGCTGGTTGGTCGTCAAAGACGGCCATTGTGCTTCTATGAGTGATGATAAATTCAACGTCAAACTCCCCCTCCGAAAGCTTTCACGAAAGAATTCATATCAAACAATAATAATTTTGAAAATCTTTTTCACGCATTCGCAACAGAAATATACAAAACACATAAAAATATGCATTACAGCACTGGGAAAACTACCAATACGCTGTTTGCTGTGTATCTCAGTCCGCGCTAGAGCGGGTAACATTCGGGTTGGATCGCAGTGCTCGCTCTAGATTCTAGGGGTTTCGCATTGTCATACCTATCAAGTTGTTTCAACTTGATAGTGAAATGCTCTAGAGCGGGTAACATTCCGGTTGGATCGCAGCGCTCGCTCTAGATTCTAGGGGTTTCGCATTGTCATATCGCGCTCATGAAAAAAGCCCCGAAGCATAGGCCGGGGCTTTTTATTCATTCATAGCGCATTGTTTTGAACTTATCAGAACACAAATGATACGCCGGCAACCGGGCCGTGCTGCGTAACATTCCAACGGAACTTCTTACCGAGAATGTCGCCACCTTCATAATCCTGATAAAGCGCACGATAACCAAACCGCAGTAAGGCGGGTTGGTTGAAGATATGGGTGCGGTAGCCGAGATAAGCCTGCCCCTGCGCACTCAGGTCTGAACCGGTACCAAAGCCCCCCACATCCGCCTCAGCAAACAGGTTCCAGCGCTCCGCCAGATCTGCAATAATACGAGCACCAACAAAAGGATCCAGCCAGTCAATTTTACGCGATTCAGAAAGCTGACCGAATGTAAAATCAGCTTTAAGCTGTGTCCAGCGCATACCAGCAGTTGGTTTGATCGCAAAAACCCGCTGATTGCCAAACAAAGTCTCACCCTCAAGCGGCACTTCTATCGCACGGAAAAAGGCACCGGCAGAAAGTGTGGTTGAGGTTACATCCACACCAAAGGTCAAAGAACGGAAATCTTCATCCTGTTTGGTTTTGGTATATTGACCGTCAAAATACACACCATAAAGACCATTGGTAATTTCAACATTACCCATAGCGCTGAAATCAAGATTTTTAAAAATATCTGAAAACGGCACATCAATATCAGGACGCCGCCCCGCAACATTGGCATGGCCATCCAGCGAGGCCGCCCAGATATACGGACTAACAATAACCTTCCAGCGGCGCTGATCAAACTGGGCAACAGGCTCACCTACAACAACATCCGCGCTCATTGCCGCGACCGGCATCAGACCCGTTAGCGCGATGCAACTGCCAAGGATGAACTGCGTAAAGCGGGTCTTTGGTAGAAAACGCATATTTTATCCTTATCAGGTAACAATACTAGTAAAGAACAAGTTTCAAATCACTATAGTGCTACATTGCAAAAACTGCATCGTAAAATCAAGATTAAACCAGAACTATCGACATATTTATTTATATGTTATTTGTAGAATCTTGCTGGAGTTATCCAAATTTCAACGATAACAGAGGTAATTCTTTTGAAACAACATTTCTCTCACTTCATCAAGCAAAGACTTATTAAACAGGTGTCAGCTTTAGCGGTGATTACCGCGATTGCGGCCCCTTATCCTGCATCTGCGTGTACCAGCCTTTTGCTGCACACAACAGATGGCAGCGGTGTTTATGCCCGAACAATGGAGTTCGCTTTCGAGCTCAAATCCAATGCACTCATGATACCCCGTCAATATCAACTCAGCAGCACAGGCGCCGATGGTAAAACCGGCATGAAATGGCAGGGCAAATATGCAGCTGTCGGGCTCAATGCGTTTGGCGTTACCGCGCTTGTTGACGGTATGAATGAAAAAGGCCTCGCCGGTGGAATTCTTTATTTTCCAGAGCTGGCTGGCTATGCGGATGGCACCAAAACAGACCCGGATAAATCACTCGCACCATGGGATGTTTTGAGTTGGATTCTCACCAATTACGCTACGGTTGAAGACGTAAAAGCCGCTATCAATAACATCACCATTATTGATGTTAAGCAGCCGGATATGGGGTTTGCCCCACCGGTGCATTATACGCTTCATGATGCATCGGGCGCATCATTAGTCATTGAACCAGTTGATGGTAAATTGAAAATCTATGACAATCCTGTCGGCGTTATGACCAATTCGCCGGCCTTTGACTGGCACATGACCAATCTCAGAAATTATCTGAAGATTTCTGCCATCGATGCCGAGCCTTTAAAAATTGATGGTTTGACACTCAGCCCGCTTGGTCAGGGGTCAGGCCTGATTGGCGTACCGGGAGATCCGACCCCGCCTTCCCGCTTCATTCGTGCAACTGCCTATACACTGGCTGTCGAAAAACAGGCTAGCGGTACAGACAGTGTGCGCCTTGCGGAACATATTATCAATAATTTCGACATTCCTAAAGGTTGGATCCAGCTCAATAACGATGCCAAAGCACCGCTGGAATACACCCAATGGTCGAGCATTGCCGATCTTAAAAATCAAAAATATTACGTAAAAATGTATGATGATCAGGTATTGCGCGGTATGGATATTAATAAATTTGATTTGGACAGCAAAGAGCTGCAAAAGGCACCTCTTGAACCAAACCTGACCCCACCAGCAGTCGAGTTCAAAAAATAAAACAAAGCGCTTTTTTTTAAAAAAAGCCGGAGATTTGACGCTCCGGCTTTTTATCATTCAAATGTTGCTGCATTTATCAATTCAAAACATAGCAGCTTTTTGCGCCGCCACGGTTAGGATCGCCAAAAGTCCGGTTATCGCATGGTGTACCACCGCGCATCATCCGCTCTACATAACGGTCTTGTGTACCGTATCGCACCATTTTTCGACCTGAGAAATTACAGTATTGTCCTTCACCGGCACAACGCTGCCACTGGCCGCCGCGACCGCTCTCACGATCCGGACGATAGCTGTGACGCCCGTTATTACGGCCATATTCATCACGGCGGTTATCGCGCCCGTAACCACCGCGATCCCGACCTTTGTCACGGCCCTGATCATGACGCACAACATAAAAACAACTTTTAGCTGTACCGCGTGCCGGATCCCCAAAGACGGCATTGGAGCAACGCACTTCAGGCCGGTTGATAAAGCGGGAAGTCATTCGCTTGCCATTGCCGTAGAGCACTTCAGTTGGGTATGGCAGCCGGCAAATACCATTTTCACCTGCGCATTGGCGGTATTCCTGCGCTGATGCGGTTTGTGTCTCAACCACATAAGCTCCGGATACGAATGCCAGAAACAGCATAATACGGGATAAATGCGTGCCAAACGTCATTGTGTTCACTTGTTTTTCCTTTTCTAATGAGCTGCTGCTCATGTTGAAGTCCCCATATTTACGACTATGACTTCACTTAAGAAACTTTTGTTTATTCCGAAATTGCTGAGATGAGATATACCTCTAAATCTGCTTCTAAAACAGTATATTTGAACAGGAAATGAACAGTCCCACTATTATCCAGTGCGGATTGCGCTGCATCCAACATTGCCGGAATTCCACCATGAAACCAATGACACAATATTTAATTTACTCTCTGGCAGCCTTTGCAGAAATTGGTGGCTGCTTCGCATTCTGGGCGTGGCTGCGGATGGATAAATCAGCGTGGTATCTGGTGCCTGGCATTGCTTCCCTGATTGTTTTTGCAGCACTTCTCACTCTGATCGACAGTGATGCGGCAGGGCGCGCTTATGCAGCCTATGGCGGCATTTATATCATTGCTTCACTGGTATGGCTGCGTTTTGCAGAAGGTTTTATTCCGGATCGCTGGGACATCGCCGGCGGCATGCTGGCTCTGGCCGGTGCAGGACTGATCCTGCTTGGGTCGCGTGGCTAGTCAAAAAGAATAAGTACCGTTCCGGTAAAAATAATCTGCCGCATGATCAAAGCGTCATAAGAATATCATAAAATAGGTATTTACCGGCCAGACATCATGTGATGCCTACTGTTTTGCTTTCATATTAAAGCAGTAAAACGTGCAATTATTATCATCATTTTTGTCTTAAATCCTTGTCAGGTAATGCCACCATGCAATCCATGAAAGAAATGAGCCGGTATCAAGCGCGCCGCCGCATAGCCGTTGCCCTTATTATTGCCCTGCTGTTTTGCGCCCTGCTGTTTGTGCGCTCAGCATGGCAGCGCGGCATACATGAATATATTGAAGCTTTCGGGCTTGGATTTATTATGATGGCTATTCTTGGCCGTATGTGGTGCACACTCCATATTGGCGGCCATAAAGGCGCCAATATTATCCGCACCGGCCCTTATTCAGTCAGCCGCAATCCGCTTTATGTTTTCAGCACGATTGGTGCTTTTGGTATCGGCTGCATGACCGGCAGTCTCATTATTGCTTTGCTGCTTGCAGTCGTCTGCTACATCACATTCATGTTCGTGATTATGGCTGAGGAAGGCTATCTGGAAAACACATTCGGGCAAGCTTACCGCGATTACAAATTGGATGTTCCGCGCTTTTTCCCTAACTTCTCCGGATATAAAGACGTCGAAACTCTGACCATTCGTCCTAAAACGCTCTACAATACGTTTTTCGACGGTCTGGTATTTTTTATTGCCTATCCGGTTTTCGAATTTGTTGAATATTTGCAAAACATCGGTGTCATTCCGGTACTGCTGCATGTTTATTAAATCATATTTCAAACATTAAAAACAGGAAACCCGCCTTTGATGGCGGGTTTCTTATTTCAGCTGCAGATGCGCTCAGCGGGTTTAGAGCGCAGCCTTGCCGTCTTTTTCTTCTTCAAAGGTAATCGCAACATCAGCATTGGCCGACAGGCGTACTTTATTGCCTTCAACATCTGCGACCAGTCCCAAAGAAATATAATGGTGGTGATGGTGATGGGAGCGATCGCCGCCATCATTTTTAGTGAGCTTAATCCGGTCACCCTCGACATGATCAACCGTACCAACATGAACGCCGTCAGCACCAATAACTTCGAAATGCTCTTTAATTTTTGCAGTATCGACCATTGTGGTATCTCCTGTGTTATTCATGATTATAACGCGCCAGAAGCCCAAACGATGCAAGCTGTCAGCATTATATTTTATCAAGGTGGCCTTAAGCGGTAAAACATGAACAAAAGGAGAGCATAGTAACCAATTACGAAGATTCACCCGTTAGCTTAAATCCAGAAGATTCGAAATTTCCGTTATGATCAGTGCTTCTGGATGCTGACCGGTATAAAGGCGCAAGACTATGGCTCCGAGAAAACCCGCTCCCCGTAAGAGACGTACAACGCGCACACAAAGCAAGCGCTCCACAGGCCGCTCCACAAGCCGCTCCGGCGCATCGGTGGTAACGGTGGGCGCCATTGTGGTTATAGGTGCAGCAGCACTCTGGGCCACATCACAGAATAAAAGCCCTACAGCCAGCGTCTCCCAGCTGATCAGTTCAACTTTATCCTCTTCATCTGCCCCCCGCTCACAAAACATCACAGTGAGCAAACCGGCACAGCAAGCAGCTGCCCGCCCGCAAGTCAAAGAAACAGTGGCGACAACACCCGTTGCAAGACCGCAAATTGCAGTGCAAACACCGCGTATTGAAACAAAATCTGCAGCTGCGACCACTATAATTGTGGCACCAGCAGCTAAGCCGGCCGTTGCACCCCAGCAAGCAGCACCTCAGAAAGCGGCGCCTTCACGCAATACCACGCTTGCACTTGTGCCGATTGCCAAACCTGTACCTGATGATCATAGCCGTCATGCCAGCGGTGCGTTTAAAATTCCTAAAGTGGTGATTGCCAAACAAGCATTGGTGATCCGTGAAAAAGCTTGGGAACAAGCGAAAACCATAGGCAGCGTTCCCAAGGGCCGCGAAATGCGCACATATGCCAAGGTCGGTCGCTGGCATCGTGTTGTTGTGCCATCAACCAATATTATTGGTTGGGTGCAGGAAGAGCAGCTGGCATTTAAAAATCCGCAGAGCCAGAACAGCCGGCTGCGTTCGGCAATGGCCAAGGCACCAAATTTTACAACCGGCTCAATTTCGCCGCGTGCAGAACGCAAACCGGAACCGGCACCAGCAGCACAAAAAAAGCCGCAAAATACCGGCCTGATCGCGCCGCTTTACCCGCAGCAACCGGTGGGCAAACAGTAGAGCGGGTAATGTCCCGATTGTAGCGCAGCTCTTGCTCTCTAGACTTTAAATTTTCGCATTGTCATAGCTATCAAGTTGTTTCAACTTGATAGTGAAATGCTCTCAGTAGCGGAGAGTTTCAGACATCTGTTTTGGCGGCAGGCAAGGCATGCGCCATAGCTTGCAAAGCCTGTGTGGCCAGAGCTTTGGTAATGCGAATTTTTTGTTGCAATGCCATGTGATCCAGCAGATCAACCAGCACAATCACACTATCAAGCGAGCGCTCAACACGGCTGACAATATAGCTGATCACAGCAGGGTCAACACTGACCTGACGATCAGCAAACAGCTTATAAATAACCGTGCTTAGCAGATAATCATCCGGCTCAGAAATATCGACAATCGTTACAGCTTTGAGCCTTGAGATCAGATCCGGCAACGTAATATTCCATTGCAAAGGCTGCAGTTGCGAGGTCATCAGCAAAGATGCCTGTGACTGGCCTTTGGCACTGCTGCCGGCGGTCTGGCGAACAGTATTAATGAGATGAAACAAGCCTGTTTCATCAAAGGGTTCAGCGCCGATGTCGTCGATCAGCACCGGACGCTGGGCTGCTATCTCAAGCGCCTGCTCATTAATATCGCGCGGATCAAGAATTTCAGCATCATTCTGGCTACGCCAGATAGCTGCGAGATGCGTTTTGCCCGCACCGGCAGGCCCGACAAGCATCGCGACAGGCGAAGGCCATTCCGGCCAGCGGTCGATCAGATCAACCGCCGCACGGTTAGATCCGGTCACAACCAGGTCATCGCGCGTGAAGCCAGGCTCATGCTGTAGAATGAGCGGCATTTGTCGGTGCTCAACAGACATAGTTTTCCAAATTTTCCGCCAGAACCGAAAAACGGTCAAAGCGATGTGTCATCGTCATCAGGGTGTTTACCACAGTTTTCAGCGGATCAGCAGACTGTAGTCTCTGTCTAACGCAGTATCTGCTTTTAGCCAGAGTGAAAAGCATAACCGGCACTTCAATGCCAGTTATGCCACCTTATCCCCGTGACACACAGAAACTGTGGACAGCCCTGTTGAAAACTTTGTGTCTTTGAGAATTTTACTCCGCCTGATTTTCACCATTACTGCTTTTGTACATCGGAGATTCCAGATAGCGGTTGAGGATAAAGCGCACCACCACGCCTACCGCCGCAGCCGCAGGCACCGCAATCAACATACCGGTAAAGCCGAGCAGCGAGCCAAAAGCAAATAATGCAAACATCAGCCATACCGGATGCAGCCCGACCGAGGAGCCAACCAGTTTAGGCTGCAAAATATTGCCCTCAATGAACTGACCGCTGAAAAACACCGCTGCAACCACACAAACCATGATCCAATCCGGCCAAAACTGTACCAGCGCCACGCCGATAGCCAGAACCAGACCAACGGTAGAGCCGATATAAGGAATAAAACTGATCAGGCCCGAAAACAAACCAATCAGCAAGCCGAAATTCAATCCTGTCAGGGTCAGGCCGATAGCGTAATAGGTACCGAGGATAAGGCATAATGTGCCCTGCCCGCGGATAAAGCCGGCAATCGCAGCATTCATCTCACGCGCAATCTGGCGCACGGTTTTAACGTGATCACGCGGAATCCACGAATCAATTCTATCGACCATGCGATCCCAATCGAGAAGCATGTAAAATGCCACAACCGGGGTAACCACAAACAGACCGGCCAGATCAATCAGTGATTTTCCGGAATTCCACAGAGATTGCAGCAAAGTGGTGAGGAAACCCGCCCCCTGCTTGAGGAAACTGCTGAGATTACCCTGAATAACGGAACTATCAATGCCGAGATATTTTTGCAGCCATTCTGAGTCCTGATGCGCAATCAATGACTGAAGCTGGGTGAAATAGCCCGGAAATTTGGAAATAAACTCGGCCATCTGGGTTACCAGCACCGGCACGATAATAATCAGACCAAGCACCAACACCAATATACAGGTGATCAGAATAACCACTGAGGCCCAAAGCCGTGACATTCCGAACCGTTCAAGCCGGTCGGCCACAGGATCAAGAAAATAGGCCAGCGCCAGACCGGCAACAAAAGGCAGCAGAATAGAGCTAAAAATTGTTAAGAACAGAATGAAAATGATTGTTGCAAACATCCAGAACAGCGCTTGTTTACGCATACTTGAACCAAGCGCATTAACCTGCACATCCAGATACAGCTCATTATTCGAACCATTATTTGGCACCGGCACAATAACCTGTTTCGAGCCGGTTTTAGCGGTTTTGGCCGCGTCAACTTTAACAGTACGCGACACTGGCGATTTAGCTTGTGGTGTTTCAGATTTGCTCATTTAAACCGCCATTGATTAAAAGTCTGGAATATGTCGCATTCTGATTGTTGGTCAAGGGCTCTGCATCCTAAGAATAACGATCAAAGCCATGAGACAGGAATTTGACTGCGACATATGCTCTGCTGCCTTCATAACATGGGTGTTATGACTAAAAAATCACGAAATATGCTTGCGGGCGAAGCATTCTCATGTCATTGCGCCCTCTTGAAGCATTAATCGCAGTCTGCCCTGCCGCTTTTCCCCAAGGCATCCAGGCTGCGCAGACCGGAGCATGCCTTTTTGACTCTTTCAGATAGCATACTCTATCTTTTTGTTTATTGCAGTCGCGCACAGAACACAGGTAGCCACCTTTTCTGAAACTGCTTTATCGGGAGCAAACTATGCCACAGTCGAAAACCCCTTCAACCACAGCCACAGACCAGAAAAACGGTCTGACCTATGCCGATGCCGGTGTGGATATTGATGCAGGTAACAGCATGGTCGATATGATCAAGCCGTTGGTTCGCTCAACACGCCGCCCAGGTGCTGATGGTGAAATCGGCGGTTTCGGCGGCTTGTTTGACCTTAAAGCCGCAGGTTTTAAAGATCCGGTGCTGGTTGCGGCCAATGACGGTGTGGGCACAAAGCTTAAAATTGCGATTGATGCAGACCGCCATGACACTGTTGGCATTGATCTGGTGGCAATGTGCGTCAATGATCTTGTGGTACAGGGTGCCGAGCCGCTGTTCTTTCTCGACTATTTTGCGACCGGCAAGCTGAATCCGGCACAGGGCGCTGCCATTGTTAAAGGTATTGCCGAGGGTTGCCTGCAATCTGGTTGCGCGCTGATCGGTGGTGAAACCGCTGAAATGCCAGGCATGTATGCAAAAGGCGATTATGACCTTGCGGGCTTTGCTGTTGGCGCTGCGGAGCGCGGCCAGTTACTACCGGCGGGTGATTTGCAAGCCGGTGATATCATTCTGGGTCTTGGCTCTTCAGGTGTGCATTCCAACGGTTTCTCGCTCGTACGCCGTATTGTTGAACTGTCGGGCCTTGGCTGGCAGGATTCTGCGCCATTTGCGCAAGGTAAATCTTTGGGCGAAGCGCTGCTGACCCCGACCCGGATTTACGTTAAATCACTGCTGGCGGCTATCCGTTCAACCGGTGCAATCAAGGCATTGGCGCATATTACCGGCGGTGGTTTTCCGGACAATATTCCACGCGTTCTGCCGAAGCATTTGTCGGCAGAGATTGATTTGTCAGCCATTCCGGTTCCTGCGGTTTTCTCATGGCTGGCAAAGACCGGCAATGTTGAAGCGCATGAAATGCTGCGCACATTTAACTGTGGCATTGGCATGATTGCTGTGGTGCCGGCTGACAAAGCAGAGCTGGTTATGCAGGCATTGCAGGCTGAGGGCGAAACTGTTGTTACCCTTGGCCGCATGATTGCACGCGAAGGCGAAAACAATGAAGGTGTTATTTATCAGGGCACACTCTCTCTATGATCAGCGCCACACCTGCTACGCGCAAGCGTGTAGCCATTTTCATCTCCGGCGGCGGCTCCAATATGGAGACGCTGATCCGGGCGGCACAGGCACCGGATTATCCGGCTGAGATCGTGGCTGTGTTTTCAGACAAGCCTGATGCGGGCGGTTTGGCCAAAGCGCAGGCTGCGGGCATAGCAACCCATGCTTTTGCCCGTAAAGACTATATGTCTAAAGATGCGCATGAAGATGCCATTCTGGAAAAGCTTGCTGATATCGCACCGGATATTATTTGCCTCGCGGGTTATATGCGCCTTTTATCCGGCCGGTTTATTGCACCTTATGCAGGGCGGATTTTAAACATCCACCCTTCACTGCTACCGCTCTTTGCCGGATTGAATACCCATCAACGCGCGCTTGATGCCGGTATGAAACTGGCAGGCTGCACCGTGCATCTGGTAACTGAGGGGATGGATGAAGGCCCTATCCTCGCTCAGGCTGCAGTTGCCATTGATGCACAAGATACGGCTGAGAGCATTGCAGCACGTGTTCTCACGGCAGAGCATCAGCTTTATCCGCGGGCTCTTCGTCATTTTGCTACGGGCAAAACGCCTGAAAACTATGGCGATTTAGCAACACAAATACTGATTAGCGGCTAAAACAAGTATTATTTATTAAGTTTCTCTTAACATGCCACGATAAAACCCTAAATAGCCCGTTATGCAGTTCTGTACTGCGTGGACCGGTCAGCGATTCCAAGTCGTGACATGTTACGTGCAGAACTATTACGGGCGCTCAAACGCTTTCAATTCATAAAGATAAGAAGAGGAAGATATTATGTCTCTCCGTCACACTGCTGCCCTTATTGCTGCCTTCGCGGCCGGTACTGCTGCTGTTTCAGCCTCTGCTGCTGATATGGCTTCTTCCCGTAGCGCTGTTACCCAGCCGCGCTCGGAAGTTGGCACACTGACCTGCGATTTCGCACCATCCATCGGCGTTATTATCGGTAGCCGTCAGGATCTGGATTGCGTTTTCAAGCCAGCCCATCGCGGCGCGCCTGTTGAACGCTATACCGGCCAGATCACCAAGATTGGCGTTGACCTCGGCTTCTACAATGGCGGCCAGCTGGCTTGGGCTGTATGGGCACCAACCGTTCGCCCTGAAGGCGCTCTGCGCGGCAGCTATGTTGGTGCATCAGCCAATGCCACGATCGGCCTTGGTATCGGCACTAATATCCTGACCGGCGGCACATGGAAAAATGTTTCCCTGCAGCCGATCTCCATTCAGGGTCAGAAGGGCCTCAATGTTGCAGTCGGGCTTTCAAACTTCCGCCTGAAATATCAGGGCTAAACGATTTGATCCGGCGCATTTCAGGCTGGCAAACTTCCGCCTGAAATATCAAGCCTAACCCTTTAAATATAAAAAAGCCCGCGCTGAATATCAGCGCGGGCTTTTTATCGGGATTTCCCGTCAATCAATTATAGGTTTGCGGCTACCCAGCAATTACGGGTCGTAACTGTTACCATGCTTACGCCAGCTGAATTATGCAGCCGTTTGCTCGGCCTGTTCCGTCCGCTCACCTTCAGCGCGCACCCATATTTTGATATCATGAAATGCAGCACCACCAAAGGGTGCCGCAGCATCTGCACCGGTGAGAATATTGATCCCCTCGCCACCCTCAAATGCAGAATTGGGAAACAGCCCCTCAGACACCACAACACCGCGGCGCAGTTTCTTACTACTACTGGCATTACCGCCAGTCTGAGCATTGGCCTGAGCATTGGCCTGACCGCTAGTTTGACCACCGCTATGCTGAATTTTAACATGCAGCACCAGCTCGCCACGCTCATTACCAATACGCACACGCGCACCGTCTACAAGCCCAAGCCCCGCCGCATCATCATCGCGGATCAGCAATTGCGGACGTATTTCTTTGGCAAGTGACGTCGGTGTCTCAGCAAAGCTGGAATTGAGAAAATTATGCGCCGGTGATGTCGTGAGCTTGAACGGATGCTCCTCGTCAGCCTGCTCATTCACCTGCCAGTGATCCGGAAACGCCGGCATATCGGCATAAGGCCCTTGCAACCCCATCGCCTCAGGCGGTCTGTCTGGCGCTTGCAGATTATGCCAGTCCGCACGCAGGCGAAATTTGCCATCGGGCCAGTTAAAACCGTCCAGATAATGTGCTTTTTCAAATGCCGGTTGCTTATCCAGCCAGCGCTGCTCGCGCATCGTTTCAAAATCCGGCATATTGCTGTTTGCCAGCAGGTTTTCAACCAATTGCCGCGCCGAGATATTAAAGCCAGTAAGCCCGCCAACGCCTAAGCGATTGGCCAGTTCATTGATCACATAAATATTCTCGCGTGCCTCACCCGCAGGCTCGATCAATTTGGCACCGAGCAACACATGCTGCTGACCGCCGCCGCGATAAATATCGTCATGCTCCAGAAACATCGTGGCCGGCAGTACCAGATCGGCCATTTGAGCGGTGTCGGTCATGAAGTGCTCATGCACCACGGTAAACAGGTCTTCACGCATAAAGCCCTGACGCACCAGACGCTGCTCCGGCGCCACATTGGCAGGGTTGGTATTTTGCACCAGCATCGCCATAACCGGCGGCCCGCCATAAAGTGCCTCGCGGTCACCGGTCAAAACCCTGCCGATCTTCGATTGATCAAGCGAGCGCACCGAAGGATCAGCAAATTGCGTACCCTCGATTTCGGATTTATCCATGCCGAAAATGCCCGAATTGGAATGGAATGCACCGCCGCCTTCATACTGCCATGCACCGGTGACACAGGCCACCGCCGCTGCCGCATGCATATTAACCGCACCATTGCGCTGACGTGAAAACCCGTAGCCGAGACGAAAGAAAGTGCGTTTGGTTGTACCAACCAAATGCGCAAATGCTTCAATATCGCTCACAGCCACACCGGTAATTGCCTCTGCCCATTGCGGCGTGCGGCTTTGCAAATGGCGCTCCAGCGCCTTTGGCTCATCCGTATAGCGGTTGAGATAATCCCAATCGGCCAGCCCGTCACGAAACAATACATGCATCACAGCGCAGGCAAACGCGCCATCACTGCCGGGTTTGAGCACAATACCGATATCAGCCTGCCGCACTGTTGCTGTTTCATAAACATCAATAGCCACAATTTTAGCACCGCGGTCTTTACGCGCGCGTGCCGCATGGGTCATCACATTCACCTGCGTAGCGGCGGCATTGGTACCCCAGATCACCACACAATCAGCTTTGGCAATCTCGCGCGGATCAGGCCCGCGCAACGCACCGGTACCGGCCACATAGCCGGTCCATGCCAGATTGGTGCAAAAACTGGTAAAAATATTGGAATATTTTTTAGCATGGCGCAGCCGGTGAATAGAATCGCGCTGCACCAACCCCATAGTGCCGGCATAATAATTCGGCCAGATGCTCTCTGCACCATAGCGCTCTTCAGCTTTCAAAAATTTTTCAGCTGTCAGATCAAGCGCATCAGCCCATGAGATTTCCTGCCACTGCGCGGATCCCTTGACACCTTTGCGGATCAGCGGCTTCAGCAACCGTTCTGGATGGTGAATACGCTCTGCATAACGGGCAACCTTGGCGCAGATCACACCGGCGGTATAGCTATTGTCTTTGGCGCCGCGAATACGCCCGATCGTATGGCTGTCAAGAATCTCCACATCCAGCGCGCAAGTGGACGGACAATCATGCGGACAGGCCGAATGGCCGATTTGTGGAGCAGCGCGCAGTGTCATAAAGCAAATCCTGAAAATTCTATTTAATAAGCATAAGGCAATTTACGGTTCAGATCATCAAATTGCTTTAAGCATGCCTAATTTTTTAGACCAGACGCATCAGCACGGTACCGCCAACAATCAACAGCGCACCGGCAAGGCGTTTGCGGCTGATATATTCACGCAGAAACAACAGTGACAATACCATGCCAAACAGTATCGAGGTTTCACGCAAGGCTGCCACCATAGCCACCGGTGCCATTGTCATAGCCCACAGTGCCAGCCCGTAAGAGCCGAGCGTGCCTGCCCCGCCAACCAGTGCCAGATGGCCATGAGATCTGACCTGCCTGAGAAGCTTGCCGCGATAGCGCCAGATGCCCCATAGCACGACCGGTATTGCATTGAATAAAAAGGCCCAGAGCGTATAGGAAACCGCATTACCGGAAACCCGCACGCCAAGCCCGTCCACCAGTGTGTAACCGGCAATGAACAAGGCATTAACCAGCGCAATGAAAATAGTGCGGGAGGTATTTTGGCCGAGCTTACCAGATAAGCGATCCAGCGCCATTGTCAGAACACCGCCGCAGATCAGGCAGATTGCCAGCCATTGCATGCCACCCAGCACTTCACCAATCAGCGGGCCAGCGGCCAGCGCTACCAGCAGCGGTGGAGTACCGCGCATCAACGGATAGGCCAGACTCATATCGCCATTGCTATAGGCCGCTGCAACCAAAAACAGATAAAACACCTGAAATGTGGTTGATACCACCAGATAGGGCCAGCTTGCAGATGAGGGCAGCGGCACAAACGGAATGATCAGCAAGGCTATGACGCCTGCTGCCCCGCACACCATGACAGCATTGAGATATTTATCCGAACCCGATTTAACGATGACATTCCAGCTTGCATGCAGCAATGCGCCAAACAGAACGACAAGAACGACAAAACCAGACATAGCGTCACCGGAATGTTACATAACCGGTCTATAGAGCAGAATCAGATTAACCGCTCATCCGGTGTGCCGGTTATGGCATAATCATCTGCGAACAGATATATGGCTGTAACCCAGCCTGCCAGAATGATGCGCGACATATACAGCGCCGCAACCGGAAATAGTCCATTATGAATTATCGCCACGCCTATCACGCCGGAAATTTTGCCGATGTGTTTAAACATATCGTTCTGTCCCGTGTGCTGCTTTATATGCAGCGCAAAGACTCTGCCTTGCGCGTGATCGACACCCATGCCGGTATTGGGCGCTATGATCTTGGTGGCGTTGAGGCTGGCAAAACGCTGGAATGGCGCGGCGGTATTGAGCAGGTACTGGAAGCCAAAACCAACGGCAGCATTCCGGCCAATGTGCTGGAGTTGATAGCGCCTTATCTAGATATTATTGAAAATGAGAATGCGAGTGCCAAGAAAAGCGGGCATCTGCGTTATTATCCGGGATCACCGCTCATCACCCGCCGTTTGATGCGCCCGCAAGATCGCTTGTCGGCACTTGAATTACACCCGCAGGACGCCAAAACTCTTGCCGCCTTGTTTGAGGGCGATTATCAGACCCGCATTACCGAATTGAATGGCTGGCTGGCACTTGGGGCACATCTGCCGCCGAAAGAAAAACGCGGCTTGGTGCTGGTTGATCCGCCGTTTGAAATTGCCGGTGAGTTTGACCGTCTGGGTGACGGACTTTTAAAAGCGCATCGCCGTTTTGCCACCGGTACTTATATGTTGTGGTATCCGGTTAAAGACCGCCGTGAGGTCAATCGTTTCATCAGCAATCTGAAAGAAACCGGCGTACCAAAGATTTTGCGTCTGGAATTGTCAGTGCGCGCACCCTCAGCAGAAGAGCGTTTTGACGGCACCGGTATGATTGTGGTCAACCCGCCTTATCTGCTGCAGGAAGAAATGACCAAGATTTCGCCCTGGCTTGCAGAGCTGTTTGGCGAGAACAATCAGGGCAATCACCGCATTGAATGGGTTAACGGTGAGCAGCAGTAATTTCTTTGTTTTGGAGCATTGTCACGGGCGTTAAGGTGATTCAACCGAAGTGGAAAATGCTCTAATCACCCTCTTGTGTGTAGATGCACCTTGACCCGCGCGCAGAATACAGCAAAAACTGCAATTAAGAGTTATTTAAACAAGGACAGTATTATGTCATTTCGCTCCGCTCTTGCTCTTACACTGTTTGCAGGTCTGTCAGTGTCAGCCAATCTGTCTGCGCCAGCACAGGCCGCAGATTATATCGCTGTTGCGCCAGCAGTTGCCAGCAATACGGTTTGCCATGAACAGGGTGTGATCAACAGTGCCGTTGCCCAGTTTTCGCGGCTGGTGCGCGGCGTACCGCAAATGCCTGCTGTCAGTATTCAAGCCGTCAGCAATGTGAATACCACGCGCTTTGACCCGAAGACCTATCCATCAGGTATTGAGCGCCATTATTGCAGTGCTACGGCTGTGCTCTCGAATGGTGAAAACCGCGATATGTGGTACATGATTGAAGAGAGACAGGGTCTGGCCTCCATGGGACGCAATGTTGAATCCTGCGTTGACGGTTTTGACAAATGGTTCGTTTATGATGGCCGCTGCCGCGTTCTCCGTTAATTTATAAGTGCTCAACATGGTTTTTAAAAATAACAGCCCGTTTCTGTTGATGAAGCCGGGCTGTTTTTCTGGATCAGCTGCAGCCCTCGCTTTTGCTTTAGCGTTTTATGCGTTGACGGCCTATTCTGTGTCGGCCAACGCAGAACCTCTGAGTGACAAGCTGTTGCAGGGCATGGCTAAAGATATCGGCGGCGATTTAGGCAGGTTAGCACCTAAAAATATCCCTGAGCCGAAACGGGATGCCCTGCAAAACAGGCCGGCCTTGCGGCCTGAGAGCAAGGTTCAGCACCGCCCTTCAGCAACTCCGCCTGTTATGAAAATACCTGCCAATCCTAAAGGCAGCGGCTTTGATTTTTATGTGTTGTCGCTCAGCTGGTCACCAAGCTTTTGCGCCGATAATGGCAACCGGCCAAATGCCCGTCAGCAATGTGCGAGCGGGCGCAATTTCGGTTTTGTTGCCCATGGGCTATGGCCGCAATATGAGCGCGATTATCCGCAAAGTTGCGATCACCGGCAAGCTCAGGATGTGGTACCACGTGATATTGTATCTGCAATGTCTGATATTATGCCCTCCGGTGGGCTCATGCGGCACGAATGGCGCAAGCACGGTACTTGCGCCGGCCTGAGCCAACGCGAATATTTTGACACGTTGCGCATGGCTTATAACAGAGTGACCATTCCGCCTGCCTATCGCACAGTTGCAAGCTCCCGCATGGTGGACCCGCAATTGCTTGAAAAGGCTTTTATCACGGCAAATCCGGGTCTGCCTGCTGATGCAATCGCGGTGACTTGCAACCGCAGACGCGTGCAGGAAGTGCGTATTTGCATGGATAGTACGATGAAATTCCGACCATGCGGACAAGTTAATCGCAATGCCTGCCGCAGCCGTTCTGTAACAATGCTACCAAATCGCTGATTATCGTTTAACGAGGCTTTCTCCATGCATAAGCTCTATTCTTCCCCTACTTCACCCTACAGCGCCAAAGTGCGTCTGGCAGCACATTACGCCGGTATTGAGCTTACAGAGCAAATTGTGGTTACCAGCGAAGAGCCAGCGGAACTGATTGCCGCAAACCCTTTGGGTAAAATTCCAACACTGGTTACAGCAGACGGCAAGCCTGTTTTCGACAGCCGTGTTATCACCCAATATCTCAATCGTCTTTCCGGCAATAAACTATTTCCGCGCAATGCAGAAAAACGCCTTGATGCGGAAAAATATGAGGCGATTGCCGATGGACTATGTGATGTTCTGGTTGCGCATGTTTATGAGCGCCGTCAGCGTCCTGCAGAGATTGTTCACCAACCGGTGCTGGATTTATACTGGAAAAAAGCGGAGCGCACTCTCGACCTGCTGAATGAAACCGCACCGCGCATAAGCGCCAAAATCCATGGCGGACATATCGCTATTGCAGCAGCACTCGGTTATCTGAGCCTGCGCTTTGGTAATGGCTGGGAGCGTGGCCGTCCGAAATTGAAGCGCTGGTTTAAACGCTTCTCGGAACTCCATCCTGAGCTTACAGCTCTGCTACCTAAAGCTTGAATTTATACAAAAAAGCCGGGAGTTTCCTCCCGGCTTTTTCTTTGTGATCTGATAGATCAGAACTTGTAGCCAACACCCAGACGGATATCGTGTGTCTGCAAGCCAGCATCAGTTACCGGACCGCTATCCAGCTGAAAGTCTTTTTTACCGAAATCAGTGTAACGATATTCCAGACGGGCTGTTACATTTTCAGTCAGGAATGTTTCAGCACCAGCACCGGCTGTCCAACCAACACGGAACTTGTCATCGGATGATGTTGCGTCTGAAAACTTAACCTGCGCACCGGCAATACCTGCCGTTACATATGGCATCACAGGTCCCATATCGGCACCAAGACGAGCACGGATCGAGCCGTCGAAACCGCTTTCAGCAGTCAGACCGAGGTCTTCTTTTTTCGCCCAATTGTAGCCGGCATCACCTTCAAGACCATAAACGATATTATCGTTCTGGAAGTTCCAGCCTGCATAGGCACCAGCTTTGGCATTGTTATCTTTCAAATCACCAACAGCATTGTCGGTTTTGAATTTGTTGATGCCATAACCCAGATATAGACCGGTGTAACCACCCGCCCAGCTGTTCTGCGGTGCAGCGGCAACAATCGGTGCAGGCTCATATGGTTGCGGTTGAATCGCATCTGCGGCAAAAGCTGTGACAGAAAACGGCAGCAACGCAACAGAAGCAAGTGCCAGAGATTTGATAGTGCGCATACGCATTGTCCTTATAGTTTTAAATTCGTTGAACAGCGAAGCTTTATAAGATTGGCACTATCAGCCGGGATGAGCCAATATTGCCTTATCATGCTTCATTGCTTTCCTCTTTTGGTTTAAGAGAAAAGCATCGCCTAACGAGCAAAATATGATCGAAAAATGCGGCAGCACAAATGCCGGAAAGTGGAAAAAACCAGTCCTTATTATGTCGGAAACATGACGGCGGATTATTGCCGCAATCATTGCCACTACAAAAGGTGGGCCGAAATTCTGACATGCTATTGATTATAAAACAAAAAGCCGGAAGTAATTCCGGCTTTTTATAATATGGCTATCTGTTGCCCTCTTAACTGAGATAATGGTTCACAGAATTGTGAGAAGCTTTAAAAGAGTATGCTTACAGACTCACAGCCCATGTTTAAAATTTATAAGCTAAGCCAAGCCGGACATCCTGACTATTATATTTTGTTTGCGGGGCTGCAAGCTGGCCAATAAGCAAATCTTTTTTACCAAAATCAGAATAATGGTATTCAAACCGAGCAGAAACATTTTGTGTCAGAAGAGCTTCAACACCTGCTCCGGCAGTCCAACCAACACGGAATTTTTTATCAACATCACCGCCAGCGTTGTAGCGCACTTGGGCACCTGCAACACCACCCGTGACATATGGCATAAACATGCCCATATCATAGCCCAAACGCGCACGTAGCGAGCCGTCAAACCCACCCTGAACGCCAATCACCCCTGATGCTTTCTTAGTATTATTGTAACCGGCATCGCCTTCAACACCATATACAATATCATCGTTCTCGAAATTCCAGCCCGCGAAAGCACCATATTTAAAATTATTGTCCTTCAAAATTTCATCAGGTGTATTGAACCTGAAGTCATTTTTTGAGCCCCCCACATAGCCACCGATATAACCACCGCTCCAGGTATTTTGCGGTACAGGCTGAGCAGCGGGCACAGGCTCTGCCGGCGGTGCAACAATGATATCCGCTGCATATGCCGGCAATGAAAGCGGTAAAACAGCCGCTGAAATCAATATTAAACGCTTAAAATTTAACATTTACACTCCTAATGAATTTAAAGAATTCTTTAAAAAAGATCGTTTTCTCAATGTTTCCCATGGTTGCAACCATCGGAAAATCCTATCGTTTTCTCTAAGAATATAGCTTGTAAAATCTATAATTGTGACCAGAAATCGTTATGAATATGACAGAAAAAAGATGGTGCAAGTTGGCAACATTCTCTTATATATTAAATAGTTAGCTCAAATAATCATTAATTTATTTATCAAGATAAATATTTGCTAACGCCTCTTTCCTGCTCATTCTCACAGGAGAAACAATCTTAAATAAATATCTCACTCCATTTACGAAACAGGCACATCAAATATGGTTCTATGTTAGTATAATAGTGTGATCTACAATTTGGCTTAGCCTCGTCCCTTAGGCGAAGGCACTGCCAGATTCGAAATGATATAATAAGGATCAATTCAAATATGCCTGCCACACCTATAAAATCGCCTGCCCTCCCTGTGACACTCATTACCGGCGGGTCAAAACGTATTGGTGGTCATATTGCTCAGGATCTCGCAGCACGCGGCTATCCGGTTATCATTCATTGCAACCGCTCTGCTGATGAAGCTGAAGCACTGGCACAACGCATTCGCAACCATGGGGGCAAGGCAGCGGTTGTGGTTGCAGACCTCTGCGACAGCACAGCAATTTCTTCACTTATGGAGCGTGCGCAGCAACATTTCGGAGCGATCGAACTTTTAATAAACAATGCCTCACTTTTTGAGGATGATCGTATTGGCACACTTTCCCACGAACTCTGGGACAGGCATTTTGCAGTACATGTCAAAGCACCGGTATTTCTGGCGCAAGCTATGGCAGAAGCTCTGCCGGAGGGACGCCACGGCTTGATCGTCAATATTACCGATCAGCGTGTGTTGAAGCTCAATCCGCTGTTTCTGTCCTATACGCTTTCCAAAGCCACATTATGGACAGCCACACGCACACTGGCACAAGCGCTTGCCCCGTATATTCGCGTTAATGCCATTGCTCCGGGCCCGACGCTGCCCAGCGAAAGGCAGAATCCGGATGATTTTCAGCAGCAGGTGGATGGCTTATTGTTAAAAAGAGCGCCGGCGCTGGATGAATTTGCCACGACAATTGACTATCTGTGGAATACACGATCCGTAACAGGGCAAATGATTGCACTTGATGGCGGACAACATCTGGCATGGGAAACGCCGGATATTGCAGGTATTTCGGAATGACGCAAAACAGCCGTGGCAATGGCAATCATGATATGCCGTTGCCCGATAATATTGATGATACTGCCACGATTGCCCCCCTTGAAACAGCTGGCGATGAAGCAGACACTTTGCCTGATGATCATCAAAGTGATGAAGCAGATTATTCTGCAGAGGTCAGCTCTGTGGCAGCTCTAGTCAATAATATCCGCTGGGATTCAGCGCTCTCTGAATTTGACGCCTCCGCAGATGGGTTGAGCGGCACCGAAGTTATCAATGCCTTTGTAAAAAAGCTGCCCAACAACCCCGGCGTCTACCGGATGTTCAACCATGCCGGCGATGTGCTCTATGTGGGCAAGGCCAGAAATCTGAAAAAACGCGTTAGCAACTATGCGCGCGGCCAAGGGCACAGCAATCGTATTGCGCGTATGATCCGCGAAACGACGACAATGGAATTTGTGGTCACGCGCACGGAGACCGAAGCGCTGCTGCTGGAAGCGAATCTGATCAAACGCTTACGCCCGCGTTTTAATGTTTTACTACGTGATGATAAATCTTTTCCGTATATTCTGATTTCCGGCGACACCCGTGCGCCCGGCATCTTCAAACATCGTGGCGCGCGCTCTAAAAAGGGTGAGTATTACGGCCCCTTCGCCAATGCGGGTGCGGTCACACGCACAATCAACACGCTGGAACGGGCATTTTTACTGCGCAGCTGCGCAGATTCAATGTTTGAAAGCCGCAGCCGCCCCTGTCTGTTGCACCAGATCAAACGCTGTTCCGGCCCCTGCACCCATGAGATCAGTGACGAGAATTATGGCAAGCTGGTTGGTGAAGCCACAGCCTTTCTGTCAGGCAAAAGCAAAGCGGTGCAAGACCATATGCGCGAAGCGATGAGCGCCGCCGCAGAGGAACTGGAATTCGAGCGCGCTGCCACTTATCGTGATCGCTTATCTGCATTATCCCATATTCAATCCCATCAGGGCATTAATCCGCATACGGTTGATGAGGCAGATGTTTTTGCTATCCATCAGGAAGGCGGATTGGCGTGTATTCAGGTGTTTTTCTTCCGTACCGGTCAAAACTGGGGCAATCACGCCTATTTTCCAAAGGCCGATCCCTCGCTATCTGCAGCGGAAGTGCTGGGCGCTTTCATCACCCAGTTCTATGACAACAAGCCCTGCCCTAAACTAATTCTGCTGTCTGAACTTGTAGACGATCTGGAGCTGCTGAGTGAAGCGCTGTCTGCCAGTGCCGGCCATCGCGTGCTGATCAATATACCGCAGCGCGGTGAGAAAAAAGACCTTGTCGATCACGCCATGACCAATGCGCGCGAGACACTCGGCCGTCGTCTGGCAGAAACCTCGTCACAGGCGCGGCTGCTGAAAGCTATGGCGGAAACCTTTGAACTGCCGCGTGTTCCACGCCGAATTGAGGTTTATGATAACTCACACATAATGGGTACCAATGCCGTGGGCGGCATGATTGTGGCAGGGCCTGAAGGCTTTGTGAAAAACCAGTATCGTAAATTCAATATCCGCTCGACCGAGATTACCCCCGGCGATGACTTTGGCATGATGCGCGAAGTGATTGAGCGGCGGTTTGCCCGCCTGCTCAAAGACCATGCGGCACCGGAGGCTCAAAGCACCGCCCTGCCTGCAAGTGATGCAACCGCAGAAGAGAGTGCGGATGATAGTTTTCCGGCATGGCCGGATGTTATCCTGATCGATGGTGGACAAGGTCAAGTGGGTGTAGTTCGTGCCATGCTCACCGAGCTTGGCTTGAATGATCATGTAATTTCAATCGGTATTGCTAAAGGTGTTGACCGTGATGCAGGGCGCGAGCGGTTTTTTGTCAGCGGCAAACCGGCATTCACTTTGCCGCCGCGTGATCCGGTTTTGTATTTTATTCAACGCATGCGCGATGAAGCTCACCGTTTTGCTATCGGCACCCATCGTGCCAAACGTAAAAAAGAAATGATCAAAAGCCCGCTCGATGAAATTGCCGGTATCGGCCCGTCCCGCAAGAAGGCTTTACTGCATGAATTCGGTACGGCTAAAGAAGTATCACGCGCAGGTCTGGCCGATCTTATAAAAGTTGAAGGCATTTCAGAAGCACTTGCAAAAACCATATATGATCATTTTCGCGATCAATAATATTTGATCTTCCGTGATATGCACATAATAAGACGCAAAAAACCCATGATCATGTTGCTTTTTAAGCTATAGCAGGATTGATGGTAGCAGGCTGACAATGATTTGTTGTATAGCTTTGTTTGCCTATTTCTTATCGCGTGCCGCAAGGCTCGCTTCTCTCCAACTATGAGCTGATGCTCGCGAATATCCGCTATCCGGATTTCAAATGGGTTTTAGGGGACTATGAGTAAACACACATTATCACTGCCCAACATCCTTACATATGCACGTATCGTTGCTGTGCCCCTTGTGGTTTTGTGCTTCTTTCTCGAAGGACATCTGAAAAGCAGTGATTCAGCCCGCTGGACGGCATTGGCCATTTTTGCGGTTGCCAGTATCACCGACTTTTTTGACGGCTATCTGGCACGCATCTGGAAACAGACCTCCAATATTGGTCGCATGCTCGACCCGATCGCGGACAAGCTGTTGGTTTCGGCGATTTTGCTGTTGCTGGCTGCGGATGGTACAATTGCCGGATGGACGCTGTGGGCGGCTATTATTATCCTGTGCCGTGAGATTTTGGTTTCAGGCTTGCGTGAATATCTGGCAGACCTCAAGGTCAGCGTGCCGGTATCCAATCTTGCCAAATGGAAAACCACAATACAGATGATTGCACTGGCATTTTTGCTCGCAGGCCCTGCCGGTGATAAAGTTCTGCCATACACAACAGAAATCGGACTGGTCTTGTTGTGGATTGCAGCCATTCTCACATTATATACGGGCTGGGATTATTTCCGTGCCGGTATCAAACATATGATTGATTAAAGCAAATGCCGGTTAAACTCGTTTATTTCGCATGGGTCAGAGAGCAGATCGGACGATCCGAAGAGCTGCTCGCTTTGCCGGCCGAGATTACAACAGTTGCCGGCCTGCTGCAGTATTTATCTGGTCTTGGTGAGAATTATGCGCAAGCGCTGCGCTTTCCTGATGTGATCCGCGTAGCGATCAATCAGGAACATGTTGATCATGACGCGCTGATTGCGGGTGCAGCCGAAATCGCCTTGTTCCCGCCAATGACCGGAGGCTGAACGATTCTGTTGACACGATGGCAGCCGTTTATTCTGGTTTCAGATGTCGATTTTGATGCATCTGTACTGACCAGCCAAATGACAGCAGACCGCACCGATATCGGCGCGGTCGTCAGCTTTACCGGCTATTGCCGCGACGAGAATAAAACCCTGCAAGCGCTCGAGCTTGAGCATTATCCCGGCATGGCAGAAGCGCAGCTAACCAAGATTGCGGTTCAAGCAATAGAACGATGGCCGCTGCAGGCTCTCACAATTGTGCATCGCTATGGTCTGATTAATGCCGGTGAGCAAATTGTTTTTGTGGCCACGGCCAGCAAGCATCGGCAAGCGGCTTTTGAAGCCGCAGAGTTCCTGATGGATTATCTGAAAAATGATGCGCCGTTCTGGAAAAAAGAACATTTAATTTCAACTCCGCCAGTGCAAAAACTTGCGGCAGCCGCTGATCCACGCAAGGGTTGGGTAGAGGCAAAATCGAGCGACACAGATTTAAAAAAGCGCTGGAAGAAACATTAAAGCCCCCTGCCCTATAGCTAGCCGCAACCAATTGTTTTCTCCCCATTCTCGGTTTTTGCCATAAGTAAACCATAAAACCTGCGTAGTTTTTAGCTGTGATTCATTCCTTCTCCTTCTTGTAAATATGCACAATTTCAGCTTCACTCAGTATAGGGAGCCGTACATAGTTTACATGATAACAGGTGTGAAGATCACATTCCGGCTGCCTTAAGGCGGCTTTCGCAATGCAAAAACAGGCTAAGGTTAAATTTTAAGGTAAATGACAATTTATTAGTCATTCACCGGTAATATATAACCAGTAATAGGCTTGTTCTCTGATATTGCAAAAACAGGACAAAATATGTTGATTGGTAAAGCTCGGATTATTGCAGCATCTTTATTAGGTCTGGCCGTTCTCGGCAGTAGCGCAATGCTCCTTTCCTCAGCCATGCCGACGCAGAGCATTGCGTCTGAAAAAAGCATACGCGGCAGCGTCATGTATCGGGAGCGTATCGCTCTTCCGCCGGAAGCCAGCCTGAATATTCAGCTGCTGGATGTTTCGCTGGCAGATGCGCCTGCACAAGTGATCGCTGAACAGCAGATCAGCCATTTGCAATCAGCGCCTATTCCGTTTGAGCTTAAATTTGATCCGTCCAAACTGATTGCCAACCATACTTATGCATTGCAGGCACGTATTAATGCCGGTGATACGCTGTGGTTTATCAATGATACGCGCCATGAGTTCAATCCGGAAAAATTTGATGCACCATATGAAATTCGGGTTGTGAATGTGCGTAAAAACACGGCAGTTCAGGCACCGCTGACATTGGAAAATCATGAATGGCTCACAGAAGATATTCGTGGTGCCGGTGTTATTGATACCGCGCAGACCACATTGAGCATTGCGCCGAATGGTGATGTTTCAGGCTCCGGTGGCTGCAACCGCTATTTCGGAAAAGCGACCATTACCGGTGATACCATTAATTTTGGTACAATCGGCTCCACCTTCATGCAGTGCCCGCCTGCGCTGATGGATCAGGAAACCAAGTTTCTTGATGTCCTCAAACAATCGCGGGCATTTACCATCACTGATGGCAAACTTTATTTGCTGGGTGAAAAAGGCTTGGAACTGGCAAGGCTTGCCAATAACACCTGATTTTCCGCTCAAGATTCCATATAAAAAAGGCGCTGCATCATTGCAGCGCCTTTTTTCTTGTCTTAATTTTCTTGTCTCAATTCGTTGAGCAAAAATTTAAACTT
This sequence comes from Pseudochrobactrum mosebachae, assembly GCF_048914685.1. GTDB lineage: Bacteria > Pseudomonadota > Alphaproteobacteria > Rhizobiales > Rhizobiaceae > Pseudochrobactrum. The sequence continues at coordinate 587,610 of NZ_CP128408.1, forward strand.
AGCCAACGATTTCGGTGCCGGAGAACCAATAAGCGATTTCTTCAGCAGCAGTTTCAGGAGCATCTGAACCGTGAACCGAGTTTTCACCGATCGACAATGCGAAAGACTTACGGATTGTGCCTTCGTCTGCATTGGCTGGGTTGGTTGCGCCCATGATTTCGCGGTTTTTCAGAATGGCGTTTTCGCCTTCCAGAACCTGAACAATGGTTGGGCCGGAAATCATGGTTTCAACCAGTTCACCGAAGAAAGGACGTTCTGAATGCACTGCGTAGAAGCCTTCAGCTTCGCGCTTGCTCATCCAAACGCGCTTGGAAGCAACGATACGCAGACCAGCTTCTTCGAGCTTGGCGGTGATTGCACCGGTCAGGTTGCGCTTGGTTGCATCAGGCTTGATCATGGAAAAAGTACGTTCGATGGCCATCGGTAATCCTGTAACTATTTTGAGGAAAGGTGCCGTTCTATAGCGTTAGAACAGCTTTTTGCCAAGAGGCTGTTTACGACAGGCGATATGTTTGCCACGAGGCACGCCGTCATTCGCAGCGTTTTATACCTGGCCAATTGTGCAGAAAAATGACAACCGCCTGATAATAAAGCTTTTTAACCTGCTTTCATAACCCAGACAGGTTATAGTTAACGCAACACGCAGCCAATCAGCGATTCTGACCATTCAAGGCCATAATCAGAATATGAATTACCCTATGATCTATCCACGGTTTTTGACGAGAGCTCAATGATGAAGCAACATTTTCAGATGCTTGCTGCCTATAATGGCTGGGCCAACAAACAGCTTTTCGATGCTGTGGCGACATTGAGCGAAAGTGAATACCGGCAGGATGCGGGACTGTTCTACAAGTCTGTCCATGCCACACTTAATCATGTGCTTGGCAATGACCGGTTGTGGATGAAGCGTTTTACTGGTGAAGGTGATCACCCTAAATCGCCGGATGCCATTCTGTATCTTGCGCTTTCTGATCTGCGCATTGCCCGTATTCAGGAAGACGCCCGTATTTTTGAATGGATCGAAGGACTCTCACCAAGCGATGTGGCCGGTCGTTTTGTTTTTCATAATATGAGCGATATGCGCACGATCAGCCAGCGGCTTGCCCCTGCCCTTGCGCATCTGTTTAACCATCAGACATTTAACCGCGGGCAGGTTTATGCAGCGCTCACCATGCTCAAGCGTGAAGCACCGGTGCTCGACATGATGAGTTTTCAGAAATCGGAAGCCGGTCGCCGGTTCTCCTGAGATCGATAAAAGCACCAACGAGTATCAGCCAAATCTGATCTTATAGTGCAACTGTATCAAAACTTCATCTGTCCGGCACTGTTTGCCTCTTGCACAATCTTGCTATCCCGTGCAAAAACCCGTTCATGTTGATCCTTAATGATATCACCGTCCGCATGGTCGGACGCGTCCTCATAGACCATGCCAGCGTAACGCTGCCATCGGGCTCCAAGACCGGTTTTGTCGGCCGTAACGGTACCGGCAAATCAACGCTGTTCAAGGTTATTACCGGTGAACTGGCGTCAGATACCGGCGATATTTCGATGCCGCGCAATACGCGCATCGGACAGGTTGCGCAGGAAGCGCCGGGTACTGAGGAATCTCTGATCGAGATCGTGCTGAAAGCCGATAAAGAGCGCCTTGCTCTATTGGAAGAAGCAGAAACCGCAACCGATCCCGAGCGTATCTCCGAAATTTATATCAGGTTGGCAGATATTGAAGCGCATTCAGCGGAATCGCGTGCCAGTGCCATCCTGTCTGGTCTCGGCTTTGATAATGAAGCGCAATTGCGCCCTGCCTCGTCATTCTCCGGCGGTTGGCGTATGCGTGTGGCGCTGGCCTCTGTGCTGTTTGCCCAGCCGGATTTGTTAATGCTCGATGAGCCGACCAACTATCTCGATCTTGAAGGTGTGTTGTGGCTGATCGATTATATCAAGCGCTATCCATACACTGTTATCATCATTAGCCATGATCGCGACCTGCTCAATTCGGCAACCACCTCGATCATGCATCTTGAAAACAAGAAACTCAGCTTCTGGCGCGGTAATTACGACCAGTTCGAACGGTTGCGTGCTGAAATGCTGGAATTGCAGCAGAAACAGCGTGTCAAGCAGGACGCACATCGCAAGCATATGGAATCCTTCGTTGAGCGGTTCCGTGCCACAGCGTCGAAAGCCCGGCAGGCACAATCACGCCTGAAAGCATTGCAAAAGCTGAAGCCGATTTCTGCCCATTATGATGAGCATGTGCAGCCGTTTCGTTTTCCTGAAGCGGATAAAAAAGCTGCCTCACCGATTATCGCGCTGGAAAATGCGGATGTCGGCTATGAGCCGGGCAAAGCTATTTTGCGCAATCTGTCCTTGCGTATTGATAATGATGACCGCATTGCACTGCTCGGCTCGAACGGCAATGGTAAATCCACGCTTGCCAAGCTGATTTCAGGCCGTCTGGAACCGGAAACCGGCTCGCTGACATTATCGCCTGCCCTGAAGGTCGCATTCTTTGCCCAGCATCAGCTCGATGATTTGATACCGGAAGACAATGCGATTGAGCATGTGCGCAAGCTGATGCCTGACGCCACTGAAGCCAAAGTGCGCGCACGCGTTGCCCAGATGGGGCTGGCGACCGAAAAGATGATGACCTCCGCCAAGGAGCTCTCCGGTGGTGAAAAAGCACGTTTGCTGATGGGACTTGCGACCTTCCATGGCCCAAATCTGCTGATCCTTGATGAGCCGACCAACCATCTGGATATCGACAGCCGCGAGGAACTGGTGCATGCGCTGAACGAGTTTAAAGGTGCCGTTATCCTCATCGCCCATGACCGTCATTTGATCGAGGCAACGATGGAACGGTTATGGCTGGTTCGCAATGGCACTGTGCAGCCTTATGATGGTGATCTTGATGATTACCGCTCAATGGTACTGAGCGATAAAAGCTCGCCAAACAGCACATTTGATACAGCTACAGCGGCCGCACCGGCTAATGCCGGCCCGAAAATTTCGAAGGCTGACCAGCGTAAGCTTGCCGCACAAAAACGCGAACAGCTTAAGCCTTTGCAGAAAAAAATTAATGATTCCGATCAGTTAGTTCAAAAACTGCAGAAAGAGATTCAAGCTATCAAGGCCAAACTGGAAGATCCTGCCCTGTACAGTCAGGATCCGCAGAAATCTGTGCAGCTGAACATTGATTTGAAAACAGCGGAATCAAAGCTTGATGATGCTGAAGAAAAATGGCTGGCGCTGACGTCAGAATATGAAGAGGCGATGGCTGGCTAAAGCATTTCACTATCAAATTTCATCAACTTGATAGCTATGACAATGCCAAAATTTTACATCGCTGCTGTATAAATATTGCGCTTAATATTCAGCCCGCAAATCTTTTGGATTGAGGGCTGTTTTTACATCAGGATTTTTGGCGGCGGCGTAAGCGCATAAAGCCATATAGCCCGCCAATCATGGCCACCAGACCGGCACTGGTGATTGTCTCATTGACCGGTGGCGCACCGCGCCGCAGCACCAGATCGGCCCGCGTGAGCGACAAGCCGTCTTCCACACTGCGCACACTGAATTCATAGTTTCCTGCCTGCACTGTTTCCATATCCGGAGCATCCTGACGGATCGGCGCGCCACTTTGCGGTTGGTCACGCTGCTCATTACCACTTTTGGGACTATAACTCAGACGCTCGGCCAGCACCGGCACACCATCACGGCTCACAGCCAGATTCAGTACTGATGCACGTTGACCGCTGGTTGCGCCCTGCATCGGTGTGGCATCGACAAAAATACGCAGCGGTGCATCTTCAGGCTTCAAGGTAACACGCGCGCTCTGGTAACCACCATCGCGCTGATACAGAACCCAAGTGCCAATTTCTTCACCGCCAAAATGGCGTTGCGCCCAGGGCCAAAGCACGCCTGTGCCGAGCCCAATCACAAACAACACAATACAGATCATGCGCATCATGCTTTTTTCTCCCAGCGGCGGTCGGCATTTTGCTGCCAATAGGTGAGTTGATGCCCCTCTGCCTTCAACGTTTTCCATTGCTGACGCGCAATTGCCAGCTGGCTGGCATCATGGCCGTCAAACATCACCACCAGACGCTCATAGTTTTCGGCCGCAGTAACCGGTGCGCCCTCAACCACAAAGCGCACCGTTGCGTTATTCGGATTGGCATCTGTGACCGTTAAAAAGGCAGGCTGGTGCTCCGCATAAGGCTGGGCATCGGTGCCATGGGCAAGAAAGGAAGCATTGCTCCATGTCCATAGCAAACGATCGAGCTCATCACGCCGCTCTTGCGTGGTCATTTGGATAGCCACCCGCCAGCCGCGTTCCAGAGAGCGATCAACAAGCCCCGGCAGTGCCTCATCCAGCACCGATTCCGTCAGATGATAAAACAGGATTTCCGCCATCAGCCAATGAATGGAGCGAACTGCTCCTTACCTCGCATGTCTTGTATTAAATTACTTTAAGAACCTTAAACCAGAAACAAAACGGCCTGTCGATCAGACAGGCCGTTTCATACATTAAATTCAAGACTTGTGAAAACCAGTGCAGGACGATCAGCCACAAATCTAGCGCTTAGCTCAGGCTACTTGCCGATTGGCTTTGCGGGGCAACAATACTACGCATACCAAGGCAGAGTAACAGCAAGTAGCTCAGACTTTCCAGCACCTCTTCTGCAAATTCATTATAGGCAAAGCCGTGCATCTTTTCAAAAACCTCACCCAGAACAATCAAGGCTGCGGCCAGATAAAACGGCCATGCTTTACGGCTGAAAACAAATTGAAGAACCGGACGGACATAATATGCCCGACGGAAAATATAGACACCGGCAAAAGCAATAACCAATGCTGCCTCATGCCAGCGAAATGCATGGGATTTAAAATAACTGCTTAGAGGCCCTGTCGGCTCAACTTCCAGTTCACGGAAAAAGAATATCACCATCAGCACTGCCATACCGACAGCAAACATCCGCGCCGGACCTTCCGCGCGCAATCCGCCGATCAAAAATGCCACTGCTGCCAGCGCCAGATACAAAAGCTGCACATTTTCGATTAACCCATCCTCGCTCATTTCAGCGACGAGATTATTGAGATCGGTCACGGCATAAAAGAACAGCGCATTTGCGGCCAGCAAAATCAATGACAGCACAATAAACCGACGGGAATGAAAAGATTGAAACACAGACAGATCCAAATAAGTTTGCTTAACCACACTCAGCACAGCTTCAGCAGCTGCTGATACACGTCATTTAGAGACAGGTGGTAAAACCTTCATAAAAACTACATATTAGTTTAACAATATATTCTTTAACATTGTAATTGAAATATGACCGCCTTATTCAATTTAAGGTGAGTAGATACCCATCAGGCAGCATTTGAGCGGTATTACCGAATAAAAAAGGCCGGTGCGAACACCGGCCTCATTCATATTATCCAGCCTTGTAAGGCTTATCAGCCTTCGTAATGATCACGCACAAGACGATCCAGCAGACGTACACCGAAACCTGAAGCCCATGATTCATTATACTCATTAGCTGCACTATCCATCGCAGTGCCGGCAATATCCAGATGTGCCCAAGGCGTATCGCCAACAAAGCGTTTCAGGAACTGTGCGGCCGTGATCGATCCGGCATGACGGCCTGTGGAGTTACGCATATCCGCAAATTTGGAATCAACAATCTTGTCATATTCCTTGGTCAGCGGCAGACGCCACAACTTCTCACCACTGCTCTGTCCGGCATCAAACAGCTGTCCGGCGAGCTCATCATCATTCGAGAACAGGCCGGCATGATGTGTGCCCAGTGCCACAATAATTGCGCCGGTCAATGTTGCAAGATTGATCATAAAGCGTGGCTTATGCGTTTTTGCGGTGTAATACAGCGCATCGGCCAGCACCAGACGACCTTCAGCATCAGTGTTGATCACTTCAATCGTCTGACCCGACATTGAGGTGACAATATCGCCCGGACGCTGCGCATTGCCATCAGGCATGTTTTCCACAAGGCCGATCACGCCAACGACATTCACCTTAGCCTTACGGCCAGCCAGTGCACGCATCAGACCGGTAACGGCAGCAGCGCCGCCCATATCGCCCTTCATTTCTTCCATACCCAGTGCAGGTTTGATGGAAATACCGCCGGTATCAAACACAACCCCCTTACCCACAAAGGCAACCGGCTTGTCTTTGGCTTTACCGCCATTCCATTCCATCACCACAAGGCGTGGCGGACGAACAGAACCCTGAGCCACACCAAGCAATGAGCCCATACCGAGCTTTTTCATTTCTTTTTCGGTCAGAATAGTAATTTTAACGCCGAGCTTTTCGAGCTTCTCAGCTTCCGCCGCAAATTCTACCGGTCCCAAAACATTGGCGGGTTCATTCACCAGCTCACGTGCCAGCAACACACCTTCACCAAGCTCGGCCATAGCGCCATAGGCTTTTTCAGCAGCAGCAACATCCGCAACATTCAATGTCAGCTTGATGTCTTTGGCATCAGTTTTGTCGTCGCTTTTCTTGGTCTTATATTTATCAAAGCGGTAGGCACGCAGCTGTGCACCCAGCGCAAATTCTGCCGCTGCATCCGCAGAAACTTCAAGACCGTCCACAGCCAGAATGGCATTGGCTTCACCGGATTTGCCGATTTTGCCAAAGGCAGCGCCGCCAATTTTCAGCCAGTCATCATTTTTCAACTTGGCAGGATCGCCAATACCAACCAGAATCAAACGTTCTGCACCGGCATCATTACCAAGGTAAGTATCGAGGGTAGCACCAAGTTTGCCCTTGAATGCGGCTTTCGCAATCAGACCCGCAACAAAACCTTCACCGCCAACATGCTGTGCCTGCTCGGCTACAGAACCGTCTTTGCTCACGGGAATGATCACAACATTTTTCAGCTTTTCTGAAAAAGTAGTGAACTTGATGACTGGATTTTTAGACATAATCACTCCAATAGATAAAAAGAGTCGCATAACTTAATCATTGTGTGGCGCGATCATGGCTAAACCACAAGATATAAATTACCCGTTCTGACGAATAAGTGTTTTGTTAACCTAATTTCTTTCCCTATTTTTAGCCAAGACTGCTTTATGATAAACACTAATAATATGACAGACGTTTGCTTGGCTTAGTTAAGCGGCTATAGATCTTCAATCATAAGTTTGTGTAAGCAAATTTTATGATAAATTCAGCAGCATGATTCAGCCCGTTAAAGGCAGGGTTTAACCAGGGTTCAGGATATATTTCAGCCTATGAAACTGATTGAGCGATACATCCTGCGCCGTGTAGGAATAATGTTTCTGGCTGTGTTTTTCGCAGCCATCGGCATTACATGGACGGTTCAGGTCTTGCAGCGCATCAACTTCCTGACATCCAGCGGGCAGTCTCTGGCGACTGCTATCCAGTTTTTTTCACTGTTCATTCCTTCAGTTATTCCCTTGGTTATGCCTTTTGCACTGGTGATTGCGATTACGCAGACACTTTCAACCATGAATCAGGATTCCGAGCTGGTGGTTATCAATGCCTCCGGCAGCCCGCGCACCGCTGTTATCCGCCCCATTTTAATCCTTGCCGCAACATTATCCATCACCTCCTTTTTGGTCGCCAATTTCGTAGACCCCTATGCGCGCTATAATATGCGTTCAATGCTGGCTGATGCGAGCGCGGATCTTTTAAATGTTGTGGTACAGGAAGGCAGCTTCCGTAAGCTTTCAGACAATCTCTATGTGCAGATTGCCGAGCGTAAGCCTGACGGCAGCATTGGCGGCATGTTTATTGCTGATGCCCGTGATCCGAACACTGATCTGATTTATTATGCACTGAACGGCGCTATCGCCAATAATAACGGTAATGATATTCTGCTGATGAATGAGGGTGAAATACAACGCCGTGATGTTAAAACCGGCAATGTATCGATCATCAAATTTGATCAATATGCTTTTGATCTCAGCCAGTTCACTGATTCCACCGGTGATATGGTGCTTTATGCCAAAGATCGCCATCTGTCATACCTGATCAATCCCGACAAGAATGACCCGGTTTTTCAAACCAGACCGCTGCAATATCGCGCGGAACTGCATAAACGCCTGACAAACTGGCTCTATCCGCTTGTCTTTGCCATGATTGCTCTTGTACTGGCTGGCGATGCGCGATCGCATCGCGAAGCACGGGTTTCAGCCTCTTTCTCGGCCATTTCTTTATCACTGCTGGTCTATTGGGGCGGGTATTTTGTTTCTGACCGCGCAGAAAAAGATGCCAATTATATTGTTATTATGTATTTGATTCCGTTTGGAGTCATTGCGCTGTGCCTTTACGCTTTGTTCAGCGGACGCTCGCTGAGCCTGCCCTCATCATGGAGCGATAAGATAGAAGACAGAACCGAGTCTTTCACCAAGCGTATCCGCGCCATTTATGAGCGCCTCAGCGGCAAAAAGACAATGTCAGGAGACCGCTCATGATCGGCTGGACACTCGGACGCTATTTTTTCATGCGCTATGTGAAAACCACTTTCTTTTTTCTGCTCGGTATTTTCGCACTTTCACTGCTGCTGGATTTTACTGAAAACGCCAGCAAACTGGCCGCCCTGCCCGATTATACTGTATGGGCAGCACTGGGCCTGTCGGCCATGCGTATTCCGTTTATCATGCAGCAGATCATTCCGTTTGTGGCGCTGTTTTCGGCCATGGCAACGTTGATCGCGCTGAACCGCAGCTATGAGCTGGTGATTGCGCGCTCTGTAGGCGTTTCAGCATGGCAGTTTTTGCTGCCAGCTTGTTTCGGTGCTTTTTTGTTTGGCTTGCTGACTATTTTTATTGTCAATCCGCTGGCAGCCTATGGCTTTGCCAAATCAGAAGAAATCACCACTCAATGGCGCAATGGCAATGTGAATACGATTTCTGCAATCCGCGATCCGTGGCTGCGGCAGAAATCCGGTGATCACGAAACCATTATCGGCGCTAAAGGCATTCTTTCTCAAGGCACGCATCTGACTGATGTCAGCTTCTTCGTATTCAACGAAGATAAAACCATCAAAGAACGTTATGATTCCCGTGACGCCCAGTTAGAAGACGGTTATTGGAACCTGACCAATGTGACCCATATTGTTGAGGGGCAGGAACCTAAAGAACTTTTATCCATGCGAATTCCAACCCAGCTAAAGCCGGAATTCGTCGAAGAAAAATTATCTTCACCCGAAACGGTTCCATTCATTCATTTACCTCGCAAGATCGAAGTAGCCCGCTCTTTCGGCTTCTCCGCCAAAGCATTTGAAATGCAATTCCAGTCTCTGCTGGCTTTGCCTGCTCTTTTGATGGCGATGACGCTGATTGCTGCAACAGTATCATTAAAATTTGTGCGTTCAGGTCAGTCCGGCGCTATGATTCTGGGTGGCATCATTGCAGGCTTCATGCTTTATGTCGTAACAGTACTTGCCAAAGCCTTTGGTACGGCAGGATTCGTGCCGCCATTTGTAGCGGCTTGGGTTCCGGTATTGATTGCAACATTTTTTGGAATCTCCTTTTTGCTCCATAAGGAGGATGGTTAGTGGGATTGAGTAGCCCCCGCACGGTAGTATCTGAGTACCTCACGCGCCTCGCGCGCGGGACAGCTCTTGCGTGCATTTTTTCCACCTCTGTGATGATGTCCTTGTCCACTGCAGCCTTTAGTCAGGATGCGGTGCCGGGAAGTGAATTCGGCAGTCAATATCAAACCAATCCTGACGCTAAAATGTTATTGCAGGCTGACAATCTGATTGTTGACCGCGACCAAAACACCGTTACTGCTGCCGGCAATGTACAGATTGAATATGACGGCAACCGTCTTGTTGCCCGTCAGGTCGTATATAATCAGGCGACCAAGCGCATGGTTGCTAAAGGCAATGTTGAAATTGTCGAACGTGATGGCAACAAGATTTATTCAGACGAAATGGACGTAACGGATGATTTCCGTGACGGCTTCGTCAATGGTTTGCGTGTAGAAACCACCGACGACACCCGTTTTGCTGCTGAAAGCGCCGAACGCAGTGGCGGTGAAATCACCACATTCAATAATGGCGCCTATACGGCATGCCGCGCCTGTGCTGATAATCCGGAGAAACCGGTTCTCTGGCAGGTTAAAGCTAAAAAAATCATCTGGAACGGCACTAAAAAGACCATTCGTTTTGAAAGTGGCCGTTTTGAAATGTTCGGCAAGTCATTGTTTGCCCTGCCTGCTTTTGAAATTGCCGACCCGAGCATCAAGCGCAAGAGCGGTTTTCTGTTTCCAAGTTTTGTCTATAAAGACGAGCTTGGATTCGGTGTAAGAGGCGCCTATTTCTGGAACCTGGCTCCGAATTACGACATCACTACATATGGCACAGCACTCAGCAAGCAGGGTTTTTTGAGTGAGACCGAGTGGCGCCATCGCCTTGAAAATGGTACTTATAGTGTCACTGTTGCCGGTATTTACCAGTTAAAACCGGGTGAGTTCAGCTCATGGACAGTTGATGCTAAGGAACGCACCCGTATGATGGTTGCTTCGCGCGGTGATTTCAAAATCAACCCGCGCTGGAGTTTCGGTTGGGATGTTATTGCCCAGACCGACAAAAACTTCAGCCGTACCTATAAAATCAGCGGCTATGGCAGTGAAGCCCTGACCTCCAATGTCTATTTGCGGGGTATTTCCGGTCGCAATCATCTCGATGTCAATTTTTACAAGTTCAAAGTGCAGGAAAGTGTCGAAACCGGCCATTCGAGGGCTGTTGACACAAAACAACCTTGGGTCCTGCCAAGCATTGACTATCTTTATACGGTTCCGGAGCCGGTTTATGGCGGTGAGCTGACGATCACCAGCAATCTTCAAGGTATTTATCGCGAGACATCGGATGCATTACCTAACAGCACGAATGCGCGTTTTATGCGCGGTATTAAAGGCACCAGCGGCCGTTTGAGCACTGAAGCTGAGTGGAAGCGTACATTCATTTCCGAACAGGGTTTGGTTATTACGCCACTTCTGGCGTTGCGTGGTGATGCGATCGGTATCGATACGCCGGATACATTCGGCACTGTAAATGAAGTCCGTTCTCAGGCTTTCCGCGGCATGGCAACAGCCGGCCTTGAATTGCGCTGGCCAATTTTGTTTTCATCCACCAGCATGACACAAATTCTGGAACCTACCGCTCAGATTTTTGTTCGCAACAATGAACCTTATGCCGGTCAGTTGCCAAATGAAGACGCGCAGAGCTTTGTTTTTGATGCGACCAACCTGTTCACCCGAGATAAATATTCCGGTTATGACAGGATTGAAGGCGGTACCCGCGCCAATCTCGGCCTGCGTTACTCCGGAACACTGAATAATAGCTGGTCTATTCATGGGCTGGCTGGTCAGTCGTTCCATCTTGGCGGCGTTAACTCCTTCAGCGAAACCGATTTTGTTGGCGCAGGTGCAGATTCAGGCCTTGAAGGCAAGCGCTCTGATTATGTTGCCATGTTGGGTATATCCAATAGCAGTGGCCTGGCATTTGCAGCACGCGGACGTTTCGACAAGGATAATCTTGATATCAAACGCGGTGAGCTTGAAGCCAGCCACAATGGCAAGACCGTTCAAGTGTCCGGAAAATATGCATATATCACCAAGCAGCCTGATTATGGTTATAATGACACGCGTCAGGAAGTAAGCCTGCGTGCCTCAACGCGCTTTAAAGAAAACTGGCGTGTATTCGGCTCCGGCACTTATGACCTGGTTTCAGACACATTAGTACGTGCGCAAACAGGCCTGGCCTATGATGATGAGTGCTTCACTTATTCCATGGCTTATGTTCAGCGCCGCAGCCCGGGGCAGGACAAAGTTTCCCATTCGGTTGGCTTCAATATATCTTTCCGTACACTGGGTGATTTTGGTCAAAGCATCAGTTCCGGTGATTCATTTTAAAAGACGCGTTTCAATTAGCAGTTCTGATAAAAATTCCGGCTCGCAATAGCGGGCCGGAATTGTATCGTCTGAGTGATGCCCCGAAATAAGCGCAATAATATCATAAATTTGTAACAATCAAAAAATACTCATCAGAAACATATATTGTGCTGTTTATGGGAAGCACCGATCAAGGTTTTTGCAGCTTAATTTGCAGTTTTCCTGCATTCTTAGACAGATGAGAGATTGTTTCGATGCTTCCGCTCATTTATACAGACATGTAAATCCTGACAGGATGTGATAATACAGATCATTTATTGTTCTATTTTTGCTCCGATCTGCGGAGATGATCGCGTCCTGAAGCGCGCAACGGGAAACAAGGTATGAACCTCACCACCATGAGCATGAAATTCAATAAACATATCTTTGCTGCATTATTTGCAGGTACTGTAGCCCTGACCGCGCTTGGCGGCGCCGGATTGAGCGGCACTGCCTATGCTGCGGAAATCAAAGTTATTGTTAACAGCAATCCGATCACCAATGTCGATATCGCCAATCGCGCGGCTTTTCTGAAGCTGCAGCGCCGTAGCGGCAATCTCAACCAGATGGCTAAAGACGAGCTGGTTGAAGAAATGCTTAAACGTGTGGAAATGAAATCACGTGGCATATCGGTTTCCAATCAGGAAATTGAAACAGCCTATGCCAGCTTTGCGTCACGTAATAAAATGTCTGTTGCTCAGCTTAACCAGCTGATGAATCAGGCTGGTATTACGCCTCAGCATTTCAAAACCTTTATCATGGTACAGATGGGCTGGAGTCGCGCAATCGGTGCCCGCTTCCGTGCTGAAGGTATGATGAGCGAACAGGATGCCGTGCAGCGTATGCTAAAAGATGGCGGCAAAAAGCCTTCATCGAGTGAATATACGTTACAGCAGGTTATTTTTGTGGTGCCTGCGGCACAGCGTTCAAGTGGTTTGATGGCTAAACGGCGTCAGGAAGCCAATGCTTTGCGCAATCGTTTTTCCAATTGTGAAGCCACACGGGCACAAACCAAAGGTATGCTCGACGTGACTGTGCGTGATCTGGGCAGACATCTGGAATTGCAGTTACCACCCGAATGGTCAAAACAGCTCAAGGCAACCGCTGTTGGTCGCCCGACCGCAGTGCAGGATACAGATAAAGGTGTAGAATTTCTTGCGGTTTGCGCTAAGCGCACCGTGTCTGATGATCGTGTTGCCCAGCTGACTTTCTCGATGGAAGGTACTAACAGTAATTCTGATCAGGAAAAGAAAGCTGAAGAAATCAGCAAGAAATACATTAAAGAATTGCGAGAGAAAGCTAAAATCGTCAATCGCTGATATCGCCTCTGATCGCAGGAACAAGTGTTGCTGCGATCATTGATCTTCCACAATAATCACGACACATATTGTCACAACAGTGTCCATCTGCATGTGTTTCCGGCGATGAACCGGCTGCAACCAACCGGATCAGATAATGGCTCTACCCCTTCATGGTGAGGCTCCTATAGCAGTCTATTCAACACCGATTGCGCTGAGCATTGGTGACCCTTCTGGTATCGGCCCTGATATTGCTCTTGCGGCATGGACGGCACGTGAGAAACATTCTCTGCCGCCGTTTTTCATCCTCGGCGATCCGGTACTGTTAAACGCGCGTGCCAGACAACTTGGTCTTGATATACCGCTGAGCGTCTGTAATCCCGATGAAGCAGTACAGCGCTTTTGCCACTATCTGCCTGTGGTGCCGCTGGCCAATCGTTTAAGTGATACTGCCGGAATACCACAAATTGCTAATGCTGCCGGTATTATTGAAGCCATTGAGCGGGCTACAAATTATGTACTGAACGGACAGGCTAGCGCATTAACCACCTGCCCGATTGCTAAAAAGCCGCTTTATGAAGCAGGGTTCAGCTTTCCCGGTCATACAGAGTTTCTAGCCCATCTGGCTTCGCGTCATCTCGGACGCGATGTGCGTCCTGTAATGATGCTGGCCGGCCCGCAACTACGCGCGGTGCCGGTAACCATTCATATTCCGCTGCATAAAGTGCCGGAAGAACTGACCACGGACGCTATCCTTGAAACAATCCGCATCACCGAGCATGATCTGCGTACACGATTTGGTATAAGTAATCCGCGCATTGCCGTCTCAGGTCTTAACCCGCATGCCGGTGAAAGCGGTGCGCTGGGTCATGAAGATGATGCGGTTATCCGCCCTGCAATTGAGCTTCTCAAATCTGAAGGCATGATTATTCGCGGCCCATTGCCAGCGGATACCATGTTTCACCGTCAAGCCCTGACAACCTATGATGCAGCGATTTGCATGTATCATGATCAGGCACTTATTCCGGCAAAAGCGCTGGCATTTGATGAAACCGTCAATGTCACACTCGGCCTTCCCTTCATCCGTACCTCGCCTGACCACGGCACCGCTTTTGATATCGCCGGTCGCGGCGTTGCACGTGCTGACAGCCTGATTGCCGCCCTCAAACTGGCAGCACAACTGGCTGCCTATCATCACGGACAGAAAACACCTAAATGAGTATTGATAATCTGCCGCCATTGCGTGACGTGATTGAGCGTCATGAGTTAAATGCCAAGAAATCTCTCGGCCAGAATTTTCTGCTCGACCTTAACCTGACATCAAAAATTGCAAGACAGGCCGGCAATCTGCAGGATCATCCGGTGATTGAAGTCGGCCCCGGCCCCGGCGGCCTGACCCGCGCCATTCTTGCTCAAGGCGGCATTGTAACCGCCATTGAGCGCGACGAGCGCTGCCTGCCTGCATTGGAAGAAATTGCGGCGGAATATCCGGGGCGTTTAAAAATCATAGCCGGAGACGCGCTGGAGCAGGATTTTTCATCCCTGTTTCCTGATAGTGAAAAAAAGCCGAAGATCATTGCCAACCTGCCGTATAATGTCGGCACACAATTGCTGGTCGGCTGGCTGCTCAGCGATCCGTGGCCGCCATTTTATGATTCAATGACGCTGATGTTTCAAAAAGAAGTTGCCGAGCGCATTGTTGCCAAAGCCGGTGGTGACGCCTATGGCCGCCTGGGTGTATTGGCAGGCTGGCGTACACAATCTAAAATCGCATTTGATCTGCCGCCACAGGCTTTTACACCGCCGCCCAAAGTAACCTCGGCGGTTGTACATATGATACCACGTGCAGAGCCGCTGGTCTGCGTCTCCAACAGACTGGAGCGCGTTACACAAGCGGCTTTTGGTCAGCGCCGCAAGATGCTCCGCCAGAGCCTGAAACCGCTTGGTGGTGAAGCGCTGCTGAACAAAGCCGGCATTGACCCCACACGGCGTGCTGAAACGCTGAGCGTGGAAGAGTTTGTGCATCTGACCAATCAGCTTTAAAGCATTATCACTCAAATTGAATGCGCTGCCAGAGCAATTAATCTTCAGGATGGATGGCAGCGCTCGCTCTAGATTTTAAAATTGTTGCATTGTCATACCTATCAACTTGATAGTGAAATGCTCTAATGCATCAGACATTAAAAAACCCCGCCAATTAGCGGGGGTTTTTAATATGATATTTCCTATGCACAAATACTATTCTTCGATTAAGCCGTTAACAAATTCGAACAGGCCAGGTCTGCGATCACGGCGCAGGCGCTCTGCCATTACAATCGACTTCACAGCTGCATAAGAGCGGTTCAAATCTTCATTGACGACAATATAATCGTATTTGCTCCATTTCTGGATTTCAAAACGCGCATTGTCGAGCCGTGTCTGAATCACTTCCGGCGTATCTTCCGCACGACGGTTGAGCCGCATTTGCAGCTCTTTCATGGTAGGCGGCAGAATAAAGATCGACACCACATCAGCCGGCATTTTAGCCTGAAGCTGCTCTGCGCCCTGCCAGTCAATATCAAACAGCATGTCACGGCCATCAGCCAGCGCGTTTTCAGCAGTTTCACGCAATGTGCCGTAATAATTACCATGCACTTCAGCCCATTCAATCAGGGCATCACTGTCACGCAAGCGTTCAAACTCACGTACGGTGTTGAAATGGTAATGTACGCCCTCAATCTCGCTGGCGCGACGCGGACGTGTTGTTACACTCACGGAGAGGGAAAGATCCATCTCCCGGTCTTCCAGCAACAACCGCGCAATGGTGGATTTACCTGCGCCGGAAGGTGAGGAAATAACCAGCATAAGGCCGCGCCGTGCAACAGTATTGTCCACGAAGGAAATGGCCATAATCTACTCTGCTCCAGATTTTTTATTCACGTAACCAGAATCTATATTCACGTAAATTGACTGTTATCACTACACCAAACTGATGTCTGCTGCGATCTGCATAGCCTGACAAAAGTTTGCATATTTTAGTTAAAGCATTTTTATTTTTCGTGAAGCGAAAACGGTTTCTGCTTTTGCCGCAACAGTGCTGTTAAAGCTGTTCAGCTCACTCAACCAGCTCTATTCGAGATTTTGAATTTGCTCGCGAAACTGGTCAACAACAGCTTTGAGTTCAAGCCCGATAGCGGTAATTGATGCGGCATTAGACTTCGAGCACAATGTGTTGGTCTCACGGTTGAATTCCTGCGATAGAAAATCAAGCTTGCGACCGACCGGCCCACCATCGGTTAATAATTTATGCGCCGCATCTACATGCATATCAAGACGATCGAGCTCTTCCTGAATATCAGCTTTGGTTGCCAAAAAGGCGGCTTCCATATGCAGGCGCTGCTCATCAAATGTAATAGCTGCACTGCGATTGCTGTTCACAGCTTCCAAAAGCAAAGCCACCTGCCCGGCCAAGCGCTCACGGATAGCCTCAACGCTGCGTGAACCATCTTGGCGCGCCTGACCTGCCAGCTCGGCAATCCTGTCAACATGCCCGCTCAGCAATACCTGCAAACGGCCACCTTCCTGCAAACGCATGTGCTGCAATGCCATCAGCGCGTCATCAAATGACGACAGCAACACCGCCCGCAATGCAGCTTTATTGCTGTCATCAGCCAATGTCTGCGGCACATCAAGCATACCGCGCAAAGCCAAAATACCATCCACACTTGCCGGTGCAAGTCCGTATTGGCTTTCAAGCTGCTGTGCCGTCTGCATGACTTTAGCCAGCAGCTTTTCATTAACAACCATTTCAGCCTGCGTTTCCGCCTCTTCAAGCGTCAGGCTGACCTGAAAAGACCCGCGTGAAAACACGCGACCAAGAGCTGTACGTAATTGCTGCTCAAGATCATCATGCCCATGTGGAATACGAAAACGGGTATCGAGCCCCTTACCGTTTACACAACGAATTTCCCACGAGATACGGGTTTCAGCGCCGGTTTCACCAGCTTGCGCAGGCGCTGTAAATACTGCCGTATGGCGCGCAAAACCTGTCATGCTCTGTACTGTCATAGAAAATCCGTATCCGTTGTAAAAATGCTGTCCGGCATTATGCAGGACAGCATGATTGTTAGATGAAATATGTGGCCAAATTTTATGGCGATGGCGGGGTTACCGGAACAGTCTGGGTTCCGTTTACTGCCGGCGCTTCCTTGCGCTTGCGTTCAACTTCACGCCATTTACGCACATTTTCATTATGCTCTTTCAAACTTGCAGCAAACACATGCCCGCCAGTACCATCAGCCACAAAATACAAATCTTTGGTATCCAGCGGATTAGCTACAGCTTCCAGTGCATCACGACCGGGGCTGGCGATAGGTGTAGGTGGTAAGCCTCTGATAATGTAGGTATTATAAGCGGTTTCTTTTTCGATATCAGATTTATAAATCGGCCGGTCAGACGGTTTGCCACGTCCGCCAAAAATACCGTAAATAATGGTCGGGTCTGATTGCAGACGCATGCCCTGATTAAGACGATTAACGAAAACCGATGCCACATGCGGCCGCTCAGATGCCACACCGGTTTCTTTTTCAACAATAGAAGCCAGTGTTACAAATTCGTTTATGTCTTTCACAGGCAAACCGTCACGACGCTTGGCCCAAATCTCGTCAACCAGCTTGCTCTGCGCTGTGGTAAGTCGGGTAATAACCTCTTCACGGGTCGTGCCGCGTGAAAAGCTGAATGTGTCAGCGATCAGACTACCCTCGGCAGGCAGCTCTTTAGGCATATCACCAACCAGCAATTCGCTGTTGGCAATACGATCAAAAATCTGCTGAACGGTCAGCCCCTCCGGAATAGTTACTGAATGCATCAGCGACTTTCCTTCAACAAAAATATTCATAATATCGCGCATAGAGGCATAGGCCGGAATAGCGTATTCACCCGCCTTCATACTTTTTTCCAGACCATAGGCTCGCGCACCATAACGGAAAATACGACCGTCTGTGATCAGATTATTACGCTCGAGCTGATCAGAAATTTCAACGATACCACTACCGCGTTTAACGAAAAATGTTGAATCCTGCGCTAACGGTCCTTGTGTCGTGAACTGTACTTTACCGAAATAAAACAGTGCACCCATGCAGATAACCAGAAACACTAATATCGAGAGCATGAAATTTGCGAAAACAACAATCTGGCTGCGCGCATGACGCGAGCGCTTGCGCTTTTTCACTGGCTTTGATGCTGTTTTTTTAGAAGGTGCGGCCTCGGCTGCCGATGCTGCAACCACCGGCTCCTCCGGCATCTCAGACTGCTGCTCTGGCTGCTGTAAAGACGTGGCTGTATGATCCTCACCCTGCTGCGATGAAGCAGCGACAGCAGGTGCCGCAGGCGCAGCGGCGATTTCAGGTGAAACTGGCGCAACCTCAATCGTTTCATCGGAAGTAACAGGCTTATTTGCAGCCTCTGCGCTCACATTTTCAGGTGCAGCAGTATCCTGCGCGCCATTTTGTGTATTCGTTTCCGAAACGGCAGGCTGACCAGCAGGTTTATTTTCAGATGATTGGTCTGATGTCACACTCTCACTCCGGTTCAACTCGGTCTTCCGGCAATTGTCGCCAAAGAGACATAAGCTATTTGATCTGTGCTCTGTACGAGTTGCCGGTGACTGGAAGATGTAGTTTCAACAATTCTAAATTAGCTAAAAATACATTATCACGGCTGACAACCCCACGGATATGAAAAAACAGCTGCTATACTTTTGTCGCCCTGTTATCTCTTCACGCAATTGGCACAATAATTGCGGCAAAAGCACGAATGCTGCAACCAGCAAACAAAGCTATAAACAGAAACAAGCGATATTTAAAATACCGCCTCTAAATTTGGATCATATTACAGGCCGCCCTATCGCAAAGCGGCCTGCTATTTTATTTCAAACCTGCGGCTTAGGCCTGATAACGGCGCATAACCAATGACGCATTGGTGCCGCCAAAGCCGAACGAATTCGACACAGCAACATCAATTTTACGCTCACGCGGCTTATTAGGCACCAGATCAATCTTGGTTGTAACCGATGGATTATCCAGATTGAGCGTTGCAGGTGCAATATTATCGCGAATAGCCAAGACCGAGAAGATCGCTTCTGCAGCGCCCGCAGCACCCAGCAAGTGACCGATAGATGATTTGGTTGAAGACATCGAGATTTTCGATGCGCTTTCGCCGACAACGCGCTCTACAGCGGCCAGTTCAAGCGTATCCGCCATGGTCGAGGTGCCATGTGCGTTGATATAATCAATTTCATCAGGTGAAATTTTAGCGCTTTTCAGTGCTGCTTCCATGCAACGCTGGGCACCTTCACCATTTTCACTTGGTGCTGTGATGTGGAAAGCATCACCGGACATACCGTAGCCGATTACTTCCGCATAAATCTTAGCACCACGTGCCAATGCGTGTTCCAGCTCTTCCAGAACCACAATACCTGCACCCTCACCCATAACAAAACCGTCACGGTCTTCATCATAAGGACGTGAAGCTTTGGTCGGGTCATCATTGCGCTTGGTAGACAGCGCCTTACAGGCGGCAAAGCCAGCGAGCGAAATACGGCTGACTGGCGATTCTGTACCACCGGCAACCATTACATCGGCATCACCAAAAGCAATCATACGGGCAGCATCGCCAATCGCATGTGTACCGGTTGCGCAAGCTGTAACCACGGAATGGTTAGGGCCGCGCAATTTGTGTTTGATCGAAACATGGCCGGACGCCAGATTGATCAGACGACCCGGAATAAAGAATGGTGAAATACGGCGCGGACCTTTGTCACGCAGTGTCAGGCCGGCTTCAACAATACCTTCGATACCACCGATACCGGATCCGATCAGCACACCGGTGCGGATCTGATCTTCATCGCTCTGCGGATGCCAGTTTGCATCTTCCAGAGCCTGATCGGCAGCAGCCACACCATAAATAATAAAAGGATCAACTTTGCGTTGTTCCTTTGGCTCCATGTAATGATCTGCATTGAATGTGCCATCGGTACCGTCACCAACAGGAATACGGCAGGCAATCTGACAAGCAAGGTCGTCAACTTCGAATTCGGTAACACGGCGTGCTGCACTTTGACCAGCAAGCAGACGCTTCCAGGTTTCTTCAACACCATTTGCCAAAGGCGATACCAGACCAAGACCGGTAATGACGACTCTTCTCATATGTATCCTTCCCCACGCAAACCCGTCTTTATTCAACTGATCCTGATCAGCCAGCGGGCAGCGCAGATTAATCAACCGCGCACTATCTCGACCGGAATCGATCAAGGATTAAAATTACGCAAAATTATTAAATTGTTACAGCGCATTTGTGGAGTAATAATTATTGTACGACAACACATTCAGCAGGTTTTAGCTGCTTTTGCACCTTACATAGCATTCAAGACGACAGATAAACTATCTGCCCTACAAACGATAAGGGCCGGAAGATGTTATCTTCCAGCCCGATATCTGTCTGCTGATTAAAGAATCAAGCAGAAGCTTTGTCGATGAACTTAACAGCATCGCCGACCGTCAGAATGGTCTCAGCTGCATCATCAGGAATTTCTACACCGAATTCTTCTTCGAAAGCCATTACCAGCTCAACGGTGTCCAGGCTGTCTGCGCCCAGATCATCAATGAAGCTTGCGCCTTCAGTTACTTTATCGGCATCTACGCCCAGATGTTCAACAACGATTTTCTTGACGCGTTCTGCGGTGTCGCTCATGTCGGACCTCGACCTGTTAATACCATAGCCTTGGTAGCGGCATGGCTGATTGTAATCAAGTGTTAAGATAACTTTACACTGCAACAATTGCTACGGTGAAAAGCATCCTGTGGATATTCCTACTGCATTATGCCTGAAACCGGAATGCGTTACAGGCAGACTATACAATATATTTCAGTTGTTGCGGTTTAACTGTTGCGCCGGATAAGCGCAATCCTAATTCTCACAGCAACTGCCGCGATACATATTTTATGAACCGCGACATTGATCGGGGCATTATCATGCTTCTGATGATTGGCAAAGTGCAATTCGACAATACGCCAAGACAAATCATGACAAAAGACCAGAATTTGCCGGTAAAAAACACTTTGGCTCTGAAAAATCAGGGCTTAATGCCTTTTTCACACACCTAAAAACAAATTATCAAGACATGATGAAAAACTGTTTTCCGACAAGTCCGCCTTAAATCATCGCCATACCACCATTAACATGCAGTGTCTGACCCGTTACATATGCCGCTTCATTGCTGGCAAGATAAACCACAGCCGATGCAATTTCCGACCCCTTACCCATACGCTTCATCGGAATAGCAGACATGATGCTGTCTTTTTGCTTGTCATTGAGCTTCTCAGTCATGGCCGACTCAATGAATCCCGGAGCAACGCAGTTCACGGTCACATTGCGCGAGGCAATTTCCTGCGCCAGTGATTTGGAAAAACCGATCATACCGGCTTTTGCCGCGCAATAATTGGCCTGTCCCGGATTGCCGGTAACACCAACAATCGACGTGATATTAATAATACGGCCAAAGCGGCGGCGCATCATCGGATGCGTCAGCTCACGTGTCAGGCCGAATACCGAGGTCAGATTAACCTCAATCACAGCATCCCAGTCAGCATCACTCATGCGCACAAACAGGCCATCACGGGTAATACCGGCATTGTTAACCAGAATATCCACGCCTTCGAGCTGCTTTTCAACAGCCTGACCAAGCGCTTTTACTTCTTCACGGTCAGACAGGTTGGCCGGAAAAATATGAACGCGGTCACCAAGATCATTGGCCAGCGCTTCAAGCTTTTCAACGCGTGTACCATGCAAAGCAACAATCGCGCCCTGCGCATGCAGCGCGCGCGCAACTTCTTCACCGATTCCGCCGGTTGCACCGGTAATAAGAGCCTTACGGCCAGTCAGATCAAACATGTAATCCTCTTGAATCTGATAATGCGAACAAGCTGTTGTCCGCTTTTATAAAAATATAGTTTTACAAACTAAGATTGTTGATTGCTATTACAGCAAAACCTTGAGAGTCGCATCAATCTCTTCAGCAGTTCCAACAGTCACACCGGTCACATCTTTGGAAATGCGCCGCGCAAGACCAGTCAGCACCTTGCCGGAGCCGATTTCATACAGCGTCGTCACTTCATGGGATGCAAACCATTCAATAGTTTCGCGCCAGCGCACCTGACCGGTCACCTGCTCCACCAACAGATCGGCGATTTCTTGCGGATTTTTTTCCGGAGCCACGCGCACATTGGCAATGACCGGCACAACAGGCACATTTTTTTCAACCACAGCCAACGCCTCGCGCATTGCATTGGCAGCAGGCGCCATCAGGCTGGAGTGAAAAGGTGCTGAAACCGGCAACATGATCGCGCGTTTGGCGCCACGCTCTGTGGCCAGCTTTGCAGCAAGCTCAACTGCAGCCTTAGTGCCGGAAATGACAATCTGTCCGCCGCCATTATCATTGGCGATCTGGCACGCACCTTCAGACGTTGCCTGATCACAGACATTAAATACATCGGCATGTTCCAGACCGATAATGGCCGCCATACCGCCCTGACCGACAGGCACTGCAGCCTGCATCGCATTACCGCGAATACGCAGCAGTTTGGCGGTATCAGTAATAGAAAAAGTACCGGCAGCGCAGAGTGCGGAATATTCGCCAAGCGAATGGCCGGCAACATAAGCCACTTTATCTTCCAGCTTCAGCCCTTGCGATTCCATCACACGGATAACAGCCATAGAAACTGCCATCAGCGCCGGCTGTGCATTGGCGGTCAGCGTGAGCTGATCCTCAGGCCCTTCGAACATCAAAGCAGAAAGCTTTTCACCGAGCGCATCATCAACTTCGTCAAAAACAGCGCGTGCTTCCGGATACGATTCGGCCAGAGCCTTACCCATGCCGACAGCCTGACTGCCCTGTCCCGGAAATGTAAATGCTACAGTCATTAAAGCCTCTTCCTGTATGTCTGTTATAACGTCTTGGCCACATTGCCTGTATAATACCCCATGGCCTGTATAATATAATGCCAATACGGATACGACAGAAAACTATATTCTATGCCAAACCACATAGTCTTTGCTGTCATTATCGGCAAGGATCACTTGGTTTCGCAACATAATATGGCACAATATTGTACGGGCATGTGCCTTTCACTGCCTTTTAAGTCAAGCATTTGCCAATAGAGCCTGTCGGAAAACCAGCCAAAAACCAGACAGACAAGCAGCCTGTGCCTATAAGATTGGGATCTCATTTACCGCATAGAGATAAAATCCCGCAACTTAAACACTGCTTAAACACCGCTTTATCCGCGGCTCTTGCTTTTGCCGGTTGCAAATTGCGTCAAAAGCCCCTAATAGCCAACCGTCATCGTCCGGTATCAGCTGGGGGCTGAACGGAGGCCGGATTTAACGATCCGGAGAAACAGTGTTGTTTCTTCCTCCCGTGTCCCCGCTCTCGATCGTCTCGACCCGCGTCCTTTCTTCTCCGTTTCACGGATAAAGAGAAGTCGTTGAGGCTTAGCCGTTGATCCGGATCGTGTGAAAATGGAAGAAAGGCAAAGACAATGGCTCTTTATGAACATGTGATCCTTGCCCGACAGGATATCTCGCAGCAGCAGGTTGACGCACTGGTAGAACAGTACAAGGGCGTTCTTGAAGCTAACGGTGGTAAAGTCGGGCGTATCGAAAGCTGGGGACTGCGTCCTCTGACTTATCGTATTAAAAAGAACCGTAAGGCTTATTACACACTGGTAAACATTGATGCTCCGGCTACAGCCGTTGCTGAAATGGAACGCCAGATGCGTATTAACGAAGACATCTTGCGTTTCCTCACCATTCGCGTTGAAGAACACGAAGAAGGTCAGTCAGCAATGCTGACACGCCGTGATGATCGTCGTGAACGTGAAGACCGTTTCGGCCGCGATGATGATCGTCCGCGCCGTCCGCGTCGTCCGCGTGATGCTGAAACTTCCGGCGAAGGAGAAGAATAATGGTTGATATCAATCAGATCCCTACCCGTCGCCCGTTTCATCGTCGTCGTAAGACCTGCCCGTTTACAGGTCCTAACGCACCGAAGATCGACTACAAGGACGTAAAACTCCTGCAGCGTTATATTTCAGAGCGTGGTAAGATTGTACCAAGCCGTATTACAGCTGTAAGCCAGAAGAAACAGCGTGAACTCGCCCGTGCGATCAAGCGTGCCCGTTTCCTCGGCCTGCTGCCTTACGTAGTGAAATAAGATTCATTTATACGGGGTGTGATTTTTCACATCCCGTATAAATTTTGGCCGTATAACTATTATGCGCGCCAGATAATTCGATAGTTTAATTGACCGCAAGGTCAGGTTGGGAAACAGGGCGTTTACAGCGACCATTCTCTAACTGCAACTGACAGTGATCTTGAAATTTTTTTTCAAGAGAAATCTGCAGGCAGGACAGCAGGACGACATGAATACCAATAGCAAACATATCAGCACCGGAATTTTAGCAGGACTGGCAGCAGCGCTTTTAGCGTCTGGTGTACTGGTTCAATCCGGCTTTGCTATTGCGCTCTATGTCCTGACACCTTTACCAATTTTCATTGCCGCCCTTGGCTGGGGCACCACCGCCGGTCTTATCGCCGCCGGTACTGCCAGTATTGCTATGGCGTTTTTTGCAGCACCCATGGTTGCTGTTCTGATTGCCCTTACCAGTTTCATCCCTGCTGCAACCGGCGCTTATCTCGCTGGTCTGGCTAGACCTGCTCAGGAACTGGGCGGCCCTGAAGATGCATTGGTATGGTATCCGCTTTCCGATATTCTGTTCCGTCTTTCCCTGTTGATTGCAGCCAGTTTTGTCATTGTCGGTATTATTATCGGCTTTGGTCAGGAGATGATCAATGAGCTGAGCGCTGCCGTTATTGCCAGCCTCAAAGCCTCTGATCCGGCCTTTAACCATGGTGAAGATTTCAACGAAACTTTGAAGAAGTTTCTGCTGATTGCCTTGCCCGCCATTCAGGCAGCAACCAGCCTGTTGTTTCTCACTGCCAATTTCTATCTGGCTCTGCGTATTACCGAACGTGCAGGTATTTTGCGCCGCCCGCGCGATAACTGGCCTGCTACATTGCGGATGCCGCGCCCTGCGCTGCCGGTATTTGCTATATTTTTTGCCGGCTCCATGTTTCTTTCAGGCCCTGCCGGTCTGATTGCCACTGCGTTTGCCGGCGCATTGGCTGCCGGCTTTATCATGTCGGGTCTGGCCATTATTCACTGGCGCACCCGTGGTGCTCCATGGCGTCCGTTTGCATTATGGCTCGCTTATTTTCTGCTTATCATTTTTGCATTTTCAGCTGTTGTTTTTCTGGTCATCGGGCTGATGGATACATCACGTACCGCTCCGATTTCCAAAGACCCGCCGCAGAGTGCTTAACCAATTAACCGTATTAAAATTAACATCTTAAACTACCAGTTTTGAGACTTAAAACTAAAGGAATAGTCCCATGAAAGTTATCTTGCTTGAACGCATCGCACGTCTTGGTCAGATGGGTGATACTGTTACTGTTAAAGACGGTTTCGGCCGTAACTTCTTGCTTCCGCAGGGCAAAGCACTGCGTGCCAACGAAGCCAACATGGCTCGTTTTGAAGCTAAGCGCGCTCAGTACGAAGCGCGTGATCTGGAACGCAAGACCGAAGCACAAGCTATTGCTGAAAAGCTGGATGGCAAGAGCTTCATCGTTGTTCGTTCGGCTGGTGAAACCGGCCAGCTTTACGGTTCAGTTTCAACTCGCGATATCGCTGAAGTTGTAACTGCAGAAGGCTTCTCGGTTCATCGTAACCAGGTTGACCTTAACCATGCGATCAAATCGATCGGTGTTCACCCGATCTCGATCGTTCTGCATCCGGAAGTATCCGTATCGATCACAATCAACATCGCCCGTACTGCTGACGAAGCTCTTCGTCAGGAAAAAGGTGAAGATCTGTCAACTGCTGCTGCAATCTACGGCATCGAAGAAGAGCCGCTTGCTGACGAACCAGAAGACGAAGATTTCGACGGCGAAGAAGACAACGTATAATCTGCGTTTTATTCTGATATCGTTTACAAAAGGTCGCGCCGGATTATCCGGTGCGGCCTTTTTCTTATTTTAAACTCCTAGAGCAGGTAACGTTCAGGTTGGATCGCAGCGCTCGCTCTAGATTTTAGCTTTTTTTGCATTGTCATAACTATCAAGTTGATCCAACTTGATAGTGAAATGCTCTAGCATCACGCAAAAATGATGATCATAAAAGCAGAATTATTATAGCTGCTCTTTTCATAGGGCCAAAAAAGATTATCCTGTAGTGGTCGTGCCGTGGTTCAAACGGATACAACAAGCGGAAATTCGCTGCTTCATCCGTATTTTTCACTGGTCTACCAGTCAAAAACCTCCGGCATAGCTTATGTGGAGGATGAGGTATGGCTGGCCTGTTGCATTCCATTCTGAATTCGCTGATCACGCAGGGTGATCTCAATGTCATCTATGCTGATGGACAGCATCAGACTTATGGCAACGGTACCCCTCCCCATATTACTTTGGTATTTCGTAATAAAGCAGCCCAACGTGCCATCGCGCTTGATCCTGAATTGAAGCTCGGCGAATGCTTCATGGATGGCGACATCGATTTTACCAGTGGCGATATATACGGTTTCCTACAACTGATTTTTGAAAACACCGGCCCCACGGCTGCCAAAGCGCCATGGATGCGGATGCTCAACCGGATGCGCAGATTTTTTCGGCCATTGCAGCAAATGAATACGCTGACGCGTGCTTCCAAAAATGTGCAACGCCATTATGATCTGAGCGGCGCGCTTTATGATCTGTTTCTTGATCCGGACAAACAATATTCCTGTGCCTATTTTGAAACGCCGCAAACCAGCCTTGCGGAAGCGCAGCTCGCCAAAAAGCGCCATATTGCCGCTAAACTGCAAATCCGCCCTGATGATACATTGCTTGATATCGGTTGCGGCTGGGGTGGGCTCGGTTTATATTTTGCGGAGTTGCTGCAAGCAGATGTAACCGGTGTTACTCTGTCACACGAGCAATTCCAGATTGCCAATCAGCGCGCACAAACGCGTGGTCTCAGCACACAGGCCCGTTTTATTTTACAAGATTATCGTAAGCTTGATCAACAATTTGACCGCATCAGCTCAGTCGGGATGTTTGAGCATGTCGGTGTGACGCATTTTGCTGAATTTTTTGAGCAGGTCGCGCGGTTGCTCAAACCAAATGGCACGATGTTGCTGCACTCTATCGGCCGTAGTGATGAGCCGTCTGTGACCAATCCGTTTATCCGAAAGTATATTTTTCCCGGCGGCTATATTCCGGCCTTGTCAGAAGTGTTGCCGCATATTGAAAATTCTGGACTTGTGATTACGGATATTGAAATTCTGCGTTTGCATTATGCGGAAACCCTGAAAGCATGGCGTGAGGCTTTTATAGCCAATCGTGAAAAAGCCAAAGCTATATATGACGAGCGCTTTTGCCGGATGTGGGAATTTTATCTTGCGGGATCAGAAACAGCTTTCCGATGGCAGAATATGATGGTCTTTCAAATCCAGCTTGCCCATAAGCAAGATGCAGTACCACTCACTCGCAGCTATATTGAACTGGAAGAAAAGCGCTTAAAACGGCTGGAAACTCGTAAACTCAAAGCCTGCAATGACAGTATTCCGGATAATAACCCGTCAAAACACCGGGTTCATTAATTTAAGGCGGTAAGCTGTCTTTCTTCTACAAGCCATAATGCCCTGTTTCATGGCGACATATGCTCGGGTTTTTCTCGCAATACCAAACCAAAAGCCTGTCAGCACTTTTTCTCAAACAGCTCTGCCCTGTGAATAGGTGTGAATCATGCTATAGGCGCTTCTACTGCGCAGCCAGATTGGTTACAGTGGCATTTCAGCAGACTCTTAAACCGGTTGCATTTCGGTTTTCAGAGGATATTCACGAGATATCCATGCATTATACCGGCGCAACTCCGGTAAGACTGCACAAAACTATGAGACAGAATGGCTTTCGATACACAGATTAGCCATTCCGGATAATTTCCGCTTTCTCGGCGGATAAAGATTTGGGATTTTTATGGCAGACGCAACGGTTCGTAAACTTGATGATGCACGGGACGGCCAGAATTCGCTTTACCGCGAAGCGCCGAATAATATCGAAGCTGAACAGGCGCTGCTTGGTGCGATTCTGATTAACAATGATGCGTTTTATCGGGTTTCCGACTTTCTGAAACCGTTGCATTTTTATGATCCGCTGCATCGTCGTGTTTTTGAACTGGCTTCGGAGCTGATCCGTGTTGGCAAAATGGCCAATCCGGTAACCATGAAAACCTTTCTGCCAGCTGATGACAAAGTCGGCGATATGACGGTGTTCCAATATATTGTGCGCCTTGCCGCTGAAGCGGTGACGGTGATCAATGCTGAGGATTATGGCCGTGCGATTTATGATCTGGCTACCCGCCGCTCGCTGATCGGCATTGGCGAAGATATGGTCAATGTGGCTTTTGATGCGCCCGTTGATATGGCGCCGCGCTCACAGATTGAAGATGCCGAGCGTCGCCTGTTTGAACTCGCGGAAACCGGCCGTTATGATGGCGGTTTTCAGCCGTTTAATGAAGCGGTTAAAACAGCAATTGATCTGGCTGGCGTTGCTTTTCAGCGTGACGGGCATCTGTCCGGCGTTTCCACCGGCATTCATTCGCTGGACGGTAAAATGGGTGGCTTGCAGTCTTCCGATCTTATCGTGCTTGCGGGGCGTCCGGGTATGGGTAAAACCTCGCTTGCCACCAATATTGCCTTTAACATTGCCGCAGCCTATCAGGGTGAACAGCAAGCCGATGGCTCCATGAAAGCCACCAATGGCGGTGTCGTCGGCTTCTTCTCGCTCGAAATGTCTGCCGAACAGCTGGCAACGCGTATTATTTCCGAGCAAACAGAAGTTTCGTCTTCCAAAATCCGCCGTGGTGATATTTCTGAAACTGATTTTGAAAAGCTGGTTGCCTGTACGCAAACCATGCAGCGCATTCCGCTCTATATTGATCAGACCGGTGGTATTTCCATTGCGCAGCTTTCAGCGCGTGCGCGACGTTTGAAACGTCAGCGCGGCCTTGATTGTCTGGTGATTGACTATATTCAGCTGATGACAGGCTCTTCGAAAGCATCTGCACAAAACCGCGTACAGGAAATTACTGAAATCACTACAGGTCTGAAAGCCTTGGGCAAAGAGCTCAATGTGCCGATCATTGCACTGTCACAGCTTTCGCGTCAGGTCGAAAGCCGAGAAGATAAACGCCCGCAGCTCTCCGATCTCCGTGAATCGGGTTCGATCGAGCAGGATGCCGACGTGGTTATCTTCGTATTCCGTGAAGAATATTACGTCAAAAACCTTGAGCCGCGCGATGAGTTCGATCCCAAATATGACGAATGGAAAATGACCTTTGAAAAGGTCAAAGGCACCGCAGACGTGATAATTGCCAAGCAGCGTCACGGCCCTACCGGCACGGTCAAGCTGGCGTTCCAGTCTGAGTTTACGCGCTTTACAGATCTGGCTGAAGGTACCTATCTGCCAGAACAATTTGACGATCACTGAAAGATATCAGCTTGGCCAAAAACCGGATTCAGTTCATCTGCCAGAGTTGCGGCGCCGTGCATACCCGCTGGGCCGGTAAATGCGACGGCTGCGGTGAGTGGAATACACTCATTGAAGAAGGCACCTCCGGTGGCATCGGCTCGGGACCGGGCAAAATGGCACAGCGCAAAGGCCGCCCCGTTGCCCTTACCACCCTATCGGGTGAAATCGAAGATGCCCCGCGCATCCAGTCCGGCATCAGCGAGCTAGACCGCGTTACCGGCGGCGGATTTGTGCGCGGTTCGGCTTTGCTGGTCGGCGGTGATCCGGGCATCGGCAAATCCACATTACTGACACAGGCAGCAGCAGCGTTGGCGCGGCGCGGATACCGCATCATCTATGTTTCAGGTGAAGAAGCGGTGGCGCAAATCCGGCTGCGGGCGCAACGCCTGCATGCGGCAGATACCTCGGTGGAGCTGGCAGCAGAAACCAATGTGGAAGATATTCTTGCCACCATTGATACCAAGCCACGCCCAGATCTGGTGATTATTGATTCCATCCAAACCCTTTGGACCGATGCAACCGACAGCGCTCCGGGCTCGGTAACGCAGGTGCGTGCCGGTGTGCAGGCGATGATCCGCTATGCCAAACAAACCGGTGCCGCTGTGGTGCTGGTTGGCCATGTGACCAAAGAAGGCCAGATTGCAGGTCCACGTGTGGTTGAGCATATGGTCGATGCGGTTTTGTATTTTGAAGGCGAAGGCGGCCATCATTACCGGATTTTGCGCACTGTTAAAAACCGCTTTGGTCCGACCGATGAAATCGGCGTGTTTGAAATGTCTGATAAGGGCCTGCGCGAAGTTTCCAATCCGTCTGAACTGTTTCTTGGCGAGCGCAATGAAAAAGCGCCTGGGGCTGCAGTTTTTGCCGGAATGGAGGGTACACGACCTGTTCTGGTTGAAATTCAGGCGCTTGTTGCTCCATCCACGCTTGGCACACCTCGCCGCGCTGTGGTTGGCTGGGACAATAGCCGGTTATCGATGACACTTGCCGTTCTGGAGGCCCATTGCGGCGTGCGGTTTGGCCAACATGATGTTTATCTTAATGTTGCCGGTGGTTACCGTATTTCAGAACCGGCTGCCGATATGGCTGTTGCTGCAGCTCTGGTTTCTTCCATTGCCGGTATTCCGCTGCCTGCGGATAGTGTTTATTTCGGTGAGATCAGCCTTTCAG
Source organism: Pseudochrobactrum mosebachae (assembly GCF_048914685.1). GTDB lineage: Bacteria > Pseudomonadota > Alphaproteobacteria > Rhizobiales > Rhizobiaceae > Pseudochrobactrum. The sequence goes on from NZ_CP128408.1 coordinate 618,660, forward strand.
GCGCAGTACGTGCGGTTTCTCATGCCGTGCAGCGCATTAAAGAGGCTGAAAAACTTGGCTTTAAACAGGCTGTTCTGCCGATGGGCGGTGGTGAATTGTCCAAACCAAAGAATTTCACACTGACAGAAACCGGCTCTTTGCCCGATTTGGTGGCGAGCATTGCAGCCTCGGGTCCGGGTAAAAATGCCCAAAACCGTGATTAACCGGCATCAAGAGCATTTCACTATCAAGTTGAACCAACTTGATAGTGAAATGCGAAACAGCTAAAATATAGTGCGAGCGCTGCGATCCAACCTGAACATTACCCGCTCCTATCTGTTTGTTTAAACGCAGTTTCAGGCAAGTCGCAGGAATCATAGGATGACTGCGATTTACCCACCAACATGCAGAATATAAAGACTTATTATATGCTGTTTTCCACAGCAATACGGGTAAAGACAGGCTTTCAATACTAATCATCAAGCGAATTAGTAATTTGTGAAAGAAATTCAGGTTAATTTCCCATAACAGTCATATCTGCACCCTATCGTCTGGGGTACAGACACTGTAGATATTGAAAATACTATTTATTAATGACAACTCACTATAGCATGTCCCGATATCGAACGCGCAGGCGCGCGAGAATGCGGACATAAACCGGACGTAGAGGAACGAGGCAGGATGCCGATTACATTACTTGACGGAATTCTTATCGGGGTAACCCTCGTATCGGCAATTCTGGCCATGGTGCGCGGCTTCTCGCGCGAAGTGCTTTCGGTTGCATCCTGGGCTGCAGCGGCTCTTGCTGCTTATTTCTTCTACAAGCCAGTTGTGCCTTATCTGAAGCCTTATATCAGCAATGAAACGATTTTGAATATTGCTGCGGCCGGTTCGGTGTTTCTGATTACCCTGATTATTGTTTCAATCATTACCATGAAGATTGCCGATTTCATCATCGACAGCCGCATTGGTGCGCTTGATCGCACGCTCGGCTTTATCTTTGGTGCCGCCCGTGGCGTACTGCTGGTGGTTGTGGCGATGTTGTTCTTCAACTGGCTGGTAACAACTGATCAGCCAAACTGGGTTACCAATGCAAAATCCAAGCCAATGCTGGATTCCCTTGGCCAGCAACTGGTGGATATGCTGCCGGAAGATCCTGAAAGTGCAATCATCGAGCGTCTGAAGCCGCATGCAGGCACCCAGCCGGCAGAACAGCCAGCCGCACAAGATGTTCCGGAAAATGAAGCCCCTGCAACGCAGCCGGCTCAATAATCACGATTTAACTATTCACTGTTCCAGACTGTTGAAGATTTCTAAGCTTCTTCAACAGTCTTATGCTAATATCCGATGATAGAGAGCCTGTTCGCATATCAAGACCTCAACGCTGATACGTTCATGCCCGCTCCGGTTCCTAACAGGCTTATGTCCGGCTCCCATAGCCTTTTAATATTTGGGGCTATGCAGCAAAAGCACTCTTATGATAGAGAGCATTTTTATTGCTCTGCAGTCGAAAGGCCTTACGGCTATGATCAGTCATTCCGGTGAAACCATCCTGTCAACGTCAGATCATTCTCATGTGATCAGCTCGCCTCAGAGTGAGCACGCTGGCAGTACCGAACCGCGCCATAATCCTTCCCGTTTTACCATTGATGAAGACGCCTTGCATGAAGAATGCGGCGTCTTTGGCATTCTTGGCCATGATGAAGCCGCAACGCTGACAGCGCTCGGCCTGCACGCCTTGCAGCATCGCGGGCAAGAAGCTGCCGGTATTGTGTCTTTCCATGAAGGCCGCTTCTACTCCGAGCGTCATATGGGGTTGGTGGGCGACCACTTTACCAATCCGGCCATGCTCAAGCAGCTGCCGGGCAATATGTCGATCGGCCATGTGCGCTATTCCACAACCGGTGAAACTGCACTGCGCAATGTGCAGCCGCTATTTGCAGAGCTTGAAGTCGGCGGTATTGCCATTGCCCATAATGGTAATTTTACCAACGGGCTGAGCCTGCGCCGTCATCTGATCGCATCCGGTGCGATCTGCCAGTCAACCTCTGATTCAGAGGTTGTGCTGCATCTTATCGCCCGCTCGCGCCTTGCTTCATCGAGTGACCGTTTTGTTGATGCCGTGCGCCAGCTTGAAGGCGGTTACGCCATTCTTGCAATGACCCGTACCAAGCTGATTGCCGCGCGTGATCCTGTGGGTATTCGCCCGCTGGTTATGGGGGAACTCGACGGCAAGCCGATTTTCTGCTCCGAAAGCTGTGCGCTGGATATTATTGGCGCCACCTATATTCGTGACGTTGAAAACGGCGAAGTGATTGTTTGTGAAATTCAGCCGGATGGCTCAATTTCAACCACATCGATCAAAGCACCAAACCGCAATCCCGAGCGTCTTTGCCTGTTTGAATATGTCTATTTTGCCCGCCCTGATTCCGTTGTTGGCGGCCGCAATGTTTATGTTGCCCGTAAAAATATGGGCATTAATCTGGCCAAGGAATCCCCCGTTGAAGGCGATGTGGTGGTACCGGTTCCTGATGGCGGCACACCGGCGGCAATCGGCTATGCGCAACAAAGCGGCATTCCTTTCGAGCTCGGTATTATCCGTAATCATTATGTTGGCCGTACCTTCATCGAGCCAACCCAGCAAATCCGTGCATTGGGCGTGAAGCTGAAACATTCAGCAAACCGTGCGATTATTGAAGGCAAACGCGTCATTCTGGTGGATGATTCCATTGTGCGCGGTACAACTTCGATGAAAATCGTGAGGATGATCCGTGATGCCGGTGCCAAGGAAGTCCATATCCGCGTGGCTTCGCCGATGATCCATCATCCGGATTTTTACGGCATTGATACACCGGACGCTGATAAGCTGCTGGCGAATAAATATCCGGATATTCAGGCAATGTGCGACTATATCGGCGCGGATTCTCTGGAGTTTCTCTCGATTGACGGGCTTTATGAAGCCGTGGGCGGTGAGAAGCGTAATCCGAAGGCGCCGCAATTCACCGATCATTATTTTACCGGTGATTATCCGACACGTCTGGTTGATCAGGAAGAATTGTCGAATATTCACAATTTCGCACTGCTCTCCAGCAACGGTTAAATATTCAGGCGGCAGACGCAACCATCTGCCGCCTTTTCATTATTCAAAGACTGAAATGGGTGGACTTCAATGAGCTTTGATTTAAGCGGCCGCACGGCACTGGTTACCGGTGCATCGCGCGGCATCGGATATTTTCTGGCCTTGGAACTGGCAAAACGTGGCGCGCATGTGATTGCTGTTGCCCGCACAGTCGGCGGTCTTGAAGAACTGGATGATGAGATCAAAGCGCTTGGCAATACCGCCACCCTTGTTCCGCTTGACCTGAAAGATATGGCTGCCCTTGATATGCTGGGCTCTTCGATTAATGACCGCTGGGGCAAGCTTGATATTCTGGTAGCCAATGCCGGTGTTCTCGGCACGATCTCGCCGGTCGGCCATATTGAAGCCAAGGTGTTTGACAATGTGATCAGCACAAACCTTACCAGTATCTGGCGTTTGATCCGCTCGGTGGATCCGCTGCTGCGCCGCTCGGATGCAGGACGCGCCATTCTGATGTCGTCGGGCGTTGCGCATACTGCACGGGCATTCTGGGCGCCCTATGCGGCTTCCAAAGCAGCTCTTGAGGTGATGGGGCGCTCATGGGCAAAAGAAACCCGCCAGATGCCATTGCGCATCAACGCGGTTAATCCGGGCGCAACACGCACAGCCATGCGCGCCAAGGCGATGCCGGGTGAAGACCCAGAAACATTGCCGCATCCGGCTGAGGTTGCCGCTAAAATTGTGCAACTGGCTGACCCTGCCTTGACCATTACCGGCCAGCTCTATGATGTGCGTCAGGATCGCTTTTTGAAATATAATATGCCTGATTAATATCAGCCTGCTTATTATAACGCTTATAAAAAAACCGCCCTGTCATGAGGCGGTTTTTTTATTGCATATTCAGTGTGTTTAAACCGGTGTTTCCCCGGCTTTAGCTGCTTCCGCAACCACGCGACGCTTCCATGCCAAGGCACTGAATGGCAGGAACACCAGATAACCCAGCGCTGTCAGTGTCAGTGTCTGCCAGGTAAAGCTCATCAGAAAACCGGCATAGACCACAACACCAAGGATCAGCGGCATCACAAAATCGCGGCGGATGAAACTGCCTGCAGTTTTACCGTTATATACCGGTAAACGGCTGACCAGCAAAAAGGCGATCATAATGGTGAAGAATGCGGTACCAAAGGCCAGAGCCTTGCTAGGATTAATCCCCAGAAAGCCCGAATAAACCGGCAGCAGCACCAGCATTGCACCGGCAGGTGCCGGAACGCCAACAAAGTAATTACCCTGCCATGCCGGACGGTTGGGGTCTTCCAGCATCACATTGAAGCGTGCCAGACGCAGGCAACAGGCAATTGTATAGATCAGAGCGGCGATCCAGCCGAATGATCCAGCCTGATCAAGCATGAACAGATACAGCACCAGAGCCGGAGCCACACCGAAATTCACAATATCGGCAAGTGAATCCATCTGCGCGCCGAATTTGGAAGAGCCTTTCAGCAACCGTGCAACCCGTCCGTCAATACCATCAAGAAATGCAGCCAGCAGCACCATAGCCACAGCCTGTTCAAAACGATGTTCGATAGCAAGGCGGATACCGCTTAAGCCTGCACAAATAGCAAGAACGGTAATCAGATTCGGGATGACAATCCGCATCGGAATTTCAGAAAGGCGCGGACCGCGCCCTTCTGTATTGCCATTGGGATCAAGTGGCGGAAAAGGCGCTTCCAGCATCAGGCAATCCGCACGGTTGGCGCAGTGCGCGTATCATTAAATTCTGCCAGAACAGTTTCGCCTGCCACTGCCGTCTGGCCAACGGCCACGCGGGCAACAGAACCTTTTGGCAGATAGATATCAACACGTGAGCCAAAACGGATCAAACCAAAACGCTCGCCTGTTGAAAGATCATCACCGGCTTTTGACCAGCAAACAATGCGACGTGCCACAAGACCAGCAATCTGCACCACTGCAACTGCGCCATGGGCGCTGTCAATCAACACGCTGTTACGCTCGTTTTCACTGCTGGCTTTATCAAGCTCGGCATTCAAAAACTTGCCCGGGCGATGCATGACCGCGGTGATTTTACCCCGTACAGGCGCACGGTTAATATGCACCGAAAACACGTTCATAAACACGCAAATGCGCAGCATTGGTTCACTACCGAGATCAAGTTCAGCCGGCGGAACGCTCATGCCCACTGATGACACTTTGCCATCGGCAGAACTGATTACCAGATCATCATCGAGCGGGGTAATACGCTGCGGATCGCGGTAGAAATAAATACACCAGATGGTCAGAACCATCCCCACCCAGAACAGCGGCGCCCACAACCAGCCAAGAAGCAGTGAGACAACGAAAAAGGCTGCAATGAACAAGTAGCCTTCACGGTGAATGGGCACAAAAGTATTACGAATGGTATCGGATAAGCTCATCGGTTTTCCTCAGATTTCCCGCTCTAATAACGTAAAATGACAGCGTTTAAAATGACTAAGCGCAAAATGCGCAATTAAATTCTTACTATTTGCGTAATAATCAGAAGGCATGCAGGCAATTCGCTCTTAACATGCATTTAAAGCCGCTTAAATCCGGCGATAAAGCCTGCCGCAATAATATGATACCCCGCAGAGTTGTGCAGGGTATCATAATGCATACTGCACCTGATGTCATTCTTCTGAGAGCTAAACATCAGTCTTTCGGCCTAGAGCGGGTAACGTTCAGGTTGGATCGCAGCGCTCGCTCTAGATTTTAAAGTTTTGGCATTTCACTATCAAGTTGATTCAACTTGATAGTGAAATGCTCTAGAGCGGTTTTATTTTTCCTTGAAGCAGGAAAACCGTTCTATCTGTTTGTTTAAACGCAGTTTCGGACGGAAAACCGGCTCCCACTTTTCCTGAAACTGCTTTCGCTCAAACCTTAGCCGGTGTGCCGGCAGATGTGCCTGCCGGAGCACCGCGGGTAACCACACCCAGATCATCATTTTCACGTACCTGACGCAAACGCTCTTCCGCTTCATCAGCCTCACGCTGGCGATCCCACATTGAAGCATAGAGTCCGCTTTGCGACAGCAGATCACGATGCGTTCCACGCTCGGCAATCTGCCCGTCTTTCAGCACAATAATTTCATCGGCGCTGATAACGGTTGACAGACGATGCGCAATCACCAGCGTTGTACGGCCACGGCTCACCAGATCCAGCGATTGCTGAATATCCTGCTCGGTTGCTGTATCCAGCGCCGAGGTAGCCTCATCAAGGATCAGGATCGGCGGTGCTTTAAGAATGGTACGGGCAATGGCGACGCGCTGTTTTTCACCACCGGAAAGCTTAAGCCCGCGCTCGCCAACCATCGACTGGTAGCCCTCAGGCAGTAATTTAATAAACCGGTCGATCTGCGCAAGGCTGGCTGCCTGTTCCACATCTTCCTCGGAAGCGCTGGGGCGGCCATAACGGATATTATAGGCAATCGTATCATTAAACAGCACAGTATCCTGCGGCACCATACCGATCGCATGACGCAGACTTACCTGCGTAACATCGCGGATGTCCTGCCCGTCAATGGTAACCGCGCCTTGCTGTACATCGTAGAAGCGGTAAAGCAACCGTGAAATCGTCGATTTACCGGCACCTGACGGCCCGACTATCGCAACGGTTTTACCCGATGGCACCTCAAAGCTGACATTGCGCAAAATCGGCCGTGACGGTTCATAGGCGAAGCTGACATTATCAAAGCGGATAGCACCCTGCGCCACATTAAGCGCCATAGAATCCGGCTTGTCCCGCACTTCTTCTTCAACCTCAAGCAGATCAAACATCTGCTCGATATCGGTTAGACCCTGACGGATTTCACGATAGATAAAGCCGATCATATTCAGTGGCAAAGATAATTGCATCAACAACGCATTGATGAAAACAAAATCGCCCAATGTATGAGTTCCGGCCTGCACTTCGCGCGCCGACATCACCATAAGAACCATCATGCCAACGCCGAAAATCACAGTCTGGCCGAAGTTCAGCCAGCCAAGCGATGTCCATGTCTGGGTTGCGGCCTTTTCATAGCGCGCCATTGAGCGGTCGTAACGCTCGGCTTCCATGGCTTCATTGCCAAAATATTTGACTGTTTCAAAATTCAGCAACGAGTCGATCGCTTTGGTATTGGCATCGGTGTCAGATTCATTCATCTCGCGGCGGATATGTATGCGCCAATCACTGGCCTTGACCGTAAACCACATATACAAACAAACAGTGGCAGCAACCACCAGCAAATAGCTGATACCATAAGCGAAACCGAAAATCGCTGCAGTCAGCGCGAATTCCAGCAAGGTTGGTACCGAGCTCAAAATCGTAAAGCGGACAATGGTTTCAATGCCTTTGACACCACGTTCAATAACGCGGGACAAACCGCCCGTGCGCCGCTCCAGATGAAAACGCAGTGACAATTTATGCATATGCACAAAGGTGCGGTAAGCCAGCTGGCGCACAGCATATTGGCCAACACGGGCAAACAGCGCATCACGCAGCTGGTTCAACCCGCCCTGTATAATCCGCGCCATATTATAGGCGACCACCAGCATCAGCGTGCCGACGAAAATCTGCGGCACCCATGATTCCGGTACGAATGAGCCATCCAGCGCATTGGTTGCCCATTTGAAAAAATAGGGAACCAGCATGAGCACAAATTTTGCGATGACGAGATAGAAGGTTGCCCAAACAACCCGCATTTTAAGATCGTGGCGCTCGCTCGGCCACATATACGGCCAGAGTTTTGCCAAGGTTTTTAATGTCTGGCCGGAGTCTGCCGAGACCGTCTTTTGTTTTTTCATAGTCTTTATTTTACTGCCCTAGGCGTTCTTATGTCGCCATTTTCGGTTTTAGAGCGCTTTTTAAGCCGCATTATAAGTCATATAGACAACTCAATACCATGCTCTTAGGCATGAGCCTAATATACTTCCTGCACAATATTGTGAGGAAGCTATATCAAGCGGATTTAACAGCATAATAATCAGAAGCAGAAAAGACTAAGGTTGTCTTTGCTTAACATCTTCATCGCTGAGCGGAGTTTTTGGCATCACAAACACCTGACCGGGCCAGATCAGATCAGGATTTTTAATCTGATCCGAATTTGCCAGATAGATTGTTGTATAGCGCAGGCCGTTACCATAAGTCCGCTTGGAAATTGTCCAGAGATTATCACCCTTACGAATAATCACGGAGCCTTCAGCCTTTTCGAGTGGCTGGCCGGTCGTCGCATTTTCAGTAGTCTGGCTATTTTGCCCCGTATTCTGTGCCGTATTTTGAGCCGTATTTTGCGCAGGCACCTCCCCAAAACGGGAAGCAACTGCGGAAACATTATCTCCCGCTTCGCGGCGGAACGGCACCCGCGCTGTTGCCAGAATTTTACCCGACGCATCCATGAGATCTGCCCGGATAATATAATCACCAACGGCTAGCGGCTGCTGGGTTTGCAACAAATAACGGCCTTCCGGTGAGATTGTAGCCGTGCCGAGCAGCTTCTCATTAGCAAGAATATTAACCGACTGGCCGCCTTTAGCGTGTCCGGCAACGAAAACAGAATTACCGTCAATCTCCACTGCTTCAACCGCAATTGTGGTTGAAGCCTCAGATGCAAGTTTAGCAGGCACTTCACTGCCAGATGGTGCAACTGGCACTGATGTGCCTGTGGTGGCGGTGGTGGCTGCAGGGGCAGAGCCCGCTACTGCTTCCGGTGCCGTTATCTCTTCATCTGCAGTTGGCGCGAGTTGTGGCTGCGTAATCATACGGCTGGCTTTTCCGGCCTCTTCAACCAGTGCCAGCACCTGACCATCCGGTGTTTCTGGCACAGATAAAATAGCTGTCTGCTGTGATGTTGCCACCGATTTATCTTCAGCGGTTGCGCGCAGTACCAGCTGGTAATCACCGGTTTTCAACGCTTCATCAACAATTATAGCAAAATCGCCGTTTTCAGCCGCCTTCGCCGAACCAAGCACACGGGTTCTAGAGATTACATCCACAACTGCATTGGGTGCGGCTTTACCGGCAACAACCAGAGAACCATCGCCTTCAAGGCGCAAGACGTCAAACACAGGAACGGTAACCGCCTGCTCAAGAACAACTTCCGGCAAGGTTTTTAATGTTTCAGCAGGCTTTTCATCAGTTACGGCTTGCGGCGCAACAGCCGGTTGTTCGGTTTTAACAGTTTCATCCGGCTTAGACTGCATATTGCCGGCAGATATTTGCACAGGCTGTTCCGGCTTTTGCGGTGCCATACCAAAATAAGCGGCAAGACCACCGGCAATAACAACGGCAACAAAACCGAGAAGCGCGTAACGACTATTCTGCATAACGGATGTGAACCTTATAAAGCCGATTTTTAAAAATCCTATAACATGTTGTATCTGCTAATAAACCACCAGCATAAGCAGCACATAGGCTCAGAACTAGCGCGTTTTTATTGTTACGGCAAGAATATCACATTCATAAACTATTGTCGCCACCCGCTATCATGCGGTGATAATGCTGCCACTCCTTACGGTTCATAATAAATCTTTTGATTTTCATTTAGTTACATAGCGCCACCCTGATATTTGCTGCGAAGGCAACCTGCGTCTGCAGTACAGTTTTTCTTGTGTCACAAACCGCCTGTAAACTTGACGGCACTCATCCCCCGCGGCAAAAAGATACTATGAGCAAGATTCGATCGATTTGTGTGTATTGCGGTTCTTCAACCGGCAATAATCCGGTTTACCGTGAAGCAGGACTGGCTCTTGGCCGCTCCATTGCAGAAAATGACCTTCGCCTGATTTATGGCGGCGGCACCAAAGGAATTATGGGCGCGGTTGCTGAGGGTGTGGCCAATGCCGGTGGCAAAGTGACCGGTATTATCCCGACCTTCCTGCTGAATAAGGAAGCAGACGGCAAAACCAACCCGTTTCTTGATGAGCAAATCATCACAGATAATATGCATCAGCGTAAACAGCTGATGTTTGAACGCTCCGATGCGTTTGTCACTTTACCCGGCGGCATCGGCTCGGTTGAAGAAATCGTGGAAATGATGACTTGGGCGCAGCTCGGTCACCATAAAAAGCCAATGGTATTCGCTAATATCAACCAGTTCTGGCAGCCAATGATTGCGATGCTTGATCATATGCGCAGCGAAGGCTTTATTCATACCGGCCATCGTGTGCAGCCTAAAGTGATCGACCGCGTTGAAGATATTGTGCCGTATATTTTTGAAGCCGCTGCCAATGGCGATGCTGCCGGTAATGAAGCTATTATCGCCCGCATGTAAATGCCTGACAGCATCATAAACATTGTAAAAAGCCGCCTCATCGGGCGGCTTTTTCGTGTCTTAAGTCTTTGAAGTGATGCGTGTTTCGGCGCGCCCATCACGCAGGGTAGACCATGTATAGATAATCAATCCTGTCCAGATCAGAATAAACGCATAGAACTGGATCATATTGAATGGCTCTTTGAAGGCAAAAACCGCAATCAGGAACACCATTGTCGGCGTAATATATTGCATCAATCCCAAGGTGCTGTAGCGCAACAGCTTGGCACCGGTGGCATACATAATCAGCGGCACAGCTGTGACCACACCGGCAAACATCAGCAAGGTGATATCCGTACCATTACCGGCAATGAAATTCTCCTGCCCCTGACTATAGAGAAACAGAATATAAGCACTCGCCGGAATAAACAGGATCATCACTTCCAGCATAAACCCTTGCGACGGGCCGATTGGCAGTGATTTGCGGAAGAAGCCGTAAAAACCAAAGGACAGCGGCAGGATGATTGAAACCCAAGGCAAGCCGCCTTGTGCAATTGTCAGCATGACCACTGCAACAGTGGCAAAAAATACAGCTACCAACTGGGCTTTGGTCAGGCGCTCTTTCAAGAACACAGCCCCTAGCACCACATTGATTAATGGCGTGATATAATAACCAAGTGCGGCATCAACTGCGTGATCATTAAAGATCGCCCAGACATAAACACCCCAGTTAATCGTGATCAATGTTGCGGTCAGGCAGGCCATGGCCAATGTGCGCGGATTGCGCAGCGCCGCTCCGATATCCTTGGTGCGCCCCATAAATGCGAGAATGATCGCTGCCAGCGGCAAAGACCAGATCACGCGATGTGCCAGCACTTCCATAACCGGAATATGGGCGACGGCTTTCATATAAAACGGAAAAAATCCCCAGCACAAATAGGCTAGCAGCGCAAAAACAAACCCGCGCATTGCGTCCGGCATTCCATTTTGAGACCGGTCATTCATGATCAATTTCCTCAGAGAATCTCACTATCACCCCTGTTCAGGCTGATATCCGCGACAATGCGATAAATAAACAGATATGCGATCTCATGCCGGTTTAAGCAGGAGCCGTCTTATTACAGTCTTCCACAGTAACAAGCGGTACTCCCGTTTCATCGCCTACGCAAACAACAAATATTATTCTTGAGAAATATTTCCTGCCAGTTCGCGGTTTTTCATCAGTTTATAAACCACGGAATCCATAAGCGCCTGAAAAGATGCGTCAATAATATTGTCGGAAACCCCGACTGTGCGCCAACGCTGACCCGTCGCATCATGCGACTCTATCAGCACGCGGGTGATCGCACCGGTACCGCCATTGAGAATACGCACTTTAAAATCAACCAGCTCAAGATCAGCCAGTTCTTGCTGATAGCGGCCAAGGTCTTTACGCAAAGCAAGATCAAGCGCGTTTACCGGACCATGCCCTTCAGCCACCGACAAATGCTCTTCACCGTCAATAATGATTTTTACAATCGCTTCCGATACGGTTTTAAGGCAGCCATTGCTGTCATAGCGGCGCTCAACCATGCAGCGAAACGCCTCCACACGGAAAAACTGCGGCACGGTACCAAGCTGCTGGCGCGCCAGCAGCTCAAAGCTCGCATCAGCACTCTCATAGGCATAGCCCTGCGCTTCCCGGTCTTTGACCAGCGCAATTAATGTATCAAGATGGCGGTCATCTTTGGCAACTTTAATGCCGCGCTTATTAAGCTCAGCGATAAAATTGGATTTTCCGCCCTGATCCGACACCATGACACGGCGGTGATTGCCCACAGTTTCCGGTGGCACATGCTCATAGGTTTTGGGCTCTTTCAGCAATGCTGAAGCATGAATACCCGCTTTAGTAGCAAATGCCGAACTACCGGTAAAAGCTGCCTGTTCATTGGGCGCACGGTTCAGAATATCATCAAACATGCGCGATAATTTGGTGATGCCCGCCAGCGCCTCTTCGGTAACACCAAGCTCAAAGCGCTCACTCCAATAGGGTTTGAGCATCAATGTCGGGATCAGCGTAATCAGATTGGCATTACCGCAACGCTCGCCGATACCATTGAGCGTACCCTGCACCTGCCGCACACCGGCATCAATTGCCGCCAGCGAAACCGCAACCGCCTGCTCGGTATCATTATGCGCATGAACGCCAAGACATTCTCCCGGCACCACTGCTTTAACAGCAGCAATAATATCTGCGACTTCGTTCGGCTGTGTACCGCCATTGGTATCGCACAGCACAACCCAGCGCGCACCGGCACTATAGGCAGCCTTGGCGCAAGCCAGCGCGAATTCAGGATTGGCTTTGAAGCCATCGAAAAAATGCTCGCAATCAACCATACATTCTTTACCCGCCATGCGGGCAGCGGTCACAGAAGAGGTGATGGATTCTAGATTTTCTTCCAATGTGCATCCAAGTGCGAGATGCACGTGATAATCCCAGCTCTTGGCAACATAGGTAATGACATCGCTGGCGGCCTGCAGCAAAACCGACATGCCCGGATCATTGGAGGTTGAAACGCCCGGGCGCTTGGTCATACCAAAGGCTGCGAATTTTGCCCGCGATGTATGTTTGCGCTGAAAAAATGCTGTGTCGGTCGGGTTTGCACCCGGATATCCGCCCTCAACATAATCCACGCCAAAATCATCGAGCAGAGCGGCAATGGCCTTTTTGTCGGCAACAGAAAAATCAACGCCCGGCGTCTGCTGGCCGTCACGCAATGTAGTATCATAGATATAGATACGCTCTTTTTTCATTCTTCTTATTCCTCCATATCTGTATTTATGCTTTTAACTCAAACATGTAGCTCAAGGTATAAAACCGCTTCAGACTTTATCGCTTCACTTCCCATGTTGTCACACGTTCTCCGGTTACCGGATCTTTGCCATCTTTGAGCTGAATGTTTTGCTCCAGCAACATGTCACGAATACGATCCGCCTCAGCCCAGTTTTTAGCATTGATGAATGCCAGACGTTCCGCGATCTGCATTTCAACCGCAGCACTGTCTTCATCACTCACCGCTGAGAAAAGATAAGTCCTGGCATCTGCCAGCAATAATGCATCAAAAAGACCAAGCAATGACAGACCGGAAATCAGCTCCGCCACATCGCCTTGCTTATAGGCTTTGCGCAGCTCGGTAATTGCCATCCATGTATTGAGATCGTCGCTGAGTGCCGCCACAAAAACTGCTGCTTTTTCTGCATCTGGTGTCGCTGGCGGGGTCGCCGATTGTGCGCTGATCATCTCATACCAGCGTGCCAGCTCTTCCGAGGATTCAACCAGACGCTGCACAGTCCAGTTAATCGGCTCACGGTAATGGGTTTGCAGCATTGAAAGCCGCGCAGCCATCCCGGTCCATTGCTCACGGAAAACCTGTGGTGCCTCGCTCCCCTCCAGTTGCGGCAAGGCTGACTTCAACACATCGCTGATGGTGATGAAATTGCCCAGAGATTTGGACATTTTCTGCCCTTCAACCTGCAGAAAACCGTTATGCATCCAGATATTGGCCATGCGCTCGGTACCGAACGCGCAACAGGATTGGGCAATTTCGTTTTCATGATGCGGAAACACCAGATCAATACCACCACCGTGAATATCAAACGTATTTTTGAGCGGATCATCGCATTTGAGCCCGCCGCCAAACGGCTCCAACAATTTGGCCATCGACATGGCTGAACATTCAATATGCCAGCCCGGACGACCATCTGTTGCGATACCTGCCGGTGAAGGCCAGCCGGGCTCGCCGGTTTTAGACGGTTTCCACAGCACAAAATCCATTTCATCGCGCTTGTAAGATGCCACATCAACACGCGCACCGGCGATCATTTCATCCAGTGAGCGGCGTGCCAATGCCCCATAGCGCGCGCCACCCTGACCTGACATTGCTTTGACTGAAAACAACACATGATCATCAGCCACATAGGCAAAGCCGCGCTCAATCAAGCGCTCAATCAGCGCCCGCATTTCATCAAGATGCTCGGTTGCCCGCGGTTGCGTGCTGGGCTCAAGACAGCCAAGTGCAGTGACATCACTCTGAAATTGCGCATTGGTGCTTTCTGTGACCTTGCGGATCGCTTCATTGAGCGGCAAATCCGGATAATCACGTACAGCGCGGGCATTAATCTTGTCGTCTACATCCGTGAGATTGCGTGCATAAGTCACCTGAGCTTCGCCGTAAGTATGGCGCAGCAAACGGAACAACACATCAAAAATGATTACCGGACGGGCATTGCCAATATGGGCAAAGTCATAAACTGTCGGCCCACAGACATACATCCGCACATGATCGCGATCAACCGGAACGAAGTCCTCTTTAACGCGGGTCAGCGTGTTATATAAACGCAATGGTGCAGATATCGGGGTGGTCGCAGACATCCGGTTTCCCTTTTTAAAACGCAAAACAACAGTTGCGCAGCCTGCTGGCCGGTGCATTTGTCTGCTTCAAAATCAAAGGGAAGACGAAAACATCCGAGCCAGCGAACCGCTAGCGAATAATAATCGCAATAATACAAATGGTGTTTGCGAATGGTGTTTTCATAACACTCTTATCTCTGTGAACCGTCTTTGCGTCAAGAGAGCAGCCAAAATTTTTATCAAATCCCGCATCATGCCCTCATTAAACACCGAGAAATCTCACAGAGAATATCAGTTTACGGCTTTATGCCCAGAACAACCGGCCAAGCAAACTCAGTGCAATTGCCCACATAATAATACCGATCAAACAATCGAGAATACGCCATGCCGATGGTTTGGCAAAAAACGGCTGTAGCAATCTTGCGCCATAACCAAGTGCGAAAAACCAGATAAAGGATGCTGCAACCGCACCTGCAGCATAGGCCATGCGCTGCGCATCTTCAAATCGCGCAGACAGGCTGCCAACCAGCACCACCGTATCGAGATAGACATGGGGATTGAGAAATGTCAGCGCCAGACAGGTGCCTATTGCAGCTTTAAGACTGACCGTGCCGGTATTGGCAATTTGCATGCCGTCAGGGTGCATGGCACGGCGAAACGCTGAAAAGCCGTACCACAGTAAAAATACTGCGCCCCCAATGGTGACAACAGTGATCAAAACCGGTGATTGTGCAATCAAAGTTCCAAGTCCGGCCACACCGGCAAGGATCAAAATCGCATCTGATGCCGCGCAGATCAGGCAAAGAATAAAAACATGCTGACGCAGCAGTCCTTGTCTTAAAATATAGGCATTTTGCGCGCCGATAGCCACGATCAGTGATAGTCCGAGCAAAAAGCCCGACAGTGCTGCTGTTCCCACGATAAACCTGTTTTTGTTATGATTTCAATAGTCTGCCAGACTATGTTACCTCCCGCGGCAACACTCAGAACATAGTCAACTGATCATTATTGTCATCAGGTTTTTTCTTATCGTCTTTATTTTGAAGTTTACGCGGTTTTTTGCGCAAAGTATTTTGCTCTGCAAGCTGTTCTTCCACCGGTTGCAGAACATCGGTACCGAAATAACGCGCATTATTGATCTTGTCAGAGACAGGCACAGCTTCAAAAAAGTCGTCCTGCACAGGCTTAAGCAGATGCCGCACGTCTTTGGCACGGTTGCGCTTGCAATCGAGCCATTCCTGATAATCTTCCTGCCTGATCACCAGCGGCAGCCGCTCATGAATATGCGATAAAGCGCCGTTGGATGCGGTGGTTAAAATAGCTGCCGTATCAATTTGTGAACCATCACCACTCACCCATGATTCCATCAGGGCGCCAAAGGCAATCATGCTGCCATCACGCGGCCTGATCCAGTAAGCCTGTTTTCTGCCATCGCCTAGTTTGCGCCATTCATAAAAGCCGGAGACAGGCAACAAAGCGCGGCGATGCTCCATAGCAGTGCGAAATGACGGCTTTTCATGGGCCGTTTCAGAACGTGCATTGATCATCAGCGGAAAATTCAGCGGATCTTTTGTCCATGAGGGGATAAAACCCCAACGCACCAGCATGGCAATACGGTCCGGCCGGTTGCTGCCTTGCTCCGGTGTTTCTCCCGCCAGTACAATCATGATCGGCTGTGTAGGCGAGATATTATAGCGCGGCGGAAAATCCGCATCGACAATCACGCCGAACTGCGCCTCCACATCATCTCTTTTGACCAGTAATCCAAAACGTCCGCACATGCTTCTGTTTCACGACTTTTACGCTAAAGGTCAAGTTGGATCACAGCCGGATCGCGTCCAAAATCCAATATTCAACAAACAAAGCTTGCAAAAGAGCGGGCAGGTTTTTACCTATCGCTGTATGACACAGACCTTTTCCCCGCTCCCCATCACTGCCCATGGCGTATCGATGATCTGCCGTGACGAGAACCGTTTTTTACTGGTAAAACGCGGCAAAGAACCACTGAAAGGCTCACTCGCTTTTCCCGGCGGCGGTGTGGAAGCCGGTGAAACTGCCGAGCAGGCTGCTCATCGCGAATTACTGGAAGAAACCAATTTGCGCTGCTCCGGCCTCAAACTGGTTGAAACCATTGATCTGTCCAAAGAGGGGCTTTATGGCAGGGTCTATAATCTGAGTATTTACCGCGCTTATGATATTAGTGGTATAGCGCAGGCAGGTGATGATGCCGTTTCCCTGCACTGGCTGACAATTGAAGACATGTTAAATCATGTCGTCACTGCCAGTACATTAGCCTTTGCGCGCCGCATTATGCTGGAAGAAATTTAAAGCTGCCTTGAAACTGCCCTGTTTTCGGCTCATCTGTAACTCAGTTCGGAGCCTGACTATGAAACTGCGTTTTACCTGTAATCTGCTGTTTTGCGGCTTTGTCATAACCGGTTCTGCCGCTGCGGCACAGCAAGTCAGCGGCCCTCCTTATGAAAACCAGATGATCCAGCTGGCAGAGACCCTCGGCTCTTTGCACTATCTGACCAATCTCTGCGATAAAAAAAATGCGCAATGGCGCGATCAGATGAATGCAATGCTGGTCGCTGAAAAAGCAGATACGACGCGGCGCAAAAATCTGATTGCGCGTTTTAATACCAGCTATCGCAGCTATGCGGATAGTTATAGCCAATGCACTGTACAAGCACTGAAAGCCATTGACCGGTTTAAACTACAGGGTGAAAAACTAACAGCGGGTCTGATTGCCCATTATGGCAATTAACCAATTTTTCATTCATTACAATAAAGCCGCTATCAGGCATTCACAAACAGTCGCAATGTGTTAACAAGTGATTAAATTATTGATGGTGATGCTTCGCCTGATGGTGTAAGAAACAGAGTTTAGTTAACCGTTTCTGCCCTGAATGGCTCCAAGACAACACCTTCATTGCGTGCCCTGTCCGTCTTCTGCGATGCAGTATTCAACGGCATATAGCCAAGGTGATATTTTTATGAATCATGCTCCGACAGATCTCGATGAACTTATTGCCCATGAGAAAAAACAGGCGGCAATCGAATATCAGCACGAAGCATGGGCAGACGGCATTTCCGAAGGCATTGAACCTGAAATTCTGGCTGAAGCCGCTTTCGCCAATGCGCTCACAGAGCTGCTGCGTAACTCCGGTGAAGATATAGCGCTCGGCCTGCTGGATAAGCTGCGTGAGCAGATCATTGCCGGCGAGTTTCTGCACAACCGCATCTTGCAATAATTATACTATAATACAGCAAGCCCTGCCGGCGGATTTGTGCTATCTCTCTGTTAACCTGATACCCTATGCATGAATAAAAAAATCAGCAGCAGTTTCAGGAAAAGTCGAAACCGCGCTGATTTTTTGCAAATTTATATTTTGGTTCCGGAGTTTACGATGTCACCTTCTATTTGCCGCCGGTTGAGCAACCAGACTTCAGGGCTTGTTTTGAAATCCGTTTTCCTTTCCGGTTTGGCCAGTGTTGTTATGATTGCCGCTCTGTCGCTGCCAGCGCAGGCTGAGATGTTTAAAAACACCAACCAGATTTTAGCTTTGAGCGAAGTTGCGAGCGGCGACGAAGATGTCAATCCGGCACAGGTTCCGCTGCCCGGCGCTTTACGTCAGGTTCCGCAGGCCGCAGCGCCTGAAACCACTGCAACACCTGAAAATGGCGATGCCGAGCGCGATATTACGCGCCCTCAGGTTTCAAGTGATGGTAAAGTGCCTGATGTTTCCTATGATTATTCCAAACTACCGCAGAGCGTGCAGGATACCCGCAATAAAATTCTGGATATTGCCAAAGCCGGTAAAATTGACGGATTGAAACCATTACTTGGTGATGGTGGCGAAACCAGCCCTCTGCTTTCACTCGGTGAATATGACGGCACACCGCTTGACTATCTCAAAAGCCTTTCAGGTGACAGCAACGGGCAGGAATTGCTGGCTATTCTGGTAGACCTGCTGGAATCCGGCTATGTGCATATGGATGCCGGAACACCGAATGAAGTTTATGTTTGGCCGTATTTCTTCGCTTATCCGCTGGATAAGCTGGATGACCGGCAGATGGTTGAGCTTTACCAGATAGTTACTGCCGGTGATTTTGAAGAAATGAAGGGCGTAGGCGCTTATATTTTCTATCGTCTCGGTATTACGCCGGACGGTTCATGGAAATTCTTTGTTGCCGGTGATTAAACACCCGCGCTGATTACATAAAAAAGCCGCCCGAAAAGGCGGCTTTTTTGTTCTCTGGGCAAAGCCAGTTTTATTTACCTTCTCGGCAAAGCCAGTTTTGTTTATATTCTCGGCAAAGCCTCGGGGTATTACCTTCTCGGCAAAGCCAGCTTTGTCTACCCTCTCGGCAAAGCCAGCTTTATTCACCTTCTCGGCAAAGCCTCGGTAAACTCCACCGGTTCGCCAAGCGACGGATTAACAATCTCGCCTTCCCACATCACTTTGTGGCCACGCACAATCGTTCCAACCGGCCAGCCGGTAACGGTCTTGCCATGATAAGGTGTCCAGCCAGCCTTTGAACCGGCCTGTTCATTGGTAACCACAACGCTGCGCTTCATATCCACCACTGTCAGATCGGCATCATAGCCAACCGCGATACGACCTTTGCGCGACATACCGAAAATACGGTTCGGACCGAGTGATGACAGATCAACAAAGCGCTCAAGCGACAATCTGCCCGCATTCACATGGTCCAGCATAATCGGCACCAATGTCTGCACACCAGTCATACCTGATGGCGATGCCGGATAGGCTTTCTGCTTTTCCTGCATAGTATGCGGTGCATGGTCTGAACCAAGCACATCAACAACGCCCTGCCCGATACCGTGCCAGATGCCGTCACGATGACGTGCATCACGCACCGGCGGGTTCATCTGGATCAGCGTGCCAAGTGTTTTATAGTCTTGCGAGCACAAAGTCAGATGATGCGGCGTAGCTTCACAGGTCGCTACATCCTTATAATTTTTCAGAAATTCAATTTCTTCCGCAGTTGAAATATGCAGCACATGAATACGTGCGCCGGTCTCACGTGCGATACGTACCAGACGCTGTGTGCAGGTCAGGGCTGCAATCTCATCGCGCCAGACAGGATGGCTCGACGGGTCATTCTCCACACGCAAATTTTCACGCTCGCGCAGGCGGAACTCGTCTTCCGAGTGGAATGCGGCGCGGCGGCGGGTATTGCGCAAAATCGATGCAACACCCTCATCATCCTCCACCAGCAGATCGCCAGTTGAAGAGCCCATGAAAACTTTAATGCCGGCTGCACCGGGCAAGCGTTCCAACTCACCGACATCCCTGGCATTATCACGCGTACCGCCAACCCAGAATGCAAAATCGCAATGCATACGATGTTTGGCACGGCTTACTTTATCAGCCAGCGCCTCTGCCGATGTGGTCAATGGCTTGGTATTCGGCATTTCGAAAACCGAGGTCACACCACCAAGAACGGCAGCCAGAGAACCGGTTTCAAGGTCCTCTTTATGCTCCAGACCCGGCTCGCGGAAATGCACCTGACTGTCGACAACGCCTGGCAGAATGTGCAAGCCTGTGCAATTAATGACTTCGCCGGCGGCGTTTTCAGACAAGGAACCGATAGCAGTTATGCGCCCGTTTTTAATGCCGATATCACGAATGGCACTGCCATCATGATTGACAACCGTTGCGCCCTTGAAAATCGTATCGAATGTTGTGGTCATTCGGTTTCTCCTGTCTTGCGATAACTCGCGGCTTCAGTCTTGCGATCACTGTCAAAGCGGCTTAACAAATCATAACCACGCATGGCAAGAACATTACATGCCACTGATCCTTAAAAACCGGGAAGTTGATATGACAACGACAGAACCTTTAACTCTGTTCACCGGATTGACCGGAAATCTAGATGACCGCACGCAAATTCTGGTAAGCGGAATTGATGCGGAAAGCTTTCTCCAATCCATTTTAACTGCTGATCTCCTGAGCCTTGAGAGCGGTGTTGTACGGGTATCCGCACTTTTGAGCCCGCAAGGTAAAATTCTCTATGATTTTCTGATCTCACGGATTGAAAACGGCTTCAGGCTTGATATCGCTCAAGAGTTA
The DNA here is from genome assembly GCF_048914685.1 of Pseudochrobactrum mosebachae. Taxonomy (GTDB): domain Bacteria; phylum Pseudomonadota; class Alphaproteobacteria; order Rhizobiales; family Rhizobiaceae; genus Pseudochrobactrum. The sequence goes on from NZ_CP128408.1 coordinate 639,470, forward strand.
GCGGAAGCATTCGCCAAACGTTTAGTGCTTTACCGCCTGCGTGCCAAAGCAGAAATTATCGTATTAAATGAATCTGTTATCCGTGTCGGCTGGAAATGTGATTCAATCGCATCTGCTAATGAACACATTTTTCTGGATGAGCGCTTTCCGGAAGAAGCCGGTGTGTATCGCTCTTATGGACAAGCCGTAGATAGTGCGCCTGCAACTGCCGAAGAACGTCTGGCGTGGACGGCTTTGCGCATCCGCTATGGTGTTAGCGAGGGCGGCGCGGATTACATCATGAATGATGTATTTCCGCATGATATTAATTTCGACCAGCTCAGCGGCGTCTCGTTCAAAAAAGGCTGTTATATCGGGCAGGAAGTGGTGTCGCGCATGCAGCATCGCGGCACAGCACGGCGGCGTATTTTGCAAGTTACCGCGCAAACCCCGCTCCCCGCCAGCGACACCGCAATAAGCGCAGGCGGCAAGGATGTCGGCACGCTGCGCAGTGTTGCCGGTCAAAACGGGCTGGCACTGGTACGCATTGACCGTGTGAAAGATGCGACGGACAAAGGTCTGGCACTGATGGCTGGCGAGGTTGAAGTGACATTGAGCATTCCTGCCTATGCCAAATTTACATTTCCTGAAACGGCGGGTGAATAATGGCTCAATCCGGCGGCAATGGAACAGCAAAACCAGCGAGAGCCTGGCAGCGTATGCTATCAGGACGCAGGCTGGATTTGCTTGATCCCTCACCGCTGGATATTGAAATTAGTGATATTGCACATGGTCTGGCCCGTGTGGCACGCTGGAACGGTCAGACCCATGGTGAGTATGCCTATTCTGTTGCCCAGCATTCACTGCTGGTGGAGCAAATATTCCGCGAGCAAAATCCGCAAGCCACTGCCCAACACCAATTGCTGGCCTTGCTGCATGATGCGCCTGAATATGTGATCGGCGATATGATCTCGCCGTTCAAAGCGGTGATGGGCGGTGCGTATAAACAAATTGAAGCGCGGCTCGAAGCAGCTATTCATCTGCGTTTTGCCTTGCCTGCCGCACCGTCAGCGGCTTTAAAAAAAGCGATCAAAAAGGCTGATATTATCTCGGCTTATTTTGAAGCCACCGAACTTGCCGGTTTCAGCGATGCTGAGGCGGCCGAGATATTCGGACGACCGCGTGGGTTTCATGCCGGATATTTCGACCTTACTCCGCAACCGACAGCAGATATTCAACAGGCTTTTATCGCCCGCTTTGATGCGCTTGAGGTGAAAATCCATGGATGAAGAACAGACTGGAAAACAGGCTGGAGAGATGACTGAAACCCTGCCTAGTCCTTCTGCGACTGTTGAAGTCGGCCTGAGTGCAGCCATTGTTACCATCTGCAATAACCAGCCGGTTATTCTGTGCGCAGGCGAACAGGAGCGCTTCTCCTCAACCGAGCAATCCGCTGGTTCCGTATCGACGCTGTCTTTGCCTTATGGCCGGTTTGATCCGCTCAAACACCGCACATTGGAAGCCGGCCTGCGGCTGTGGGTTGAAGCGCAAACTGCCTTGCGGCTTGGCTATGTTGAGCAGCTATATACATTCGGTGATCGCGGCCGCGCCAAGTCTGTTACGCCATCAGAAGATAATCATGTGATCTCGGTCGGCTATCTGGCACTAACGCGGCTGAGCTGCGACCGCACCAAAAATGATTGGCAGAACTGGTATGAGTTTTTACCATGGGAAGATTGGCGCAACGGCAAACCGCCGCTCATCGACAGGCTGATAGTGCCGGCTTTGCGTGAATGGGCGCAGAGCGACAAACGCAGCCATCCCGCTTATGATTTGCATTTACTGCCACGCCTGACCCGTCTGCGGCTGGCCTTTGGCACAGATGGTATTGATTGGGATGAAGAGCGCGCGCTTGAGCGTTATGAATTGCTCTATGAGGCAGGTCTTGTGCGTGAGGCGGTGATAGACGCCAACCTGGCGCCTGCCCCGCAATTGGAAGAACTGCATCGCCATACCGGACAGGCCATGGTGTTTGACCATCGCCGCATTCTGGCTACAGCGATTGCACGGCTACGCGCCAAGCTTAAATATCGTCCGGTGATTTTTGAAATCATGCCGGATAATTTTACCCTGACCGCTTTGCAGGAAACTGTTGAGGCAATTTCAGGGCGTCATCTGCACAAGCAGAATTTCCGGCGGCTGGTGGAAAATGCCGAGCTGGTAGAGCCAACCGGTGCCAGCCTGAGCCAGCAGCGCGGAAGACCGGCAGCTTTGTACCGTTTCCGCCGTGCTGTGCTGGAAGAGCGCCCCGCACCGGGGCTGAGAGTTACCTTGAATTAAGCGCTATAATTACCGCACAACAATATCCAGACCGACATCCAAGGTTGGTGCAGACATGGTAATTTTCGAGGTGGAAATATAATCAATACCACTTTCAGAGACAGCCTCAACGGTATCAAAATTAATATTACCCGATGCCTCTAGTTTTGCACGTCCTGCATTAATTTCGACAGCTTTTACAAGGGTTTCGGGCGGCATATTATCAAGAAGAATCACATCGGCCTGTACGTCCAGCGCGTCTTTCATCTGCTCCAGCGTATCGACCTCAACTTCAATTTTAACCAGATGCCCAACAAAGTTGCGTGCGGCTTCAATGGCTTGTTTTACACCACCGGCAACGGCGATATGGTTGTCTTTAATCAACACCGCATCATCAAGCCCGAAACGGTGATTGGCACCGCCACCGCAGCGCACCGCATATTTGGCAAAAGCCCGCATGCCCGGCATAGTCTTGCGGGTATCGCAGATTTTGGCATTGGTATGTGCGATTTTCTCCGCGAAGCGCGCTGTATAAGAAGCAATGCCTGACAGCACCATCAGGAAATTAAGTGCCACCCGTTCCGCCGAAAGAATAGCGCGGGCATTACCGCCGATACGTGCAATCTCCTGCCCTGCTGTAATATGCGCACCATCCGCAACCGCAATTTCAACCTCCAGAGCCGCATCGATTTGCTGAAAGGCAGCGCGGATAAAATCCACACCGCAGATCACACCATCCTCGCGGCTGGTAAGAACCGCAAGTGCCTGCGCCTCGGGCGCAATCGTGGCATGGCTGGTAATATCACCGGCACGACCAAGATCTTCGAGCAAGGCATTGCGCACAGCATGTTCAACAAGCGGGCGTGGCAGGACAGGTGGATAAGAGGTTTTCATCAGGCTGGTTCCGCTAAATATTGATATGTATGCTGTGCATCTTCGAGTGTGAGCATCGAGCGATGCTGCCAGATGGTTGAACTGTCAGGATAATCACTGCGATAATGACCGCCGCGGCTTTCTTTACGCGAGAGCGCTGCCACGGCGAGCACCTCAGCCGTGATCAGGCTGTTCGCAAAGACCGGATCACGATTATCACCAATTAAGTGCCGGATTTGCTGCAAACCATGCAGCATGCTCTCTTGCTGGCGAACAACGCCAAAATTGCTGCTCATCAGTGCCCGTAATTTTTGCATGGCTGCCTGATTATTGCTTTTAGACGAGGACGGCAAAACCTCCACAATCGTCTGATCGGATTCAGTGTTTTGCGGTCGTTTTTTTATGGCATCGGCCACGCGCGCGGCAAAAACCACAGCCTCAAGCAGGGAGTTCGAAGCCAGCCTGTTGGCACCATGCGCACCGGTTGAGGCAGCCTCACCGCATGCCCACAGCCCCTGCACGGTGCTGCGCCCATCGATATCGGTCAGAATGCCGCCCATGAAATAATGCGCCGCAGGCACAACCGGAATAAGCTCGCGCGCCGGATCAATACCGACCGCCTGACAATAAGCATAAACAGTCGGAAACTCTTCCGCAAAACTTTCACCGATGGCCGTAGTACAATCCAGCCATGCACCACGCCCGCTCATCACCTCTTCATAAATGCCACGCGCGACCACATCACGCGGTGCCATTTCGCCAGCCGGATCATGACGCAGCATAAACCGCTCGCCCAGCCTGTTCACCAGATGCGCACCATGACCTCGCAATGCCTCGGTTGCCAAAGGTGCGGGATCAGATTGAACATCAAGCGCAGTGGGATGAAATTGCACAAACTCCATATCGGCCAGCACCGCACCGGCTTGTGCGGCCATGCCGATACCAGAACCGCAGGCCTCTGCGGGGTTGGTTGTCACCTTATAAAGATGGCCGATACCGCCGGTAGCAATCACCACCTGACGTGCCGGCAAAACCTGATCAGAACCATCAACACGGCGCATAGCCAATCCATTGATATGGTTGTCTTTTAACAGCAACTGATAGGCAGTCGCATTTTCAACAATGCTGACAGAGGGGGTTTGACGAACCTTAGCAACCAGTGCCTGCATAATAGCGCGGCCCGCCATATCGCCCCGCACACGCACAATCCGGCTATGGGAATGGGCGGCCTCGCGCGAGACTTGCAAATGCCCCTCCAGATCACGGTCAAACGGCACGCCAAGTGCCAGAAGATCATGCACACGATCAGATGCTGCAGCCGCCATCATGCGGATGATATCCTCATCCACAATCCCATCACCGGCGGCAAGCGTATCGGCCACATGGCTCTCAACTGTATCATCAGAGGATACAGCAGCCGCAATACCGGCCTGCGCCCATGCCGATGATGCACCCTGCCCGATTGGTGCCGCAGCGATCACTGTTACCGGCAGCGGGCTAAGTTGCAGGGCACAAAACAGCCCTGCCAAACCGCCGCCGATAATAACAATCTGATTATGGTCTGTATTCATAGCGATACCATTGTTTCCACAGCAGCCAGTGATGGCGATTTGCTGATGGCTGTCAGTTTTTCAGATTGATCATGCGTTCCACAGCCTGCCGCGCTTTGGCAGCCACTGTCTGGTCAACAAAGATTTCACCACTCATATTCAACAGCGTATCAAGAATTTTCGGCAGTGTGATCCGCTTCATATGCGGGCAAAGGTTGCACGGCTTGACGAATTCTACATCCGGCACTTCTGCAGCAATATTGGATGCCATAGAACATTCAGTAACCAGCATAACCTTTGGCGGGCGGTTATCTTTGACATAATCGATCATGCCTTTGGTAGAACCGGCATAATCCGCTACCGCCACCACTTCCGGCGGGCATTCAGGATGGGCAATAATCTTGATCGAAGGATCGGCAGCTCTGTAGGCCAGCAACTCATCAGCGCTGAAGCGCTCATGCACCTCGCAGCGGCCTTTCCATGTCAGCACAGTTACCGAGGTTTGCGCCGCCACATTCTGCGCCAGAAACTCATCCGGAATACACAAAACACGATCAACACCAAAGCTCTCAACCACCTGCACCGCATTGGCGGAGGTGCAGCAAATATCGCTCTCGGCTTTCACATCAGCCGAGGTATTCACATAAGTTACAATCGGCACGCCGGGATAGGTCTCGCGCAGCAGACGCACATCGGCACCGGTGATCGATTCTGCCAGCGAGCAGCCCGCACGCAGATCAGGGATCAGCACGGTTTTATCAGGGCTCAGCAGCTTTGAAGTTTCAGCCATGAAATGCACGCCGCATTGCACAATAATATCGGCATCTACACGCTCGGCCTCACGAGCCAGTTGCAGGCTGTCGCCGACAATATCTGCCACACAATGAAAAATTTCAGGTGTCTGGTAATTATGAGCGAGAATCACCGCATTGCGCTGCTTCTTAATCCGGTTGATTGCAGCCACATAGGGCGCATAAACCGGCCATTCTATGCGCGGAATATGATGGGCAACACGCTGATACAGCTCTTCGGTTTCCGCTGCCACTTCAGGTGTATATTCAAGCGATGGCATTTCCAGCACACCAAAGCGCTCTGCTGCGGTGCGGTTTTTGCCTGCGGTTAAAGTCTGTGTAGTGCCAGTTGTCATAGCCTGCCTCATCAGGCAGCTGTGCTGCCCTCTCCATTTTTCCAAGCCGTTTTTCAGAGTTAGCAATTATACTCATTTCGAGCATATATTGCGATAAAAGAAAAGCGGCCAAGCCGTGACACGAATCTTTATGCTTTTTACAACAATGTGACAAGAAAATATTTTCAGCCATGATGTAAGCCTAGAGCATTTCACTCTCAAGTTGAATCAACTTGAAAGGTATGACAATGCGAAAACTCTAAAATCGAGAGTGAGCGCTGCGATCTAACCTGAACCTTACCCGCTCTAGCTTCGAAACCAGTCGAAGAGGCTGTACTCAGCTTGAAGAGCTTACTGCCTCTTTCAAGATTGAGAATTATAATGTAATGGCTATTACATAATCTTTGTTGTAAAATTTTGCTGAAAGAACACAACAGCATGTCCATTCCGTCATCATTATCGCAGCCAAGATCAAGCATTCCGTGGCTTATCATTATCTCTGGTTGTCTGATCGCATTCATGACCTTTGGCCCGCGTTCGGCCATGGGCTTTTTTCAGTTGCCGATTATTGGTGACAAAGGCTGGGATCGCAGCACTTTCGGCCTGGCTATGGCTCTGCAAAACCTGTTCTGGGGTGTTGGTCAGCCATTCTTTGGCATGATCGCCGATAAATATGGCGCATGGCGCGTTTTGCTGATGTCGGGATTGCTCTACGCTTCCGGCCTGATGCTAATGGCCAATGCCGATGCACCCATTGCACTGCATATCGGTGGTGGTGTGCTGGTGGGCTTGGGCATTGCTGCCGGTTCTTACGGTATTATTCTTTCAGCCTTTGCGCGCAATGTCAGCCCGCAACAGCGCAGTCTGGTTTTTGGCCTTGGTACAGCTGCAGGTTCTGCCGGTATGTTCGCCTTCGCTCCGATATCGCTCGGCCTGATTGAACGTTTCGGCTGGTCTGAAGCCCTGATCTGGCTTGGTTTTGCAATGTTGCTGGTGCCATTGCTGGCGATCCCTTTGCGTGGCAATGCTGCCAATGCACGGATGCCTGATACAAGTGCAAAACAAACGGTTGGTGAAGCCTTAAAAGAAGCGCTGAGCCATAAAAGCTATCTTTATCTCACATCCGGCTTTTTTGTTTGCGGGTTTCAGGTCGCATTTATCACCACACATTTTCCGGCCTATATTTCCGATATCGGCATTGATAAACACTATGCTGTGTGGGGGCTGGCACTAATCGGCTTCTTCAACATTATCGGTTCGCTCGGTGCCGGCATTCTCGGCCAGACCTATTCCAAACCTAAAATGCTGTCGCTGATTTATCTGTTGCGCTCAATTCTGGTCACAGGCTTTATCCTGCTGCCGCAATCAGGTGCATCCGTGCTGATCTTTTCGGCATTCATGGGGCTGTTATGGCTCTCCACAGTACCGCCGACAAACAGCCTTGTTGCCACAATGTTTGGCACACGCCATTTGGGATTGCTGGGCGGCATGGTGTTTTTTTCGCACCAGATCGGCTCATTTCTCGGCGTCTGGCTCGGTGGTGTTTTGTACCAGCTCTATAACAGCTATGACATTGTGTGGTGGCTGAGCATTATTCTCGGGTTATTTGCAGCCCTCATCCATCTGCCGATCCGTGAAACAGCTGTTGTGCGGCCTGCACTTTCAGCAGTTTAAGAACGGGCGCGGGTCAATGCAGAAATAAAGCCGGAGCGAGCCTCCGGCTGCTCCTGCCCGCGTGGTTCCCAGACATGGCGTGTAAAGAAAAACCCTGTCAGACGGAAGGCAGTACAAATATCGGCGACATTATCGGCTCTGAGACGGCTGTTATGCACAAATTCAGGCATTAAGAGTAATTTCTCTGCCCATGGTGCGCCGGCATCACGCGAGACAGCGCGGCCGCTTTTGGGTGAAACATAAATAAGATCTTGCGTGCCACCAGTTGCCGCACAGGATTTAAGATCAAGGCCAAAGCCCAGCTCCTCCAGCAACATCAGTTCAAAGCGCAATAATAACTCACCAGCAGTTACCGGTGCATCGCAATGCTCAAGCACCAATGCCAGCGCTTCATAAAGGCTTTCATGCGGGTCACGCTCGGGCAGTAAACGTAAATGCGCTGCCGCGAGCTGAATACCAAACAGTGCCACCGGCAGATCAATCAGACGCGCCGCAGAAAAGCTCAGCGGCTCGATCTGATACGAACCCAGATGTTCGTCAAGCCGCGCCCACCAATGCAATGAGACGTGGTTGCCCACCTGCAGCATCGGCTGCATGCGCTTGGAGCGCCCGCCGCGCACAACCCCCATATGGCGGCCATGCGCACGGGTCATCACCTCAACAATAGCGCTGGTTTCACCATGCCGCCTTGTTCCCAGAATGATGCCCTCATCGCGCCACTCCACTTAAAATCAACCCTTCGGAAATTCCAGACCCATTTCGCGGTAACGCTCAGGGTCATTGCCCCAGTTGTCACGCACTTTAACAAACAGGAACAAATGCGCCGGCTGCTCAAGAATGGCTGAAATCTCTTTACGTGCTGCCTGACCGATCGCTTTGATCGACTCACCCTTATGGCCGAGCACAATCTTCTTCTGGCTGTCACGCTCAACATAAATAACCTGTTCGATACGTACCGAACCGTCTTTACGCTCTTCCCATTTTTCGGTTTCAACCGTTGAGGAATATGGCAATTCTTCATGCAAACGCAGGAACAGCTTTTCGCGGGTGACTTCAGCCGCCAGCTGGCGCATCGGCATATCTGAAATCTGGTCTTCCGGATAATACCACGGACCAACAGGCATTTGCGATGTCAGGTAATCCAGCAAGTCCTTACAGCCTGAGCCGGTTAGCGCTGAAATCATGAATGTGCTTTCAAATGCCACTTTTTCATTGGCAGCCTGTGCCAGTTTCAAAAGTTTCGGCGGATCAACACGGTCAACCTTGTTAAGGATCAGGATTTTCTTCTGACGCACATTGGCAAGATTATCCAGCATCGCTTCTGCCTGCTCATTGAGCTTACCGCTCTGTGCATCAAGCAAAATCAGCACCAGATCTGCATCACGCGCCCCGCCCCAAGCGGTGGTAACCATAGCGCGGTCAAGACGACGCTGCGGCTTAAAAATACCCGGCGTATCAACCAGCACAATCTGCGTTTCACCCTCAGTCACAATGCCACGAACCAAAGCGCGGGTGGTCTGGACCTTATGGGTAACAATGGAAACTTTGGTGCCAACAAGACGGTTAACCAGCGTAGACTTACCGGCATTGGGCGCGCCGATCAGCGTTACAAAGCCCGAACGGGTTGAGGTTTGCTCCGCAGCATTATTTTCAGACATAGCAGTTGCAGCCGGAGCGGCCTCTGCTGAAACGGTCTCAGCCAAAGGTGCTTCTGCCAAGGTGGTCTCAGTCTGGGCGCTTTGAGCGCTATCCTGCGGAGTAGAGGTGGTTTCGTTCATTCTTTATCTCTTTTAAATAGGAAAGCGCTGTATTTATGCGTTCTGAACAACCCGCATTGGCTTTCAGAGCTTTATATCAGTTTATCGTAAATACAGCGAAAATGTCGGATTATTTTAAAACGGGGTCAGCGCTGCCAGACGCCTTCACGGCACAGCATGTTTTCAGCAGCGATTTGCTCGGCAATGCGTTTGGAACGCCCTGTACCGGTTGCCGGCTGAAACCCGAAGATTTTAACTTCAACAATAAATTCCGGCTCATGGTCCGGGCCGGTGCGGCTTACAATTTTATAAACCGGTTGCAGCTTGCCCTGTTTGCCTTGCTGATGTGCCCATTCCTGCAATTCGGTTTTAGCATCACGTCTTGCAGCATCACTCTCTTGCGAGCGCGGCTCCCAATAGCGCGTTACAAATTTGCGGGCAGCTTCCAGACCGCCATCAAGATAAATCGTAGCAATCAAGGCTTCGATCACATCGGCGCGCACATTGAGCAGGCGCTTATCATTGAGGCTTTTGATATCAGCGCCGGTTTCAATCAAATCGCCTAGACCAATCTCGTCCGCCACAGATGCACAACCCTCGGCACTGACCAGCGCATTGAGCCGCACAGACAACTCGCCCTCCGGCGCATCCGGAAATGCCGTGAACAACATTTCCGCAATGATCAACCCTAAAACACGGTCGCCCAAAAATTCCAGCCGCTCATAATTCGAGCCCGATTGCGGGCGCGCACTGGAATGCGTCAATGCGCGTTCAAGACGCGCATGATCGACGAATATGTGGCCGGTTTTTTCCTGCAATAATTTTATACGCTGCTTAGCAGAAACCATGTGAAGTCTCCTGATCGGCAGTCATGTCAGTTGTTAATTCAGTCAAAACACACATCAGTTGTTGGTTGCCACAGCGGATTTAGGGTTATCAGTGGCCCCGACCCAGTTCAGCAAACGGTCAAAGCGAACATTGGTCGGCCAGCGCCAAAACTCCAGCGGACTGTATTTACCCGACATTGAGAAGAAAATGGTATTCGCACGGCCAACGAAATTCTCATAAGGCACATAGCCAACAGAAAAGCGGCTATCCAGCGAATTGTCACGGTTATCGCCCATCATAAAATAATGACCGGCTGGCACTTCAAACACGCGGGTATTGTCACCAATACCGTTTGGCACCAGATCAAGCGTATCATAGGAAATACCATTTGGCAGCGTTTCACGATAGACTTCAACCGGACGGTTTTGTTCGGTGACATCCGGATTGTTAATCTCACCGGTTTTTACACGCTTAACGGCCACATCATTCAGATAGAGCACACCTTCACGCATCTGCACGCGATCACCAGGCAGACCGATTACCCGTTTGATATAGTCAATATTGGTATCGCTTGGCAGCTTGAACACCGCAACATCGCCACGTTTTGGTTCAGCCCCCCAGATACGGCCTTCAAAAAGATCCGGCGACAGCGGCAAAGAATATTTCGAATAGCCATAGGCATATTTGGAAACGAAGAGATAATCTCCTTCCAGCAATGTCGGGCGCATTGAGCCGGACGGAATGCTGAATGGTTGAAACAGCAAGGTACGAATTATCAATGCCAGCAATAATGCCTGCACAATAATACTGATAAGTTCACCAACACCGCCGGATTTTTTGATTTCACTCTTGCTGGACAAGCTGATTATTCTCCGCTTCTGTGCGCGTCTTTATTGCGCAACTCTTAACGCCTCAAAAGCCTTGAAGCAATCAGGAACTCGCGTGTTAAGCACTCCCACCCCCGTGTTGATGCATAAAACCCGTATATGTGATTTAAAAACCCTCATCAGGGGGCTCCGTCATCACAAATAACCAAAAATTTATATGATCGGCAACCTGTCTGAATCATCGCTGAAGCAATTTCCGCTTTGCAGGTAAAAAATGGTCAAATTATTGCACAGTTTCACTTTGCCCTCTAGCCGGCACAAGCGTTACATGATGTATTCTGTCTTATGATATCAAAGAGATATCAATCAGATAATTCAAGCTAACAATTTAGGTTAAATAAATATTCCAGACAAAACCGGTCTACCAAGGGAACAATAACTCTCAATGTCAGATACAGCAGATATCCGCTTATTTACCGCTCAAGATAAACCGGCATGGCTCGCTCTGTGGAAAGCCTATCAGGATTTTTATAAAACCAGCATTGCTGATGAAGTGAGCGAGGCAAACTGGGAGCGCTTGCTCAAACCAGAAGAGCCAATGGCCGGTGCCTTTGTGTGGCTGAATGGGGAGCCTGCAGGTTTTGTACATTATATCCGCCACCGCTCAACATGGTCAAAAGGCGATTATTGCTATTTGCAGGATTTATATGTCAATCCGGAGACTCGCGGCAAAGGTCTTGGCCGCGCGCTAATCCAGCATGTCTATAAGGTTGCAGAAGATACAGGCTGCTCACGTGTTTACTGGCTCACCCATGAAACCAACACGGATGCCATGGTGCTTTATGACCGCGTTGCAGATAAATCAGGCTTCATCCAATATCGAAAACTGCTGAAATAGCAGTTCAGACTGTGATTATTGCTTCAATAATCACAAAAGCCTGCGCCATCGGATACTCATCCGTAATGCTTAAGTGTACAACCGAAGTCATGCCTTCCGGCATCATGGCCTGAAGGCGTGCTTGCGCGCCATTGGTCAGGCGCATTGTCGGTTTGCCGGAAGGTAAATTGATCACTTCCATATCACGCCAGAACACACCATGGGAAAGGCCGGTACCAAGCGCCTTCGAACAAGCTTCTTTTGCAGCAAAACGTTTGGCATAGGTTGCGGCTTTGAGCTTTCTGCTATCAGCCTTAGCGCGTTCACCATCGGTAAACACCCGCTCAGTAAAGCGGCTGCCGTGGCGCTCAAGGGTTTTCTCAATCCGTCTGATATCAATCAGATCACTGCCAATGCCAATAATCATCAAGCAATACCTTGCTGTTTAGCCTGCGCATGTTTGAGCGCAATGCGCTGCCGGCGCTTGTCACGATAACGCCCTGTTGCCCAACGCGCCACCACATAAACGGCAAATGCACAACCAAGCCCCAGCACCAGCGAGCCAAACAGCATCGGCTTCAAAACCGGCTGCCATAGCTCGGTAAAGCTCATACGGCTGAAGACTTCACTTTCCAGAATTTTGGTGAGCGGCACACTTTTAGCCTGACCGTTTTCATCAACGATCATACGGCCGATCTCATAAGTGCCGCCCCAGATAAACGGAATAGTCAAAGGATTAGCTAAAGCGGTGCCAAGTGCAGCGGCTGCCACATTGCCTGCAATAAGATAGGCCAGCACAATTGCAAGAATAAGATGAAAGCCGAAAAACGGAGTAAAAGCTGCAAAAACGCCAACCGCCAGACCTGCAGCTACGGCATGGGGGCTGGCAGTAATGCGGGTAATGCGTTTACCCATATAACGCAGCGAGCGCGAAAAAGAACGGCGCGGCCAGATCATTGTACGAAGGCGCTCCCTATATGTCAGGGGTACTCTGCGTCTGAACAACATATACTCTCTGTAACCATCCTGAATTCATTGGCTTCAACATCGCAGCCTGATTATCTCCGGCATGCTCTAGCATACCAAGCACCAATTGACAGCTCATACGGAGATGATCAACCATCAATAGGCGCCTTCATAAGCTGGAAACTCTTATGAAGCTATCAGCATTATATGATATTTAAGGCTTTTTTAACAGTTCAAATGCTCATGGCACAGACAGTTTACGCCAGCAATATACTAAATACATACATATCGAGATTGGTTATTAAAAATAAAAAAAGCACCGCAATGATCCACCCCGCCCCCGAGGTTAATCATGCGATGCTCTTTTTTGGCAATTCTCTGGCTAAAGCTTACCTCTTCAACTTTCAAATCCGCCATTTCTTCGCATTGGTTCAGCGCCCCCGCGATCCTTTTGCGAAGATCTTTCAGTATCACCCTCATGATACTGAAACTTTCCATTACCTTTCCAGCCGGCCTAAATCAAATGGCCATACTGAAACTATGCGCGGATTCACGACGAAACTCGTCAAAAACCGCAGCAACCACCCGTACCAGCGCAAAATGCTCCGGTACCATTGCAATAATACCACTATGAATTGTCACTATGCCATCAGCAACCAAGGGGCGAAGCAGTGCCAGCTCATCAGAAAAATTGGCGCCTGAAGCCACTTCATTGAGATCAACCCGAAAATCGCACATCAGTTTCTCAATGATCAAGCCGCGCAACATGTCCGAATCATTGAAGGCATAACCACGGATGACCGGCGCCCTCTCTTCATGAACTGAAGTTTTATACTGACCGATATCAGCAATATTTTGCGTGTAACCTTCTTTAAACTGAGAAATCGAAGACGCTCCGAAGCCCAGCAAAGTCGGACAATCATCATTGGTGTAGCCTTGAAAATTGCGCCGGAGCTGCCCCGATTTGGCCGCTATCACCAATGCATCATCAGGCAAAGCATAGTGATCAATACCCACCGGCTCATAGCCCATAGCCATAAAGGTCTCGCCAACAATCTGCGATTGCTCATACCGCGCATCGGCATCCGGCAACAGGCTCGTATCAATCAAACGCTGATTAGCGCGCCGTGCAGGTAAATGCGCATAGCCGTAACAGGCAATCCGGCTAGGCCGTAACTCCGCCACCCGCTCACAGGTCTCGCGCAATGTCTCAACTGTCTGTAACGGCAAGCCATAAATCAGATCAAAATTTAACCGCGTAATACCCGCTTGTTCCAAAGCCGCCACAGCGGCTTCAACCTGTATGATCGGCTGAACTCGGCCAATTGCCCGCTGCACATCAGCATTAAAATCTTGCACGCCGAGGCTGACACGATTGACACCAACACGCGCCAGATCATCACATAAAGCCTGCGTGACAGTGCGCGGATCAAGCTCGATCGCATGTTCCATTACCGGTGAAAAATCGTAATATTCTTGCAGCACATTTGTGACACGGACAATACCATTGCCCCCCAGAATACTCGGTGTACCCCCGCCCCAATGCAGATGCACCGCCTCAGGGCGCTCAGTCAGGCATGAACCCGCCTGTCTGATTTCACGGATCAGTGTTTCGGCATAGGCCTCAATCACCGTTTCGCGACGCGCAATTTTGGCATGGCAACCACAATAATGGCATAGATCACGGCAATAAGGCACATGCAGATAAAGCGATACAGGCTCGCTCTGCCTTAACCGGCGCAGCCATGTCTGATACTGATCTTTACCAACCTGCGGCGAAAAATCCGCCGCCGTCGGATAAGATGTATAACGCGGTACTGCGAGAGAGGCATAATGCCTTGCCATTACCCTGCTCATAATGTCTATCCCTTGCCCCATTCATATGAGCGCGATGTCTTGCCTCAGGCTTTATTTCCCTCAGGCCTCGCGGCATCTTTATTATTTCCGGCGCAGCCGTCTTGGTCTGCACCAACATGTCTCAGTACAGCTCAAACCGCATGGTATTGAAAACTGTGTCGGCGCTGGCCAGTCTCTTTGCAGCACATTAGAAAATACGGCGCGTCTTGTTGTCTCTCTTGGAGCAGGTTTCATAGATTTCATAAACATCAGGCGTAACATCAACACTGTCTTGCGTAATCACTGCGCGTTTTCTGTTATGTACGGCGCAAGGATCACTAGCAAAAATCATAAACAGTGTCAGATAGACTTTTAAATACCTCACACTGCCTAGCTTATATTCGAACGAACCTGCCATTCTTGAATACAGATTTAACAGGCCAATAAAAAAGCGCATTGATTGTGATCAATGCGCTTAAGAATCTTTAAATTAATGCTTTAGAAGTGATAGGGCAGCTCTAGAGCGGGTAACGATCAGGTTGGATCGCAGCGCTCGCTCTGGATTTTAGAATTTCGCATTGTCATATCTATCAAGTTGATTCAACTTGATAGTGAAATACTCTAAGCCCGAAACTCATTACCTGCCACAGCCGAGAGCGATCTGTGCGATAAAATTGTTACCGTATTCGCATCCGGCAGCTGAATTAAGCCCTGCACCCGCATTTTGGTAAAACACCGGCTCACCGTTTCAATTGTAAGACCCAGATAATCAGCAATATCAGTACGGTTCATCGGCAAATGCACCGGCGAAGACGGCTGCCCGATACGTACGGCATGGGCAGATAATACCAGTAAAAACGACGCCAGTTTTTCAACCGGTGCAAGACGGCCAAGAACCAGCTGATTATCGCGCGACTGGCGCAGCGCTTCACGTGTCATCACATAGAGCCGGTCTTTGAGTGCCGGATAGGTATTCATCAACCCATCCATCTCACTGACCGAAAAGCAGCACAACACCGATGGCACAACAGCCTCTGCGGTTTGTGAATACACATCATCATCAGCCAGGCCAAGATAATCACCGGGATAGAGAAACCCTGAAATCTGGCGGCGGCCATCCGGCAAGAGAGTAAAGAGGCGCAACAGACCCGAAGTCAGACTGAAAACCCGCTGTTTGGGCGCCCCCTCTTCAGTGAGCATCTCATTGGCATCAAGCTTGCGCGAAGACATAATTGCCTCCAGCGCATCCAATGCATCATCCTGCAGAGCAGCACAGATTGCCATTTTACGCACTTCACAATCAGCACAGGCACCACATGGCTCGCGGTGACGCTGATTGTGACTTGTCTGGGAGGATAATACTGAAACCACGGTTATGCCTTAGTGCCATACCGAAGGGGTACGACGTCAATATCTGACAGAGCAAACAACGATGCTCACTCTGTATATTTATGTCTTACGGGAATTTACGTTTACGTCATGACACAAAAGGCCCGGAATTTCCACATCCCGAGCCACCCTGCGTCAAATAACACCAGATTTACAACTTAAGCTGGCTCTAGCATTTCACTATCAAGTTGTTTCAACTTGATAGTCATGACAATGCGAAAAAACTAAAATCCAGAGCGAGCGCTGCGATCCAACCTGATCGCTACCCGCTCTAGATATTACGGCTTCCTGGCTTAATTGCCGGAAGTGCAGCCAATTCCGGTGGCAGATCATCCTTATCGTAGGATGGCACTTCATAGTCTGCGAGCGCGATCAATCTGGTGCCGACATCTGCTTTACCTGCAGAACGGTCGACGATACAGGCTGCGGCCACAACTTCTGCTTTAAGGTCTTGCAAAGTAGCAATCGTTTCACGGATCGACAGGCCGGTGGTAACAATATCTTCAACAATCACAACGCGCGCACCTTCCGGAAGCTCAAAGCGGCGCAATTGAAACACACCATTCTCGCGCTCCACCCAGATGGAA
This sequence comes from Pseudochrobactrum mosebachae, assembly GCF_048914685.1. Classification (GTDB taxonomy): domain Bacteria; phylum Pseudomonadota; class Alphaproteobacteria; order Rhizobiales; family Rhizobiaceae; genus Pseudochrobactrum. The sequence goes on from NZ_CP128408.1 coordinate 656,058, forward strand.
GGCACGCCGAGATGGCGTGATGTTTCATAAGACGGAATCAAGCCGCCAATTGCAGGACCGACTACAAAATCGATTTTGCCCAGATCCGCTGCTTTGATTTTTTCCGCCAGTGCCTTACAAAGTTTTTCCGTTTTATCAGCATGCATAAACACACGCGCTTTTTGCAGAAAAACCGCGCTGCGGCGCCCCGATGTCAGAATAAAATGCCCCTCAAGAATGGCACCTGCCTCACGGAACACGCCCAGCACATCTTCAGTATTCATAAACGACCTCTATCCGTTCACGCGCTGCGCATCACTGACACAGGCGCTTTCTTTTAATTGCGCAATAATGCGATTGAGATGTTTAAGATCCCAAACCTCGAGATCTATAATCATTTCTGTAAAATCAGGCGCGGTACGCACCATCGACAAATTGTGAATATTGGTATCATTGACAGACACCACCTGAGCAATCTCAGCCAGTGAGCCTGGTGAGTTGATGGCAGAAACCGACACGCGCGCCGGAAAACGCTCATGCATTTCGCCGTCAATATCCCAACGTACATCGATCCAGCGCTCAGGCTGGTCGTCATAGGCTGTCAAAGCCGAAGACTGGATCGGATAGATCGTAATACCAATGCCGGGCTGCAAAATCCCAACAATACGATCGCCCGGCACCGCACCTTCCGGTGCAAAACGGACAGGAAGATCTGAATTGGCACCACGGATCGGCAAAGCATGGCTGCTGGCAGGTGCTGCCATCTCGGCTGCAGCTTTTTTATCAGCCTGTGAGCCGCCTTCCGGTACTTTAAAGATCATACCGGCAGCATTTTGAATGTTAAACCAGCCTTTTTCGCCGGTTTTGGCAGGGCTTGCCGGTGTCACGCGGGTATCCTGATAATCAGGGTAAACTGCTTTCAACACATCAGCAGACGACAATTCACCACGGCCCACCGCCGCATAAACATCTTCAATATCCTTGCGTGCCAATCGGCTCATTGCCGGCTTCAGTAGCTCTTTGCTGAATGGCTTGGCAACACGCTCAAAGGCACGCTCCAGAATGCGCATACCAAGGCCCGAATATTGCTTTCTGACCGCAGTACGAGTTGCGCGGCGGATCGCAGAACGGGCTTTACCGGTGATGACCAGCGATTCCCACGCGGCAGGCGGCACCTGCGATTTGGAGCGGATAATATCCACTTCATCGCCATTTTTCAGCTCGCTCATCAGCGGCATCATGCGGCCGTTGATCTTAACGCCAACAGTTGAATCCCCGATATCCGTATGCACCGCATAGGCAAAATCAATCGGCGTCGCACCACGCGGCAGAGCAATCAGGCGGCCCTTTGGCGTAAAGCAGAACACCTGATCCTGAAACAGCTCCAGCTTGGTATGCTCCAGAAACTCTTCCGGATTATCGCCTTCAGACAGTGCTTCAATCGTGCGGCGCAACCACGCATAGGCATTGGATTCAGAGGAAATAGCTGTCGGCTGGCTGTTGCTGCGCCCGTCTTTATAAATCGAATGCGCCGCAACACCATATTCCGCAACATCATCCATTGCGCGGGTACGGATTTGCAGTTCTACGCGCTGGCGCGACGGGCCGATAATAGTGGTATGGATCGAACGGTAATCATTTTGTTTCGGCGTAGAAATGTAATCTTTAAAACGCCCGGGCACCATTGACCATGTACGGTGAATAATGCCGAGCGCTTTATAGCAATCATCCACACTATCCACGATGACCCGAAAGCCGAAAATATCAGAGAGCTGCTCAAAAGACAGCCCTTTGGTTTCCATTTTACGGAATACCGACCAAGGCTTTTTCTGGCGGCTGGAAACGTCTGAAACCAGACCTTTTTCCTGAAACAGCGCCGATAAATCTACCTCAATCTTGCTGAGCAAGCCACGGTTTTTTTCCATTAATTCGGCCAGGCGATCGGTTACTGCGCGCCATGCCTCAGGATTGATATAGCGAAATGCCAGCTCTTCCAGCTCTTCGCGCATATCCTGCATACCCATGCGACCAGCAAGCGGCGCATAAATATCCATAGTCTCTTCAGCAATGCGTAAGCGCTTATCTTCACGCATCACGCCAAGCGTGCGCATATTATGCAAACGATCGGCGAGCTTTACCAGCAGCACCCGCACATCATCTGAAATCGCCAGCAGTAATTTACGCAGATTTTCCGCCTGCACCGCTTTTTTGGAAACAAGATCAAGCTTTTTAAGCTTGGTTAGCCCTTCAACGAGCTTGCCGATTTCAGGCCCAAAAAGCTGGTCAATTTCAGCGCGGGTGGCATCGGTATCTTCAATCGTATCATGCAGCAGCGCAATAGCGATCGTAGCCTCATCAAGGCGCATATCGGTTAGGATTGCCGCCACTTCCAGAGGATGTGAAAAATAAGGGTCGCCGGATGCCCGTTTCTGACTGCCGTGCTTTTGCATGGCATAAACATATGCCTTATTCAGCAGCGCCTCATTCACATCAGGCTTATAGTGCTGCACCCGCTCAACCAGCTCATATTGGCGCATCATCAGCCCGCTACTCCCTTTAATCCTTCACGCTAAGAATACTATAGTAAAATTTACTGCATACACGCTCAGGCAGAAACCATTTTAAATTTAAATTATGCAGTATTTCATCGTCTTCCAGTGTGATTTATGCAGCATATTAACAAAACCACTTATGCTGCTACAAATTTCACTGAAAACAAGTATTTTCACTATACGCACGAAATTAGGCGCCACAGGATGAACTGCAGCGCCTAAAAATCAGAATATTACCAATCAATACGCTTCAAGCCCGTAATAGAGCTTTATAAAAAGCCTGATCATCAGGCTCTTAATGCGTCAGATTAATAATCGTCGCTCTTTTCCGGTGCAACAAGACCTTCAATACCGGCCAACAGGTCTTCTTCACTGATACTGTCAAATGTCACAATATCTTCAGCGCCGACGACCGATTCACCAGTCATATCATCAAGCATGCCGCTGATTGCAGCCGGTGCTTCCGGCTCGTCAATCTCAACATGTTTCTGCATCGAATGGATCAGGTCTTCTTTCAGATCACCCGGTGACAAAGTTTCGTCAGCGATTTCGCGCAGCGCAACAACCGGATTTTTATCATTGTCGCGATCAATGGTAATCTGACCGCCCTGTGAGATCTGACGTGCACGATGGCTGGCAAGCAGAACCAACTCAAAGCGGTTGTCTACCTTGTCTACGCAATCCTCAACGGTAACGCGGGCCATGCATTGCCCCTTTCATATCTCAAAATCAATTCAGGAATTTAATGGTTCAATAACGCCAGTTGACGCAAAAAACAAGCAAAAGCGCACATTCGTCCGATCAATTCAACCAGAATACACAACAGAACAGGATACCAATGCCGATGCAGTTACCGGCTCCGCTTAAAATCACGTGATTGATACACGCAACTCCTGTTGAAAACCGGAGGAAAATCAGGCTCATAAGCAATCGATAACAAAAACTATCCTATATTCATGTCAATAACGAGACTGAAAACCCGAACACTTATATAAAATAATATTACGGACGCTTAGCCGGCCACTCCCAGAGAAAACCGGCAAGCTCAAAACAGAGCCGAACAGATACAATCTAAATCATAATATCCTAGTTTAATGCAGAAAATGACTTGGCTTTTACTCAGCAAGACTACGCTTTACTGAGAATCAGCTTGGCAGATAAGTTCAAACCCTGCCTCACTGCAATCTCGCTCAGCGAACGATATTTGTCTGCACCAGCCATCAAAAACTTCTATACTTTTAATTCTGTTACCGTAGATGTTTCTTTTATTTGATATTTGTGACATCTTAATCACACATTTTTTGATCTTTTACAAATAGTATAATAAAAACAACCTGTGATTGCTTGCCTTTCTGTGCGTGCGCCTTAGAACGCAGTATAGGAGAAGCTTTTTTCAGAAACAAAAAATTGAAAAGTGCGGACAATTAATCGGCGAGCTGTTTTTTGCTGAAGAATGGATAATTATTAAAATGTTTGATTCACGCGAAAAAATCGCGCTTTTTATCGATGGCGCCAATCTTTACGCTGCATCGAAGACACTCGGCTTTGATATTGATTACCGTAAACTGTTGAAAGCCTTCCAAAAGCGCGGTTATCTGTTGCGCGCTTATTACTACACAGCACTGGTAGAAGATCAGGAATATTCTTCCATTCGTCCGCTGATCGACTGGCTGGATTATAATGGCTACAAAGTCATTACCAAAGCCGCCAAAGAATTTACGGATGCAACCGGCCGTCGCAAAGTCAAAGGCAATATGGATATCGAACTCGCAGTCGATGCCATGCAACTGACCGAGACAGTCGATCATTTTGTGATTTTCTCCGGCGATGGTGATTTCCGCTGCCTAGTTGAAGCGCTCCAGCGCCGTGGCCGGAAAGTCAGTGTTGTTTCAACATTGACAACACAGCCGCCGATGATTTCTGACGAGCTTCGTCGTCAGGCAGACCATTTCCTTGATCTGGTATCACTGAAGAGCGAAATCAGCCGCGAAGTCAGTGAACGTCCGGTACGCCGCATCGAAGAGGAAGAAGAGCTTTATTAAGCTCTTCTGACCACTGTGCTGAAACCGGAACCTTCCCGTGATTGCGCCATCTGTCCCCGCTTGCACGATTTTTTGCAGGACTGGCGGGGACAAGAGCCTTCGTGGCATAATGCCCCGGTACCGGTATTTTTGCCCACCGATCCGCAAAATGATCCATCCTGCTCAGTCTTAACCACCACTCTGCCCGCTTATCCTGATCGCGTACGATTACTGATCATTGGTCTTGCGCCCGGATTGCGCGGTGCAAACCGTACTGGCCGCCCGTTTACCGGTGATTATGCCGGTGAATTGCTCTATTCAACTTTAAAAACTTATGGATTTGCTCAAGGTAGTTTCGAAGCGCGCCCAGATGACACGCTGACCTTGAATGATTGCGCGATTGTAAATGCTGTGCGCTGCGTTCCACCGGAAAATAAGCCCACCGGCCCTGAGATCAATAATTGCCGACAGTTTTTAACGCCTGTCATCACCGGCCTTCCCAATTTACAAGCGATCGTTACACTCGGCACCATAGCGCATCAATCCACTATCCGTGCCTTTGGCCAGCCTGTTGCCAAACACAAGTTCGGTCACAATGTGCAAACAGAGATCGGATCGGTGCGTATTTTCTCGAGCTATCATTGCTCGCGCTATAACACCAATACCGGGGTGCTGACTGAAGCAATGTTTCATGACGTCTTTAATAGCGTTCGGAGCTACCTGAATAGCGCGAAATAATCAGCTATTTTCTCATCAGCTTTTTAAATAATGGCCAGATAGCCTTGGGACGCCTTTATGTCCCCTGCTATTAATATTAGTTTTTTCTAATTTTTTAGTTGTTCAAATGTAATTTTTTTCTTTAGCGTAACGTTTCCCGCGCGATTCATTACCTTGAGCGCAAATTTATAAAGAGAATTTTTCAGACACAGAACCTTCAGATCAATAATTATGGGCATATAATATGTTGGCATTATTAGCTTTTTTAACAATGTTCGTAATTATCTTTCTACTGCTGACCAACCGATCCTCACCTGTTGTTGTGTTGATTCTCGTACCGCTTATCAGCGCTATACTGCTCGGGATCAGTCCGGGAGAGATCGGTGGCTTCTTTAAAGATGGTATGGGGCGTGTCACACAGGTGGCGGCAATGTTTATTTTTGCCATCACCTTTTTTGGTATTTTGCAGGATACAGGGCTTTTTCGACCGCTGATTAACGGGCTGGTACGTCTGACACGCGGCAATGTCACCGCTGTGCTCATCGGCACTGCGCTTGCGGGCGTGCTAGCGCATCTGGATGGTGCGGGCGCCACCACTTTTCTGCTGACGATCCCCACACTTTTACCGCTTTATAAACGTCTCAATATAAGCCGTTATTTAATGCTACTTTTGCTCGCCACCGGTGCCGGTATTACCAATATGCTACCTTGGGCAGGTCCTCTTGGCAGAGCTGCCGCTGTAACCGGTCTTGATGTGACTGAGTTATGGCATCCGCTGATTCCCATTCAGGCGATTGGCATTGTAATGCTGGTAATTATGGCCTTCTGGTTCAGCCTGCGCGAAAAAAGAAAGATCGCAAATGGTCAGGCAGTAATACTCATAGCTGAAAATGAGGATATCAATGCCAGCGATCTTTCGGATTATGAGCGTTCGCTGCTTCGTCCGCACTTAATCTGGGTCAATACCGCGTTGTTTGTTGCTGTACTGGTCTTACTCGTCAGCGGAATTATGGCTGCACCATTCATTTTCATGATCGGGCTCTCCCTGTTGCTCGTAATTAATTATCCCCGTGCAGCAGATCAAATGGAGCTAATACGTAAACATGCCCCTTCTGCATTGCTGATGGGGATTATCATTTTTGCCGCCGGCTCATTCTTAGGCATTATGGATGGCACAGGCATGCTGAAAGCCCTCGCCGAAACATTTGTGAGGATTTTGCCAGAAACGATGATACCGATGCTGCATATTATGCTTGGTATTTTCGGTGTGCCAATGGAACTGATACTCAGTACTGATGCATATTATTTTGGCTTGCTGCCGATTGTCATAGAGATTGTCACGCCTGTCGGTGTCAGCGCCCCAGAGGTTGTGCATGCTCTGGTGATCGGCAATATTGTCGGCACATTTATCAGCCCGTTTTCACCAGCACTCTGGCTGGCACTGGGGCTGGCAAATGCAGATATGGGTAAGCATATCCGCTATTCAGTTTTTGTATTATGGGGCTTTTCGCTAATTTTGATGGGCTTCGCCTGGCTGCTTGGCCTGTTTTAAAAGCTCAGGGCGGTTTACACCAGTAAACCGCCCTGAGTATTACATAATTGAAGCGGAGATTTTAGCCGCGATCTTTGAGCAGTCGTGATTTTTCACGATTCCAGTCGCGGTTTTTTTCAGTTTCGCGCTTGTCATGCAGCTTCTTACCACGAGCAAGCGCGATTTCCATTTTAGCCATGCCGCGCTCGTTGAAATACATCTTCAAAGGCACCACTGTCATACCTTCACGGGCGATAGAATTGGCCAGACGCACAATTTCACGCTCACTCAGCAGCAATTTGCGCAAGCGACGCGGATCATGGTTGAAGCGATTGCCCTGCGTATATTCCGGAATATACGAATTGATCAGCCAGAATGCACCATTTTCATAGCTGGCATAGCTCTCAGCGATATTCGCCTGATTCGTACGCAGTGATTTAACCTCGGTACCAGCCAGCACCAAACCGGCCTCAATCACTTCGAGGATCTCAAAATTATAACGCGCCTTGCGGTTATCAGCGATGATTTTGCGCGTTGGCGCATTTTTTTTCGTGTTCATGACAGCAATATATATCTGATCCGCAGCTTTACCAGCAGGCTTTGTTTATTTCTTGGCAAGTTAGCATAATTCATTGCCAGCACATGTTTTTCTGGCCTGCAAAATAGAAAAGCCTGCCGGATATTATAATGAATATACCGGCAGGCCATAGCGTATTTTCGATAAAATAAACAGGGCAACAGCGTTTTCATTTTCAATAACGTGAAAATCAACCCGCCACTTTGCTTTAGAGCGTCTTCATCTTTCGTTGATGCATAAAATCACTAATCTGTTTGTTTAAACGTCGCCTCAAACAGAAAAAGCTCTGCTGCCCTTTTGAATACAGTAACCAATCAGCTGTTTAGCAAACCTGCATGACGCAGCGCCTGATCAATTTTTTCTGCTGTTTCATCTTCAACCGGCATCAATGGCAAGCGCAAATAATTGCCGATACGACCAAGACGCGACAAGGCATATTTTGGTCCTGACGGATTAGGCTCCAAAAATAACGCTTTGTGCAATGGCATCAAGCGGTCCTGAATGCTCAGTGCTGCTGCATAATCACCGGCCTGACAGGCCTCCTGAAACTGCGCACACAAACGTGGCGCCACATTGGATGTAACCGAAATACAGCCGCGACCGCCATGGGCATTAAAGCCGAGTGCCGTCGCATCTTCACCGGAAAGCTGAATAAAATCAGAACCGCATGTGGCACGCTGCTCGGAAACCCGCTCGATTTTGCCAGTGGCATCTTTTACGCCGATGATATTTTTATGATCGCGTGCCAATGCGCCCATAGTTTCTGGCGTCATATCGACAATTGAACGTCCTGGAATATTATAAACTACCAAAGGAATTGAAATTGCCTTGGCCACCGCAGAAAAATGCGCATAAAGGCCACGCTGGTTAGGTTTGTTATAATAAGGCGTGACCACCAAAACGGCATCAGCCCCAGCCGTTTGTGCATGCTGCGCCAGTTCAATCGCTTCGACAGTATTATTCGATCCGGCACCGGCTATCACCGGCACCCGGCCTTTGGCTTCCTCAATGCAAACCTCAATCACCCGTTTATGCTCGTCATGTGACAGGGTCGGTGTTTCGCCGGTGGTGCCAACAGGCACAAAACCGTGCGTTCCCTCCTCTATCTGCCAGTTAACAAGGCCACGGAATGCTTTTTCGTCAAACTCACCCTGTTCGGTAAAAGGTGTGACGATAGCCGTGATTGAGCCCTTAAGCATCGGGTACTCCCAAAGGTTTGACCGGAATATTGCTGTTTTTCCTGAATTGGAAAAATGCTCCGGTTTTTGATGCCAAGCCGCTTCAGTCGGAAATCCGGTTTCCACATCTGCTGAAACGGCTTAATATTATTAAAATTACCTGTACGCCTGCATTTTCTGCCAGTGTACAGAGTGCTCGAATTCATTCTTATCTTAAGCCGTTACAGGTTTAAGAAGCATTATAGACCGCTCAAATTATGCTATTTTCTATCGGATATTTAAGAGAATACAGCGAAATTTAAACCAGTATATTCAGAAAGTCATTGCATACCAAAAGCGCTAACTACATCTTTTTACAACAGTCAGTCCGAGTGATAACGATGACATGATCACCTGGTTGTGAAAAGCGCTGCACCATAGGCTCGCAAAATTCAACCAGCAAGTATTTTTATGCATATTCGACTGTTATTCATCGATACGACGAAAAGAAATGGTCAATTCGTCGATTTGACGTTATCCATCAATCAAAAAGACGAACTATGCTTGTTTGTTAAAGGTGAAGTTTTCCACGGTTTTCTGCTTTGAGAGCAAACCGTAATAGGGTCGCTAAGTTTTCATTAACACTGCCTTCACAGATGTGGCTTATAAATATTGCCTCAGAGCAGCAGCGCGGCCGGTCACCGACAAATAACAACCTATTCCGTTAGGATTTAAGGCATTTTATTTCTGGTGACCAAATTTTTGCTCGCACAATTTATTTGCCTTAAATAAGCTTCCAAGCAGCTATAACGGATTTGTAATGCGTAAATTTGCAATTTTTGGACAAAAACGAGATCAGAAACGGTTAGCCCTGTCACTTATCTGTGCCAGTTTGGCAGCCAGTACGTTGCCGGCCTATACTCAGGAACTGGAAAATGTACCGACGCCGTTTCTGCGTCCTTTTGCGCCTACAATTATGCGCTCGATGCCTGCTCCGATGTTACGGCCGGATCCGACAACAACCGCAACAATACCGCGCACGCAAGGTCCCGCAGCAGTTAATGGCAGCTTGAAAACAGCACTTGATGCCCTGTCTGCAAAAGATGCCCGCCGGGCGCTCGCAATTCGCAATTCCATGCCATCAAATGATCTCGACCGCCATATTCTGACATGGGCACTGGCACTTTCAGGCGCTGACGGGCTGACAAGCTCAGAAATTGCGACTGCCGCCGCCGAATTGCGTGGCTGGCCCGGTATGGCTGCTATCCAGCGCAATACCGAGCGGGCGCTTTATCGTGAGAATGCGCCAGCCAGTGTGGTATTTGCACAGCTTGGTAACCGTAAACCACAAACCACTGAAGGCATGGTACTACTTGGCCGTGCCTATTTACAAAGCGGCAACCGCTCACAAGCACGCCAACTGATTGCGCCCTGGTGGGCAAAAGCCAAATTGGAAGCCAAAGACGAGGCTCTGGTTTTGCGTGAATTCTCAAATGTGCTTTCCAAAGAAGATCATCAGGCACGCTTTTTGCGTATGCTTTATAATGATCGGCTGCAATCTGCTTCACGCGTTGCAGCTCTTGCTGGAGGAGAATCGCTCTATGCCGCTTATGCAGCGGTCAGTAAGCGCGCGCCCGATGCTGCGAAAAAGCTTAATGATGTTCATAGGTCATGGCAGTCGAACCCCGCTTATCTCTATGTAAAAATTCAATATTTGCGCCGCTCCGAGCGCTATACTGAAGCCGCCAATCTGATGCTGAAAGCACCGCGCGATGCCAGATCTTTGGTTGATCCGGACACATGGTGGACAGAACGCCGCGTGCTTTCGCGTGAGTTAATGGATATTGGCAAGCCGCAAATCGCTTATCGTCTGGCCGCTGCCCATAGTGCTGAAACACCGACTATGGCTGCAGATGCCGAGTTTCATGCCGGCTGGTATGCGTTGCGCGCCATGAATGATGCGAAGACTGCACAAAAGCACTTTACACGGATTGCCGAAATTTCATCACGACCAATGTCGGCATCGCGCGCTTATTATTGGATGGGTCGCGCTGCAGAAGCCGGCGGCGGCGGTAATGCAAAGCAGCTTTTCCAACGCGCATCTTATTATGGCACATCATTTTACGGACAATTAGCTGCCGCACGGCTTGGCAATAATGTTTTGCAGCTACCCTATCCTAAGCCAAGTGCTGCTGATCGCGAGCGCTTCGACAGCCGCGAGCCAGTACGTGCTATTCGCAGACTGGAATCAATTGGTTACGGCAGCCGCGCGCAAAGCCTCTATATCAATATGGCACAAGAACTGAGCAGCACCGGAGAACTGGCACTGCTCGCTGTTATGGCCGAGCGCAACAGCAACCATTATCTGGCCTTGCGGGTTGGTAAAGTTGCAGCCGGACGTGGGCTGGATGTTGGCGCTCTCTCGCATCCGACCGGCGCTATCCCCGCCAATGCGAATATCAAAGGCTCAGGCGCCGCTCTTGCCTATGCGATAGCGCGTCAGGAAAGCGAGTTTAATATTTCTGCGGTTTCCAGTGCCGGTGCGCGCGGCTTGCTGCAATTGCTGCCGGGCACAGCAAAAGGCGTCGCTCAACGTGCTGGCCTTAGCTATTCAGACAAGCGCCTGACCACGGATGCGGCTTTTAACGCCACACTTGGGGCGCATTATCTGGGAGAACAGATTGAGCGCTTCAACGGTTCTTATATTCTGACCTTTGCCGGTTACAATGCAGGGCCGAGGCGAGCAACTGAGTGGGTTGCCAAATATGGCGATCCGCGCGGTCAAAGTATTGATCAGGTTGTCGATTGGATTGAGCGCATTCCCTACACAGAAACCCGTAATTATGTGCAGAGGGTGATGGAAAACTATGCCGTTTATAAATCCCGGCTTTATGGCAAAGCCAATATCCAGCAAGATCTGGTGAGCGGTCGCCGCAATTAAATATGAAAAGACTGACCAAAAAGCCCCGCATTACGGGGCTTTTTGATATGGCAAACATAGCTATAATTGGGTGCGATCAATCAGCTTTTATGCGGAATCAATGCCGATAATGCTGTCATAATCCAACCGGCAATCATCACTGTTCCGCCAAGAGGTGCAGCCATAGGGAATAGTTTGTTTCCGGTCAGATCACGCAGGATAAGATCACCGGCAAACAGTGCTACCCCGACCAAGATCAAAACAGCTGACCAATATAACGGACGGCTGCGGGCGCTCAAAAAAGCAAAAGCTAAAAAAGCTGCCGCATGACCGAGTAGAATTGGAGCAACAGTGGCAAGCAAAGCATGGTCACCATGGGCAGAGGCAGCATAGCTGGCCATAGCAGAAGCCCCGCAAAATCCGGCAGAAAAAACAAACAAACGCTCGGTTGTCACAGTCATATGTTTCATTCCATCAATCATTAAAACGCCTGAGTGATAGATGCACAGACTCTGCCTCGCTTTTCAATGATGCAAATTAGAACTGCGACGCCTCTGCCCCGTTAAAGCAACCACTTTATTCTGAGCTCTGCTGACCGCAAACAGAAAACCAGGAGATCAACCTGATGTTCAGGTTAAATAATAAAGCGTCTTGGTAATATTATTGCCTATGCAGATACTCGCATTCAAATCCGAGAGAAATGCTCCCGATTAAAGCAGTAAAGCGCTTGGCTTATTTGCTTTACATGAACCATATTGCAAAAACCGCTTCACTTTTAAGGGTTCATAGCAGAGCACGCTACACGCAAAATGAATCGTAGCGCGCTCTGCAAGTTTTGTTTTGCCGCATTGTCACGAGCGCCAAGCGGAACCAACTTGCCTGTGTAATGCCCTAGAGCGAGAAACGATCAGATTAGATCTCACGCTCGCTCTAGATTTTAGCTTTTTCGCATTGTCAAACCTATCAAGTCGATTCAACTTGATAGTGAAATGCTCTAGCAGTTAAAGCCTAACACTCAGCGGATTTCCAGCACTTTAACGCAGCTATCAAGATCATTGGTAGCAAGATGCGCATAGCGCATTGTCATCTGCAATGTCTGATGGCCGAGCCACATTTGAACTCGCCGGATATCAATACCGCCACGCACCAGCCGTGATGCGCAAGTATGTCGCAGAATATGCGGTACGACCTGCGTATCGGTGCCAAGCCCTACCTCATATTTCGCGTCATTCCAAATAGCGCGAAATGCAACTTGAGTGAGCATTGAAAATGGGCCCTTGTGGCGTTCGACAGGAATTTTGCAGGTTTTGCAAGCGCGCTTGGTCAGCGGCACCGTTCGACTACGATTTGATTTCGTGAACCAGAAGGTAACGCGATGATCCTGAATATCATTCCATGTCAGGCCGATCGCTTCACCAAGTCGACAGCCGCTATCAACCAGAAAAATTGCCAAGCGGTAGCTATCTTCGCAACGCGCTTTAATCGCGGCGAAGAGCCGAGCCTCTTCTTCAAGCTCAAGAAAACGAATTCGCCCTGCCCGTTCTTTCTGACGAATGAATTCCGGCAGGCTAAAGATGTCCCCCATCTTATATGCCTTTCGCAGTAACTTGCTAAGTGCAGCCATTTTTCTATTAATGGTTGCATTGCTGTTATTGCGTTCACGCAGGGATCCGATAATTCTGTCGAGCATTTCCTGACTAAAGCCACTGAAACGCTCGCCTTTTAAAATTTCATGCAATTCACCGAGAAATAATCTCACATTGTATTTGTGCGAACCGTCGTCCCACAGAATATTGAGATAACGTTCTGACAACTCAGCAACAGAATACTGCTGTACGATACGATGCGTTTTTACATTTGAAGATGTAAAACTAAGATTATACCCAAGAACAGGCATAAAATTATCAGCATTATCGGCAGAAATGTCCCTTTTTAACTCCATCATCAAGCCCCCCAGCCATTCGATTGGCGTGGAGCTTTAGAGCGTAAGAAACAATAAAACAAGTGCAGGGAGCAAATAATGTATAAAAGCATTTTAGAACCAATCTGGTTAAGACTAAAAGCCCCCTCAAAATTTATTTCAGTCTATCCTGTTATTAACTTATAATAATATAGACGCATCTAATAGAAGATGTCCCCCGCCTGAACGCCTCTCGTGAGACAAAATACCAGCGGGCGTACCCGCTGGTAAATTTTACATTAACAATAAGCTTAGAATGAACGCTGGAAGCGGATAGTTGCTCCGAAAGCGTTTTTATTGGCTACGTCATTAGAAAGAAGCAGCGGATGGGTATTTTTCCAGCTTGTATATGCAACTTCAGGAGTAATTGTGAAGCCTGGAACCAACTGATAAGCTACGTTTGCAGCAAGAGCGGTCTTACCCCAATCTTCGTAAGCAGCCTGAATATTGAAAGTTGCTTTGTCAGAAGCTTTAAACTTGGCACCACCCCAGATAGCGTAATCGCCACCCCAGTTACCGTACATGCCAACAGCTTCTTCATAAGAAGCGTAACCGCCCTGCACCCAAACCGAAACAGCATCAGTTACATTTACATCAAGACGAACTTTTGCAGCCCACTCTTCCAGATTGGAGTCATAAGCAGCAACAGCTGCAACTGAACCCCAAGCCTGTTCGAATTTAACGCCAGCCACAACATGCGGCATGTAGCTATCAATGCGATTGCTGAACTTAGTTGTTACAGGTTTGCCATCCACCATGTGCGCTACAGTCACGCCATCAACATCAACGATTGCAAATTCGCCGCCGCCCTGCTCCGCAGAGATAGTAGCTGAGAAACCGTTACCACCAGTGAAGGTGTAGCTGATCAGGTTAGTATCATATTCACCTGCAAGAACAACATCATCATTCAACATGTCGCCGAGATAGCCAGTAACAGTGTGGAATGCTGATTCATCTTTACCAATGCGCAGGCCACCGAGCTGCATGTAGGCATAATTCAGACTATTACCTGCCTGAGCGCCATTCGTGTAGTTGAAGCGGTTTTCTGTGTAAGTCCGGAGGGTACCGAGTTCTGTTTCCGAAGCTGTGTGTGTACGCAGGGTGAAACGAGCGGTTTTATTCCAAGTGTCAGTATGCTCAGTGATCAACTCATCTGCATCACTAAAACCAACAACCTTTTTGTAGCCACGCTTGCTAGCATCATAAACGTCACGACCGGCAGCCGCCTGATAACGTACATAACCGGAAATGCGCAGGCAGGTTTCTGTGCCTGGAATGTAGAAGTAGCCAGCGCCGTAAGCATCGCAAACGCGCACATATTCAACAGCTTCTGGTTCTGGCGCAACGATAGCGTCTGCAGCCTGAGCGGTGGTTGCTGCTACGAGAGCTGCAGCGGAGCCGAGAAGAAGGCTCTTAATGTTCATTTCTGACCTCCAGTCAGAAACAAGCAAATCCAAATAAATATCAACAAATTCAATAACTTAAATTGAATTGTGATTTAATTATAAAAACTTAAGATTTTTGCAGGTCAGTTTCAAACTCGAAATAAGGTCTGAAATGCAAAAAGCTGCCCGTATTTCTACGGGCAGCTTTTTAAACTGGAGGAGAGGATGGGATTCGAACCCACGAGACCCTTATGGGGCCTACTCCCTTAGCAGGGGAGCGCCTTCGACCACTCGGCCACCTCTCCGGTAAAGGCGCAATAGCCGTTAATAATGCTGAGTTCAAGCACTTTACGCATCAGAAGTGAAAAAATCTTATTCATCAACAGTCTGAAGTCATTATAGATATCAGAATATGCCTGTTCTGCACAATTATACCCATCCTGCCTTATCAGTGCATAGAGATAGATCAGGTTTGGCACATAGCCAGAATCAATAAGAACAGAATCAAACCGCCTGTTACGGCTTCATCGGCGATTTGATTGAAAATGACCGCCTCTATAGACTCACCCCGGCAATTAAACCCCATATGCGATGGTCGTCGATAACGAGAAAGCAGCGATGCAGATATCCGAAAAACGAGCGGATTTTGCTAAAAAAGCCGAAAATAACGATAAAAACAGTTAATGTTTTTTAACGAATATAAACAAAACATAAATAAAATCCGGCACCTAGGGGGTGTTTCGTGTCTTTTGTGCAACACGATATCCCGATAGCAACAACTATACCCCCCGTTATAAGTTTTTACTGTTGCAACGAAACTGAGCGTGAGTATCTTGAGGGCAGAAGAAGGAGCGCTTCGGAGCGACTTTTTCACCCAAGGGATGGGGGCAGGTTGTCCTTCAGCCAAATAAAAGCCCATACCCAATTAAAACTTTGACTGGAGGTCAGAAATGAACATTAAGAGCCTTCTCCTCGGCTCCGCTGCAGCTCTCGTAGCAGCAACCACCGCTCAGGCTGCAGACGCTATCGTTGCACCAGAACCAGAAGCTGTTGAATATGTTCGCGTTTGCGACGCTTACGGCGCTGGCTACTTCTACATTCCAGGCACAGAAACCTGCCTGCGCATTTCCGGTTACGTACGTTACGACGCTAAAGCTGGCGACGACGTTTACGCAGGCGGCAAGCGTGATACATGGGGCAAAAACGCACGTTTCACCCTGCGCACACACACAGCTTCGGAAACCGAACTCGGCACACTGAAGACCTACACAGAAAACCGTTTTGAATTTGGTAATTCAAAAGACGATGATGGCGTCAACAACGCCAACTTCAAGCAGGACAAGCTGAAGTATGCTTACATCGAACTGGGCGGCCTGCGCGTAGGTAAAGATGAATCAGCATTCCAGTCCTTCACTGGTTATCTCGGCAACGTAATGAACGATGACGTAGTTGCACCAGGCGGTTACGACACCAACCTGATCAGCTACACATTCACCGGCGGCAATGGCTTCTCAGCTATTATCTCTGCTGAACAGGGCGAAGACTATTACGCAATCGACGATTACATGCCACATGTTGTTGGTGGTGTTAAGTTCGAACAGGCTTGGGGCTCGATCGCAGCTGCTGCAGCTTATGACGCTCTCCTCGAAGAGTGGGCCGGTAAGGTTCGCCTCGATGTAAACGTAACCGATGCAGTTTCGCTTTGGGTACAGGGCGCGTATTCTTCATATGAAGAAGACTTCGGCATGTACGGCAACTGGGGTGGTGATTACGCTGTTTGGGGTGGCTTGGCATTTAAAGCTTCCGACAAAGCAACTTTCAACATTCAGGGTGCTTACGAAGATTGGGGCAAAACCGCTGTTACAGCTAACGTAGCTTACAAGCTGGTTCCAGGCTTCACAATCACTCCAGAAGTTAGCTACACCACATGGTCATCAAACCATCCAGATCGTCTGGCCGGTGGCGAAAAAGACGCTTTCGGTGGTATGATCCGCTTCCAGCGTTCGTTCTAAGCTTTATAAGCTTAAAACAGACCGCAAGGTTACAGAAACCCGGCAACGCAAGTTGCCGGGTTTTCTGTTTCATATCTTTTGACACTGCTATTGATGTGCCACACGTCACCGTACGGCGTTATCCCCACGCAATGTCAAAAGCAGGATTTTTTAACAGCGCTCTATCTGCTATATTTTACAGGATCCATTTTCACTGCCCTGTCGTAAAGACAGGCAACCATCGAAACATTGTATAATAAGCCCTGTTTCGGCTACGTCATTTCAGTAAGGAGAACATTTTTGAATATTTTGCTCTGGATCGCCCTGATTGGGGTTATCGTGTTTTTCCTTGGATGGCTGTATTCCAAATTCAACAGCAATGCAGCGCAGCAACCGGCCTCGAAGACAATTGCGCCTGCCGTACTGCCAAAATCTGTCACCTCCCCCGCAGATAACAAAACAACTGAAAACAAAAAAAGCGTCTCAGCAGATACCGCTGCGGTTGCTCCTACAGCGCCGGCAACTGAATTACCTACAAAGGTAACAACCAATAGCGCTGAAATAGAAGTTAAACAGGCGTCAGATAACAAGCCGGCACCTGAAAAAAGCAGCATATCTGCTAAAAAAACAATTCCTGCTGCTGAACCTGTAGGCCCAGCTCACAGCAAATCTGACAGCGCGCCACTTGATGGTACTAAAACACCTTCCGCTAAAGCCATTACGACCAAGCCCGCACCGGCAGCACCTGAGACAGAAGCTTTGGCAGAGCCTGTCCGCCTAGCCAAACCACGGGGTGGAAAGGCAGATGATCTCACGCAAATTACCGGTATCGGTAAAGCAATCCAGACGAAATTGCAGAATGCGGGCATTTATCATTATGACCAGCTGGTCAATCTGAATGCAGCACAACTTGGCTGGATTAATAATGCGATTGGATTTTCCGGTCGTGCCGAGCGCGAAAACTGGGCGTTACAAGCCAAAAAACTGGCTGCCAAATCAACCTCCACAACCCAGAGCTCTACCAAAACAACTGGCAAAGCAACCGGCAAAAGCGCTGCAAAAACAACGCTGACCAAGGCTAAGGCCAAAACGACTGTAAAAGCGAAAGCCAAGCCTGCCCCCAAAGCATCTGTAACTGAATAAAATTTATGCTCTGGGGTGCTAGAGCATTTCGTAGTCCAATGGAATTATTGGACGGCCACGATAATGCGTAAAAAAATAATTTAGAGCGGATTACATGATCCAATTTAAACGTAAACCGCTCTAACGCCTGCTATCATCTCGACGCTCCAGAGTTTCAAAAAGCAAAATACCCGCTCCGGCGTTGCCGGAGCGGGTATTTTGTTGAATATCAGATATTCAATGATTGAAAGTTATCAGGAATTACCCTTGAGCCGCGCATTGCACAGGCTGTAATACCCGCCGCCTTTCTGGATCCAACGCAGACCATTGAGCGAATTTGCACTTTTATTAGCATAATACTGATCAAGGCAGGTCTTCATACGCTGTTTGCCTACAGCTTCACTAGCATATTTGGCTGATACCGCACTTGGAAAGCGAACGCCGCTTGGTGCTGCCATTGTTGGCGCAGCCGGCTCCTTGGTTGAAACCGAGGTTACAACATCAGCATCAGCGCCCGGGCCACACTCAGCTTTGCGGAATGCATTCCACTTCAAGCCATTGGCAAGACCTGATTCCTGTGCAGATTTATATTTTGCCGAGCATTGCTGCATTGTCAGGCCCTTGGCCTCAGCTGCATTCGTAGTTGTATCCTTAGCCTGCTTGGCAGGCTTTGCAGCCGGCTGCACTTTAGCTGGTGCCTGAGTTGGCACCTGAGCTGCTGGCGTATCAGTGCCACACTGTGCTTTACGGAAATCATTCCACTTCATGGTACCAAGCGTACCGGCATCTTTCGCGGCCTGATATTTGGTGCTGCATTCTGCCATAGTCAGTGCGCTTGCCGGTGAGGACATTACAAAGACTGCCATCCCTGCTACCAATGCCGCGCCGCTAAGACGGCTGAGAGTTTGAATTTTCATCTCTGATCTCCTGAGTGTGGTGTAAAACACTGTGCTTAAAGCATTTTCCTGTCAATATCGTATAATACTTCAAAGAGAAATCCCTTTCACGATTTCTGAAAGGATTTGATGCTCTGTGAAAGGATACTGCTAATTCTTGTATTTTATTACTTAAACATAACATTTTTATAATTAACCGGCATACAGTCATTATATTTATCAACACAGTTGCCACCATGACCCTGTATAAAATCTCAGTTTAAACTTGTATTTATATATAAATATTGCGTGCGAAAACGAGTTACTGCTGATGTCACTGCGCAATTATTGAAATAAAAATAGCGGCGCAATACACGTAAACTGCTCTAGCCAGCCTAAAAATAACAATTTTCTCGCCGCTGATTTTCGCGCATTTTTGATTTAAATATAGAGCAGGAACAAAGTCTCATTTCAGGCTTTTTATCCTGTATTCAGTTTATCACCGCATCTTGTCGCGCACTTTATCAGTGACGTGACATCATTTTATCAAGGTTCATACCATGGCCGATGTCACAAGTTCTGATGCGATTCCTGTTCTAAGTCCGATATCGTTAACCGACAGGCACCGGCTCTATGAAGACATTGTCGCTATGCTAATCGGCACCAGCTTTGTCAGTTTGGGTCTGACACTTTATGCGCAAGCCAATCTGATGACCGGTAGCACTGCCGGTGTTGCATTGCTTGTGCATTATGCGACCAACTGGCAATTCGCGCTGACATTTTTTGTTATCAATCTGCCATTCTATTATCTGGCGATCAAACGCATGGGCTGGCGCTTTACTATCCGCACCTTTATTGCGGTGGCGCTGATGTCGGTGTTCACGCGGCTGTTTCCACTATGGGTGGATTTCTCAACCCTGCAGCCGATTTTTGCTGCCTTTATGGGCGGCACATTAATGGGCATGGGTGTCTTGGCGCTGTTCAGGCACCGCGCCGGTGTAGGCGGCATCAACATTCTCGCGCTTTACTTGCAAGATAATTACAATATCCGCGCCGGCTGGTTTCAGCTATCGCTTGATCTGGTGCTAATGGCGGTCTCGCTGTTCTTTCTCTCACCACAGCAGGTTGCTATTTCACTCATCGGCGCTGTGGTCATGAACATCATTATTGCGATCAATCACAAGCCCGGCCGCTATCTCGGCACGAGCTGATCGTCAGACTTAAGTCTTTGCCTAATTCCGTGGAGTTAGTGGCGTGCCATCCATTCACGCGCTTCACGCAATGCGCGCACAAGCTCAGACTTACTCATCAGTGCGGATAGTTTGCTACGCATTGGTAGGGCGCGTTCATCGCCGCGGATCGCAGCAATGTTGAACCATTTATACGCTTCAATACGATCGGCAACGCAATCACGCCCTGCATAATACATCATACCGGTTTCAAACAGCATTTCTGCTTCCATGCTGGCGATATTTGCTGCTTTGTGCATTGAGAAACTTGTAAACATTGTATTGGCCCTATCCTGTTTCAGCGCCGCCTGCTTAGAGCAATATGCTCATGCCGATCTCTGCTGGTGTTGGGATAAGCATGCCGGAAAGAGCTGAAATGGGCGTTAAGCACCATCCTTAACGCCCTCTCAACAAAGTCCAAACAAGTGGTAAATGTCAGAATTCATTAAGAATAACTCTTGCGGTTTTGCGGGCTTTCACAAAAAAATGCGGATTTTCTCTATCTATGGAATTAAACCCATTGCTAACCAAGCTTGTGATTATGCGTTTAAGGCCTTTGATAAATCGCTGTCTGTGCCGTTGAAAGCCGGAGCGGGAAACGATCAGGCTGGATCGCATCGCTTGCTCTAGATTCTAGAGTTTTCGCATTGTCATATGTATCAAGTTGATTCAACTTGATAGTGAAATGCTCTAGACAGGTTCAACGTGATTTCCGCTCCATTTTTCCGGTACTAAAATCCCTCTTTTCAAGTGCTCGTTTTTTGATTACGTTTACGTGAACGTAAAACTGCATAGATTTTCACATTTCTGGGAGGGACTGATGAAGAAAACGATACTGGCAATAATTGCCCTGACATTTACGGCGGGCCCTGCATTGGCGGCTGAGCCAATTGTCGGCACATGGAAGCGCTCCAGCGGCACCTCAATTGAATATAAAAACTGCGGCGGCGATGATTATTGCGGCACAGTGCTGGATGGCGAGTTCAAAGGTAAATCTATTGGCAAAATGACCGGCAAAGGCGGCAGCTATAAAGGCACCGTCAACAAGCTGGATGAAGGCAAGACCTATTCCGGCAAAGCCAGCGTCAGCGGCAGCACCTTATCATTGGCCGGCTGCGTGGCAGGTGGCCTGATCTGTAAAACAGAAAAGCTGGCACGACAGTAATCAAAAACGGCTTTCATAGCGAGATTACACAGCTCATCGAAATAGGCAGAGCGGTTTACTGAGTTCAACCTCAACGTAAACCGCTCTATATTTTAACTCAGATAATAATCAGCGGGCTTTCTGGTTGAAGAGAACACTTTGGGCTGATTTATCTGTCGCGAGATTGCTCTTTTCACGCTCTGCTTTGCCGAGAGCCATACCGCGTTGCACAGCAGGTCGCGCGGTTACAGTTTCATACCAGCGCTTCAATGCAGGAAAGTCTTCCAGCTTCTGATCATAGCTGTTATGCGCACTGATCCAGCCCACTGAGGCAATATCAGCGATCGAATACTCATCCGCAATATAATCCCGACCTTCAAGGCGGCGGTTAAGCACACCGTAAAGGCGGTTCACCTCACTCGTATAGCGGTTGATGCCATATTCAATTTTTTCCGGCGCATAAACACGGAAATGTCCGGCCTGCCCCGACATTGGCCCCAAACCACCCATCTGCCACATCAGCCATTCATCAACAGCTACGCGTTTGCGCTCATCCGCCGGATAAAATCTATTAAATTTACGGCCGAGATATTGCAAAATGGCGCCGGATTCAAAAACTGAAATCGGCTGTCCGTCCGGCCCCTCCGGATCAATAATAGCTGGCATACGATTATTGGGGGCAATTTTCAAAAAATCAGGCTCGAACTGATCGCCCTTACCAATATTCACATATTTCACTTCATAAGGAATGCCGAGCTCCTCAAGCATGATACTGATTTTCCAGCCATTGGGTGTTGGCCAATAATAAAGCTCAATCGGTTTGCTCTGGAATTTAGGTGAAGCACTCATAGGAATCAGCTCCTGATTTATAAAACGATAAACAGCAAAATAGAGGAGCTGTTTGTTGCAATTTGCATTGTATAATCATGACTACATAATAGGCAATGCAAAAACTTATTCAATACAATACATATATATGTATCACAGCAAATCTGCTTCACAATCTTGAACCGCAGATGAACAGGCCTATCAGCAAGGGTTCACGCTATTCCCGTTAGTTTTGAAAAACTGACAAAACCAATCGGGTGTGCCAATGCTGTATCGCAGTTTTACAATTATCAGCCTGTTCATGCTTGGCACGTCATTACTCGGTGTAAGCCTTATCAATGAAAGCTATCGCAGCCATGACAGCAGCCGCCATAGCCACAAATTGTTTACGTCCTCAATGGTCGCGCATGTTTTACCACCGGTTAAAACAGTGCCCGCAACTCAGCAGGCAGGCACACCATGAAACACACCCATAATGACATATCTGCCCAGCACAAAGAGCCACGCTTTACTGCGCTAAAAGATAATTTATATCTGGCAATGCGCATCGGCATTTTCAGCCTGTTTTTTGTAGCGCCTATTGCCGCCTTTACAGGAATTGCTGCCAATACCGGTGGCAAAATTTCTGCCACCGGTCTGGTTCTTTTTGTCAGCCTGCAAAAATAGTATTTACTGTTTAAGCTTTCCGATCTGATTTGCACCATAAACCAGCTTTATAACCGGCTTATAACTCTATCAATTCCGGCATATAATGCAGCATGAGCAAAAGAATCGACCCTTTTTCCGGCCATCCCGTTTCTGATATTATTGCTACGGGCATTGCCTCACCGGAGCCCGTGGCTCCTGCATCATTTAATGATGCCCGCGCTGCGGTTGACGCATTGCGGGCACTCTATGACCGCAACACTGCGTTTTTGCGCGATGCGTTTCATCAGGTTGCCAAAGGCGAGATCGCCCCGCAGCGGTTTCGGGCTTTTTATCCTGAATTGCGCTTTTCAACTGCGAGTTTCGCGCATGTTGATACGCGGTTGGCCTATGGCCATGTAACGTTGCCGGGAGACTATGCAACCACCCTTACCCGCCCTGATCTGTTCGACACGTATTTGATGGAGCAGATCCGCCTGCTGATTAAAAACCACGGCGTTCCGGTGACCGTACAGGAATCGACGACCCCTATTCCGCTGCATTTTGCTTTTCTTGAAGGCACCTATGTAGAATCTTCGGTTTCAGAAGCGTTTCAATATCCGCTGCGTGATATGTTTGATGTGCCGGATCTTGGTAATACCGATGACAGTATTGTTAATGGTGATGCTGAGTTTCAAACTTTGGAAGTCATGCCGCTTGCGCCATTTACCGGCCAGCGCGTCGATTATTCCCTGCATCGCCTGTCGCATTACACGGCCACCAGCCCGTCGCATTTTCAAAACTATGTGCTGTTTACCAATTACCAGTTTTATATGGACGAATTTTGCGCTTATGCCCGCAAGCTGATGGCGGAAGGCGGCGGTGACTACACCAAATTTGTCGAGCCCGGCAATCTGGTAACCTATGCCGGAAACAGCGCGCCGTCTCAGGGTGTTGAACCGGCACGCCTGCCACAAATGCCTGCCTATCATCTGGCAAAAGCCGACGGCTCCGGTATTACCATGGTCAATATCGGTGTGGGGCCATCCAATGCCAAAACCATTACCGATCATATCGCAGTATTGCGCCCGCATGCATGGCTGATGCTCGGGCATTGTGCCGGTTTGCGCAACAGCCAGCAACTTGGCGATTATGTGCTGGCGCATGCTTATGTGCGTGAAGACCATGTGCTTGATGATGATCTGCCGATCTGGGTACCAATCCCTGCTCTGGCTGAAATTCAGATCGCGCTCGAAGAGGCTGTTGAAGAGGTTACGGGTCTTGAAGGGCACGAACTGAAACGCATCATGCGTACCGGTACGGTTGCAACGATTGATAACCGTAATTGGGAATTGCGTGATCAGCGCGGCCCTGTGCAACGGCTTTCACAATCGCGCGCTGTGGCGCTGGATATGGAATCTGCGACCATTGCCGCCAACGGTTTTCGTTTTCGGGTGCCTTATGGCACGCTGCTTTGTGTTTCAGACAAACCACTGCATGGCGAGTTGAAACTGCCGGGTATGGCCACAGATTTTTACAAGAAACAGGTTGCCCAGCATTTGCAGATCGGCATTCTGGCAATGGAAAAAATCGCAACTATGCCGCAAGACAGGCTGCATTCACGCAAATTGCGCAGTTTCTTTGAAACGGCATTCCAGTGACGCCTGACACAGCAAGCATTATGCACCTCCTGCCCTCAAGACGAACCGGTTGCAATGTCTGATAAAATACCAGCCCCTGCCGTTAAACCTGCCTCTATACCAGCTTTTGCGCTGCTAATTGTGCTGGTATTACTCTCTGTGCCGCTTGTGATCGGTTTTTTCGGACGCCTGCATCCGGCATTCGATAGTTTCGCGCATTTTCGGGCACATATTGCAGCTGTCATGGCTGCCGGTGGTATTGTATTGCTATTTACCAGCCTGCGGCGCGAGGCGGCAATGATTACACTGCTTGGTCTCAGTGCATTTTCAACCACTATAAACTGGTCAGGCAATGCGCAACCTGCTGAGCCAGCCTCTGGATTAGCCTCTGGGTTAACCTCTGGCGAAAGTAACGTTACCTACCGGCTGATGCAGATTAATTTGCAGCAGGATAATCCTGATCCCAAAGGCGTATTGCAGGCAATTGCACGTCAAAAACCGGATATTATTACCTATCAGGAAGGCTCGGAATTGTGGCAACCCTGGCTGAAAGTGCTGGAGGGCAATTATCCCTATCATCAGCAATGCAGCAATCTGCCTAGCAAATGGGGGGTGGGGATTCTCTCCCGCCGTCCGTTTGCAGAGTTTGGTGCTCCGGTCTGTACCGGTGAAGGTTTACTGGCAACTGCTTTGGTCAATTTTGGCGGCACCAATGTGCTGGTTTCATCGCTGCATCAATCATGGCCGTGGCCTTATAAGCAGGCCAGCCAGTTTGATTTCATCAAACCGGCGCTGGAAGCAATGAACAATCCTCATGATATTCCGGTGATCCTTGCCGGTGATTTCAATGCTGCGCCATGGAGCTATGCTGTGCGCAAAGTTGAAGCCGCCACCAATACCAAACATCTCTCCGGAATTGGGCCGACATGGCTGACACCGCAACTGCCAGCCAGCTGGAAACAATGGCTTGGTCTGCCGCTTGATCAGGTTTTAATTAATACAGCTGTGTCCTTGCGCAATATCAAAGCTGATATTCCATCCGGATCAGACCATTTGCCGGTCTTGATGGAATTCTCAGTTCCGGCACCGGTTTCAGCCCCAGTTGAAGAGAACCAGCCGCAATCTCAAGAACCGGTTAAAATTTAAAACCTGATATGTGAAAACAATAACGGCGCCCCTGAGGCGCCGTTTTGATTCATATCGCTAAGTATTGCAGTTTGGCTTACAGTTTCGCTTCAGCGATTTCCGCTTTTATAGCGGGCGAGACGGACACGCCTTACGCCAGCATTACATGCTGCCGTAAACCGGTCCTTCGCCGCCTTGTGGCGTAACCCAATTAATATTCTGGTTCGGGTCTTTGATATCGCAGGTTTTACAATGCACGCAGTTCTGCGCATTGATCACGTAAGTTTCCTTACCATCCTTCTCAACCCACTCATAAACACCCGCAGGGCAATAGCGTGTTGAAGGCCCAGCAAATACATCATGCTCGGATTTAAGCTGCAATTCCAGATTCTTAACCTGCAAATGCACCGGCTGGTCTTCTTCATGATTGGTGCTTGAAAGAAACACCGAAGACAACCGGTCAAAAGTCAGCACACCATCGGGCTTCGGATAGGTAATCGGCTTGTGTTTAGCTGCCGGTTCCAGTGATGCCGCATCGGTTTTACCATGCTTCAATGTGCCAAACAGCGAGAAACCAAACAACTGGTTTGTCCACATATCCAGACCACCGAGCGAAACGCCAATAATCGTGCCGAATTTTGACCATAGCGGCTTCACATTACGCACGCGCTTAAGATCTTTACCAATGGCTGTCCCGCGCCATTCATTTTCAATCTCAACAACTTCATCATTGGCGCGGCCTGCTGCAAGCGCGCCGGCAATCTTATCGGCAGCCAGAATGCCCGACAGCACCGCATTATGCGAACCCTTGATGCGCGGCACATTTACAAATCCGGCCGCACAGCCGATCAGCGCACCACCGGGGAAAGTCAGCTTAGGCACAGATTGCCAGCCGCCTTCTGTGATCGCACGTGCACCGTATGAAATGCGCTTGGCACCTTCAAAAGTCGGCGCAATAGACGGATGGGTCTTATAGCGCTGAAACTCTTCAAACGGCGACAGATACGGATTTTTGTAGTTGAGATGCACTACAAAGCCAACTGCGACCATATTATCTTCAAGATGATAAAGGAATGAACCGCCGCCGGTTTTCATATCCAGCGGCCAGCCGAAAGAATGCTGCACCAGTCCAGGCTTGCTTTTTTTAGGGTCAACCTGCCAAAGCTCTTTCAGACCAATACCGTATTTACCGGGCTCGCGCCCTTCATCCAGCTTGTATTTTGCAATCAGTTCTTTGCAAAGCGAACCGCGGGCACCTTCGGCAAACAGCACATATTTACCGTGCAGCTCCATGCCGCGGGTAAAATTTGGCCCCGGCTTGCCATTGCGTTCAATGCCCATATCACCAGTTGCAACACCGATAACTGCGCCCTCAGTATTATAAAGCACTTCGGCGGCAGCAAAGCCCGGATAAATTTCAACACCGAGATTTTCAGCATGGCCTGCAAGCCAGCGTGTTACATTGCCGAGCGAAACAATATAATTGCCATGATTGTTCATCAGCGGCGGCATGGCAAAATTTGGCAAGCGCACAGAACCCGCAGGTCCGAGCACCAAAAACTGATCATCGGTTACAGCGGTTTTAAACGGGTGATCGCTCTCTTCGCGCCAATCCGGCAGCAATTGATCGATACCGACCGGATCAACAACCGCGCCCGACAAGATATGCGCACCAACTTCGCCGCCTTTTTCCAGAACGACCACTGAAAGTTCCGGGTTGATTTGTTTAAAGCGGATCGCCGCAGCAAGACCGGCAGGGCCTGCGCCAACAATCACAATGTCGAACTCCATACTTTCTCGCGCCTGCATTTCAGGATCTGGGAGTTCGTGTGTGTCGCTCATTGATGCCTCCGTAGCATGCTGTTCCCGTTTTTATCGTGCAAAGTAGTCTCATTTTCCCCGAGGCCGGAATACAAAAAATCCGTAAACCGCCCCCCACTTTTTATGAAATTCTTCCCACACTCCCTGATACAGGGTTGTAACACAGTTCAAATGCGTCCTATTGTCCAAAACCGCCCTTTGGCACACTGTTTTTTCATCAACATCATGCAATAATATTGACGTAAACGTCAATGTAAATGGTTTTTGAAGAGAGGCAAGGGAAAGTCCTTGCCAAAGCTTGAGCAATTTGCGACCTCAGTTATATAATCGGGCGTAAGTTGTTGCTCATTTTGCAACCATGTCAGCATTCATAAATCGGCTCAAGACGGGAACCACCGCGTGTCAGACACTGCAATCTATGCCAATTGGGAAGACCTGATTCGCTTCTATGCTGAAGCTGGCGTTGACACTGCGCTTGACGACGAGCCGGTAGACCGTTTTGCCGAAACACTGGCAATGGCAGCAAGACCGCAACCTGCACAAACCACAGCTGTTAATAACCAAGCCCAAAGCGCGCAGCAATTTCAGACGGGCGCTCATAGTGCCGTGCCTGCTCCCAGTGCACAACAGCCGCTATCCGCGCAAAATGCTGCGAAAGCCGCAGCCGGTGAAACGATTGCTGCCAAAGCGGCCATTGCGCCGGAGCTTTTGCTGGAGGAAGCCCGCAACCGCGCAGCCAGTGCCGCAACGCTTGATGCGCTGCATCAGGCAATGGCAGAGTTTGACGGTTGCCGTTTGAAACTGACAGCTAAAAACATCTGCTTTTCTGACGGCTCGCCGCAAGCAGAGCTGATGGTGATCGGTGATGCACCGGGGCGCGATGATGATCTGGAAGGCATTCCGTTTTCAGGGCCTGCCGGACAAATGCTCAACCGTATTCTCGCCGCCATCAATCTTTCACGCGACAAGGCCTACCTTGCCAATACTTTGCCGTGGCGCCCGCCCGGTAATCGTCCGGCAACACCACTGGAAATGGATTTATGCAGGCCGTTTCTTGACCGGCAAATTGCGCTTGTTGCACCTAAAGTGATCGTGGCGCTTGGTGATTCAGCGGCAAAAAGCCTGTGCGGCTCACGCGAGCCGATCTATAAACTGCGTGGAAACTGGCATAATTACACATCAAGTGATCAATCACAGATCGCCGTCATGCCAAGCCTGCATCCCGATTATCTGCTGCGTACCCCCGCTCAAAAACGGTTTGCTTGGGAAGACTGGCTGATGGTCAAGATCAAGCTTCAAGTTCAAATTTAATGCATTTGATCGCGGTTAAATCCGGGTAGCTAAAAGCATATGATTGATACGCACTTGCTCGGAAACCGCTTCATCGTTTCTGTGGTACGTTTAGAGCATTTCACTATCAAGTTGATAGGCATGACAATGCGAAAACTCTAGAATCTAGAGCGAGCGCTGCGATCCAAGCTGAACGTTACCCGCTCTAGAGCGGTTTACGTTTAAATTGGATCATGTAATCCGCTCTAAGTTATTGTTTTTACGCATTATCGTGGCCGCCCAATGATTCCATTGGACTACGAAATGCTCTAGCGCATATAGATAGAATTATCTCCAGCCAATTCACCGCAAAAAATGTCGCAAACATGCCAGCCCGCGATGAGACTTCTGATTAGTGCTACATATATAATTCGCTTGATCTGCGGTTATAAAAGCAACAGCAAAAGTAAAGTTACGCAGTGCCGGAAAAGACAGTATCCCTGCGCCGCTTTTTACAATAAAGCCTCGCTCAATAATGTGGTTTTGTAAACCATATAGCCGATTGGTTCAGTTTTCCGGACAAAGCCCATGCCAGCCCAGTTGTTGCCGATTTCAGCTCTCCTTTTCAGCACATTGCTGATGCTTATGGCCGGTGGCCTTGCCGGTCTGCTGATCCCTATCCGTGCGGGTATGGAAGGCTGGTCAACCATTACTATTGGCTGGATGGGAACATTCTATTCTCTGGCCTTTACGGTTGGCTGTCTGGTGGTACCGTTCTTTGTGCGCAATGTCGGCCATGTGCGGGTTTTTACGGTTTTGCTAACCATTCTCGGCATGTCGCTTTTGCTGCATTCGCTGATTATTGATCCGATTGCGTGGATGGCTTTTCGCGGGCTGGCCGGTTTTTCGCTGGCCGGTGGTTATATGGTGGTCGAAAGCTGGTTGAATGAGCGTGTCAATAATGACAGCCGCGGCATGATCTTCTCGGTTTATATGATCACCACCATGATCGGCACGATGTCGGGACAATATATTCTGCCTTTTGGTGATCCGAGCACGCAGACCCTGTTTATCATTTGCACCCTGATTTACAGCTTTGCACTGATCCCGACCGCATTATCACGGGCAGAAACACCCAAACCACTGACACAGGTTTCACTTGATATTAAAGGCCTGTACCGGCGGTCACCGGCGGCGGTTATCGGCGCACTGATTTCAGGTCTGATTTCAGGCGCATGGAATATTCTCGCCCCGATTTACGGGCAGATGAATGGGCTAGACAATTTCAGCATCGCATCCATGCTGGTAGCAACCGTGATTGGTGGCGCGATTTTCCAATATCCGCTGGGACGCGCGTCCGATTTGGTGGATCGTCGCTATGTCATGGTTTTATGCGGAATTATCGGCGTTATTCTGTCACTGGTACTGACAGTCTTTTCACCGGCAGACGGCTTGAGCGGTTATTTTGTGATCTTTCTTCTGGGCGGTGTACTGTTTCCGATCTACAGCCTTAATGTTGCGCATGCCAATGACTATGCGGAGGCCAATGAATTTGTCAAAGTATCCGGCGGATTGCTGATTGTTTATGGCGTTGGCACCATGATCGGCCCGCAGATTGCTGCGCATATGATGGAAGGCTTCGGCAAGCTCGGCATGCCGATCACACTTATGAGCTGTTTTGCCGCCTATGGCCTGCATGCAATGTGGCGCATCAGCATGCGTGAACGCCCTGCGATCAGCGACACCAAGACCGAGTTCAAATATCAGGCAACAAAAAACATCAATACGCCTGAAAGTTACCAGATGGATCCGCGCAGTGATGCGCCGGAGGAAGAAGATGATCCGGAGTGAGAAAACTCAGCTGCGCCTGAATTTTCTTCCGGACAATTTATGTTCACGGTAAATAATAAAAATCCCGGCGGCGATGACGATACTGCTGCCGAGCAGCATTTGCATGGTTGGCACATCACCGAAAATCACATAGCCGATCACCAGCCCCAACAGCATTGAAGTATATTCAAAAGGCGCAATGGTCGACATTTCCGCATGGCGGTAACATTCGGTCAGAAAAATCTGGGCAATACCTCCGGCAAAGCCTGCGGCAATCAGCAATGCCAGCTGCCACATTTGCGGCACAACCCAGCCAAAGGGCAGCGTGAACAGCGCCATCACTGTTGATGTCAGAGAAAAGTAAATGACGATCGTGGCGGTGCGTTCTACACGCACAAGTTTGCGCACCAGCATCATGGCCACCGCCGATGATAAAGCACCCATCAGCGCAAACACTGCCCCACTGGCCTCACTCTGTGTAAATCCACCATGGGAAAACAGGCTGAGCCGCGGCCAGACAATAATCAACACACCAATGAAACCGATAATAACCGCAGACCAGCGATAGGCGCGTACTTTCTCATGCAGAAAAACAGCACTGAGCACCACGATCATCAGTGGTGAGGCATAGTTGATTGCAATTGTTTCCGGCAAGGGCAGTAATGTCAGCGCATAAAACCCGCACATCATCGAAACAGTGCCAATGACCCCGCGCCAGACATGGCCGAAAATATCCTGCGTCCGCATCGCGCCCTTCAGCTGATGGGTATAAGCCAAATATGCAATCACCGGAAAAATTGCGAAGAAAGAGCGAAAAAACACCATCTCCCCCGACGGCACGCCCTCTGCCGCCTTCAGCAGGGTCGACATCATCACAAAAATGACCACAGAGGTCACTTTGCAGGCAATACCGAGTAAAGGGCGCGGTTCGCTTGCGGCGGCGGTTTTCTCTGCCAAAGGCAGATGACGCTCAGGGGCATTCACAATAAAATTCCTTAACTGCTGCCAGAGTTGCGCAACAGACTCCCTCTTTTATACCTGCACACAATAGCTGAGTGAAAACGCATTTCCAGCGCTATTTCAGCAATTCTTGGTAATTCATATAAGGTGAATAATACAGCACAGAGCGTATTAAATCTGACAGGCGGTTTCGCTCTGTGGTGAAATGCTTTAGCTTCAGATTATCCGGGTTATATGCGTGCAGGAGTAGTGATGCGTACAGATACAGGCCATGTGTTTCGTCTTGAAGATTATCGCCCCTCAGATTACCTGATCCGTGAAACTGCTTTAAGCTTTGATCTCGAGCCGGAAAACACCATTGTTGAAGCACGACTCAGCATAAAGCGGCGCGAAGGTGCAGAACACTCGGTACCACTGATACTCGATGGTGATGAACTGACCCTGATCAGCCTGCATATTAATGATGTGCCGGCCACCGATTATGACGTGACGCCAGAGCTGCTCACTATTCGCTCGCTGCCATATAATGCCGATTTCACGCTGACTATCGTGACAAGCATTAATCCCACGACCAACCGGCAATTGATGGGGCTCTACCGCTCAAGCAATATTTATACCACCCAATGCGAGGCAGAAGGCTTTCGCCGGATCACATATTTTCTTGACCGCCCCGATGTGTTGTCGATCTATACTGTGCGTCTTGAAGCCGATAAAGCGGCTGCCCCTGTTCTGCTCTCCAATGGTAATTTGCAACAAAGCGGCGCGCTGGATAATAGCAGACATTTTGCAATCTGGCATGACCCGCATCCCAAACCGTCTTATCTGTTTGCGCTTGTGGCAGGCTCGCTTGGTTCAATCAGCGATATATTTACAACCGGCTCTGGCAGAGTGGTTGCCCTGAATATCTATGTGGAACATGGCAATGAAAGCCGTGCGCTCTACGCTATGGATGCTTTAA
The DNA here is from genome assembly GCF_048914685.1 of Pseudochrobactrum mosebachae. GTDB lineage: Bacteria > Pseudomonadota > Alphaproteobacteria > Rhizobiales > Rhizobiaceae > Pseudochrobactrum. The sequence goes on from NZ_CP128408.1 coordinate 688,273, forward strand.
AGCGTTCTATGGCCTGGGATGAAGATGTTTATGGCTGCGTGTATGATCTTGATATTTTCAATATTGTTGCGGTGTCCGATTTCAATATGGGGGCAATGGAAAATAAAGGTCTGAACATTTTTAATGACAAATATGTTCTGGCTGATCCGCAGACCGCAACTGATGCCGATTATGCCGGTATTGAAGCCGTTATCGCCCATGAATATTTCCATAACTGGACCGGCAATCGCATTACCTGCCGCGACTGGTTTCAGCTTTGTCTTAAAGAGGGGCTGACGGTTTATCGCGATCACGAATTTTCAAGTGATCAGCGCTCGCGCGCCGTACATCGTATTGATGAGGTCAAGCTGCTTAAATCACAGCAGTTCCCCGAGGATGGCGGACCGCTGGCGCATCCTGTGCGACCAAAGGAATATCGTGAAATCAATAATTTTTACACTGCAACTGTTTATGAAAAAGGCAGTGAACTGATCCGCATGCTGCGAACGATTGTCGGCGATGATGTTTATTATCAGGCGCTTAAGCTGTATTTCACCCGTCATGACGGGCAAGCGGTAACGATTGAAGATTTCATCAAGAGTTTTGAAGATGTCAGCGGTCAGTCCCTTGCCCGTTTTGCACTGTGGTATGATCAGGCTGGCACACCGGTGGTAACGGCGCGCTCCCAGTACGACGAGCAAAACCGCAGCCTGCAGATAATATTAGAACAAAAGCTGGCACCAACACCGGGGCAGAGTGAAAAACAACCGGTGCATATTCCGGTGCAGTTCGGCCTGATTGGCGCAGATGGTAAGGATATTCCTATCACTGCGCATCAGGGGGCAGGATTGCAGGGCGATATACTGCATTTACAAGAGAGTACTCAAAGCTGGACATTTTTCGATATTAATGAAAAGCCGGTCCTGTCTTTGTTGCGCGGTTTTTCAGCGCCTGTGCATCTTGAACAGCAACTCAGCCATGAAGAGCAGGTATTCCTCGCCCGCTTTGACCGCGATGCTTTTGGCCGCTGGCAGGCACTCAATCATTTACTGACGACAGAGATTCTTAAAAATGTGGACGAACTGCACCAGCAAAAGCCAGTGCAATTTGACCCGCAACTGCTACAATTGCTGGCTGAAACAGCGCAGGACGAGACGCTGGATCATGCTTTCCGCGCATTATGCCTGAGCCTGCCGGATGAGGCCGATATTGCACGCGTTATGGGCACCAATATTGATCCTGATCTGATCCATCAAAGCCGGGAAACCCTGCTTGCGGCAATTGCGCAGGCGAATGCTGCTGGCTTTACCAAGATTTATGAACAGTTGCACGATACAGCGCCGTTCACTCCCGATGCTGCCAGTGCAGGCAAACGCGCTTTGAAAGCGGTGTTGCTCAACTATCTGACCATAGCTGAAAATAGCCCTGCTCAGGCCTATGCGCTCTATGAACAAGCCAATAATATGACTGACCGCTTTGCGGCACTCACACTTCTTGTCCACCGCTTCTCCGGCCATCCAGACACCGTGAAAGCGCTGGCGCAATTTGAGAGTGATTACCAATCCATCCCGCTGGTGATGGATAAATGGTTTGCAGTGCAGGCACGCCGCCCTTCTGAGCATGCTCTTGAAACAGTGGAAGCGCTGATCAACCATAAGCTGTTCTCTTTTGACAATCCAAATCGTTGCCGCTCGCTGCTAGGGAGCTTCGCTGCCGGTAACCCTACCGGGTTTAACCGTGCGGATGGCAAAGCATATGTGTTTTTCAGCACCCTGATTTTGCAAATCGATCGGGAAAACCCGCAACTGGCTTCCCGTCTGCTTACCAGTTTGCGGTCATGGAGAACGCTGGAACCAGTGCGTCGTGCTCATTTGCAATCAGCGCTTGAGCGAATTGCGGCCTCGCCAAACCTCTCGACAGATGTACGTGATATTTCCGAGCGGATGCTGGCATAAAACAATGCGATAAGATTTTGCTCAAAAAAACCATATTTTTTGAGCAAAATCACAAATAACAATGAGCATGATATTAAATTACAATAACATCATGTTCTCAAACATTAGGCTTCATGATTTTTAGAAACTGATCGAATCATTTTCGAATCAGAAGGGGTTTTTTATTAATTTTTAATTAAAACACTGGACACAGCGAATCACATTTGATTCTATAGGGATATTCGGCTCATTCATTCCGAATCACTTCAAAGCAACCACTCAGATGAGGGCCACAAGATGGCGAATACCGACGCGTCCCGCGCGCCGAATGGTGTCCGTTACACCTCAGAAAGACGATCGAAGCGGTTCAAGCTTTCCGGTTATGTCTATCTGTTGTCCGGCCCCGCCTATCGTAAGCTGTTGTCACTCGAGCCGGTTTTACGCCGTATCGTGCCGGTTCTGATTATTGCTTTTCTCATTATTTTAGCCGGTGCCCGCATGCTGTCGCTGCTCAATCAGCGCGACGAAATAGAGGCCGACGCCCGCCATGCACTCGCTTTAACTGCTGCCCATGTTGCGACCAAGCTAGAAAAACAACTGGAGAATGCTGCCCCGAATACGCCACTTAATGCAGCAGACGGCGATTACACCGCGGTACAAAACCTGCTGGTTGAGCTGCGCGCCAAAGGTCTTGTGAGCGCGGATGTTGAACTCGCTGTTGTCGATGAAAATGCAAAAATCATTGCAGCTTTGAGTTCACGTCAACTGCTCGGCATTCAGGTGGAAAGCCTGTTGAGTGAGGCTCAGCCTTTATTGATGTTTGGTGGCCGTGCCGGTGTTTTGCCGGTTAAATACCGTAATGAGCGCGCCTTTGCTGCGGTTGAGAAAGTTGAACCACAAAATGTGCAGGCAGCTGCGAGCGGATCGTTTTCAATTCTGACTTTCAACACTGAAAAAGCAATTCTTAAAGAGTGGCGGCAAGTGGTATCGCTCAATATCACGCTGTTTGCGGCAACAGCCGGTGTGCTACTTGCCATACTCTATGCGTATTTCAGTCAGGCAGCCCGTGCCCGTGATGCCGATGATTTTTCACATCAGATACAAAAGCGGATTGATCTGGCGCTGGCACGCGGCCGTTGCGGCCTCTGGGACTGGGACATGGCGCGCGGGCGCATGTATTGGTCGCGCTCTATGTATGAAATGCTCGGCTATGAAGCTGTCGACAGTGTGTTGTCTTTTGGTGATGTGGCGGCCATTGTTAATCCGGTGGATGGTGATCTGTATGAGATTGCCACACAAGTAATGTCGGGTGAGCTGCGTCAGGTCGATAAAGTGCTGCGTATGCGTCATGCCGATGGATACTGGGTGTGGATGCGCGTGCGTGCGGAAACCGCCACTGAGGGTGATGTACATCTGGTTGGCATTGCCTTTGATGTCAGCGAACAGCATCGCTTTGCGCAGGCAACAGTTGAAGCTGATCTGCGTATCCGCGAAGCCATTGAAAGCATTTCAGAGGCCTTCGTTCTTTGGGATTCACAAAGCCGACTGGTGATGTCCAATGGTAAATATAATGAATATGCCGGCCTGCCTGCTGCTGCGTTGAAAGCCGGTGTGACACGGGAAGACATTCAGCCTCTGCTACGGCCGGCTGCTTTCGAGCGCCGGATGGCCAATGAAAATGACCGCGGCGGCGCCCAGACCTTTGAGCGTCAGCTCGGTGATGGACGTTGGCTGCAGGTGAATGAGCGTCGCACACAAGATGGTGGGCTGGTATCGGTGGGTACAGATATTACCCAGCTGAAACTGCATCAGGAACGTCTGGTCGACAGTGAGCGCCGCCTGATGGCAACGATTCAGGATCTTAGTCTGGCGCGTAAGGCTGAAAAAGACCGTGTGCGCGAGCTCTCGGAGCTGGCCTCGAAATATGCCACTGAAAAAGAACGTGCGGAAAGCGCCAACCGTTCGAAATCTGAATTCCTTGCCAATATGTCTCATGAATTGCGCACGCCGCTCAATGCGATTATCGGCTTTTCAGAAATGATTCAGGCCGGTACTTTCGGCCCGCTCGGCTCCGATCGGTACGCGGAATATATTCATGACATTCATACCAGCGGCAATTATTTGCTCAATGTTATCAATGATATTCTGGATATGTCGAAAATTGAAGCCGGTCACTTCTCCCTCGACAGAGAAGAGATTGATCTGTGCCCGCTGATTGAAGAAACCGTGCGTGTGGTTTCTCTGCAGGCTGAACAAAAGCATATCTCCGTACAAACCAGCATTGCCGATACCATTACGGCAAGCGCAGACCGCCGTGCGATCAAACAGGTGCTGATTAACCTGTTGTCCAATGCGGTTAAATTTACCGGTGATGGCGGCTCCATTCTGGTGCGCGCACGCAAAACCAATGGCGCGCTGATCCTGACGATTAAAGATACCGGGTGCGGTATTCCGAAAGACGCGCTGAAAAAGCTCGGCCATCCGTTTGAGCAGGTTGAAAACCAGTTCACAAAAACCCATACCGGCTCAGGCCTTGGCCTGGCAATTTCGCGCTCACTGGCCGAATTGCATCATGGTGCATTGCGTATCTGCTCCACTGAGGGTGTTGGCACCATCGTTTCTGTGCGTATTCCGGATCGTAAAACTCTGCCTGAAATTATCCCGCCATCCCATGAGGCCGCAGCATAGAGCATTGCGCCGTCAGGTTTGCGTGCAAACCAATCTCGCTTGTGCTAATCAGCCCTTAAGCAGTTGCTTAAAGGCTTTGGCTACACTGTCGCTAAATTGTGTGAGCTGATGCTCGACATGGCTGACATCCGGCAATTCTGCCGCTCTGCACAGCAGATCCAGCAGGCCGGGCAAATAATCCTCACGTCCCGCATTATCATCTACACATAAGCGGATTACCTGCGTGAGATTGCTATAGAAATGATGCGCGGCTGCCAATTGTTCTGCAGTGTGTGGTTCTGCAAAATCCGCTTTTAAATGCTGTAGATTGGCTTGTGTCGACGTGTTTCTGGCCCCCTCATCAACCTGTCCGGTCAAAACAGCAAATTGGGCTATAAATTCCAGATCAATCAAGCCACCTTTGCGTAATTTCAAATCCCAATTGTCACGCGGCGGCTTTTCTTTAGCAATCAAAGCGCGCATTTCCACCATTTCCTTAGCGGTCTTTTTAACCGCCGACGGAATTTGTAAAATGGCCTCGACCTCTGCATCAATGGCTGTGAGAAAGGATGGATCACCGGCGATCGCACGGGCGCGGGTAAGCGCCATATGCTCCCACACCCATGCGTCATTGCGCTGATATTTACCAAAAGCGGCAATATGCGTGGCAACCGGCCCTTTATTGCCGCTTGGCCGCAGCCGCATATCCACCTCATACAACACGCCCTCAGCCATCGGTGCGGATAAAGCTGCGATCAGGCGCTGCGTCAGGCGGATATAATATTGCGATGCCGCCAGTTGTTTCTCACCATCAGAATAATCAGCATCCTCATCGTGATCATAGAGCAGAATAATATCAATGTCGGAACCTGCTGTCAGCTCGCGGCTACCCAGCTTGCCCATGGCCAAAACACCAATTCTACCGCCGGCAACATGACCATGACGCAGGGCGAATTCCTTAACAACTGCCTTGAGGCAGCGGTCAATCATCAGATCAGCAAGATCGGAAAAGGCTTTGCCCGCACGCACGCCGTCAATAGCGCCGGTCAACAACCGGATACCGATTAAAAAGCGATGCTCCGCAGCAAAAATCCGCAGCCGGTCCAGTGTTTCTTCATAAGGTTCATCATGGGTAAGAAAACTATCCAGACGCTCTTCAAGATAGATACGGGTTGGCAGCTCCGAGAAAATGCGCGGATCCAGCATGCCATCAAAAACATGCGGTTTGCGGGTTATGATTTCGGCGAGCCTCGGTGCGGCGCTCATCACCAGCACCAGCAGATTGAGCAGAGCCGGATTGTTTTGCAGGAGGCTGAAAAGCTGGATACCCGATGGTAACCCTTGCAAAAACCCGTCAAAACGCAGCAGCGCATCATCGGCACGCTCGGTGGCTGCAAAAGCGTTGAGCAGTGCCGGTGTCAGCTCGGTAAGCCGCTCGCGGGCTTCTGCGGTTTGCGTGGCACGGTAGCGACCAAAATGCCATATACGGATAATCCGGCAAATATCACTCGGGCGTTCAAAACCAAGCTGCGACAATGTTTGCAGCGTATCCGGATCATCAGCCTCACCGGTAAATACCAGATTGCCGCCACTGCTGCCAAGCTCGGCAGCCTGTTCGAACAGCGCTGCATAATGCTTTTCAACGCGGCGCAACACCTCCAGAAAATCAGCCGTAAACCTGTCATTATCCTGATAGCCCATCATATGGGCAATACGGCTGAACCCCTCATCATCCTCTGGAAGAATATGGGTTTGCTCATCTGCAATCATCTGGATACGATGCTCGACATCCCGTAAAAACGTGTAATTACTGCTCAGCTGATCTCGGGTATTTTCGCCCACCCAGCCGCGTTCGCAAAGCTTTGCCAGCATAGGGAGGGTTTTAGAACCACGCAGTTCAGGAAATCGCCCGCCTGCAATAAGCTGCTGGGTCTGTACAAAAAACTCGATCTCACGAATACCGCCACGGCCAAGTTTGACATTATGACCACGCACAGCAATATCACCATGACCACGATGGGCATGAATTTGCCGTTTAATTGAGTGGATATCAGCGATTGCAGCGTAATCGAGATATTTGCGCCAGACATAAGGCGCCAGCTCCTTTAGAAACATTGCGCCGGATGCGCCATCACCGGCCACCGGACGTGCTTTGATCATGGCGGCGCGTTCCCAGTTTTGGCCGCGTCCTTCATAATAATGCAGAGCAGCGCTCACGGGAATAGCCAGCGGTGTTGCACCGGGATCAGGGCGTAAACGCAAATCCACGCGAAACACATAACCGTCGGCGGTTCTGTCCTGCAAAATTTTAACCAGCCTGCGTGCCAGCCGTGAAAACAGGTCTACACATTCATAAGGGTCAATAATTGCCGGGCGGGCACTGTCGATAAAAATAATCAGATCAATATCAGAGGAATAATTCAGCTCTTTTGCGCCGAATTTCCCCATTCCAAGTACAATCCAGCCGCAGTCTTTTTCAGGCTGGCTACGATCAGGCAAAGCGAGCTTGCCCTTCGCATCGCTTTCAAGCAGCAGAAACTGCACAGTGGCTCGCAAACAGGTTTCAGCCAGATCGCTCAGCCGCACCGTGGTTGCAATCGTATCTGCAATGCCTGCCAGATCATCCAGCGCAATCAGCACATGCGCATTGCGTTTATAGTGGCGCAGCTCACGCATCAGCCGCTGCTCGGTCATATCCGGCTCAAGGCCAAGTGCTGCAACCTGCGCGCTGATTGCAGCCAGCAAATCCGCAATCGGGGCTGTGAACAGGCTTTCCAAAATCTCCGGATGGCATTCAACGCTCTCACGTATAAATGGTGAGCAATCCAGAACAGCGCCCAAAAATCCTTCGGCTTTAGCGGATTTAAGATAATGTTTTAACTGGCTGCATGCATGTTCACTGGCCGCTAAAGCCAGATTTTCAAGATAGATTTTTGCCTGATTTTTATCCGGTGCTGTTATAAGTTTCAGTTGCTGATCAAAAAACAAAACACCGGTCATGCTGCCATTCCACCCAATCAATTATGCCGTTTATAGTTTTGTCTCAAGCTGGGCAGGAAAAGCAAGAACAACCCGCAAGCCCGGTTGATTATCTTCAAGTTTCAAACAGCCGCCATGCAGCTTCATCACCGCTTTAGCCAGGCTGAGCCCAAGACCTGAGCCCGGTTGTGTGCGGCTTTTCTCTAAACGTACAAAACGCTCAGTTGCCTGCTCGCGCATATTTTCTGCAATACCCGTTCCCTGATCGGCAACAGTGATCAAAACCTTACCGCCCTCAGTTTTCATTCCAACAGTGATCATCGGCAGCATCTGCGCCTCACCTTCATCACTCTCCTGTGCGGAATGAGAATATTTAATCGCATTATCAATCAGGTTTGAGATAGTTTGCCCTACCAGCTCCCGATTGATCCGCAAACTCACATCCTCATCAGCTTCAACAACCAGCTGCAAACCGGCATCTTCGGCAACCGGTTCATATAGTTCGGCCACATCCTGCAAAATAGGTTTAAGCGGCAGCACTTCCATATTTTCAGATGAATAGCCGGCTTCAAGCCGCGAGATCATCAAAATCGCATTAAAGGTGCGGATCAGCTGATCGGATTCCCCAATGATATCTTCAAGCGCAGTGCGGTATTCATGATTTTCTTTGGAGCCGGATAGCGTAGCTTCTGCTTTGTTGCGCAGACGTGTCAGCGGCGTTTTAAGATCATGTGCAATATTGTCTGACACATGTTTCAACCCGTCATTCAGCTCTTCAATCCGTCCCAGCATCGCATTCAGATTAATAGACAACCGGTCGAATTCATCGCCAGCGCCACTCACAGGTAAACGCTCTCCCAGATCACCGGCCATAATACGCTGCGATGAGTTGGAAACTTGTTTAAGGCGCAGCAAGGCGCGGCGGCCGACAAAATACCAGATCAGAAATGCCCCCACCGCCATGATACCAAGCGCCAGCACCAAAGCGCGACGCATGATATCGCGGAACAATTCTGGTTCACTCAGATCGCGCCCGATCAGCACCCGCATACCATTGGGAATGGCAAAAACAATGGCAATCGCCTTGTGTTTTTCAGTGGTGCCCTGCTCGCCATAACGCACATAGGTGAAGGGTTTATCAGACATGCCGCTTATATCCAGCACGCCCGGCTCAAGGCTTTCAACATTACCAGCTAAAATTCGGCCTGAAGAATCTGAAATCAGATAGAGAAAGGCACCGGGCTGGCGTGAGCGCCTGTCAATCGTGCGCACCAATAGCGGAATGCCACCGCGATCATAAGATGCCGTGACACTAGTTACCTCATCCAGCAAGGCCTTCTGCGTCTGCGCTGTCAGAAAATTAACCGACAGATTGGTCATGTAGAAAAACAGCGCCATCGCACTGAGTAGAAACAGCAGCAAATAGAGCGCAGACAATTTAACAGTTGTGGTGCGTAGCAGAGCACTCAGACGGTTCATCAGGCAATATCCGCAGCTTTGGTTTTAGTAGCCGGTGCATTGGCTTTGAGCATATAGCCGGCGCCACGCACGGTATGCAGCAGCGGCTCGTCAAAATCTTTTTCGATTTTAGCGCGCAGACGTGAAATATGCACATCAATCACATTGGTTTGCGGGTCGAAATGATAATCCCAGACATTTTCCAACAGCATTGTGCGGGTTACTACCTGCCCTGCATAGCGCATCAGATATTCCAGCAGACGAAATTCACGCGGCTGCAAACTGATATCGGTACCAGCACGGCGCGCGGTATGGGCAAGACGATCAAGCTCCAGATCACCAACACGATAGACCGTATCAGCGGCTTTCGGGCTGACACGGCGCTGTAAAACTTCAACACGTGCCAGTAATTCGGTGAAAGCATAGGGTTTTGTCAGGTAATCATCGCCACCAGCCCGCAGGCCGGTAACACGGTCATCCACCTGTCCCAATGCAGAGAGAATAAGCGCAGGCGTGGTAAGCCCTTGTGCCCGAAGACCGGCAATGACCGACAGGCCGTCGCGCTTTGGCAGCATCCGGTCGATAATCAGCACATCATAATTATTGTTTTCCGCCAGCGTGTAGCCACTCTCACCATCACCGGCAACATCAGCAATATGCCCCGCTTCGGCAAAAGCTTTTTCGAGATAGCGTGCTGCTTCGCGGTCATCTTCAATAATTAAAATCCGCATATCCGCCCCTTACTCAATAAACACAATAATCCATATCATAGAAATTCTGAACGGTTTGATTTTTACCGAATGCAGAATTTCTGGATATAATGAAAAGGCGGCGCTTGAGAAAGCCCCGCCTTTTCAAACTTTATAAGATGATCAGAGCTCGATCAGCCCTGACTAATTGGCAGTGCAACAAAGCGGTTCTGACCATTGGTCTGTACCTGCAACAACACAGCTTTGCGGCCACTCTTTACTGCATCTTTAATAGCGGTGTTAATATCAGCAGCCGATTTTACAGCCTTATTATTGGCAGTGATGATTGTATCACCGGGACGCAGACCTTTGTCAGCAGCATCGCTGTCTGAATCAACATCAGTAATAACAACGCCTTTACCACTGTCATCCGGTGTTACGGTCAAGCCGTAATCTTCAAGAGCTTCGCCCTTTTCAGATGAAGAATCTGTGTTTTTATCAGCCTGTTTCTGATCTTCAGGATAAGGCTTGATTTCCACACTGACGGTTTCAGCTTTACCATTGCGCCAGATTGTCAGATTGGCTTTTTCACCCGGATTAATCGCAGCAACTTTACGTGCCAGATCACGCGGATCTTTGACCGTTTCATCGTTCACAGCAGTGATAACATCACCGGCAACTAAACCGGCCTTAGCAGCAGGACCATCCGCCTGAGGCTCGGCAATGATTGCGCCCTTGTCTTCAGAAAGACCGATAGAATCGGCTATTTCTTTAGTAACAGGCTGAATTTGCACACCGATCCAACCGCGATCAACCGAGCCTTTTTTAATCAGATGATCAACAACTTTGCTGGCGGTTGAAGCCGGAATAGCAAAGGCAATACCCACACTGCCACCTGACGGTGAGAAAATTGCGGTGTTGATACCCACAACTTTACCGGTCAGATCAAAGGCAGGGCCACCGGAGTTACCTTTGTTAACGGCCGCGTCAATCTGGATGAAATCATCATAAGGGCCTGCGCCGATATCACGGCCACGCGCGGAAACAATACCGGCTGTTACCGTACCACCAAGACCGAACGGATTACCGACAGCCACAACCCAGTCACCGACTTTAACATTGCTGTCTTCATCAAAGGCAACATAAGTGAACTTACGCTTATCATTGACTTTCAGTACGGCCAGATCCGTACGCACATCGGTACCGATCAGCTTGGCATCAAGCTCGGTGCCGTCATCCAGAACAACCGAATATGAATCGCCATCGGCAACCACGTGATTGTTGGTGACCACATAGCCGTCTTCAGAAATGAAGAAACCTGAGCCCTGTGCCAGCGGACGGGCATGGCCGCGATCACCGCGCTTCTGACGTTTATTCGGACGGGCTTTGTCGCCATCAGGGCCATTCGGGCCGAACGGGCTGCCAAACTCACGGAAAAAACGTTTTAAAGGGTGGCCGTCAGGCAATTGATCCAGACCCTGATCACCAAATATTTGCGGACGATCATTGCTGGCAGTCTGCACATCGCTCTTAACGCGCACACTCACAACAGCCGGACGAACTTTTTCAACCAGTTCAGAAAAACTCGGCTGTGCCTGTGCGGTCACAGTGACAGGAGCGGCTTGCGCTGAACTGAGTGATGCAAGCGGGCCTGTTGCCAGAATAGTCCCGGCAAGCGCGCAGGAAAGAAAAATACGTGTAAGCTTACGCTGGGAAGATGACTTGATATCAGACATAAAATATCTCCTGAGAGGCGGATGACCTATAGGTAGGTTATCGACTGTTCGAGACAAGAGATAGCGTATTCAACATTACCGGATAATTTCCTGAAGATGAACTTTTGGTAAGGTTGGGCTCTATATGGCTGTTTCTCAATATTATTTAACTAAAAGTGCCTTAAATTATTTACCGTCGAGTAAATGTTCGAGGCGCTTTTTTTCAGCCTCACTCAGCGGTACGATTGGCGGCTGGCTACGATTGGCCTTACGACGGGTCAGCCAGATAAAGCCGGCGCCGCCTAAAAGCATCAAAACCGGAAAGCCCCAAAGCAGCACAGTACGCTTTTCTAACCGTGGTTTGAGCAGTACAAATTCGCCATAACGTGCAACCAGATAATCCAGAACCTGATCATCCGTATCGCCCTGCACAAGACGTTCACGTACCAGCACGCGCAGATCACGCGCCAGATCGGCATCAGAATCATCAATCGACTGATTTTGACACACCATACAACGCAAACCCGCAGACAGCCCCCGCGCGCGTTTTTCCAGCACCGGATCAGACAATACCTCACTCGGATTGACTGCCCATGCACTATTGAAAGTGGCCGGTGTAAAACCAAGCCCCAAAGTTAATGCTGCGATCAGAAGAAGTATCCTCATGCCGGCGCGCCCCTTGCAAGCTTTTCAGCTTTTCTGGCTTTGGCTGGTGCACCGACCCGCAGACGGCGATCAAGCAAGGACAGCATACCGCCAAGCATCATTGCAACAGTGCCCAGCCAGATCAGTGTAACAAATGGTTTCCACCAGATACGAACAACCATGCCGCCGCTTTCAAGCTCATCACCCAGTGCGATATAATACTGATTAACACCGCGGGTCAGAATACCGGCCTCAGTTGTCGGCATATTACGAGCCGGATAGAAACGTTTTGCCGCGATCAGGTTGCCGATCTCACTGCCGCTTTTATCAAGCAAAGTGAAAGAGCCCTGATCCTCGGTAAAGTTGGAGCCGGCAAAAGGCGCCTGTCCGTCATAGCGAAGCTGGTAACCGGAAATAGGTGTCGTTTCGCCGACCTTCATGGTGACAACATGCTCGGTACCAAAACTGGTAACCGCAACAATACCTAGCAGGGTAATGCCAAGCCCCATATGCGCCAACGCAGTTCCAAATACAGAACGTGGCAGGCCGATCAACCGCGGCACTGCCCGCGACAGCGCCATTTTGCCAAAACCGGCTTTGGTCACAACATCCATCAGACTGCCAAGGATAACCCAGACTGACAAGCCGATACCAAATGCAGCCCAAACAGCACGCGGATCGATCAGAATGAGCACCAGCCCGACAGTAACCAGAGACAGACCAAATACCCACATCAAGCGCTGTGCAACCGCATATAGATCGCCGCGCTTCCACGCCATCAGCGGCCCGAAAGGCACCGCGGCCAACAGAGGCAGCATTAATGGGCCAAATGTCATATTAAAGAACGGTGCCCCGACAGAGATTTTTGTACCGGTCAGCGCTTCAAGCAGCAGCGGATACAGTGTGCCGATCAGCACAGTTGCAGTTGCCGTGCTCAGGAACAGGTTATTGAGTACCAACGCCCCTTCACGCGACACCGGTTGAAACAGGCTGCCACTGGTAATGGTTTGCGCACGCAGAGCAAACAAGGTCAGCGAACCGCCGATAAAGAAGACCAGAATAGCTAGAATGAAAAGGCCGCGACCCGGATCAGTAGCAAAGCTGTGCACAGAAGTAAGAACGCCTGACCTTACAAGGAATGTGCCAAGCAGCGACAGCGAGAATGTGAGCAGTGCCAGCAGCACTGTCCAGATTTTTAACGCTCCGCGCTTTTCCATCACAATTGCCGAATGCAACAAGGCTGTACCGATCAACCACGGCATAAAAGATGCATTTTCAACCGGATCCCAGAACCACCAGCCACCCCAGCCCAGTTCATAATAAGCCCAATAAGAGCCCATTGAGATACCACCGGTCAGGAATATCCATGCTGTAAGTGTCCACGGGCGAACCCAGCGTGCCCATGCGGCATCAATACGCCCGTCAATCAATGCAGCCACGGCAAAAGAAAAGCACACTGAAAACCCGACATAACCGAGATATAGCAGCGGTGGATGAATAGCGAGACCAATATCCTGCAGGATCGGATTGAGATCCTGCCCTTCAATCGGCGCAGGAATGACGCGGGCAAAAGGATTTGAAGTCAGAATAATGAAGCTTAAAAATGCTGTGGCAATCCAGCCCTGTACAGCCAGCACATTGGCACGCAACGTATTCGGCAGATTGCTACCGAATACTGCCACCAGTGCACTGAAGAATGTCAGAATAAGCACCCATAGCAGCATCGAGCCTTCATGATTGCCCCATGTACCGGTGATTTTATACAGCATCGGCTTCAAAGAATGCGAGTTTTCAACGACATTGAGAACCGAAAAGTCAGAAACGACATAGGAATGCACCAACACTGCCGATGACAACAGGATCAGCGCGAAAACAGCAGAAGCACAAGGCTCCGCCACGCTCATCAGGCGTATATCATTACGCTTTGCACCGATAACCGGTAATACCGACTGCACCAGCGCTAAAGCCAGTGCAAGTACCAGTGCAAAATGTCCGATTTCAACGCTCATCACTTTTTTCCTGCCGGTCGGGCGGGTGAGTATCACCACTACGCCCGCTCTGTCTGTTCATTTAAACGCAGCTTCATCCGATAAATGCAGTCTCATCCGGATCGAAGCGGAAGAAACAAACCAACGGACTGATTTTTCCGCATAGCCAGCTTCCACTTTTCCTGAAACTGCTCTGGTGTGCAGTCTTAATTGCCTTCCCAGACGCCTTTTGCTTTCAGGCTGTCCGCCACATCTTTAGGCATGTAATTTTCATCATGTTTTGCCAAAACATTGTCAGCAATAAATGTTCCATCCGGCGTAAAACGCCCCTCTGCAACAATGCCCTGCCCTTCACGGAACAGGTCGGGCAAAATACCTTCATAGGTCACAGTCAGGTCTTTAATCGTATCTGTCACCGCAAAACTGACATGTTTGTCAGTGCCACGCACCACAGTACCTTCCTTCACCAATCCGCCAAGGCGAAAACGCGCACCCGATGCAATATCTTCAGCTGTCACATCTTCGGGGGTTCTGAAATAACGGATATCCTGACTGAATGCGACCAGCACCAGTGCGATTGCCAATGCCAGCACCGCCATTGCGCCGCCGATCAGCATCAACCTTTTGCGCTTACGCTTGCGCATAAGCTGCGAAACCCGTGGTGAGCGAAGTTCGGATGCAGCAGAAACGGGGTGCGTATGATCGGTCATTTCACAACTCCGGTAACATCAAGTCCTAGCTGAGTGGCGGTTTCTGTAAGCCTGCGCAAATCATTTTCCGGCAGCGCTTTTGCTGCATTGCTCAGTGCTTCAAGCGCTTTATCACGCTCTCCCAGCACCATATAGGCGCGCAGCAAGCGGTCCCAGCCAGCCGTATCAGCAGGATTATCACGCAGTTTTTCCGCAAGGCCATCAACCATTGAACGGATCATATCTTTGCGCCCCTGCTCATCAAGCTGGGAAGCCGCTTCGACATCGGCAGCCGTAGGGCCAGGCTGGTTGATGGCAGGAGCATTATTATTGGTATTTGTATTATTGGTATTTGCCGCTTTTAAATTGACAATTGTCTGCTCAATATCAGCACGCCACGGCGCATTTTCAGGTGCAGTCGCCAGCATTTTTTGCAATACCGCCACGGCCTCATCGCGTTTACCGCCCTGCATCAGCGCCCGCACCTGCATCAAAGGCGGGCGCAAATCTGTGGGCGACAGCTTGCCTGCTTTTTCAAAAAGCCCCAAGGCCTCAAAAGTTACCTCGCCATTGGCTTTAACAATCAAAGCCTCACCAAGACCGATCAGGCGCTCCGTATCATCACCCAGCAGCTGCAATGCTTTACGATAGGCTGCAATCGCATCATCAACGCGACCAAGACGCAAATAGATTGGCGCGAGAATAGCCCAACCGCGGCCGTCTTGCGGTGATTGCGCCAGATGTGCTTCAGCCTGCGCGATCAGCTCAAGCGCGGTCTTGTCCTGAATTGGATTGGCCTTACGCTCCGCCAGCGGCTGCGACGGCAAATCAGGTGTACCGGTAAGCGCATAAACGCCCCAGCTCACGCCAGGGATAAACAGCAAGACAAGGATAACAGCCCAGCGGGAATTTTTACTTAGGAGATAAGTCTTTTCGCTGTTTACGGCACTGGTCGCATCATCAGGCACAGCTGGATCATTGGCACGGCGGTCATTATGCAAAATGCGGCGGGAAATCTCCAGTCGCGCCTGCTCGGCAGAAGGCTCATCAAGCAAGCCGCGCGCGAGATCTGCATCAACCTCTTTAAGCTGCTGAATATAGACAGAGCGATCCTCCTCGCCTTGCGCAGCAGGCACAGCAGTTTTGCGTGTCAGCGGCAGCATAACGATAAGAATTGCGACAAAAGTTAAAAGTGCAGAAACAAGCCAAAAATCCATAACGGAGACTTAATCTGTCAGCGTCATAAAACCAACAGGAAGCTAACAAATTAACGGCATATAGGTCATTTGGCCGCAAAGATTTCCACATATCCGACACAACATTGCCATGCCTGCAATCATTTTACGGCTGAAGACTTAAGTCAGAGGTGTCCAGCTGCCGTCATTATTGCGACATGCGGTTCCGCGCACAGTTTGCGGCGCACCATCAACATTAAAACTATGGCTATATTGTCTGCAATTTTGTGAGCCGACCTGATAAGGCTGCGCGGCTGTTACTTCGCCGCCGGAACGGCCAGTGCGACTTTTCCAGCTGACAGCCTCCCCCTTAGGAGCGTATTCCAGCGCTTTATATTCAGCTTCAAGCGCAAAACGACGGTCTGCAGGCGCAAGCTGGTTAATTGTGGAACCCAAAATACCGTTGCCCATCGGAGCAAGCACAGTTTTACTCACAGAGCCGCTTGTCAGAGCACTGCCTGCAGATGATCCAGTTGATGATTTAGTACCATTCAACGAGGAGCACGCAGCCAATGTCATCAATGGCAGAATGAAAACAAACTTGCGCAATACAACTCCGGAAGACAATTTCATGAGCAACCCAACATCCTGTCAACACCACTTTGCAGAGCATTATGGCTACTGCTTACACACACTGCAATCATAGCCTGAATATCTCAACATAAAACGCGATAATGCATAACCTTTATCGCCGTTTGTTAAAAAGGCAAAGATCAATTCTCAACCAGAGGCAGCGTGATCTGAACAGCCAAACCGCCAAGCGACGCTTTACTCAGACCAAGACTGCCGCCATATTCACGCACTGTATCCTGCACAATTGCAAGTCCAAGACCGGTTCCGGGCTTACTTTCATCAATCCGCTTACCGCGCTTCAGCGCCTCGGCGATCTGTCCTGCGGGCAATCCTGCACCGTCATCTTCTATTATAACATCAAAAGCAGCAGAGGACTTTGCATCCGCTTTTTCCGCATGGCGCAATGTCATATGGATTTGAGAACGCCCCCATTTCGCGGCATTTTCCATAATATTACCGATGACTTCTTCAAGATCTTCTTTTTCACCGGCAAAGATTGCGTAAGGGAGATGATTGTCGAAAGTCACTTTCATATACGGATTAAGCTTTGCGGTAACTCTGACCATTCGCTCCAGAACCGGTGTAACCGCAGCACGAAACACCACACTGTCGCGTTGCGCCGCAATTCGGGCACGTTGCAAATAATGCTGAATTTGCACCTGCATCGCATCACTTTGCTCAACCACTATTTTGCCTTGCTTACCACCAAGATTACGGCCTTCATTGATCAAAACCGATAAAGGCGTTTTGAGCGAATGGGCAAGATTGCCAACTTGTGTACGGGAGCGCTCGACAATGCGGTGGTTATTATCAATCAGCGCATTCATTTCCTGTGCAAGCGGGGCAATCTCAAGCGGCAGATCTGTATCCACGCGGTTACTACGCCCTTCACGGATATCAGCAAGTGTACGACGCACATGATCGAGCGGGCGCAGGCCAAACAGAATAATTGCAGCATTGATCAGAATACTGCCAAGACCAAAAACCCCGAGATAGGCATAAAGCCGGTTACGAAAATCGCCGATCTCTTCCTTGACCTCGTTGAGATTACCCATCACCCGAAAACGCGCAACTTTATCGGTACTATCAAGCACCACTTCGGTTTCAACCACATAGAGATCTTCACCGGCAGCCGTTTCCACAACATAGCTGCGCATAAATGACTGGTCAAAAGGTACTTCTGCGACTGATTTTACAGGAATGTTTTTTGTACTGAGGGACACTGATCCCAAATGGCCGCTTATAGTTGGGGTGACCGCATCAACCGACCAGTACCAGCCGGACCCTGCACTGGCATAACGTATTTCACCCAGATCCGGACGGCCATGCAATTCGCCCTCAGGTGTCACGCTGACGGCACCGACAAGGCTGTAGAGATGCGCTGACAAGAGACGCTGAAAACTGCGCTCTGCTGCATCCTGATACAAGGACTGAATCAGCGTTGCAACAACGACCAGCGCAAGAATCACCCATAGGGTCGACATCGTTATCACGCGCAAAGCCAGCGAGCGCACGCGCAGAGCCCGTAACTTTGCGGTAAGCCGCCGCATCTTAATCTTTACTGCCAGTGGTCGCAGCAACTGTGCTGGCAGCATCATGGTCTGATCGCATCCGATAGCCCATACCCCGTACAGTTTCGATCATATCCACGCCCATTTTCTTGCGCAGGCGGCCGACAAAAACCTCAATCGTGTTGGAATCTCGATCAAAATCCTGATCATAAAGATGCTCAACCAATTCAGTACGCGAAATCACCTCATCCATATGGTGCATGAGATAGGATAACAGGCGAAACTCGTGGGATGTCAATTTTAAAGCTGTGCCGTCGATAGTCGCTTTCGAAGCCTTGGTATCAAGCACCAGCCTGCCGCATACAAGCTCTGATGAAGCATGACCTGCGGCACGACGAATTAAAGCCCGCAACCGCGCCAGCACTTCCTCAATATGAAAAGGCTTTGCCACATAATCATCGGCACCTGCATCAATACCGGCAACTTTGTCACTCCAGCGATCACGCGCGGTCAGCATCAGCACCGGCATAATGCGCCCTTCACGGCGCCAGCGTTCAACAACGCTGATACCGTCCATTTGCGGCAAGCCGATATCGAGGATCACAGCATCATAAGGTTCAGTATCACCCAGAAAATGGCCTTCTTCACCATCAAAGGCACAATCAACCACATAATCAGCATCGCGCAATGCTTCGGCCAGCTGACGGTTAAGATCTTTGTCATCTTCGACGATCAGGATTCTCATCAGCAAACCTTTTCAGCATTTCGGGAGATAAATATAGCAGTGCCGCGCCATAGAGCTGTACACAAGCCTATAGCACAGTGCAGCAATGAACAAAACTGACGCAGCGCCTTTTGAAAGGCATATGGTTGGAAGTCGACTGCGCCTTATTTTGCAGGCACAGCCACTTCCACGCGACGCGGACGCTCACCGTCACGGCCCGGAACCAGCACGACAACGATACATACCGGTGCGCCATTTTGCACAGCAGCCGTTGCTTTGGTCAGTGTACCGCCTTGGGCAGCAGCAACTTTCTGGCCGATTTCCGCACAATCACCACCGGCAATATAATGGGTTTGTTTTTGAGAGATTGGTGCCAGCCCGGTTTTAAAACCGGCAGCAGCCGAAGATGGAACAATGCCTGTCAAAACCGATCCGCTTGTAACGGCCAGCAGAGTCAAAGCAGCGAAAAAGGTGCGAACTGGTTTATTTGTCATCATGACGCTCACTTTAACGCTTCCTACCTGAATGTTGAATGAACAATATCGTGTGTATAACAGATAGGCTCACTACATAATTCATTTTTCGTTAGCATTTGTTTTCGAAAAACGAAAGACTTGTTATCTGCGGCAAAGCTACCAGTCCGGTATAAATTCACATAATCTGAACATATTATGAGCTTTCAGGGCACCATTAGCAATATCGCCGGCACCCCAGCACCATAAGCCTGGCTGATTTGTGAAACTTCAAAGCGCAGCGCACCCGAACCCGGCACTGAGTCTTGCTGCTGTAGTGCTTGTGTATAATTAAAAAACGGTTCTGTTACCTCATGGCTGTGCAGCAAAGCAGCATCGCGCCACAGCGCCACCTGATATTTTTCGATAGCCTCACCAAGAGGTATTTCCTCCCCCATCCAGCTGTCGGCATCAATACGCCCGCGCCTGATCCAGCTCAAATGAATATCACCATTCAGCCGGCGCTTGTACCGCAGATGCACCGGCTGCAATGGCCGCAATGCCACCACACCACCAATGGCTTGATGCGTCGCATAATATTCATCCGAAAAGTCTTTTCCCGCAGCCCCTGCCCGCCAGTTCAGCGTTAAACCACTTTCAGACTGATGTAAGCCCACGGGTACAACAGCTTCATCCAGCATAATAAATGCAGCGCCTATCAGTTTAGCAAGCCTCGCCTCAGGTTCGGTTCCGCATTGACCGCGCAACAAACCCTGCAAGCGCCACAAATCAGGCGCGATCTCTTCCGCATGCGTAAATTGCAAAATTTCCCAGCTACCTGTAGCGGTTTGTACCGCTGCACTATTGGCAGCATTCAGCAGTTGCACGATAGTTTGTGTGCGCAATTCCCCACGATAAAGTTTTACATCAAAGCTTTGCCGGTGCAAAAACCGCCCGCTTGGTGCCGGTGCCAAGACCGTTTGCAGTTCCCCGATAATGGCAGCTGAGGTGATACGCGAGCGTAACTGATAATCACTGTCCTGCGGCGAGGTATACAGCGCCACTTGCCGCCACGGCTTTGAATAACAGGCAATTTTAAACTGGTTCTGTTCATTTTCAACTCCGGACCACATTGGTAAATCCAGCAGATGAAACAGCGGTTGCCCCTCGATATTTCCCGTATCAGTGTCTGCCAATGCAGGGAGCCTGCTGCGATCAGGGCGCCGGATAACAGGTGCCAGTGCCACTGCTTTAACCCGCCTTGCCGCGCCATCTTCAACGCTGATAATCGTATAATCGCGATTATCATGCAGCGAATTTCCGGTCAGTTTCGGTAGCCGTATTCTGTCACCAACCGCCAAAGCTGCATGTGACCATGGCACAGAAAACCCGACCATCCGCCGCTCTGCATGCTTGCGCTGTAGCCAGTTTTCGGCCAGCGCCTGCGCCTGCCCGCTCTCCATCGCGGCTGAGAGCGACAGGCTTTCATGCCCTGCGCGTTGCCAGCCGGCTTTTTGCGCCAATGCACTGCCTGCCTGATAATCACGCAAAGCATCGCTAAAATAGATTTCAACACTCGCAGGCAATTCCTCCGCATCCTCCAGTGTGCGTACCGGCAAGTCCTGTTCTTTTTCCTGTGCAAATTGCTGTAAAATCACCGGATTGACGCGCCGCGACATAGTACGGAAAACCAGTTTTTGCTGGTGCATTGATATCGGGGCGGCCTTTTCAAATGCAGCAACAGCGAATATTTCCATCAACGGCTCCAGCAATGCCCTGCAGCTGGCTGGATTATCGGCAATAAAGCCGGATAAAAAGCCCTCTACGCCCTGGCAATCTGCCAAGCCTTCCAAGCCAAAATCCTTGAACAGCGCTTGTAACAACTCATCAAGCGCCACGCCGCTTAAACGCCCGTTGAGCCAATGGCCGGTTGTCCAGTTTACAGCATCTCCCCATAAATCTGCCTTTAGCGGATATTCAGGAAACGGGCGCGTATCCCATGCCCAAACATAAATCTGCTCCGGATCAAGCATTCTGCCGCCATAGACCGGCGAAAGAGGATTATGGTCGCCAATTTTATGCCAATAAGCAAAATGCGCCCGCAAAAAATGATCCGCTGCGCAATCACTGCGCGAGCCGTCAGAAAAATATGGGGCGGCATTTTCCGAGGATTTAGGATCCGGAAACACATTGGGCTGGTTCGGTGCTTTATCCACAGCGGCACAACCAAGCTCGGTCAACCAGAATGGTTTTGACATTGGTTGCCATGCGGTTGGCTGGGAGAGTTCAACACCATTGATACGGTTAAAGTGCTGGTTTTGCCACCATGAGCGCAAATCCTTGTAGCGAAAGATCCAAGGCTTGCCTGCCAGCCCATCGGTAATCGGCGTGCGGTTGCGCGCGCGCCTGTCTGCATCACTCGCATAATACCAGTCATAACCTTCGCCACCGGCAATGGCATTCTGCAAGCTCTGGCTGTCATAATTGGATGGCGGAAAGGCAGGATCAATGCTGCGCTCATCACCATCACGCCAATCACTCAGTGGCATATAATTATCGATGCCAATGGCATTAATTGCCGGATGCGCCCATAAGGGATCAAGATGAAAATACACATCACCACTACCATCCTGCGGATGATAACCAAAATATTCTGACCAATCTGCGCCATAGGTTATTTTACAATCTTTACCCAACCGGCTGCGTGCCTCAACGGCAATTTCGCAAAGACTATCAACAAATGGAAATCCGTTTTGCTCATTGCGAACATGGCTAAGCCCGCGCAATTCAGAGCCGATCAGAAACATATCCACGCCGCCAGCGCTCATCGCCAGATCGAGATAATGGCGGATAAAGCGCTTATAACCCCATAGCCCATTTGCAAACTTGCTGATCTCAACAGTTGCTTCCGCTGTTTTGTCCAGATTTTGCATCACAGCTATTCTGCCACGCCATGGATAGGCTGGCTGAAAACCACTGCCATCAAGATCAGGCAGATGATTGCCTGCGGGAATATCCATCATAATAAACGGATAGAGCGTTACTTTAAGCCCGCGCTGGCGGGCGTCTTTAATGGCCTCAACCACTGAAAAATCACTCGGCGTTCCGCCATAGGCTTTTTGATCTCGATTGTCGGAAATCAGATACGCATCCGAGCGCTCAACAGTGCCAACGCGCCAGCTGCGGCTTGGTTTACGGGCAGTATTTGCTGTTACTCCGGGCACAATCCGGCATTCTCCTGCGCGCAAATCGGTGCCAAACCACGGCACGATAAGAGCAACACTGGTCAGGTTCGGGCATAGCGCCTGCAACTCATCCAAGCCTGCAGTCCAATCGCTGCGGGCGCGCAGATTGTTACGGTTGAGCGCACGGGGTTCTCCGGGTCGTGGCTCATCCCGCACCGGTTGCGGTGACAGACCAAATTCTGTAGCACCCGGTATCAACGCCACAGCCCGCATATCCCGCGCAAGGCTGCCAACACTGCGTATAACCTCAAATTGTAATAGCGGCAGACGGTTGCCATAATCATCAACCGGCAAGCGTTCAAAAACCACATAGGCCGTGCCGCGATAGGCTGGTGCTTTACCCGCACCTTGTCGCGCCTCAATCAACGGATCGGGCTGCTGATCTTGCGATCCTTTATAGATACGAATTGTTATGCCGGTTTGATCCAGCTCCTTGCCATCTGCCCAGATGCGGCGAATACCCGAAATCTCCCCCTGCGCCACGGCAAAAGCCGCATTCACATAATAGCTATAGGTAGTAACCTTGGGGCCACCTTTGCCACCTTCACGGCTGGTATTGGACTGCTCTTCAAACCGTGTTGCCCAGATCAGCGTGCTGCCCACGCGCATCGTGCCGTAAATAGCAGGCAGAGGCGCGCCCTCTTCTGCCTGCATCGGACGGGTGCCGGATAAACGCGGCCCTTCAATCCGCCGTGTCGAGTTGATCAGCGCAGTGTCGATCATATAGCCGCCCATTGCCCCGATGGCGCTGCCAATAACGGCGCCGACAGGACCAAACAGGCCGCCGATAATACCACCTGCGGTTTGTAGAACCAGTGTACTCATGATCAGGGTCACCTGTTTTAAACGGGAGAAATCTCAAGCTATTTCGGCTGTGCCGGCTGCTCCGGAAATGCAAAAACCGCAGTGATGCGTTGGCGCCATTGCGGCACCAGCGCCGAGCACGTCACGCTATGCCCCTCATAGGCATGAATGAACCGGCTATCAGGCGCCATAATGCCAAGATGTTTCGCAGCAACGCCATCTCGCCAGCGAAACACCAGCAGATCACCGGCGCAAATATCAGTCAGGTTTTTGGCATGCATATGCCGGCTTGCAGCGTCGATCAGCGGCTCATCCTGTGTGAGTTCTGCCCAATCACGGGAATAGGTTGTGGCTGGCTCCGGCTCACCACCATAGAGCTCCCGCCAGATACCGCGTATCAGCCCCAGACAATCACAGCCGACCTGCGCGCGGCTGGCACCATGGCGGTAGGGAGTGCCAAGCCATTGCTGGGCTATGCTCAGAACCCGCTGGTTAATCTCGCTAGTTTTTGCGGTCATGGCACCAATACCCCGCCATCAAAATTGTCCTGACCATTGGCGTAAGTATAGGCAGCATCATTGCCCGGAATATGCGGAAACCCGCGAAAATTTTCATGATTGGCAAAGCGATCCCGACATTGGGAAAAGCTCTTATCGCATCCGGCAAGAATACTAAAACTATCACCGGTCTGCATGTCATAGATCGTCATATCCTGAAGGATTAAACTCGCCGCGCCATCCGCTGCAGTGATATGCGAAATAACCGTGTTTGCAGTTCCCTGATTATGCCCACTCAGCCACTGCAAACGACCGCGCTCAAACCAATGCGATGCAAATTCACCCAAACCTGAAACATTCATGTCCTGCCCGTTAATGGCCATCACAATGCCGGTTCCGCTATAGCGCGGATCAGCGCTATTGAGCCCGCAGCGCTGATCAGCAAATTCTGCATCGCAGCCGCGTTTTGCCCGCCGCCCGAAAACCCGATCCAGCACAGATGCACTGCTTTTCAGTTCCGCAATAAACTTTGCGCCACTGCGGGTAATTTTGCCAATCGTGGCAGTGCGCAATAAGGCTGCCTGCTCCGGTTGCGCCCAGTTGACCAGATAGGTTTCAACCTGCGCACCGTCATAAAGCCCGCGTTCAATATCTTCATCATCCAGAACAGCACTGCTTAATACGCCTTCGATTTCTGAACTATCCACGGAAAGGCCGAGCTGGCTGCTGGCTTCAGAGCCGTTCATCCCGCTCTGCGGCTGGCATGTCACACCATTGACTAAAAGCGAGCGATCATGATCGCAAAAACCAAATATTTTTTGATCTTTTCTTCGTAAAATCCATACAAAACAATGACTTGTTACATCACTCTGCAAATGTGATTCAAGCTGCGGGTTTAATGTCAGCATCATTTGACCTCCACAATAGGAATGGATGGAATTTCACCGGCTTTAAAGCTGGCAATGCTGGCGCTCAGCCGGTCGGTATCGAACCGCACCGGTACGTCAAACAAAAATCCGGCAGTGATGACTGCTTGCGGCGGCGGCAGAAAGCTTGTGGCAAACGCAACTATTCCGCTCAGCCAATCGACAGTAAATGCCTCGCCGTAGGTCAGCGCATTGCCATCCACCGCAAGGCTCACCGAGCCGGTGACCGGCTTGGTTACAGGCCGCGCATAATCACCATAGCGCTTGACCAGTTGATAGTTACGCGTTGTGCCATCGCCTATTCCCAGCAACTGATCGGTCATTTGCGGCGGGGCATCCTGTTCAGATGACAGATGATCAAACGGATCACGAAACCTAAAAGCATAAAGCGAGCCACGCCGCGCTTCAAAAAACCGCAACACATCACGCAGATCATTTAAGGAGCGTAAGCCCGTTCCGGCATCAAAATAATGACGCGACATCGCCCAGCGGGCATTGCGCTTTTCATGCCCGGATATCAGGCTCACGATTTCATTGCGCCATTCAGGGCCACCGGTTGCCCCAAAGGAGACACCGAGCGGAAAAGGCACATCATGGAATGAATTTAAATCCTGCATCATTTGCCCTCACAACCTTCTGGTGCCATGACGCACAGCACGCGCCAGCATGGCGCTGACCTGTGCTTCAGACCGGCTGAACGAGGCCGCATCCGGCGATGACATATGAAAATTAACCTGCATTGCCCGCCCGCCACCGCCGGTGGCCACACCAAGGCTGCCATCAGCACCCCGTGTAAGTGGCAAAATCGCTTCGGCCCCGGCCTCACCAGCCACGCCGAAACCATTGCCCAAGCCAAAAAAGGTCGGGCTGGAAACCACTCCCCCTTTGGCAAAAGGCATGGCGCCACCCAATCCACCCAAGCCACCCAAGCCACCCAAGCCACCTAAGCCACCTAAGCCACCAAGAGCGCCGGAGATCATTGAAGACAGCATTCCCTGCAAGGGCTTCATACCGGCATCCAACGCAATACCGGCCAGATTGGTGGCCAGCCCGCGCAACACATCATCGAGACCTTTGCCGGATGTTACGGCGCTTTTAAATGCCGAGGTCAGGCTCTGCCCGAACGTGTTTGAACGCTTTTGCAAATTATCAAGCGCACGGTCAAAACCACTGGTATCTGCCTCCATAGCAATGGTGACAGATTGCTGCTGTAAACTGGTATCACTCATGTTTCACCATCCGGTTTCAGCATCGGGAAAAGCCCGTATCAGGGCAGCTAAATCATCTCGCGACGGCGCTTTCCTGCCACCGCGTCCATGCTGTGTGAGCGCCCTGATTTCAGGCAGGCTCATAATCCAGAACTCTCTTGATGACAGCCGCAATTGCCCCATCCCGAAATGCATCAGCGCATTCCAGGGGAAAGACTTTGATTCAATTACGGCGTCTAAGTTTTTGATTGTGAAGGAACTTCCGATTGCTCAGCTGAGCTGCCAAAGGTTATTGCCAGCAATTGTGTCACAAGCTGCGCAAAGCCGACCGCACCGCCCTCTATACGCATATCGGCCACATCATCCTGCGCCACATCATGCCCGCCCCCTTGCAAACCGGCGGTGATGATACGGATAATGTCCTGCGCGCTCAGCCTGCCTGTTGAAAACCGCGCTATCAGCGCTGACAAATCTTCGGTCTCATAGCTCGCCTCAAGCGAGGCTAATGCCCCCAGCGTGAGACATAAAATCCAATGACTATCGTTCAAAACCGCAGCTATTTCGCCGCGTCTGCTATTGGCCATCATGGATGCACTCCAAAACTCACGACACCTGCAGATTCCAGTGCGATTTCAAATGTCACTTCACCATCATGTGCGCCGCCATATTCCAGCGCGATGATTTGAAAGGCACCGCTCACCGTGCCAAAATCCGGCACCACAATCTGCCAGTTCAAAATATCACCATTAAAAAACGCAGTGCGGATCAACTCATCCGAGGTTGCATCTTTAAAAATACCCGAACCGCTGACTGAGGCGCGCTGCACACCGCTGCCCGCCAATAATTGCCGCCAACGCCCTGTGGCATCGGCATCTGTTACATCCACGGCCTCTGCATTGAACGCGATACGCTTACTGCGCAAGCCGGCGCAGGTCTGATACAGCCCGCCGCCTGTAGCTAGTTTCAGCAGAAGGTCTTTGCCTCTCTGTGCACTCATGATCAGATCCTTTTTCAGATTTTTTCAGTCACAGCGCGGTAGCGCAGCTGGCCGCTATAGCCATCACGCAATTCCTCATTACGGGTTTGCGAAGATTGCAAGGTGAGATTAACCAGACGATATCCACCAATATCCGGCCGCTGAGATGAGCCAGAACCACTCAAACCAAGCGCCTCCATCAGCTCTTCCACCATCACCATCAGCTGCAGCACCTGCTTGCGGCCATTGGAGCGCGCCCAGATATGCAGCACAATGCTGTGCTCCTCGCCCTTGCCGCTATCCGTATCCCAGGCATAAACCTGACTGTGGCCAAAGCTGATATATGGAAATTGAGCGGCAGGCGGCACATGGTCATAAATGCCCTGCCGGCCTAGCTTTTCAGCCAGAAGCGGTGCGGCCTGCAACCATGCCAAGATGGCCTTTTGCAAGGCAAGCGCCGCGCCCGTCATGGTTTGATTTCCGGCTTAGTTTCTGGCACCGGATTTATGGTAGTCTCTTTGTCATCACTACGTTCAGCAGCCTTCAAAAACAGACTGTCGCGCTTGTCAGACAAAGCCTGCTCGCACGCCTGCAAGCCAATCAACCGCAGGCTGCGCAACAAGGTTTCAAACAAAAAACGCATGGAAAAATTCATCGGGTTTCCTCTCGAACGGAACAAACGAGATAACGCTGGCTTTCGTCAGGGTCGTGACAGGCTGAAATCGTGAAAAACCGCCCAGCACGCATAAACCGCATGGAGGTGGTAATATAGGCACGATAGCGAATGGTAATGTGATGCGTGATGTTGCTGACAACCTGCTGCGCAAAGGTCTGATTGCCCGCTCTCTGCGGTTCGACCTGCCCCCAGAGCGTTGCAATTGCGTGCCACTGCTCCTGATAGCCACCGGCATCATCATAATCAGGCTGGTTTTGCTGTAAGGTCAGCAATGTTTTGAACTGCCCTGCATCAATGAATTGCAAATTCATAAACGCGCCCTCCGCAACCACGGAGACAGCAATTGCTCAATCATTGCCGGCAGATGACGCGCAGTATGATCCGCATCAAAACTATTACGATTTTCATATAAATGCGCGGCGAGCATCAGGCAGGCGTGACGCAAAGGCTCCGGCACAGTTTCAGGTTCAATGCCAAAACCGGACGTTATTTCAAGCACCAGCCCGCGGGCAATATTGAGACGCTGCGGGCGGCTCAGATAAATCCGCTGCGGCTGGCTGTCCGCATCCAGCCGCCACTCATCGGCATGAAACAAAATGGCCTGACCATTGATATCAAAGCCCTGTACTTTATCCACCGTGATGACGGGCGATTTGTAAAGCGCAACCCTGCCGGATTGCGGCCAGTTGGCTAGCTGTAATTGCCAGCTCTGCGTGAGCAAGGCCAGATTGCAGGAGTGCTCAATAGTTTCGCGTGCTACGCGGATGAGCCGTAATAACAGTGCCTCTTCCTGAAGCTCTGGCAAGCGTAAAAATTTACGCAAATTTGCACTCGTCACCGGCTCATTGTCCGGCGGCGTTAAAAGATGGAGAACCATGCTATCTCCCATAAAATTAAGTGAATTCAATATTATATAATCATTCTCTGTCAGAATGATTCACAGGAAGCACTCAAATAGCCGGCTGCTGCAAACCGTGCAGCGAGGCTTGCTATGGACTGCTTGTTAAACCGAGAATTTGAGCAGTTTAATCGCATCAAAATCCTGAACACCGCCGCCAACACGCTTAGTCGTATAGAACAGCACATAGGGTTTGGCTGAATAAGGATCACGCAATACGCGGATACCAATGCGGTCAACAATCAGATAGCCACGGGCAAAATCACCAAAGGCAATCGGCGTATTATCGGTTGCAATATTCGGCATATCCTCTGCCTCAACCAGACCAAACCCCATAAAAGAGGCTTTCTGGCCAAGAGATGCCGGTGGCTGCCAGAGATAATTACCATTGCTGTCTTTGAGTTTACGAAGCGATGATTGTGTTCTGCGGTTCATCATCCAATGCGCATTCTGGCGGTAACCGGATTTAAGCGCATAGACCAGATCAATCAGCAGGTCGGAAGGTGTCGCCGTTGGCAGTGCCCCTGCCACACCGGTTTTAAGAATACCAAGTTTGCCCCATGTCCAGCTGGCTTCGGCGACCGTATCATAGGCAAGAAAACCATGCGGTTTATTCACCCCGTCGCCATTGATAAAGGCGGTACTTTCAGCCTCAGCAAAAGCAGTCTCTACTTCTGCGGCAATCCACTGCTCCACATCCACTGCTGCATCATCCAGCAGGCTGGCTGTGGCCGCAGGCATGGCATAAATTTCCATCGTCGGAAATTGCAGTTCGGCCAGTTTGGCACTGGTGGTTTGCGGCCGCGCACCATCTTCTCCGATCCAGCCCGTACCGGGGCCGTTGACCGAGAATGGCTTTTTAAGCACCGCGCCTGAAACCTGCCGGATCGTTGCCAATGACCGTACCGGCGATAATGCGGCCAAACGCGTAGCAATTGCCGTTTCCAGTTCTGCTGGCACCAGATAGCCACCATCGGGCCCGGAGCCATAGGAATGTGCTTTCTGCTCAAGGCTGCGCAGCGTCTGCTCATCACCGCGGCGGGCATAGATATCAAAAGCCTGTTTGTGCTCCTGTGCAACGCCGCCCAAAAGCGGGCGCTGATCTGCGCTCAAAGCAGGTCGCGCCTGTTTAACCAGATATTGGTCGAGAGCCGTTTTTTGTTCATCCATAGCGCGATTCAGCCGCTCTACTTTTTCAACAGTCAGCACATCGGTGCCGACATGTTTTTCAATCTGACTCAGGCGCTCATCATTGGCATCTTTAAAACTCTCAAAAGCCTGCATAAACTCTCCGAATGCCTGCCCGACCTCCTGCTGATTATTGAGCGCTTTGACCTCAAGCAGGGGCGTTGTGCGGACTGTGGCTGATGATGTGTTTGTTTTTTTGATCGTCATTCGCTGTTCCTTCGGCTTCAGTTGATTACTGGTGATTGCTGGGGTGTAGAAACCAGTGCAAACCGACCGGATGGAATTGGAATTTATGTGCTTAAGCGCAAACGGGCAGCCGCATGGCGGATGATCCGTGCAGCGCTAATCGCAGTATGATTTTTAAGATGCTGCGCAGCGTTAATTTGTGCTGCTTTATTCAAGCGATTGACGCGGGCGTGCGGCATCATCGGAAACGTAACCAGAGAAATCTCCCAAAGATCCGCCTCCAGAATATGGCGGTTTCCCGCTGTTTTTTTGCTCCTCATGGTACGAAAACCGATCGACAAACCGTCGAGCGCGCCCGCAGTCATCAGTTGCCATGCTTCATCCGCCCGTTTCACGCCTTGCGCCAGCTGACCTTCAACATAAAGGCCATGCTGATCCAGCGTGATTTTCACCCAGACGCCGATGGGGTTATCTGCCTGATGCTGCCAGAGCATGGGGATATTGGCATAGCGCTTTAAGCTCGCACTAAAAGCGCCGGGCTCAATAATATCGCCGCTCAGATCTGTTAATGCGAACAGGCTGGCATAACCGCTAAAAGTGCGTGCGGGGCTTTCGGTGTTATCAGGACTGGTTTTAAACTGCATTGCCACCCTCCCTGTTTGGGGAGGCAGGGGCATCCTGATTTTTCAGTTTGTCGCTGAAGCGTTTGAATATTCCAAGCGCTGTCCATGCGGCAAAGCTGGCAGCGGCAGAGCCCATAAGCATCAGCTCCGCTTGCCCTAAACTGGTACCAAGAGCCAGTTGCTCGGCGATTTTTACGCCGGCCGCACCACCAAAAATCATGCCGCAGAGAATACCCACCGCAAAACGGCTTGCTGCCTCACGGCGACCTTTTGGCAGCATATAGGCAAGAGACACGGCAGAGCCACTAATAGCGCCCGCGATCTTGGCAATCCAAATCCATTGCTGTTCTGAAAAAGGGCCTGGCTGGCCAAATATGCTCATGCGCGGTTACCCCTCTCGTTCAAAGGTATAACCAACCGCCTGTCGTTTTTCTTCATCACTCAAAAAATCTGCCGCACCAATGCGCCGCCACAGTGATTCACGCTCCTCTGACAGCCCCTCAATGCGGTCATAATCATGCTCAAGCCGCAGATCAGCCCCATAGAGCGGGCATAGCCAATTGCTGATCGCCTGTGCCGTGCGGGTCAGTAACGGCAATTTTGTGAGCCGGTAAAAAGCGCGGTTCGCCTCAGCATAATTGGCATAGGTATTATCGCCAGGAATACCGAGCAGCATCGAAGGCACGCCAAAAGCCAAGGCAATTTCACGGCTGGCCACATTTTTAGCCTCGATAAAATCCATGTCTTTTGGGGTAAGCCCCATGGCTTTCCAGTCCAGCCCTCCTTCAAGCAATAGCGGCCTGCCTGCACCACCTGCACCGGTATAGCCTTCTTCCAGTTCCGTCTTGAGCCGGTCAAACTGCTCTTCACTCAAATTACCGCCATCTTTGGGGGCATAGACCAGCGCACCGGAAGGACGGGCAGAATTATCAAGCAGCGCCTTGTTCCAAGCACCGGTGGCATTGTGAATATCCAGCGCCATCAATGCGGCCTCAAGTGGCGGAAAACCATAATAATCATCCAGCGGATGAAACAAACGCAAATGCAGCGCGCTGGCTGAAACTCCGGCACCAGCTGTGCGGTGCAAAGCAATCTGACGTTTGGATGCACCATTGCGATAGAGCAAAGAATGCGGCCAGCCATTACTGTCGCTCTCAATACTCACCCGCTCAGGGCGCAACACATGCAACTCACGTGGCTGGCCATCCTGATCTAATCGTTCAATGTAAGCATTACCGGACAGCAGCAAATGCCCGTAAAGCTGTTCAAAAAAACCGGTACCCGCCATTGTTTCATGCGGATGGCGCAGCAGGCATAAAAGCGGATGCTCTTCCAGCTCGGTTTCACCCTGATAGAGCAGCCACGGCACTGTTGAAGAGGCATCGGTAATCATCTTTACGCAGCGATGCACAATTGGATTGCGCATAAACCCTTGTTGCGCAAGCGCACTATAGTTGCGGGTTGTCCAACGCGCTTGTGCATCCATATGCAAGGCCACAAAGCCTTGCTGCATTTTGGTTGAGACAGGACTGTCAGTTTTTTGCTCGTTGATCTGGTCAGCATTGCGCCGCCACGGCCATGTCCATGCCATGTTCACCTCACTCAAATTTTGAATTTAAAGCTGTTAACGCAGGTTGCGAATTCTCGGCTTATGACTGTCTTGCAACAGCAGCGCATGCAGCGCCCAGACCAGCGCATCCATTCTGTCGGGTGAACGCCCTGAAGACAGCCCGCTCACGGCAAAATCACACATCTCATCTTCAAGGTCTGCAAATCGTCCGGCATGACGGATACGCCCCTGTTCGTATAGCGCGGCAACGGGTTCGGCACGCAGATATTTGCCACGCTGCGCCCGTACCGGTTTTACTGCCACCGTTGCATCCTGTGCATGGATCACTGCGGTTACCATATCGCCGCCCTGATTAACTTCAGCCACCACCAGATCCGCATCATAGCGATGGTAAAACTGCACGACCTGCGCAGCCCATTGATGGGGTTTTGCAGCCCTGATACTGGCATCATCCAGCACCCATGCATTGCCAGCCTCATCAAGGCCGGCAACGATGATGCCGCAAGCATCCGAGTTTTTGGTTGAGGTTGCAGGCGGATCAACCGCAATAACAATGCGCTGCAAGAGCGGCACTTCAGGATTATGCAAGAACTCCAATTGCTGGCGCGTCCACAATGCATCATCGCGATCGGCAATTAACACCCCATCAAGCTCCTGCCGCCCCAAGGCCGTACCGCCATAGCGTAACTGCATAGCCTGCAGAAAAGCCGGCGCCAGATGTGCAGCATTTTCATCCGTGCGCATATGCGTGATCACAGTTGCCGGATCATCCAGCAGATGGCGCAGCAATGCCTGCATTTTAGGGGTGGTTGTTATTACCTGCCGTGGCTGCTCGCCCAAACGCAAACCGAATTGCAGCATATCCCAGGTTTGTTGGGGATTTTTCCACTTGGCCAGCTCATCACACCATGCGGCAGAAAATTGCGGCCCGCGAAGACTGTCCGGATCTTCGGATGAGTAAAAAGAGGCCACTGCCCCGCTTTCCCAAACCAGCCTGCGCCGGGTTGATTCAAGACGCGGCCTTTGCAACCGCGAGACCGACAAAATACCGGAAGGCCCCTCCACCATTACCTCGCGCACATCGGCCAGCGTTTCACCAACCAGTGCAATCGTACCGCACGCTTTATCGGTAAACGGTGCCAGACCTTGTGCCATTCCACTGATCCACTCAGCACCGGCGCGGGTTTTGCCAGAGCCTCGCCCGCCCATGATCAGCCAGCTGCGCCAAGCCTGCTGCTGCAAGGGTGGTAATTGCGCAACTCTGCCCTGAAGCAACCATTCATGGCTGGCAGCAACAATAACCCGATCTTCAAAAACGTTACCTGCTAACAGGTGCTCTTTCTGCACCGCCTTGATGGCTGCTGAGTTCTGCAATTTTGCGGTTGATGAGGCTGAGGGCTTCACGCACTTCCTCCGGCTTCACACCGCCATTATCCGACTGGGTCTCACGCTCATCCGGCAGCCTGTCCGCCCGTGTTTCTTTGGCAAGTTCGCTGATGCTTTTCACGGCTTTTGCCAGTGCAGCAAGCGCATCAACCGCACTTTTATCCGGTAGTCCTTCTGCTTTGGAAAAGCTTTGTAGCTCTGCATTGATCTTCATCAGAATATCATCAATATCCAGCGTCGGCAGATCAGTCGCTGCAATATATAAACCAGCCTTCTTCAAGCGTTTATGATAAGCATCCACGGTTACGCCCAGCAAAATTGCCATATCCTGCGCAGCAATCGCAAAATGGCGCTGCAAACGATGCGCGACATGCAAACGCTGCACCGCGCCGCTCGGCGCCGGTTTCAAAACTTCCATAATCTCTCCGGTGATAAAAACGCAAAAAAGCGCAGCACATAATGCTACGCCCGATAAAAATTAATTGTCTTTATGATCAGCCACACTTCTCTGACTGTAATTAAAAGCTACCTCAGCACCGTGACGCAGTCAAGGATAAAATTCCTATTTTTTATTTTTGAATTTCGTTATTCATTTGTAAGCCGACTATCAGCCCTATAATAGCCAGCGCTATCAGCGCTTGATGAATAGCCGTTAAGCATATTTTTAAACCCTTCATTGTCACTTGTTCTTTATTGTTGGGGGTTAAAATATGGTAGAATACGGGGAAATAATTATTCCCTTTTGAATGTTGTTGAACGGGTTATGTCTGGGCATGAGCAAACAAGCTGATCAGAATGAACAGCCTAAAAAACCGCGCCGCCTGACACGCAGCCCGTTGCTGATGGCTGTTGACGCCTGGCTGGACAGTACATTGTATAATCTGCGCCACCGGCTGGCAGTGTTCTGGGAAGCTACCACCATTTTCTTCCGTAAATTTCGGGTACGCGGCTGGAAACGGCTGATCGTCGAAGTCAGCGATGAAGCCTTTACATTGGGCGTTCTCGGCAGTGTTGTGCTGCTGGCGCTGGCCATGCCCGCTTTTGAAGAAACCAAGAAAGACTGGCGCGCTCAAGACGATTATGCCGTTACGTTTCTCGATCGTTATGGTGCAGAAATCGGCCAGCGCGGAATTATGCATCGTGATGCTGTGCCGATCGCCGAGTTGCCGGATCATGTAATCAAAGCGGTTCTCGCGACCGAGGATCGCCGGTTTTTTGAACATATCGGCATTGATTTTTGGGGCTTAAGTCGCGCTCTGACCCAGAATATGCGTGCCAATGGCGTGGTTCAGGGTGGTTCAACCCTTTCTCAACAATTGGCAAAAAACCTGTTTCTCTCCAATGAGCGCACGTTAAAACGCAAGATCAATGAGGCTTTTCTGGCATTATGGCTTGAGGCCAATTTAACCAAAACTGAAATTTTGCAGCTTTATCTTGATCGCGCTTATATGGGCGGCGGCAGCTTTGGGATTGCAGCGGCTTCCGAGTTTTATTTTGGCAAGAGCGTCAAGGATGTTAGTGTGGCGGAAGCCGCCATGCTAGCGGGGCTTTTCAAAGCGCCTGCCAAATATGCGCCGCATGTCAATCTGCCGGCTGCGCGTGCACGCGCCAATGTGGTTTTGTCTAATCTTGCCGATGCGGGTTTTATGAGTGAAGGCCAGCTGGCCTTTGCCAGACGCAACCCCGCAAGTGTGGTTGACCGTGCCAAAAGCGATAATCCGGATTATTTTCTGGATTGGGCATTTGATGAGGTAAAAAAGATCACCCGTACCATCCCGCAGCATAGTCTGCTTGTGCGCACGACACTTGATCGTAATCTGCAAAAAGCGGCTGAAGAGGCGATTGAATTTCATCTGCGCCAGTTTGGCACGCAGTATAAAGTAACCGAAGCGGCAACAGTGGTGATTGCAGATGACGGCTCTGTGCGGGCAATTGTCGGCGGCCGTGATTATGGCTTAAGCCAGTTTAACCGCGCCACCAAAGCATTGCGGCAGGCAGGCTCCTCGTTCAAACCCTATGTCTATGCCGTGGCAATGGAAAAGGGACTGACGCCCAACACCATAATATCTGATGCGCCGATTGCGTGGGGTAACTGGATGCCGCGCAATTACGGTCGCTCCTTTGCCGGTCGGGTTGATCTGGCAACCGCCCTGATCAAATCTTACAATACGGTACCGGTGCGTCTTGCCAAAGATTATCTGACGACCAAGCCGATTGTGGCATTGACCAAAGCCATGGGCATTGAGGCTGAAATTTCTGATCATAAAACTATGGTTCTTGGCACATCTGGCATGTCAGTGATGGATCAGGCAACCGGTTTTAGTGTTTTTGCCAATGGCGGCATGGCCGGTATGCGCCATGGCATTATGCAAATCTCCGATCCAGCGGGCAGAGTTTTGTGGGATTACAAGCGTGATGCTCCGGCTCCGCACCGTGTTTTGTCAGAAAAAGCGAATTCTGAAATGAATTCAATGCTGGTGCAGGTGCCTGAGCGCGGCACTGCACGGCGCGCGGCACTGCCAATGACACGCGTAGCCGGAAAAACCGGCACTACGCAAAGTTATCGTGATGCATGGTTTGTTGGTTATACCGGTAATTACACGGCCGCTGTATGGTTTGGAAATGACAGCTATGCGCCAATGAATAATCTGACGGGCGGGATTATACCGGCGATGACATGGCAGATGATGATGTTGCAAGCGCATCAAAATATTGATCTGAAGCCAATACCGGGCATCAGCGACCCGTTTCCAAAGCAAGTACCGGCATCTGATCCGGCAGTGGTTGCCAAAAACACTACGGGAGATGTCCCGCAACCGCTTCTGCCTGATTATCCACGCGTTTTATCCGCTGATACCACACGTTTTATGCGTGGCCTCAATGAAGCCTTCCGCACCTATGAATCGCCGCAAGAGCATTTCACTATCAAGTTGAAACAACATGATAGGTATGACAATGCAATAAATCTGGAATCTAGAGCGAGCGCTGCGATCCAACCTGAACACTACCCGCTCTAGCAGTAACCACCACCCTGTCAGCCTTTTGATATTGGTGATTTATAGTCAAGTGAACCAGCTTGAGAACAACCCGCCCTCACGTCATATCCTGAGGCACTATCGCAAATTATTTATCCATTAGAATAAAAATTGCAGGTAATTTTAACCCTGATGATCGTATAATTTGCACATGAGCACTTTCAGAACCCTCTTGATGGCCGGATTGATATGTCTGCTTGCGCTGGCTGGCGGCACGCTTAGCGTGCTTTATACTCTGAACAATTTCGACGGCTTTAACCGGCTGACAATCGGGCAATGGCAGGCCTCCACACTCTATGGCAGCGCCGACGCCGACCCCTATGCCCGGGCACAGCGCACCCGCACTGCGGTTTTGCCGCTGGGGCAAGCTGAAGGGCAGCGTTTTATACTCACCCGCGATGAGGCCGGTGCACAGCTTGATCCGCGCTGCAATTACCGTTTACAAGGCAAAACTCCGGCAGCCCGGTTCTGGACATTGCATGCCAGCAGTTTACAGGATTACCCGCAGCCCGAAACAGCAGGATTACCGCAAAATCTGCATAGCCGGATGATCTGGTATCAGGACGATGCTAGCTTTATTATTTCAGTCTCACCCACTGCCCAGCCTGAAAACTGGCTGGCGATTACTACAACCTCTCCTTACCAGCTGGTGCTAACACTCTATGATACCAATCTTGGCACCTCCATCGGTTTTGAAAATCCACCTATGCCGATGTTAACGCGTGAGAACCGCAGTTGTGCAGGAGACAAGCGATGAGACACGGGCTGCTCAAAGCACTCTATATTGCTATGCTCGGGCTTTTCGGTGCCGGTATTGTGCATATTGCGGTTGTTTTGCTGATACCGTCTTATGCCGATGAAATTCTATGGGATCGCGTTGAGAAACTGGGTCCTCCTGAGGCATTTTATTCGTTGAATGGTGCCGATTGGAACAGGCGTACCGACCCGATGATGCGTATTGCAGCCTGCCGGTTTGATCTCAGCAATGGCCCTGTGCATATCAGCGCTGTCGGACGGGTGCCGTTTTGGTCACTGGCGCTGTATAATCATGACGGCGACATCACTTTCAGCCTGAATGATCAGATATCTCCGGCAACTGATCTGCTGATTGCCACGCCTTTGCAAAAAATTCTGTTAGAACAATCAACACCACAACAACTGGAAAATGCGGTGATCATTCCTCAAATTCCTGATGAAGGTATTGCCGTATTGCGCGTCTTTGAACCCGATGCCACATGGCGTGACGAGGTTGCGGAGTTTATGAAATCAGCGGAATGTATGAGCGTTGCCAATCTGCTGTAATTTTCAGCAAGACTTTCTTCAGAATGATTAAAAATCTGCCTGAACAGCACCGATGGTTAATCGATTGCTAAGTGTTATCGCTTAAATTGATGAGAATGCGTCCTGTTATGTAACGGGCAGTGTTTTTATGTGTATTGTGTAAGCGTAAGGGGTAAATACGCGTGACCGCTGATCAGTTCCGCGCTTTGGAGATAGTATCCGGAAGTGGTCATTCCGCTCACCACAAGACCGATGATCTGCTTGCTGCAACTGTGGCAGGCTTTACCTCGCTCACACGCCCCGGTCGCCATGAAAGCCAGCAGTTTGAAGATCTGGCTATGCCATTGCTGGAAACAGCAAGCCCACGCGCACGCCGTCAGGTTTCAGCCATTCTTGCGCAACATGATGTGGCACCGCGTAAACTTGTTCTCGCCCTTGCCAATGACACGATAGAGGTTGCAGCGCCGCTATTATTGCGCTCCCCTGTGCTAACAACAGCAGACCTTGCCGATATTATCGCCAGCCGTGGGCTTTCCCACACCCGCATTATTGCAAGGCGGCATCCTCTTGATGCAATGTTGCTGCCGGTGCTGCAAAGTTTTGACGATCCGATTATTGAGCAATCACTCAATACCGAGCCGCTTGCAATCAATACAACAGTTGAAGAGCCCGCCAAGCCGCAGGCACAGAGCAGCCATTACGCATCCGCCCCGCCTGCCAACAGGCAGGAGCCGGCAAAAACCATGCCGCCGCTGCAAAAGCCTGCTGCGACACCGCAATCTTTTCCAGCACATGATCTGAGAGCGCTGGCGCTTCCGGCGCTAACGCGACCGTCACGTGCGGATTATATGATTGATATGGCGCTGCTGATTGATACCAACCTGTTCCGCTCGGCATTGGCTGATGCACTTGGTGTAAGCTATGTGCGGGCAGAAAACATCATCGGCACATGGCCCAATTCGCAGTTGCCGCTGGCGTTAAAAGCCATTGGCTTGTCGGCACAGGACACTTATCTGATTCTGACTGCAGTACTTGGCACTATTCATGGCGAGCGCGACCAGTTGCGTGAATTTGTGCATATTTATCGCTCGATCAGCACTGAGCAGGCTTTGAATGCCGTCAGCGCATGGAAAGCAGCTGATATGGCTGCTGATGTTAATGACAGGCTGCGCAACAAATTGCGTGATCTTGTCGAAACATCATCTGCAGAAGATTTTACCACTCCTGCCAATAATGACCATGAAAACATGCAGAAAAAAGCGCAGTAACTGAAACTGCTCTTAAAATTTCGGCTTACGCTTTTCCGGTTACAATTTCAGCAGCCTGCGGGCAGTCCTCAATCTCGACAAGCCAGAGATCAGGGTCAAAGCGCAGCTCTTTTTCCAACTGCTCATTGATCAACTGCTCATCTTCACTCTGCTTGTAGAGAATGAATTGCCGGTCATCTGTGCGCTCCGGATCATATTCGCTCTGTGGTGCAGGCATATAAAGATCGAAACGGCCATCCTGATTGCGTATCTTGATAAAAATCGCACCGGCTTCTGTTGCACCGCGCCTGACCAGATAAGCAAAGCCTTGCACGCCGCGTATACGACGCATCAATGCTGAAACCCAGAATTCACTCGTCAGACGCATTGGTCAAACCACCTGTTATGCCAGTTAGTATCAACCGATCAGACCAATTTCACGCATTTTGCCAATCAATTCAGGATCAGGCTTACCGCTGACATTCAGACGAAACAGTTTCTGAAATTCGCGAATCGCATCCTCAGTCGATTTGTCCGGCACACCATCCACAACCACCATATCATTGCCGAAGGCTTTGAGACCGGCCTGTATACGCACCAGCTCCTCAGCGCTCACGGCCTGTCCGGCGGCGGGCTGTTTGGGTGAAGGCTGCGCCAATGCAGTTTTACGAACCGGCGCTTCCGCAGGTTTTTCAGGTGCTCTGACCATAATCGGCGGCGGAGCTTTTTCTACAACCGGTACAGCGCGCTGTGCAGTATTATCAGATATATTGGTAGGTCTGTTGGCCGGTATAATCGATGCAGTCTGCGATGCCGATACATTTGAGGCAACAGGCAGCGGCGCAGAAGCTGAGGTCAGAGCTGGCGTTGCACTGGCTGGCGCTAATTTGGCCTGCACACTCTGCCACTGCTCCAGCGCTTTACGGGTTTGGGGCCCTGTTAATCCGTCCACACCACCATCGTAAAAACCGAGCTGTTTCAGATTATATTGTAGGATCGCAACATCTTTGTCGCCATTCGGCGCCAAAGCCGGAAGATCTCCGCCATCAACCGTGGTATTGGGCAAAGTTGCAATAACAGGCTGTGTTTCAGCTGTGGTCGAAGGCTGCGTATTTGTTACATTGCGGATCGCTGCAAGCTCTGCAGTTGCAGCATGATTAGCGGCACCGGTCAGCCGGTTTCTTGTATCTGTATCTTTAACCGTCGCACGAAAAACCTGCTCGGGGCGGGTTTTAAAAAACACATTGTCATGCGCCTGCGGCTGATACCAGATCGCATTGCTGGCTACAAAACCGAGTGTTACGAGAAATGCAGTTGCGCCACCGGCCACAACCGGATTGCGCGCAATCATATCGCCGACAGCCAGCGCCATGCGCGACACGCCAGTGAGGCACGCATCAAAAAAACGTCTGCCGAAACTACGCCGTTTTGCGTTTTTGCGCATGGAACTTCCCTTGCGTTGCGTGGCGCTGCGGTTCTGTCTTCCCGTCATAACTACTTTCTGCCTGTTGGGCCTGCAAATTGATTATTGCTGTTTTCACCTGTTCGAGTGCGCTGCTAACATCGGTTGATGGTTGCTGCGGTTTAAGTAT
Source organism: Pseudochrobactrum mosebachae (assembly GCF_048914685.1). GTDB lineage: Bacteria > Pseudomonadota > Alphaproteobacteria > Rhizobiales > Rhizobiaceae > Pseudochrobactrum. Next base: position 728,849 of record NZ_CP128408.1, read on the forward strand.
AGCGGCAGATGATGCCTGATCTGCGGCAAATCCAGTGTTATCCACAACATGAGCAAGCTGTGCCTGCGTTTGTGGCAGATGCACTGAAACGGTGGTGCCCTGCCCTTTACGGCTGCGAATATCCATTTCACCTTCATGCAGGCTGACAAGCCCCTTAACCAGATAAAGGCCAAGGCCGGAGCCTTCCTGCATGCGGGTCTGCACATTATTGATCTGTGTGAATGGCTGGCACAACCGTTTGATCTCACCGGCATCAAGGCCAATACCGGTATCAGAAACCGAGATGATCAATCGCGGCGTTGCACCGGCATAACCGCGCTTCACCGCTTCCGGCATCACTTCAATCGTCACGCAACCACCGCGATCAGTAAATTTGACGGCATTGGACACCAGATTAATCAGAATCTGTTGAATTGCGCGGCGATCCCCGATCATATCCTCCACCGAAGGATGAATACGATCGCACAATATAACGCCTTTTTTATCTGCAATCGGCATCAACATAGCATTGCACATGGTTACGCTGTCACGCACCGAAAAGCGCTCATGCACGACCGGATAATGGCCTGCCTCAAGCCGTGAGGCTTCCAAAATACTATTAACAACCTCCAGCAAATGGTTGCCGGATTTGCGGATCAGATCAATATATTCGCGTTGCTTGTCACTCTGCAACGGCCCTGCCACGTCATGCAGCAAGAGGTCTGAAAAGCCAATAATTGAATTAAGAGGGGTGCGTAACTCATGGCTCACCGTGCCGAGCATACGGCTGCGGGAGACTTCAAGATTTTCAATCGTTGCTGTCTGCTCCAGAAAACGGTTTTGCGTTTCCTGTGTCGTCGCCATATTACGGGCAATCAGCAAAAAGCTTTCACCTTCAGAACTATCGCGCGTCTGGCCTTCCATCTCAAAAGCAGCAAAATAAATTCTGGCCATATCGCCAGTGTCGGCTGCGCAAGTATCAACACAACGCAAACGGATTTCAGTTTTACCGCTCAGGCGCATCGCCGGCGAGCCGTTTTTCAAGCCATTTAAAAACGCCAGATACTGAACGCGATCTGCCACATGCACACGATCAAGCAGCAAAGTACCGTTCAAAACCGCACGGTCAACGCCGAATTGCTGGATGGAGCGATCAGACAGGCTGCAGATATTGCCGTCTTTATCAAGGCGGATTACCAATGCATCAAGCGCTGTTTCCAGATCTTTATCTGCAGTATTTCCCTCTGTGCGCAACTGAGCAGTGCTCTCTGTACGGATTGAAGCCCGCATAGCCCGCAGCAATAAAGCGCCCACATAAGTAAACAGAAATACTGTGGAGAGGCCTGCAGGCAGCACAGTGTCTGCGCTCAAACCTTTGAGCAGCGCTACAGCAACCATGCCGCAAGCCAGCACCGCACCAGCCATAACAGCTTTGCGGGCACCGGTTACCAGCCAGATTTCAAGCGGCAGTGCCAGCACCATTGCCCAAACAACGGCATTATTGGCACCGGCGTAAAATGTGGTGAAAGCCAGCGCCACACTATAGAAACTCAGTGCCAGCATGTTGGTCAGTTTATCTTGAACGCCGAAAGCCTGCGCTGCAAGCAGGATTAAAGACAGGCCGGCGAATGACAGCGCGGTAAACAGCATCGCATCGAATGATGCCGACGGTAAAACGCTGTAAAAAGCCATAGAGAGAAATAACGGAAACAACAGCAATGCTGTGCGCAAACGGGAAGCAGCCTTATTCTGCGTTAAAGCCGCACTCTGCTCATCAGAATGATGCGCTTTCACATCACCCTGCGCAAACAGGGCATGATTCATGGCTGGCTGAAACAAGCCGCCTTTGATCATTTTCATTGTTTTCGCATAAATGCCGTACACGCAGCGTACTCACTCTGACACAATCACTCATTCAACCATTTGATCTGAATTCACAGATGAACGGTCATCGAACGGTTACAGAATGGGCGTTCAGACTTTAAGGAATAGATAAAACGCAGCCGCACAATGCCAATCCGAGGCGTTTTTCATGCAAAAACAGAGAGCTTTTCCTGCTATGGTAAACGGAGTATTTCCAAGTTTTAAAACTGTAAGGAATTCTTAAAACCTATTTTATCAGAATCTTCAGAAATATGCTCCATGCTCAAGCTGTGGTATGAAGCGTGAAACATGTATTCACACTTCATAAAGATCAAACAGTCATTCTGATATCTGATTATAACCACAGAATTGGTTATATCTGAAAGATCACAGCATCAACCGGATGGAAACGGGTCGACAAGGCAGGAAAACAGATTATGAGATTTCTGCTTAAATGTGCTTTCTGGCTCGGCGGTGTTTTTCTGCTGATGCCGGGTCTAACCGGCAAGCAAACAACGCCGCCCAGTGCACCGCCAACAGCTCCAATCCAGAGCAATACCAGCACAGCTGCGCTGAACAAAGCATCGCCTGATTTGATTGAGCAATGGGTTCAGGCCGGAAAAACCTTGCAGGAAATCAGCACATTTTGCGAGCGCAATCCTGCTTTATGCACGGCCGGAAAAACAGCTGCACAACAGGCCGGCGAACAAGCGCTTACCCGCGCGCAAACGGCAATTGAAGGTCTGGCTAATCCAGCTATCACCAAAACCTCACCGCAAATGCTTGAAAGTAATTATAAAATTCCAATACCGGCACAGCGTCCGCGCTAGAGCGGTTTACGTTTAAATTGGATCATGTAATCCGCTCTAAGTTATTGCTTTTACGCATTATCGTGGCCGTCCTATGATTCCATTGGACTACGAAATGCTTTAAACGGCTGCATAGAGATGTGCTAAAATTACGCTTCAGCTTTTCAACAGCTATTGAAATGGTCTATAAGCCGCTCAAAGAATTATCTATGAAGCGGAGAGACTTATGACAAATTCAAAGATCAGTGCGATTGCAGCGGACTTTGAGTTTCTTGACGACTGGGAAGACCGCTACCGCTACGTGATTGAACTGGCACGTGATCTACAGCCCTACCCTGAAGATGCACGTGATGCCGAGCATAAAGTTCCGGGTTGTGTCAGTCAGGTCTGGCTGAAAACCACAATTGGCAGTGGTGCTGATCCGGTGATCGAGTTTGTTGGCGATTCCGATGCCCATATTGTGCGCGGTCTGGTGGCAATTTTGCTGGCGCTTTATTCGGGAGAAACAGCCTCCTCGATTTTGAAAATCGATGCCGAAGCGGTGTTGCGAGAGCTGGGGCTTAACGAACATCTTACCCCGCAGCGTTCCAATGGTTTGCGATCTATGGTGCAGCGCGTTCGCCATGATGCTCAGCTTGCGTTGAATAATGCAGGTTAAAAGCTGCATTATTCTTACTAGAGCGGGTAACCCTCAGATTGAATCGCAGCGCTCGCTCTAGATTTTAGAATTTCGCATTGTCATATCTATTAAGTTGATTCAACTTGATAGTGAAATGCTCTAGAGCGGGTAACGTTCAGATTGGATCGCAGCGCTCGCTCTAGATTTTAGAATTTCGCATTGTCATATCTATCAAGTTGATTCAACTTGATAGTGAAATGCTCTAGAGTTTTCATTTTTATTGAAGCAGGAAAACCGCTCTATCTGTTTGTTTAAACGCAGTTTTGGACGGAAAACCGGTTTCCGCTTTTCCCGAAACGGCTCTAAGATCAGCAACCTTTAAAGCGAGGGGCGATAATCCGTATCGCCCCAATGATATTTATCAGGATGTTGGCCAGATGAATGATTTTGCCCGGATTTGCGCCCTGATACATAATGTCGATGTAATATGCTCAGCGCAGTTTTGAGCATCATTTTTGCAGAGCGTGCAGGCCATGACCGCTCACGCTCTACCAACTCCAAACCCTTGAGAAAGCAACATATATCCAACAACAGGCCTGAGAGCTCAGGCCCTACGGCTTTTAATGCTTTATCGACCCGCGCCCTGCTATCCATTGCATAATCACTGATCTCGCCAGAACCGCCACGCTGACCGCGTGTATGTTTTATACTGACCGCATCCCAGCAGGCCGTAATATTCGGCAACAGATTGCCGCGCGTAAAATCTGCACGTAAGCGCTCTCCAGCCTCGAATTCCTGATCACTTAAAAACCGTTTTCCACTCTGTTTATTAAGCCGGTAAAGCATAGAAAGTGGCGATTCAGTAATATTGACGAATACCGCATGCGGCTGCCCACTTATTAAAGCCGTTTGTAATATTGGATTATGTGTTTGCGGAGTTTTACATGCAGCATTGGCCAGCATGGCTTTGAGATGCGTTAACAACTCACGGCCTGCAGCTGTAATCAATACCTTGTCGGCCTTTAACTCAGCAGCACCAGCTTTAAGTATTTTTTGTAACAGATCATAGTCAATGTGAATTGCTCCCCACTCAGCACTTCTCAGCAAGCAAGAATTTTGTGCAGAAGAATGCTCTTTTATAGCGGGAGACTTAGTGAGATATGTCAAAGTTTTTAATAATTTACGTTGATCTGCTATGGAAATCGCAAACTGTGCTTTAGTCATCACCATGCACTCCCGCAAAAGGGTAGATTGTTTTGATTAAATACTCGAAAGAACTGACGCTACTGTCAAAACCGGCGTCATCACGTAAATCCTCGATTAAATGACACGCGTGTTTTACCGTTGTGCGCTCACGGGAAAAGGCATGAGCAACTTCTGCCATCGTCAGACCAAACATAGTATGGGCGATATACATGCCCAATTGCCGGATGCGGGCGACTTGCCTGCTACCGCGCCTTTCGCCACGTAATTCATCAATCGACACGTGAAAAAATGTTGATACAAGAAGCAATAATGCTTCACCTATCAGCCAGGCGCGGTTTTGTCTCTCCTGCACCCTGTTCTGCTTCCTTATATTACAACTTGGACGCAACGGTCTTGGTAATATGGTTTGTTGTACACGGTGAGACTGGCTACATCTACAAGCTTTAAAGACAGCATCATCATATGCCTGACCTACTAATTTACTGGTATTGTTGGGGTTATACAGCATATGGGCTGCCAAGGATGACAGGCGGCAAGATGCCGACAAGTGGTGCAATACTGCCAGTGACTCCGAATATTCGGACAAAATATCAGGAAAAATATTCAATATACGCCCTCCGAAGATGACGTATTGATAATATAGAAATCGTGAACGGGGATAAGTTTAGCGAAAAATACTTTGTTTTCAGAAGTCACTAAAAAACAACAAGCTTCAAAATAAAAAGTTCATTAATTTAAATAACTGCAATCATTGACATATTTATAATTCATATAAATATACTAAAAAATACTTTAAAATAGCTATATCTACATTCAAACATCAATAGATTCAGCTTATCCCCGTTCTACTTTAAAACATTATGCTACCGCCAGAAAAATGGGGTAACAACATGTCAGCTTCAGTAGAAAAAGAAAAACACCTATTTCTTCGCAAAAAATCAGAAGCTTATCGTATAGCTGCACAACAAATCGCATTACAATTGATCTGTGGCATAGATTTACACACACTATTAAATGAGGGCGGCATTCAAAAAAACATTGCTGCAATCAGGCTTCATCGTCTTATAGAGCGAGAAAGATTAAAAGGCTTGCGACAACACTGGAGCTATGACCTCAATCGTCATATTGCTCTTAAGCAAGTACTTGATATGATTAACGTATAAACTTCAGAAATTCTTATACTTTAATGAAAATTGTATAATTTCAATAAAAAGCAGCGGCAAAAACTGCCACTGCTTCAATAGATTAATTTTTGATCTTTACGCTGATGCAGCTTTACGCTTACGTCCGAGACCCATTTTTTTAGCAAGCTCAGAGCGGGCTGCAGCATAGTTAGGTGCAACCATAGGATAACTAGGATCGAGATCCCACTTTTCACGATACTGCTCAGGAGTAAGACCATAATGGGTCATCAAATGACGCTTCAGTGACTTAAACTTCTTACCATCTTCAAGACAGATGATGTAATCATCACTTACTGACTTCTTAGGGCTGATTGCAGGCTTTGGTTTTTCTACAACCGCAACCACTTCTTCACGTACACCTGAGCGGGAAAACGCAGCATGAACATCAGCAATCAACGCCGGAACTTCGCCTGCTCGAATAGAATTATTGCTAACATAGGCGGCAACAACATCAGCTGTAAGACTTAGCAGCAATTCGTCAGCAGAAACTACAGTCTCTGGATGTTCCATTATACTTCCTTTATCTATAAAATCACTGAATGGAACTTTTCTAAATATATCAGAAGTGTATCCATCCACCAATCATCCAATTTAAACTTAACTTGCCACCCGCTATTATCTTCTCATATCGATAAAAAACACAAAATGTCAATTTATTTTACAGATTATGCTAAGTGATGCTGTATTTTTTGATTAAATATTCAACCATTAACAATCGTCATATGAGAATAAAGACTCCTCAAGTTTATAAGATCATTAAAGTTGCTCACTCTGTTTTTCAAGGCGCAATCAATCAGAAATATATAATTCAGATTATTTGCATAGATAAATCCACCTTACTGAACCAAATGACAAGCAAATTCACAAAACTATCAAATGCTTGTCGGTTGATACGGACAGAGAGTAATAAACAATCAAAACGATAACAGGGAACAATTTACCAGACATTTTATATTCTATCGAAAAATCATTTATCTCTATATTAAGTCATTTTTCTGGCAATTTAGATTTTTGTTTATTTTATACAGTTTTTTTAAAAACTAACCGTGATCAATAAGCATAAATGCGTTTTATGTGCCTTCTTAATGCCTGATAAGCCATAAAGCGAGCATTGAAGATAATATACAAGTATATGTTATCCTTTAAAAAACCATATAACATCCCCATATATTGTCGAAATTCCTCGAAGCTATCGGAGCTGCCCCATGTCTGACACTTCATCAAAGCGTCCCCCTCTCAAAATACACAAAACTGATGCGGAATGGCGGGAACAACTAACCCCAGAGCAATATAAAATCACCCGCCAACATGGAACCGAGCGTGCATTTTCCAGCCCGGATTTCGACAGTGGTGTAAAAGGCACTTATCATTGCATCTGTTGTGACCGTTTACTCTATCGCAGCCAGGATAAATTTAATTCCGGCACAGGTTGGCCAAGCTTTACACAGCCAGCAGTAGCAGATGCTGTCAATGTATTTGAAGATATTTCCTATGGCATGGTGCGGTCTGAAATCCGCTGCGCCGATTGCGACGCCCATCTCGGCCATGTGTTTGCGGATGGCCCCCAGCCAACAGGGTTGCGTTATTGTATGAATGGTACCGCACTGTTCTTTACAGAAACCCCATCGTAATACAGATCAACACTCTGCCTCGCGACCCTACTTTATTATAATAGTATATACTGGAACCAGCATGACGAAACATCCCTTCGCCGATCTGCAAGCCCCTGCTGCTGCAACTGAAGCCTATAGCGACACCAGACACGGCATTGAGCGCCAAGATGAATATCACTGGCTGCGGGCTGCCAACTGGCAGGATGTTTTGCGAGATCCGTCCCTACTCGATGCTAAAATTCGCTCCCATCTTGAGGCTGAAAACAGTTATCAGGCTGCCTTGATGGATGACACCAAAATGCTGCAGCAGCAGTTATTTGATGAAATGAAGGCGCGCATTAAAGAAGACGACTCCAGTGTTCCGGTTAAAGACGGTGCCTATGCTTATGGCGTTTCTTATGTAACCGGCGGCCAGCACCCGCAATATTTCAGAACGCTGCGGGATGGCGGCGAAAAAACCATTCTGATCGATGGTGACAGTCTTGCAGCATCTCTGCCTTATTTCAGTTTGGGTGGCCTTGATTACTCCCCAAACCACAGCCTGCTGGCCTGGTCTGCTGATACCAAAGGCTCCGAGTTCTACGATATTAAAATCCGTGATCTGACATCACTTGCAGATATGCCGGATATTTTAACTGCAACGGCTGGCGGAACAGTGTGGGATGCTGAGAGCAAGGGCATATTTTATGTGCTGATGGATGATAATCACCGCCCTGCCAAACTGTTCTATCATCAAACAGGGACAACACAGGATCAGGACAGACTGATCTATGAGGAAAAAGACGCCGGCTTCTTTATGAATGTCTCCGGCAGTGCGCTCAATGATTATGTATTTATCAATATTCAGGACCATGAAACATCAGAGGTTTGGCTGATACCAGCAAATAATCCCCATGCCGGGCCACAATTGGTGGCAAAGCGTGAAACCGGCATTGAGTACAGTCTCACTGAAGGCGGTGATGTCTTTTACATTCTGACCAATCTTGATGGTGCCAAAGATTTCAAAATCATGTCTGCGCCAGTGCATGCGCCGCAGCGTGAAAACTGGACAGATGTAGTTACAGAAAAAGCCGGCACTATCATTCTCGATATTGCAGCCTATAAAAACCATCTGGTCTGGCTTGAGAGAAATAACGGCCTGCCGCGCATTATTGTGCGCGATCGCGTGAGTGGTGAAGAGCACGCGATTGCATTTGATGAAGAAGCCTATTCACTGGGGCTTCAGGGCAGCGCTGAATATGACACGGACACTATCCGTTTTTCCTACTCATCCATGACAACGCCAAGCCAGCTCTATGATTATAATATGGCCAGCCGCGCGCGTAACCTGCTTAAAACCCAGCAAGTGCCGTCAGGCCATATGATTGAAGATTACGTGACCCGCCGGCTGCTGGCACCAGCACCGGATGGCGAATTGGTTCCGGTCTCCATTCTTGCCCATAAAGATACCCCGCTTGACGGATCTGCGCCCTGCCTGCTCTATGGTTACGGTGCTTATGGCAGCAGTATGCCTGCGAGCTTTTCTACCTCGCGGCTCTCTCTGGTTGACCGCGGGTTTGTCTATGCTATTGCACATATTCGTGGTGGCAAAGACAAAGGTTTTGTGTGGTATGAAACCGGAAAACGCGCCCAGAAATCCAACACATTTACAGATTTTATTGCGGCAGCAAAGCATCTGGTGGCAGAGAAATTCACCAGTCATGACAAGATTATCGCCCATGGCGGCTCAGCCGGCGGCATGCTGATGGGCGCTATTGCCAATATAGCACCCGAAGCCTTTGGCGGCATTATTGCCGATGTGCCATTTGTGGATGTACTCAATACAATGCTGGATGACAGCCTGCCACTGACACCACCGGAATGGCCGGAATGGGGAAACCCAATTGCGTCGGAGGATGATTACCGTATCATTGCCGGCTATTCGCCTTATGACAATGTGGGGGCGAAACCTTATCCGCCCATATTGGCAACAGCAGGCCTGACCGATCCCCGTGTAACCTATTGGGAAGCTGCAAAATGGGTGGCCAGATTGCGCGCCCATACAACCAGCAATAATCCGGTCTTGCTGAAAATTAATATGGAAGCGGGCCATGGCGGGGTTTCCGGCCGGTTCTCGCAATTGGAAGAAGTTGCGTTTATCTATGCTTTTGCACTGAAGACCACAGGTTTAACGTTGTCGGATAAAACAGAAGAGTAAGCTTGAAACAATCGGGGCGGAAGCAAATGCGCAAATTGTGCTAAGCTTTCGCCCTGAACTTGATCATGGACTTGAATGAACAACCAAATCAGCTTGAGGAAAGGTTAGCTCATGTTTTGCAACTTCCGGAACTCAGCACATCTATTACTTTATGCCCTCTGCTTCGGCACCGGCCTTCTCTCAGCTTTGGTGCCCGCAGAGGCTGCAGTGCGCAAAGATGTCAGTGAATATGCTGGCCAGCGCTGCAACACGCCGCCACACGGCAGCGGTGTTATTGTCGGTATATTTCAAGGTTTGGGTGAAAGCGTTTTCATCAGCCATGACAGTCCTGAAGTCATCAGCCGTTATCGCTGCTTCCGCTCAATTGAAGAGTGCAAAGGCTGGCTCTATACAATGCAGAGCCTCTACACTGTCGGCCTGCCCCGTGCGGCCAAATGTGTTAAGCGCTAAGCAATTTTTATTTTCAAAACCCTGTCAGTGACACTGTGTTCACTCTTTTGAAACGCAACTAAATTCACCTCTAAAAAACTTAAAAAACCATATAATTTCAAAGCCTTGCCTAGTACGGGTTACACAGAGGTAACTAGCGGATTTATACATACCTTCTTGTCAGCTTCAGTTTGTCGCTTACTTTCTGAACAAGAAATATCTTTGTTCGCTTTCTTATTTCCACTCCCCTCGTATAAGGAAATACCAATGTCATTTTTCAAATCAGCAACGCAATTTCTGGTCAAGTCTGCGTTTGTAGCAACTCTTGCTACAACGGCATTATCGGCTCACTCTGCGCAAGCACAAGAAGACAAACCCCTGAAATGGGAATTTTTCCAGGCTGATGAAACCGGCTTTTTGCGTACACCCGTGTTACTTACCGGCGAAAAAGAGGCAATTTTGCTTGATGGCGGCTTTACGCTTTCTGACGGTAAAGCACTTGCAGAAAAGATTAAAGAAAGCGGTAAAACCCTCACCACGATCTATATCAGTCAAAGCGATCCGGATTATTATTTCGGCCTCGCACCAGTTAAAGAAGCCTTTCCTGATGTTAAAGTTTTAGCCGCACCGGAAACAGTTGCCGCGATTAAAGGCAATGTGGAAAGCAAATTGCAGGTTTGGGGCCCGCAATTGAAAGAAAACGGTCCGCAGCAACTCTCAGATGTGGTGATACCTGAAGCCTCTGATGCGCAGACGCTTGATCTTGAAGGCAAGACAATTGAAATTATTGCGGCAGAAAACATGCCGAACCGTCGCTATCTCTGGGTCCCATCATTAAAAGCTGTCTTTGGTGGCGTGCTGGTCACTGCCGGTGAGCACGTCTGGCTGGCCGATACACCAACAGCCGAGCAGCGTGCGGCCTGGGTTAAAACACTGGATGCAATTGCAGCCCGCCAGCCGGAAATTGTTGTACCTGCCCATATGTCTGCGGGATCAAAAACTGATCTTTCAGCAGTCACCTTCACCAAGGATTACCTGCTGGCATTTGAAGAAGAACAGGCAAAGGCCAAAGACAGTGCCGAACTGATAGCGGCTATGACCAAGCGCTATCCGGATCTTGGCGGCGCATCAAGCCTTGAGCTCGGCGCTAAAGTGATCAAAGGCGAAATGAAATGGGAATAGTTTAAACTAGGCAAGCATAATAAAAGGCACCGGACGCCCGGTGCCTTTTTCGTATTCAGTTACTTCGAAACATAGCCGTTTTTATGCGCAGGAATTGCCTTCAGATAGGCTGCAATTGCCTCACGGTCAGCGGGTTCCAATTTACTGGTATTGGCAATAACATCAGTCATTGCGCCACCCATTGAATCAAAATCAGGGGTGAAGCCGCTCTCCAGACCATAGGCGATATCACTGGCACTCCAGCTTGAAATACCGCCTTCACCATCAGTAATATTGGGCACAATACCGCGCTGGCCGCGGCTATCAACCTCGGCGGACAAAGCACCGGCAAGCCATTGCGATTTATCTAGCCCACCGAGCATCGTGCGCGGTGTATGGCATTCGCCGCAATGCCCCATAGCCTCAACTAAATATTGTCCGCGTTTAAGCTGCACATCCGGTTCATTCAGTGCCACGACCGGTGCATTATCCAGATAGAGCATTTTCCACAGGCCGAGCCCGCGACGGACATTGAACGGAAAGCTTAAATCATGCGGTTTTGATGCCTCATCCGAAGCCGGCAAGGTCTTCATAAAGGCATAAAGATCAGCCACATCCTGCATCTTCATTCGTGCATAAGATGTGTAAGGAAAAGAAGGGTAAAGATGCTCGCCTTCGCGCCCCACACCTTCAAGCATGGCATCGGCAAATTCCGCCAGCGTCCAATCTTTCAGGCCTGCCTGCGAGGGAGAGATATTAGGTGCAATAAAAGTACCGAAATCTGTTTTCAGCTCATGGCCACCAGACAGCACCAGTTTCGCGTCACCGGTCGCATTGGGCGCCGCATGACAGGATGCACACCCGCCGGCATAAAAAACCTGCTCACCATTTTTGATATCGCCCGGAGCCAGCTTTTGCAGAGCAGTGCGGTCTACATGCACAGGGCCGGTTAAAAACCAGACTATACCGGCACCAACCACTGCACTGAGTGCGATTGCAGATATCAGCTTGCGCTTCATATTAAAACCTTATCCAAGCCTGCAAAGCGGCATGCACTCTATAAAACATACCAACGAGAATCTGATCATAGCCTGCGCATTTTTTACCATGCGCAGGCTTATCACATTTTATTTTTTGATACGGAAAGCCTGATGGCAGGTACCACAGCTTGCGCCGACATCCTTCATACTTGCAGTCAAAGCATCAACATCTTGCGGTTTTGCATCAGCGGCTGCAGCGGTTGCAACGCGAAACTTTTCAATATCCGCTTTGAAACCAGCCGGATCTTCCCAGATTTTTGGCGAAGCTGCAGTATCACCACTTTCAGATCCCGCAGGATATAAAGTATCGGCATCCATTTTAATGGCATCAGCTTTGAGCTGGTCAAGAGCAGCTTGTACGGCGGCAACATCGAATGGCTTATCGCCTTTCATAACCGGCCCCAACACACCCATTGAACGGCCGATATCCTTCATCAAAGCCTGACGGTCTTCAATTGGTGTCGCCGATGCTGCAGTTGTCAGCATAAAAAGAGCAGAAAATACCGCCAGTGATTTGCGCATATTCAAAAATCCTCAACCGTTTTAAAAATTAACTTAACCGATGACACTGTATGATCGGGAAATCATAGCACAGCGACGCTTTTAGAATGATTATAGTGTGCTGCTTTAGAATTTCTATAAAAACGACAAAACATCATATTAATTTTTTGTAACAATAAAAAAGCCTCCCGAAGGAGGCTTTTCTAAACTACTTATATTAAGCTTTTTCGAAAAGCTCGAGCACATAATCCCAGTTGATCATGCTGTCGACAAACGCTTCAAGATATTTCGGACGCGCATTACGGTAATCGATGTAATAGGAATGCTCCCATACGTCGACGCCGAGAATTGGTGACGCGCCATGTACCAGCGGGCTTTCGCCATTTGCTGTCTTTGAAATTTCCAGCTTGCCGTTGTTAACCGACAACCATGCCCAGCCTGAACCGAACTGGCCGGCACCTGCAGCAATGAAATCTTCGCGGAACTTGTCGTAACCGCCCAGATCCGCATTAATAGCTGCTTCCAGCTTAGCTGGCAGCTTTTTGCCGCCACCGTCTTTTTTCATCCATTTCCAGAAATGGAGATGGTTGTAATGCTGGCCGGCATTGTTAAACAATGCCTGATTCTTGCCGAAGCTTTCTTTAACGATTTCTTCGAGGCTTTTGCCTTCCAGACCGGAACCTTCAAGCAATTTATTGCCGTTGGTTACATAGGCCTGATGATGCTTATCGTGGTGAAACTCAAGGGTTTCACGCGACATATATGGGGTAAGTGCATCATAATCATAAGGCAGAGCAGGCAATTCAAAAGCCATGGTGTTTCTCCTCTTGGTGTGGGCGGCCTCAAGTTTCCGCCACCCAAATTCTTCATGCATTTACTACATAGGCCGACATGCCCATACGGGCAATGAGTGGAGCGGAAGTTCTTGGCTAATTCACGCAAAATTTAAATATTTATTGCTAATCAGGTTAGAACTAGCGCTCATGTGCCGCACAAAATGGCTTAATCCACAAGGCTTTAGCCCCATAGCGCCAATATTTTCGTTGTGATCTTATACCTGCAGATTTCTACATCAGGCAGACCGCCACACTAAAACACGCTAGATATATTGCATTTTACAACCAGTAATAACATAACGCTATTCGTTGTATTCGTGCAACATAGCGATAAGTATTTGAGCTTTCTTAAAAATTCATAAGTTATTAGCCATATTATGGCAGTTTTTCATCAGCTTTATGCAGGAATGCTCTGCCCGATCCGTCTGCGCCTCTCTCAAAATGAATTCCATAACAGGCAGATTAAGCTTTCCGGCCATGCGGCCAAGCATACCCGCAATATCTGTACTCACTCCCGATTGCAGATCATGTGGTAAAGACAAATTTTGCCTGACCCAACTTTTCGGATCGGGCCCCACGCTCATAGTTTTTTAAGAAGTTCTGAAAAGACTGGTTTAAATATGGAAAACACGTTCTCCCGCCGTACATTTATGTCGGCCCTATCGGTGACAGCTGCTGCAGGTCTGGCTGGTTGTACTCAAGTCACCCGCAATATTCCGGTGATTGATTTGGGTGGCAATCAGGCGCCGGTAGCGCCTTCCGTAAACAATAGCAGCCTTAGCCCTTATGCCAGCATGTATGCGGCTGTTGAGGATGAAGGCTATCTGATTCCAGCTGTACCATTTCAAAAAATCGATCCTAAATTTTACCGTCAGCTGGTACAGGATCCGACCGGAGAAATGCCGGGAACAGTTATTGTCGACACTGCAAACCGCTTTCTGTATCTGGTTTTACAGGATGGTCAGGCCATGCGCTACGGCGTCGGCATTGGTCGTGCAGGATTTTCATGGTCGGGTCGTGCGGTCATTCAGTGGAAACGCAAATGGCCTAAATGGACTCCGCCGGATGATATGATTGCCCGTCAGCCGGAGCTTGAAAAATACAGTGTCCGTAATGGTGGTATGGGGCCGGGTCTTAACAATCCGCTTGGTGCCCGCGCACATTATATTTTTAAAGACGGCGTAGACACGCTGTATCGCATTCATGGTAATCCGGAATGGTGGTCGATTGGTAAAGCCGTTTCTTCCGGTTGTGTGCGTATGCTCAATCAGGATGTGATCGATCTTTATGACCGTGTGCCCACCAAAGCACCGATTTTGGTAATCTGATCTTTGATACTCAAAAAAGCCGGACTGTTCAGCAGCCCGGCTTTTTGTGTTTAAATTTATTTTAGCGTTTAAAACCGCCAAGAATTCCGCGTACGATGGCTCGGCCAAGGGAGTTACTGACGGTACGAACCACGCTTTTAACCGCCGTTTCAGTCACCGTCTGACGGCTGCCGCGCTTGCCACCGCCCAATGTGGTTGTCAGATAATCTGTCCAGCTGCCGCCACCTTGCTGCGCCTGTTCTTTCTGCTGCTCAACAGAGGCAACTTTCTGCTCAGCGCGCTTTTGCAAAACTTCAAAAGCGGATTCACGATCCACCACCAGATCATACTGGCCAGCTACCGGGCTGGTAGCAATCAGCTTAGCACGTTCTTCAGCCGTAAGCGGCCCGATGCGCGATGCTGGCGGACGCATTAAAGTGCGCTGCACAATGGAGGGTATACCCTTGCTTTGCAGAGTAGAAACCAGCGCCTCACCGGTCGATAACATTGTAATCGCTTTGAAGGTATCAAATTCCGGATTGGGACGGAATGTATCAGCAGCAGTTTTAACCGCAGTTGTCTCACGCGGCGTATAGGCACGCAGAGCGTGCTGCACACGGTTACCAAGCTGCGCCAGCACCACTTCCGGCACATCAAGCGGGTTCTGGGTTACAAAATAAACGCCGACACCTTTAGAGCGGATCAGACGCACAACCTGCTGAATCCGATCTAGCAAAGCTTTTGGTGCTTCATCAAACAGCAAATGCGCCTCATCAAAAAAGAAGACCAGACGCGGTTTTTCCGGATCACCGATTTCCGGCAATTGCTCAAACAGCTCAGACATCAGCCATAACAGAAAAGTAGAATAGAGCCGCGGGTTCATCATCAGCTTATCGGCGGCCAGCACGCCCACAACCCCACGGCCATCTGTGGTGGTGCGCATCAGGTCTGAAATATTAAGCGCCGGCTCGCCGAAAAAGAATGTGCCGCCCTGCTGTTCCAACACCAGCAGCGAGCGCTGGATAGCACCCACAGATGTCTTGTTAACATTGCCATATTGAATGGAAAGCTCGGAGGAGCGCTCGGCCACATGCGTGAGCAGAGCCTGCAAATCTTTCATATCCAGCAGCAACAAACCATCTTCATCAGCAACACGGAAGGCAATATTCAGCACACCTTCCTGTGCATCCGTCAGGTTCATCAAGCGTGATAACAGCAGCGGGCCCATTTCTGAAATCGTAGCGCGGATAGGATGTCCCTGCTGCCCGAAAATATCCCAGAAAATCACCGGCGTTGCCTGCATATCATAAGGGGTGAGATGCACTTCTTCAGCACGCTTTTCAGCGAAATCGCTTTTGTTGCCAATGGCCGCAATACCGGATAAATCGCCTTTAATATCCGCACAGAAAACCGGCACGCCAGCGGCTGAAAATGCCTCGGCCATTACCTGCAGGCTCACTGTTTTACCCGTACCGGTCGCACCCGTCACCAGCCCGTGACGATTGGCATATTTCAGCGCCAGTTCTTCCGGCTGCTGATAGCTGTCATCCGGCTTGCGGCTGGCACCAAGAAAGATGCTTCCTTCTGCAGGCATAGAAAAACTCCTCATCCACAAATTACTGGACCAACAAATTACCGGATCCACAAATCATTGGCCGCATATCCAGACCAAACAGCATTATAACTTTAAATCTATAGGCGCCAATGCGTGTCAGAACAATCTTTCCACGCAAATCTCTGCGCATTTTATGTTACAGCATTCGCAACAGCAGGCTTGATTTCGTAACGTCAGGATGCTTATTACGTAAACGTCAATATTTGGGAGAAGATTATGGAAGAGCTGATTACACGTATTACCAATAATGTTGGTGTTGATAGCGCAACTGCAGAAAAAGCTATTGGCCTGATCCTCGCTTTTCTTGAAAAAGAAGGCCCGCAGGACAAAGTCGGCGCATTGATTGCCGGTATTCCGGGTGCGCAGGCGCTGATTGCCGCTGCCGACAAAGGTGGCTTCCTGTCCAATATGATGGGCGGCGTTATGGGTCTTGGTTCCAAGCTGATGAGTGCCGGTCTGGGTATGGGCGAAATCAGTGGCGTAGCCAAAGAAACCATTGCTTTTGCAAAAGAAAAAGCCGGCGCGCAGACCGTTGATGATGTGGTCAACTCTATTCCGGGTCTTGGTCAGTTCATCTGATCCGTACTGCCTACCGCTGACACACAAAAAACCCCGCCATCAGATTGCGGGGTTTTTTAATGCGCATCAATTGGGATGATTATTCGCTGTCAGCCTGCACATAAACTGCGCGCCCAGCCCCCCAGCCATTCCATGCGGCGGCAAGCCCGATAAACACAAACAGCAATGCGCTGGCGGTATAGGTGCCGGTTAAGTCATGGATAATACCGATCAGCAGCGGCACGATAGAGGCGATCATATAGCCGATAAACTGCACCATTCCGGACAAATGCGAGGCAATACGCGGATTGGGAGAACGCAGTACAATCTGTGTCATAGCCGCAGCGATCAATCCGCCCAGCCCGATTCCCTGCAAAATTGCCCAATACCACACCGACCATAGCGGCATAAACAGCATAGCCAGCATGGCAACGGTAGCACAGGCAATCAGCACCACATTCAAAACACTCTGGCTGCGACAGCGCATGGCAATTGTCGGCACCAGCAAACAGGCAATCAGCTGCGTGCCGATCGACACTGACACCACAGCACCAGCAGTGATACCATCCAGCCCGCGCTCACGTAAAATTGGCGAAAGCCAGCCAAAAACGGTAAAGGCCAATGCTGATTGCAACCCCATGAAAAAGGTAAGCTGCCACGCAACTTTATCGCGCCACAGGCCTGTTACTTTGCCTTTATTAGCAGCGCGCTTATGTTTGAGACGCCATGTCAGCACACCCCATAAAAGCCCGACCACAAGAGCCGGCAGCGCCCACAGCGCCAGCGCCTGCTGCCATGAGTTACCAAGCGCCGTATAGGCGGGCAGAGTTACCGCAGCAGCAATCGCCGCACCGCCGCTGAGTGCCATTGTATAAAAACCAGTCAGCAAAGCGGCTTTGTCCGGAAAATCCCGTTTAACAATTCCGGGCAACAGCACATTACAGGTTGCAATACAGGCGCCGGCCAGCGTGGTACCGGCAAACATCAGCGTAATAGGCCCCACCCCACGCAAAAACAAACCAAGAGCCAGGAGCAAAACTGCCAGCAGCAATGTGCGTTCCATGCCGATACGTTCACCAAGTTTAGGTGCAATCGGTGCAAAAAATCCAAGACAAAAAACCGGCAATGTCGTCAGCAATCCCGCTGTAAAGCTGCTCATACCGGTTGCCGATAATATCTCCGGCAGCAATGCGGAAAAGCTGGAAAACAGAGAGCGCAAATTAAGCGCGATAAAAACCAGACAAATGCCGGCCAGCAACCGGTAAATCGGGCTCATACCATAATCGCGTTGAGATTTGACGACACCAGCAGCAGAATTGGGCTGGGCGCCGGCTTCAGCACTCGCGTTCAAATAACCATCAGCCAGCAATGGCTCACTCATACCAGACATGAAATACTCGTTCCCGCTCTTTACTGAATAACGCATATTCATCACAAGTTATGATTGATATATCAAGCGCATTCAAAAATCTCCATACAGCTCTGATACACGACTTCGTCATAAAGCCGAAATACGGAATGTGTTCTGCGCCATGTAATCCTGGAAACAAAACCAAACGACATGTGTTGTTTACATATATGCGCCTATACTACCGCTCCGTTGTGGAGAGTTTTGAATTTACAGGGATGTGCTGAACAAAAATGCTGACTGTATATTACCGCAAGGGCGATCTCCTGATCCCGACCAATCCTGACCTGACAATAAGCACCAGTATTGCTACCGGCATCAGTGACATCTCTGATACGCCAGAGGCCGCAGATAGAGCGGGCATTACATTACCGGTGACCGCCGACACATTGACATTACCGGTGTCCGCCGACACATTGCCGCAAAACGCCCTGTGGATTGATATGCTCAATCCCACGCCTGAAGAAGAAACGCGCGTTGAAGCATGGGTCAATATTCCGATACCTACGCGGGAGGATATGCGCGAGATTGAGGAATCGAGCCGGTTTTACAGTGAGAACGGTGCGCAATATCTGACAGCACCTTTTCTGCATCTGAGTGACGGTAATCACCGCATTGTCAGCCCTGTTACTTTTATTATGACGGACAAGCTACTCATCAGCGTACGCTATGCCGAGCCAAAACCTTTTGCGATCTATGTGGCGCGCACAGCTAAAAGCGGCAACGGGCTGGTTAACAGCCGCACCAACAGCCTGTGTATTCTGCTGGGGATTATTGAAGCCAATACCAACCGGTTGGCAGACTTCATTGAAGGCGTCAGTGAAAAAATAGATACAGCATCGCATCGTATCTATCGCCGTGAAACCAATATGCGCCCGATGTCGAACCAGAGTTTTCGTGAGATTCTCAATGAAATCGGCTCGCACGGAACTTTTCTATCAAGAATGCGCGAAAGCCTTGCCGGCATCCGGCGTTTGCTGGTTTATATCACGGCCAACAGCTCGGCAAAAACCCAGGCCAAAGATACCCGCTCATGGCTCAAAACGCTTGAGCGTGATACGCAATCCCTTGAAAACTACGTGGATTTTCTCAGCAATAAGATCAATTTCCTGCTTGATACCATTGTCGGGCTGATTTCGGTTGAACAAAATGCGATTATCAAAATCTTTTCAGTGGCAGCAGTTGGCTTTATGCCGCCCACACTGATCGCTTCAATCTATGGTATGAATTTCAGCTTCATGCCGGAATTAACCGAAAAATGGGGTTATCCGCTGGCTTTGGTTGTTATGGTAATTTCAGCTCTGATACCGCTGTATTTTTTCCGCAAAAAAGGCTGGCTCTAAAACAGAGTTTCACACGTTCTCGTCAATGGCTTTGAAGCTGATAATCTCCAGCTCACGGCCATTGATGGTGACCAGATTGCCCTTACCAAACAAACCAACGGCCATAGGCGAAATATGTGAGATTGTGCCCTTGGAAGGCTCGGCCTCATCCTCGCCCACCAGACCCCAGATCTGCTGACGGCCATCTTCATTTTCAACAGTGACGCGCATACCAAAACGCACAACATCGCTGTTGTTGTCAGCAATGCTCAGCTCTGCCGTTTCACGCCGTGATGTCCAGTAGCGTAATTCCCGCGAGACCTGCGCCAGCAAAGATTTATCACCTGCTGCCGTTGTCAGACCAAGCTCGTCCTGCAAACGCGCCAGCTCAGCCTCAATCAGCTTCATGCCATTTGCGGTAACAAGGTTACGATGTGTGCTCACAGGACGCTCGCCCAGATCAACGGGCATATCATCCAGTTCTTTTGTAAACGCTCTGCTCATCACATCAGGCTAGTAACTCTGAATCGGAAAAACAAGTCTGCAAACGACAATTAAAGCTTATCGGAAAAATATTTAAATGTAATAAATCAAAAAAGCTGCCGATCCTTAAAATCGGCAGCTTTTTTATTTATAATTCGACTACAAAGGCACAATTCAGTCTATTATACTTAAGAAACAATAGACTTTAAGCTTTCAACATAATGGGCTGATGGCGCAATATAACCAAAATCAATACCATTCCAGTTACTCATACGGCGCGTGGCTTTTTCCGTTAACGCAGCTGATAATTGCGCATCTTTGGCAAATAATTGTGCCAGCAATTGTGTCACCATAATTTCAGCCGCGCGCGATGTACCATCGTCACATTTCATCGCAAAGCCCAAGCCAAGCTCCGGTACCGCACCACAAAACACACCTTCTGCGCCGGTCTTAACAAAAATCCGCCCCGGCGCCAGCTCCATAAGGCTGGTGCAGGCGCGACGGTTGCCGGCAACATAGAAAGGCGCCGCCATGCAGGCATCCATCAGGCGTTTCGCAGCTTTAGCACGCTCAGGCGCCATACCGGTACCGGTGGCCATGCGGGCGAACCCAAGCGCCATCGCATCAACGCCAATTGCATAAGTCGGGATTGAACAACCATCCGTACCGCAGTCATCAGTACTATGCACAGCGCCGGTAACATCCTGCATGGTTTGGCGCACAATGGTCTGGATTTGCGATCCGGCCTGCACATAGCCTTTGGTCTTAAGGCCCATATGCGCACAAGTGCAGAGAAAACCGGCATGTTTGCCGGAGCAATTATTGTTGAGCGCTGTTGGCTCCTGTCCGCTGCGTGCCAGATCAATCAGAACCTGCTGATCTGATGGCCAATGGGCGCCACATTCCAGATCCTCACAAGACAGACCGGCAGCTGCGAGCATCGTGCTGGCTCGTGCCACATGTTCCGGCTCACCGGCATGCGAGGCGCAAGACATTGCCAGCTCTTCATTACCAAAACCGTAGGCATCGGCAGCGCCGCTTTCAACAAATGGCAACGCCTGAATAGCCTTGATTGCCGAGCGCGGATAGGTACGGCGCGTTACATCGCCAATCGCCAGAACGCTTTTGCCATCACCGTCAAACAGCGCCATAGCACCGCTATGGCGGCTTTCAACTTCACGTCCGCGTATCACTTCAACCAGAACCGGATTGGTCATGTGCTCTCTCCAAAAAACAGTTGCACATGATCTAGCAAAAGGCAGGCTGAGCGTCAAAACCATTGTTTATTATAATTTATAGTTAATTTTATTTTTAATAATATATTGATATTGAACAGAAATAAACTCTTGATTGACTGATCAATCAATAAAAACAATAATGCAGATACCCTCATTATTGTTGCGAGTGACCAATGCCAAAAATCGGAATGGAAGAATTACGCCGTAAAGATCTGATTTGCGCAACGATTCACACAATCGGCCAGCGTGGCTCTCTGGATGTTACAGTTGCGCAGATCGCCCGCAAGGCAGGCGTTTCCGCTGCATTGGCACATCATTATTTCGGCGGCAAAGACCAGCTCCTGCTCGCCACGATGCGCCATCTTCTCAGTGAA
Organism: Pseudochrobactrum mosebachae; assembly: GCF_048914685.1. GTDB lineage: Bacteria > Pseudomonadota > Alphaproteobacteria > Rhizobiales > Rhizobiaceae > Pseudochrobactrum. The sequence goes on from NZ_CP128408.1 coordinate 750,591, forward strand.
TTGGGTGCCGATTTGCGCAAGACCTTGCAAGGCCAGCCCAACCAGGAGCCCAGCCCTCGCGAAAGATTATCGCTGATTATCGGTGTCAATTTTTCTGCCACGCAATTTGCCCATGAAACCATTGCCGCATGGCTGACTTTTTATGCCCATGCGCAGCAGTCACAGGAAATGCGCCGGTTATTGCGGATTTATGCCCGCCGGCTGCATTCCAATCTTAGTTTTGCGCTGGCGCAACTCACCAGCAAAGCCAATGCCCGTCATATTGCCGAGGGCACAGGCGCATTGATCGACGGGCTTTATATCCGCCACGCCTTGGGTGCCGATGCGCCCAAAGCCGCTGAGGCTACCGCTCTGGTTGAAGATTACATCAGTGTTCAACTAGCGCATTTACAAACCAAGCCCACCACCAACCGGCATTAAGGAACATAATATGGAAGCAGATTTCGTTATTATAGGCTCCGGCTCTGCCGGCTCTGCCATGGCCTACCGGCTTTCAGAAGACGGCAAATATTCTGTGATTGTCATTGAATATGGCGGCACCGATATCGGCCCGCTGATTCAAATGCCAGCCGCTTTGTCTTTTCCGATGAATATGTCGACCTATGACTGGGGTTTCAGCACGGAGCCGGAGCCACATCTGAACGGCCGCCGTCTGGTGACCCCGCGCGGTAAAGTTATTGGCGGTTCGTCCTCAGTCAACGGCATGGTCTATGTGCGCGGCCACGCCAAAGATTTTGATCATTGGGCTGAAAATGGTGCAGCTGGCTGGTCTTATGCCGATGTGCTGCCCTATTTCAAACGAATGGAAAATTCTGAAGGCGGAGAACAAGGTTGGCGCGGCACAGACGGACCGATGCATATCCAGCGCGGCAAACGCGATAATCCGCTATTTCAGGCCTTTACCGAGGCAGGCAAACAGGCCGGCTTTGAAACCACGCAGGATTATAACGGCTCGAAACAAGAAGGCTTCGGCCCGATGGAGCAAACCATTCATAATGGTCGCAGGTGGTCAACGGCCAATGCCTATTTACGCCCTGCTCTGAAACGCAGCAATGTCACGCTCGTTAATGCATTTGCCCGCAAAGTAGTAATAGAGAACCACCGCGCGACAGGTGTTGAGATTGAAAAATCCGGCAAAATCAGCACGATCAAAGCAAAGCGCGAAGTGATTATTGCCGCCTCCAGCATTAACTCACCAAAACTGCTGATGCTTTCCGGCATCGGCCCTGCGCAGCATCTGCGTGCGCATGGTATTGATGTTGTGGCTGACCGGCCGGGGGTCGGCGCCAATTTGCAAGATCATATGGAAGTCTATGTGCAGCAGGAATGTCTGCAGCCGATCACGCTTTATTCAAAGCTTAATCTGTTTTCCAAAGCAATGATTGGTGCGCAATGGCTGTTTTTCAAATCCGGTCTTGGTGCTACCAACCATTTTGAAGGCGCCGCCTTTGTACGATCCGCTGCCGGTGTGGATTATCCGGATATCCAGTTTCACTTTCTGCCCGTGGCTATTCGCTATGATGGAAAAGCTGCCGCTGAAGGCCATGGTTTTCAGGCGCATGTTGGCCCGATGCGTTCCAAATCGCGCGGTTCGGTTACGCTGCGTTCAGCAGACCCGAAGCAGAAGCCGAAAATCCAGTTTAACTATATGTCGCATCCTGATGACTGGCGCGATTTTCGCCATTGCATCCGGTTAACCCGCGAGATTTTCGGCCAGCAGGCCTTTGATGGCTATCGCGGCCGTGAAATTCAACCCGGTGCCGATGTGGTCAGCGATGAACAGCTGGATAATTTTATTCGCGATCATGCTGAAAGCGCGTTTCATCCCTGCGGAACCTGTAAAATGGGCGCGATCAATGACCCGATGACCGTGGTTGATCCGGAATGCCGCGTGATCGGGGTTGAAGGTTTGCGCGTGGCTGACAGTTCAATCTTTCCGCGTGTGCCTTATGGAAATCTCAATGGCCCTTCAATCATGACCGGTGAAAAAGCTGCCGATCATATTTTAGGAAAAACACCGCTGCCGCGCTCCAATCAGGAGCCATGGATTAATCCGCGCTGGGAAATTTCTGACCGGTGAGCCATAATTCAAATCTAAAAATTTCAAAGGAAGCCTCCATGCGTGCACAACCGCAAGCCTCACATTTTATCAATGGCCGTTTTGTTGAAGATAGCGCTGGCCGCCCTTTCGACGTGACATATCCGGCAACGGGTGAAGTGATTGCCCGTCTGCATGGCGCAACCGAGAGCATTGTTAATCAGGCCGTGGAAGCGGCAGCACTGGCGCAGGCTGAATGGGCAAGGCTCAAACCGGTTGAACGTGGCCGGATTTTGCGCCGCGCCGCTGAACTGATGCGTGAACGCAATCAGGCATTATCCGAACTTGAAACGCTGGATACCGGTAAAGCCATTCAGGAAACATCGGTGGCAGATGCGGCATCCGGTGCTGATGCAATGGAATATTTCGGCAGTGTGATCTCAGGTTTCAATGGCGAGTTTGTCGAGCTTGGCGGGCCTTTTGCCTATACGCGTCGTGAAGCGCTGGGCGTATGCGTTGGCATTGGCGCATGGAATTATCCGATCCAGATTGCCTCGTGGAAATCCGCTCCGGCGCTGGCTATGGGCAATGCTGTTGTTTTCAAACCATCGGAAAACACCCCGCTTTCTGCTTTGGCTCTGGCGCAGCTCTATCAAGATGCCGGCCTGCCGGATGGTCTTTTCAACGTGGTGCAGGGGTTTGGTGATGCCGGTGCGGCTTTGATCAACCATCCAAAGGTCGCCAAAGTCTCTTTAACCGGCTCGGTGCCAACAGGTAAAAAAATTATGGCGCAGGCTGGCGCACAGATGAAACAGGTCACCATGGAGCTTGGCGGAAAATCTCCGCTGATCGTGTTTGACGATGCCGATATTGAAAACGCCATTGGCGGCGCCATGCTCGGTAATTTCTACTCCACCGGTCAGGTCTGCTCCAACGGCACCCGCGTTTTCGTTCATGAAAAAATTGCGGAGCGTTTTATCAGCCGCCTTATTGAGCGCACCCGTACAATCCAGATCGGCGACCCGATGGATCCGGCAACGCAAATGGGGCCGATGGTCAGCCATGTGCAGCGTGATAAGGTGCTGGATTACATCGCCAAAGGTCAGCAGGAAGGTGCAAAGCTTGTGTGTGGCGGTGGCGTGCCTGCCCTGCAAGGGCTGGAACAGGGTGCCTTTATTGAGCCCACGATTTTCATCAATGTCACAGATGGGATGACCATTGCGCGGGAAGAGATTTTTGGCCCTGTGATGAGTGTTCTGACCTTCAGCGATGAAGAAGAGGTGATTGCCCGTGCCAATGATACAGAGTTTGGCCTTGCGGCGGGGGTTTTCACGGCAGACAGCGCCCGTGGCCACCGCGTAATCGCAGCGCTCAAAGCCGGTACATGCTGGATTAATGCCTATAATCTGACACCGGTGGAAGTGCCGTTTGGCGGTTATAAAAACTCCGGTATCGGCCGTGAAAACGGCCTTGCCGCACTCTCGCATTATAGCCAGATCAAAACCGTTTATGTGGAAACCGGCAAAGTCGACAGCCCGTATTAAGCCAGCCACCATTCAGTCATGACCAACCAATGAAAACACCGGCAGAGATGATCTCTGCCGGTGTTTTCATTGTAGCCTGTTATTCTTCTATATCGTCATAAGGCTCATCATCCGGCTCGAGCATAGCCATATCATCCATCAGCTCGGCATAATCAGCATAGTCCATTTGCATACGGCGATAGACCAGATATTTCATATCGTGATAGCCGCTAAGATCACCTTCACGTGGTTCTAATACCGCGGCTTTGCCACTCATAGCCGCCATCGCCTCCGGCAGTGTTGCAAAATCACCGCTGGCTACTGCGCCCAGCATAGCAGAGCCGAGCAGTACAGGCTCCGCTTGTTCCGGAACCAGCACCCGACAACCGGTAATATCGGCATGCTCGCGCAAATAAAGCGGATTGCGTGCCAAACCACCCGAGACCACCAGCGTATCAATCTCAAGACCAGTATGGCGCATTTCTTCGAGAATATGCCGCGTGCCATAGGCAAGTGCCTGAATAGTCGCCAGATAATCAAGCGCCAGATCATCATTATCATGCTCAAGGGTCAGACCGGCAATCGCACCTTTGCGCCAGCTTTCAGCCAACGGCGAGCGATTACCATGAAAATCCGGTTGCACATGACGATGGCGCGTCAAGGTTGCGGTTTCTTCTGCCATATCTGCCAGGTGATCATTCAAAAGATCAGTAATGTGTTTATCGCGATTTTGCGCCGCGAGTTCATGGGATGCGCTATGGCGCGCAATGACTGCATCAATCAACGCTCCGGCAGCAGATTGGCCACCTTCATTGTCCCACAGGTTTGGCAGCAGTGCTGAATAATACGGCCCCCACACACCCGACACAAACATAGGCTCCGTACTGAGCGCAATATGGCAGCTCGATGTACCGGCAATCAATGCCAGCCGCTGTTCTAAAGCGCTGATACCTGCCGTATCCGTGACAGCCAATGTGCCAAGCGCACCGGAGTAAGCATCGATCAGAGCGGTTGATACAGCAATACCAGCAGGAAGCCCCAGCTCTGCAGCTGCTTGCTCAGAAAGTCTTCCAGCAGCTTCACCCGCAGCACCAAAATGATTGCCGATCGCCGCAAAATTATCATCAGCGAGTTCAACAAGGCCGATCTTTTCCAGAAATGCCTTATCCCACCCCTCACCCGCGCGGCCCTTATCGCCCATATAGGTCCATTTACACACCGGAGAACACAGCGAGCGCATATCGGTTGCGGTAGCGCGATGCACCAGCCAGTCCGGCAATTCCCAGAAAGATCCGGCCTGCGCCCAGCTCTGCGGCAACTCCCGCTTGAACCAGCGAATTTTAGGCAATTCCATCTCCGGAGACATCCGCCCGCCAACATGCTCCAGCACCTTACCGCCAAGAGCGGTGATTTCATCGGCATCCGCAACCGCACGGTGATCCATCCACAGGATCACATCCTGATCATCTTCACCATTCGGGCTGACTGTAACCGGATTGCCGTTCTCGTCGGCAACCACAAGAGAACATGTGGCATCAAAACCAAGTCCGGCAATCGTATCTGCGGCAATTGCTGCCTCTGCCACTGCCGCTTTTACCGCAGTGCAAACTGCATCCCAGATCAGGCGGGAGCTTTGCTGCACAAAGCCTTTTTGCGGGCGAAAAGTTTCAAGACCACAAGCAGCAGAGCCCAAAAGCCTGCCCTGACAATCAAACAGCCCTGCTCTCGCGCTGCCGGTTCCGACATCAATTCCGATATAGTGGCGCATCATTCATCCTCAAAAGCAGCACAAGATCACAAGTCATTGAAAGAGTGATTACAGCAGTTTCAGCACCACTGATAGCTCTATCAAGATTGACAAATAAGCTAGAGCGGGTAACGATCAGGTTGGATCGCAGCGCTCGCTCTAGACTTTAGCTTTTTCGCATTGTCATACCTATCAAGTTGATTCAACTTGATAGTGAAATGCTTGAGTGCGGATAACGATCAGGTTGGATCGTAGCGATCGCTCTAGACTTTAGCTTTTTCGCATTATCATACCTGTCAAGTTGATAGTGAAATGCTCTGCTGCCCGCTTTTTATGACAAGAATATATCCGCAAAAACATATACAAACACATTCATGGCTCTTTCATCCAAGCCCGTATTGCGTCAGACGCAATCTCTGACCATGACACCGCAAATGCAGCAATCCCTTAAAGTGCTGCAAATGAGCCGTGCTGAGCTTGAAGATTTTGTGCGGACTGAGCTGGAAGCCAACCCGTTATTGCAGCGCGCATCCGCATCACCATCAACGGGAGTAACATCGGGATCATCCGGCGCTTCAGCCCATGATATTGCACTGGAGCGTTTCGGCACAGTGCAGCACAGCCTGCAAAATCATGTGGCAGAGCAAATCAATCTGAGTTTTCGCAATCCGCAGGATCGCAAAATTGCTGAAGAACTTGCTATAACACTGGATGAGGCCGGTTATTTGCATACTGATCCGGAGCGCCTTGCCAAGCAGCTTAAACTGACAACAGAGCAAGTAACGGATATTTTGCACCAATGTCAGGCATTTGAACCTGCGGGGTTATTTGCGCGCGATCTGGCGGAATGTTTGCGTCTGCAATTGCGAGCCGATGACAAACTCACCACCGCAATGGCACAATTGCTCACACATCTTGATTTGGTGGCCAAGCGCGATTTCACGCAGTTAAAAAAACTATGCCTGGTTGATGATGAAGAGCTTGCCGAGATGCTGTTAGAGCTGCGCGGGTTAAACCCCAAGCCCGGCCTGGCCTTTGACAATGCACCCGTTCTCAGCACCATCCCCGATATTCTGGTCAGCAAAGCCGAAACTGGCCAATGGCATGTAACACTGAATGCGGAGGCGCTGCCGCGTGTGCTGGTGAATGAGGATTACAGCCGCAAATTAAGCCAGACCAGCGCCAGTAAGCAAGAAAAAGACTTTCTGCGTGATTGCCGTCAAAAAGCCGGTTGGCTCACCCGTATTCTCGACCAGCGCGCGCGCACCATCCTCAATGTTGCATCTGAGATTGTGTTACAGCAAAGTGATTTTTTCGACCATGGCGCAGTGGCTCTTAAACCGATGACAATGCAAATGGTGGCTGATGCTATTGAAATGCATGAATCCACCATCAGCCGTGTTGCAGGGCAAAAATACATGCTCACTCCCTCAGGTCTCTATGAGCTGCGTTATTTTTTCAATGCTGCGATAAAAGGCAAAGATAATCACGGTGATTTTGCCTCTGAGGCAGTGCGGGCAAAAATCAAAACGCTGATTGCACAAGAAACGCTGCAAACCGTGCTATCGGATGAGGCACTGGTTCATCGCCTGAGTGCAGATGGCATTGATATTGCCCGCAGAACTGTGGCCAAATATCGCGAGGAGCTGGGCATCCCCTCTTCAGCCAAACGCCGGCGTGAGAAAAGATTACATGCCGGCAAAGCGAGAGCAGATAAACCCGCATAGAGTGTTCATTATGCGGGTTATTACAATGTGGGTTCTTTACACAAATCCATCCACACGGCAGACAATCATATCATGATCCGATAACGGGCGCCCATTATTATCCGTTGAAGGTATGATCCAGCTTTCACCAATCTTGAGACCGCGGGTTAAAAACCAGTCGAGTTTCAAAGGCCGCTGTGGTTGTGGTGAGATCAGGCTGGCGCGCAATGTCATCTGATCCAGTGCCCCGCCATGGCGGGCGAACCCACGCGCTGCAGCGGTTTTGAACAGGCCTTCAGCTTCAAAATCACCATCATCTTGCAGGCCGGTATTGAGATCACCACCGATCAAAACCGGCATATCCCCAAACTCCGCATCCAGTGCATCTAGCAATCCGGCAACCTGCTTTTCGCGATAATTTGCCGAGGCCGAACTTTCCAGATGAACGGATACTGCAACAAACGGCCCGTGCTGCGTTTCAATCACCGCGCCAATGGCATTGCGCTCACCAAGCCTTGGCTGATCGCCGCCATTCATGAACCACAGGCATTCACCATATAAACGCTGCACAAAGACACGCTGCAGCTGCACACCAGCCATCAGCGCATTACCGTGAAAACCTTTGGCATTAAAATCATCTTCACAAAATTGATGCTCAATTTCCGAGCCAAGCCCCAGCTCAATAAACTCCACCCCATAGGCATAGTTCATCGCCATTATAGCGGCGAGTTCAGCTGTCATGTTTTTCTGAGCAGTGCGTGCCATGCCATTATCCATCTCGGTCAAAAGCGCCACAACCGGCTTTTCAGCCAGCATTTTTTGCGCGCTTGCCTCAGGAAACAAACAGCGCTCCAGATTCCACGCGGTAACATTGAACGGAAAAGCAACCGGCTCAGCCACGGGCGCCTTACCACCACTTTCCACTGTGGTCATGCAAGCTATTGAGAGCAATTTGTGATCATGGGCAGCAACTGTTTTTTCAAGCAGCGTGATAGATTGGCGCTCATCAACCGAGGGCACCTCCAGGGTGCCAACAGTGTTACGGATCATGGTTTGTACAGTGCTGATTTCAGCCATTAGAACTCTCAATATTTAAGGTCGGATTTTGTAAATTTGTTTTACATAATCAACATATCAGCTTTACGCGACATATTTTAGAACGGGTTGTTTATTCATACCGAAACAGCACTGGCGCTCCCCTGCCGAGATACGCTACAAAGCGCAAAACATAATTAAAAAAACGGAGGAGCGCTCAACATGCATTACGCACGGATTACCGAGCGGCTGAACAATGAAGGTTCACATAAATGGGCAGTGCATATTCGCGCCCGTGAAATGAAAGCCGCAGGCGAAGATATAATTGAACTGACGATTGGTGAGCCGGATATTCCGACCCCCGCTGATATGATTGATGAGGCAACACGCGCCATGCGCGCAGGCCGCACCCGCTATACCAATGGCCGTGGTGAACCATCAATTCTGGCGGCACTGTCGGACAAATATTCCAAACGCACTGGCCGCACCATTACACAAGAGCAGATATTGTGTTTTCCCGGCACGCAGAGTGCCTTGGCATTGGTGATGCTGGGACTGGCCGAGGAAGGTGATGAAGTTATTACCACCAATCCGTGCTACGCGACCTATGAGGGCGTGATCAGAGCAACCGGCGCAACGCCGGTTTATGTGCCGGTCAATGAGCAAAACGGTTTTCGCTTGCAGGCAGCCGATCTTGAAAAAGCGATTACGCCGCGCTCGCGCGTATTGCTGCTCAACTCCCCGCATAATCCGACCGGCGCTATGCTCAGCAAACAAGATATTGCTGAAATCGGTGAGGTTTGCCGTAAGCATAATCTCTGGATCATTTCAGACGAAGTTTATGAACTGCTGGTCTTTAACGGTGAGTTTGCATCTCCGCTCGATCAGGCAGCGCTGGCGGAGCGTACTGTTGTGGTCGCCTCGATTTCCAAATCCCATTCTGCTCCGGGATTTCGCAGTGGCTGGTGCGTGGGGCCGGAAGAGTTTACTGAGAAATTGCTACCTCTATCGGAATCGCTCTTATTCGGCGTGCAGCCGTTTATTGCCGATATGACAGCCTATGCATTGAACCGTCCTGCGACTGCTGCCAAGCAAATGTGTGATAATTTTTATCGCCGCGCGCAAATGATTGCAGAGCGCCTTGATGGCCATGCCGGTATCTCCTGCAAAATTCCGCAAGCGGGCATGTTTATTCTGGCAGATATTCGCACCACCGGTATGAGCGGAGCAGAGTTTGCCATGCGTCTGCTTGAAGAAGAAAAGATTGCTACAATGCCCGGCGATTCATTTGGCAGTAATCTGACCGGTTTTCTGCGTTTGAGCCTCAGCGTTGCCGATGACAAAATTGATGACGCCTGTGCAGGCATGGTACGGCTGGCGCAGCGCATTACGCTTGAAAAAGCAGCCTGAGATTTAAAGCCTTAACACCAACGCCCGCATCTATTCTAATGCGGGCGTTGGTGTTTTTGCGATGGCTATTTAGAGTTTCGCATTGTCATGCCTATCAAGTTGATTCAACTTGATAGAGAAATGCTCTAGAGCGCTTTTACTTTTCTTTAAAACCGCTCTATCTGTTTGTTTAAACGCAGTTTCGGACGGAAAACCGGCACCCACTTTTCCTGAAACTGCTCTAGCGGATAAGCGTCACATGTTTGGCGCCGCAAGCCCAAAGAATACCCCGCACAATCAGCAATGCTGCAATTACGATCAGCATAATACAGACCGAGAATGCCGCTGCCTGATTGACCGCGCCGCGATCAGACAACTGCAGCACCGAGATGGATGCCACTTGTGTTTTCGGGGTAGTCAAAAAGATCACCGCAGACAAAGACACCATAGTGCGCATGAAAAACAACACACCCACCCCTAGCAAAGTTGGCCAAAGCAGCGGCAAGGTTACCTTGCGCAGGGTTGTCAGCACGCTACCGCCCAGCATTGTCGATGCCTCATCAAACGACCCGCTGATCTGCTTAAGGCTGGTAGATGAAATCAGGAATGCATGGGCATGATTGTAATAAACACTGAGAATAATAATCAGCGTGAAACTGCCATAAAGAAAATGCAGCGGATTTGACGGATTGTTAAAAGCAAGCACATAACCAAGCCCCAGCACCATACCCGGCACTGCAGATGGCAGAATGGCCAGAAATGCCAATGGCCCTGTGAGCGGGTTTCTGAATTTCTGCACCGCAATTGCCGTTAATCCTGCAATCACCACACCGATCACGGCTGTCGCCAGACTGATTTTAACACTGTTCCACAGAGGTGCAGTGCCGTTTTGCACATCAAACTGATAATGCTGCAGGGTGAAGCTCATATTATACGGCCACAGCTTAACGAAGCTTGCCAGCACAACCACCAGAATAACGCTCAAAATCAACGCTGTCACAAAATACGTGTAAAGGCCGAGCCAGAAATCACGCTTTGGCGAGGCGCGCACCACCATTGGCCGCGCCTGTGATGTCAGCAATGCCTGCTGCTGGCGGGTCAGACGTTTCTCAACGATCTTGGCGAAAATGGCAGGCATCAGCAACACAATACCAATCACCGCGCCAAGGCCGAACTGTGCCTGACCGATCACCTGATTATAGACCTCTGTTGCCAGCACGTTGAAATCGCCGCCGATCACCATCGGATTACCGAAATCGGTTAAAACCAGATTGAACACCACGAAACACGAGGCCGCCAGACCGTAGCGTGTGGCAGGCAAAGTCTGGGTGCGGAAAATACGCCAAGGCCCTGCACCCAGCACTTCTGCACTTTCATGCAAGCGGGCATCACTCACGGCAAGAGCTGCTGACAGGATTAGAAAAGCGTAAGGAAACGCATAGAGCGCATTGGCAATAACCACGCCCCAAAAACCGTAAATATCAATATCCATACCCATCCAGCGATTGAGAATGCCATTTCTTCCCAACAGCAGAACCAACCCCTGCGCCTGCACCAGTGAAGGTGCGAAAAGCGGTGTAAGTGCAGCCATACGCAACATAGATTTAAACGGAACATTGGCGCGCTGCAAAGCATAGGCATAAGCATAGGTCATGCTGACAACAATGAGAGTACAGGTCAGCGCCATACCCAGACTGTTGAGTACCAGTGTCCAGAACCGTGCCGTGGTAAAGGTGCGGATAAAGTTACCCAGCCCGAAGCCTTCCGGCGTGCTGAAACCCAACACCAGAATAGCCCAGAGCGGCATAATCAGAAAAATCAGGATCAGTGCGGTAATACCGATAGTAACCGCCCAGGAAATCATATTATCGCTGAACAGGCCGCGTTTAAGTTCGGGCTTCAGATCAGCTGCGGTAACCGTGCTCTGTGCGCTGCTCATGACAGCACCCGCAGCGCTTCGGCAGGCATGTGCAAGGTCACGCGGTCACCGGCTTGCGGTAAAGCTCCATTGCCCGCAACAGCCGCATCTGAAATTGCGTGACCATTATAAGCACCATGCATTTCAATGCTGATTTTAACATCGGGGCGGCTTTCAGGCTCGGCTTCAATCCGTGATATATGCCCGAGATAGGTCATGCTGCGGATGACTGCCGGAAAATGATTGTCGCTCGCAAGATTAGTCTCGGCAGGCAATAATTCGATCGCTTCAGGCCGGATGCCAACCTTGCTAATCGCGCCGGTTACGGCCGTATTGGCAACACCGACCTGTAAGGCCTTATCAGCAAAGCGCAAATTTTTACCTGCATGTTTATCCAGCGGGAGAATATTCATACGCCCAATAAAATCAGCCACAAAACTGGTTACCGGCTGTTGATACAGCGTTTGCGGCGTACCCGTCTGCTCAATATGACCATCTTTCATCACCACGATCACATCGGCCATTGCCAATGCTTCTTCCTGATCATGTGTAACCATGATTGTGGTAATGCCAACGCGCTTTTGCAGTGAGCGGATTTCATTGCGCAACTCTTCACGCACTTTCGCATCCAGCGCTGAAAGTGGCTCATCAAGCAGCAATAATGATGGATTGGGTGCAAGTGCGCGCGCAATGGCAATGCGCTGCTGCTGACCACCGGACATTTGTGCCGGTAATTTATCGGCCTGATCAGAAAGATGCACCAGATCCAGCATTTCGCGGACACGGGTGGCGATCTGCGCTTTTGACCAGCGTCGGCATTCCAGCCCGTAAGCAATATTGCGCGCAGCCGTCATATGCGGAAACAGCGAATAAGATTGAAATACCACGCCAAAATTGCGCGAGCGCGCAGGCGTATGTGAAAGATCTGCTTCCCCCAGCATGATCTGCCCTGAATCAATATCTTCAAGCCCTGCAACCGAGCGCAGCAAAGTTGTTTTACCGCAACCGGAGGGGCCTAGAAAACAGACCAGAGAGCCGTGAGGAATATTCAGAGACACATTGTCGAGGGCTTTCACAGCACCGTAATTTTTGATGACATTCTGAATATTCAAATCCATAAGTTTCGGTTCCTTCGGTATTTTGTTTTTATTGAGCACAGCGCTATTGAGCTGCTATGCACTCCCCGTCATGCGATTGTTTTTGCACAGCATAGTCGCAAAGACAGCAAGCTGTGACTTGGAAGCAGCGGAAATATCCGCTTCAGCTTAAATGACCAGTCTTTTAAAAATACACCCACTCATAGAGCGGTACGCATGCCGTGATCTGATCCGGAACGTGCAGAGCTATTCATATAAAAAGCCACCGGATAGCATGACCCGATGGCTTTTTTTGATAATTAACGCTCGTATTTCTTCTGCCATGTTTCGATGATTTGTGTACGCTCATCGGCAGCGGCTTTAAAATCAACCGGATACAATGCCTTTGAAATATCTTCCGGCAGACCGGCTGCAATAAAGTTTTCCGGCATTTTGCCACCAGGCATTGTTACAATGGCCTTCCACTTGTAATATTCGTCAGCGGCTTCTTTGCTCACTGTCCAATCCAGAAAACGCTTGGTTGCGTCTTTCTGTTTGGATGTAGCGACCAACGCATTGCCTTCCAGCTCATTACCCGCACCCTCAGAAGGTACAACCATGGTAATCGGATAGCCTTCAGCAATATTTTTGATTGCACGCAGCTCAAATGAAGCGCCGACTGTATATTCACCCATTGAGGCCACATTACATGGCTTCGAGCCGGATTTAATGTATTGCGCTACGTTTTTGTCGAGACTATCGAGGAAAGCCCAGCCTTTTTCCTCACCCATTTGCTGGATAAGCGAGTCAATCTGAATATAGCCGGTGCCAGAGGATGCAGGGTTAGGCATCACAACTTCGCCTTTAAATGAAGGATCGGTCAGATCAGCCCAGGATGTTGGCATAGTCAGACCTTTGGCTTTCAGGCGCTCATTGTTCACACAAAAAGCAGCCATATAACCGGTCACTGCAAACCAGCGATCTTCCTTATCACGAAATTGAGCAGGAATAGCATCAACATTGGCAGGCTTATAAGCTTCAAGCGTTTTGATAATCTGCGGATTGAACAAGGAGGTCACAGCGACACCCCACAGCGCATCGTGCTGCGGATTGGCCTGCTCGGCAATAACACGTGCAACCAGATCACCATTGGAAAGGCGGAGCATATTGATATCAATATCCGGCAGCGCTTTTTTAGCCTCAGCAAGGAATGCCGCCGCTTCATCTTCTTCATAGGCAGTATAAACTGTAATGCTTTGCGCCATTGCAGAGCCGGCCATCAATATTGCCGTCATTGCTCCCAGAGTTTTCAGGTAAGTTTTACGCATATGCTATCCCCCCATCCTATGGATTTTGTTTCAAATTTTCTAATAGTTCATGGCTATAATGATGAAATAGCTACAGATTTCAATGTGAAACTTAAAATAATGACGAAACCGGGCAGCAGCTCACTAAAATCCGGATGCCGTTACATATCTGTAGTTTTGTATAAAAGACGATTATCAGCAGGGCAATTTGAAAAAAGTTTGCCTGCGGTTTCATCGTCGCGCATGTCCAATAGCGGCAAAAAACTACGCAATTAATGATTAAATTTTAATCAAAGCCAATGCTTTTAAAAGAAACCACACCTGCGGGCTAACCCGCAGGTGTGGTCATTATATCGGGCCTGATGTGACAACGGTTTCATTCTTATCCTGAAACGGATTTATCGCATCAGATTTGGCAGCACCATAACGATCTGCGGGAAACATGTAACAATGACCAGCAGCAACATCATCATCAAGAAATATGGCAGCGCCGCCCATGTAATCTGCAGAATATTTTTACCGGTAATATTCTGCAGGACAAACAGGTTGAATCCCAGAGGCGGTGTAATCTGTGCGGCCTCAATCAGAATAACCAGAAAGACACCAAACCAGATCATATCGATTCCGGCCGCCTGCACCATCGGCAGCATCACAGATGATGTGAGCACGATGATAGAAATACCTTCAAGAAAGCAACCGATGATCAAAATTGCCACCGCAAGCACGGCCAGCAAAGCCATTGGCGGCAGTCCGAAAGACTGAACCCAGCTTGCGAGCATCGATGGCAAATTAAGAAAAGCGACACTCATTGAAAGACAGGCAGCACTGGCGATGATCATAGAGATCATGCAAGAGGTGCGCACGGAAGTCAGAAGACTGTCGAGAAAGGCTTCAAACGTTAAAGTACGGCTGAAAAAAGCCAATACAAGCGCACCGATCACTCCAAAAGCCGCAGCTTCTGTGGGAGTTGCGATACCGCCATAAATCGAGCCGATAACAAAAGCGATCAGCAGTCCGACTGGTATCAAAGAACGCGAGGCGTAAAGACGCTGCATCAACGGCACATAAGGCTCACGCGGCGGCATTTTATCTTTATTAAACAGCGCCCAAGCACCGGTATAAAACATAAAGAGAGCTATGAGCACAAAGGCGGGCAAAATGCCGGCAATGAACAATTTTGCAATCGATTGCTCTGCGGTCACCCCGTAAACGATCATAATGATCGAAGGCGGAATCAATAGTCCGAGCGTGCCAGACCCTGCCAGCGTACCAATGGAGAGTTTTTGCGGATAACCACGCTTTTCAAGCTCCGGTATGCTGAGCCGTCCAATCGTAGCACAAGTTACAGCTGAAGAGCCGGTAACCGCCGCCATTGCACCGCAACCCAGAATATTCACATGCAGCAAGCCACCGGGTAAACGCCCGAGCCATGGTGCAAGACCGCGAAACATATCGGCAGAGAGATTTGTTCTGAACAGGATTTCTCCCATCCAGATAAATAATGGCAGTGATGTCAGCACCCAGCCCCAGCTGGAATCCCATAAGGTGCTCGCCATCAGCGATCCCATAGGCGCTGCGGAAAACCCTCCCAGCGTAATCATGCCAACCGCCAGCAATGCGATCGAAACCCAAAGTCCTGATCCGAGAAGGAACAGCATTGAGCCGAGTATAACAAGACTTGCAATCAGTGTCTGATCCATAATCTGTCCCCTTAAGCCACTGGTGCGTTATGGGCGGCGTCAGGGGCATCATAGCGCGGACGCCCTCCCTGTAGCAGCCAAACGACTTCATCAATCAAGGCGACAGCAAACAGCGTCAACCCGAGCGCAACACCCATCTGAGGAATCCAGAACGGAATAGCCAGCAGTCCCGGACTTACATCTTCAAACTCCACTGACTGAAATGCAAGAATCCACATATTCCAGCTGACAAACGCAACTGTACCCAAGGCAACAAGGCAGTTAAAAAATTCCACCCAGCGCTGGATTGCGGCTGGCAAATGCCCCACGATCAGGTTGATACGTACATGGGCGCCTTCGCGGAAAGTGTAGGCCAGCCCGAAGAAAGTAGAGGCGGCCAGAAACATACCTGCAACTTCGGTTGCATCGGCTGTACGCCCCAGCCAGCGGGATATAACCTGCCACATAATGGCAAGCAGGATGCCGACCAAAAACATCGCCGCCAGATAACCGCTGGCAATATAGATTTTATTGAGAAATGAACGCATTAGACCAGCCCTTATGCATGATCAAACCAAATCCCGACAAACCAGCAAGGCATGTCGGGACAAAGCGACAGATGAAAGAACCAGAGGGTTTGCTCTGGTTCCGATGCACCATAATGGCTGGTTATTGCGCGGCTGAAGCGCGGTAAGCCTCATATACAGCACGCTCATCATCTTTGGCTGTTGCAAGCCATTCCTCGGTCATTTGCGCGCCGATTTCCTCAAGCTTATCCATCACATCTTGAGGTGCCTGAGCAATGGTAATGCCGTTATCAGCAAGCATTTGCTCTTTTTCTTTGGCGGCTTCTTTCGCCATTTCCCAACCGCGCTTGGTAGCGGTTTCACCCGCCTCAATCACGATCTGACGGGTTTTTTCATCAAGCGCCTTAAGGGCTGCCTGATTAACGATAATGGCGTTTTTCTGATGCAGGGTACCGGTATAGGTAAAGTGTTTTGTATAATCCCACGCCTGCACTTCAGTACCGCTCTGGGCACTGGTCCACAAAGCATTGATCATGCCTGTTGCAAAGGCCTGAGGCACTTCTGCAAATGGCAAGATGGTAGCCTCCGCACCAAGCTTTTCGCCCAGAACCTGCGACTGCTTCGAGTAAATACGCAGCTTCAGGCCTTCAACATCTTTAGCCGAGTTGATCGGATTTTTTGTATAAAATCCCTGCCCCGGCCATGCTGTGTAGGAAAGAACTGCCATGCGGTTTTTAGCAAACAGCTTATCGAAGAACGGTTTTTGCGCTTCCATCAAACGCCATGCGGCATCAAAATCGGAAGCGACACCTGGCGTATTGTCGAGATTATACATCGCCGCTTCATTACCATAGACGCTCAGGCGGATTTCACCGATCTGAACCTGACCGGATTGTACTGCACGCTTGATAACATCCAGCTTGATCAGGCTGTCTGCGGAGCGCAGATCAATCTTCAGCTCACCATTGGTTTTGGTTTCAATCTCTTCAATAAATTTACGAATATTTTTAGTAAAAAAACTGCTCTCAGTATAACCGGTCGCCATGATCCAGGTTGTCTCAGCATGTGCAGCTGCAGACGAAAGTAGCAGTGCAAGCGCAACAGCCAGACTTTTTTTCATTACCAACTCCCATTGATATTCCGTGCTGAATATTCAGCAATTCTGGCCTGCAAAATAAATTTCAGGCCAGCTCCTCAATCCTAAAACTATAAGGATTTCGCCCTCGCGAAAGAGCAATTAAATTTATTAATAAGCAAGATTTAATTTACTAGCCACAATTGATAAATGCGTATAACCAGCAAAAACCGACAAGTTTTACTAGTGTTAAGCCATTGTATATCATTAATTTTTTAGGGAAATAAAATCCGGATATGTAGGCTGTAAAATCAAATATCCAAATTAAAAATATATATGCCTATGCCGTCATCATCTGTCATGACGATATAGTCACTCATAACCAATCAATTGAGGACTGCACAATCCACAACAGGAATGCGCAGCCCTTATAATCAGTTTAGGTATTATATGAACTATAATCACACACATACCAGCCTGACAGAACCCATCAAAGGCTAGAGCGGTTTACGTTTAAATAGGTTCATGTAACCCGCTCTAAGTTATTGTTTTTACGCATTATCGTGGCCGCCCAATGATTCCATTGGACTACGAAATGCTCTAGATATGTCGCCCAAGCATTTGTGCTGTAAACAGGTCTAGATGACCACCGCCAACATTTTTAAAAATGGTGATTTCATCTGCAGAGAGGCGCGCTGGCACAGATTTTTTGTTTAAGTCAAAAAGATCGCCCTGAATACAATCCCACCCCATCAATCCAAGATCGACCGGCTGACGCAAATCACCTGCGCCTTCCATATTTTGGCGGGTATCAACATAAATGCGGCCTTTCAACATCGCCGCATTATCTGCCTCACGCATTGTAGGCATATATGCGCCGACCAGATCAAGATGTGCACCAGCCTTTAAATCTTCCCCCTTAATGAGTGGGGTATCAGACATCGTCACACAAGAAATAATATCCGCAACCTGCGTTGCAGCTGACAAATCCGATACTGCTTGTACGGGTCGCTCAACTGTATTCCAGACGGCCGCCAGAGCTTCAGCTTTTGAGAAAGTGCGGTTCCATATCAAAACTTTTTTAATTGAAGGTCTGGCAGCGCAATGGGCCTGCAAAACATGCGGGGCAAGTCCGCCAGCACCGACAACCAATAGGGTTTCAGCATCTTGTCTGGCCAAAATTCGGCTGCCAAGACCTGACACACCGGCGGTTTTGCGGAAGGTCATTTCCGCACCGTCAGCCGAAAATTTAGGAGCACCGGTCTTTGCATCAAACGCAACAACGACGCCTTGAATGGATGGCTGTGCAGGCTGCATTTTCAAATTATCCGGAAAAACGCCAACCAGTTTAACGGCAATAATTTCGTCTTTCTGCCATCCAACAAGAGCAATAAACTGATTATGCCCTTCTTCCGGCTCATTACGCAACATATGAGCACTTTCAGGCATATTTCCTTGATGAGACTGTGCTAATGCCTCAATCAACTCGTCATAGTTCAACAGTTTTTCTACAGTTTTTGCGTCAAAATATTTCATTGGATTAGCCTATCAGAATAACAGGTTCGGTAAGAACGTAACGAGTGGCGGGATGAAAACCAAAGCGAGAAGGACCAGAACCAATGCCAGAAAGAATGGCAGAAACTCTACTGTAAACTCTTCGATGCTACATTTGGTAATTGAACAGACGGTATAAAGAACAGTGCCAACCGGCGGTGTCACGGAGCCAATTGTCGTATTGAAGACCATAACAATACCAAAGTGGACTGGATCAATACCTAGATTATTGATTACGTCCAATAATAAAGGCGCCAGAATAACCAGCAATGCCAGACCTTCTAAAACTGTTCCCAGCAACAACAGAGCAATGTTGATGATAAGCAAAAGCAGATATTTATTATCGGTCAATCCCAGCAGTGCTTCCAGCATTGATTGTGGCAGTTGTTCCAGTGCCAAAATCATAGAAAACACCGAAGCTGCGGCCAGAATTAACATGACACCAGCGGTGGTATGGGCCGACTCTGTGAGCATCGAATATACATCACGAATTCTGAAGCCCCGATAAATAAACAACCCGACCAGCAATGCATAGACAGCCGCAATAGCACCCAGCTCTGTTGGCGTGAACCAGCCCCCGCGCAACCCCACAAGCAACAGCACAGGCATAGCCAGCGCCCATAAAGCAGTGCGTGCACGTGTCATAATTTCCGGTGCAGGCATTCTTTTTTCGCGCATGGCACCATAGCCGCGCTTTTTAGAAACAATGCGAACGGTTATCAGCATTGAAATTGTGATTAGAAATGCCGGTATAATACCGCCAATAAACAGTTTTCCAATCGATGTATTGGTCAAAAGACCATAAACGATCAAACCAATGCTTGGTGGCATAATTGGAGCCACAACGCTTGATGATGCACTAACGACCGATGCAAATGCATTGGAATATCCACGTTCACGCATGATCGGAGCAATAGTACGTGCTTCGATTGCAGCATCAGCATTCGACGAGCCTGACATAGCCCCAAGGAACAGCGAATTCATAACCGCGACCTGCGCAAGACCACCGCGCCAGTGCCCGACAAGCCCTTCCGCCAAACCATATAATTTGTGTGCAATACCGCCACGCGCCATGGCAGCGCCAGCGAAAATAAAGAATGGAACCGCCAATAAAGGAAAGGACTCCAGCGATGATGCCATACGCTGCGCAATAATGCTGGCCATCATCGGGTTCATCGCAAAATAGGCAACAGAGGCGCCTAAAAGCACGAAGGCGATCGGCACACCCAATATGAGCAAAAAGAAAAATAGAAAGCCGGTTATCAGCATATGGTTTTTTCCTTTTTGCTTGTTTTCACCATCAGAACGTCAATGATTTGTCTGACTTGAATCAGAACCACGATTACAAATGAAAAAAGCAACACTGCCGACACGATCCATTTAGGCCAGCCAAGTGCTAAAAACTTACTGAAACGCGATGTCATAATCTGGTGATATGCGGCATCAATAACAAAACAACAAATAGCTATGACAATGAGATGAGCGATAATCAACGCCGCTTTTTTTGCCTTGGAAGGTAACAGGGAAACAAAGAATGCGACACCAAACAGCTGCCGGCTTGCTGCTACTCCCACCAGTCCGAACCAGACAACACCCGAAAATGCTAATATCGCCACATCATGCGCGACATGAAACGGCAAGCCGAAAATGGTACGTGCAATAACATTTATTGTCACAACAATCAGAACCACTGCCAAGCAAAAAGCTGGCAGAACTGAGCCGAAAAATTCTAGTAACCCATCCAATATTTTCATATCCATCCTCCCCAATGCCGCACAAAGCAAAGGGGCTGAATCTCTTCAGCCCGATTGCAATGTTTTATTTTAGTTCTTCCCTTGAGCAGCAGCGCGCATCTTTTGATGCAGCTCTTCAGACCAATCAGAGAAATTGGTGTAGAAGCCTGCTGTTGCTTCACGATAGGCAGCAATATTTGCATCATGAAATGTAACGCCGGCAGCTTCAAACTCTTTACGAATACCGTCGCCCAAATCCTCTGAAAGCTTCGTCAGCTCCTGGCCACCTTTACGGAACTCTTCGAGCATAATGGCCTGATCTTCTTCAGACAAAGCTGCGAAAACCTTTTCACTCATGACCCAGCCAGTGAAAAGATTAAAATGGCCACTCAAAGTGATGTGTTTTGCAGGCTCGTACCAACGAGAAGCGCGCAGCCCCGTTAAAGGTGCTTCAGCGGCAGTCACCACCCCTTGCGATAAAGCAGAATAAACCTCACCCGCTTCAACACTGGTTGCAACAACGCCTAATGGATCGAAGGTTTTGATCCATGTATCGACCGGCGGAACGCGCATTAGCACGCCTTTGAGATCAGACGGCTCCGGATAGCCTTTATCACCAATCATATGACGGGCACCGTCAAACCAATTGATCGACAGAACACGAATACCAGCATTCTCAGCCAGCCTATCATAGAACCCTTGCATCAAAGGTGAATTGGCCAGTCTTTCCGCTTCTTCATTGTTTTCCGTCATAAACGGACCTTCGAGAATCGAAAATTCCGGGACACCAAAATTGGCCATGGCTGATGCTGAGACAAAACCGATAACCGGCTGCCCCTGACTGGCCTGTTCAATCGTATCACCGGTTGTTCCCAGCTGACCGGATGGAAACATCTGGAAAACAATACGGCCGTCAGTACGCGTTTTAATACGCTCAGCAACCTTGCCGGCCATTACAACGGACTCTGTCGTTGCCGGATTAACCGAAGCAATCCTGAGTTTAACAGCCTCGGCATGCGCAGCGCCAGTTGCCACTAGTATGCCAGCCGCAAACACAGAAATTCCTGTTACGGCATTTTTAATCAACGCTTTAGGTGTAAATTTATCCATGAACCCCTCCTAAAAACCATTGTTTAACCTGCGGAACCGGCACAGCTCTCCCTGCATGATGCCGGTTCTTCAAGTTTCCTCAATAATCGAAAATCTTTTTCATATAGCGACGACCATCAAGCATAATCTGCCCGCGCAATTCAGCCAGCTGATATACGAATACCCACAGAGCATCAAAGAAAATCAATGGCACCAAATAACCCTGAAACTCCGGATCGATACCTTCCAGATCAAGTTCTGCAGCATCAAGAACCATGATGTTTTTGCTATTGCCAAAACGGTTGAGAAACTCGCGATTACGCTCTTCAAGACGGCGCGTTTCGTCCATACCAATCAGCGAAATGAAACAGGTGTTTTCATCAACCACTTCAAACGGACCATGAAAAAACTCATTGGCATGAATAGCCTGAGAGTTAATCCACTGCATCTCCATCAAGACGCAAATCGCAAAAGAATAAGCCGCACCATAGTTACAGCCACTGCCGGTGGTATAAATGACGTTTTTATCGTGAAAACGCTGAGCAAACTCGGCGAACATCGGCGCAAAGCTCTGTTTGGCCTTTGCTGTTACAGCCGGAAGATTACCAAGACTTGCAAGCAACTTACCTGTAAGATCCACATTCTCACGCTGCGCTAAAAGGCTGCCGAGCAGCATGTAAAGCACCGCATAATTGCTTTCATACGGGTCGATTTCCAGACCTGTCGTATAAGGTGCATTATAGCTGAGAACGAACTCACCTTCACGCGCCAATGCTGAACTGCCATCCAGCGTCATAACAATTGTTGTCGCGCCTTTTTCACGAGCGAATTTTGCTGCAGCAACAGTCTCACGAGTTGTACCTGTTTGCGAACAGAGAATCACCAATGCATTCGCGCCAAGCTTGCGCGGGCTTCTGCAAATAAACTCGTCAGCATTATAGAGATCGCTGTCTATCGTATTGAAATTGCGATCACAAAAATATTTTGCCGGATACATAATTGACAGAGATCCACCGCAAGCGACAAGAAATATATTGGTAAAATTTCTGTCCTTAATGGATTCCACAACCTGTTGAACATCCGTATTAACATCAACCCGCATTCACTTCACTCCCGCAGTATCAGTGCATAAAATAACAGCAGCTGCTGTTTATTGACTTTGTGATATGATTGTGGGAACGTTATCACATATTGTCAAGAAGAAAGAACAGAAATGGTTCGTATTGCTGCAATTGGGGATAATGATGTTGATTGCTACCTATCAACAGGACAGATGTATCCGGGAGGAAATTGCTTTAATGTGGCGATAATGGCTAGCCGCCTTGGTGCTGAGGCGGCTTATATCGGCGCTGTCGGCAGAGATGCCGCAGGAGCTCTCATGCGTGACACGCTTGTGCTGGAGAATGTCTCAATCGAGAGATTACGCATTGAAGATGGTAAAACGGCCTATTGCATTATAGATCACAAAGATTCGGACCGGATATTTGTCAGTTACGACCTTGGCGTGTCCCATTTTACGCCATCAGAACAAGATATCGCATGGTTAAGCCGATTTGATGCAGCCCATATCGGGCATACCAGCGGCCTTGATCAATGGATGCCGGAATTTGCTAAAAAAACCCGGATTTCCTATGATTTTTCAACGCGCGCTACTGATGAATTGATTGCTGCAATGTCGCCTCATATCTGGCTTGCTACGGTATCTGCCGGCGACTTGCAGGAAACGGAAGCACAGGCGCTCATCAATAAAATTCAAAACGCCGGGGCAGATTGGGTTCTCGCAACCCGCGGGTCGCAAGGGGCTGTGTTGTGTCACGGCACTCAGCGATGGGAAGCCCAGCCCGTTAAAGTCGAGACTGTTGATACGCTTGGCGCAGGAGACACAATGATCACGCGTGTGCTGATCGGCCTTTTGCAGGGTGAAGATCCGCAATCTGCGATGGAGAATGCGGCCAAGGCCGCTGCAGAAACCTGCACATATTATGGCGCTGTCGGACATGGCAGCAAAATTGACGTTCCGGATGCCCTGCCCATCTTGGAACGTATGAGAGCATAATATTTTACCAGATAATACTGATAGCTGTTATCTAGGATTAAAACTGATGATAAAGAGCGGAAATAACCCGCTCTTTATCTGTGCTGATCCGTAATGATTATATTCTCAATGCATAATTTAAAAGTTATCCGCAGAGTTGATACTATTCTTCTCAAGGATTGCGGAGGAAACTATGTCACGAAAACCGACAATAACCAGCGTTGCACGCCTATCCGGCGTCAGTACATCAACGGCAGGCCGGGTATTGGGTGGCTATGGTTACAGCAGCCCTGACATCAGAGAACGGGTTCTAGCAAGCGCTGCACAACTGGGTTACACACCCAACCAGCTGGCTCGAAGCCTTATAACCGGTACTACTCGCACCATCGGGGTGGTTGTCGGCGATATACAAAGTCCGTTTTATGCCAGCGTGTTACGCGGAATTTATAATATCGCCCGCATTGAAGGCTTTGGCATCTTGCTGACAGGTAGCGATGAGTTGATTCAGCAAGAAATCGAATCAGTAGAGCTACTGCTGGCAAAGCAGGTTGACGGATTAATCATCGCACCAACAGATTTACGTGATGCCCAGCACTTGCGCCGCGCAGCTGGGGACGGAAAACCGATCGTTCAAATTGATCGCATCATCGAAGGCTTTAATGCTGAATATGTTGTTGTAGATAATTTCAATGCTTCTTATCAGGCAACACAAAACCTCATTGCCGAAGGTCACCGTGATATCGGTGTCGTTGCCGAACTTGAGCACTGGAACGGTAAAGGTTTAGAAGAGTTTATTGAAGCTGCAAAGCTTGGTACGGTTGATCCGCAACATCTTTTTCCAAGCTGGCAACGTGTTTATGGCTATTTGCGCGCCATGATTCAAAATGACCTCATTATTAACCCTGCATATATCTGCCGGGTCGGTGAATATTCGCTCAGCGCCGGACAAAATAGCGTTAAATATATGATGAGCCAACAACAGCGGCCAACCGCCCTGTTTTCCACCGGCGGGTTGATGTCAGGCGCAGTTATGCATGCTTTAAACCAGCTTAACCTCACTATACCTGATGATGTTTCACTGCTTTGCTTTGACGATCTTGATTGGTTTACCTTTCTCAAACCAGCCATCAGCGCCATCAGCCAGCCGACAATTGAAATGGGTGAAGAGGCAGCTAAGCTCATTTTTGAAAAGTTGAAACATCCTGAAGTCACCCAAAAATCAATCAAGCTGAAAGCAACGCTTCATAATCGCGGCTCGGTAAAAAGCGTCTAATTCACAGTCAGATTCTTTGCGACCTCGATGAATTGACCAACACTTTTAGAGCGGTTTGAGCGCTTCCATGCCAGCACGGTCTGTATGCGGAAATCCGGATGAATCAGCGGACGCGACTCAACGCTCTGCCCCAGATAACCAATCAGGCTTTCCGGATAGATGGTAATACCAAGACCTGCCGCCACCAGACCGATCAGAGCCAAAGTATTGGAAGCCTCAATGGTAACATTTAGCGGCACCCCTGCATCGGCGAATAAATCATTCAAGCGCCAGCGAAATGCTTCCCACTCCTCCATATCTCCCAAAATAAGATCATGATGGGGGATATCCGCCGGCGTAATCAGATGCTGGCGGGTGAGCGGATGATTACGCGGCGTGACCACATAAAGCGGGTCGTCAGCCAAGGTTATGGTGTTAAATTCTGAATGATCGAAGGGGCCGATCATATAGCCGACATCGATTTCGTCATGCATCAGTGCCAGTTTTTGTCCTTGCGAGCGCACATAGCGCAGCCCGACATTAATATGCGGATAAAGACGACGATAGCGCGCCACGGCACGCGGCATCAGTTCAGTGGCTGCAAAAGCCATATAGGCAACGCGCAGCTTGCCGGTTTTACCATCCGCAACCTGTTTGGCAGCCGCAACTGAACGTTCATAGCTTTGCAGCAGACGCGCATTTTCCTCGTAAAAAACACGCCCTGCCGGTGTTACTGAAACCTCACGCGTTGTGCGTTCAAACAGCGTAAAGCCAAGGTAATTTTCAAGCTTCTGAATCCGGCGCGTGAGTGCCGACTGGTCTATATGCAACCGCTCCGCGCCCCGCCTGAAGCTGAGCTCCTCCGCAACCACAAGAAATGACTGTGTGAGCTCGAACTCAGGATTAATCGCCATAACAGCCCCCTCCCTACCAATTGCCCTGCACATATATTGGCAAAGCAACGCCCCTCCCAAGGCATGATTTTCTATATATCTCTTACAGAAAAACGATTGATGCAAGAGATGCAATAATAATTGGCGAAATACCAATTCATTTATTGCGAATCCACTGGCACTCTCAAAATCAGATAATCGTCGGAACTACAAAACCACAGTACGCCGATCATCGTTCATCGTAATTTGAGCCGGGGAGACGGCTCTTCGAGAGGGTTAGTTATGAGCGAAGTTGATAATAAAGAACTGGACCGCATGCTGAAACAGGCTTTTGATGCCTCAAGCAAAATCTATCAGGAACGCGGCTTTCAGCGTCGTGTCGGCTTCGGCAAGCGTCCAGCTTTGATTAGCGTTGATTTGGCCAATGCATGGACACGTCCAGGCAATCCTTTCACCTGCGATCAGGATGCAATGGACAATGAAATCATTCCGGGCATGCAGCGCCTGCTCGCAGCTTGCCGCGCCAACGGCCATCCGGTTATTCATGTTACCACTGCTTATGAAATCACTGACCGTGATTCACAGTTCACCGATATGGGTCTGTGGCACGACAAGATCCCGGTTGATGTGATGAACCTCGACAATAAGGATCTCTGGGCAATCGACAGCCGTATCGCACCGGTTGAAGGCGAATATACACTGCTCAAAAAGCGCGCCAGCTCATTCCATGGCACTGAACTTGCAGGCATCCTGCGCGCTGCGGGTGTAGACACCATCCTCGTAACCGGTGTAACTGCAACCGCTTGTGTACGCACAACAATCTGCGATGGTCTTGCAGATGGTTTCCGTACCATTGCCGTGCGCGAGTGCATTGGTGACCGTGTACCGGGTGCTGTTGCATGGAACCTTTATGACATCGATGCAAAATTTGCTGACGTACACAGCGTGGACGAATGCGTCGACTACCTCAATACCGTTAACGGTATGCGTGAGGCTGCTGAATAAGTCATCGCATAAAGCGCGCCTTAACCGGCGCGCTTCTTCATCAGGGAGGAGAAGAGCATGCATGACCAGTCAATAAAAACAAAACTGAGTGTTACACGACGACAGACTTTAATCGGTTTGGGTGCGCTGGCCGGTACTGCCGGCGCTACACTGGCCGTTATCATACCTTCACAAGCAAACGGCGGCAGGCTCGTTGTATCCAATTGGGGCGGCGACTGGAACGACCGTACTGTACGCTATGTTGAAGAGCCGTTGCTGGAAAACAAAGGTATTATGATTACCCGTGATCTGGGTATGGAAGCCGAACGCAAAGCCAAAATGCTGGCTGAGCGGCGATTGCGCCGCGGCAGCGTTGATGTTCTGCATCTTAATCAGGCAGATGCTTATGATATGTATAAGCAAGATATCCTAAGCGATATTGAGCAGGCTAAAATAGCTAATTTTACCGATGTGCCGGACGCATTGAAGGCTTCGCCTTATTTCGTGCCGTGGCTCTATAGCGGCGTTGTGCTGATTTATAACAAAGAAAAAATCACTGAGCCGCCACAGTCCTATGAAGATTTGTGGAATGAAAAATGGCGCGGCAAGATCGGCCTCACCAATCAGCTTTTTTTCAACTATATGATGATGGGTGGCCTGATCAAAGGCGGCAACATCACAAATGTAGATGAGGGTAAGCAACAGCTCTTAGAGCTGAAGGAAAAAGTTGCACCAAAAATTTATGCAACACATCAGCATTTGCAGGCAGCGCTTTTAGCCGGTGAAATTGACATCGCGGTGAATTACAAAGCGCGCGGATTGCAGTGGGAACATGACGGTGCACCGCTGGCGATCCAATATCCCCGTGAAGGGGCGATTGCGGTGATGTTTGGCACTTGCCTGCCGAAACGCGCCCCTAATCCCGACCAGGCTTATGAGTATTTCAACGCAATGCTTGATCCAAAAGCCATGGCACAACTGGCAGAGGCAAGCTTCTACGCACCTGCCAACAGTGCCTCTGATCTGCCGGACAATTTACGCCAGAAAATAGATTTTTCTGCCGACCAGCAATCAACACTGAAATTTCCGGATTATGACTATGTCGCCCGCAACACCGCAGGCTGGCTGGAATGGTGGAACAAAAATATCGCCATTTAATCCGGAATATTTGCCACCGGCACCCTGCAGGTGCTGGTGGCAATATAATCAAAAAACATAATAAGCATCGCCCGAAATCTGGTGTCTCGGGCAGAGAGCGCAAATAAAAGAGGGGCAGGATGTCGATGCAACCAACAGAAGCTCTGATACAAACCTCACCGCCTGCCAGCACCATACGGCAAGGCTCGGGGGGCGAACCGCCACGGCACAAATTGGTGCCGCCTTCTGTTCGTCTGATTACGCCTGCCAGTCTTTTTGTTATTCTCGGTCTGATTGCCCCGCTGGCGCTGATGCTGCGCTACAGCTTCAATCAATATGACCCTTCAGAGCTGATGATTTCAGCTTTCACCTTTGAAAACTATGCAAAGTTCTTGCAAGACAGCTTTTATCAGCATGTTTTGCTCACCACGCTCGGTATCTCGGCACTCGCAACATTCCTGTGTTTGCTCGCAGGCTTTCCGGTTGCCTATTTCATGGTACGGCTGGCGTCGCAACGTATGCGTTCGCTGTTTTTCATCCTGATTATTCTGCCACTATTAATGGGCAATGCTGTGCGCACCGCCGCATGGATGGTCATTCTCGGTGATAAGGGATTGCTCAGCTCCACCATGGCAGCACTGGGGCTGGATCCGATAAAACTGATGTATACCCCGACAGCGGTGATTATCGGTCTGGTTTCAGTGCTGCTACCCTTTATGATTATTACCCTGCAAAGCGTTATGCAGGGGCTGGAGCGCAATCTGGAAGATGCGGCTGCCAGTCTTGGTGCCACTCACCTTACAGTTCTGCGCCGTATTATTTTACCGCTGGCCATGCCGGGTCTGCTGGCTGGCACCATGCTGTGCTTTATCCTGTCGATGAATGCCTATGCCACACCCGTTCTTATCGGCGGACCGCAATTTCATATGATGGCGCCTGAGGTTTATCAGCAGGTGACCAAAGCGATGAACTGGCCGTTCGGATCGGCGCTGGCTTTCATATTGATGGGCGTAACGCTGATCCTGACCACAGGAGCCAATATTATTGTGCAGCGCCGCTACCGCAAATGGAGTGACTGACGACACAGTCATATGCGTCCGGCAGCATGCAGGCCGCATAGATAAAATAAACATCTCGACCTGATTTGGGAGGATCATATGTCGAATACCAGTATTAACCGTATCTATGCCGGGCTTTCTGCTTTGGTTCTGGGTTTTATTGTGCTGCCGCTGGGGATCATCGTCTGGTCCAGCTTCTTCGCTAATAAAATCCTGACCTTTCCGCCGACCGGCTATACATTTGACTGGTATTTGCGTGCCTGGTCGATGGATGTATTTCGTGAGGGTTTTCTGGTCAGCATCCAGACCGCAGCAATCGCCACGTTTTTCAGCCTGCTACTCGGTGTACCGGCCAGCCTTGCGCTTGTGCGCTATAAATTCGCCGGCCGGGATGCCATTCAAAGTCTGCTGCTGTCGCCGATGATTGTGCCGGGTATTGTTGGTGGTGCTGCGCTTTATATCGCTTTTATCGAGCTGGAAGTTCTGTTTGATTATCAGATAGCCGGAACATTGGGTGGCTTGCTGATTGCCCATTCGCTGATTGCATTTCCATGGACTGTGCGTTTGGTCACTGCCTCCCTGACCGGCGCTAATCTCAGTATTGAAGAGGCTGCTGCAAGCCTTGGCGCCTCACCTCTTACGGTATTTCGCCGGATCACCCTGCCCGCTATCCGCTCCGGTCTGATTGCCGCCGCGCTGTTCTCTTTTGTCATCTCGTTCATTGATCTTGAGAAGTCACTTTTTCTCGTCGGCCCCGGTCGTACCACTCTGCAGATTGCACTGGTCAATTACATGGAATGGAACCTCGATTCCACCGTTGCCGCCGTTGCCACCGTACAGATCCTCATCATTTGCAGCTTGCTGGTGATCAGCGACCGCTACGCCAAATTAAGCCGCGTGTTCTGAGCGCCACATCAAAGAATGGAAACTCAATATGTCTGATGTTGTTTTACAATCCATTGTCAAAAAATACGGTGAAGTCACAGCTGTAGATGATGTTTCAATGCGGATTGCAGAGGGTGAGCTGGTCGCCTTTCTCGGGCCTTCTGGCTGCGGAAAAACCACCACATTGCGCATGATCGGCGGCTTTGTTGATGTGACCAGCGGCCGGATTACTGTCGGCAATCGCGACATTACCCATCTGCCGCCGCATAAGCGCAATATGGGGTTCGGTTTCCAGAACTATGCTTTATTCCCGCATATGAGTGTGGCGGCCAATGTGGCCTTCGGGCTGGAGATGCGCGGTGTCTCAAAATCAGAGATTCAAACGCGGGTTAATAAAGCACTTGATCGCGTGCGCCTGCGCCAGTTTGCCGATCGTCTTCCCAAGCAGATGTCCGGCGGACAGCAGCAACGTGTCGCGCTTGCCCGTGCTCTGGTGATCGAGCCTGATGTGTTGCTGCTGGATGAACCGCTTTCAAATCTTGATGCCAATCTGCGCCATGAGATGAAAGAAGAAATTCGCAATATTCAAAACAGTCTGGGAATTACAACCATTTTTGTAACCCATGATCAGGATGAAGCCCTGAGCATTTCCGACAAGGTTGTGGTGATGCGTCAAGGCAAGGTTGAGCAGGTCGGCACCCCGACAGAGGTGTTTGACACCCCGCGGTCGCGCTTTGTGGCGGAGTTTATGGGCGTATCAAACCTGCTGGCCGGCGCGTTTGAAAGTGACCGGCATTTCCGGCTTGAAAACGGCGAGCGGCTGGCTCCGGCCTATGCCTTTGCTGGCAACACGCACAAGCCGCAGACCGGTAATAAAATGATCCTCGCACTGCGCCCTGAACGGGTTGAGATTTCAACCCCGCAAATGACTGGCTCCGCTGCACAACCCCATGCCTTACATGGCCGGATTGAACAAGCGGTCTATCGCGGACTGATGATTGATTACCGGGTTAAAACTCAATCCGGCATGACACTGACAGCGCGGCGCCCCGCGCCTGCCGCCGGTGGTCCAGGCATTCTGCAAGCCGGACAAGATATTGCACTGACATGGCAAACCGATGCCGCTGTGTTTGTACCACACTCTGCCTAATCCGAAATAAAGCATAAAAACAACGATAAAAGGGAATAAAAGAATGGCCAGAATTGGTGTTGATGTTGGAGGAACCAATACAGATCTCGTGTTGGAATGCGCCAAAGGTGTGTTCTATCACAAGGTACCGACAACGCTGAAAAACCAGTCAATTGGCGTTGTGGACGGCGTGAAGGAAATCTGTCGCATCGCAGAGATTGAAACTGCTGACGTTGACCTGATTGTGCATGGCACCACCACTGCAACCAATATTACAATCGAGCATAATGGTGCTGAAACCGGCATGCTGACCACACGCGGCTTTCGCGATATTTTGCACATTGGCCGTCACAAGCGCCCATATAATTTTTCTCTGCATTTTTCTGTGCCATGGCAGGATAAGCCGCTGGTAAAGCGCCGTAACCGTATACCTATTTCGGAACGTATTATGCCGCCGCATGGCACAGTTGAAACCGCAATCAATGAAGAAGAAATCATTGAGGCCTGCAAATTATTTAAAAAGCGCGGCATCAATTCGGTTGTCGTCGCCTTCATGTTTTCATTCCTGAACAATGCGCATGAGCGCCGCGCCAAGGAAATCGTGCTGCGGGAAATGCCTGATGCCTATGTGACGATCTCCAGTGAAGTCGCCAATGTGATGCGAGAATATGAGCGCTTCTCAACTGCGGCAATGAACTGCTTTGTCGGGCCCAAAACCGCCTATTATCTGCGCGATCTTGAACAGCGCCTGCGCTCAGCCGGTGTGGAATCCAAACTCCGGATTATGCAATCCAATGGCGGTATTTCCACAGTTGAAACCTGTGCCACGCGTCCTGTACGAATTTTGATGTCGGGGCCTGCCGGTGGTGTGATCGGCGGTGCGTCAGAAGCCACAATGGCAAGTGTTGCCAATATTATTACGGTTGATATCGGCGGTACGTCTGCAGATATCAGCACCATTACTGATGGTGTTGTTAAAATCATGAACCCGCGTGATACCTATGTTTCAGGTCATCCGGTGCTTACACCGATGATTGATCTGATTACAATTGGTGCCGGTGGCGGCTCGGTTGCGCATATTGATGAAGCAGGGGCATTTAATGTGGGGCCGCGCTCTGCGGGTTCGGAACCGGGCCCTGCCTGTTACGGTCGTGGCGGCACTGAGCCGACTGTGACCGATGCCCAGATCGTTCTCGGTCGTCTTGATGCTGACCATGCACTGGGCGGCAGCCTGCGACTTGATCCGGAACTGTCTTACAAGGCAATTGAAGAAAAGATCGCAAAACCGCTGAATATGACGGTTACGCAGGCAGCCCTCGGTATTTTGAAAATCATCAACTCCAATATGGCGCTGGCAATCCGCTCTTCATCAGTGGCACGTGGTGTCGATCCACGCGAGTTTTCAATCATGCCCTTTGGCGGTGCCGGCCCCTTGCATGGTGTTGCTTTGGCAGAGGCGGTTTCGGCCAAAGATGTCATTGTGCCGGTTGCTCCGGGCATTACCGCGGCTGTGGGTCTGCTCAAAACCGATCTGCAATATGACCATACGGCAGCCGTGATTACCGAGCTTACCAAAGCGGATGAGATACAGATTGCCCGTATCAACAAAGCCACGGGTGAACTGCGCTCGGTGATCAAAGCGGAACTGGATGCCGATGGCATTCCGGATGCTGACCAGAGCATCGAGATCATTGCCGAGTGCCGCTATCAGGGTCAGGGTTTTGAGCTACGCGCCACTATGCCGGATGGTGCAGTGACACCTGAAAACATGGCGCAGATCATCACATCTTTCCATGACCAGCATCAACTCGATTATGGCTATAGCTACCGCGATGCCGAGGTTGAGCTGATCACGCTACGCGCTATCGGCCGTGCCTCAGTTGACCGGATTGACATTCCTGCCATAGGCAAAACCGACGGCTCGAATATTGACCGCGCATTGATGTTTGTCCGCACCACTACATTTGACTGCGGCAGAACCTTGGAAACCCCACGCTACAACCGCAAAAAACTCTTTGCTGGTGATGTGGTTCCGGGCCCTGCAATTCTCATTCAACAGGATTCCACCACGCTGGTACCGCCGGATTATGTGGCTGAAATGCTTGATTATGGCAACACACGCATTCGTCACAACGGCGTCGCCTAAGCCAATTTACGGGAGGAATTATAGATGAATATTGTAGCTTCAATACCTTTGAAAGCGGCGCAAGTGGCGGAAATTGATCCGATTACCTTGCAGGTCATGCGCGGCTCGCTGGAAACCATTGCGGAAGAAATGGCGCATGTGCTGTATCGCATGTCATTTTCCTCGATTATTCGTGAATCTGAAGATCTGGGTGCCGGTTTGTTCGACAAGGATTTTAACACTCTGTGTGAATCTGAATCGACCCCGATGCATATCGGCTCCATCCCTGCCTATCTGCGCGGCATCAAAGAAACACTGGAAGATGATGAATGGTTTGAAGGCGATGTGGTGGTGCATAACCACCCGTATCATGGCTCCAGCCATACTCCTGATCTGGCAATTGTTGTGCCGGTTTTCTATCAGGGCCGGCTGGTAGGCTTTGCCGGCAACACCGCACACCATGTGGATATTGGCGCCGCAACCCCGGGCCTGATCATTGATGTGCCGGATGTTTATGCTGAGGGCATGCTGTTTGCCGGTACCAAGCTTTATCGCAAGGGTAAGGCCAATAATGCGATGTGGAACTTTATCCGCAATAACAGCCGCGCAGCGCAGCAGATTGTCAGCGATATTGAGGCACAGGTTGCTTCAGCACGGCTTGGTGCCAAGCGCTTTGTTGAGCTGCTGGAGAAATACGGCGAAGCAACCGTTTTTCAGGCGTCAAAGCAGCTCATGCAATATGCAGAAAAAATGATGCGTCAGCGTATTTCTGAAATTCCTGATGGTGAATATACTGCCGAGGGCTGGTTTGACGATGATGGCCGCAACCGTGATGTGCGTCTGAAGGCTAAAGTTACTGTGCGTGTGCGTGGTGATGAGGTGGATGTGGATATGACCGGCTCTGCCGATCAGACACCAACCGCGTATAATGTGCCGTTTGAAGGCTCCACAAAAGTTGCAGCCTATGCGGCCTTTCGTAAATTACTATTGGATGCTTTTACCAGCGATGTCCGCGTGCCTTCCAATGAAGGTTCATTTCGCCCGATCAATGTGATCGCGCCTTTGGGTTCGATTTACAACCCGATTGCACCGGCCTCCGCTGAAGCCCGCTTCACGCAGTGTAACCGCATGATCGATCTGATTTTGCGTGCTCTTGCACCGGTTATGCCTGAAAAAGTAATCGCCGGAAGCTCGGCTTCGATTTCCTTTGCAGCTTATTCAGGCATTCGCCCGAGCGGTGATTACTGGGTGTTTCTTGAGGTCAATGAAGGTGCCTATGGCGGACGTCCGCGTTCTGACGGCCCCGATTGCATCGACAATCTGATGGCGAATACCCGTAATAACCCGCTTGAAGATCTGGCCATGCATATTCCGATGATCTGCGACCGCTATGAGTTGCGTGATGATGCACCTCCGGGTGCCGGTGAATTCCGTGGTGGTTTGGGTGTGATTAAAGCGCAGCGCGTTTTAACGCCAGGCTTTATTACGCATGAATCCGAGCGCCACACCGATGCGCCATGGGGTGTGTTTGGCGGTACTGAAGGAGCAACCGGCCGCTGCCTGCTTTATAATTCAGACGCTCCGGAAAATGTGCGCGAAATGTATTCAAAATTCTCCGGCGAAGCCGTGAAGGCCAATGATGTGATGGCTTATTACGGGCCTAATGGCGGTGGCTATGGCTCACCTTTGAACCGCAAACCGCAACAGGTACTCGAAGATGTGCTTGACGGTTTTTATAGCACGCAACATGCCCGCGAGGTTTATGGCGTTGCTGTCAATCTGGATGAGGAAACTGTGGACATTGAAACGACCGCAAAACTGCGCTCGTCGATGTCGAGAGCGGGTAACGCCTAAATTTGACTGCTGATATTCAGCATTCAGCTCTGCAATTTGTCTCTGCCATAGTGTGCGGCAGAGACTTCAACCGGTCGCAGTCAGATGAGGAACCATTTGGCTGCGATTTTTTTGTGGGTCGTCAGCATGTAATTATAAAATAAAATCTGTGCTGAAAGCCCATTTCAATGGGAGACTATAATGACTATCGCACTGGATAAAATAACGACCCGTCAGCGGCAAGGAACGCTGATAGAAGAAGCATTGCTGCCGACCAGTCTCGCCCAGCGGCCAATTTCTGCTTATAGTTATGCATGGATCTGGATTGGTATTGCGGTGATCATCGCAACCTATTCGCTCGGTGCCAGCGGCGTGCAAAACGGCGCCTCACTCAGCACAGTTATTCTCACTATTTTTGCAGCCAATGTGTGTATCGGTTTGTTCATGCTGCTGACCGCTGATATCGGCACCGAGCACGGACTGACATTCGCAGTCTATTTACGCGCCCCGTTTGGCATTTACGGCACCCATCTGCCCGCCGTCTCGCGTGGTGTGGTGGCAGCAATGTGGTTTGGTATACAGACCTATCTCGGCGCTCTGGCTCTCAATGGGATCGGCTCGCATTTTTTAGGTATTGACAACTGGTTTCTCTGGTATCTGATTTTTGGTCTTGTGCAGGTTATTAATACAGCACTGGGCATTAAGGCGATTGAAAAGCTCGCAGCATTGGCTGCTCCTTGTATTATTGCCATTTCAATCTGGATGTATTTAACCCTAGACAATATTGCGCAGGTTAAAGGCATTAATATCTGGAACTTTGCAGCAGAGGGCAACATGTCGCTGCTGGCGTTGTTTCTCGTAAATCTCGCTTTTTGGTCAACAATGGCGATTGATATTCCTAATCTGACACGCTTTCTTAAAACCCAGCCCGGCACCAAAAGCTTCGCACGCCGTAACAAAAACCTGTTTGGCGCGCAGCTTATTGCTTTACCGCTCACACAGGCTTTTATCGCAGGTATTGGTGGTATTTCATATATTGCTACGGGCAACTGGAACCCGATTGAAGTGATTCAGGCAGAGAGTCAGGGCTTTGCTCTGGTGGCATTGCTGGCTCTGGTTGTGCTGGCTCAATGGTCAACCAATACGGCAGCTAATCTTGTGCCTTCGGCGCTGACATTGGTCAATTTATCACCGCGCTATATTAATTATAAAACCGGTGTCGCTTTAGCCGGTATTATCGGCACTTTATGCTTTCCGTGGCTGATCCTCGATAACCTGTTTGTGTTCCTGAATTATTATGGTGCGTTTCTGGCTTCAATCGGCGGCATTATGATTGCGGATTATTATATTATCCGTCGCAGACGTTTGAATGTGCCGGAGCTGTTCCATTCCACCGGCCAGTTTCGCTACAGCAACGGCATCAACTGGGCAGGGCTGATTGCATGGGCGATTTCAGGTGGGGTCGCTGCCTATTTCTCAGCCTATGCATTCCTGATCGGATTTCCGCTGGGGCTGGTCTGCTATACAATACTGATGAAGGTATTTGTTCTGCCGCGCTATCCGCAAAAAGAGATAGACAGCAATTTCTCTGATGATTTTCTGGCAACATCAAAGGGGTATAGCTGGGTCTATCAGGGTAGTGGCGCTTTCACACGGCTATCACAGCAGGAACTGACCCAAACTAAAATCACGCGTGAAGATATTTAATCCAATTATACAAAGCGGCGGCCTGAATTACAGGCTGCCGCTTTGTCAGCCAGTACAAAAATTAAAACATGAATAAGAGCTGCATAACAAGCAAGTTGAGCAGGATTCAAATCAGACATTTTTATTGAGAGTGTGGCTGGGGCGCCTAGACTCCCTGTGGAAGCACTTTTCTCAATGATTTCTATAAGAGAAAAGTTTTCAACGCAAAATGCGTCACACATTTTTGTATTATTGTTCGGTAAAACAACAGATGGTTTTTACTCGCAGTTCCAAAGTTACGAATTTAAATGTTATATATTTCACAGTGGTTCTCAGTCGCAGCTTTGGTGAATTTCTGAAAATACAGAAGCAGCCTCAAGGTTG
This sequence comes from Pseudochrobactrum mosebachae, assembly GCF_048914685.1. GTDB lineage: Bacteria > Pseudomonadota > Alphaproteobacteria > Rhizobiales > Rhizobiaceae > Pseudochrobactrum. The sequence goes on from NZ_CP128408.1 coordinate 787,388, forward strand.
CTTCTGTATTTATTTCCGCGATGTGCTTCGCTTATCAATGTCAATCAAAGCTTGAAAAACAGCTTTTAAATATCAGCTATGATATAGTTTTTTGACCTCTGATAAAGCCTGCAAGAAATGCAAATGGCGGAACAAGTGCCAACGCAATACTAACATTCAGACTTCCTCCGGTTACCAGCGTAAAATTAGTCGCGACAACCCAAAAACAGACGATCAATCCAATAATGGCCAATATCGGAGCATAGCGGGTTGACCAGATGGAATTTTGACTAAGGAGAGAGTGACGACGGAAGAAAAACAAAACTGCTATCGATGTTGTCAGCATTAAGATAATCATGCCCATTGTCGCAACACCGGCCATAGAGCCAAAAACTCCGACTAAAGGATCGAGTTGCAGCCAGGAAAAAATCCCGACAATAATAATAGCTGTAAACGTTTGCACCAATGATGAAACCGATGGTGATTCATGTTTGTGATGTACTTTACCGAGAGCTGCCGGTAACAGCCCTTTGCGTGCCAGCGCATATTGATAGCGGGCAATGACATTATGAAATGACAATACACAAGCGAATAGGCTGGTCAGTAGTAAAACATTGACCACATCCCGCCCGATATGACCGAGTGAATTAAGTGTCTGATCAAGTAAAAGATTTGCTTCCCCATCAAGTGTCGCATGGGCAACGTTCTTAATGTTGTCAACCCCTGCCCCCAGCACCAGTGCCCATGTTGATATGGCATAAAATCCGCCAATAATTAATACGGACAGATAGGTCGCACGTGGAATGACAACTTCCGGATCGCGCGCTTCATCCCGAAAAATTGCTGTAGACTCAAAGCCGATGAAGCCAGTGAGTGCAAAAAGGATAGCAACTCCTATAGAGCCCGATGAGAAGACCTCCACTTCAAATGAGCGGACATTAATGCCTTCTGCCCCGCCTGTACTGAAAATGATTAAATCCATCAGAACGACCACAGCGACTTCTAAAACCAGAGCAACGCCGAGGACTTTGGCACTCAAATGAATATTTCTGTAACCAAGATAGGCTACAAAAAACAAAGCAATAAACGAATATACCGGCCAAGCTATTTCAGGACCGCCGTAAAAACGCACTGTATCATTAACAGCCCACCCAAGATATCCGTAAATACCGACCTGAATAGCTGTATAAGCAACGAGAGCAACAGCGGCTATTCCCATTCCCGCGCGCTCGCCAAGCCCTTCTGTAACATAGGAAAAAAATGCGCCAGCGTTTTTCACATAGGGTGTCATTTTCACAAAGCCGACGGAAAACAAAAGCAAGACTAAGGCTGCGATCAGGAAACCAACTGGTGCACCTGCTCCATTGCCAATACCTATGGCAAGAGGCACGTTACCACCAATGACGGTCAGCGGCGCCGCTGCCGCTAATACCATGAAAACAATCGAAGCAGTGCCGAGTGTTCCATTCAGCGAACCACCCCTATCGGCGGGCTCGCTCGATGCATCTTTTGAATTTGTGTGATGTAGAAGTTCCTCTCTTCTCATTTTAGCGTTCCTTATTTTGGAAGTTTGGGTCTATTTTTGACCAATATTCAAAGTCCTGACCTTTGCTTAAACAGTTCAGTCAATCGCTTTGTATCAATGGCATGCACGACTCTGCCCCTTCGCCCTGTCATTGTTTCTGCTGCACAAAGGGCATTCAAAATCGCTTCATCCACGCATGAAACAGTTGCCAGAAACACGGCATCCATCTCCTTGTCCCCTAATGAACGAAGTGTGATTTCAGAAGTTTTTGACATTTCTCCAGGATCATTGGCCGTGGAAAATGCCAGATAAATGTCTCCTGAACCATTACCCGAAGGCGTTCCGGAACGTCCCATCCCTATCCCTATGCGCTTGGCTATACGATTAAGCTGAGTTGGGGTTAGAGGTGCATCAGTAGCAAGAATGACGATAATTGAACCTGTTTCCGCTTCGAAAACGCGGTTTTCCGACATAGTCTCTCCAACCGGCACACCGCCGACAGAAAGCCAGGGGCGTAGACCGTGATTTGCCTGAACAATGACACCTAGAGTAAATGCACCGGCACGCGTTTCCACAATGCGTGAAGAGGTTCCGGTTCCCCCCTTAAATTCGTAGCAAATCATACCGGTTCCGCCCCCCACATTACCTTCGGGAACTGGTCCTGTAATGGCGCTGTCTAATGCGTTAAGAACATGCTCTTCGCGGATATGAAGGCCGGCAATATCATTCAGCCAACCATCAAAGGTTTCTCCCACAACCGGTAATGGCCATTGATCCTGACCAATCCGGTCAGGAAATTCCCTTATCATCCAGCGCACTGTACCGTGATGTACCATACCAAGGGAGCAGGTATTCGTGATCAGCACGGGTCCATGAAACCACCCAGCCTCATTGATCCAATGGCAACCGGTTAGCTCACCATTACCGTTCATCGAAAAATTTCCGGCCCAACAAGGATGAAGTAAATCTTTTCGAGATCGTGGTAATATGGCAGTTACACCAGTGCGAATGGCATGTTCGCCTTCACCTTCAATCAATGTTGTCATCCCAACACTGAGGCCGGGAACATCGGTGATAGCATTAAGCGGGCCTGTTATACCGCTTAATGGCAGTCCAAGTGCGCGTGCACGTTTACGAGCACTTTGGCTTGCTTCATCTGGTTTATGGTTGTGTTCTATATTCAATGTATGACTCACAGTTTATATTTTGCTTGTAAAACCACTATTCGGCCACATCATTGTAACCATTTATTCGCCCTCAATGAGGTCGCACCTTCAACCATAAACTGAGTACAGTTATTGGCGTGATGCAGTTACTCAATCCCAAACACGCTCACACTCTTAGTGACGTGGTTTAAACCAGTGCCTCGTGTAAAAAACATCGTAATAGTTGGATTAATTATATCTTCCCTCTACTTGACGGCCACCTTGAGCAGCTCTTTTATAGTTTTGAAGCATGACAAGTTAGACGGTAAATACCATTCCCCTCGTAGGGGTACATTGCCAATATGAGATACTAAAAAAGGGGTAGTTATGTGCAGTTAACATTGGAGGATCTGACTTTCCATCGACGTCTGGGCCACCTTATTGAGAAGGTTGACGGGGAGGAGTTTTGGCCAGCCTTTGCGGCATTCTTGCGTGAACACATATGTTTTGATTCATGGGTCGTCATGATCTTCCAGCAGGACGATCCGCCATTACTTGTCCATGAAGGCGACACGACAAATATTGAAGATGAATTATTTGGTAAATATATCCGGAAATTTTATGTGGATGACCCGTTTTACCAGTTTTCACAGCGAAACGCAGCGCTGGGGGTCTATCGCTTGGACGAAATAGCCCTGCCAGATTTTCGCGTTTCAGAATATTTCTGGAATTATTTTCGTAGTAATGTCACCGAAGATGAGATCCAGCTGCTAACGCCATATGTGCATGGCAGCGACAAGCATGGCGTTCTTTCCTTATCGCTAGGTGCAAAACGACATTTCTCCAATGATGAATATGGCTTGCTTGTCCTGATGAGCGCGTGGTTATTACCATTATTAAAACTTGCAACGCGCGCTACGCTGAGCGACATTCAGATGCCTGAAAAGCAATATAGTCGCTCTAATATCGAAGCCAAGTTGCGAGAGATAACCAGCCCGAACTTGACTGAACGGGAAATCGAGACAGCATTGCTACTGCTCTCAGGACAAAGCACGAAGGGTATAGCCGCCCATCTTGGTATCTCACCTGAAACAGTAAAAGTACACCGACGAAATCTTTACGAAAAACTTGGTGTGACGAGCCAGGCAGAAATTTTCGCTCGATACTGGCCTTTGGAATCATAACTAAGGTCAATAGATACGCTTAAATGTAATGGTCCTGACAGAACTTCGTAACATTAAATCACTATAAATTCAGATGAGGCAAGCAGTATAGGATAAATACCTATACCATAATTATAGTGATTACGCCCAATAACAAGGCATTGCTGTACTTAACATTTCATAATGTTGCGCCGCCAATAATTATCAACGTTTTTCAATTGAGTTCATTGTATCTCGACAGGCTTTTAAGACAAAACAATAATGACTGTATGTTTTGTAACAAATTGACAAGCCATCTAAATTTTGCAATTTTTTTGAGAAAGCTCCAGAAACGATTGAATATAGACTGCAAAACTCTGCTTTGAACGGTTCGTTAATTTTCATAACAAACATTTTGCAAGGACAAATAATGCCTGCTTTACCCGACTTTAATCTAGAGACCTATCTCTCGAAATGGGAGTTTACTGCAAAATATCATATGACAGCATCTGATGCGGAAAGCATGTCTCTTGCAGATTTGTTGCAGCTGGGTACTGATAAACAGCGTGATGATTTCCATAATCTCTGGTTGGGTTATACGCAGACATTTGGTGATCCGGAGCTACGCCAGATCATAGCTCATCTATATTCCGGCTTGAATGCGAAAGACATTTTGTGTTTTGCAGGAGCAGCTGAAGGTATTTATATCGCCATGCATGTTCTTCTGAGTAAAGATGATCATGCAATTATCATAACACCAAATTATCAATCAGCAGAAACGATCCCACTTAGCATTTGTGAAGTAACGGGTGTCGCTCTTGACGCGAACGATCATTGGTCGCTGGATATTGACCGCTTGCGCTCTGAAATTCGACCGAACACCAAACTGATATCCATCAATTTTCCACATAATCCAACAGGAAAAATTCTGGAAAAAGATCGTTTTGACGCTTTAATAGAATTGTGCCGTGAGCATGGAATCTGGCTATTCAGTGATGAAGTTTATCGCGGTCTGAACTCTAATCAAAGCCAGAAGTTGCCAGCAGTTGCCGAAGTATATGAAAAAGGCCTGTCTGTGGCCGTTACCTCAAAGGCACTCGGCTTGCCGGGTCTGCGTATCGGCTGGATTGCCTGTCAGGATAGTGCCGTTATTTCCCAAATGGAACGCATGAAACATTATATTTCCATTTGCAACTCGGCACCGAGTGAAAGTCTTACCAAAATAGCTTTGCAGAATTCAGATTTAATCCTTGCCCGTAACAATGCACTGATTGCCAACAACTTAAATCACCTTGATGAGTTTTTCGGTGAGTTCGCGGATTTGTTTGAATGGTACAGGCCTGATGGCGGCTGTATCGGCTATCCAAAATACAAGGGTGCTGAGGGAGTGGAGACTTTCACGCAAAAACTTGTTGAAGAAGTTGGCGTACTCTTATTACCTGCCAGTATTTACCGTTCAGAGCTAAACCCAACGCCGGATAACCGGTTTCGTATTGGCTTTGGTCGCTCTAATATTGAAGTGGGCATAGCCGTGATGCGTGCTTATCTAAGAAAGAATGCGGCATGACACAGGATAAGAACGCGTCGATCCCAACCGTCGCCTGCCCCCCCTAGTTGAGGTATGTTTGGTAGCAAACTCTCCGTCCTGGTGATAGAGCACGCGCAATTCAAAATCGGAATTGCCATTCGCATCATAAATCATTTGAAGCGTTTAGGCATACGAGACATTAATTATCCACTTGTGAAGATCAACTTATAGTTTTTTCACATATCTGTGAATCATCCCCAATATGCCATGTGTATCATCCACAGCGCTGTAACACTTAGCATTTTCTAATATTAACTAAGCAATTTATTTATTGGAAAAATAAAATTGGCTGGGGCGCCTGGATTCGAACCAGGGATGCCGGTACCAAAAACCGGTGCCTTACCGCTTGGCTACGCCCCAAAACAAAACACGGAAAGATTCCGTTGCGGATGATCCGGCTTATAGCCGCAAGAAATTCATTGTGCAATCCACTACTGCCAGTTTTTTGCACTTAAAAACATCATATTGATCCAAACACTTAAAACACAGCTTGCAGCAATCATATACAGCGCCGCGAAGCGCATATTTTACGTTCTAAACTGTTTTGCCAGCACAGTAAAACTGCTATCTCTGTGAGTTAGAGCATTTCACTATCAAGTTGAATCAGCTTGATAGCTATGACAATGCGAAAAAGCTAAAATCTAGAGCGAGCGCTGAGACCCACCCTGATCGTTACCTTCTCTAGACTGCATACATAAGGAGCGGCATGCTTTGCTGTCATATTTGCTGACATTTATTTTCTGCCTTGTCGCGTCCGCTATCTTGCTGTTGACCTTAAAATACACCCTACCCGCTTCCTTCCTCTCCGCCGGATTCAATGCACGTTCCAACCACACCACACCTGCTCGCCAGATTGGTGGGCTCGCATGCATACCGGTATGTGTCTGCGCGCTCCTGATTGTAACCATGACAGGAATGATCCCTGCCAGATTAGGTATCAGCCTGAGCATAGCCGCTTTACTGGTTTGGGTTGCCGGCTACATAGACGACAGAAAAGAACTCTCAGTACGTGCACGCTTACCAGTACAGGTTTTAGCGTCAATAATTGCCATTTATGGCTTGGGAGAAAATTTTAGGCTATTGCCGCAATTGCTGCCATACTGGCTGGAGGCTATGCTCTTATGTGTTGCACTTTTAGGCAGCATAAATGTGACCAATTTTATGGATGGGCTCGACTGGCTCACTGCCAGCGGCTTGGGTATTCCGCTCTTCTTATTAGGCCTAGTTTCTGCCTGCCTGTTACAAGACCCTGCACTTGCTGTACTTGCCTTTGCTGCAAGTGGTGCGGTTGCAGGATTTGCAGTTTTCAATCGTCCGCCAGCTTTAATATTTCTCGGAGATTCAGGCAGCTTGCCACTTGGCTTGATTGCAGGTGTTGCGTTCCTGCTTTTTGCACGGAATGCTGCCATTATCCCTGCGCTTATTTTGCCGCTCTATTATATCGCAGATTCAAGCAGCACCATACTTCTACGCCTGCGTAAAGGTGAGAATATTCTGCAGGCACATTCTGCGCATGCCTACCAGATTGCCAAGCGCTCGGGAAAATCAGTTTATTATGTCACCGGATATATTGCATTGCTGAATGTCTGCTTAGGCACCATTACAGCGCTGGTGATCTTATCCGGCACAGTGGCCGGCCAGCTGATCGGGATGGCTCTTGCAAGCGCTCTCACCGGCCTTTTGATACGGCATTTTCGTCATAGATGATAAGCACAGGCCGTCAGGTAAACACAGCCTATTCAAGAGCGATGACGCGCAATTATTCCTGAATATAGTCGAATAATAATGCACGCGCGCCTTCTGCATCATTGGCGGCAATTAACTGCTGCATCTGCAATAATCGCTGCGGAATTTGATCTGCTCTTGTCCCGCTTTTTTGTGCACAAAGAATTTTAGGATGGCGTGTATGCAATGCTTTATCAGGATCGTAAAATAATTCCTCATACATCTTTTCGCCCTCACGGATACCCGTGACACAAATAGCAATATCGCCCTCAGGATTTTGTACATCCCGCACAGAAAGCCCTGCAAGCAGAATCATATTCTCAGCCAGATCTCTGATTTTCACAGGATTACCCATTTCAAGCAGCGCAGTATCACCGCTTTTGGTAACCGCACCCGCCTGAATAATCAGCTCTGCTGCCTCACGGATTGACATGAAATAACGGGTCATATTCTCATCGGTCAGAGTTACCGGCCCGCCAGCAGCAATTTGCTCACGAAACAACGGCACTACAGAGCCGTTCGATCCCAGCACATTACCAAAACGCACAGATGAGAACGATTGAGTAGAGCCTGCCTTTTCCGCCAGATCGCCATAATGACGGATCACGAATTCTGCCCAACGCTTGGTGGCACCCATCACATTGGTCGGACGCACCGCTTTATCCGAAGAGATCAACGTAAAGCGCTCAACATGCTGGTTAAAAGCCGCCTCTGCCACAGCCAGTGAGCCCATCACATTATTGAGGATACCCTCAAGCGGGTTTTCCTCCACAAGCGGCACATGCTTATAGGCAGCACAATGATAAATCGTATCAATACCATGCTCGGTGATAACATTCTCAACAAGTTCCTGACGGATAACGGAGCCCAGAACCGGTATGATTTCACATTGCGTAATGGCTTTAAGTTTACGTTCCAGCTGATAGAGAGCGAATTCACTCACCTCAAACAAAACCAATTTTCGTGGTTTCCAGTTTACAATTGTCCGGCATAATTCACTACCGATAGAACCGCCCGCACCGGTTACCAGAATCGAGCGCCCCTCAATCATCGACTGCAGCATAGCTTCATCAGGCGGCACCGGTGAGCGCCCCAGCAAATCATCAATTTCAATCTTACGCAGCGCACCAACCAGATATTTGCCACGCGAAAGATCGGCAATTGGCGGCAGAATACTGGTTCTTATCTTTAAGCGACCTAAAATACTAATATAAGTTTTGCGCTCATCATCGCTCATAAACGGATCAGAAATAACAACCTGACAAGCGCCGTAATTGCTAATCAACTGGGCAATATCTGTTGGCGGATAAACCCGCGTTCCGGCAATATCCATCCCTTGCAGGGAAACATCGCGATCAATAAATCCTGCTACGTAAGTATCGCGGTGGACACGCAACGCCGCAGCCAATTGTTGCGCAGCTTCGCCTGTGCCAATAATAAGAGCAACTTCACGCTTAACTCTGGCCGAACTATTGTGCAGCAGAAATTTTGCGCCAAAACGCGATGCCGACACCAGGATAGTGATTAAAAGCCAATAAATCAGCGGCACTGATCTTGGTACACCGGTGCCGCCGGTCATTTCTGTGAGAAAAGCAACGGCAACCCACAGCAAAGCGGCCACTGCGGTTGCCTGAAAAATTGACCAAATAGCCTTTTCAGGCAGATAGCGGATAACTGAACGATAAAGACCATAACGGATAAAAACCGGCACAGCGACAAGCGGCGCAACAAGCATCAGTATGATCTGCTTGGAATTGGGAATGAACAGAAAGCCATACCGCAAAACATAGGCGAAATAGACACCCAAAAGCAGCATAACAACATCGACACCGAGTGTTATAAGTTGTTTTGTAAAACGAGGAAGCTGCGCAAGCCGACTTGAGAAGTCGTAAAGTTTCATGCGGTTGAAATCTCACTTTGTTTATCAGACAAGCCGTTCCATTCTCAGGACACGAAAAGCGGCAACCTCACGTAAAGTGTCAAATATTATGCTCTTGTAAATAAATATTATTTATCAATTATAAAGTAATAAAGCAAATGCTTTATCTCATAAAATGCTGAATGTTATTTTGCGAATTTATGAGTAAACCCCTTCAAAAAAACCTGACAGTTCTACGTCACGGATTAACCGGCGTATCATCACGTACCCACAACCAGCCTATGCCATTTGAATAAGCAAGTTTTCCGTTTACGCCCACACTAACAAGCGTCCCAGCTCCATGCTGTGCTGCCGATGGCAGATTGCTTGGTGTGTAGTTTGCAAAACGGATCGCGCCATCGACATGTAGAGGGGCTGTCGGCCATATTGAGCCAATGGCAATATTGCCGCTCGCACGATCAATCCGCAGCGCTTGCCGCCATTGACCAGCATCATCAGACACTTTTATGCTGAAGTGATTTTCACCCACCAGCCCCATTTCAGCAAAGCCGGTCCAGCCGCTTTGGAACAATAGTGATGCGGTATTGTCGCTCTGGTTTTTATTGATTTTAAGCTGATGTCCGGCACCATTATGGGTGAGTAAAACCGCATCTGAGGCAACTGCAAGCCGGTTAGCGCTATCTGCAGCCGTATTAACGCCGACCATTGATTGCGGATTAAATAAAGACTGCCATTGAGAGCCGTTAAAAATCAGCACTGCGCTTTCATCTGCAACATGCATGATCCAGCCCTGAATGGGCGTAAAAAAGAACCATTCGCCATCCATAAAGGCGGCCAACTCTCCCTCATGTCCACTCCATAGATCACCGGAACCGGCTGATACTAGATAACGACTACCCTCTGCCGGTGCCTCAGGCGGCATCGCCTGCTGCCTGCTGAGAACCGACAAATGCAAGACCGCATCAAGATAACGCAGCGCCTCGTTATGGGTCACATGCTTTTGTGCCTGACTAGGCAATATGTAAGGCATTTTGAGATTGGGGGTGGTTTCCATATTTTAGTTTCCTTGTCATTGACGTGAATGACAGGGAGTTTATGGCCACACCAAAATGGGGGGATAGATTAACTGCCGCGATAGGTAGAATAGGCCCAAGGACTAACCAGAAGCGGCACATGATAACTACCTGCCTCATCTGCAATCGCAAAGCGGATCGGTATCAGATCAAGAAAAGGCGGCTTGGCCATATCGGAACCTACAGAATCAAAATACTCCGCCACATGAAACTGGATTTCATAGGTGCCACTGCGCATATTTCCCTTTGATAACAAGGGCTCATCGGTACGACCATCGAGATTGGTAATGGTGCGTTTTATCAGCTCCAGTTCACCGCTGCCTTTAACCCGGTACAGCTCGAGACGCATAGCGGCAGCCGGTTTGCCATTCGCAGTATCAAGCACATGGGTTGAGAGTTTTGCCATGATTGAAGCCTTTCAAAGGTCAAAATACATCTTACGCAAACACTTTATTGCTTTAACATATCCCCCAAACGCAGCTCGGCGATACGCGCAATCTGCCGCAGTGCCTCTGCAATCTCCTGATCCGGCGTGTTTTTCAGGCGTAATTCAAATGCCTCAAGAATAGAATATTTGTCATGCGTTTTGCCACCAAAGCCACGCACAGCCAGAATGAACGGAAAAGAAAAACGCTGCTTATAGGCATCATTCAGCTGATGAAAACGCGTGAACTCGGCTTCCGTCAACTGATCCAGCCCCGCGGTTTTTTGCTCGCTGGTTGATGCATCAGTGAGATTACCAGCCCTTGCTGCCTTACCTGCCAGATCAGGATGCGCTCGGATCAGGCTCAGTTGCTGATCGCGATGCGCAGCATCAACTGCTTGTACCATCGCTTGATGCAAAGCCCCCACAGTTGCAAAAGCCCTCTTATGTACAGCGGCTTGCGCAACCCAAGACGAATGTTCGAATATCCCACCCAAAACGGAGACAAATTCAGCCTCCGGCATTATATTCAGTTTCTGCAAATTCATATCAGGTTTTCTCGTTTTCAGTCATTTGATCCGACATTTGCTGCTGGCGCTGCCTGAGGCTGATGATCGATTTCATCACAGTTTCAGGTGTTGCCGGTGCATCCAGTTCCGGTGAAAACTGGTGATCAGCAAGCGAGGCGATTGCATCACGGATCGCCAGCCACACCGATATACCCAGCATTAATGGCGGTTCACCAATGGCTTTGGATCGAAACACCGTCTCTTCACGGTTCGGCGCATCTTCAAGAATTCGAACATTAAAGATTTCCGGAACATCCCTCGATCCCGGAATTTTATAGGTTGAAGGCCCTGCGGTACGCAGCCGACCGGCTTTATCCCACCACAGCTCCTCACAGGTTACCCAACCCATACCTTGCACAAAAGCGCCTTCAATCTGGCCTAAATCAATGGCCGGATTGAGCGGAAAGCCGACATCCTGCAAGATATCAGCCCGCAAGCAACGGGTTTCTCCGGTTAGCGTATCCACCGCAACTTCAGCGACAGCTGCGCCATAGGTAAAGTAAAAGAACGGGCGACCGCGCATGGTCTTGCCGTCCCAATGGATTTTTGGTGTCGCATAATGTGCTGCCTCAGAAAGTTGCACACGTTTAAACCATGTCATTTTGGCAAGTTCGCCAAAAGACATCGATTCATTGCCCGCATAAATCCGGCTGCCCCGGAAGATGATCTGCTCTTCCTCAACACCGTAATGCTCTGCCGCCACTTTCTGCATCCGGCCTTTAATCGCTGTTGCCGCTTTAAAAGCCGCCATACCATTCAAATCCGAGCCGGTTGAGGCAGCAGTGGCTGAGGTATTCGGTACTTTGCCGGTGGCAGTTGCAGAAATGCGTACCAAATCTAAATCAATCTGGAACACTTCGGCTACAACTTGCGCGACCTTAACAAACAGCCCCTGCCCCATTTCAGTACCACCATGGTTCAAAAACACGGAACCATCCTGATAAACATGCACCAGCGCACCAGCCTGATTGAGCGCAGTGAGATTGAAAGAAATACCAAATTTAACCGGCATCATGGCCAGACCGCGACGGATCAGTGGTTTGGTCGCGTTATAATCATCAATCTCTTCGCGGCGTTTTTTCCATTCGCTGCTGGCCAAAAGTGCTTCTGTTACCTTTAGCAGGCAATTGTCTTCAACCTTCTGGCCATAAGGTGTTTCATCACCCGTATCATCACCGTAATAATTAACTTCTCGCACATGGTTCGGGTCGAGCTTTAACTCACGGGCAATGGTATCAACAATCGCCTCAATGGCGATAATACCCTGTGGCCCGCCAAAACCGCGAAATGCGGTGTTGGATACCGTATTGGTTTTGCAGGCATGGCCAATGAAATGTGCATTTTCAATGAAGTAAGAATTATCGGCATGGGTCAATGCACGTGCAATCACAGGCCCGGTCAGATCCGGCAGGTTACCGGCACGTGCCAAAAACTCGATATCCAGCCCTTTAATGCGCCCGCGACTATCTGTGCCCGCCTGCCAATGCACCACAAAATCATGGCGCTTGCCGGTGGCAATCATATCATCACGACGCTTCAACCGCATTTTACAAGGGCGTCCGGTTTTAGCTGAAACCAGCGCCGCAGCGCAGGCAATAATCGTCGCCTGACTTTCCTTACCGCCAAAGCCGCCGCCCATCCGCCGTACCTGACACTCCACCGCATGCGCATGCAGACCCAGCACATGCGCCACATGGTGCTGCACTTCGCTCGGATGCTGTGTAGAGGAGTGAACCAGCATATCGCCATTTTCATGCGGCCAGTTCTCACCCGGAATTGCATAGGCAATATGGGTTTCAAGGTAAAAATGATCCTGCCCGCCCATCGATAGCCGGCCTGAAAATCTATGCTCGGAGGCCGCCAATGCCGCCTTGGCATCGCCCTGTTGCACCACTTGCTGTGGGATAACATAGCTTTTCAAAGCATGTGCTTCTTCCACATCCAGAACCGGTGGCAGCTCCTCAATATCGAGCTTCACCAGCTTGGCGGCTTTATAGGCTGCTTCAAAACTGGTTGCCGCAATCACCGCAATGACACGCCCCTGATGGTCGAGCAAATCATCGGTAAATAATGGCTCACCCGGCATACCCGGTGACACATCATTGATGCCCGGAATATCCTTAACGCCCCAGATACCCACCACGCCGGCCTGTGCCAGCGCTATGCTCGCATCCATAGATTTGAGCCTGCCATGAGCAACTGGTGAAAGAATGAATGCCGCATGCAACGTATCCGGCAATTCCGGCATATCATCAATATATGTCGCAGAACCGGCCACATGGCGGCTCGCGGAATCATGCAATACACCATGGCCGACAATGCTGCGCTCAACTTTATTGAGCGCAGCATCAGGCGTTGGAAAGGGTTGGTTTAATTGAATCACAGCGCCATAACCTCCACCACATTGCCTGCCAGATCATGGCGGAAACGCTCCACTAGATTTTGCGCTACCAATAGCCGGTATTCGGCACTGCCGCGCCAGTCGCTCAAAGGCGTCAGCACAGCAGCAATTGATAGAGCACAGGCTTGTGCTGCCTCTTCATCAAAAGCCTTACCGACCAAATCCCTCTCAGCGCTATAAACCCGTACCGGAATAGCGGCCATACCGCCAAAGGCGATACGGGCATCATTCACCACGCCATCTTGTAATGTGATACGAAACGCACCGCAGACTGAGGAAATATCCTGATCATAGCGCTTGGAAACTTTATAAACGCGGTAATTCTCATTGGTTGCAAGTTTGGGAATGAAGAGTGACGCAATCACTTCATCAGGCTGCAACTCGGTTTTGCGATAATCCAGAAAGAAATCTTCCAGCGGCAAAAACCGATTACCGCGCAACGATGCCAGCTCGATGATCGCACCAAGCCCTATCAAAGCCGGAGGCCCATCACCGATCGGGCTGGCTGTACCAATATTGCCACCGATGGTTCCCTGATTGCGGATTTGCACCGAACCGAAACGGCGCAGCAAAACGGTTAAAGACGGAAACTGATTGCCGATCGCTTGCAGCACTTCAGACCATGTAACCGCGGCGCCGAAATGGAAACCCGTTGCATCCTCGTGGATCATGCGCAGTTCCTGCACATGTGCGGTGGAGATCACCATATCCCAATCGACGTGATAATCTGCCAGCGCCACACCAAGATCGGTGCCGCCTGCCAGCAAAACGGCCTTCGGATATTGCTCGCGCAATTCCAGCAATGCGCGCAGTGTTGCAGGCTGGCGATAACTGGCGCCATGTCCTTCGAGCAGCGGTTGCGCGGCAATGGCTTGCAATGCACCGGCGGCCGGCCCTTTGATCACCGCTCCGCCTTGCGCAATCACTTTGCGCGCGGCCTCAACGATCGGGCGGTAGCCTGTGCAGCGGCAGAGATTACCGGCAAGTGTATCGTGAATCAGCTGATCATCAGCTGTTGTATGATTGCGCTCACAATCGGCTGCCAAACCACTCAGCGACATCACAATGCCGGGCGTGCAAAAGCCGCATTGCGACGAGCCGTTTTCAGCCATCGCCGCCTGCACAGGATGCAGCTGTTTGGTTTTAAGCCCTTCAACAGTCACCAGAGCCTTGCCGTCAATCTGCCCCATACTCAGGATGCAACTATTAACTGCGCGATAGCGAATGGCTCCGCCCGCCCCTAGGATTGTTGTTTGATTTTCCGCAGTTTCAGCCTGCGTATTGTCTGCATTTTCTGTGCCGATCAGAACGGAACACGCCCCGCAATCGCCCTCAGCACAGCCCTCCTTCGTTCCCTTGAGCCGCGCCTCCCCACGCAACCACTCCAGAACCGTTGTATCTGGCCGGATCTGAACATCCTGCCGGTGACCATTCAGAAAAAAACGGATCATCTGTGTCATAGCAGCAGATTGTTACGCCTCTGAATGACCGTCAAGTCCCGATAAAATAAAAGGTGGTAATTTAATAAGTCGCAGCCTTAAAGCGACATTTCAGGCAAGATTAATGCCGCTTTTAAACAACCGGATTTATGCAGTCTGACCACATGGTCAAATTTTTGAATCACTGATGATAAAATTATACTCCGGATAATAATGTTCTTCCAGATTATTGCCCGCGCCGCCGCGATCCACCACCAGAAAATCCGACACGTCATGCTGCGCCAGCAGCGGATGATGCCAGACATTGCGGTGATAGTTCACACCCTGATTACCACGTGCGAGAAAGGCCACCGGTGTTTGCGGTTGCCCATCGCGATCCTCAGCCACAACGACAAAGTAATCGCGATTGTTCAACGGCATAAACGCTTGCGAGCCAAGCGGATGCCGCTCCAGCATTTTAATGGTGATCGGCAATTGCCAAGGCTGGCTGCGGAAAATATTGATCAAAACGAGGGCATCATCACCAATCATATCGGTGCTGGCTAAAGCATGATGGCGCTCTGTTATATTCCAGTTGATGTGTTTTATCTCACCCAAACCCGTCTCGATCACATCACCAAAAGGTGCAAAAGCCTCAGATGTCAGCCTTTGTACGGATAAAGAAACCAGCTCCATGATCAGGCTCCCTTGCTATTTTGTGCAGGCTTATGATGGGCATGCCAATGGCGGGCAATATCAATACGTTTAGCCACCCACACTTTATCATGCGACTGAACATAATCGAGAAAGCGCTCCAGTGCCGCCGCCCGCCCGGGGCGGCCAACAATACGGCAATGTAAGCCCACAGACATCATTTTCGGTGCGCCTTCGGCGCCCTCACGATAGAGCACATCAAATGTGTCTTTGAGATAATTGTAGAACTGGTCACCGGCATTAAAGCCCTGCGGCGTGGCAAAACGCATATCATTGGCATCCAGCGTATAAGGCACAATGAGATGAGGACCGCTAGCGCCCTCAATCCAGAATGGCAGTTCATCAGCATAAGAATCCGCTGAGTAAAGAAAACCGCCCTCTTCCATTACCAAGCGCAGCGTATTGTCTGAAGGTTTACCCTGATAAATACCATAAGGCCGCTCGCCGGTCAGCGCCGTGTGCAAACGCACAGCTTCCTGAATGTGCTGGCGCTCCTGCTCTTCGCTATAATCTTTATATTCAAGCCAGCGCAGGCCGTGGCTGGCAATTTCCCAGCCCGCCTCTTTCATAGCTGCAACCGCTTCAGGATTGCGCTCCATGGCTTTGGTTACACCATAAACCGTGACGTCCATATTGCGCTTGGTAAACATGCGCCACAACCGCCAGAAACCGGCTCGTGCACCATATTCATAGATCGATTCCATATTTTGGTTGCGTTGCTGCGGCCAGCTTTGTGCGCCCACAATTTCAGATAACAGGCTCTCAGAGCCGGCATCACCGTCAAGAATACAGCTTTCGCCACCTTCTTCATAATTGACTACAAATTGTACTGCGATCTGCGCGCCATCCGGCCAGCGCGGATCCGGCGTATGACGGCCATAACCAATAAATTCCCGATCACCACATTTTTGCATGCTACGCTCCCCAATTCTTTATCTGAATTGAGTCAACAACCAGACCATTGTCAACGGCAAATTGTCGACAATCTGTAGATTTTTTGTATCAAACTCTATTCCATTGCTTCGTCGTAGCTTTATGGCACAGGACAGCAAACAGAAAATCCGCTATAAAGCGGTTTATATTATCTGCCAGTTGCCCGATATTCCTGTCCGATATTCTTGCCCGTTATCTCTATTTGAAATTCCGAAAGCATACTTCATGGCACTAAAATTTGAGACGCAATTTGATCCCGCCTATGGTGAGGCGGTTGCAGTTGCAACGGATATTGTGCGGGTCACAGTGAATAATCCCAGTGCTTTTACGGGTTTTGGTACCAATAGCTATATTATCGGCACCAGCAAACTTGCAGTGGTTGATCCGGGGCCTGAAGACGCGGCGCATTTTGAGGCACTGATGCGCGTGATTGCTGGCCGGCCTGTTAGCCATATTTTTGTCAGCCATACACATCGCGATCACTCGCCGCTGGCAGCAAGGCTGAAAGCGGAAACCGGCGCTATTACTGTGGCACAAGGCGCGCATAAAGCAGCGCGCACCCTGTTTAGCGGTGAAATTAATGCATTTGACGACAGTTCGGATTTTGATTTCATGCCGGATATCTGCGCTGAAGACGGAGCGGTTTTTATCTCGCCGGATGGTACTGATGATTGGGGGGTGGAAGTTATTCACACGCCGGGGCACACCGCCAATCATGCCTGTTTTGCTTTGAACGGGCGCGGCATATTATTTTCTGCCGACCATGTTATGGCATGGGCTACAACCATTGTGGCACCGCCGGATGGCTCAATGCGCGCGTATATGGACTCGCTTGAAAAACTACTAAAGCGCAAAGATGAGCTGTATTTGCCGGGGCACGGTGCGCCTATCAGCAAACCACACCGTTTTTTGCGTGGCTTGCGTACCCATCGCAAAATGCGCGAGCGGGCGGTACTCGAGCGTGTCATGCAGGGTGATACAACCATTCCGCAAATGGTAGCAGTGATTTACCGCGAAACCGATAAGCGCATGCACGGAGCAGCAGGTCTCTCGGTGTTTGCCCATCTGGAAAATCTGGTTTCACGAGGCTTGGTGATAACAGACGGCGACCCGTTACCGGATGGCACATTTTATCCGGCCTGAAGCCTAGAGCGGCAAACGCTCAGCTTGGATCGCAGCGCTCGCTCTAGTTTCTAGATTTATTGCATTGTCATACCAATCAAGTTGATTCAACTTGATCGTGAATACTCTAATCACTCAGGTTTCGGGGGCATCCGGCACAGCATTGCGCATTTCAAGATCTAGTGCATTGAAAAACGTATCAATCAGTTCGGCATTAATACCCAGATCATAGCGCCCGTAGCGCGATACCGCGCGCATATCAACGGTGGTCTGCTCTGCCTCATCCCGTAAGCGTACCACCAGATCACTGCGCAGACCGAGCACCCATGTTTTGGCTGCAGCCTCCACGCTCACATCCATATCCTGACCTGCAATACCTGCAATACCTGTGGCATCCAACCCCTGATCCTTGAAAACTTTCAGCACGGCCTTTAAGACATGATCCTGCGCGCTGTCATATTGGCGCCCACTGATCTCAGGATAGGCCGATAATTGCTGCAGCATGTCCGGCATATCATTCACAGCCAGGCTATTATGCGCAACCAAATCTCTGAGCAAATCATTAAGCCCGAAACTCTGCAACAGCCTGACACCCGTATTAGACGCGCTGCCTGAGGCTATATCCTGTTGATTTTCCATCACGGTATTAAACTGCACAGGCGTTTCAAGGTCAGTAGAAATATCATGGATACGCGGTGTTGCCGCGATTTGGCCGACCAGCAATGCAGGTGCAACCAGTGTTGCCAGCGCAATGAAACAGGCCCGCAAAGCCCGCTTGCCACCGGCATCCCCGCTGCGCCACAGATTGTAAAAAGTTTTAGCGGCCAACAATAAAGCCAAACCCGCAAAAAACACTGCCAGTGCCACTAAAAACACCAGTTCCGGCTGTTCGATCAAAGCGAGACGATGCGCGATAAGACCGCCCGCGAGCGCAACAAAACCAACCGCAGCGCAATAAGGGGCATAATGTGCCGATCGCGAAAACCGACGACTTACTTTGCGTTGAATGTAATAATTTTCAACCATACCGCATCGCACCAGCTGAATTAAAAAAATAACATATGAAAGAAAGTTGTAAAAAGCGGAGCAGAAAACAAAGGTAAAACATTTATTGTCATTTCAAAAGCTCCGAATGCAAACAGAGCGTAACACGAAACTATAAACGCTCTCGGTTCTCACTTTTTCCGTTCACATTAACGCTCTGCCTTTTTATGATTTTTACATTTTTCTACCCATAAAAATCAGCTTTTTGGAAGACGTCTCCAAAGACCTGTGATTAACGTGATATAAACAACAATTATTTTTATTTATCATGTTATTAAAACAAATCACTAAAATGAGATTGAAAATATTGCGCAACTGCTCACATACAGTTGCGTAGAATGATTATAATAACTTCCGGAAAGTTTGCATTTATGGGGCATGAGTCCTCCTCGACCACAGAAAATACAGTAATTGCATCGGACGAGAGTGCATCTTTAGAAGCTGTTGAAGTTGAGTTTGCACTCGGCGCGCAAGATGTTTTAACTGACGGTTTTGATTTATCGCTTGCAAAAGCGGCCGATATTGTCGGTGGTGAAGTGCTGTTTAATATGCCGGCTCTGGATACGACTGCTGCCCAGCGTATCGGCGCCATTCTGGTGCCAGCCGCACAGCAGGATCAGGTCGTGTTTGTTACACTGCTTAATGACGGGCTGACACTTTCTCACGCCCCGCTTACCGGTAATAATGCGTTATTTGAAAGCCTGGGCCGTAATTATGCTGCGGTGATGGGCAAACTCAAAAATACGCCCTGATCAAAAACATCCCGGACTGGCCTATGGTGTCAGTTTTGCTGCAGGATGATCATCGCCCACCACATTGGGTGCCGCACGCGTTTCCATATCTTTCAGCAGGCGAAATTTTACACCTTTTTTCTTCAGCGCGATTATTCCCTCTGCCACACCGGCTCCGGATACGCGCTTCGGCTGATTAATATGCGAAATAATCACATCACCATCTTTTGCCGCAGTAATACGTCGTGCAACGGTTGCGGCAGGTAATGATGCGCCACGATCACCATTGAGCGAATAGCCGGCTATTTTATAGCCCATACCTTCAATCTGGCGCACAGCATCGGTTGAATATCGGGCTGTCGCATCGCGATACCACTGCGGTTGAAAGCCGAATATTTCACGAATTTTATCAGCACCACCTTTAACTTCGGCGGCAATGGCGCTTGGGGTTCCGGCTGTCGGAATACCATACATGGTTTTAAGTTCCGTGATGGCCGGTACATGTTCAGCACCATGATTTTCAATCTCGAACAATTCCGGATGGGATTTTAAAATTTCAATGGCCGCCTGATTGCGGCGCAACCATCGTGCGGTCACAAACAGAGTTGCAGGCACTTTCTCTTTCACCAGAACATCAAGAATACGGTAATCAACATCACCGGAGCAGGCATCAAGCGTCAGCGCCACTTGTATCGGACCGGAGGATTTACCCGCAGACTTATCGCCAAGATTAAGCTGCGGCTCTACGATAAGATGACGATGTGAAACCTTGCCGGAAAGCAGCGCCTCATCGGCCGCATGAACAGTTGCAGAATTGAAACTCACGGTCAGAACCAGTGAGAATAACGCGGTTTTAACGCAAGACATGTCCACTAACTCCAAGTACCAACAACAGAATTATGCTCTGAAAACCGCTTAAATTGCAAATGCGCCGGATATTTCATCCGGCGCATTATTTTAATATCTTACTGCATAAAGGTCGTGGTTATTTTTTCGCGGCGATTGCCGCTTGCGCTGCGGCAAGGCGTGCAATCGGCACGCGGAACGGCGAGCAAGAGACGTAATCAAGGCCGGTATTTTCGTAAAAACCAATCGAAGCCGGATCGCCACCATGTTCACCGCATACGCCAAGCTTAATATCCGGACGCTGTTTGCGGCCACGTTCTGCTGCAATTTGCACCAGCTCACCAACACCATCAAAATCAACCGTCACAAACGGATCCTGCTCAATAATACCCAAAGCCTGATATTGTGTCAGGAAGGAAGAGGCATCATCACGCGATACGCCAAATGTGGTTTGCGTCAGATCATTGGTGCCGAATGAGAAAAACTCGGCAGTCTGCGCCAGATCACCGGCACGCAGTGCAGCGCGTGGCAGCTCGATCATGGTACCCACCATATAATCGACTTTTACACCGCTCTCCGCGATGATTTCTGCTGCAACTTTATCAATACGGGCTTTGACAAAATCCAACTCGGCTTTGATACCAACCAGCGGCACCATAATTTCAGGAATAACCGCCTCGCCAGTTTTCTTGGCCGCTGCAATGGCAGCTTCAATAATCGCACGGGTCTGCATTTCTGCAATTTCCGGATAGGTAATTGCTAAGCGGCAACCACGATGACCCAGCATCGGGTTAAACTCATGCAGGCTCTCGGCACGTTCACGCAGTTTTTCCGCATCAATGCCCATAACTGCTGCCACTTCAGCAATTTCTGCCTCGGTTTTTGGCAGGAACTCATGCAATGGCGGATCCAGCAAGCGGATTGTTACCGGCAGACCTTGCATGATTTCAAATAGCTCGATGAAATCATCGCGCTGCATTGGCAACAGCTTATCGAGCGCCACACGGCGGCCCTTTTCGTCCGCAGACAGGATCATCTCACGCATAGCCAGAATACGCGGGCCTTCAAAGAACATATGCTCGGTACGGCACAGACCAATTCCTTCCGCACCAAACGAGCGCGCCGCACGCGCATCACTTGGGGTTTCAGCATTGGTACGCACTTTCATGCGGCGGGCTTCATCCGCCCACACCATGAGATGACCGAAATCGCCCGACAGTTCCGGCTGCTGCATCGCCACAGTGCCTTTCAGCACCTGCCCGCTGCCGCCGTCAATGGTAATAATGTCACCTTTTTTGAAGGTGCCGCCAGCAGTCAGCATCGTGCCATTGCGATAATCAATACGCAACGATCCGGCACCCGATACGCAAGGCTTGCCCATGCCACGGGCAACCACAGCCGCGTGGCTGGTCATACCGCCGCGCGAGGTCAGAATACCCTCCGCCGCATGCATACCGTGAATATCTTCAGGGCTGGTTTCAATACGTACCAGAATAGCCTTGCGGCCTTCCGATTTAAGCTGCTCGGCATCTTCCGACGAGAACACAATCTCACCGGTAGCAGCACCGGGGGAAGCCGGAAGCCCGATGCCGACAACATGGCGCTCGGCTTTCGGATCAATGGTCGGATGCAGCAGTTGATCAAGCGATGCAGGATCAATGCGGTTCACCGCTTCATGCTTGCCGATCAGGCCCTCTTCAACCATTTCCACAGCCATTTTAAGGGCTGCCTTGGCAGTACGTTTACCAGAGCGGGTTTGCAGCATCCACAATTTGCCACGCTCAATGGTAAATTCCAGATCCTGCATATCGCGATAGTGCTGTTCAAGCTGGTCTGCGATTTTCAGAAATTCAGTGAAAGCCTCGGGCATGATATTTTCAAGCGATGGGCGCTCTGAGCCAGCTTCAATACGCGCTTCTTCCGTAATGTTTTGTGGTGTACGAATACCCGCCACCACATCTTCACCCTGCGCATTGACCAGAAACTCACCATAGAGCTTGCGCTCACCGGTCGACGGATTACGTGTGAATGCAACACCGGTTGCCGAGGTATCGCCCATATTGCCGAATACCATGGCCTGTACGTTAACGGCCGTGCCCCAGCTTTCAGGAATATTATGCAACCGGCGATAGGTAATCGCGCGCGCATTCATCCATGAAGAAAATACGGCAGAAATCGCGCCCCAAAGCTGCGCTTCAGGATCTTGAGGAAATGGCTGGCCAAGCTCTTCTTCAACTTTGGCTTTATACTGATCAATCACATCGCGCCAATCGGCTGCGGTCAGATCGGTATCAACTTCGAGACCAAGATTGGCTTTGGCATCATCGAGAATTTCTTCAAAAAAGGAATGATCAACACCAAGAACCACATCAGAATACATCTGGATAAATCGGCGGTAACTGTCATAGGCAAAGCGCTCGTCATTGGCCTCAGCACCGATGGCAGCCACAGTCGCATCATTCAATCCGAGATTGAGCACTGTGTCCATCATGCCCGGCATTGAGGCACGCGAACCTGAACGCACTGATACCAGCAACGGACGTTCTGCATCGCCAAAGCGGCGACCGGTCAGCGCTGCAATATGTTTCAGGGCTTCAGCAACCTGCGTTTTCAGGATTTCAGGATATTGATTGCCATTATCATAATAATAGCTGCAGACATCAGTGGTAATGGTAAAGCCCGGAGGCACCGGCAATCCGAGACTGCTCATTTCAGCAAGGTTTGCACCCTTGCCTCCCAGAAGATTACGATCACTTGCAGCGCCATCGGCCTTGCCGTCACCGAAGTGATAAACCCACTTAACCATTACCGTCCTCCTGATCATACTCCGCCCCGCTTTCGTCCATGACGGCAGCGGTATGATCTTTCAACCGATCACATTAATTGCCTGCTGCAAATACATATTGCAGAACAGCAAACAATATTTAAAAAGGCCAATAACGGCTGTGATCATGCATATGCCGTCATTGCCAAAGTATTCGACCGGCCTTTTTGTAACCAGATCGGCCAGAAACCATAATCTGCTTAAGCGATAGGCCGATTGTGTACCACTGAAAAATGCACAAAAACGGTAACAATCAGCAACGTTACTGCAGTAAATTTGTTTAAATCGATTTTGCCGGAATTGTTTTCCGCATATTATCAACGCTTGCACTGTACCAAGACTGCACAAGCCGCGCTTCTAAACAGGTCAGAGAATCATATTTTATTTCGTGCCGAGTGTTTAATGATGCGGTTTATAATGAAATTACAATTTTTTGCCTGCAACCGAACACCTGAGGATCACTATGCGTAAAACGGGAAAATTGGACTATCTTGAAATGCCGGCCGGCATTTCTGATCTGAGCAAAGTGAAAGATTTCTATGCAAGCGCCTTCGGCTGGAACTTCATTGATTACGGGCCGGATTATGCCGCCCATTCAGAAGGGCTGGATGGCGGTTTTTATCAAGGTGATGAAACAAAAAATGCTAAGCCACTGCCTGTGCT
This sequence comes from Pseudochrobactrum mosebachae, assembly GCF_048914685.1. GTDB lineage: Bacteria > Pseudomonadota > Alphaproteobacteria > Rhizobiales > Rhizobiaceae > Pseudochrobactrum. Next base: position 811,133 of record NZ_CP128408.1, read on the forward strand.
TTATTCAGAAGACCTTGAGCAGTCTTTGCTTGATGTTGAAAAAGCCGGCGGTACAATCATCAGACCGATCTTCAGCTTTCCCGGTGGCCGCCGCTTTCATTTCACCGATCCGTCAGGCAATGAGCTAGCCGTGTGGAGTGAGTAATTACACCTGACAATTATCACCCAAGACATAATAAGCTGAAGGATACTATCTGCAGCACTTGATTAATGTATATCCTCAGCACGGGCACAATTTTCAACCTCCATCTGCAATGTCGTATGATGGAGGTCATATTGCTCTTGCATCAGCTTTTCGACAGCACGCCGTACCATTTCGCCATCGGCCCCCGGGCTAAGTACAATATGCGCTGTCAGTGAATGCTGGCTTTTTGTCAGCGACCAGACATGCAGATCATGCACCGATACAACACCGGCAACGGCCAGGAGCGACTGTTCCAGTTGACGCATATCCATGCCGACCGGAACGCCTTCGAGCAGAATATTTATACATTCCTTGAGCAATATCCATGTGCGCGGAAACACCATAAAACCGATACCGACCGCAATAACCGAGTCTACCCATTGCCATGCCGTGAAATAGATGATGACGGCTCCGACAATAACGCCGACAGAGCCCAGCATGTCAGCCCAAACCTCGAGATAAGCGCCTTTAACATTCAGGCTTTCATCTTTTTTGCCGCTTAGAAGCCGCATAGAAATGAGATTAACAAGCAGACCCAATGTAGCAACGATCAGCATACCAACAGACTGCACTTCCGCTGGCTGGGACAGGCGCTTATAAGCCTCATACAGAATATAGAATGCAACAAGCAGCAGTAAAACAGCATTGATTGTTGCTGCCAGAATTTCAAAGCGGGAATAGCCGTAGGTACGGAAAATATCTGCTGCACGTCGTCCCAGATAAATCGCAATCAAGGCAAGAGCCAGCGCAAAAGTATCGGTTGCCATATGCATCGCATCGGATAACAGCGCCAGACTACCGGTAACATAACTACCAATAATTTCGGCAATCATAAAACTGCCTGTCAGGCCTAAAGCAAGCCAGAGCCTTGGAATAGGCGTTGTGCTTACATCCGCATGATTATGATCGCCACTCATTGCCAGGTCCTTATTCCGTCTGAAATTTGGATTCAACAATTGCTAATATTCGGAAATATTTCAGTATTGAGGTAGTCTGTCTACCGCTTGCAGCGGTTCAGGCGATATTAAAAAACATATTTACAGCGGCAATAATGGCCGAACTAAGTGTTTATCAACTTAATATTTAAACAACTTCTCGCAATGCAGCTGCAGTTTGCAGATCAACAGATACCAGCTGGCTCACGCCCTGCTCCGCCATTGTAACCCCGAACAGGCGATCCATGCGCGCCATGGTAATCGGATTATGCGTGATAATCACAAAGCGCGTTTTGGTCGAAGCTGCCATTTCATCCATCAGGTTGCAATAGCGTTCAACATTGTGGTCATCGAGTGGTGCGTCTACCTCATCAAGCACGCAAATCGGTGCCGGATTGGTCAAGAATACCGCGAAAATCAGCGCCATGGCTGTCAGTGCCTGCTCACCACCGGATAGCAAAGTCATGGTTTGCGGTTTTTTACCCGGAGGCCGCGCCAGAATTTCTAGCCCCGCATCCAGCGGATCTTCCGATTCAATCAGTTGCAACTCTGCGGTTCCGCCGCCAAACAAATGCGTAAACAATCGCTGGAACTGCTCATTGACCACATCAAAGGCCGCCAGAAGCCGCTCGCGCCCTTCTTTGTTCAGGCTTTGAATGGCTTGGCGCAGCTTTTTGATCGCTTCAATAATATCTTCGCGCTCGGTAATAATCGCATCCTGCCGCTCGGACAATTCGCGCTGCTCTTCCTCGGCGCGCAAATTAACCGCGCCAAGGCGCTCGCGCTCAATTTTCAAACGGTCGAGCTGGCGGTCGGTCTGATCCATATCCGGCATCACATCATCTGCACTCAGACCTGTATGGCGAAAGGCTTCATGCGGAGCGCAATTCAACACTTCAATAATACGCGCCTCAGTATCTTTGCGGCGCTCTTCTGCAGCCGTCAAACGCTCTTCCGCGCGCGCGCGCACCTCTCGCGAAGAGGCCAGTTCCTGAATAGCCAGTGTTGCGCGCTTATCGAGTTTCGCCTGCTCGGTCTCTGCCACACTCAAACGATCTGAGGTTTCTTTACGCTTGGCATCGGCTTGCGACAATGCACTCAGCAATTCACGGCGGCGCTCTTCAATATCAGCAGGTGCTTCTGCCAGCTCTTCCGCTTCATCACCGGTTTCATCACGGCGTTCTGTCAAAGCAGCAATCTGGCGGCGCGCATTGTCTGAGCGTGCCTGCCAGCTCTGACGCTCATGACCAATCATTTCCAGCCGCCGCATCCGGTTTTCCGCATCACGGCGTAAATTATCATGGGCAGCCCGCGCCTCTGCCATATTGGCGCGGTCAGCCATGACCTGCGTTGTCAGCGAGGTGAGGCGCAGGTTAAGTTCCTGAAGATCCGGCAAATCGTTAAGACGGATTTGTGCTTCTTCAAGCTGTATTGCTACATCTTCCAAACTGTCATTGAGCCGTGTATGCGCTTCATTGAGTGCGGCACGTCTGGTTGATAGCTGCCCCGCAGCGCGCTCGGCCTCAGCCAAAGCCTCACGCGCCTGCGCCAATTCGCGCTGAGCATGGCGCCAATGATCGCGCAACTGCCGCTCATGCTCTACAGTTTCACGTAACGCTGTTTCAGCCACACGTAAATCTGTCTCGGTTTGTGACACATGATGGCGCGCTGTTATCGCTGCTGTTTCAAGCTCAGCCAGTCGGTTCTTTTGTGCCAGCCGTTGTGCAGCCTGTGTTGGTGCATCAGAGCGCGCGGTAAATCCATCCCAACGCCACAGGCTGCCTTCACGGCTCACCAAACGCTGCCCCGGCAGCAGCATTGCTTGCAGATGCGCACCTTCGCTGTCATCGACCAGGCCGACCTGTGAAAGCCGCGCCGCCAGAGCATGCGGTGCCTCAACAACAGAGCTCAGCGCCACCGCGCCTAGCGGCAATGAAGGCAGATCACGGGCATTTTCCGTATTAAAATCTGTCCAAAAGACCGGAGCCTGCGGGTTAACCGGCGCTTCCAGATCATCGCCCAATGCAGCACCAAGAGCCGTTTCATAGCCCTTCTTCACCTGCATCTGTTCCACAACCGCCGTAAAGGTTGTGGATTGGCCGTTTTGTAAAATACTGGCTAATGTACGCGCTTCCGTTTCAATCCGGTTCAGCGCTTCACGCGCTTGCGTCAATGGCTGGCGGCGGCCGGTTTCTTCAACCCGCGCCTGTTCAACCAGCTCTTCACAGGCCAGCGCCTGCTCTTCAGCCAGCGTTGCAAGCTCTTCAGCTAATGTAACTTTGGCAGCTTTTTCTTCCGTACCGGCCAGAATTTTCAACTGCTCTTCAAGGGTAGCCATATCCTGTTCGACACTGCGCAACTGTGCCGCTAATTTTTCGCGCCGCTCGGCAGTCTCCCTTACCAAACGCTCACTTTGCGCCCGCTCCGCTGCCGCTTCGGCACGCACAGAGGTGAGCTGTGCCAACTCACCTTCACGGTTTTGCAAGACCTCTTGTGCTGCACCCAGCACGTCTTCGGCCTCAACCGCACGATCACCGGAAGCCTCGTTTTGCTCCTGTAAATCCTGCTCTTCATCGCTAAGACGTGCCAAAACGCCAGCATGGTCTTGCAGCATCTGCTCTTCACGCACGATATCAGCGCTTAGCTGTTCAAGCCGCTTCAGCAGTTCTGAACGGCGCTGTGTGAGGCGCGCTGCTTCTTCATCAAGCTGTGAAACCGCAATCGTCAAACGTTGTAATGCAGCGGCAGCAGCCGCCTGCTGGTCACGCAGCTCCGGTAATTTCTGCGCTGTAATCGCCTGCTCTTTTGCGGCAATCATCTGTGCCTGCGCCATGGCGCCAACCTGCGAAGTGGCGGTGGCCAGAGTGCTTTGCGATTCGCCCTCCTGCTGCTTGCCCTGCGACCAGCGCAAATGCAGCAAAACGGCTTCTGCCGCACGAATATCTGCCGAGAGCGAACGAAAACGATTGGCCTGACGCGACTGACGCTTCAAACTTTCAATCTGGGTGCTCAGTTCGCCAACCACATCTTCAAGGCGCTCAAGATTGGTTTCAGCGGCACGTAACCGCAACTCCGCTTCATGGCGGCGCGAATGGAGGCCGGAAATTCCCGCTGCCTCTTCGAGCAAGGCGCGGCGTGCCTGTGGCTTGGCCTGAATAAGCTCGCCAATCCGCCCCTGTCCAACCATAGAGGGCGAACGCGCGCCGGTTGACTGATCGGCAAACAACAGCTGCACATCTTTGGCGCGCACTTCTTTACCGTTGATACGATAGACCGAGCCGGATTCACGTTCAATACGACGCGAGACCTGCAATTCATCCACATCATTATAGGAAGATGGCGCCGACCGGTCGCTATTATCCAAAAATAGCGTGACTTCTGCGCTGTTACGCGCCGGACGGGTACCGGATCCGGAAAAAATCACATCATCCATACCGGAAGCGCGCATATTTTTATAGGAATTCTCACCCATAACCCAGCGCAGGGCTTCCACCAGATTGGACTTGCCACAGCCATTTGGCCCGACAACGCCGGTTAATCCGCCTTCAATAACGAATTCCATCGGCTCGACAAAAGATTTAAACCCGAGCAAACGCAGCTTGGTGAAACGCATCAGCCCTCACCCCGCAAAACCGGTTGCGGGCAAACAGAACAATAAAATTCAAACAGAAAATCAAAAAGCACAGTTTTAAAATATAAAAATGCAGCAGACGTGTTGAGGCGCCTGCTGCACAATAATGCATCAGGATTACAGCATACTGTCGATAACTGCTGACATCTGCTCAACCGAAAGCGCCCCGGAATATTTCTGGCCATTAATAAAGAAAGTAGGCGTTGCATTCACACCGAATTCAGCGCCACGATCACGAACAGAGTTTACATCATCGAGAAGCTGCTGGTTCGTCAAGCAGGCATTGAATGTCTCCTGTGTAAAACCGGCCAATTTGGCGATTTGTAACAAGGCAGCCTGTGCATCTTCAGCCGCAGCCCATTGCATCTGCTGTTTGAACAATACATCAACCATCGGGAAGTAACGATCATCGGGTGCGCAACGCGCCAGCATGAAAGCAGCAGTTGCACGCGGATCGAACGGAAACTCGCGGAAAATCAAACGCGCTTTACCGCTATCGATATATTTCTCTTTAATAGCTGGAAATGTTTTAACGGTAAAATCCGCACAATGCGAACAGGTCATTGAAGCATATTCTACAATGGTAACAGGCGCATCAGCATTGCCAATGACTTTATCTTCAAGCTTACCTGCTTCCAGCAGCTTCTTCATGTCGACGGTACCATCAGACTTTGGTGCGCTTGCCTGTGCAAAGGCAGGGGCAGCAGCAGTAACCGATAAGGCCGCAGTCGCCAGAGCGGCACTGCCAAGAAGCTGTCTGCGGTTCAATTGAGATATCATACGAATCACCCGTCTCTCATAACGTTGCTATAGATTGCTTAATAATAGAGTATAGTGCCGGAATTTAGACAGGCACCTTAAGGTTTTTTAATAAACTCCTGACTATGCTGTGTTTAGCTTCAGGACCCCTGCTTTTTCGCAGCTTTTTCAGCGATAATATTCCGGCCAAGTCGCATCAGCGAGGCGCGCAAGCCTTCATCTTCAATCATAGCAGTGGCTTGTGTCAGTTTTTTCTCTGCAGGAGCTCCGACAGGCATCATCTGCTTTGGTTTGCGCTGTACCGCAACCGCTACGGATTTTTGTTCAATACGAATACGGGCTATAGCGGCAAAGCCTAAAAATGCATTGACGCGACTGATAATTTCGCCGGTTGAATGCTGAATGCGCATTGCCGCCATGCCTTCACAACCAATGATTAAAGTCGCAGGCTGAAACGGGTCATCCTCATGAGCACGCCTAGGCCACAAAATACGCAAAGGCCGTGATTGCAAGCCGATCTGCGGCCCCACGACATCTTCCCATGCCTGGATCAGCGACAAGTTAATTCCGGCACGTTTTCGCAATACCGGATCAAGCACATCACCGGCGGTATCTGCCAGCGGCTTGAAACTCGATTTCTGCGGCCTGTTTCCCGATCGCTCCTGATTACTCATAATATAATATTCAATCTGACTTACACATTATAGCTGCGGATTGCATGCTCTGCCCCGCAACGCTTACGCAGAACATTTCTGCTTGTTGCCCCGTAAAGCACACTAAAGAAAAACATTGTCACAGCAATACTGGTCTCGTGCAGCAGCGGATTATGCAACATAGCATAACTGCCCCATGTGATTGTAAAGTAAATTAAAACCCGGCGAATAGTGCTGTTTGCATTGTTACACCACAAAAATGTAAATCCGAAGACTGCAGCGGCCAGCAACATGGCAAAGCCGATCACCCCATTGACGAGCATCTCGTCAAGCACAGAATTATGCACATGGATATAGCCATCCAGTAAAGTTGCCTCATCACCCAATGCAGCTTTGACTGCAGGCATTTTTTGCTCTGATCCAACGCCGATCAGCGGATGCTGCATAATAACCAGCCCGGCACCATGCCACATTTGCTCTCTGGTATCCGCCGATTTTTTATCAGCCCAACGGCTGCTATCACCGGTTTCGTAATAATGCACCATGCCGGAAAAGCGCTGCGATAAAACCGAAGCCATTGGCCCCACAGTCATCACAGCTGTCAGGCAGGCGGCAAGAGCAAGCGAGCTGCCAATTTTCACCTTATTATTGGCAATGCGGAAAATCAGCACAATGATTTCAGCCAAAGCCAGCAATGCCAGCGTAATCATAACGGCCCGGGTTTCAGAGGCAAAAACAATACCTGTACCAATAATGAGATACCAGGGGCCGTTCGGTAACCAACGCGATGCATTTTTAACCGGCAAGGTCGCAGAAATTGCAACAATAGCAGCTGCATAAGCAAAAACCGCCGGATTACCGCCAATACCAATGCGCCCGCCCCACCACAGCTCCTGCACCACCACAACAATCGCACATAGAACCAGACCTATACGAGATCCTAAAGCAAAAATACGCAACGGATCTCGGATCAGTACAACACCCAATCCGGCGAATGAATACAGCCATAACAGCAGAACATAACCGATCTGGCGATTTTCAGTGTTCAACTCACCACGCCAAGCCATCAAACTCAGGCTCCACAGCATATAGGCCGTGATAAGCACAAAAAACCGCGCATTGTAAAACCGGTGATAGCGGTGTTTGCACACAGCAAGATAGACACCGATGCAGGAGAAAATAAAAAGAATAACCGGTCCGACCGGTACTCGCAGCGGCATCATCATTGCCGCAATGAATAGCAGCCATAAATCAATATTCCGGCGGAGCAGAAAATGTTTCTGTAAAATCTTCATATTACCTCGGCCGAATGGTGGCTGTTCTATAGCTGTAAATTATCCGGCTCAAATAATCTTTCACACGGAATATAAGCGTGCCGATGCGCCGATATACGGGTAGTTTGGCTCTGGAATAGCTGTCTCTGCCCGTCGAAATTGTTGAGCCGGTTTCATTGGCATTACTGACAACGGCTTTGCCTGCGGTAAAAAAATCGTAAGAGCCGGCCCAGCCACGCTCCAAAGCCACATCATACGGTAAATGCATGCGCTGCAAGGCGTTCAACAGTTTAGCCGCCCCCGCCTGCGTAACAATATAGGCTCCGGCATTGCCCAACGGTCCGTGACTGGCACGCCCAATCGCAACATCAGGAGTGAGTTGCGCAAATGGCCGAAACCGCACAAGTCGATTATGAATGAGCTTAATGATATCCCAGCCTTGCAATTTCAACGCGGCCTCTACAACTGATACGAACTCTTCTGAAAAACGAATATCGTCCTCAATTATGACACCAGCATAATCATTGCCCTCAGCAATCAGCTTCAAAGCTTTTAAATGGCTTAGATAACAACCGATCTCTGCGGCAAGCACTGTTTTACCGTGATCACGGCGAAAACCCTCTTCATCAAAAAACTGTTTATCCGCAGGCTGCAGCAATTTCCCGTCAACAGCAGTAACACGGCTGATCTCAATGCCGTAATCCTGTGCATGAAGACAGAGGGAATCCCAGCGATCTTTGGAGCGGTCAAGATTGAGGACGTAGACAGGGAAATTCTGTTTTTTAAGCAATATGAAGTCTTTCGGAGCAGTTTTATCGCAATAATAGCAATATTAGTTTTTACTGGTAGCCAGCTATGGAGTTTCAGTCAATTTATTCATAGGGAGAGCACCTAAATGCCACGCCCCCAAATTTGATAAATACAATGAATTTCCGATGCATTGTGCCACGATATCCTTTATTAAAAGGCCATGCTGAAAGATCCCCTGTCCCCTTTACAAAGCGAATTATCTGCCGCGTCGGATGCAACAGAAGCCATAAAACTGTTGGCATGGTATGATCGTCATCACCGTGTTTTGCCATGGCGCGTCACGCCGCCAGAGCATAGAAAAGGTATCAAACCTGATCCCTATCGCATATGGCTGTCTGAAATTATGCTGCAACAAACCACGGTTGAAGCCGTTAAAGCGTATTTTCTTAAATTCACAAGCAAATGGCCGGATATACAGGCCCTTGCCGATGCGACTGAAGACGATGTTCTGCGCGGATGGGCTGGACTTGGCTATTATTCGCGCGCCCGTAACTTGAAAAAATGCGCTGATATGATTGTCAGCGCGCATAATGGCAAATTTCCGGCCAGTGTTGAGGGCCTGAAGCAACTACCGGGTATCGGCGATTATACATCGGCTGCGATTGCCGCAATTGCTTTTAACATTCCTGCAGCGGTAGTGGATGGTAATGTGGAGCGTGTTGTCAGCCGGTTATTTGCGATCAAAACCATGATGCCGCAGGCAAAAGCAGAAATCCGCACCTTCACCCAACAAATCACACCACAAGACCGCCCCGGCGACTTTGCCCAAGCCATGATGGATCTCGGTGCTACAATTTGCACTCCTAAAAAACCGGCCTGCTTAGCCTGCCCTCTGCAAGATAATTGCATGGCTTCAACGCAAGGTGAACCGGAGATATATCCGGTTAAACCACCGAAAAAGCCCCGCCCGATCCGCTATGGCGCAGCCTTCATCATTCTGTCAACACAACGGCAGATCTATCTGCGCAAACGTGACGATAAGGGCCTGCTCGGCGGCATGAGTGAAGTACCAAATAGTGACTGGGTCAGCGCAACTGAAGCACAATCACCGCAAGAGATAGCGCAGCTAACCTCAGTTGAACTGGCGCCTTTCACCAGCAATTGGCAAGCCAGCGGCAGCATTACCCATATATTCACACATTTTGAATTGCGTCTTAGCATCTATAAAACTGAGGCGGCAGATCTTCCGCCCAGCAATAATGGCTGGTGGGTTGCCGCTGACGCACTTAGTGACGAGGCTCTGCCAACAGTGATGAAAAAAGCGATCAGCGCTGTTTTACCCGATGCTTTTAAACAAGTCGCCACAAAAAAAGCGCCGGTATAAAACCGGCGCTTTAAAAATCAGACATCTCTGGAGGTCAGTCCGATAATTATTGATTGATCGCTGCTGTAAAGTTCAGCGCATCATCAGATGCAGCTTCATTTATGCCAAAGCCGCTCAAGCTATATTATGAACCAGCCAGAGCCATATTCACGCGCATTTCCGATCGAAGCAGGTCGATTGATTTCAATACGCCCTCTTCCTCATAATGCCAGAATGTCCAGCCATTACAGGCATCAAAACCCTGTACTTTAGCGCCCATCCGATGGATGGAGCCGGCATCGCCATTGACAGCCAATGTACCGTCGGCACGCACAATTGCCGCATGACGGCGCTTGGCATCACATAAAACAGCACCAGGGCGCAGCAAGCCGGCCTCGATCACGCTGATGAAGGCAACACGCGGCTCTGCGCGCTTACCGGTCATCACTTTCAGCTCGGTCTTACCCAAAGGATCAACCGCATTGATACGGGCTGTTGCCGCATCAATATAGGACTGCTCACGTTCAATACCGACGAAATGACGGCCAAGACGCTTGGCAACAGCGCCGGTGGTGCCGGATCCGAAAAACGGATCAAGGATCACATCACCGGGCTTGGATGACGACATCAGAATACGAGCAAGCAAAGCTTCCGGCTTCTGGGTCGGATGAACCTTATCGCCATTATCGTCTTTCAGACGCTCATGACCCGTGCAGATCGGAAACAGCCAGTCCGAGCGCATCTGGACATCATCATTGGCAGCTTTCATAGCTTCGTAATTAAATGTGTAGCCTTTGCTCTTCTGATCACGGGAGGCCCAGATCAGCGTTTCATGTGCGTTTTGAAAACGACGGCCACGAAAATTCGGCATCGGATTGGTTTTGCGCCAGATAATATCATTGAGCATCCAGAAACCCAGATCCTGCAGCGATGCGCCAACACGGAAAATATTATGATAAGAGCCGATTACCCAGATGGTGCCATTTGGCTTCAACACGCGGCGGCAGGCCAGCAGCCATGCACGGGTAAAAGCATCATAGGCCTGAAAACTGTCGAACTGATCCCAATGATCATCAACCGCATTGACTTTGGATTGATCCGGACGGTGCAATGCACCTTCAAGCTGAAGATTATAAGGTGGGTCTGCAAAGATCACATCTACCGAATGATCCGGGAGCCGATCGAGCGCAGCAACGCAGTCACCCTTAAGAATTGTATCGAGCCATTCCGAACGCGGTGCGGCTTCTGGCAGATCTTTTACAAGACGAACAAGTGACATGGGATACTCGCTAAACATAGGAACGCTTTACTGTCCTTATGGTTACCGAACAGGGTAAACATGGGGTTAAGATCATCGTTAAAAAACGTTTTTGAGTGAATAAAACAGCATATTTCTGCAAATCCACCCTAAACCTTGATTCACAACCCGCTGATTATGTTTTGTTTTTTAACTTTTCAAATCAAAGCACGTCGAAATCCTTTTAAAATTGTCACCCGCAAATCAGTGATTTGCGGGTGACAATGGCGCCATAAGAGGCAAGCGTCGTTATTTTATAATTTGACGCTGAAACGCTCCGGAGTGTAGATCATAGCTACGTATCATTCCCGCCCCTCCCCTTTACCCGTCGCTCTGCCCTTTGTGCGGCTTTAACGACGGCTGAAACTATACGGATTTTTGATGTCTAAACCCCAGCTGATCCTCTTCGACTGCGACGGCGTTCTGGTCGATTCCGAATTCATTGCCGCTCAGATTGAATCCGAGCTGCTCACAGATGCCGGCTATGCTATTTCGCCGGAAGAAATCGCAGAGCGTTTTGCCGGTCTGACATGGCCGACCATTTTAATGGAAATCGAGCGTGAATCCTCAATGCCGATTTCGGCTTCGCTGATTGAAAAATCACGCAAATTGATGACCGAGCGGATCAAAAAAGAACTGCTTACGATTGACGGTATTGAAGACGTGGTAAGCCAGCTCGCCTACCCGAAAGCCATCTGCTCCAACTCCAGCACTGAAGCACTGGAGCTGATGCTCAAACGCTCAACGCTCTATGAAGCTTTTGCCCCGCATATTTATGCCGCACGTGAAGTGGGCAACAAAGAGGCCAAGCCAGCGCCCAATGTTTATCTGCATGCGGCCAAGCAGTTTGATGCCGACCCGAAGCGTTGCTTTGTGATTGAAGATTCAAGCCATGGTGTGCTTGCCGCACGCGCCGCCGGCATGCGTGTAATCGGCTTTACGGGTGGTGCACATACTTATCCAGGCCATGCAGATAAACTGACCGAAGCCGGCGCTGAAACTGTCATCAACCGGCACCGTGATCTGCCGGCTGTGATTGAAGCAATGGCCGAATGGGACGAAGGTTTCTGATCCCAAAGACCTCTCTCCGATAAAAACGGAGCAGATACATAAAATAACATTAAAAAAGGGCGTGCATGACACGCCCTTTTTATATTTAAGATCAGGCGGCCGATTTCTTTTCGGTTTTCACGGTGGCTGTCAGGGCAGCATAAACCTGCTGCGCCTCAGTCTCGCTCAGACCGATAATCGGGCGGCCTTCGATCATAACCGGTTCTCCGGACTCCATTTCAAAAATGGCCCAGGTATCGGTTGGTTCCTGTATGAGTTCATATACTGTCATCATAGCAGCATTCTAAACGTTAGAGATTACAAATAGTTTCATTATTTCATCACTTTAGCGGCCAATATGCCGGTTTTAAGGCTAAAATCATGAAACAGAGTTCATCAGCACAGACAAAGGGTGACTAAGACATTGATTAATCAGGCTTATTCACTAGAAACGCTTTATTTACCGTGCAAGAATTGAAAGTTTAAAGCGGTAAAAACACACCGTTTTCTATAGCTATAGTTAATTTTTCATACAGTATTTGCGCCATATTTACTAGCATGGCGCTCAACAAATAAGAAAAAGCCGCATTTCTGCACAAGAAACGCGGCTTTTCTTAATATTTAAGCTGTGAATCGATCAGCCTTTTGTCGGTCCTTCATCAAAGCCGATAAAGATTTCAACCTGTCGTGCGGAAGACTCAGGCACGGAAAATGACGCGCCGGAAAACAGAAACTGCGTTGCCGCCTGCGAGTTGGTTACTGATACTGCCTGCTTATGCAGCGTTGAAGAAATAACCTTGTCGCCCTGCATCACAGCAACGCGGATAGGCATGGTAATAGTACCGCTACGGAACTTCGGCCCCGGCACCACGCGTCCGGCTGCCGCCACAGTAATATTCAGGTTGCCGTTGTCGCGGCGACAATCACGTGTCACATCGGCGATTGACGCCTGATAGACCACACGGTTGCTATCGCCATTGCCGCCCTTTTCATAGGTACTGAAAAATGAGGTACCTTCACGTAAGGTAATGCGCGGGCAAAAAACCTGCAAATCAGTCTGTGTAACGCGCGGCTCACCGGATGCAGTGGTTGCTGCCGGTTCAGTACCGCTTGTTGAACAACCGGCAACAGCCAGACCAAGCAAAGCTGCCACGCCTAAGCGGCTAAAGCTGGCAAAGTTGGATGAACGGAGATTTAAACGTCTGAAAGTAGTTTTTTGCATAAACCGGGCTTCCTGCAATGATGAACCTATTCTATATCCAAATCTTAGAGCTCCGTGCGCGTATCCATATGGACGCATGGCGCTTAACATGCATTATGAGATAAGATTTTCACGTTTTTTGTGACGCAGGGCAAGCTCTATCCGTTTATAGCCGTGGCTGAAACAAAAGATTTGACAAAAAAACAAAACAGACTTGCCAAAAAAGCTGCACCAACCACCCTGTACCGGGCTATAATTGTGCAGACCAGCAGTAAATGAATGAGGCCTGAGACAGTATGAAATATATCAGCACACGTGGTGAAGCGCCGGTTTTAGGCTTTTCTGATGCGCTTTTGGCCGGTCTGGCACGTGATGGCGGGCTTTATTTGCCGGAATCCTATCCGCAGTTTTCACCCGATGATATCCGTGCATTGCGTGGCAAATCCTATGTGGAAATCGCGCTGGCTGTGCTCAGCCCTTTTGTGAATAATGAGATCCCTGCTGCCGAATTTGAAAAAATGGTGCGCGAATCTTACGGTACTTTCCGCCATGAAGCCGTTTGCCCGCTCGTGCAAACCGGCTCCAATGAATTCGTACTGGAGCTTTTTCACGGCCCGACACTGGCCTTTAAAGATGTGGCGATGCAGTTGCTCGCGCGTATGATGGACTATCTTCTGGCGCAGCGCGGCCAGCGTGCCACAATTGTCGGCGCAACATCGGGCGATACCGGTGGTGCGGCGATTGAAGCCTTTGCAGGGCGCGACCGCACCGACATTTTTATTCTGTTTCCGCATGGCCGTGTCTCAGCGGTACAGCAGCGCCAGATGACATCATCAACGGCTGCCAATGTGCACGCCTTGTCGATTGATGGTAATTTTGATGATTGCCAGACCCTTGTCAAAGGCATGTTTAACGATCTCGATTTCCGCGATACTCTGTCACTCTCCGGTGTCAACTCGATCAACTGGGCGCGTATCATGCCGCAGATCGTTTACTACTTCACCTCAGCACTCAGCCTTGGCGCGCCTGACAGAGCGGTATCCTTCACAGTGCCAACTGGCAATTTCGGTGATATTTTTGCAGGCTTTGTTGCTCAGAAAATGGGCCTGCCGATTGACCGCCTGATCGTTGCCACCAATGATAATGATATTCTGTCGCGTACCGTCAATTCTGGCGCTTATGCCATGCGCGGTGTTGTGCAGACCTCCTCTCCATCAATGGATATCCAGATCTCATCGAATTTTGAACGTCTGTTGTTTGAAGCTTACGGACGTGATGCCGCAGCCATTCGCGGGTTGATGCGCAGCCTCGGTCAATTGGGCGAATTTACTATTGCCGATGCACCGCTGGAAATGATCCGTGAAAAGTTTGATGCCGGTCGTGCAACAGTCAGCGAAACTGCGACAGTGATCGATACTGTATTGAAGCAAAACGGTTATCTGCTGGATCCGCATTCAGCCATCGGCGTTAAAGTTGCCCGCGAAAATGTAAATTCTGCAGTCCCAATGGTTGTGCTGGCAACAGCGCATCCGGCAAAATTTCCCGATGCTGTAAAAGAGGCTTGCGGCGTGTCGCCGGCTTTGCCAAACTGGCTGGGTGATCTGATGGAGCGAAAAGAACATTTTACCCCGCTTCAAAATGACCTTAAGATTGTTGAGGATCACATTCGTACTCATTCCAGAGCTGCGAAATAATTAAAACTGCAGCTAAATCCGCATATTGAAATAGATTTGCGTAACATGTTTGCATAAATTGCATGGATTTCGCGCTGCCTTTATATGCATCGAAAAGCATAGAGGGCAGACGAAGTCGCCAAGGGAGTATGCCGAAAATGGGTGTAGAAGTTAGCGTTCTGTCCAACGGACTGACAATCGCCACCGAAACCATGCCTTTGATCGAAAGCGTTGCGCTGGGTATCTGGGTGAAAGCCGGCTCCCGCAATGAAGCGCAGAACCGCCATGGTGTTGCGCATTTTCTGGAACATATGGCCTTTAAAGGCACTGAAAACCGTTCTGCGTGGCAGATTGCTGTGGACATCGAAAATGTTGGCGGCGAGATCAATGCGGCAACCAGTGTTGAAACCACATCTTATTATGCCCGTGTTTTGCGTAATGACCTGCCTTTAGCCATTGATATTCTGGCCGATATTCTCACCAGTTCCAAATTTGATGAAGACGAGCTGGAACGTGAAAAAAACGTGATCATGCAGGAAATTGGCGCTGCTCACGACACGCCGGATGATGTGGTTTTCGACCGTTTTTCAGAAACAGCCTATCTTAACCAGCAAATCGGCCGCTCTATTCTGGGCGAACCTGAAACTGTGCAGTCATTTACCTCACAGGATTTGCGCACCTATATTAATGAACAATATAGCGCCGACCGCATGGTCGTGGTTGCCGCAGGTGCGGTTGACCACGCCTCTTTTGTACGTGAAGTTGAAAGCCGTCTTGGCACATTCCGTGCGAAAAACACCTCGGTTGCTCCGGTAAAAGCCAATTATATTGGTGGTGATTACCGTGAAGAACGCGACCTGATGGATGCGCAGGTTCTGATCGGCTTTGAAGGTCGTGCTTATCATGTCCGGGATTTTTATGCCTCGCAATTGCTGGCATCGGTTTTGGGCGGCGGCATGTCTTCGCGTCTGTTCCAGCAGGTGCGTGAAAAACGCGGCCTGTGCTATTCCGTTTATGCTTTCCATTGGGGCTTTTCCGATACCGGCATGTTCGGTATTCATGCGGCAACAGGGCGTGAAAATCTTGACGAACTGGTGCCGGTTATTCTCAATGAGCTTTATGCAGCTTCCGATAATATCGATATTCAGGAAGTTGACCGCGCACGAGCGCAATATCGTGCCGGCCTGCTGATGTCGCAGGAAAGTGCGGCCAGCCGCGCAGGTCAGATTGCCCGCCAGATGCTGCTTTATGGTCGCCCTGTTCCCAATGAGGAGCTGCTTGAACGCCTGAGCCTGATCACGCCCGAGCGGCTGACAGATCTGGCTGGACGTATGTTCCTTGACAGCAAACCAACCATTGCAGCCGTGGGGCCGGTCAGCCAGCTGATGCCTTATGATGGTATCCGCGATACTTTGAGCGGCTATGCAGCCAACAGACAACCTGCTGCCAAGCTCGCTGTCTGATCCACTTTATCATCACAACTGAATTTGCAGGATGTCATGATCAGCTTTCCCTTCAGCAAATCACCGTCAGTGTATTTGAAGGGAGAGCGCATATATTTGCGTGAGCCACAATGGAATGACTACCGCCAATGGGCGGTCTTGCGTGAGAAAAGCCGCGCGTTTCTCACGCCTTGGGAGCCGGTCTGGCAAGAAGACGAGCTGGAGAAAACCAGTTACCGGATGCGGTTGCGCCACTATACGGAAGAAGCCCGCAACGGCCATTCATGGTCACTTTTCATGTTTCGCAAGCGTGATAATGTTCTGCTCGGAGGCATTACACTGGGAAATGTGAAGCGCGGTGTCGCCCAATCAGGCCAGATTGGTTATTGGTGTGGCGAGCCGCATGCGGGGCAAGGCTATATGTATGATGCGTTAAGGTTGGTTATCCCCTTCGCATTCAATGAACTGCGGTTGCACAGACTGGAAGCAGCCTGTATTCCATCTAATCAGCGTTCAGTCAGGCTTCTTGAAAAAGCCGGATTTTTATTTGAAGGCACATTACGCTCTTATCTCAAGATTAACGGCCTGTGGCAGGATCACCAGCTTTATGGCCTGATTGAAGGAGATGAAAAATTAAAAACGGCAGGAACCGGCGCTTTGCGCAGCCTTTCCGGTCGTTAGTGTGAATGCTTTAAAACACAAGGGGCAGGTTCTCTGAGACAATCAGATGGGCCTATGTTCCGAATAACAATAAAAAGGTAAAGATAGTGACAGAAAACTTTCATAACCGATTGAAAATGTTTTTCTGCATTTTTGCCTTTTTTGCTGCGTTATTACCGCTGACAGCTCCTGCCTTTGCAGTTGAGCCGATTAAAATTTCTAAAGAAGATACCGCCCTTGATCTGACTCGCGCTGTGCAAATTCTGCAAAACCAGGGCGATACCGTGCAGGTTTCAACCGCGCCCGGTGCCGATGGCATTGTGCGCCGCATTGAAGTGCAGGCAGATAGTAAGCGCTCCAGCGGCAATTGGGCAGCCTTTGCGATTGCCAATCCAACCGATGAGCAGATTGACCGGTTGATCGTTGCCCCGCATTATCGTCTGGTAAATTCCGGTGTTGTATGGCCGGATCTCGGTTCACAGCGCATTGCTTCGATCACGCCAAGTGAAGGCTTTGCCCTTGACCGTCAGGTCAGCCCCGATGCTGATGTGTTTCTGATCACCATCAATCCGGGCTCGGTGGTCACACTGGTAGCCGAAATGGCCTCGCCGAACCTGCCGCAGGTTTATCTGTGGGAACCCAATGCCTATAAAGACACGATCAACTCCTACACGCTTTACCGTGGCATCTTGTTGGGCATTTCAGGGCTGCTGGCACTATTTCTGACCATTCTCTTTGTGGTACGCGGCACATCGCTGTTTCCGGCGGCTGCAGCACTTGCCTGGGCGGTTCTTGCCTATATCTGTGTGGATTTTGGTTTCTGGAACAAGCTGATTGCCATCACCCCCGGCAATGAACAAATGTGGCGGGCGGGAACCGAAGTGGCGTTGGCCGCCAGTTTCCTGATCTTTTTATTCACCTATCTCAACCTTAACCGCTGGCATGACCATTTCTCCTATGGTGCGGTGGCATGGGTCTTCGGCCTGATTATGCTGAGCGGCGTTGCCATTTTTGATCCGCCGATTGCAGCAGGTATTGCACGTATTTCTTTCGCGCTGACCGTAATTTTCGGCATTGCGATTATCGGCTTTCTGTCATTACGCAGTTATGACCGCGCTGTCATGCTGATACCGACATGGCTGTTGATTGGTATATGGATGACCGGCGCCTGGCTTGCTGTCTCCGGAGGGCTGGATAATGATATTGTGCAGCCTGCCCTTGGTGGCGGCCTGGTGCTGATTGTATTGCTGATCGGTTTTACCGTGATGCAGCATGCTTTTGCCGGTGGTGTGCTGCGCGTTGGCCTGTTCTCGGATATGGAGCGCCAAGCACTCGCGGTGATCGGCTCCGGCGATATTGTCTGGGATTGGGATGTACCGCGTGACCGCGTGGTGACAACACCTGATATCGCCACTTATCTTGGCACCGGTGCAGCGAGCCTGCTGGGGCCCGTGCGCAACTGGCTGCCGGTGATGCATGGCGATGATCGTGACCGTTTCCGCACCACGCTCGATTCCATTCTTGAAAACCGCCGCGGCCGCATCCACCAGACATTCAGGCTGCGCGCCAATGACGGCCATTATCACTGGTATGCATTGCGTGCCCGTCCGGTTATCGGCTCTGATGGTGAAATTGTGCGCTGTGTCGGCACGCTGCACAATGTGACCGAGCAGAAAAAGGCTGAAGAACGCCTGCTGCATGATGCAGTCCATGACAATCTCACGGGCCTACCAAACCGCGAGCTGTTTCTCGACCGGCTTGCCAATGTTATGAGCATGTCGCACAGCGAGAGCAAATTGCGGCCGACTGTGTTTGTGATTGATATTGACCGGTTCAAACAAGTCAATGACAGCCTTGGTATGTCGGCCGGCGATACGATCCTGCTCACGGTTTCACGCCGTCTGTTCCGCCTGATGAAATCTCAGGATACACTGTCTCGCCTGTCTTCGGATCAGTTCGGGCTGATACTAGCTTCCGAATCCGATCCGGCTAAAGTTGCAGCCTTTGCCGAAGCTTTGCGTCAGGCCATCCGTGCGCCGATTGCCTATGCCAAGCGTGAGATTGTTCTCACCGCCTCTGTGGGGCTGCTGACATGGACAGCCAATGCCGGTCATGCAGAAGATATGATCAAGGATGCGGAACTGGCGATGTATCAGGCCAAACGTTTTGGCGGTGACCGCATTGAGCCGTTCCGTCCGGCATTCCGCGCCATTGGCAGCGACAAGCTTCAGCTGGAATCTGACCTGCGCCGTGCTATTGAGCGCAAAGAAATTACCATTGCCTATCAGCCGATTGTAAATTTGCAGGACGGCACGATTGCAGGTTTTGAAGCTTTGATGCGTTGGGAGCATCCGCGCCGCGGCCCAATTTCACCATCTGAATTCATTCCGATTGCTGAAAATTCAGGGCTTATTGTACCGCTCGGCCTGTTTGCCATGCAGCAATCCGCCACTGATCTTTTCAACTGGCAGGAAAATCTGGCACGTCCGAAACTGTTTGTTTCCGTTAATCTTTCCAGTACCCAGCTCATTCGTCAGGATTTATTGAGCGATGTACGTGCGATCCTGTCACGCA
The DNA here is from genome assembly GCF_048914685.1 of Pseudochrobactrum mosebachae. Classification (GTDB taxonomy): domain Bacteria; phylum Pseudomonadota; class Alphaproteobacteria; order Rhizobiales; family Rhizobiaceae; genus Pseudochrobactrum. Next base: position 830,579 of record NZ_CP128408.1, read on the forward strand.
CTCATGTGACCAAGGGCACATTGAAAATGGAGTTGACGGAATCCGTATTGATGGAAAATCCGGAGCAGTCAGCGCATCTTCTGACCGAACTTCGATCTATGGGTGTCGGCCTGTCGCTGGATGATTTTGGCACCGGCTATTCATCGCTTGCCTATCTGACGCGTTTCCCGATCGATATGATCAAGATTGACCGTTCCTTTGTTAAGGGTGACAAGCCGCAGAAAACCACATTACTGCGCTCCATTATCAGAATGGCGCAGGATCTGGAGCTGAAAGTTGTGGCCGAAGGTGTTGAGAGTGAACAAGATGCCATGCAATTGCGCGAAATGGGCTGTGAATATGTTCAAAGCTTCCTGTTTGGCCAGCCAATGACAGCTGATAATGCCACGCGTTTGCTCAACGGGCAGACCGTTGAATAAAACAAGGTGACAAAAACAGGCTTGAATACAGAATTTAAGCCTGTGAATTGATGTCTTAGTTTAGTTATGATGGTCAGACAGATGGCATCAGGTATGGCACCATATCTCGGCATCAAGCATGGCCGGCCTGAACAACCAGCCGCCCAGGATCAATGCCCATCTGCGCCATGACCCGCTCATATTTACCAAGAATATCGCCGTCAAACAGCAATTCATTGGTTGGTGGGCAGATCAGCCAGTCATTATTGGCAATCTCAACTTCAATTTGTCCGGCATCCCAACCGGCATAGCCAAGTGCCAGCAGTGCCTTGTTAGGCCCTGTACCGTCAGAAATTGCCTGCAGAATATCAAGTGTTGCCGTCATGCACACATCGTCGGTTACCGGAATACTGGCCTCAACCATAAAATCATCGCTGTGCAGTACAAATCCGCGCCCCGTTTCAACCGGCCCGCCATTACGCACCATTAAGCTGCGTGCTTTCTCCGGTAGTAAAATACACTGGCGCTGGGTAATAAGCCCCAGCCGTACCAGCAAATCCGGAAATTCAAGCGGCTGCAACTGGTTGATGATAAATCCCATCGTGCCTTGCTCGGAATGCGCACAGACATAAATAACCTTACGGGCGAAACGCTCATCTGTCATGCCCGGCATTGCAAGCAAAAATTGCCCGTTGAGAAATCCGCTATTCACCTTGCGCCTCATGAAGTGGTACTGGCTAAAATCAGGGATGGTCGGCGTCAGTCTTGCAGCTCGGTATAAACGACTATGCAATATTAGTTATTGTGACTGGAGCCGATGCCAGAGATGATCCGGATTATCTTTTTTATACAAGTCACTTTTACGGCCTCTATCGAAAGAGCATAACACAGCACCCACTTGTGCCAAGCTACATTTCAGGATGTATTTTCTAATAAAAAAGATACAGACTAAATTCTCTTTTAAGTTCAGGTCATTACACCACTAAACCTTGTTCAAAATTAGTGCTTTATAAGATATATTTTCTGTTTCAAGAAACACTCTGACACTTTAAAGCTATAAAATTCATCTAAATAGCGCTTTCGCAAAGTCTTTTGAAAGGCTATGCATAGTGCCAATAATAAGTACGCAATGATACATGAAGGAGAACGGGAATGGCTATTCAGATCGGCGACAAACTGCCTGCTGCAAGCTTTAAAATCAAAACTGCCGATGGTGTAAAAGACATCACCACTGACGACGTTTTCAAAGGCAAAAAAGTTGTCCTGTTCGCGGTTCCGGGCGCATTTACCCCGACCTGCACTCTGAACCATCTGCCGGGCTATCTCAGCAATTACGATGCGCTGATTGCCAAGGGTGTTGATACTGTTGCGGTTGTTTCTGTCAATGACGTGCATGTTATGGGCGCATGGGCAAAGGCCACTGAAGGCGAAGGCAAAATTGTCTATCTTTCGGATGGTATCGGCGCTTTCACCAAAGCTGCGGGTCTTGATATCGACCTTTCCGGCGGTGGTCTCGGTGTGCGCTCAAAGCGCTATTCAGCACTCATCGAAGATGGTGTTGTGAAGAGCCTCAATATTGAAGAAAATCCGGGCGTTGCCACTGTTTCTTCCGCAGAAGCTATGCTTGAAACACTCTGATATTCAAAACTGCAATCAAAAAAGCCCGCTGGAATATTTCCGGCGGGCTTTTTTATGAGTTTAAACAAAACACAATCAGCGCTTTTTATAAGGCGCCATACCTTCACGGGCCAGCTCGTCAGCGCGCTCGTTTTCAGGGTGGCCGGCATGTCCTTTTACCCAATGCCAGTTCACTTCATGATTTTTCCGGGCAGCATCAAGCTCCTGCCACAATTCGGCATTTTTAACCGGCTGTTTGGCAGCAGTTTTCCAGCCATTGCGCTTCCAGCCTTCAATCCATTTGGAAATACCGTCACGCACATACACGGAATCCGTGTAAAGATCGACCTGACAGCGCTCCTTCAGCGATTGCAGCGCGCTAATCGCGGCCATCAGTTCCATCCGGTTATTGGTGGTATCAGCCTCACCGCCGTTCAGTTCTTTTTGGTGCCCGTTATATTTCAGGATTGCACCCCAGCCTCCGGGGCCCGGGTTTCCTGAACAAGCACCATCCGTATAGACTGTAATCAACTTCAAGCGGGTCTCACATTTCTTCAATTATCAATTAGAGCGTTTTCATTTTTTTGAAGCAGGAAAACCGCTCTAGAAAAATATTTCAGGCTTTATCACTGGCCCCCATTCACTGGCCATATTCACTGGCCGAAACCACATCACGATGAAAGCGCATCCGGCGCAGATATTCTTTAGGGTCTTTTTTGGTCACAAAGCTGTCAGCAGGCGTATTGATCCAATCATAGAGCCTTGTGAGCATAAAGCGCATTGCTGCTCCACGGCACAAAACCGGCAAAGCATCCTGCTCCTTGGCAGATAACGGCCTGACCGAATTATAACCGCGCAACAAAGCCGTGCCTTTGGTGAGATTGTAAGAAAAATCACGTTCAAAGCACCATGCATTAAGGCAGATCGCTAGATCATAAACCAGCATATCCGAGCAGGCAAAATAGAAATCAATAATACCGGACAGGTTCTGTCCGATGAAAAACACATTATCCGGAAACAAATCCGCATGAATAATGCCGCGTGGTAAATCTGACGGCCAATGCTGCTCAAGATAGACCAGATCGCTTTCGGTTTGCGCCCGCAAGCCCGGCTCCACTGCATCGGCATCCACCATGCATTTTTCCCAGAGAGGTCGCCAGTCTTTCATGGTCAGATTATTCTCACGCAGCATGGCAAAATCCTGCCCTGCCAAGTGCATCTGCGCCATAGCCACGCCCAGCGCAAAGCAATGCTCTGCCGCAGGCTTACGCAGCCACATCCCCTCAAGAAAAGTAACAATGGCTGACGGGCGCCCCGCCAGTTCACCAATAGCCTCACCGTTTTTTTGTACAACAGGCTGCGGACATTCAATACCATTCGACGCCAGATGCTGCATCAGTTGAACAAAAAACGGAAGATCATTGCGATCCACACGCTTTTCATAAAGGGTGAGAATAAATGTGCCTTGCGTTGTGCGCAGCAGATAGTTGGAGTTTTCTACGCCTTCAGCAATGCCTTTATAGGAGAGCAAAGTGCCGATATCATAGAGTTCCAGATAGGCTGCCAGTTCAATTTCATTAATATCCGTATAGACAGCCATGCTGTTTTCCCCCAGCCGATTTTATGCGCAATCGATGGCATTATTTTATTGCAGTTTTAGTGATTACCGTTGACGAAGGCCATATCCTGGGTGGTCAGTTCCACATCCCGGATTTCACGGTTTACCAAAAAGTTTTCGGTTTCCACAGTGGTAATTGCCAGATCAATCGTCACATCAAAACGCTCTGAAAAGGCTTCGATAATCTCGTCAACAATGATTTCGGGTGCTGAAGCGCCAGCAGAAATACCAAGCACAGACAGTGCGCCCAGATTATCCCAGTCAATTTCCTCGGCACGCTGCACCAAAAGCGACAGACGCGCACCGGAACGCTCGGCAACCTCAACCAGACGTTTGGAATTAGAAGAGTTTGGCGCACCAACGATCAGGAACAGGTCGCAGCCCGGCGCCGCCACTTTAACCGCTTCCTGCCGGTTGGTGGTGGCATAGCAAATTGATTCAGCAGCAGGCGCTGTGAGCTGCGGAAAACGCTCCTGCAGCTTGGCAATAATACCTGCCGTATCATCCACAGACAGTGTGGTCTGGGTTACAAAGCCAAGATTATCCGCATCAACCGGCTGATAGGTTTCAGCATCGGCCACCGTTTCGATCAAAGAGACAGTACCCTCCGGCAACTGCCCCATTGTGCCGATAACTTCCGGATGCCCCGAATGGCCGATCAAAATAACATGGCGGCCCAGACGCTGATGGCGCATGGCCTGCTTGTGAACTTTCGACACCAAAGGACAGGTTGCATCAAGATAAAACAGGTTCTTAGCATCGGCATCGGCAGGCACGGATTTTGGCACGCCATGTGCTGAAAATACCACCGGCTGGTTGCGATGCTCCATAGGAATTTCGTCGAGCTCTTCAACAAAAATGGCACCTCGTGCCTGCAAACCTTCAACCACATAGCGGTTATGCACGATTTCATGACGGACATAGACGGGAGCGCCGTATTTTTTCAATGCCAGCACAACAATCTGAATCGCCCGATCAACACCGGCGCAAAATCCGCGTGGTCCGCACAGGCGGATAGTCAGCTTAGGCTTATCAGTCATCGAACTATGATTATCCTGTCTTCAGAACCCCACTGCAAAACCCGAAACATGCAGCACTGCTATAAACAATTATTATGATAGCAATTGGGCCTCACGCCCTGCAAAGTCAACCATTTCAGCCCATTGTTGCGGTTTAAAAACAACTATGTCGTTTCCTGCTGCTGATTTTTGCGCGGGCAGCGCGTTTGGCGCAATACGAAAATGACAGTGACCACCAACAACACCGCGGCCAGTGCAAACCATGTGCCGGCATATTGCAAATGATTATTCGGCTGCTCCAGAATAGTGATGCCACCAACAGGTAAACCACCTGCATTGGGCGCATTATCGGCATCCACAAAAAACCCGACAAAATCATGTTCCTGAGACAGGCCGCTTTTTTCCATCATCATGCCCCAGTCTTTCCAATAATACAGTTTTTTGGCAGGCTCATTATCAGGCAGATGCGTGGATGGTTTAGCCAGCAGCGGATCACGCGCCAGACCGCTTATCGTGACCTCCCCCTCTACCTGCCCCGCTTGTCTGGTGGCAGGATTTTGCTTTTCATAAGGTACAAAACCACGATTAATCAAAATCGCGCGTTCATCGTTCAGGATCAGCGGTGTATAAACCGCATAACCGGCAGCACCTTTGAAGGTGGTGAAAAAATATTGTTCGTTGTCATACGCAAACCTGCCGCGCACTGTCACCGGCATATAATCAACAGCGCCGGTTGCCGTAAACTCGGCCTCAATATCAGCCAATGCTTTTGGCGCTGCATGGATGCGCTGATCAATTTTAGCAATCAGCTGCTCTTTCCAGAACATGCGCTGCACTTGCCATGTGCCCAGTGCCAGCAAAATTCCGAAAGCAATCGTGGCGCACAGCACGAGTATCCAAGGAAAGCCTTTAGGCCGGGTATCAAGCTGAGACGCGCTCATTCATGCCCCCGTTTGTCCAACTGGCCGGAAGAGGCTTTATGCTTATATTGCAATGTTATCAGAATACCCTTCATCCATCGCGTCATAACCAATCCCAGAATGATTGCCAGCGGAATCCAGATAATGAAATGCAGCCATAGCGGCAACTGGTAGCTGACCTCTGCCCACAGAGCCAAGGCTGTTACAATAAAGCCATCCAGCAGCAGAACAAAAACCACTGGCCCATCACCGGAATCGGCAAAACTATTATCCAGTTCACACACTTCACAGCGCTTAGCCACTTTGAGGTAGCCATTAAACAGATTGCCCTGTCCGCAGCGCGGGCACCGGCCTTTAATACCAGCAGCAATAGGTTCTACAGGCGGATAAAGATTGTCTTCATTGCTCATAACGCTGTCTTCCTTATCTTGCCTGTAAAATGCACTATCATCATAAATGTAAAAGGCGCCGCAGTCCTGAGGATAGCGGCGCCTGTCATCTTAAATCAGTCTGTTTGCACCGATCAATGACCGGCGATCGGCGCGCCCCAAGATGCCCACACATAGATTGTGAAGAACAGGAACAACCAGACCACGTCCACAAAATGCCAGTACCATGCAGCGGCTTCCAGACCGAAATGGTTCTTAGGCGTGAAGTCACCGCGGATTGAGCGGATCAGACACACAGCAAGGAAGATTGTACCAACCAAAACGTGGAAACCATGGAAACCGGTCGCCATGAAGAAAGTAGCGCCATAGATGGAATCTTTGAACGCAAATGGCGCATGAATATATTCATAGACCTGCACGAATGAAAACAGCACACCAAGCGCAACTGTCAGTGCCAGTCCCCATACAAGGCCCTTACGGTCATTGTGCAGCAGCGCATGATGCGCCCATGTCAGCGTGGTACCGGAAAGCAGCAGAATAATCGTGTTATACAGCGGCAGATGCAAAGGATCGAGCACTTCGATACCTTTTGGAGGCCACTGACCACCGGTATATTCAGCGCGCATCACCTGATGAATTTCATTGGGGAACAGGCTGGCATCAAAAAACGCCCAGAACCATGCCACAAAGAACATCACTTCCGAAGCGATGAACATGATCATGCCATAGCGCAAGTGAATGGAAACCACGCGTGTATGATGACCTTCTTTGCCTTCACGGATCGTATCTGCCCACCAGCCATACATGCAATACAGGATAATGGCGATACCGATGAAGAACAGCCACGGCGTAACAAAATTCAAGCCAAACAGGTGCATTTCACCCGCATTGAGATAACGCATATAAGCGATACCACCAAAGGCCAGCACAAATGCACCGACCGAGCTCAGAAACGGCCACGGACTCGGCGCGATAATATGGTAGTCGTGGTTCTTCTGATGAGCGTCTGCCATGTCATTCCCCCTTAGGCTTATGCCCCAAGGCTCCTCTGTTTACTTTATAGATGTCCGTTTCCGGCATCCTATTTTTAAGTCTGCGCAGTGAAGCGCAAGATTGTTCTGTTCCGCATTGTCAGCCTTCCGGTTTCGGAACCAGACGACGCAATGCCCTCTCCCTCTTAATGCCTATGCTTGCTGTAATTTGCTGATTTTGACACCGCAGCATGTTGTCGCGGTATTTTGCAAATTTACAGAGCAATGGCATTAACCCGCAGGTTGCAGTTCAGTCAGTTTTTCATCTTTTCCCTGCACAGCCAATGGTTTAACCGGTGCATTCACCGGCTCTTTGTCCAGCGGAAAAAATGTATAAGAAAGCGTGATAGTCTTCAGACCTTTAAGATCTTTTTCCTTCACAATATCCGGATCCACAAAAAACATGACCGGCATGATCATGCTCTCACCGGCGGCAAGTGTTGTATCTGTAAAACAGAAACACTGTACCTTGTTAAAATAGGAGCCGGTCAGATCAGGCGAAACGTTGAAAGTCGCTCGCCCTGATGCCGGACGATCAGACACATTGCGCGCTTCATAATTAACGATTGTAGTTTCACCGATACGCACCGTGACTTCACGCTGCACCGGTTTAAATTCCCACGGCAAAGCACCGGACACATTGGCATCAAAGCGTACATTCACTGTCTGATCAAGGATAGTATCAGACATCTGCTCCACGCGCTGTGTGGTGCCACCATAACCGGTAACCTGACAAAACATCTGGTAAAGCGGCACAGAGGCATAGGCCATTCCGACCATAGCAGCAAAGAAACTGAAACAGGACAAAGCAACAATACGGTTAGACCGTTCTTTGCCAGCAACACGATCAGCGGCATCAGCCACTGCATCATTTTGTTTTGAGCCGGTACTTTCCGGTGTCTGTGTCATAACTTGCGCACCCTCCTCCGCACTTTAAGCTCTGATCAGCCGATTACATCGGACGAACCAGCGCCTCAGGTCCGAGCTTAATCCACGTGCCGAAATAAACAATCAGCACAAATGCAACCAAGGCCAAAGCCAAAGCAACCGAGCGGCTACGCTGCGCCTTTTTCTGTTTTTCAGTCAGACTGATCAATTCAATATCCGTATGCGGCAATTTATCCGCCATATTAGATCCCCCCAACCGGGCCAACAACAGGCAGCAGTTTTGCCACAAGCGCTTCAACCAGAAGCACGCTGAACAAAGCCGACAAATATACCAGTGAAAATTTAAACAGCGCACGGGCAGCTCGCATCTGCTCTTCATGCTGCGGTGCAAACCACAGCTGAACCGCACGCCAGATAAAGATAGCCCCGAGTATGGTAGAAATGATACCATAAACATGGCCGCCCAACCCCATAAACCATGGCAGTACACCAACCGGCGCTACGATCAGGCTATAGATGACAATCTGCAATCGGGTTGACCGCTCACCCTTAACATTTGGCATCATCGGTACTTTTGCCGCTTCATAATCACCCGATGTGAACAAAGACAGTGCCCAGAAATGCGGTGGTGTCCACAAGAATATGATCAGAAACAGCACAATGCTTTCAAGCGAAATACTACCGGTCGCCGCAGCCCACCCAATCATCGGCGGAAATGCACCGGCAGCGCCGCCAATAACAATATTTTGCGGCGTCGAGCGTTTGAGCCAAATTGTATAAACAACGCCGTAGAAAAAGATGGTGAAGGCCAGCAAGGCTGCTGATAGCCAATTGACCAGCAAACCCAAGGTCATAACCGAGAATACGGACAGTGTAATGCCATAGGCCAGCACAGTTTCACCACGCACCAGACCCGCAGGAATAGGCCGGTTTTTCGTACGCTTCATAATCCGGTCAATATCGGCATCATACCACATATTGAGCGCACCAGACGCGCCGCCACCAATGGCAATGCAAAGAATAGCAATAGCCGCCATAAACGGGTTCATATGGCCTGGCGCCACAATCAGCCCAACAAAACCAGTAAACACCACCAGCGACATCACACGTGGCTTCAGCAGCGCGATATAGTCAGCCGCGCTCGCTTCCGACAGGAGCAGATCCTGTGTGGTTTCACTGGCAATATGATTTTTCTCAACCAGAGACATTCGCTGTATCTGTCCTTATTTCAATTTCCGGACTGCTATTTAGAAAAGCCGGTTTTCTGTGCAGTCCACCTACCGGATCAACCGGCATTTTTATTTAAATACGCCGGATGAACCGGCCGAATTTATTTATACTCTCTGCCACCCGCCCTCATTTATTGAGCACATGTGGAGCACATCGTTATAGTTTAGAAAAATCATATATACCCTAATCGGCCTTATCAAAAGAGGCAGGCACTATGAGTTTTATAAACCATATCAGAACCGGCTGATATCTCAGCTTTGCAGAGTTAAGTTTTGTTACGGGCGGTGAACCCTGCGGACCCCGCCCGTAACTAGATTACATCACGATTATTTCACGTGCGGGAGCTGTTCCCACTGGTGGTAAGGCGGAGGTGAAGACAACTGCCATTCCAGTGTTGTTGCGCCTTCACCCCAAGGGTTAGCACTGGCAACACGCTTTTTAGCAAAAGCTTCAAACACGCCATAGAGGAAAACCAGCACTGCAAAACCGGAAATATACGAGCCGTAAGACGACACCATATTCCAGCCTGCATAGGCATCCGGATAATCGATATAACGGCGCGGCATACCGGCAAGACCAAGGAAATGCTGCGGGAAGAACACCAGATTCACACCAATGAAAGTGAGCCAGAAATGGATCTTACCGATGGTCTCATTATACATGTAGCCGTACATTTTCGGGAACCAGTAATACCAGCCCGCAAAAATCGCGAATACAGCACCCAGTGACAGCACGTAATGGAAATGCGCAACCACATAATATGTATCATGCAGCGCACGGTCGAGACCGGCATTGGCCAGCTGCACACCGGTCATGCCACCAACGGTGAACATGAAGATGAAGCCGATAGCCCACAGCATAGGGGTGCGGAAATCGATTGAACCGCCCCACATAGTTGCAATCCATGAAAAGATTTTAATACCGGTCGGCACCGCAATCACCATGGTAGCGAACACAAAGTAGCGCTGGGTGTCGAGTGACAGACCAACCGTATACATGTGATGCGCCCAAACCACGAAGCCGACAACACCAATGGCAACCATTGCATAGGCCATGCCGAGATAACCGAAGATCGGCTTCTTGGCGAAGGTTGAAATGACATGGCTGACAATACCGAAGCCCGGCAGGATCAGAATATACACTTCAGGGTGACCGAAGAACCAGAACAGATGCTGGTAAAGGATCGGATCACCGCCGCCTTCAGGCGCGAAGAATGCAGTGGCAAAGTTACGGTCTGTCAGCAGCATTGTTACCGCACCGGCCAGAACCGGCAGTGACAACAGCAGCAGGAATGCAGTTACCAGCACGGACCACGCAAAGAGCGGCATTTTATGCAGGGTCATACCCGGCGCGCGCATATTCAAAATAGTGGTGATGAAGTTGATCGCACCGAGAATGGATGACGCACCTGAAATATGGATCGACAAAATAGCGAAGTCGACCGCAGGCCCCGGCTGTCCGGATGTGGACAATGGCGGATAGAGTGTCCAGCCGCCGCCCGCACCCCAACCACCGGCTGGGCCCGGCACGAAGAAGGAAATCAACAGCAGCAGCAATGCCGGAGGCAACAGCCAGAATGAAATATTGTTCATGCGCGGGAAAGCCATATCCGGCGCACCGATCATCAGCGGCACCATCCAGTTGGCAAAACCACCGATCAGAGCCGGCATGACCATGAAGAAGATCATGATCAGCGCATGCATAGAGGTAAACACGTTGAACATATGCTTGCCGGCATCCATTGCCGCATCGCCTTCAACGCCGTAAACCATTGCGGCCAGACCGTGGAAAATCTGGATACCCGGCTCCTGCAATTCCGCACGCATGGCGATGGACAATGCCCCGCCGATAATGCCGGAAATAATCGCAAAAATCAGGTAAAGTGTACCGATATCCTTGTGGTTGGTCGAATAGACCCAACGAACCCAGCCATGTGGCTTGTGATCATCGTGTTCCGTATCCGGCCCCGCGTGAGCGGCTCCCTTTCGGGTATCGTGAGCTGTAGTACCAGCCATAAGATTGCTCCCGTCCTTATAGAATATCGCACGCCCTTCAGGACAACAAAGGATACTCTAAAATATTGAATTTGCGCATGATGCTCACTTTAAATCACATTTGATTTTTAAAGTGTCATGCCACGCGTGACAGTCTGAAATTGCGTGTATCCGGCGAAAACCATTACAGTCTTCGCCGGATGAAACATCAGTTTCCGGCTACAGCCACGCTTTTATTTTCATTGGCGATTTCGGCCATCAGCGTTTTATTCGCACCGTCGATATCTGTGCGCGCCGCAGCGAGCCAGGTATCATAACGTTCCTGCGATACGACACGTACAGCAATCGGCATATAAGCATGATCCTTACCGCAAAGCTCGGAACACTGCCCGTAATACAGGCCTTCACGGTCTGCTTTGAACCAGGTTTCGTTGTTACGGCCCGGTACACCATCCATTTTGACGCCAAAAGCAGGCATTGCCCACGAATGGATAACATCCGCAGCCGTTACCAGCAGGCGAACCGTAGTATCCACAGGCACCACAACTTCATTATCAACTGCCAGCAGGCGCGGATAAGCAGCCAGATCCTGTTTGCCGGCTTCAGCGCGGTCTTCATCTTTCAGAAGCAGCGCATCAAATGACAGCGGATCTTCTGTCTGATATTCATAACCCCAATACCACTGGTAACCGGTCGCCTTAACAGTCAGCTGCGGCTCTTCCGGCGAATATTGCGCGGTGAGAAGCTGAAACGACGGAATGGCCAGAAACAACAAAATGATGACCGGACCGAGCGTCCAGATCACTTCAATCGTTGTATTATGGCTGGTTTTGGATGCAACCGGATTGACGCTTCTGCGAAACCGCAAAATGCACCACAACAACAATAGCAGCACCAGAACTGTCACCGGAATGATGAACATTAAAGAATAACGCTCAAACCAATGAATCTGCTCTGCAATTTTTGTTGCCGGCGCCTGCCAGCTCAGCTGCCAGTCTACAGGCTGATCAGCAAGAACACCTGCCGATGATGCAAGAAGGCCAGCCGCAGCACTACCAAACAGTGCTGCACCAGTTACAATATGCTTTTTCAATGCAGTCACTTGGCCTGCAATCGATTTTTTTGTGGCAATAACACTATCCACCAACATCTTCTCCCGATAATAACCCTGCCGGTTAACTGTAGACATAGCTTTCCCCAGCTAACACACCGGTTCCCCCACGGTACTGAAAAACACATTATAGCACCGCACCCAGAAGGCGAAGATTTTCCCGTGCGGCATTTTTGCGCGCAATACAATGCGTAAATTACCGCTGGCGGGCGCTATTATTGACGGTAAAAGGCTTGAAGCCACTAAGCATAACTAAATAAAAATCATATATATCAAATAGATATAGATAAGACACACACCATGGTTTTGAGTCTGACACTCAACATAACTGGTCTTCAATTTACTGACATTTCTGAGCCTACAGAAAAGATATCTGAAGGCAATAATCACCTCAGCGCCATAAACCTGCCTTAACTTCAAGAGAATCAATGCACAGACACCGCTCGTTTGCATTGATCATGATCAAGATGTTTTGCATATAAACACAGCCGAACAGCACTCGTATTAACCAGCTGACACATATTGTGCGGAATATTTTTACTTGCATGATAAGCGTGGCTGCGGTGATATTTACACTAAAACTTTACCTTATCAGGTTCAAATGGCGGCATAATCAATGTACACAAAGCGCAGAGCACGGCTCTATGATTTGCCAGGCTTCAACAATGAATAAACCACCAGCGCTTTATTCATTGTTTTAACGGTATTTCAGCCTGATTTGTGTTTATATATGTCGACCGGAAAACTGATTTGCTTTTCCCGATAGTGTTTTGTTTCATCCGGCATTAACTGGTGCCATACCGGAACCAGTTATGCGGATATTTTCGATCCGGATCTTGCGCCGAAAACCGGCAAAGACAAACCGGAAGTGTTTGCCGAGCCGCTAAAGGTATCATTAATATGCGCCATTTCACCTCTGTTAGCCGTAAAATTGCTGCTGCTCTGCTTGGTGCAGGCCTTTTGGCCGTGCCGGCCTCTGCCGCTTTTGCCCAAACAGCAACGCCTGCTACCCCGCAAGCTTCAACACAAGCCTCGGGCGCATCGCAAAAAAACGGCACATTGCGCTCTCAGCATGGTGCATGGTCAATCTTGTGCGATAAACCGGCCGGTGCCCAAACCGAGCAATGCGCTCTGATCCAGAATGTGATTGCTGCCGATCGTCCGGAACTCGGCCTCTCCGTTGTAGTTTTGAAAACCGCCGATAATAAAGCCCGTATCCTGCGCGTTCTTGCACCATTGGGAGTATTGCTGCCAAACGGTCTTGGCCTCAATGTTGACGGTAAAGATATCGGCCGCGCTTATTTTGTGCGCTGCTTTGAAGACGGCTGCTATGCAGAAGTTATTCTTGACGACGCGCTGATTGACACGCTGCGCAAAGGTAAAGCCGCAACATTCATCGTTTTCCAGACACCGGAAGAAGGCGTTGGTATCCCTGTTGAACTCCAGGGTTTCAGCGACGGTTACAGCAAACTGCCATAAATTATGACATTTAAAAGCGCCGCTGCCACTCGGGTTTTCACCTGATGGCGGCGGCGTTTTTATTTTATCTGCATAAATGCTTGCCCATCATTATCGCAAACGCCATATAAGACATATGATTTTCCGTTTTATGCAGGACACAGATGCTGTCCCGGAGTATGTCTTATGACTGTCAGCCCTATGCCGTCCGCTTCACCAAAACCTTCAAGAAGCCTGATTGACGAGTTTGATATCAGCCGTGATCAGGTTGAAAAACTGGTCGCTCAATCACTCCATGGCAGTGATGATGGCGAGCTTTATCTCGAATATGCAGAATCTGAAGCATTGGCCTTTGATAATGGCCGTCTGAAAACCGGCTCTTATAATCAGGGTCAGGGTTTTGGCCTGCGTTCTGTTGCCGGCGAGGCAGTCGGCTATGCGCATTCCGGCGAGATGACCCATACTGCATTGCAGCGCGCCGCAGATGCAGCCTCAGCGATTTCACGCGGCCATACAGGCACTTATAGCGAACCGCCGATTGGTACCAACCGCCATCTATATACCGATGCTAATCCGCTTGGCGCCCCGACTTTTGATGAAAAGGTCGTGTTGTTACAGCAAATTGATGGTTACCTGCGTGCGAAAGACACCAAAGTGCGTCAGGTCAGTGTCGGCATTGCCGGCTCATGGCAGCAGGTCGAAATTTTGCGTGGCGATGGCCATTTTGTGCGCGATATCCGCCCGATGGTCCGGCTGTCGATTTCGGTCATTGCCGGTCAGGGCGACCGTCAGGAATCCGGCTCGTATTCTATGGGCGCACGCAATCTGTTTGATGATTTTATTGTCACCGGCACCTGGCAACATGCGGCCGATGAAGCCCTGCGGCAAGCGCTGATCAATCTTGAAGCGATCCCCGCTCCTGCCGGAACATTTGATATTGTATTATCCAATGGCTGGCCCGGCGTAATGCTGCATGAAGCGGTCGGCCATGGCCTTGAGGGCGATTTCAACCGTAAGAAAATGTCGGCCTTTGCCGGTCTTTTAGGCCAGCAGGTGGCCGCTAAAGGCGTGACTGTGGTTGATGATGGCACCATTCCTGATCGTCGTGGTTCACTGACCATTGATGATGAAGGTACGCCGACCAACCGCACTGTGCTGATTGATGACGGCAAACTGGTCAATTATATGCAAGACCGGCAGAATGCCCGCCTGATGGGCATGGCAGCAACCGGTAATGGCAGACGGGAATCCTATGCCCATGCGCCAATGCCGCGCATGACCAACACGATGATGCTGTCGGGCGATAAAACACCGGAAGAAATCATCACCTCCGTTAAAAAAGGTATTTATGCCGTTTCTTTCGGTGGTGGTCAGGTCGACATTACGTCGGGTAAATTCGTGTTTGGCTGTACCGAAGCCTATATGATTGAAAACGGCAAAATCGGCGCGCCGGTCAAAGGCGCGATGCTGATCGGCAACGGCCCCGACGCCATGCATCGCATATCGATGATCGGCAATGACAGCAAGCTCGACAATGGCAGCGGCAATTGTGGCAAAGGTGGCCAGTGGGTGCCGGTCGGCGTCGGCCAGCCGCATTTGCGCATGGATCAGATGACCATTGGCGGTACTGCCGTTTAAATTGCCCCGAATTAAAAAAGCCCGCTGAAAAGCGGGCTTTTTTATTACTTCTTGGAGAGCAGTGCCACTGTTTCCACATGGGATGACCACAAGAACTGATCGACCGGTACCACTTTATCAATTTTATAGCCGCCAGCGGTGAGGATCGCGAGATCACGCGCCAGTGTTACCGGATTACAAGATATAGCCGCCACTTTAGGTACCGATGATTTGGCAAGCTGGGTTGCCTGCTCTTCAGCACCGGCACGTGGCGGATCAAACACCACACCCTGATATGCATTCAGGTCTTTATACAGGATCGGACGGCGAAACAGATCGCGGCGTTCATGAGTTACAGGTTTCAGACCCTGCACATGGCGAATACCACGATCAAGGGCTGCAAGGGCTGCCGCGTCATTTTCCACCGCATGCACAGCCATAATTTCGGCCATACGCAAGGCAAATGTACCAACACCTGAGAACAGGTCGGCGGCTTTTTTGACCTTTTTAAAATGCCCGATCACCAGTCCGGCCATTGCAATTTCAGCAGCAATTGTTGCCTGCAGAAAGCTTCCGGATGGGATATTGACCGGCACTTTGCCAAATGTGATCAGCGGCTTGCGCGGCTCAAGAATGGTTTCGCCTTCCACACTCAATCGTGCGAAACCAAGCTCGATCATCAAAGGCGTTAGAATACGGCGCGCCGCGTCATCCGGCACCGGACAACCGCTGGCCGCCAGATCAAGGCCGGATTCCGTATCTGTCACTGTCAGCTTAAACGGCTTGGCACCATCAGCCAGATGGATCGCAACTTTACGCAAATCATCAAGTCGCGATGTGATTTCCGGAACCGTAACCATGCATTCAGAAATATTGATCAGCTCATGGCTCTGGTGGCGGTTAAAGCCCAACAGTAAGCCACCTTCGGTTTTGCGAATGGCAAAACTGGCGCGGCGCCGGCTTTGCGGTTCACATCCCAACAAAGGAGACAGCTCATATTTCAAGCCGCGCCCGTCAAGACACGCCGCAACGAGTGAGCGCTTCCATGCCTGATAGGCCGACATTTCCCAATGCTGTAAAGCGCAGCCGCCGCAATCCTCGAAATGTTTGCAAGACGGCTCAACCCGCTGAGGAGAGGCCGCCAGCAATGCCGTCAGGCTGGCGCGGTTTTTATCGCGCGCGACATTCGCCACTTCACCCGGCAAAGTAAAAGGTACAAAAATCTGGCCGTCTGGCAGCTGTGCAACGCCATCGCCGCCCGCACCCATCGCATTAATCGTTACGCGAACACTCATAAGTCATTTTCCTTTTGCGGGAGCAGCAGATTCATTATTAATACGCATTTTCCTATGAAAAACCGGATCTTATGCAGAACCGGTACCCAGCTTTTCTGGAAATGCTTCTTTTCTACCCGCTAAAATATATTCCTGATTACCGTCACCGCCTGTAATCGGTGAGGCACAAAATCCTAAAGCCTGCCAGCCTGCCTGATTGTTCAGCCAATCCTGCAACTCCAGAGCAATTTTTTCGCCAAGCGACGGGTCTTTCAACAAGCCGCCTTTGCCGATAGCCTCGCGCCCTGCTTCAAATTGCGGTTTTACCAGCAACAGACACCAGCCACCATCAGCGCATAGAGCCAGCGCATTCGGCAGAGCCAGTTTCAGCGAAATGAAACTAACATCCGACACCACCGCATCGATATGCCGATTGTGCAAATGGCCAGCATCCAGCCCGCGGGCATTGAGCCCTTCAAGATTGGTAACACGGCTATCGCCCCGCAAACTCTCATGCAGCTGATCGTGTCCCACATCAACGCAGATCACATGATCAGCCCCGCGCTCCAGCAAAACCTGCGTGAAACCACCGGTAGAAGCACCAATATCCAGCGCTGTCTTGCCAGTGATATCAAACCCAAAATGATCCAGTGCCGCAGTCAGCTTCAGTGCCGCGCGTGAAACAAACCGGCTTGCCGGATCATCCACCGCCAGTACCGTCTGGTTATTAACCAATTGTCCTGCTTTTGTCACGACCTGACCATTGACGCTCACTGTTCCACGCGCCACCGCATCGCGGGCGCGGGAACGCGAGGCAAACAAGCCACGTTCCACCAGCGCCTGATCAAGACGTGTTTTATTTATATTTTCGCTCATTGTGTTTCAATGAATGAGACAGTGCCTGAACACAAGAGGTTTTATGCGCGCAGGTCGCCACCTGTTTCACCTGTTAACGCTTCACGGCCAAGTGCCGTAAAGGCCGCCTGCACAATACCGGCACTATCAAGACCGGCACGGGCATACATGGCCTCAGGCTTGGCATGATCGAGAAACAGATCAGGCAAGGTCAGCGTGCGCACCCGCAAACCATGATCCAACGCGCCTTCATTGCTCAGGAAATGCAAGACCTGCGCACCAAAACCACCGGCTGCACCTTCTTCAATTGTCAAAAGCACCTGATGTTCTTTTGCGAGCCTGCGGATCAGATCATGATCCAGCGGTTTAGCAAAGCGGGCATCAGCAACTGTGGTTGAAAGGCCTGCCGCATCCAGCTCATCAGCTGCCGTAAGGCACTCCTGCAACCGCGCTCCGAAGCTCAAAATCGCAATTTTGCTGCCTTCACGCACAATACGGCCTTTGCCGATTTCAAGTATGGTGCCGCGCTCCGGCAGATCCACGCCCACACCATCACCACGCGGATAACGGAAGGAAATCGGCCCTGCATCATACTCGGCTGCTGTGCGCACCATATGCACCAGCTCGGCCTCATCAGAGGCAGCCATCACCACAAAGCCCGGCAGATTGCTCAGGAATGCAGTGTCAAAACTACCGGCATGGGTTGAGCCGTCAGCACCCACAACTCCGGCACGGTCGATCGCAAAGCGTACCGGCAGATGCTGAATAGCCACATCATGCACCACCTGATCATAGGCGCGCTGCAAAAAAGTAGAATAAATCGCGGCAAAAGGCTTCAAACCTTCTGCGGCAAGACCGGCAGCAAATGTCACGGCATGCTGCTCTGCCATGCCCACATCAAACATGCGCTTTGGAAAAGCCTGCCCGAACAGGTTAAGACCTGTACCATCCGGCATAGCGGCAGTAACGCCCACCACACGTTCATCATGGCGCGCCTCTTCAATCAGCGCATTGGCAAAAACCTTGGTATAACTCGGCGCATTTGCCGGTGGTTTGGATTGTTTGCCGGTGATCACATCAAACTTATTAACGCCGTGATATTTGTCGGCTGCGGCCTCTGCCGGCGGATAGCCTTTTCCCTTCTGGGTCACTACATGGACCAGTACAGGGCCTTCAATATTATCGCGGATATTGCTGAGTACCGGTAGAAGATGATCCAGATTATGACCATCAACGGGACCTACATAATACATGCCAAGTTCTTCAAACATAGTGCCGCCAGCCCAGAAGCCACGGGCGAATTCTTCGGTTTTACGCGCTTTATCCTGAAAGAATTTCGGCAGTTTTTTACTGATCTGTTTTGCAGCCTCACGCAGATTGCGATAGGTCGGCCCTGAAACCAAACGTGCAAGATAAGCACTCATGGCACCGGTTGGCGGTGCAATCGACATATCATTATCATTGAGAATAACGATCAGGCGGGCGTCAAGCGCCCCCGCATTGTTCATCGCTTCATAGGCCATGCCTGCGGACATTGAGCCATCGCCGATCACCGCAATGACATTGCGTTTCTCGCCTTTGAGATGACTGGCAACAGACATGCCAAGCCCCGCCGAAATTGAAGTGGATGCATGGCCGGTGCCAAAATCATCATAATCACTCTCTGCGCGCTTGGTAAAACCGGACAGTCCGCCCTCCTGCCGGATCGTATGCATACGCTCGCGGCGGCCGGTCAGAATTTTATGCGGATAGGCCTGATGTCCGACATCCCAGATCAACCGGTCATTAGGTGTATCAAACAGATAATGCAGCGCCACTGTCAGCTCAACTACGCCAAGCCCTGCACCAAGATGCCCGCCGGTACGTGATACGACATTAATCAGATCAGCCCGCAGCTCATCTGCCAGTTGCGGGAGTTGTGCGGGGGTCAGTTTTCGCAAATCTTCCGGCAAATGCACCTGATCCAGCAAGGGTGTATCCAGTTTTTTGTCGGAATCATTCATGTGAAAACCCTATAACTTTCAAAATATTTCGCTGATTGTAGCAGCCTGCGCTCATTCAGGAAGCGGAATAAACTCTTCAGCATCGCCGGGCACTGTATCAAACCGGCGGCTGCGCCATTCTTCTTTAGCCTGTTCAATACGCTCTTTTGATGATGAAACAAAGTTCCACCAGATATATCGGCGGCTCTCCATCGGCTCGCCCCCGAAAATCATAATCTGCGCGCCCTGACTTACCTGTGAAAAACCCTGACCTTCATGGGGAAAAACCTGGGCAACCCCCTCGATCACAATATCATCGCCAGCCCTGAATGCCAGCAGCTGATTGCTGCTAAACACCTCACCGGCAATACGCACCGCACCGCTCAAAATGTAAATCGCGCGCTCTTCCTGTAATGCAGGCAAATGAAATCTGCCGCCCGCTTCGATAAACACATCAGCATAAAGCGTTTCACTATAGGTCTGCACAGTTGATTTCAAGCCATGCATTGCACCGATCATCAAGCGCATCGAAAAGTCTTTTTCACGCAAGAAAGGCAATTCCTGCACCGTATAATTGCTGAATTCCGGTGCTATTGATTCATAGCGCTCCGGCAAGGCCAGCCATGTCTGCAAACCGGAGATTGCCAGCGGCTCGCCGCGCATTTCCTCAGGGGTACGTTCTGAATGCACAATACCGCGACCGGCTGTCATGAGATTAACCTCGCCGGGATAGATGACCTGCTCGGTACCAAGACTATCGCGATGACGGATATGACCATCGAGCAGATAGGTTACAGTCGACAGGCCGATATGGGGATGCGGCGCCACATCCAGTGCCTCACCCGCACGCAGAATTGCGGGGCCCATGCGGTCGAAAAAGATAAACGGGCCAACCAGCCGGCGCTTGGCCGTTGGCAAAGCGCGGCGCACCTGCAAGCCACCAACATCGCTGGTTCGCGGGATGATCTGCGTTTCAATTGCATCAATAGACTGAATATCGCCTGGAACAGGATCGTGACCGGGAAAAAAACTCACATCGCGTCCTTTCAGATAATTATGCGACAACGTCTGACCGATGATTAGATAGCAACATATCATAAAAAAGAAATGTCCGGAATTAAGGTCCGGACATTTCAAACAGACAAGATCAGAGATGTGTTATTTCTGACCAAGCATTTGCAGCAATTGCTGCATATCAGGCACTTTGCCATTGGCTGTAAGCTTGTCAACAATGCCTGGCAGCGCTTTCGAAAGCTCGGCCAGCAAATCCTGCTCACTCACGCCTGTTTGTTTGGCTATATCCGAAATCGTACTTTTGCCAATTGCATTGCCGAGCTGATCAGGTTCAATCGGCGCATTATTACCGCCACCAACCCAGCTATCAACTTTATCTGCATGCCCTGCCTGCGTGAGCTGCTCCAGAAGACCGCCAAGGCCACCACCGGTGCTGCTGCCTGTTGGCGCGGCCTGACCTGCGGCGGTACCGCCCAGAGCGCCACCAAGCAAACCGCCCAATATGCCGCCCAAGCCCCCTAAACCGCCAGCACCGCCGGATTGCGTATTAGCCTGTGCATCAGGATTGCCGGATCCGGCCTGTCCGCCGCCCAAAAGACCGCCCAGTAAATCACCAAGCCCGCCACCGGAAGGTGCCTGATCCGGCGCCCCGACCTGCGGCTGTTGCTGATCATCGGATTTACCGCTGAACATACGCCCGACAAGTAATGCACCAAGCGCAATCAATACCGGCTTGGTAAGGCTGCCGCCCGGTACCGGCTCATTAGAAGAGTCACCATTGAATAGACCCATCGAATACTTCCTCCTACCTGCTGGAAATGCCGTTCATATAACAACATTGCGTAAAATAACTCAGTTGGCAAGTTTGTCACTTGCCAATCATCCAATGATATGGGAGCTTTTCGTTTAGTTTCTATAGAGCGGAGAAAATATAATGTCTGTTATCAGCTGGATTATTCTCGGTCTCATCGCTGGCTTCATCGGCAGCAAAATCGTCAACAAAACCGGTCAGGGCATGCTGATGGACATCGTCCTTGGTATTGTCGGGGCGGTGCTCGGCGGGGTTATTTTCAATTTCTTCGGCGCTCAGGGCGTCACCGGCCTTAATATTTACAGCCTGATTGTCTCGGTTATCGGTGCAGTGGTCGTGCTGTTTCTTTACCACGCTGTCAGTGGCCGCAAGCAGCTGCGCTAAAAACATATGATAGAGTGGATTGAGCCATATATTGCGACTTATGGCTCAATAGCTTTATTTATCATTATCTATTTTGAATCTTTCGGTGCGCCGGTGCCGGGAGAATCTATTCTCATCGCATCATCACTTCTGGCGCAGCAAGGCACATTATCGCTGCCGGTTGTGCTGATAACCGTTTTTCTGGCTGCGATCCTTGGCGACAGCACCGGATATTTAATCGGGCATTTTGGCGGTCGTAAAATCCTGATGCGGTTCGGCCCAAAAATCAAACTCACACAGGCCCGCCTGACTCAATTTGAAACCATGTTTGAAAAATATGGCAGCGGTGTTGTGATTGTTGCCCGCTTCATTGCTATTTTACGTCAGCTCAACGGTATTATTGCCGGTACAATGAAAATGCACTGGCTGAAGTTTGTAACCGCTAATATTATCGGCGCAGCGCTATGGACATTAGTATGGGGTGCCGGCCCTTATTATTTCAGCGCTTTTTTCAAAAAATGGCTATAAAAAAGCCCCGCGAAAACAGGGCTTCTTACAAGACAAATTTTAAACTGTACTAGAGCGGGTAACGTTCAGGTTGGATCGCAGCGCTCGCTCTAGATTCTAGCTTTTCCGCATTGTCATACCTATCAAGTTGATTCAACTTGATAGTAAAATGTTCTAGCGGCTCAGTACCCGCTTATTCCGGGTCTAGCGGCTCAGTACCCGCTTATTCCGGGTCTAGAGGCTCAGTACCCGCTTATTCTGGATCTAGCGGCTCAGTACCCGCTGGCAAGCCATCACGATTGAGCTTGATTTTCTCAACCTTATCTTCTGCAGATTGCAATAATTTTTCGCAATGATTTTTCAGGGCTTCGCCGCGCTCATAAATCTGGATCGACTTTTCCAGAGGCACATCACCCCGCTCCAGATCATCGACAATCGTCTCAAGCTGTTTGAGCGCCTGCTCAAAGCTCATAACTGCAATGTCGTCATTGGAAACCTGTCCGGTGGTGCTAGGCTCAGTCATGATTTATCCTTTCATCATACGCGTAATATGCGCTGCAGCAGAAAAGGACAAGCCCTGCAAATCATATCCGCCTTCAAGAAAACTAATCAGGCGATTATTACAAAACCTGTCTGCCCGTTCCATCACCTGTCCTGTCGCCCAATCGAAGTCAGCTTCGGTCAAATTCAGTTGTGCCAGCGGATCAAGATAATGCCCGTCAAAGCCTGCTGAAATCAAGATTAAATCAGGCCTGAAATTGTCTAATGCTGGTAAAATGCGGCTTAAAAAAGCCTCACGAAAGGCTTCACTCCCACTTCCTGCCAGCAATGGTGCATTCACAATATTGCCGACACCGGTTTCTTTCAGCGCACCGGTACCGGGATAAAGCGGCGCCTGATGGGTCGAGCAAAACAGCACCGATTTATCCGCCTCAAAAATTGCCTGTGTGCCATTGCCGTGATGTACATCCCAGTCAATAATCGCTACCCGCTCGGCACCACAATGCTGCTGGGCATAACGCGCTGCGATAGCGGCCGTATTAACAATACAAAAGCCCATAGCAGTATCCGCCGATGCATGATGACCGGGTGGACGCGAAGCGATAAACACATTGTCTGCGTGCCCGCTAAAAACATCTTCCACTGCAGCCAATGCAGCACCTGTTGCGGTGAGCACAGCCTGCCAGCTCTGCGGGCTCACATAAGTATCTTGCCCGACAGCAATCACCGGCTGTGCTATGCCAGCCGCCAATTGCTCTTCATCCGGCATATCAGGAATCTGTGCCTTAATCTGCCGCAGATAGGCAGGTGTGTGTACAAGCTCTAACGCCCCTTCTTGAGCTACCGGCGCTTCAACCTGATCCAGCGCATAATAATCATAGCCTTCAAGCACGCTGAATAAAGCACGCAAGCGATCCGGCCGCTCGGGGTGTCCGGCAGGGGTAAGATGCTCAAGAAAAACCGGATGCGAATAAAGTCTTGTCACTGAACCTGTCCGTTACGACTATATCATGCGGCCGGTTTGGCCCCTAAGGAAGATTAAACGCGGCCGGTCTGACCGCGATGTCGCAGATAATGATCGGCAATAGCGCAGGCCAGCATAGCTTCACCAATCGGCACAGCACGAATACCGACACACGGATCATGCCGTCCTTTGGTCATTACATCCACTTCCTTGCTATCCACATCAATGGAGCGGCGCGGTGTCAAAATTGATGAGGTCGGCTTAACTGCAAAACGCGCAACAATCGGCGCGCCGGTCGCAATACCACCAAGAATACCACCGGCATGATTGGACAAGAAAACCGGATTACCGTCCGCATCAATGCGCATTTCATCGGCATTTTGTTCGCCGGTCAGCGTCGCAGCTTCAAAGCCATTACCGATTTCAACACCTTTAACCGCAGGAATCGACATCAGATTGGAAGCAATATCCTGATCAAGCTTGGCATAAAGCGGCGCGCCAATACCGGCAGGCACCCCTTCTGCAACCACTTCAATTACAGCGCCAATCGAAGAGCCGCTTTTGCGAATACCATCCAGATAGTCTGCAAACAGCTCGACAGATCCTGCATCAGGCGTAAAAAACGGATTGGTATCGACTGTTGCCCAATCCCAGCGGGCGCGGTCAATTTTATGTACACCCATCGCAACCAAAGCACCGCGAATGGTCAGGCCCGGCACAATCTTACGCGCAATTGCACCAGCGGCAACGCGTGCTGCGGTTTCACGCGCAGAAGAGCGTCCGCCGCCGCGATAATCGCGCAAGCCATATTTCACATCATAGGCATAATCTGCATGACCCGGGCGATATTGACGAGCAATCTCGCCATAATCCTTCGAGCGCTGATCGGTGTTTTCAATCATCATTGAAATCGGAGTACCGGTTGTGGTCATCACACCGTTTTCATCGGTCAAAACACCGGACAGCACGCGCACCTGATCAGGCTCGCGGCGCTGTGTCGTGTATTTTGACTGGCCCGGCTTGCGCTTATCGAGATAGACCTGAATTTCAGCTTCCGTAAACTGGATACCCGGAGGGCAGCCATCAATGACACAGCCCAGTGCAGGACCATGGCTCTCGCCCCATGTGGTCACACGAAAAAGATGGCCAAAGCTGTTATGCGACATAGAAAACCCCAAAATTGAACCGGCGTGGCACGGCTCTTATAATTTCATTTCGTGCAATGTTTCTATTCAGCTTTTAGGCTGTGGTCAAACCACACGAAAGCCTGTTATGAAAAAAGCATAGTTTCCGAGAAAAACCTCGTCAAAAACATTCAAACTTGCCCGAACGCGTTTCGCAAAAAGCAGAATTTTAACGCTTACAAGCCGTTCAAATGCCATAATTAACCGGCAGATTTTACTCAGATTACCACAAAGGATTTCTTATGCGCATTCTGGCTGTCCTCACGCTGCTAATGGCACCGTTCTTTGCTGGCACTGCTCTGGCTGACGATGCCGAAGGCAAAATTACCAGCATCAATGAAGATGCAGAATCTATTACGCTCGACAATGGTAAAGAATACCGCCTGCCGGGCGAGTTTGATTATAGCGCCATTGAAAAAGGCATGAAGGTTATTGTGACTTTTGATCTGGTCGATAATATTCGCTATATTAGCAATATTGACGAAGACGACGGAGAGTAAAACTCTCTGTCAGCAATAAAAAAGCGCCGGTTAAGGCGCTTTTTTATTGCAAATATTCTGATCAAACCCACTCAAGGCGGTTGTTTTCAAGCTTCAAGAGCTTGTCCTGCGGCACAGAAAGATGCGCGGCATCATGGCCGCTCACGCCTTCAATCAGGTAAAATAATGTGCGGATACAACCACCATGGGTTACGCAAACTGTTTTGCCCTGCACAGTCTTCAGCCATTTGGCAATACGCTGCGAGAGAATTTGATAGCTCTCCGCATGTTCACCCGGCGGTACGAATGTCCATTTATCATCTTCGCGCTGCTTGAGAAGTCCGGCGCCGCCGACACCGACAGATTCGAACTCCTCCATCATATGACCTTGCCAGTCGCCGAAATGCACTTCCATCAATAAAGGGTCAGTACGGTAGGCCAACGGATCAAGTCCCATACGGGTGCGGATACGTTCCATGGTCTCGCGGGTTCGGCGCAAAGGACTGGCGACAAAGTCGAAGCCCTCTGCAGTGCCGATCAGAGATTTCAGCATATCACCATTGCGATCTGCCTGTGTGCGGCCATGGGCATTGATATCAATGTCCATCTGGCCCTGCACACGCTGCGATACATTCCAGTCAGTCTCGCCATGACGCGAGAAGTAAATGATATCCCGTGTCATTTGGCGATCCTTAATCTTTGACGACCGAAATATCCGGCGCATCAACAGCTTTCATACCAATCGTATGATAGCCGCTATCCACATGATGTACCTCACCGGTCACTGAGCGCGACAGATCGGACAAGAAATACAAGCCTGAATCACCCACTTCATCAATGGTAACAGTACGGCGCAATGGTGCGTTATACTCGTTCCATTTCAAAATATAGCGGAAGTCGCCGATGCCGGACGCAGCCAATGTCTTGATCGGACCAGCGGAAATCGCATTAACGCGAATATTCTGAGGGCCAAGATCAACAGCCAGATATTTAACGCTGGCTTCAAGTGCGGCCTTGGCAACACCCATAACATTATAGTTCGGCATTACTTTTTCTGCACCATAATAGGTGAGTGTCAGCATGGAACCGCCGTCATTCATCAGCTTCTCTGCGCGGCGTGCCAGCGCTGTGAAGGAGTAAACGGAAATCAGCATTGTATTGGTAAAATTAGCAGCTGACGTATCAAGATAACGGCCAGTCAGCTCATCCTTATCGGAGAAGCCAATAGCATGGACGAGAAAGTCCAGCTTGCCCCATTTTTCTTCGATCAGTGCAAAAACAGCATCCATGGAAGCGTCGTCAGTCACATCACAATGACCGCATACCAACGCATCCAGTTCAGCCGCCAACGGCTCAACGCGCTTCTTCATCGCTTCGCCCTGATAGGTTAAAGCAATTTCCGCACCAGCTTCCCGTGCAGCTTTGGCAATACCCCAGGCGATAGAACGATTATTGGCCAATCCCAGGATCAGCCCGCGTTTGCCCTGCAATAAACCGGATTTGGTGGTCATGCACCATACCTCATAAAAAACTTAATCTGAACAGTTGCCTATCGCACAGCACGGCCTCACCTTCAAGCAAAGACAGAAAAAATTATCCGTCATCCCTTGAAAACAGCCTTTTTAATGCAGTTAACATTTTGCTGTTTCTAATATGTAACGATTTCAACCAACACAATAGATCAAAGAGCCCAGGCTGAAAACTACCTGCGCCTCTTATTAAGAACCGATATATTTTGCTGCTTTCGCAGGTTTGCTCTCATTTGTTATTTACGCATCTAACTTGCGCTCAATTTTCTCATTATACTGCAGCAATGCTATAATGCGCATCTTGATCCAAAAACAGTTGCACACTTTTTGGGATGCGCTGTTGAACGTTTTCATCAAAGCAGAAAACGCTCAACAGGTTTGTTTGAACGCGCACCTTGGTCCAAAAACCGTTGCACACTTTTTGGGATGCGCTGTTGAACATTTCCATCAAAGCAGAAAACGCTCAACAGGTTTGTTTGAACGCGCATCTTGATCCAAAAACCGTTTCACACTTTTTGGGATGCGCTTATCCCGCACGCGAACGTAGCAATGATTCGAGTTCTTCGTCACCATTTTCCGGCAGCATAATGCGAATATGTACGAATAAATCACCGGCATCACCGGTTTTATTCGGCAAACCCTTCCCCTTCAAGCGCAGTGTTTTATCCGAACTCGACCATGCAGGGATGCGCATTGCCACCCGTCCATCCAATGTTTCAACCTCGGTGCGACCACCCAAAACTGCATCACTCAGCGGCACCGGAAGATCGAGATGCAAATCACGCCCCTCCTGACGGAAACGCGGATGTTTTTTAATATTGATTGTTACCAGCGCATCGCCGTCTACGGCTCCCGGAATACTCTCGCCCTGACCCTTGAGACGAATGGTCTGACCATCCTCAACATATTTGGGCAGTTTGATTGAGAGCTTCTTACCATTCGGAAAGATCGCCTCAACTTTTTCAGATCCGGCAGCCTGCTCCAGCGATACCGAGATCGAGGCCTTCAAATCCGGTGCTTTTGCAGGTGCACGGCTCCGCGCCCGGCCACCGGCATTGAAGCCGCCCCCGAAAATACTGCTGAGAATATCTTCAGCGCCGTCAAAGCCGCTTTGCTGAAAACCACCTTGATGCCCGCCAGATTGCCCCCTGCGGAAGCCTGCAAACGGATCTCCGCCCTGAGCGCCGCCCTGCCCGCCAAAACCCTGATAGGCAGGTTTGCCTTCAGCATCAATTTCGCCACGATCAAACTGGCCACGTTTATCTTTGTCACCAACGATTTCGTAAGCCTGATTGATCTCGGCAAATTTTCCCTGCGCCGTAGGGTCGTCCTGATTTTGGTCAGGATGAAACTTTTTTGCAAGCTTACGGAAAGCTGATTTTATTTCTTCTGGCTTCGCCGTTTTGGCGACGCCCAATACGCTGTAGGGATCGCGCATAGTATTCCTTCATAGCTGTGGTGCCGATAACTATCGGGAATCACCTGTCATTAATCACACTCATACCGCATCCCGCAGCATTTGCCCCGATTATAAGCGCACTGCGCATGCTGCTGCTGCACATAGAACAATATTGCACTGAAATAATGGGTAACTGGCAAAATACGGTCTATCTTACCATGCAATATGCGCATGGTTACGCGTCTTTTCCAGAAGGTTCGCTATAATATTGTGCTGTAAATTGCATTATAGCAATCAAAAATACAACCAGAGCGCGCATACAGATAGTGTATTTTAGAGCTGCGCAAAAGAAGTCAGCGCCCAGTTACCACCCTCAGCCATACAGGCCTGCCCGCGATAGAGCGCTGCACCGTCAAAAGCCTCCCGTGAGGTTTCAAACTCGCGGCACAGCCCTGCGGCGTTTTTAGTTTCAGCAACTGTGGTGATGGTGCCCTGACTGCCAGTATCTGCATTCGCCCAAGGAATAGGTGTTTTGCCCCATTGGGTAAAATTCAAGGCAGACACGACATTACGGATAGTATTCTGATCCGATAATTTGCTGCTATCGGGCGTTGTCTGCACTGCCTTACTCACAGAACCGGTAATATTGGTGGTATCCGGCGCTGCTTTTTCAAGATCAAAACCCGACATCGCACAACCTGCAACCATCGAGACCAGACCAAACACCATCAAAGCCCGGCAGACAACACCCTGTGCACTGCGTGGCAAGCGGTGCTCCTGAGTGACGGCAACTGGCTGTGTGTCTGGTTTTGTAACGGGCAAATGATCATCCTGGCAGGCGGCGGAGCGTTGTTATGACAACGACGCTCCGGTCGTTATTGTTAAGCAGTATTTATTATTGGCAAAATCGGGTTAACAAGCGGTAAGTTCAGAAGGTAAACAAAACACCAATCCACGTCAAAGATTTCCGCATCGTTGTAAACAGTGATCTACTGATCTGTGCCCGGATCAAGTTTGGATCAAGCTTGAATCATACTCAGATCAGGCCTCGATTATGCCTGAGTGTGAAATACGCTAAAACTTCCAGCTCAGATCACCGCGAATACCATGTGCCTTAAGCGCTGACGAAATTTGTCCGTTATAAGAAAGTCCGACGCTTAATTGTCTGGCCATCGTCAGCGCAAATCCTGCTTCAGCAACAAAAGCATCCCGCGAGAATCCTGCCCCTTCGATTGAAAAACCAGCAACATCAACTCCTTTTGAGGCGGTAAAAGCCAGTCTGGTATCAGGTGAAACATCACCGAAACCATGCTGCCAGCCCGCCATACCACGCAGTGTCAGCTGCATATCAGCCGAAACCTCGTGATGTGTCTGCGCCCGCAGACCCAGAACAGAGAAAATATTATCATTGTGGCCGGTTTGTGAAATGAGCCCCGCGGCACCATTTTCATCGATAGAACCTGTACGCAAATTGACATAGCTCAGATTTGCAAAAGGCTCGAAGGTGACTTGATTATAATTTTGAGCATAATTGAGCTCACCAAAAACCTGCGTTGCACCGCTGTTATAATCTGCGGATGCGGTACCAAGCGGGGTTATGCGCGTGGTCGAGATGGAGTGCCATGTATGTGCAGCGCCAAACCGCAAAGCCAGCCTATCAAACTGCCGGCCCGCATAAGCGGCAAGGGTATAATTATCGGCAGTGGCTGATGAAAGGCGCGCATCAGCTTCAAGCGTTGTTTTACCATAGCCGGCAGCAAAACCTGCCTGCCATGCATCATCAGGTTCACCCTCAATACCAGCGTAAATGCCACCTGACCGGTGCGTTGTCTTTGCGGTATCCGCAGCCCCTGCGAGGTGCCCCCATGAGCCATAGGCCTGTCCCCAGATAACCGGTGATAATGTGCTCGCGGGCTGCGCTTTCATCTCACGAAAACGGCCAGCAATTGCCTGTCTTACAAAGCGACTTTCATCAAGAAGTGCCGATTTAAGCCCTGAATGAATTTCACCTGATAGCAAATCATAAGCATTGCGTGCCTGCTGTGTATTGGATTCAACAATCAGGTCATAAATATCCAAAGCCGCAGCGGTGGGTAGAGCGCGTGTGGCGGCAGTATTGGCAAGGCTCTCAATACCGGCAGCAACCGAGCGCTGATTATGGCTTGTACCAATATCAGCAAAGGCAAGATCATTTCTGCTAACATCGAGATAGGCATTACCGCTATCATAACCAAGACCAAAATCCAGAAATGCATACTCCTCAGCAATATTATCGAATGTGCCAGTGAGAGCGCCGGATGTCAGGATTGTATGACGAGTATCTCCGCGATAGCCGCCAGCGACAAGAGACGCGGAAACTGTGCCACCTTCAAGATCAGCAGTACCGGAAATGTCAACGCGACTTGTGCCATTAACGGCGCCGACTTTAACCTCCATCACCGCAGCTGCCGCTTGGTGATAATCTCCGGCTATCGTCAGGGCGCCGCCCTGCTCTCCCCAGCCACCATAAATCGTGCCTGAATTGTCAATATTGCCATAGACCGTGCCCCTGCCGGCAAATGTCCCGTGCTGTGTGACCGACAGATCTGAAGTAAGGCTGCCTGCCAAGGCCAAGATGCCGTCATTAACAACGGTTTTGCCTGTATAGGTGCTATCGCCGAACAGTGTCAGAATACCGGTGCCGGATTTAACCAGACCTCCGGCACCGGTAATATTGTTAAACCACAGGCTTTCACTGTCATTAATTTTGGCATGGAAGTTACCCCAGTCAAATTTACCCGGCCCTAACACAGCAGCAGAGGCATTCAGCACGCCATATCCATAGATTTCATCCACGCCTACAGCGCCGATATCATGTGCAGTTCCGAGCAGAACCTGCCGCACCTGATCCATAGTCATATAAGGAAACATCTGTTTCACCAGCGCCGCAACGCCTGCAACATGAGGGGCGGCAAATGAAGTGCCATTGACCATCTGATAGCCGCCATTGCCTTGAACGCTAACAACATCATAAGCCGGCGCAGTCAGGCACCAGTTTTTGGCAACACCACATTGATTGGCATATTCATAATCATAACCCGTCACGGCCAGCCAACCGCGCTCCAGCTCGGGTACCAGATAGGGCATACTCGCTTGTATATGCGGTTGGGAGACACCGTCATTTCCGGTTGCCCAGATCAGCAGGGTATCGTTGTCAACGGCGTATTCGAAAGCTGTAATAGCCGTCCCAAATTGCTCAAATATAAATTCCGGCGGATAACGCGTAATGTCATTCGCCATGCCATAACTATTATTAATAATATGCACATCACGTGCGACCAGCCCGTAAATACCGGCAACGGTGGCATTCAAATCAACTTGCCCACCGCCGATATCAACATTAACCGGAACAATGGTGGCGCCGGGTGCCACGCCATGCATGCCTTGGCCATCTCTGTTGGCAGCAATAACCCCTGCAACGGCTGAACCATGGGTGCCAGAATTGACATCAATATACCAAGGTTTATCCGGCAGAACCGTAACGCCCTCTTCATATCTGCCGATAAATTCAGGGTGATTAACTGCAAAGCCGGTATCAATCACACCAACTTTAACGCCACTGCCATCCGCCCCCATTGCATAAGCATAGTCAGCGCCGATAAATCCGAGCCAGTATTGCCTGTTAAATTCCGCTGTGCGCCATGTTGCGGGGTCAGCCGGATCGCCACTGCTGATAGAGGTGGTTGCTTGCGCAAAAGCAGCGCCGCTAAAGCACGTGCTTATCAGCAAACCGGCGATAATTGTTTTACGGCAACTGATGGCTGGCATTTCTATTTCTCCCCCAAGCCAAAATGCTTAAACGCCATAAAACATCGCCGCAAGACAACTATAAATTCATTTTTACTATTATTTCTTCATGTATCTGAAAAACTACACTTAGCAGAGGCTTTTACTTTATCCGGATTTATTATCCGACCTGAAATCTATGGACTTATCGCGTAAGGCGGGGATAAAGTGTCATCAATTCTGTGGATATGCCAGTTACTATGCCAGTGACTATTTTGGTATAACGGCATTAAACCAATATCCGGCAGCCCCTGCTGTTGTGTTGCCGAGCGAATGAAAAGATAGAAAATGAACACTATAAGCGATGATTTTACTGCATCCACCGAACCTTTCCGCCTGTTTGCGGAATGGCACAAAGATGCAGAAAGATCTGAACCCAATGACCCGAATGCCTTGGCATTGGCCACAGTGGATGACACCGGCATGCCGAATGTGCGTATGGTACTGCTGAAAGACTTTGATGAGCAGGGCTTTGTCTTTTACACCAATTACGAAAGCCAGAAGGGGCGCGAGATTTTATCCGCAGAAAAAGCCGCAATGTGCTTTCACTGGAAGTCTCTGCGTCGCCAGATCCGTGTTCGCGGCCCGGTAGAACAAGTGAGCGCCGCAGAAGCGGATGAGTATTTTCAATCCCGTCCGCGCGGCAGTCGCATCGGCGCATGGGCATCCAAACAATCCCGCCCGCTTGAAAGCCGCTTCGCGCTGGAAAAGGCTGTGGCTGAATATACTGCCCGTTTTACAATCGGTGAAATACCGCGCCCGCCACATTGGTCCGGTTTTCGTATCAAACCGACTTATATCGAATTCTGGCACGACCGCCCGTTCCGCTTGCATGACCGTTTGATATTCAAACGCGACACCCCACAGGACCAGTGGGTTACAGAAAAATTCTATCCTTAAGCTCAAAACGAAAAAGCCGCTCACATGAGCGGCTTTTTTGAGTATATCGCGAAAAGGGCGAAGCGGTTTTCGAAGTAAGATCCACACAAGAGAAATCAACAAAACGCTTGTTCTGCACTCATCAGACCAGTGGTTTGAACACCACCCAAAGCGCACCAAAAACCAGTCCGGCAAAAATCAGCCAGCCGACAATATTATTGGAGCGGAACAGTCGCAAACATTGTTCCGGATTATCAATATCGAGCACCATGATCTGGCGGTTCAGATGCACACCGGCTGCCAGCAAGCCCGCCAAAGCAGGCATTGGCACTTCAGCCACAGCAAAAGCGCCAGCGAAACATAGTAATGCCCCGCCATAAAGCGCCATCAGCGCGATTCTGGTTTTCGAGCCGAACAGCCGCGCTGTTGAACGCACACCGACCAGCGCATCATCTTCTTTGTCCTGATGCGCATAAATCGTGTCATAACCGATTGTCCACAGGATCGAGCCGATATAGAGCAGCACCGGCGCCAGCGCCAGCGAGCCGGTTTCAGCCGACCATGCCACCAATGCCCCCCAAGAGAAAGCCAGCCCCAGCACCAGCTGCGGCCAGTCGGTAATACGTTTCATAAACGGATAGGCGGCAACAATAATCAGCGAGGCAAAGCTCAGAGCAACCGTAAACCAGTTGAATTGCAGGACAACAACAAGACCAACCAGACATTGCAGCACCAGAAATATTTTCGCCTGATTGCGCGTAACCTGACCGGATGGCAGCGGGCGCGAGCGGGTGCGCGCCACCTGATCGTCAATATCCTGATCAGCCAGATCATTATAGGTACAACCCGCACCACGCATCGCGATCGCGCCGATGGTAAACAGCAGCAAATGCCACACTGACGGCAAAACGCTCCACACATTATCGCCGACCTTGGCACCGGCACTGGCCACCAAGGCTGCCGACCACAGGCAAGGCCAGAGCAGCAACTGCCAGCCGATCGGGCGATCCCAACGGGCGAGCTGCGCATAAGGCCACAGACGTCTGGGTAAAACATTATAAACCCAATGGCCGGAAGGCGCGTCCATGACCTTGCCCATTTTGCCGCGCGTTTGAACCTGAACCATCTTATAAAATTCCCTCCATCTATGCATTTTTAAAAAAGAACACTCGATTTTAAAGCGCATAGATTACGTATTCTGGAAAATGAAACGACTGTCTTACAAAATCTTGTTATGTTCAGCATCATCGCGCTGTGCTGCGAAATGCCAGTATTCGTGTCGCATTGTCGCTGTCGCCAAATGAAAACATTTGGCTGCGAAATGCTCTAGGAAAATCTCTATCGATTTCGTAAAGAAGGGGCAAGCCTTATGCCAAATCCTGCAATGGAGAAAAGCCTGTGACAACCTCCCCTTCAGAAGCTCTTAAAGTCCTGTTGATCGGCTCCGGTGGCCGCGAACACGCCCTTGCGTGGAAACTTGCCGCCTCTCCCCTGCTTGGCACTCTCTATTGCACCCCCGGCAATCCCGGCATTGCAGATTACGCCACACTGATCGATATCGATATTGAAGACCATGATGCCGTGATTGCGTTCTCGCACAGTTTTGAAATCGATCTCGTGGTTATCGGCCCTGAAGCGCCATTGGTCGACGGTCTGGTTGATGCCCTGAAAGCTGCCAATATCAAAGCCTTCGGCCCGACACAGGCTGCTGCCCAGCTTGAAGGCTCCAAAGGCTTCACCAAAGATCTCTGCGCCCGCTTCAATATTCCGACCGGTGCGTATGGCCGCTTTAATAATGCCCCGAAAGCCAAAGCCTATATTCGTGCGCAAGGTGCGCCGATTGTTGTTAAAGCCGATGGTTTGGCCGCAGGCAAAGGCGTGGTGGTTGCCATGACTTTGGATGAAGCCCTTGAAGCTGTCGATGCCTGTTTTGAAGGCCAGTTCGGTGATGCCGGTACTGAAGTGGTGGTGGAAGCATTTCTGGATGGTGAAGAAGCCAGCTTTTTCTGTATTTGTGACGGGGTAACTGCGCTTCCCTTTGGATCTGCGCAGGATCACAAGCGTGTTGGCGACGGTGATACGGGCGCCAATACCGGCGGCATGGGCGCTTATTCACCCGCACCGGTGATGGATGAGGGTATGGTTGAGCGCACAATGCGCGAACTGATTGAGCCCACCATGCGCGGCATGGCTGAGATAGGAGCGCCCTTTACAGGCGTGCTGTTTGCCGGTCTGATGATTACCAAAGACGGCCCGCAACTGATTGAATATAACACCCGCTTTGGTGATCCTGAATGTCAGGTGCTAATGTCACGCCTTAAAGATGATCTGCTGGTGATTATGCTTGCCACCGTCAATGGCATGCTGGATCAGATTTCAGTGCGCTGGAGCAATGAAGCCGCCCTCACCGTGGTGATGGCCGCAGACGGTTATCCTGCAAGCCCGCGCAAAGGCACAGTTATCAAAGGCGTGGAAGATGCCGAAGCTTTGCAAGCCGTCAATATATTCCATGCCAGCACCATCCATAAAGACGGCGAGTTACTGGCCAATGGCGGCCGTGTTTTGAATGTGACCGCAACCGGCAGCACTGTGACACAGGCGCAGGCCAGAGCCTATGAGGCGGTTTCCAAAATCAAATGGGTTGGCGGTTTCTGCCGTAATGATATTGGCTGGCGCGCGGTAGAGCGTGAAAAAGCCGACCAATAATTAGGGCTAGAGCGGGTAACGTTCAGGTTGGATCACAGCGTTCGCTCTAGATTCTAGATTTATCGCATTGTCATACCTATCACGTTGATTCAACTTGATAGTGAAATGCTCTCATAATCACCGGATCATAAATAACAAAAACCCGCTATTGCGCATCATCGCAACAGCGGGTTTTTTCTTACTTTTTGATATTGGAGTGATTATTGACGTTTACGTAATAAGCCGATACCAATTATGCTTCGAACACAACTGCGGCTGCATCCGCTTTATTGCGATGTGCCAAATGGAGGAAGCAGATGTATCGCGCGCCAATGAATGCCATTCAGCACGTGCTCAATCAGGTTGCAGATCTGCCTGCATTGTTAAACACCGAGCTGTTTGCAGAACTGTCACCGGATATTGTTGAAGCTATTTTACAGGAAGCGGCCAAATTCAGCGAAAGCCGGATTACCCCGCTGCGCACCACCGGCGACAAGCAGGGCGCAACACTGAAAGATGCGCAGGTTACCACGGCTGATGGCTGGAAAGACCTGTATAAAGACTGGACAGATGGCGGCTGGAATGCCCTGACCGGCGACCCGGCTTATGGCGGGCAAGGTCTGCCAACTTTGCTGGCGGTTGCGGTCGCAGAGATGTGGAATTCCGGATCACTGGGCTTTGCCATTGCCTCAACCCTGACCATGGGTGCGGTTGAGGCGCTGGAACATCATGCCAGCGATGAATTGAAAAATATCTATCTTGAAGAACTGATTTCCGGTCAATGGGCCGGTACTATGAACCTTACTGAGCCGCAGGCCGGCTCTGATCTTGGTGCCTTGCGTGCACGCGCAGAGCGGGCACAAGACGGTAGCTACCGGATTTTCGGCACCAAAATTTTCATCACCTATGGCGAGCATGACCTGACGGATAATATTGTGCATCTGGTGCTGGCGCGTTTGCCCGATGCGCCAGCTGGCACCAAAGGTATTTCATTATTTCTCGTGCCTAAATTTCTGGTCAATGATGACGGTTCACTTGGCGCACGCAATGATGTGTTCTGCTCCGGCCTTGAAGAAAAGCTCGGCCTGCATGCCTCACCGACCTGCACTATGATTTATGGTGACGGCTTTGGCGATACAGGCGAAACAGGTGCAATTGGCTATCTGATCGGTGAAGAGCATAAGGGGCTGGCCTGCATGTTCACAATGATGAACAATGCCCGCCTGCTGGTTGGCATTCAGGGCGTGGCCATTGCCGAAGCTGCCTTTCAAAAAGCACTGTCCTATGCGCAGGATCGTCGTCAAGGTCGGGCGCTTGCGGGCGTCAAGGGTGCAGATATGAGCCCGATCATTGCTCACCCTGATGTACAGCGCATGCTACTGACAATGAAAGCGCTGACCCAAGCCGCGCGCGCAATTTGCTATTGCTGTGCACAAGCGCTGGATATGGCGAAGGCAGATCACTCGAAAGCCACATACTGGGCAAACCGCGCCAGCCTGCTGACACCGCTTGCCAAAGCATTTTCAACCGATATCGGCGTGGATGTTGCCTCACTCGGCATTCAGGTGCATGGCGGCATGGGGTATATTGAAGAAACCGGTGCCGCCCAATTGCTGCGCGATGCCCGCATACTGCCGATTTATGAAGGTACCAATGGTATACAAGCCATTGATCTGGTGATGCGTAAATTACCTCTGGAGAACGGCCAGCATATTGACGGACTTTTGAATGAATTGCGCGCTGTGATTGCCGAGGCGCAACGATCCGATACTTTAAGTGCATTTGCCCCGCATCTGAGTGCCGCGCTCGATCATACCGAACAGGCTACCCGTTTTCTTTTACAGCATCTTTCAGAAGGCGACAATCAAACGGTCCTTTGCGGTGCCACACCCTATTTACGCCTGCTATCGCTGGTCACTGGCGGCGTTTATCTGGCAAAAGCCGGCCTAGCGGACGATAAGAGTGCCGCTTTAGCCGGTTTTTTCATTGAGAATATTCTGAGTGAAGCGGAAGGGCTGAAGCAGACAATCCTCAACGGCTCCGCCAGTCTCAACCATGCCGCAACTCTTTTGCAGGATAATTAATATGAGCGAATTTATTCAGGTCGAATGCCAGGGCGCTGTACAGATTATCCGCCTTAACCGGCCCGCTAAGAAAAACGCCCTCACCCGCGATATGTATCAGGCAATTGCGCAGGCTCTTAAAGCTGGCGACACTGATGACAACATCCGCGTCAATGTTATTTTCGGCCAGCCCGGCGCATTTTCTGCCGGTAATGATATGCAGGATTTTATGAATGCTGCGCTGTCGCATGGCAGTCTTGGCGCTGAAATCATTGATTTTCTGCATATATTGGCACAAACGCGCAAGCCGCTGATCTCCGGCGTTGACGGGCTGGCGATTGGTGTCGGCACCACGCTTAATCTGCATTGTGACCTGACCTTTGCCACACCACGATCTGTTTTTCACACCCCTTTTGTTGATCTTGGGTTGATACCGGAGGCTGGCTCCAGCCTGTTAGGACCCAAGATTATGGGCTATCAGCGTGCCTTTGCTTTGCTGGCAATGGGCGAAGCCTTCAGTGCCGAACAGGCGCGTGAGGCCGGTCTTGTGTATCAAATTGTTGCGGAAGATGCTCTGGAAGCAGAGGTGCTTAATACCGCGCAGAAACTGGCGCATCGCCCGCCGGTTGCCCTGCAACTGACCCGTGATCTGCTACGCGGTGCAGATGAGCCACTCATCAACCGGATTGATCGTGAAGCGCTGATTTTTGCAGAGCGCCTTAAATCGGCAGAGACCGCGCAGGCCGTGGGTGCCTTTCTCTCGCGCAAAAAATCATAAAATGCAAAAGACCGTATGCCCCTTCAAGCATACGGTCTTTTGCATGTTCTGTGACTGGAGATCACATTTTAAATTCTCGAGCGCGATGATTTCGCGGCTCTTATACCCGCGCGATGATTTCGCGGCTTTTATACTCGCGCGATGATTTCGCGGCCGGCAATCTTCAATGTCACACCCAGCGAGCCGGTTTTGCGGCGTGCCAGAAAGCGCGGGCGACGGCGGCGATGTTCCTGCCCCTGACGGCGCTCTGTGCTGGCTGATGTATTGACGCCACCCATACTGTCATAAAGCGGACGTGCCACACCATCAGCTTCAACCAGCATCATCGGCAGCTTGTAGGCATTCGCCCATGCATGCCAATCAGCAGCAACATCATCCAGATCATGCGCAACCAGCAGCGGCACCGACATTTGCGGGTCTTCGTGCATCAGCTCCAGTGTCACAGTGATCAGACCGTTTTCATCTTCAACTGCACGGGCTGTTATGCCCAGAAACACATGTGCCGGCAAAGCCACCGACATTGGCAAGCCGCTGGAGGGCAGAACACGTCGCAACACTGCGCCACGTTCATTGATTGTGAATGTAACATCTTCCTGCTCACCCGTTGAAGCGTAAGATACGCTCTGGGGGAACTGGAATGGATCAAGCCGGATTTCCCTGCTCGCCCAAACTGGTTTGTCCTGTCGCTCCAGCATCTGGTTCATCATCATTCACGCCCTGTTTGCTTCTGAGAACCGCTGTTGTTGTTTTATGTCCGGTTCTTCTTATCGATCGAGCCTTGTGGCTTCGTTGGATTTAAGAATAGCGCATGCAAATCACCAATCTGCTTAAACGACACGGTTAATGGATGTGTCTTTGTTGTAATGGTTTACAAGTTCCAACCAGCAAGCAGAGAGCAGTAAGGTTTTGGCAACTGCGGTAAACAGCATTTAACCGCGCCAAATCAGACAATATTTATAATTTTTAACAAGAGCTAAACAACAAGTGCCAGTTTATCGTAGCGCACAACAGTTTCAGCCCTCTCAAGCGCTTAAGTCTGAAGATAGTCTGAAAATTACAAGATTTTAGCAACGTCCTGTTAACGCTGACGGCTCAGATGTTAAACCCGCATTAAACACGATTTTTCGAATATAAATCTTTTGCTAACTGCGTTTTTGCACTGCATAGCACCAATATTTACCAGTCGTTGACGATGACCGGTGGGTAAACTTGTCATTCTTAATAATTACGCCGCCGCTTCTTAACGAAACGGCGGCGTAAGTTTAAACTTTCAAGTGCAGCAAGTGTCAGAATGATCGCATTTTACAACAGCTTGCCGGGGTTCATAATATTGTTAGGGTCAAAAGCTTTTTTGATCCGGCGCATCAGATCCAGCGCCAGCGGCTGTTTAAAAGCCTGCAATTCATCACGCTTCAACGCACCGATGCCATGTTCAGCAGAAATCGAACCATTATAGCGCATAACCAGCGTGTGGATGCGGTGGTTAAGCTCATGCCACATCGACAAATAGGTCTGCTTATCCATACCGACCGGCTGCGAAACATTATAATGCAGATTGCCATCGCCAATATGGCCAAAGCAAACCACACGTGCAGCAGGGATCATCGCCTCTACCACTGCTGCCGCCTCGGTTATGAAGTCAGGGATTACCGCGACCGGCACCGAAATGTCATGCTTGATTGATCCGCCTTCCGGCTTTTGTGCCGGTGACATTTCCTCACGCATTTTCCAGAACATATCAGCCTGCGCACCATTTTGGGCAATAGCTGCGTCCTGCACATATCCGGCTTCAAAACCCTGCCCCAGAATATCCTCCATCATCGCCAGAGCATCTGCCTCCGAGCGAGAAGACGAAAGTTCAATCAGCGCGTACCACGGATAAGCACTTTCCAGCGGATCACGCAGGCCTTCAATATTTTTCAGCGTAAACTCAACACCAATCCGCGGCATCAACTCAAAACCTGTCAGTGCCATACCTGCCTGATCGGCAGCCAGCTTAAACAATTGCACCACATCATGCACAGTTTGCAGGCCCGCATAGGCAACAGATTTGCCTTTTGGTTGCGGATAGATTTTTAAAACTGCGGCTGTGATCACGCCGAGCGTGCCCTCTGCGCCAACAAACAGGTCACGCAGATCATAGCCGGTATTGTCTTTTTTAACGGTGCGCAGATCATTAAGTACCTCGCCATCGGGCAAAACCACCTCAAGACCAAGACACAGCTCGCGCATATTGCCATAGGCCAGCACGCCCGTACCACCTGCATTGGATGAAAGATTGCCGCCAATCTGGCATGAGCCTTCTGCACCCAGCGACAGCGGAAACAAACGCCCTACATCACTAACCGCCTGTTGCAGGTTTTGCAGCACAACTCCCGCCTCAACAGTGACCAAATTGCCGGTTGTATCCATTGCGCGGATTTTATTGAGCCGCGTCAGTGACAAGACAATTGCACGCCCGCTTTCATCCGGCTGCTGAGCACCAACCAGACCGGTATTGCCACCCTGCGGCACCACAGGCGTGGCAGTTTCATTGGCCAGCCTCAGGATTGCAGACACTTCTTCAACTGTTGAGGGGCGCAACACCAAAGCGGCGCGGCCAAAAAACAACTCGCGCGGCTCCCGCAGATAAGACAGCTGATCTTCAGGCTGGTGAAAAGCGTTGCTGTCTCCGACAATCGCCGTGAACCGCGCCATCAGTTCTGCA
The DNA here is from genome assembly GCF_048914685.1 of Pseudochrobactrum mosebachae. Classification (GTDB taxonomy): domain Bacteria; phylum Pseudomonadota; class Alphaproteobacteria; order Rhizobiales; family Rhizobiaceae; genus Pseudochrobactrum. Next base: position 871,668 of record NZ_CP128408.1, read on the forward strand.
GACATCACCGCAGCTTCGCTCATTTTCATCATTCCCTCAGTTTATTCAGCTAATCGCACTATGCCAGCATGTTAAATTTATCCAGCATATATATTTTATAATGAGCGTTGTGCTGCCGCCCCATACCTTATCAAGAGCGCGGCGCAGCCGCGCGTGACAGACGATCATTGATCGCCTCGCCCAAACCATGATGCGGCACCGGCTCCACAGCAATTGTTGCAGCGCCTGCCGCATCGAGCTGTTTCATATAATCGAATAAATGCACCGCTGCCTCATGCAAGTCACCGGAAGGGCTCAAATTCAGCACCATCACCGCGCGTTCCGCATGATTGGCACGATCAAAGCCGAAAGCCAGTAAAGCCTCGCCCTCGCGTACTTCTTCACTATTAAGACGCATCGCAGCATTTGGTGCATAATGCGAGGCCAGCATACCCGGTGCCTGAATAGCCGCGCGCTGATCTAGACGCAGCAATGGCTGCCCGATAAAGGCTTCAATATCTTCCGCGGCCAAGCCGCCGGGGCGCAACAGATAGGCCTTTTCACCTTCAATTTTAACGATTGTGGATTCCAGCCCCACCACGCAAGCGCCGCCATCAACAATCAGCTCCACCTTGTCACCAAGATCATCCTGCACAGCCTGTGCAGAGGTGGCACTGATGCGGCCGGAACTATTGGCGCTCGGGGCTGCAAGCGGGCTATCCAGCATCGCAATAATCTCACGCACCGGTCCGCATGGCATGCGCACAGCAAGCGTTGTCAGCCCTGCCGTTACCAGCGGATGAATGGCTGCCCCCTCACGTAGCGGCAAAACCAAAGTCAGGGGGCCGGGCCAAAATTTCTCTGCAAGTTTGCGCGACAATGTATCGAACTGCACATAGCGCTCCGCCATTTCCAGACTTGCCATATGCGCGATCAGCGGATTGAAATGCGGGCGGCCTTTGGCAGAAAAAATACCGGCAACCGCACTGCCATTGCCGGCATCTGCAGCGAGCCCGTAAACAGTTTCAGTCGGCAGTGCAACAAGGCTGCCATTTTTCAGATGCTGTGCAGCAATCTGCAAGGCGGAAGGCTCTGTGCTGATTATCTGCGCCATACCGTTATTCTCCTGCATGATACGCCCACAGGCGCATTCGCTTATTTAAACGAAAAACCCCGCCGAAGCGATTCTGCGGCAGGGTTTTATCAATCAGTGCCAATACTATCAGCGTTTCTTTTTCGCACGTCCTGCGAAAGGATTATCCGATGTGCGCAAGGAAAGACGAATAGGCACACCCGGCATATCAAAAGTTTCACGCAGACCATTGATCAGATAACGCACATAGGATTGCGGCATCGAATCCGGACGGGAGCATGACACCATGAAGCCCGGCGGACGCGCCTTGACCTGCGTCATATATTTGATTTTCAGGCGACGACCTGAAACTGCCGGCGGCGGATGGTGGGCAAGAACGCCTTCCAGCCAGCGGTTGAGGCGACCGGTCGAAATACGTGAATTCCAGATACGATGGGTAAGTTCAACACTTTCCATCAGCTTTTCAATGCCCTGTCCGGTTTCACCCGAAATCGGCACTGCACGGATACCACGCACCTGCGGCAGCAAGCGTTCGGTTTTTTCACGCAGATCAGCCAGCAATGCCTGACGATCTTCAATCAGATCCCATTTATTGAAAGCGATGAGCGGCGCGCGTCCTTCACGGATAATCAGATCGATAATCTGCAAATCCTGTTTTTCAAAAGGAATGGTCGCATCAAGAACAATGATAACAACTTCCGCAAAGCGAATAGCACGCAGGCCATCAGCCACGGAGAGCTTTTCAAGCTTTTCCTGTACGCGCGATTTGCGGCGTAGACCGGCTGTATCAAACAATTTCACTTCACGACCGCGCCATTCCCATTCAACGGAAATGGAATCGCGGGTAATGCCGGCTTCAGGGCCCGTCAGAAGACGATCCTGTCCAAGCATTGTATTGATCAGCGTGGATTTACCGGCATTCGGGCGGCCAACAATGGCAATGCGCAAAGGCTTGGTATCATCATAATCAGGGATGACTTCATCTTCTTCATCACTGACATCTTCACCAACCAGCTCGCCGATTGTTTCAGGCGTGAATGCTTCTGCTGCTTCTTCCTCAGCAAATGCCCGTTCTTTACCGATCACTTCAACAATCGCATCACGCAGATCCGGCAGACCCTGACCATGCTCCGCAGAAATCGGGCAAGGCTCACCAAGACCCAAGCGATAGGCATCATAAAGACCGGCTTCTGAACCGCGGGCTTCAGCCTTATTGGCAACCAGAATAATCGGCTTGCTGAATTTGCGCACAAATTGTGCAAATTCGATATCTGTCGGTGTTAAACCGGCCTTGGCATCGATAACGAACAGTACGGCATCAGCCTCATCAATAGCGGCCTCCGTTTGTGCGCGCATACGGCCTTCCAGCGTGCTCGCTTCAGCAATTTCCAGACCAGCTGTATCAATGACCTTAAAATACAGATCATACAGCTTGCCTTCATGCATACGGCGGTCACGGGTCACGCCCGGCGTGTCATCGACCAGCGCCAGCTTGCGCCCGACAATACGGTTAAACAGTGTGGACTTGCCGACATTCGGTCGTCCGATAATTGCAAGTGTAAAGCTCATTCAGCTTATTTTTCCGTTTATAGAGCGGGTTTCCGCAGACAACCGCTCTAATGAGAGTTTTACGCAATTCCGAACCCAAAACCGGTTCCCAATCTTGCTGGAATTGCCTTGCATTTACGAAAGACCGCCAAGCAGCACTCCGTAAATACTATAATTTAGTACAAGATATCCTCTCCCGTGAGAGTGGCTATCTCAGTCATTCAAAGCAAAATGCCTTAGCTCTTTGCAGCAGTTTCAGAGCTGCGCATCAGATCAAGCATGGTAGTGGCGCGCTGACGAAGATTAGCCGGAATGGCTGCATCATCAGCATTTTGCTGAAACAATTTAACCGCATCATCACGGCGGCCAGCTTTATAAGCTGCCAGTCCCAGCACTTCACGGGCAGAGCCGCGCATCGGATTACCGTCTGCGCTCAGCGTTTCTGCACGCTTGGCAACATCATCATAGCTGCCGGTATCAACCAGAATATAGGCCGCACGCAGCTTGGCAATATCACGCAATGCGACCGGTGATTTGCTATCGGCAGCCACCGCGTCAAAAGCCGCAACAGCACCGGCTGCGTCGTTTTTCTGCTCCAGCAGTGTTGCTGAACGCAGCTGCGCCAGCACAGGATAAGAGCCTGCGCCTTCGGTTTTCAGCGCTTCCAGTGCTTTCAGAGCCTCATCATTCTTGTTCTGGGATGCCAGATCAAGAGATGCCAGAAACTGGTCGCCGGAAACGGCAGCGCGGCTCTCACGCCAATATTCATAACCGACATAACCTGCAGTACCGATGACAACCGCCACTGCGCCACCAATAAGGATCGGCCCGAAGCGGCGCCATATAGCGCGCATCTGTTCAGAGCGGAGTTCTTCATTCACTTCGCGGATAAAGCTGTCGTCTGTCATGGATACCCTGTGATAAACCTGTAACCGTTATCTGATGCGATTATATATAATTGAGTGTACACAACTTCCAATTATAAAACCACTTATCCGGCTTTTAGTCGGAATCGGCAACAGATGGTAGTCCCCATTGTTGATTCCTGCATAATTCCTTAATTCAAGCTGATTTTTGCTCATAATTAGTACTGGCAATGCCCGTTCTTTGCCATATTTCAGCCCTATGCACTGTTTCTCTGCCTTTTCATCAAGCCTTATTTGCGAGCATCCGTTTTTATGCACCAGCCTTTTATCACCGGTTTAATGTTTTCCCTGTGCCTTATAACAAGCGTGCAGGCTATGCCGGATGATACAACCCCGCAAAAACCGGAAACTGAGAACAGCCAGCCCAAACAGGTCGTGATCATCTCGTTTGACGGCGCACATGATAACAAACTCTGGGAGCGCAGCCGCCTGTTAGGCAAACAGACCGGTGCCCATTTCACCTATTTTCTATCTTGCGTATTTTATATGGAGCGCTCTGACCGCGCCCAATACCAGCCGCCGCGCATGAAGGCCGGCCGATCCAATGTCGGCTTTGCGCAGGATAAAGCTGAAATTACCGCGCGGCTTGATAATGTCTGGAAAGCGCATCTTGAAGGCCATGAAATTGCCAGCCATGGTTGCGGCCATTTTGATGGTAAAAACTGGACAGTCAAAGAATGGGCGCAGGAAATTCAGTCTTTCCGCAATATTGTAGGCAATGCATGGAGCGCCAATAAGATTGATGGTGAGCCGGATGGCTGGAAAGATCTGGTTTATAACAAGATCACCGGATTTCGCGCGCCCTATCTTTCCGATGACCGTCCAGTGCAGACCGCACTGCGTGAAAGCGGTTTTGCCTATCAGGCAAGCGGCGTCACATCAGGGCCAGAATTGCCCAAATATATTGCCGGTTTAAAAAGCTTTGGCCTGCCACTGATACCTGAAGGCCCAGCCAACAGACCGGTTATAGCGATGGATTATAATCTTTATGTTCGCCATTCCGGCGGCAAAGAAAAGCCGGAGCAGGCCGCCGCGTTTGAAAAGCGCAGTTATGATGCGTTTATGAATGCCTTTAACAAGCAATATCAGGGACAACGTATTCCGCTGCAACTGGGTTTTCATTTTGTGCTGATGAATAATGGCGCCTATTGGAATGCGCTGGAGCGCTTTGCCCGTGATGTGTGCAAACGCGATGATGTGCGCTGTGTCAGCTATCAGGATTATCTGTCAGAACCGGAGCTCAATAAAAGACACGCCGCGCTTTAACAGCTGCGGCGCATCATGATGCCTTCGAATGTTCAGGCAAAGAATTCAGCGTAAAGCTCAGGTTTAAATCCGACCAGCAATTTACCGTCTTTATCCAGAACCGGCCGCTTGATCATCGACAAATTGCCGAGCATCAACTCGATCGCTTTGACCTCATCCAGATCCTGCTTTTGTGCATCATCCAGTTTGCGAAATGTCTGGCCGGCACGATTGATTACAACTTCCCAGCCCAGCGCCCTGCACCAGCCTTCAAGCTTGGCACTATCCAGCGCCGACTTTTTATAGTCATGGAAATCATAGGCAATTTCATGCGCAATCAGCCAGTCTTGAGCCTTGCGCATCGTGTCACAATTTTTAATACCGTAGAGTGTTACAGTCATATCAACATCCTTTATTGATCATCATTCATTTTAGCGTTTGCACCGGATGATCGTGATCATGGCCGCACTGGCTGTGATCCTCCAGTATTTGCAACACACGGCATTCACATACCCGGCCGTGGTCGCACTCGCTGACCATACGGCTCAGTTCATCACGCAAAGCTGACAGCCGTTCAATCCTGCTTTCAATCTCGTCGAGATGGCGGCGCGCGATCGAATCGGCCTCATGACAAGAGGCATTGGGGGTCTCGGTCATTGCCAGCAATTCGCGAATATCATTGATTTCAAAACCAAGATCACGCGCATGGCGGATAAAGGCCAGACGCTTAATATCATCGGCTCCGTATTCTCGCCGCTGGCTTTGTGTGCGCTCTGGCTCGCGAATCAAGCCGATTTGCTCATAAAAACGGATCGTCGGCACTTTAACACCGCTGCGCTCTGCAACTTTGCCGATTGTATAGGCTTTTTTGTCCATTTTTCGCTTGCTCCTATAGCCACTAGAGCATTTAGGGTGGTTTTCAAAAGATGCAAGAGAAAAGGAAGTTGGAGATGTCGGGTCCAGTTCGTCAGGATAAGTTCCGCGTTGAAGGCATGGATTGCGCTTCATGTGCCAAAAAGATCGATACAGCCGTGCGCCGCATCGGTAATCAGGTTAGTGATGTCTCCGTTTCAGTGACTAATGGAACAATGACAGTGACCCATAAGGGTCTTGAAGCTGATACGATTACCGGACAGGTTAAAAAGCTCGGCTATAAAGCCCGCCACCTTGGTGAAAGCCAGCCTTCCGCGCTTGCAGAACCGGAAGCGCCTGCCGCTGCCTGCTCCGGTAACCACGACCACGACCACGACCACGACCACGACCACGACCACGGGCATAACCATAGTGGGCACGATCACCAAAGCCATAATCACAAAAACGCAACGCAGGATGTAAAAGAAACCTCTCCCCTGCACATGCATGATCATGGTTCAGATGATGACAGCAAACCGTGGTGGCAGCAAAGTAAAGCCCGCCTGACAATTGCTGCCGGTGCGGCTTTGGTTGCTGCCTATATTATCGGCCATTTTGTGCCGCAATATTCGCTCTATATCTTTTCTGCTGCCATGCTGGTCGGGCTCGTGCCTATTGCACGGCGCGCCATTGCCGGCGCACGTTTTGGCACCGTTTTTTCTATTGAAACCTTGATGACGGTGGCTGCTATCGGAGCGCTGTTTATTGGTGCGGTTGAAGAAGCAGCTATGGTGGTGCTGCTGTTTTTGATCGGCGAGCTGCTTGAAGGTGTTGCCGCACGACGCGCCCGCAACTCCATCCGCGGACTGGCTGATCTGGTTCCCAAAACCGCCCGTGTGGAAAAAGACGGCCAGATTATTGAACAGGATGCCGCAAGTTTGCTGGTCGGCACCATTATTTTGATCCGTCCGGGTGATCGCATTGCCGCCGATGGTGTTATTATCAGCGGTAACAGCGCCGTTAATGAAGCACCGGTTACCGGCGAAAGTACGCCTAAAAACAAAGAAACCGGTGACAAGGTTTTTGCCGGAACGATCAATAGTGACAATGTTTTGCGTGTAGAGGTCACAGCCTCGGCTCAAAACAATACGATTGCCCGCATTATTGCGCAGGTCGAAGAAGCACAGGAATCCAAAGCGCCGACTGAGCGTTTTATTGACCGGTTTTCCGTGTGGTACACTCCTGCAATCATGCTGTTAGGGGCAATAGTGGCCATTGCACCGCCGCTGCTGATGGGCGCCGACTGGAATGAGTGGATCTATAAAGGACTTGCCATATTACTGATCGGCTGTCCTTGCGCATTGGTTATTTCAACGCCTGCTGCCATTGCTGCCGGCCTTTCATCCGGCGCGCGCCGCGGCTTGCTGATGAAAGGTGGTGCGGTGCTGGAAAGTGCCGGCCATGTTACTGCCGTTGCTTTTGACAAGACCGGCACGCTGACTGAAGGCACGCCCATAGTGACCGACATTATCGCTTTTGGCAAAGATGAGACAGAGGTTCTGCGCTTTGCTGCAAGTGTTGAACAGGGTTCAAGTCACCCGCTGGCGATTGCCATTCTCAAAGCCGCAGCAGATAAAAACATTACTCTGCCACAAGTCCATGACGGGGCAGCATTGGGCGGTAAAGGCGTGACCGGCACTGTTGAAGGTCAGGCAGTTTTACTGGCTTCGCCAAAAGCTGTGGCCACCAAAACCACGGTTTCCGAGAGTGATATGCAGCGTATTGCGGCATTGAATGATCAGGGTAAAACCGTATCGCTGCTGATGATCGGTGATCTGCTCGCCGGTGGTATTGCCATGCGCGACGAGCCCCGTGAAGATGCCCGTGCCGGTTTGAAAGCGCTGCAAAACCAGGGCATTCGCACCATTATGCTCACCGGTGACAATCGCCGTACGGCAGAGGCGATCGGCAATGATCTTGGCATGGAAGTACATGCGGAAATGATGCCGGAAGATAAACGCCGTGTGATTGGTGAGTTGAAAGCAGCAAAGCAAATTGTGGCCAAGGTTGGTGACGGTATCAATGATGCACCGGCGCTGGCTGCCGCCGATATCGGTATTGCCATGGGTGGCGGCACTGATGTGGCACTAGAAACCGCAGATGCTGCAATTATGCATGGCCGCGTGATGGATGTAGCCAATATGATTTCGCTGTCACAGACAACGATGGCGAATATCAAGCAGAATATCACATTGGCAATCGGCTTGAAGGTAGTGTTTCTGATCACCACAATCCTAGGCATTACCGGTCTGTGGCCTGCCATTCTGGCAGATACCGGCGCCACCGTTCTGGTAACAGCCAATGCCATGCGTCTGCTGCGCTGGAAGCCATAAACTTGCGATTAAGACGGGCAGCATAACTGCCCGTCTTACTTCCTCAGTCAGCCTGTAAATCAGGTTGTTTTATGTCAGGCTATAATCCGTTTCACTACGGGCGAGTTTTGCATATTCCTCCCCCAGAAAATCCAGCAATGCCCTGACCGAAGGCAATAGCCCGCGCCGTGAAGGAAAAGCCGCATGGGTAATGCCAGTGCGCGGTGCCCATTGCGGCATCACATCAACCAAGCGACCTTCGCGCAGATCATCGCGGATAACCATTGTGGGCAATTGGCAAATGCCAATCCCTTGCAAAGCAGCCAGACGCAGGGTCACCATATCTTCTGTCATCAATCGCGGTTTATGACGGATGACAGCACTGGTGCCGTCAGCTTTTTCAAGATGCCAATCATGATCTGTCTTTTGCATGTGCCATGCCAGACTTGGCAGTCCTGATAAATCTTCAAGTTCAAGCGGCCGATCAAAGCCGCTTAGTAAAGCCGGACTGACAACCAGACGCTGCGGACTTTCAGCCAGTTTACGAATGATCAGATCGCTGTCATCCAATGGTGGAAACCGCACCCGCAAAGCCAGATCATAGCCTTCACGCACCACATCCACGCGGCGGCTGGTACTATCAAGCTGCACTTCGATTTTAGGGTTCTGCTGCATAAATCGTGCGATCATCTCGCCGACCTGAAAATGGATCATTGTTGGCGGGCAGCTGATACGCACGACACCCTGCGGCTCCGAGCGCATACGGTCAATCACTTCCTGCGCAGCTTCCGCCTCAACCAGCATCGCCACACAATGGCGATAATATTCCTGACCAATATCGGTCACCGCAAAATGGCGGGTAGTGCGCTGGATCAGACGCACCCCAAGGCTGTCTTCCAGCAAGCCAATACGCCGGCTCAGGCGTGAGCGCGGCATGTTGAGCTTGCGGGCAGCGGCAGCAAAGCCCCCCTCTTCCACGACAACAACGAAAAACCGCAGATCATTCAGGTCTTGCATGGCAGTCCTCGCAAGCTTGTGTTTGTACTTAACCCATACCCGATCCGTGCAAAGAGCACGGGCATAAATCTGCTGTGTTACAGGGTGCTCAGATATAGACCACAGTGCTCAACCGGTCACGGCGTAACCAACGATGCGTCATCAGCACCGCCACAATAGCAAGGCCGGTCGCCAAACCAATCCACACGCCGATACCCTCAAATTTAAACGTGAAGGCCAGCAGCCCCCCAAGCGGCAAGCCAACGCCCCAATAACCGAGTAGCGCCATAAACATCGGAATACGGGTATCGCGCAAACCACGCAGCATCCCCGCAGCCACTGCCTGCGCCCCGTCAACAATCTGAAACAACGCTGCAAAAGCTAAGAATGAAATGCAAAGCGCTATAACTTCCGCATTGGCAGGGTCATTTATATCCAGAAACGCGCTGATAAAGAATTTAGGGATCAGGAGCATCAACAAACCCATAAACGCCATAAAGCCAACACCAAGCCCGTAAGCGCTCCAGCCTGCATAGGTTACAGCCTCGCGATTACCGGCACCATAGGCACGCCCCACGCGCACAGTTGCCACCTGGCCGAAGCCCAGCGGCACCATAAAACTCAAAGATGCGATCTGGATTGCCACCGCATGCGCAGCCAGCGATGTCGGGCCGATCTTGCCCATCATCAGCACTGCTGCATAAAAAATCGTGGTTTCGAAAGCGAAGGTCAGCGCCATTGGCAGACCGATACGCCATAATTCCAGAAAGCGTGGCCAATCCGGACGCCAAAAACGGCCAAACAACTTGTAACGACGGAATTTCTTATGGGTGGTAACAACAATCACCAGACCAAAAAACATCAGCCAGCTGGAGGCTGTGGTAGCAATACCGGCACCGCGCAAGCCCATTTCCGGCAAGCCAAGCTTACCAAAAATCAGCCCATAGGCCGCAAAAGCATTAAAAACGATAGCAAACAGCGCGATCAGTAATGTCCAGAGCGGGCGCTCCATCGCAGCCAGAAATGAACGCAGACCAATATAACCAAGATAAGGTAGCATCGCCCATTGCAGCGTATGCATAAATTCTACGGAATTGGCGGCAATATCAGGCCGCTGCCCCAAAAACAAAAACACACTCTCTGCATGCCAGAGCAACACCCAGAACGGAACACAGATGATAATCGCTGTCCAGAAACCCTGACGCACAGTGCGGCGCACATCACGCACAGAGTGTCGGTTGCGGCCAAGCGTCATTGCCATCATCGGCAGTGTGGCAGATACCAGCCCCATGCAAAAGATCATCATCGAATGATAAAAGCTTGTCGACAACACTGCGGCAGCCAGTGTGTCGGCACCCAGACGGCCAATTAAAATCACATCTGTGGCGGTCAGTGCCGCTTGCGACAGATTGGTAAAAATCAGCGGCCAGCCAAGTTTGAACGAGGCCAAAATCTCTTTGCCCCAGCGATGATTGGTCTGTGTCTGCGCAAGTGCAGTCATGGTCAGCCGCCTCCAGACAGCCTATTACAGTGCAAACATATTTTTACAGAGTGCCAATTTCTGCATTTTAAGCTGTATTATCAGCAGCACGGAAATGTAACGCCGGTCAGCAACGAATCCCGGTCTGACTGACACAATTATCAGCCCTAACACGCCATTTAAGTAAGTGCGAGTATGATCTTAACAGCAATGAGCCGCAAAGCGTGTTGCTTTACGGCTCATTGAAATCAGGCTCAGTTCAGACTGCTAGAGCGGGTAACGAACAGGTTGGATCGCAGAGCTCGCTCTAGATTTTAGAATTTCGCATTGTCATATCTATCAAGTTGATTCAACTTGATAGTGAAAAGCTCTAGAAACAGCAATCTTTGTTAGTGGACAAATGCGAAGCGGATAACGAACAGTGCCGCAATGATCCATGTTGCAGGATGAATAACGCGCCATTTTCCGGAGCCGGCTTTCAGCACCACATAGCTGATGAAACCAAAAGCCAAACCGTTGGCAATTGAATAGGTGAAAGGAATACCAAGCGCCGTCAGAGCAGCAGGTGCGGATTCCGTAATTTCATCCCATTCGATCTCAGACATTTCACGCATCATCAGGCACGCTACATAAATCAGTGCCGGAGCTGTTGCATAAGCAGGCACAGAACCTGCCAGCGGCGAGATAAACAAGGCCGCCAAAAACAGCACGGCAATAACCGCTGCAGTCAAACCGGTACGACCGCCAGCCTGCACGCCTGAAGCGCTTTCAACATAGGCTGTGGTCGAGCTGGTACCAATCAGCGAGCCGCCGATAATGGCTGTACTATCAGCAAACAAAGCGCGGTTAAGGCGGTTTGGCTTACCTTCTGGCAGCAGACCTGCGCGCTTACTCACACCAATCAGTGTACCGGTGGCGTCAAACACTTCAACCAGAACGAAGACCAGCACAACCTGAAAGAAACCAACATGCAATGCGCCCATAATATCAAGCTGCATGAATGTTGGTGCAAGGCTTGGCGGCGCCGAGAATACACCATGGAACTCGCTCACGCCGAGCATGATCGACAGCACTGTTACCACCAGAATACCGATGAGGATCGAGCCGCGAACTTTCAGCGCATCAAGAACAGCCATGATGAAAAAACCGAAAATCGCCAGCAGCGGGCCGGTTTTTGTCAAATCACCAAGGGTTACGAATGTGGCTTCACTGCCTACAATAATGCCGGCACTTTTCATTCCGACCAGCGCCAAAAACATGCCGATACCAACGGCAATCGCACTGCGCAATGACCGTGGAATACCATCAACCAGCCAGCTGCGAATGCCGGAAATGGTGAGAATGAAGAAAATCACACCGGAGATAAACACCGCACCCAGCGCTTGCTGCCAAGTAAAGCCCATAACGCCAACTACAGTGAAGGCGAAAAACGCGTTGAGCCCCATGCCTGGCGCCATGCCGATTGGCCAGTTGGCCACAAAAGCCATGACAATCGAACCGAGGGCCGCTGCAAGACAAGTGGCAACAAAAATCGCATTACGATCCATGCCGGTGGTTGAGAGAATGTCCGGATTAACAAAAATAATGTAGGACATAGTCAGGAACGTTGTCAGACCGGCCAGCACTTCCGTGCGCACATTGGTCTTATGTTCCTGTAATTTGAAAAGCTTTTCCAGCATTGGTTGCTCCCTGTCAGGCTTTACGAGAAGGCGCTCTGTCGTTGTCAGATAAATTACCTCCTCGCAATTTTTAGGAGCAAAGACTCACTATCAGTGCGGGAGGCGGCTTGTTGATGTATCTTGAGATTATCTGATTACAAAAACAATGCCACATTTTTGCCATTATCACGAATAACCGCCTGCGTAAATGCACCCCCCTGCCTGCCCTCTATATTTGAAATTGCTTATTCACTGGAGTTTTCTGCCATACGGCGCCAAATCAGGTCATAAAATAAAAAAATACCGCTACAAACGCTGAGGCTTATAACGGCACTTTAAAATTTCAAGGCAGAACATTTTGGTCAGTTCGATTATTCAGACTTGGCATAAACCACTGAAATTATTGCTCCAGCGCTTTGATCATATCCACCCGCGTTGCGTGGCGGCCACCTTCAAACTCGCTGGTCAAAAACGCATCCACGATATCCAGTGCCAGACCTTCGCCAATCACACGCACACCAAGCGACAACATGTTGGCATCATTGTGCTGGCGGATCATACGCGCTGAAAAAGTATCGGTACAAACGCCGCAGCGAATGCCTTTGACCTTATTTGCTGCCATCATTATGCCCTGACCGGTACCGCAGAGGATAATGCCCAACTGGCAATCGCCAGAGGCAACCATCCGTGCAGCCGCTTCACCATGCTCAGGATAAGGCGTGCTTTCCGGCGTTGTAGGTCCGATATCAACAGCAACCCAGCCCAGTGCCGTAATATGCGCAGCAATGGCCTGACGCTGTGCAATTGCAGCGTGATCGCTGGAGAGAACGATACGTTTATTCATAGTCATGGCAAGATGACTCCGTTTCACGAGAGAATTGAATGTTTGAACAGGGCTGGATTAACCCGGTATTTATTCCCACTCAATTGTGCCCGGAGGCTTGGAAGTAATATCGTAAACCACGCGGTTAATACCACGAACTTCATTGATAATACGGGTTGCTGCTTTTGCCAGAAAATCCATATCATAATGATAGAAATCCGCGGTCATCCCGTCAACGGAAGTCACTGCACGCAGCGCACAAACGAATTCATAAGTGCGGCCATCGCCCATCACGCCAACGGTTTGCACCGGCAGCAACACGGCGAATGCCTGCCAAATCGTGTCATAAAGACCGGCCTTGCGAATTTCATCAAGATAGACGGCATCAGCTTCACGCAGGATTTCCAGCTTTTCGCGGGTAATGCCGCCCGGACAACGAATAGCCAGACCAGGCCCCGGGAACGGATGGCGACCGATAAATGAATCCGGCAGACCGAGCTCTTTACCCAGCACACGCACTTCATCTTTGAACAGTTCACGCAAGGGTTCTACGAGCTGCATATTCATGCGCTCTGGCAAACCGCCAACATTGTGATGCGACTTGATGGTAACCGAAGGTCCGCCAGTGAATGACACACTTTCAATCACATCAGGATACAGCGTACCCTGTGCGAGAAAATCTGCGCCGCCAAGTTTGCCGGCTTCTTCTTCAAACACTTCAATGAACAAGCGGCCAATGGTTTTACGCTTCTTCTCAGGGTCAGTTTCCCCCTCAAGCGCATTGATGAAACGATCCTGCGCATTGACGAGGATCAGCGGCAGTTTGTAATGTTTTTCAAACATTTCAACTACCTGCGCCGCTTCATCCTTACGCATCAGGCCGTGATCAACCAGAATACAGGTCAGCTGATCGCCAACTGCTTCATGGATCAGCAATGCGGCAACGGATGAATCCACACCACCGGAAAGTGCGCAGATAACCTTGCCCTTACCAACCTGTTTGCGGATTGCTTCAACTGCCTGCTCGCGATAAGCCGACATGGTCCAGTCCGGCTTGATACCGGCAATATTATGGACGAAATTTTCCAGAAGCTTGGCGCCATCCGGCGTATGCACCACTTCAGGATGGAACTGCACCGCATAATATTTGCGCTTTTCATCTGAGATAGCAGCAAAAGGTGCATTCGGTGATGTACCAATAATTTTAAAACCATCCGGCAGCGCAGTAACGCGGTCGCCATGGCTCATCCAAACCTGATGGCGGGTGCCTTTGGCCCAGACGCCGGCAAACAGCGCACTGTCTTCCTGCACTTCAAGGAAAGCCCGACCGAATTCACGGTCATGACCGCTTTCAACCTTGCCGCCAAGCTGTTCGCACATGGTCTGCTCACCATAGCAAATGCCCAGAACCGGAATACCGGCTTCAAATACGGCCTGCGGCGCGCGCGGACTACCAATATCGGTCGTCGAATGCGGACTGCCGGAAAGGATCACAGCTTTTGGGTTGATGCGCGTGAACGCGGCATCTGCCAGCTGAAACGGTACGATTTCGGAATAGACTCCAGCCTCACGCACACGCCGCGCAATCAGCTGCGTGACCTGGCTGCCAAAATCGATGATGAGGATAGTATCGGGATGGGTGGTGCTCATGGGCAGCCTCTAAAGAATTATCCTGATTGTTGCAAGGTAGAATCGAAACTCTGCGACAATATATTAGGGTATAAAGCAGGTATTCAGGCTTGAAACCCGCTTTTTTGATACTGTTTCAACTCAGCCGCCGGATTTAACCGTCAATGGCACTGTTCGTTCAAGATTGGCCTTATAAAGCCCCGGATCCGGATGACCGGTCGTTTTAACCAGTGTGCTCTGCAGCAAGGCCGCTTCCAGCAATCGCACAGCCTGCGCCAGCTTTTCATCAATAATATGCAGGTAGCGCGTCCAGTCCGAAACCTGCTTAACCGCCTCATCACCATCAGAAATCCCGCGCATACCGATCAGCGGCACGGCAAAACGCTGGCAGGTGCGCAAAATGGCAAAGCTCTCCATATCCACCATATCAGCATCAATGTCATTATAGGCTGCGCCCGTAACAATATTGGCTCCGGTTGACAGCGAGGCACTGGCAACACCCGGAATATGAAACGGCAGCGGAATGATAATCGGGAAATCGGCTGAAGGTGTCTGCCCTTTGGCATAACCCAGCGCTGAAGCATCCATATCGCGATAGCCGACACTAACCGCCTGATAGATTTCTGTTTGCACCAATTTGGCAGAACCGGCTGAGCCCAATGACACCACCAGATCAGGCAAAGCGCCACGCATTGACAGATCGGCAAGCACTACCGACACCACTACTGCAGCTTCAACAGGGCCAATACCGGTGATCAACGGCTTGAACATTGCCTGTAAATGCGGCCCGTATTCAGACGGCGACGCCATTACGAACAGCACTTTCTGGCCGCCGAAATCATGCACATATTGCATCATCGACATCGCATCATCTGCAACACCCTGTACCGGTGCGGGCATAATTTTAGTCATTTCAAACACCTGAGGCCGCCTTCTGCATAACAGAAGCGCGGCACACCCTTTTTCATTGAAGCGGCCTCTATTGAAACTGCTTTAACCTTGCAAGTCGTCGCGGTCTTTCACCACCATCAGCGTTGCTGTCATGGTAGCAATCAATTTCACTTCAGTTTCACCAACAGCAAAAGCCTGCCCGTCGCTGACCATAATTGTGCGCCCCTGCTTGGTGACATTACCACGAAACAGAAAATGCTCACCCTTACCCGGAGCCAGCAAATTGACCTTGAACTCAATGGTCAGAACTGCGGCATCCGCAGGCATAACGGTTAGTGCAGAATATGCACAAACAGCATCCAGCGCCGTTGAAACAATACCCGCATGGAGAAAGCCGTGTTGCTGGGTAAGATCAGCGCGAAACGGCAATTCGACCTCTACCACGCCCGGCTCACACCGCGTCAGCTGTGCTCCTATCAGCTTCATTGCAGCCTGACGGTCAAAACTCTGTTCAACCCGTTCTTTGAAATCCGGCTCTGCAATTCTCGCTACTGCCATACTATCCCTCACCCCACAGCCAGCGCTCAGAGCAGTCTACCTTGAAGTTGAACTGTGTACGCAGAGCCATTTACATATGTTTATGTCGAAAACAGGCCGATAACCGGAGTAAATACCGCAAACAGGGAAAAATACCAGAGTTAATTCAGCAAAAAGATCGTGCTGTTCAGCAGTGTGGCATAGCAGAGCCACATTGCATAAGGCACAAACAGCCAGAAAGCAGCTTTATCACGGCGATATGCCGCAATCATAAAGGCCAGCACCGCGATATCCATCAATATGATGACGATCAAAGCGGAACCGGTCATTTTCAGACCGAAAAATACCGGCGACCACATAAAATTTAGCGCCAGCGCAGCCCACCAGAATTGTTGCAAGCGCGCAGAGCCACTCAGCCATGCACGCCAGCCGGCAATACCGATCATGATATAAAGCAATGTCCATGCCGGAGCAAAAACCCATGCAGGCGGGTTGAAAACAGGCTTTACCAACCCCGCATACCAGCTATCAGGCGCGCTGGTATAACCGATCAGCAACCCGCAGAGCAGAACACCCAAAATAAAGAGCACTAAAGCCGTTTTTTCACGCATGGTTCAGCCCTTCAGTGATTATTACCGGATAGCAGAGGCCTGTGTTATTTCAAGCCTGATGTTGTAGCACAGCAATATAGAAGCCGTCAGTATCGGTGGATAGCGGTGAGAAAACCGCACCATAATCCGGATAATAAGGCTGTGCCTGATCCGTAATACCGTCCCATAACTCTGCCATCGGCACAGCTGAGTAATTGCTGTTCTGCTGCAGGAAACGCGCAATCTGGTGATTGTTTTCAGATGCAAAAAGTGAGCAAGTTACATAAACCAGACGTCCGCCCGGCTTGACATAATGTTTGGCTGCCTCAAGCACTTCCTGCTGATCAGCCACGCGGCTTTCAAGCTGCGCTTCCGTCAACCGCCATTTGGCATCCGGCCTTCTGCGCCAAGTGCCAGAGCCGGTGCATGGCGCATCGGTCAGCACCACATCCATCAAACCGATATAAGGCTGCAAATCTTCAACCCGTTGATGCACCTGCGTATTGCGCACGCCTGCACGTTGCAACCGCTCATGAATCGGATTGAGCCGTGCGCGCTCGGCATCAAAGGCATGAATCTGACCTTTATTCTGCATCATTGCCGCCAATGCCAGCGTTTTACCACCAGCGCCTGCACAATAATCCATCACCTGCTGCCCCGGCTGCACACCGGTAAGCTTTGCCGCGAGCTGCGAACCCAGATCCTGCACTTCATACCAGCCGTCGAGAAATGCCTGTTCGGTCTGCACATTCGGATGGCGCCCTAAAGCACGCAATGGCGGAATACGAACCGCCTCATCCAGATAAGGCGCTACGCTTGCAGCGGCATTTTTAAGACCTTCAAGAGCTTCCAGCGCCTTATCGCGGTTGGTTTTCAGCGTGTTAACGCGCAAATCAACCGGCGGACGTGTTGACAGTGCCGCAGCCTGCTCAACCCAGCTTTCACCAAATAATGTGTTAAATTCCGGCAACCAGTTTTCGGCAATATCGGCGCGAATATGTTCAGGCGCATCAGCCAGATTGCGGCTTTGCCAAGCCTGCATACGCTCGTCACTTAAAGGAGCCGGTGCAAATTTATCAAACCCAAGATTTTCCGCCAGCCACTCAGCCCCCATATCCGGATCATTGAGAACCGAGGCAAAGACCAGCGAATGCGCGTCTGTGGCATCCATACGCCAGCCAAGCGAGGATTTACGACGCAAAACATCATAGACAATATTGCCGATAACAGCGCGGTCTCCGGCTCCGGCAAAACGATGCGCAGCTCCCCAGTTTTTCAGCGCATCGGAAGCAGCGCGTCCCTGGTGCTCAATATCTTCCAGCACTTCTATCGCTGCCTGCAACCGTCCACCCAAGCGCATTATCGTTCCTTTGCCATAGTATCATATATGCTCCGCATAAGAATGCTCGGCACCAAATGGCAACTGATAACGTAACCGACACATAAGCGCCAGAATTATTGCAGCAATGCATAACCGTAAGTGTGGCATTGACCGGTTCCGCATTGCAAAAACACCGAAACCATATTCACAACCGTGATGACCACCACATAGAGACTAAGTAAAAGAGCTAAGGCGCGGATCAGCGGAAAGCTCTTAACCCGCGTGCCTTTGCGGTAATGCGTACCACCCCAGACCATCATTTGCACCGCCGTTGCAATAATCAGCGCCAGTGCAATCAAAACCGACCAGACAGGCATATGCAAACCAAACACCGCTGAGCCGATATATTCATGACCGGGACGAGTATATATATCGAGCAAAGTCTGGCGAACCGAAACCACCAGCAGAAAAATAGCAAATAACAGGCTGATACCGGCATTTTGAAAGCTCAGACCGGTGCGAAATTGCAGCATAATACCAAAACACACACCCAGCATTGCCACACGCTGCAACAAACAGAGCGGGCATGGCAGCTCGCCATAAGCATATTGCAGCACCATGGCAGCTGTGAGAATGGCAACGGTAACAAACATCATTGCGAGCAAATACAAAAAATGTAATCCAAGCCATCTGCGCTGTATCAGTGCATGCTGATCTGTAATCACATTATCATTATAGGCGCTGCCATTATTCATGCCTGCTCTCCGGATTGAAATTAAGAAGCCTGTGTGCGACGGCAAAAGCTAGAGCATTTCACTATCAAGTTGAATCAACTTGATAGCTATGACAATGCGAAAACTCTAAAATCTAGAGCGAGCGCTGCGATCCAGCCTGAACATTACCCGCTCTAGAGCAGTTTCAGGAAAAGTGGGAACCGGTTTTCCGTCCGAAACTGCGCTTAAACAAATAGATAGAGCGGTTTTCCTGCTTCAATAAAAATGAAAACGCTCTCTCCTTACAGCTGCAGCCAAGGCATGCTGTAGCCATAGTCAGGACTATGAATTTCCCAGAGAAATTCTTTGGTTGCCACAGCCAGACACAAAAAAACACAGATTGTTGCGAGCGAGCGGTAACCAAACCAACAAAGACCGAGCGCAACAGTCATACAAATAAAAATGAGTAGCATCATCTTGTTTGCCCCCTGATGAAGACTTGCAG
Source organism: Pseudochrobactrum mosebachae (assembly GCF_048914685.1). Taxonomy (GTDB): domain Bacteria; phylum Pseudomonadota; class Alphaproteobacteria; order Rhizobiales; family Rhizobiaceae; genus Pseudochrobactrum. The sequence continues at coordinate 890,826 of NZ_CP128408.1, forward strand.
CTTCAGCGCATTTTCAGCAAAGGTCAATGCAAGGCGCAATAAAAGAAATGCCGCCGGACACAAGTTCCGGCGGCATTTACTACTTTATATTAAAGAATGACTTACTCTGCAGCAGTCGTCTTCTCTTCATTAGAAATAGAGTTTGCTTCATAGCCATGTGCAGCTTTGAGAGCAGCGCGAACACCAGCCTCGTAATCCGGATGGATCAGCTTGAAATGACCAAGCTGACGCTCGACAATAAAGCCCGGAACACCACCCATTGCCGCAGCAATATTCGAGAACAGGCGGCTCTTTTCACCGGCATCAAACAGATTGAACAGAGCACGCGGCTGCGAATAATCATCATTGCCAATACGGTGATTGTAACGGTCAGCCGCACCGGAGATTTTCAATGGCGGCTCTTTGGCTGATGGCTGCTCGACCGGACCATTGAACGAATTTGGCTCGTAATAGGCATCCGGATTACCGGTGGCAATACCGCCAAATGTGTTCATCTGACCATCACGATGATAATGATGCACAGGGCTGTGCGGCTTGTTGACCGGAATCTGCTCATAATGCGTGCCAAGACGATGACGATGCGCATCTGCATAGGAGAACACACGCGCCTGCAACATCTTATCCGGTGAATAGCCGATGCCCGGAACAATATTGGACGGCGAGAAAGCAGCCTGTTCAATTTCCGCAAAATAATTATCAGCGTTACGGTTCAGCTCCATAATGCCGATATCCATGACCGGATAATCCGCATGCGGCCATACTTTGGTGAGGTCAAACGGGTTGAAATCGGTTTTGTCCGCTTCCAGCTCAGGCATAATCTGTACCTGCACCTTCCAGCGCGGATACTCACCCTTATCAATCGCACCAAACAGGTCAGCCTGCGTGGATTCACGGGTCTGGCCAACAACTTTTTCGGCCTCCGCATTGGTCCAATGCTTGTGACCCTGCATGGTCTTGAAGTGGAATTTCACCCAATAACGCTCACCGGCATCATTCCAGAAGGAATAAGTATGCGAGCCATAACCATTAATGTGGCGCACATCGGTTGGCAGACCACGGTCGGACATCAAAATTGTTACTTGATGCAGGCTTTCCGGCGACAGCGACCAGAAATCCCACATAGCGGTCGCCGAGCGCATATTGGTCTGCGGATGACGCTTCTGAGTATGGATGAAGTCAGGGAACTTAACCGGATCGCGCACGAAAAACACCGGCGTATTATTGCCGACGAGATCCCAGTTGCCTTCTTCCGTATAGAATTTCAGTGAGAAGCCACGCACATCGCGTTCAGCATCAGCTGCACCGGCTTCACCGGCAACTGTTGAAAAGCGCGCAAGCATAGGGGTTTTGGTGCCAGGCTGCAGAGCTTTCGCTTTGGTATATTTAGAAATATCGCCGGTAATTGTGAGCGTACCATGGGCGCCCCAGCCTTTGGCATGCACAGCACGCTCAGGAATGCGTTCGCGATTCTGATGGGCCAGCTTTTCAATCAGCTGGTAATCGGTCATCAAAACAGGGCCGCGCTCACCAGCGGTCAGGGAATTCTGGTTATCCGGTATCGGTGAACCGGCACTTGTGGTCATAATCGGACGATCGGCCATCTTAACTCTCCCTTACATTCAGGCTCAGTTTTGAACCATTATAAAAAAATCAGCATAGTCGCGTGACAAAATTATGAATGACGGACAAGCAAATATGCCTAGCCGCAACAATCACAACACATAATAATAATTATATTTCAGTACCTTAGTTCAATTTAAACTAAAATTTGAAATTTCATCACCATGCTATAGCTACAGAATAGAACTATTCTAACTATAATTTCCAATTGAATTTATTGTAAATATTGATAAGATTTTCCTATCATGTTTACAGTCAAGCAAATGCGCTATTTTGATGCGCTCGCCATTCACCTGCATTTTCGCAAAGCCGCCGAAAGTGTTTTTGTCTCTCAGCCGGCACTCTCGGCGCAGATTGCTGAAATGGAAAACCTTGCCGGCAGCGCTCTCTTCGAGCGCACCAATAAAACGGTACTACTAACCGGACTTGGCCGCACTTTATGGCCGCGTATTCAAGTGATTTTGCAGGAAATCCGCGCGCTGGAAGAACTCACAATCCAAAAAAGCGGCATCTTACAATCACGCCTGCGCCTTGGGATTATCCCCACCATTGCGCCGTATCTTTTACCGGAACTTATTCAAGCTCTGAAAAAGCAATATCCGGCACTTAAGCTGGAATTACGTGAAGCCCTGACAGACAGGCTGCTGGATGAATTGCGCAATGGCGAACTTGATGCAGTCATTGCAGCCATGCCGGTCAATGATCCGCAATTTACCAGTCAGCATTTATTTGACGACAGATTTATGATTGCCACATCCACCAATAATAATGATGTCCTGCCCTCTCCCCTGACGCAGGGCAATGCCGCCTTAGAAAAACTGCTGCTGCTTGAAGAAGGCCATTGCCTGCGCGATCAGGCGCTCGAGGTTTGCGCATTGCCGCGCGAGCGCACAATGGTCAATTTTGGCGCTACAAGTATGGCAACGCTGTTGCAAATGGTCAGCAATGATATGGGCCTGACCCTGATACCGGAAATCGCCATCCGTGCTGAGGTACCGCATAAGCGTATTCGCATTGTGCCATTTTCAGGCAGCTCGCCCAAGCGCCAGATCGGCCTGTTCTGGCGGGCAAAAACCGAGCGTGCTCAGGATTTCAATGCGCTTGCAACCTTGACCAGACAGGCAACTTTACCGCTTTTGTTAAGCGATCAGGAAGTGGCCGGTTTTTAAAACAAACAAAGAAAAAGGCCGGATAAACCGGCCTCTTTCTATATTGCTTATACGCTGCCGGGATAATTCGGGCTTTCGCGGGTGATTGTCACACCATGAGAGTGGCTCTCACGAAGACCGGCATTGGTAATACGGACGAATGTCGCTTTTTCGCGGAATTCTTCCAGGTTTTTACCGCCAACATAGCCCATCGATGCCCGCAAACCACCGGCCAACTGATGCAGAATATTGGAAACAGGGCCTTTATAAGCAACTTGCCCTTCAATGCCTTCCGGCACCAATTTCAGCTCGTCACGTACTTCTGCCTGAAAGTAGCGGTCAGCCGAGCCGCGCGCCATAGCTCCAACTGAACCCATACCGCGATAGGATTTATATGAACGACCCTGATGCAGATAAACTTCGCCCGGGCTTTCTTCAGTACCGGCCAGCAATGAGCCGGCCATAGCAGCCGACGCACCGGCTGCGAGCGCCTTGGCAAAATCGCCGGAGAATTTGATACCGCCATCAGCGATCACCGGAATACCGGCTTTTTGTGCCACTTCAACAGCACCCATAATTGCTGAAAGCTGCGGCACACCAACACCGGCAACAATACGGGTGGTACAAATCGAGCCAGGCCCGATACCGACTTTAACCGCGTCAGCGCCTGCATCAATCAGCGCTTGCGTTGCCGCACCGGTTGCCACATTACCGGCAAGAATACGAACATTGCCGGAAAGCTTTTTCATACGGGTAACCGCATCGAGAACACGCTGTGAATGGCCATGCGCGGTATCCACAACCAGCAGATCAACGCCGGCAGCGATCAGGCGCTCCGCCCGTTCAAAGCCATCATCGCCAACAGAGGTTGCAGCAGCAGCACGCAGACGGCCATGCTCATCTTTCGCGGCATTCGGGTTAAGCTGCGACTTTTCCATATCTTTAACAGTGATAAGACCGGTGCAACGCCCCTGATTATCCACCACCAGCAGCTTTTCAATGCGGTGGGAATGCAGCAGACGTTTGGCTTCTTCCTGTGAGACATTTTCACGAACCGTCACCAAATTTTCACGGGTCATCAATTCGTAGATTTTCTGTGACGGATCAGTGGCAAAACGCACATCACGGTTGGTCAGAATACCGACCAGACGACCCGGCGCCTTGATGGCACCCTTAGCCGCGTTTTCAACAACAGGAATACCGGAAATACCATGCATACGCATCAGAGCCTGCGCATCAGCCAGCGTTGCATCGGGGCTGATGGTAACAGGATTAACCACCATGCCCGATTCAAACTTCTTCACACGAAGAACGGCCTCTGCCTGCAATTCCGGTGTAAGATTGCGGTGAATAACACCAATACCACCGGCCTGCGCCATCGCAATCGCCAAACGCGATTCTGTCACCGTGTCCATTGCCGCAGACAACAGCGGCAGGTTCAGTTCAATGCCTTGAGCAATCGTGGTGCGCAGATCAACCTGCCCTGGCATAACCTCGGAGTGACCGGGTTGCAGCAGGACGTCATCAAAAGTCAGCGCATATGCGCCGGTCGCTGATTCAACAATTTTCGCCATGGCCAATTCCTTTAAACAGGTAAAACACCCTGTGGGAGCAGAGGGTGCAACGACTCTTATCGTTTCATCTGAATTGGCACCGGCTCGTACCACGGTTATGACACTATGGAAAGACCGATAACGATAATCACGTGGTTTTTACCATATTTTAAGCCGTATCAGCTGGATTGGGCAGCCGGAAAGCAAAATATTTATTCAAATATAGCTGCAAGCCTCAGCCTGAACCAACGCATACGCAGCCCGGATCTATTCACCACAGAAGATGTCGCGTCCAGAACGATCATGCACGAAAATTGGCCTATGCTCTTCAAATTACAGCAGCCATTTTCAGCATTTTTATCGCATCTTATCTATCGGTGATTTATCTGGGAGGAGAATCTATGAGTAAGAACCGTGGCGTCGTTTATACGGGTCCAGGACAGGTTGAAGTTCAGACCATTGCAGATCCGGTTTTTGCTGATCCGAGCGGTCGCAAAATCGAACATGCTGTTATTCTTAAAGTACTGACGACCAATATTTGCGGCTCCGATCAGCATATGGTGCGTGGCCGCACTTCTGCTGAAGCAGGCCTTGTGCTTGGCCATGAAATTACCGGCGAAGTGATTGAAAAAGGCTCCGATGTTGAGATGCTCAATATCGGCGACATTGTTTCTGTGCCTTTCAATGTTGCCTGCGGCCGTTGCCGCACCTGCCGCGCGCAGGATACCGGCGTGTGCCTGACTGTTAATCCGTCACGTGCCGGCGGCGCCTATGGCTATGTGGATATGGGCGGCTGGATCGGCGGACAGGCTAAATATGTTACCATTCCTTATGCCGACTTCAACTTGCTCAAAATTCCGGATCGCGACCGCGCTCTGGCCAAAATCCGCGATTTGACCATGCTGTCTGATATTCTGCCAACCGGCTTTCATGGCGCGGTTAAAGCCGGCGTCGGCGTTGGCTCGATTGTTTATGTGGCCGGTGCCGGTCCGGTTGGGCTGGCTGCTGCGGCTTCCGCGCGCATTCTCGGTGCGGCAGTGGTCATGATCGGCGACTTCAACAAAGAGCGTCTGGCACATGCTAAAAAAGTCGGCTTCGAGCCGGTTGATCTGACAGCCTCCGACCGGCTTGGCGATATGATTGCCGATATCACCGGCAGCAATGAGGTGGACAGCGCTATTGATGCCGTGGGCTTTGAAGCCCGTGGGCATGCTGGTGGCGAGCAGCCTGCAATTGTGCTTAACCAGATGATGGAGATTACCCGCGCTGCCGGGAATATCGGCATTCCGGGGCTCTATGTGACTGAAGATCCGGGCGCGGTTGATAAAGCCGCTAAAGTGGGCAGCCTCTCCTTACGCTTTGGTCTTGGCTGGGCAAAAGCGCAGAGTTTCCACACCGGCCAAACACCGGTTTTGAAATATAACCGTCAATTGATGCAGGCCATTTTACATGACCGGTTGAATATTGCAGAAATTGTTAACGCGCAGCTGATCTCGCTTGATGATGCCCCCAAAGGCTATGAAAGTTTTGATCAGGGCGCCGCGAAGAAATTTGTTATTGATCCGCATGGTGATCTGCTAGCATAAAATAATTACAGCCATAAAAAGCCCCGTATAGATATATTACGGGGCTTTTTTTATTAGAAAACTGCATTTTCAGCAATATTTCAGATTTATGAAAAGTGCAGAAATTTTCATTTAAACATTCTAAGTGATGTAAAAATCTATCTGTTAAAAAAGACAGTACAAACCACCTTTTCAGTTTTAAAAAAAACAGGTTATATATTGCAACGCCAGTATAAAAACTGGCAATATATTCAATATATTTTAATTCATATTTTGTTTTTGCCGGATGATATTATACGGCAGCAGAGTACTCCAGAGGGGATATCATTTTGAAGAGTTTCATCAGTCGCACTCAGCGTAACACAATAGCCACTCTTAGCTTTATCGCCGCAATCTCCGCAGCCGGTTTTGCACAGGCTGCAACGAGCTTACCTGGCGGCGCATCTTCACTCACAGAAACCTATAGCAACTGGACTGTAACCTGCCTTGTGCAAGCACAAGGTGACGCTAAAAACGTTGCCTGTTCCATGTCTCAACAACAGGTCGATGAGAATAAGCAACGGGCACTCGCGGTCGAACTCAGCCCTGCCGGTGATGGTGTGAACGGCATAATGATGCTGCCATTCGGGCTTAACCTTGCTGCAGGCTCAGTTCTGCAAATTGATGAAACGAAAGCGGATAAAGCACGACCATTTTCAACATGTCTGCCCGCGGGCTGTATTATTCCGGTTAATTTCGATGCCAGTAAAGCCGACGCATTGGGCAAGGGAAAAAATCTCTCGGTACTGGCACAAGCAATCGGCGGCAATGATATCAAGCTCAATGTACCACTGGATGGTTTTGCAGATGCGCTTAAACGCACACGCGAATTGTTGAAATAACAGTAATCTGAAACAAACAGAGCTCCGGTTAGCCGGAGCTTTGTTTACCGGCACGATTCTTAACCTAGCAGGCCGGTGATTGCAGATGTAGATATACAGTTACGCGCGCGACACTCTCCTGAACCTTATCTCTTACGAGATTGAGCGCCTTCATTCCACACCTGCAAACGAATTGTGTGACTATCCGTATGAAGCATGCACATTGCTTGAAATGGCTGTAACGCTTTAACGCTTTAATCCATACACCTGATGAACAGGCTTGAAGAAAATTGCTTCTTTAAAAAGGCAGAACCCAACTGAACTTTACTAAAATTGACCCAAGAAAAATGGTGAGAGATAGCGTGCTTGACCAAGAACATGCTCGCTATTTGCATCAAAATTTGTTGACTAATATCGGTAGCAATCTTCATGAGACGATGGGAACTGCTTAATGGCCATCACAACCCTCGAACCATTCACCCTTAATCCGCATGATGAATTATCTGCTGAGATTGTCGATTTAATCGACGCAGCCGCGACCTATGAAGAACCAGTAAACCCGGTCAATTTGACGGAAGCTTAAGCAGCTCTTTTGATAAAGAAATAACCCGCAGTGAAGATCGGCGGGGATTTCCATTAAAGCGATATAAGTGACTCCAATTCAGAGAACCGCTGCCATTTTATTGACTGATTGTTGCATGCCTGACTACCTGGGACATTACCGGCAAGCATCTCATTTTCCACCCAAACCTCGACTGCCTGCCGTCCAGTATAGCCGCCCCATCCTATTCTTCGCATTCGCCTCACACATAGCCACTGTAGGCCGCTGCGCTTGTTAAAATATGAAGCTAAAGCATCATGTATAGCTCAGCCAGAAGTCGACAAAATTTGTTATCGCATTTTCCAATGAGGCTGAATTTGTTTTTGGTGACGGGTTTTATACAAATATGGTGATTGTAGATTCAATCGCGCATCGAAAGACAGTATTCCCTATCACCCCTATAGCGACGGTTATTTACCCTAAGTGATAGAAATCGATGAGCGACAATGATTTCCACTTCGCTATGGGGCCTAGACACTATTAAAGGGATGCACTCTCTGACGGCTATAGCCACTTCACACAGGGCTATTCAAAACGCGAAAAAACGCTACCGCTCAGAGCACTCCGGTTTAGAAAAACAAAGATAGCACCAGACCCACCAACAAAATATGTCACAGGGTCTGGGCGCCTTAATTATGCGACATCTCAACTGGCCGACATAATCGCCTGCCAACCGGGCACAAAACTGGTATAGTTTTCACGCCAACCAAGCAGCTCATTTAAACTGTTGTTTCAACTTACCAGCCTGAATGTCGGAAGTGGATATTTCCCTGCCTCTGGCATTGGCAGCAATGCCACTGCTAAGCCGGAATAGATTTTTTCAGGGTTTTCGCAAATGATCCGGCCAAGTAATGACGCTCCCTCATCCAGCTTGATTTCTGCAAGGATGATCGGGGTTTCTTCTGAAAAAGCAGGATGATTAGGCCGCAAGATAAGTGAATAAGAGACAATTTCTCCACGCCCAGAGACCGGCTTTGAAACCAGCTTGTCTGATCCCGTATAGGGGCAAATCGAGCGTGGATAAAAGAACAACGGGCCGCCATCTTCGCTTTGCTGCAAAAACAACTGGCCATTTCTCCAGCCTTCAAGAAACACACGATTATCTGCATCTTCATATGGCTGCGGATATGCTTTTAAATCACTCATTGAACTGCCTCCAAAATGATACTACTTGCTGACAGCCCGTGGCCATATCCAACCATACCGTAGCCGGCGACCAGTGCACGCTGCGCCTTAGCAACCTGACGGCCACCGCCCTCACCACGCAGCTGACGCACGGCCTCGGTCACGCTCAGTAATCCGCCAGCAATACCCGCCTGACCGCATGAAAGCTGGCCGCCGCCCGTATTGAGCGGTAATGAACCCTGCCAATCAAATGTATTCTTCGCTAAAAAAGCGCTCACTTCGCCTTTCTTACAAAAGCCGAGATCTTCAAGTTGTATCGCAACCATGATCGGATAATCGTCATATAACTGCACCAGATCGATATCCTCCGGTCCGTAACCTGCGTCTTCATAAAGGCGATCAGCAAAAAGCTCCCATCCGCCTTTAAGTGGTGCAATTTCCATAGGCGGGTGATTGTGACGCTCATAGCCCGATACAATCCGCACGCCTTTACCCGGTTTGGCACGATCAAGCGCGGTGATCACAACGGCCTCAGCACCTGCACAGGGCAGCACGCAATCATAGAGCCGCAGGGGATCGGCAATCATTCGGGCATTTAGATAATCATCGATTGTTAGTGGACCGCGTAACAATGCAGCCTCATTTTGTTGCGCGCTCAGACGCTGACCAACAGAAATCCGGCCAAGATCTTCTCTGCGTGTGCCATAGGTTTCCATATGCTTGCGCTGAATAATTCCAAACAGGCCGTTGGCACCACCAAATCCCAGCGGCGTGGCATAGTTGCGAAGACCGCGGCTGAAGTTGTCCATCAGCTTGAAATGGCCGTTCACATCATAATTATCACCGGCAATACAAAGCACCGCGGTCGCCTGACCGCTCTCGATTGCATGTACCGCATTGATGATACTGGCAACCGGACCGGCACTGCCCGCAGTTCCTAAATAAGCCCATGAGAGGGACATTCCGAATTGCTCGGCCGTCGTCACCGTATTGTCCGGCGGCAGTTCAAATGAACAGATAGCCAATCCGTCAATATCTGAGAAAGATAACCCAGCGGAATTCAAGGCATTCCGCCCTGCTTCAGACAAGAAAGAAAACAAACTACGGTTGGTACGTTTTTCGTATGGAGTGCTGCCATAGCCAACAATCCCGATATTGCTATCTCTTTTCATACTACCCTCAAATTATCCCGTTATTGCGCAGATCGTTGATTTCTCCGGCCGTCATGCCAAGCCATTCGCCAAACACCTCATCATTCGCAGCGCCAGCATCGCAGCCTGTCCACTTGATTTGTCCCGGTGTATCGCTGAGCTTTGGTGTCGGAGCAGGCATTCGTATTGGGCCGAGCTGCCCGTCGACGATTGTTTTGATCGCCTCACGTGCTGCCACATGGGCATCGCCAAGAACATCCGCGATATCATTGATACGACCAGCGACCACATTATTCGTCAGAAGAATCTCAAGTGCGTCCTCTGTCTTTTGTGTCAGAATCCAACTGGCAACTTCAGCATCGATGATATCTCGATGAGCGACGCGCAATGACATGGTTTTAAAACGCGAATCAGATTTGAGATCCGGCCGGTTCATCGCATCGACCAGCCCCTCATATATTCGCTGGGAGCCGCAGCTTATAGCGATCGCACCATTGTCCGCAGTGGCATAAACATTACGCGGCACATCTTCTTCCATCTGGTTTCCAAGAAGTGGCTTTTTGTTACCCGTCTGATCGTAGCGAACAACCACAGATTCAATGATACGCAGCAGCGGCTCATAAAGCGCAACATCAACAACTTGTCCTTGTCCGGTTTTCTCTCGGTGATGCAATGCTGCCAACGCACCGAATGCACCAAAGATTCCAGCTAGATAATCGCCCATCGGAAAGGCAGAAACCGTAGGCCCTTTATCTGGATGTCCGGTGAAAGAGGAAAGCCCGGAAAAAGCCTCTGCAATTGTTGCATATCCGCCCTGTTGGCTTTTGGGGCCGTTTTGTCCCCAACCGCTGACACGAACCCAAATAACTTTGGGAAAAGTGCTACGCAGTTCTTCCGGTGAAAAACCCCAGCGCTCAAGCGTACCAGGCCGGAAATTTTCAATGACAATATCACTTTGACCGATCAGTTTAAGCGCAATTTCACGCGCTTCCGGACGTGAAATATCCAGCGTCACGGTGTGCTTGTTTCGGGCCATAGTCTTCCACCAGAGTGCGGCACCATCCTTGTGCGGCGGCCATTCCCGCAAAGCATCGGATTTACCCGGCTTTTCAACTTTGATGACTTGTGCACCAAAATCCCCAAGCATCGAGCCAACAAACGGACCTGCTAACATCGAGCCCAGTTCGAGGACTTTGATATCTCCCAATGCGCTTTCGTGGTGTTCTGGCAAATTATGGTCGAGCATCGTCGTTCACCCTTTAGTAACAGGAGTTTAATAGTTGTTATTTGTTATGCGACGTGATTATTTTTGCGGCGTTGCGACCTGATCCATTCCAACGAACAAATCCAGTATGATCACAGCGAAAATGGCAAAATAGATTGTTGCTGCTGAGATGGCCGCCACCATCGGATCAACCGCATACTGAACATAATTAAACAGCTTCACAGGTATCGGCATCAGCTCGGCTGTCGTATTGAAAATACTCAATTCCACATTGATCCACGATATAATGAAGGCGAATAACCCCCCCGCAACCAGACCGGGTTTTATGATCGGCAAAGTAACGAGAAAAAAGGTAGTTACACCATTACCGCCAAGATCCTGACTGGCCTCTTCCAGTGACTGATCAAACCGCTCTAGTGAAGCCAGCACTGTACGCAGAACATAAGGCACAATGATAACTGTATGTCCGACAAGTAATACGAAATACGAACGCGCAAAACCAAGCGCATTTGCATATTGCAGAAGGGCTGCGCCAATAACGATTGTCGGCAAAATCAGTGGTGCAAGAAATATCGTACTGAGTATCTTGCGCCCTTTTAACTGGCTTCGCGTTATCACAAGTGCCGTTGGCACACCAATCAGAACCGCAAGTATTGTTGCAGCTGCGGCGATAGAAAGGCTTAGCCAAATCGATGCGAGATAAGACGGATCTTCAAGGAACTGCGTGTACCATCGCAGAGTAAAACCTACAGGCGGAAATGCCAGATATTCGGTTTCGGTAAACGATGTCGCAATAATGATGATGAGCGGTATTGTAAGAAATGCCAAACCACACCAAGCCAGAAAGCATACAAAAAACCGGCCGAGACGATCAGAAAATGTCATGGCTGCCCCACTTGGCGCCCACCTGGGCGACGCTCGATAAAGATTAAGTACAAGGTTATGAGAAGTAGCGTGACGGTCAGAAGACCGACGGCAAGAGCCGCACCAAAATTATAGTCAAACAGCGCACCATATTGGTCAAAAATAGGCATCGCCATCACCACGACTTTGCCACCGCCCATGATCGCCGGCACCACATATGCACTAACTGAAAGTGTGAAGACGATCAGAGAGCCCGCGATAACTCCGGGCAAGCTGAGAGGCAGCGTTATCCGGAAGAACGTTGCCATACGGCTACATCCCAGATCGAGTGAGGCTTCTGTGAGAGACTTATCAATGGTTTGAAGAACGCTGGCGATAGTCAGCACCATGAATGGAACGAGAATGTACGTCAAACCGATGACAACACTAAGATCGGTAAACAAAATTGGAATCGGTCGGTCAATTAGCCCTGTATTCACCAAGGCTGTATTCACCAATCCTTGCCGGCCGAGCAAAATCAGCCAGCCGAATGAACGGACAATATTGCTGGTAAACAACGGCATGATGACAAGAATATAGAGCATCCGTCGGGTTAATCGTTTTTTGACGACATTGACGATATAATAAGCGATCGGATAGCCGATCAGAAATGATGCAATTGTCGCGATCAGCGAGAGTTTCAATGTATTGAAAAGCACCAAAGGATAATAGCTGTCTGCAACAATCCGATAGTAATTAACCAGACTCCATGCGCCTTCAGCCGTCTGAAAACTAACAATCAGTGTAACCAGAAACGGCACTAAGAAGAAAATGGCCATAAAGGTCAGAGGTGTTGCAATTAAAAGTGCGGCCCATAAATTTTTAATCCTCATCGTGTCAGCACCTGCCCGTTGGCTCTGCTCCAGCGAAACGAAACTTCTTGTCCCGGTTGATAAAAGTGCTTTTGGCCCGATGAAGGATACTGCGCTACGAGTTCTTGACCCTTGCTCCTTGCATATATTCGCGTTGCGTTACCAACAAACATGATCCGCTCCACAAGTGCAGGCAGAGCGAGCATATCGTTTTTCAGTGGCGCATCTATATCTGAAATCTGAATGACTTCAGGCCGCAATAAATAGGTAACCTGCGTATTTTCCATGAGATCATGTTCAGCATGGAACTTGATGTTTGCCGCTGTATTAATCAGGCTGCCGTCGGCTGCCACAACACAATCAAGCAAATTGGCATCACCGATAAAATCAGCAACATACCGTGCATTCGGTGCATTATAAATTTCTTCGCCATTACCTATTTGCACGATTTTCCCGGCATCCATCACGGCGATACGGTCAGCCATAACCAAGGCCTCTTCCTGATCATGCGTTACGAAGACAAATGTCATGCCCAGCCTTTGCTGAAGGCTCTTCAGTTCCATTTGCATTCTTTTTCTCAGCTTGAGATCCAGCGCGCCGAGCGGCTCATCAAGCAGCAAAACTTTGGGCTTGTTTGCGATTGCCCTTGCAAGGGCAACCCTTTGCTGCTGTCCACCTGACAACTGATTAGGAAACCGGTCGAAGAAAGACCCCATTCCTACAGTTTCCAACGAATCCATAGCGATATTACAAGCGTCGCTTTTATTTTTTCCTGCCCGCCTTGGGCCGTATGAAACATTATCCAAAACACTTAAATGCGGAAAAAGAGCATAATTTTGAAACACTGTATTCACCGGGCGGCGATTGGCGGGGAGATGTTTCATCGAATTTCCGTCGATACATACATCTCCCTCTTCAATGTCGATAAAACCCGCAATTGACCGCAATAATGTGGTCTTACCGCAGCCGCTGGGACCTAATAACGCGAGGAATTCCCCTTCTGCTATATCGACCGAAATATGATCGAGTGCCAGGTGACCACCATAACGTTTAGTAAGATTACGGATACTGATAAAACTATTCACCATTGCAACCCTCACTTTTATTATACCGGTATCAGGATATTCATCAGCGGCACATGCTGCTGACAACCATACATATCTCCGTCACCGGACGACCCCTGCCCCTTCTTTCGGGCTATCGTCACTTTGATTGCGTTTGCCATGTCAATCTTGAAAAATGAGGATATTTGCGCTACCTCAAGGCCATAGGCTTTCGCTACAGATTCAGGGGATATGGCACCAGAATCTCTTACAGTTTCATAACGTGACTTATCCGTGAACATGATGTCAAAGGTGATACGGTAGGGCCCTGCATTTTTACTGCGGACAATGTCTGCTATTTCTTTAAGCGGGACGGTTTTCATTTTTAAAGATCCTCGAGATGCAATGGGAACAGTTCCGTAGGAGAGTTAACCTTCATCAAATGATACGCGCTAAACTCGTAATGCGGACCGACATCAATATCTGACGGTGAATACGGAAATGCGAGATTGCCTGAAGGATTTATAATCCCATTATAATGATAATGTAGCATCGCTCCACTTATCATGTGGCAAGCAGCATGAGCGATTTCCTGAGACTGTGCGACCACATCAATGACCAGTCCGATCTCGTGGCCACCCACCTGTTCCGGCTCCATTTCCTTCATCACGCCATTTCTACCGTATTGATGAAAGGTAATGATCAGCTCTTCATCAGAGAAATACTCAATCGCTCGCTGGCGAAGATCAGCGAGAATATCGTCAACAACAGTGTGTAATGTTGGGCAACGCATACCAGCAACGCATATTGTACGGTAGCCAGCAAGACGTGCACCTTCGAGCTTCACATAGTAATCATTAGTCTCCGTGATTTTTGCCCCACGAACACTCACCTGTCGGTCACCAATAGCTTCAAACGAACAGTCTGACAAATCCATCACATGCCCCGGGCCACCTTGTGAGAAGGGGTTCTCACGCTCATAAAGAGAGTGAGCCGCAACAGATTTAAAGGATGCGCGACGCTTAAGGCTGCCGGGCTCAAGCACAAACCGGTCAGAGTAAATCATTCCCATCATCACATCCATCGCGAATGGCTCGGATGAGAATGCTCCGCACTCCAGGATTTTTCCCATATGAATTGCCAGTGCAGGATCGGCCCCGCGCCAGATCGGATATGCAGCGATTGCGGAATCGTCACATGCTCTACCCGCAATAATAACGTCTGCTCCGGCATCCAATGCTGCGCAAATCGGCTCATGCCCCATCTGCGCAACCAGCGTCACAGTTTGATCCAGCCCATGCTCGGTTAAAGGGCTCCCAGCCTCAAAATCGATTACCTCACCCGCCCTTACAGCGGCCTTGGCACGGTCAATGGGAATATCTGAATAAATCCAAGCGAGCTTGAAGCTCAATCCAAGCTCCTGAGCAACGCTTTTGACAAGTGCAACAGTACGATCAACCTGTGACTTTGTACCCGCTCCACCAGCACTGCCAACGATCAATGGGATGCCTGCTTCACGGCTATTTTTAATGAGCTCTTTGAGCTCCCGACGAATGCTTACATCGGAGACCAAAGGCTTATTGGACCCAAGATAATATGGCCCCGGATCAGTTGACCCCGCATCCACAGCAATCACGGATGGATTTAAACTCATTCCCCGCGCCAGAGCTTCTGCACCAAATCCGTAGCCCAGCGTACCTGTCGGCGTTAGTATAGTTACAGGTTTACTATCAATCATATTTTATCAACCTCAATATACTGATAAACAACTAAGCACTCCATGTTTTATTAATTGAAATGCTTTTATTACTAACAATACTGGCTGATTGTAGTTCGTTAAGTCAAATTTCTTCTTCGGCGTCAGTCATAACCAAATGATATACCTGAAAAAAAATTCACTTTTTCTCTCGTATATACCCATCTATCTCTACAATTTTTTTACTTAATTCACGCCCTACATGATCAATAAGAGCTTTTGTTCCTAATGATATTTGCCGGAAGCTGGGTGTAATCACCCAAATTGTTTGAATGATTGCTGGTTGAAACGGCTTTACAATTAATTCCTCATCACGAAATCCAACGGTACTGAGTGGGTCAACAATAGCGACACCCACTCCCGCTGATACGAACGAACAACAGGCTTCCGTTAATTGCACTTTGAGGATGACATTACGGGTAACACCCTCCTTTATGAAAATCCTATCGATTTCAAACTGTGCCCGATCCTCATCAATCAGAGAAACAAAGCTCTCATTTTCAAGATCCTTCGGATGAATGACATCTGCATTCGCCAAACGGTGTCCGGGCGGTAAAACGCACACAGCTTCCATTGTGCATAATTTAACGAAATTGATACCCGGCCTCTCTGTCGCCAACATGCCAAAACCGACATCAACCCCTTGAGTTGCCAGCAAATCCACAAGCAACCACGAGTTGCGGCTAAGTAAATTAACCTTCATCTCTTTATTCGACAGAAAGCTTGCAATTATCTTGGGCAGAACATGAGTGCCAAGTGATGGAAACGTGACCATATCAATTTCGCCAAAGTCGAAATTTTTAATCGCTTTGGCCCGCGCTTCAACGGATTCCACACCGAGAAAAACCCGCACGACCTCAGAATATAACATCTCGGCTTCTGCCGTTGGCGTTACACCATTTTTGTTTCTCTTAAACAAAGCGAAACCGCATTGTCTCTCCAGCAGGTTGATCAGCTTACTGACAGCAGGCTGTGAAAGATTTAGCCTTTCTGCAGCTCGCGTAAAACCACCCACCTCCATTATGGCCTTAAAGGCCTCAAGCTGCCGAATATTCATAACCATTAGTTATCACAGACCACTCTTTTTTAATTTGATGTATACCAGTTATGATGCCTTTATTATCCATCAAACTATAAGAATAATACGAAATGGGGAAATTTAAAATGAAGATCACATTATTACTTACTAGTACTTGTCTGGCAACCATGCTGGCATCGCCAGCTGCTGCACAACAAACACTAACAATCGCTACCTATGGCGGTGAATGGGGCGCAGCCATGCAGGCATGTATTATCGATCCTTTTACAAAAGAAACAGGCATCCGCGTCATACCTGAACCAGGCATTTCAGGAGTAACGCTTAGCAAACTACGTCAGCAAAAAGACTCTCCAACGCTTGATGTTGTTTGGTTAGATGGCGGCGTTTCAGAAGTCGCAGCCAAAGATAATCTATTACATCCTTTGACTGCTGATGCATTACCCAACTTGAACCAACTGCTCCCGGAAGCAGTCTACAAAGATGAAGATGATGCTATTTTTGCATTAGGGACAGGATTCTACTCCCTGGGTCTAGCTTACAACACAGAGCAAGTTAAATTGGCTCCGTCGTCCTGGCTTGATATGCGGAACCCCGACTATGCAGGCTCAATAACCTTTCCGAGTCCTGCCAATGCAATGGGTGTGCCGTTTCTTGCTCAGTTGGCAGAGCTCGACGGCCACACCCTAACCGATATGGACACAACATTTAACGACCTGAAAAAACTAAACGTAGTCTCTTACTTTGACACTGCTGGAGCTGGTACGAATCTGTTCCAAAGTCGTGAGGCTGTTATTGGGGCTCATTATTCAAACTCCACCTATGCCATGAGCGATCAAAAGTTACCAATTGCATTCGTCGTACCTAAAGAAGGTGCTATTGGTGGTGACATTCGCTTGCATGTCGTCAGCAATGGAAAAAAGATCGCTGAAGCAGAGCAATTCGTGAATTTTGCTGTGGGTGTCACACCGTCTGAATGTATGGCCGAGCGGATTTATGTCGGACCATCAAATAGTAAGGCCGTTATCAGCGATGAAGCATTAAAACGCATGCCCTGGGGTGAAGATGGCTCTATTAAAAATCTGAACCTGCCAAACTGGAATAATATTAATGAAAATCGTGCAATGATAATTGAAAAATTCAACAAGTTAGTTATTGCCAAATAACTGATCTAGACTTCTAATGACAATAATTCTACCAGCCTTAAAATAAATTTAAAAGATTATCTGATAATATTTTGTCAGATAATCTTTTTTAAATGCGAAATATCAAAATAATCATCAATTTATCCTCAGTTTAATACAATTCAAAAAATCAGATGCTTACTTATAATATGCATAGTTCTCTCTAGTGAACATGTCGAACCATTGAAACCATGTTCTCTTAAGTATGTTGCCCAGATCATCACTTGATAATATTTGCCTCTGATAAAAACACAATACGGTTTTAGGCAAACCGCACAAACTCCGCATTATGGCTCACAAACAACTTTTTCTTGCGCCGCCCTTTTGCAAGATCTCGCATGATCATAAACATCCGGATACACGTTCTAGCTCTTGTGACACAAAGATATCTGTGGTGGCCACCAATGATACTCTCATTCACGGCGTAGATCTCAGACCTTATGAGGACATGGCTTTGCAAGGATACCCAATAAAAGTACTCGATGTATCGGCCAATTGCCTTGTCAGCGATACTTCGTGTTTGAAAGGCAGTAGATCTTGAAACTAAGGATTGGCTTCCAGCAAAATCAGGAGAAGTTTGTAGAGGCGCCAACAGATCTCAGTATGATTGTATCCAGAGATAAGACCGCTTTTAACCTACCCAAATTATAGCGTCAGCCCCCCCTCCTAAAAGCCTGTCCTATTTTGCAGGAGCACATCGATAAGAACAATTTTTGAGTAAAATACCGCGTCAAACGTCAGGTAAGATCCATATTTGGCATCAAGACTGAACTTGCAGCCGACCTCGCACTTGCCGGCTACAAAAACGTTTATATGATTTACATACAGCAGCCCCCCCCCCCCTAGCACGAAGCCAATGCATGCTACATCCAGTCAGCCATCGCCAACGTGCCGCAAATGACCAGTCTACCGGATCAATTTTTTGTAAAGAGTCTCATGATCCAGCACTTTTCCGTTTTCGTCCATCACGCGCATCGCATCGGCCGAAACCTCGTCAATGACCACAACCTCACCATCGACAAGGCCGATTTCGATCTTCATATCGATCAGGATCAGGCCCTTGTCACGTAGATCAGCTTCGACGATACGACACACGCGGCGGGTGATATCCTTAGCCTGCTCAAGGTGGGATGGACTAAGGAGACCAAGAGCGACAATGGTTTCGTCATTGATTTGTGGGTCTCCGCGTTCGTCGTCCTTAATGGTGATCTCCACCAGATAATCAAATTTCTGTTCACCATCTCGAATGTACTGTTGGTAGCGACGGATGAAACTGCCCCAAGGGCGGGTTCGGCAAATAAATTCAAGGCCGCCTGCACCGCGGATATCCTTACCCAATGGCTCAGCACGACGGACTTCCATTATACCTTTCTCCACATCAGCATGAACTAAATGTGTAGGGATGTCAGCGTCGTGGAGGCACTTGAAGAAGTGGACAGTCATAGCGAGAGATTTACGGCCCTTACCTTCGACCTTACCAATAACGGTGTTAGCGCCAGGGTCAATAACGCCGTCTTCGCCTGTAACATCATCCTTGAAGACAAGCAAAAGGTTGTTGTTTGGCAGGGTATACAGGTCTTTGGTTTTACCTGAATAGATCTTTTCGCTGGTATTCATCAATTGACTCGCTAGTGGTTCTAATATTCCGTTTTGGGCAAGAGATAGTACGATGCCCACGCAACTCGTTCTCATTTCCTTATAAGCTAAAAAGAATATTTTTTTATATCAAAATTGCATAAAAATTCATATGAACTCATAAAACAAGGCAGTGGAATTAGGTATGACATCAATTTTTTCGTCACTTATGGCAGCAGCAGGACTTTGATGATAAAAGGGGGGGAGCTCAGTTTAACCATCGTGGTGAGATGACTTGCAAACCCTTGAGCGGGCCTGCCATCAAATGAATGCTATACCAGAGATTTTCCAAGCCGTTCATTTTGCTATATAAAAAAGATTTCCGGGGAGTTTGAATTCCAAACTGAGGAATTTTTCTCAATGCTTTCAATGCGAAAAACTTCTTCCACAAAATGTGCCATAGTTTTGTGCAAACTATTTGTGTTGCAAGCAACAGATGGTTCTCCAGTAAATTTACACACGCAATCACATCATGATGAACGGACATGATCTCCACTTCACCATGGGGTCTAATTACTATCAAATTGATGTACTGACCAAGAGGCTTTGCGGGCTTCTATCTCGCCACCTACGACGAACTTGAGGGTTTCCGGTTAACCGCCGCCAATAATCATCTGCACCTTTACAATTTTGCTCCGTCACGGCACCACTTTGATAGAACGATCCCGTATCGATATCCGGTGCATAGTCCTGCTCGACCATCCCCGCGCATCATCATGTGGAAACTGATAACCAATATGGCCCAGTGATGCGGCACCTTTATAAAGATGTTGAACATCAATTGATGTCCGCATACGCACAAGGATTCGTACCCGCCAGTAGGAGCAAGACAAGGCAGACGAATCGTCTGAATGTGTCACAGTTATGTGGTCAGCATGCAAATGGGATTCTCAGCCAGTATTTTTACAAATAATATCAGCACCTTAGATATTGATTTGAAAAATTGGCTGGGGAACCTGGATTCGAACCAAGACTAACGGAGTCAGAGTATTTGTATCAACATTGATATTGTTGTTATTTTTAAAATATGTCGCAACCTTGTCGCAGCTAGTCAAAAAAAGCAGACGCTGCATTGTCCATTGCGGATCCGTCGTCACCCCTTTCGAACAGGTGCGAATAGACATCCAACGTCATGGTTATTGAGCCATGACCCATGCGATCCTGAACGACTTTTGCAGGCAACCCAAGGCCGCCATCTTCTGACCGGTTAATGCACCAACTCGCATAAAAATGCCGAAGTGCATGGAGGCCGGAATACTTGGCGTTGCCATCTGCATCCACAACGCCTGCCTCGATTTGGGGCGGATGATACCAGCGTTTAATGATGTTGCCATGATATTCAATCGCGCCAGTGCCAGTTGGAAAGACCAGACCCAGAGAGCTAACAGGACAATTGAGTTTCCAATTTTGCAAAGCTTTAACCAAATCGGACGGCAGAGGGATCACCCGCCTTCCCTTCGCGGACTTTGGGGAGCCGATGTCTTGATAGGCGTCTGCGCGTTGCCGGATCGTTATTTCAGCTTTTTTGAAATCAATGTCCGACCAACGCAAACCGCGAAGCTCCGAAGCACGCATACCTGTCATGATGGCTGTCATGATAAAGATACGTGCCTTGCCTGTTGCGGCCTTGAGGATGGCCTTAATTTCGGTGGTTGTGGGAATATCAATCCCAACCTCTACGCGCTCATGGTGCCGCGCTGCGGCGCGTGTACGACCCTTCGCGCGTCCCATATCCTTGACTGCATTACGGATCACCAATCCCCGCTCTTGAGCATCAGACAGGATAGAGCCGAAGCTAACACGCACAGCACGCACCATAGCGTCAGAACGGCCTTCGGCCTTCAACCTATCGAGAAAATGGCGAACTGTTGGGACAGTAATTTCATTTAGCCGCTTTTTTCCAAGAAATGGGACAATGTGCAAATTGAGATGTTGGCCGTATTGAGCAACGGTGCTTCGCTCCAATGCCGAGGAACAGTCGGCTAGCCACAGCTTGCCAGCCTCTGCAACCGTTGCTGTGTTTGCATCAGGTACGTGAATACGCCCTAGCACCTCGACGTGCGTTTTACTGTCGTAGGCTTCCGCCTCTTTTTTTGTCCGGAAAGTCTTAATGTGGCGCTTGCCATGCTGATCGACATAATCTGCAATCCATGCAGATTTCTCAGCGCCATTCGAAGTCCATGTGCGTTCGCGTACTGTCATAAACGGAACATATGCGACTAACGGATAGTTTGCAACATATTGCACCATTTTGTCGCATACGTTGCCAAAGTCCCGCTAGAAATATATATGCTTACGTAACCTCAAGGTTACACCAACAACCGAGAGGAGATTTCCATATGCATCATGATAACGACAACACATTAGCCGCGGATCTTTTAACCGGCGCTGATGCCATTGCAGCATTCTTGGGCTGGAATCGCAGACAGGTTTACCACGCGGTTTCAAAGCGCACACTCCCTGCCTTTAAGTTAGGCGACATGGTGTGCGCTCGAAAGTCCAAGATCATTGCATCCATTGAAGCCGCTGAGGCTGCGGCATGATTTCAGCAATCATGTCAGATGTTGAAGTCATCAAAATAAACCGTGCCTATGATGACGCAATCAGCTGTCGCCTTTGCGGTAGTTGCAAACGACCCATTGAGGCGAACGAAGCCGTCTGGCGAATGCGGATTAATCACCGGCGCTCCCCTTTCGGTGTTCGTACATACGATACGCTTCCCTGTTGCGAGGCTTGTACAGTTGCTCAGAAATGGCGCATCTTTGAGGACCCAGCACCTTGTGAACATTGCGCAAGGCCGGTTCATAATGAATGGCGCCAGATAGATCGTAAGCACGTTTACTGCTGCACCAAGTGTGAGCAAAAGGCGCAGATCAGCGTGGCAAAGCAAAAACGCACTAACGCAAGGGAAACCCGTCAATGTATGGAATGCAGTCAAACTTTCCCGCCAGTGCGGATAGACGCAAAGTTTTGCAGTAGTCCGTGCAGACAGAAAGCTTATCGAAAGCGCGTTACGGATATTAAATGCGTATAACGTGCCGGATTTAATATCCGTAACGCCTAAACTCTAACCCTCACCCACACAACCCGCAGCGCCATCGCCCGCGCCATGGGCGGTTGTGTGCTTTTTATTGGAGAAATATATGGATTCGATAGAGGCCGCGCCTTTCGAAAATCTGTCAGAAGATCAGGCAGAACGCTTACTGCAACACTACTACAATATTGAGAAGCTGTTAACTGGTGGCACGGCAATAGCGATTATTATGATCATTGCGCGTCACACGGCGATACTTGGTGAAGCACGAATTTCACATAAAACATTTCAGCAGTATTTTGGTGTTTGTCGCCGTACTGTTGATAATGCGATGAAGCAATTGCGAAAACATAATCTGATCGAGAGAATTGGCACTGATACCAGAGGCTTTGCAATTTATCGCGCAAACCTTCCAGTGTGACGCCCAATGAAATGGCAAAGAATCCGCGTTGGCGACAAAATGGCCTTTTTCGAAGACATGCAGGGCGACGCCACCCTCACAGACCTTCAAAAGCGCATGATAGCCGTCATCGCGCGCAACTGGTCTAATCCAAACATGCACTCTGAATGCAGTAACTCATTCATAGCGGTCGGCGCTGGTACTACTGTGAAAATGGTGAAGAAATATAAACCGGATCTTATTTCCAGCGGGCGCGTGTCTGTGAAGAAGGATCACACCTTCACTGAATCGACGCTATGGGATGTAAACTGGTTTTTCCGCGGCAGCGCTTACACCCGATATTTGAACGGGGGCAATCCTCTTTCAGACGGTCGTAAGGAGGTCCCCAATAGTGCGCATGGGTGGTCCCCAGAGTTACATGAGGGTGGCCACCAAGGATGCATAGGGGGTGGTCCCCAAGTGGGGGCCCAATTCCATCCTCTAAAAGGATGTATAGGCGCCCCTTTAGGAGCGAGCCCTGTTCGGGGCTCGCAAGGGGTGGCGCCATTAAAAACAAAAAAAGAAAATACGCGCAAGCAGCCAGGTTTCGCCCGATGGAAAATTGTTCATGCGGAGTATGAGGGTGAGGATGAAGATGTGCTGGTGGCACACCTTCGAAGCGGAGCTAATCGCAAATTCGTTTTGCGCTGTCGTGTTGAAAGTGAGGAATATTACGCACTGGATGAGGCTCTGAGTTTTGACGGCGATGCGGAATCCATCATTGGCGATATGATTTCAATGTCAGTGAACCGGACGGGCACAAAAGAAATCAGGCGAGCGGATCCGTTGCCATGGCAAATTGTGACAATCCTATCCGGGGAAACTAGTGCTGATGGAGCGGCAAGTATGAAGGTACGGTTCGATGATGACGTGGAGACAACTATGCGGCTGACAGCAGATCAAACCGCCAGCCTTTTAGAAGCTTGCGGGGGTGAGACTGAAATTATAGGTGCGCGATTACGTTACAGGCTTATGCCGGATGACAGCTTGGAGTTTTGTAAACTTTGATCAACGCATTCGAGCCCGTGCAATTCGTAGGGCGGGGAAATCCTGAAGCAGATAGATCGACCATCATCTGGTGGTAGACCAAAGAACGGTGAGGGCGACCATACCGTTTCAAATATCGCCAAAGCTGCCGGTCTTTCTAAACATCAGCAAATTCAAGCCGTCCGTGTTGCATCAGTGCCGTCTGAAAGGGTGTCCATCTTGGAAGTGATGCTTGCTCCCAAGGGCGGTGACCGCAAATCAGATCAGAAACAAAAATTTGTTTCTGATCGTCATGAAGCAGCTGAGAAAGCAGGATTTGGAAATTACGAAACTGCACGCCAGGCCAAAGCCGTAGTTTCCACAAATATTTATTTTCATCCAGCCCTATGCGTTTTGCGTTCTCACTTTTACATACCTTTAACACCACCACCACACTTGAGGAGATACTATGACAAAATCCGCCGCGGATATTGATGCCGCCGACCTGCCTGTCACCATCCCATCAGAAAAAGCCAAAGCCCGCGAATGGCTATCGGTTAAAATAAACGGCGTTCCTGTAACAAAATGCCCGCCTCAGACAGCGCCGGAGCCAAAGCCGCACAAGCCACGCAAGTATGAAACAGCCGCAGCGAATGATAATGATCCGGTGCCTTTATGCGAGGCATTAATGAGGGATAAAAGGCCGGAAGATGCGATGATGATCCGGCGCTATCGCAGCTTGTTTGAGATTGCCGGTTCGCCTGACGCAGGTAGAAACGTAGAGGTTGGTCAAGGTGGCATTAACTTTGAGCGCCGCATTAGTTTTGTGAACGGGCTTGAAAAGGATCACGGCATTCGTGAGCGTAAACCACTGGCCTCGACCGGCAATCGTAACAGCATAAGCACCGATGATGTTCCGCATGCCATTAGCGCCCCACTGTGTATTGCTGGTGGCGAAGATTCGATAATCGCATATATGGACGCTAAAGTTGTGATTGGTCGCCTGCGGGCTGCTTTGGGGCCTCTGCTAACGGTTTTCGAAGAAGCAGCGATTGATTGCGAAACATTGACAGCTATCGGCGAAAGGCAGGGCTTTAAAGGTAAGCAGGCTTCGGCAGCTGCGAAGGCTCCAATCTATATGGCTGTCGATACGCTGCGAGATGCATGGCGCTTGCTGAATAAAGAAATGACAGCAGCAGCGAAAGAGGCCGATAGAAAAGTCCAGATCAGGCGGCGTGAGGTGCACCCCACCCGTTGCGGCATGGGTATTACGGGAACACAGTTTTATTCAAAGGCTCGCTTCGGCGGGCCTTTATCATTTCTGGCGCCTTGAGTGGCGGCCGGAACATAGCAGCAGATCCGTGTGCTTTCTCCTCAAGCTGGTGGCACGGGTCTGCTGCTTTTATTTTACCCATTCAACAATACCGCTTAGGCGGTGGAAAGGAGCAGCCATGTCAAACGCATGGGCGCGTGATCGCGCATTTTCCGTCGCTGAGGCGGCACAACTGGCGGATATGCCAGAATCCACACTTCGAGATTGGCTAGCATCTGGCGGCAACCCGTTCATGTCGGGCAAGTTCGGAAGCCAGCGGCGCATGTCTGCCACCGATGTTTTCATAACAATCATTGCAAAACGCCTGATCGCCGCCAATTATCAGATTCTGGTTGCCACCTGCGAGGCGTGGCGGGTTGCAGGTGGCCCTCAAGCCAATGTTGCGGCAATTCCCCGCGATAGTGTTTTTGTGGCGCAGCCTTCCGGTGGTATGGCATCAGTGGAGGTTTCACCGCTTTTTGAGGCGGGTCAGTTTATTTCCGAAACCGGCAGCATCGTTATTCCGGCTGGCATCTTGGCGGCTGATTTAGTTGAAAAGGCATCAGCCTTGTATGGAGAAGCCGCATAATGTGGCCCTTCAATACGAAATCGGCAGAACCCGCCGAAGAAACCAAATCCGAGTTAACCGACCCGACCTCGGAATCGTGGGGCGTTCTCGGTGGGCTATTCGGCAATCCAGCCGGCATTGCCGTAAATGCTGATGTTGCAATGCGCGTTCCTGCGGTCAATTGTGCTGTGAGCTTGATTGCCGGATCTGTCAGCACTCTGCCGTGCAAGGTGTATGAACAGGACGGCGACGGCAAGCAATCTGCAAACAACCATGCCGCATATGCGCTGGTGCATGATGAAGCGAACGAGTGGCAATCTGCCGGTAAAGTTCGGGAACTCATCACGATTGATGCTGTTTTGCACGGTGATGGCTTTGGGTTCGTCAATAAGGTCGGCATTAAGCCTGCCGAAATTTTGCATCTGCCCAGTGATAAGGTTGTTGTCGAATATCTGGACAGCGGCGAACCGCGTTATAAGGTCGGCACGACAACTTATAGGGCAGATCAGGTCATTCACCTTCAAGCGCCATCAGTAGACGGAAAAACCGGTCTTGGTCTGTTACGCGCTGGTCGTGAGGCTATCGGACTTTCTGTCTTGCTTGAACGCACATCGGCACGGCTGTTCAAAAATAATAGTCGCCCCGGTGGTGTGTTGTCCTTCAAGGGGCAGCTTCAAAAATCAACGGTTGTGCGCATTGCTGAAAGCTGGAGAACCTCTCAGGGCGGGGACAAGGCCGGTGGCGTCGCTGTCATCGACCAGGCTGGAGAGTACAAGCCAATCGCCTTCACTTCGGTCGAGAGCCAACATCAGGAACAACGCAATTTCAGCATCGGTGAAATTTCCCGCCTGACTCGTGTTCCTGTGACGATGCTTCAGGAATTATCAAAAGGCACGTTTCAGAATGTGGAGCAGCAATCGCTACAGTTTTTGCAGCTTTGCCTGCTGCCGTGGCTGAAATCTTGGACAGATGCCTATCGTCGAACGCTTCTAACCAAAGACGAACGGCGTACTCACAGCATTGAATTTGTCGTGGATGATCTGCTCCGAGCCGATACCGGTACACGCGCCGAAGCCTATCAAAAATTCAGGTCGATGGGCGCGTTTACAGCCAACGATGTTCGCCGACGTGAATCCATGCCAGCCTTGCCGGATGGCGACACGCTACAATCACCATACACGATTGCAGCCAACCAAAACAACGAAAAACCGAAGGAGGCAGCCGCTTGAGCGATGCCAAAATTGAACGTGGGTTCATCTTAGAAATTGATACCAAAGCTGTCAGTGATGACGGCTTTTTTGTTGGCTATGCGTCAACTTTCGGAACCATCGATAGCCACAAGGAAATTGTGGCTGCCGGCGCTTTCACCAAAAGCTTAGCTGTCAGGCCAGCGGCACGTGTGAAGATGCTTAGGGGCCATGACCAATCAGAACCGATTGGCGTGTGGACTGCACTATCTGAGGATGGTCACGGTCTGAAAGCTGAAGGCCGGTTAATTCTCGACACTGCCAAAGGCCGTGAAACTCATGCGCTCATGAAGGCCGGCGCTTTGGATGGCTTGTCTATTGGATTCCGAACCGTGCGCGACCGCATGGACAGAACCAAGGGCGCGCGCATCCTCGAAGAAGTGGACCTTTGGGAAATCAGCGTTGTGACTTTTCCGAGCAACGCAACGTCCACAGTCACAGCAGTCAAATCAAACCAACATGCCGAAATCGTCGCAGCAATCAATGCCGCGCGGGCACAAATTTAAAGGAACAACCATGACTATTCACACAACTTTCCCAACCGTTCTTGAAACCAAAAATGCAGTTGATGGCGATCCAGTTGCCGAAGTAAAAACCGCGCTGGCTGGCCTTACAGCCGATATCGCAACTAAGACCGCGCCGGTTGCGGCTATGACTGCCCGCCTTGATGCTATGGAAGCGAAGCTATCCCGTCCGGCACTACATACCGAACGTAAGGACGGCCAGACCGAGGAAGCGAAAGCCTTTGAGCTTTTCCTGCGAGGACAGGCTGGCCCTGATGAACTGAAGACCCTGACGATTGAATCGCCTGGCACTGGCAGCGTAATTGCCCCGCCAGACTTTTCAGCACAGGTAATCGAAAAGGTGGCAGAGTTTTCGCCGGTTCGTGAACTGGCGTCTGTTATTCAGATCGGCGGCCCGCTGCTGCAAATTCCTGTCTTGGAAAGCGAAGTTAATCCGGCATCGCGCACCGAAACACAGGCAATGACTGAGAGTGAACCAACCTTCACACAGGTGGACATCAAGCCGTTTGAAATGGCTGTCATCACTCCGGTTTCGCAAGTGCTTATCGAGGACAGTAAGATCAACCTTTCTAACTTCCTGTCCAACCATATTGCTCGGCGCTTTGGTCAGCAGGAAGCATCGTGGTTTGTGAAGGGCAATGGCACATCGCAAGCTGAAGGCGTGCTGACATCCACTGCGGTGAGCGCCTTTGAGGTTGATGCCGTAACGCTGGGCGCTGATGATCTGATTGATGCGTTCTATTCGGTGAAGTCGGCTTACGCAGCGAACGGCTCGTGGATTATGAACCGTAAAACTATGGCGGCTATCCGCAAGTTGAAAGACGGTGACGGTCAGTACATCTGGCAAGCAGGCTTGCAGTCCGGTCAGCCAGCCTTGTTACTTGGCCGCCCAGTCTATGAGGCTGTGGACATGCCGGACATCGGAGCTGATGCAACACCTATTGTCTTTGGTGATTTTGCGGCTGGTTACACCATTGCTGACCGTATTGGCTTCAACCTGAAGGTTGATGAAGTGACCGGCTTTAGCAATGGCATTGTCAAGTTTGGTGCACGCCGTCGTGTCGGTGGTCGCGTAACACTTGGCGAAGCCCTGACCAAGGTAACTCTTGGTTCGTAATAGCTTGGGGGCCTCGGCCCCCATTCACTTCAGGAGACATCAATGCCATCAGCAGCATCACGTTATTGCACCTGTGGTCAGCATGTCGTGCAGGCGGGTTCAAAATGCCCATGTGCAAAGGCGCGTAAGATTGCCAGTGACAGAGCCAGACCATCAGCGCGCACACGCGGCTACGACCGTGAGTGGCAACGCGCACGCCATGCTTGGCTGGTCGTCCATCCATCGTGTGTTGGTTGCGGACAACCGGCAACGCTGGTCGATCATATCATAACTATACGCAATGCACCGCATCGAAGGCTGGATCCGACAAACTTTCAATCGATGTGTTCCACGTGTCATGGGCGTAAGACAGCAGAGAAGGATGGCAGCTTTGGTCGCCGCTGAGATCAAGTCGTTCTACTTGCACAACACGCCGCTGGAGCAGTCAACAATCATTGCTCAGTTCAATGTTCGAGTTGGTGACTTCCTGCTTCATAAGTGTCTGATCAAGCGCAGGCATGATGATGGCGGTATAGTCGTTCAACTGCCAGGTAAAGGTTCATGCGGTATCAGTATAGCTCTCCAGAGTGAGACTCGAGATGCAATCGAAGAAGTTGCCTTATCTCGGTATCGGCTAGAAACAGGCGAGTGGATTTAAATGGCCATAGAAGCCCGCTGACTCGCATCAGTAATTAAGCATCAACACCCTGAAAAACATCACAAATCACGTCAGCGACCCGCCATGTCGATGCCTGACCTATGGGGCGGGGATAGGTCGAAGGGTTGGCCGGTTTCAACGGACCGACGTGGGAGTGTCGCTCGCGAAAAACGAGATTTGGGGCATTCCTTAAAATTGAACAATCGACGGCTAACCGTCAATGAATATTGAACAATGGAGTAACCATGAATATTATTACACTCTCTGAATTTAAAGACCACGCCAGAATTTTATATGACGACGAGGATTCGGAAATTCAGGTCAAGGTCGATGCCACAAACGAATATTTGTCCGGCTTCATTGAGCTTGCGGATGGCGCGGAAATTCCCGCAGACCTGAAACAAGCCGGACTTATGATTGCCGCGCATTGGTTTGAAAACCGCGAAACAGCTTTGCCGGATAGTCTGCATGACATTCCAGTCAACGCCAGCGAAATTCTCCTGAACTATCGTGGGTGGGCATTTTGATGATTAAAATTGATGTACGCGGCATGTCCCTTTTCGGTGATGACGATGGCCGTGCGCCATTTACCCTATTGGCACTGGCCGAGGTCTATGTACCTGATCTTGGAATGACGATTAAAAACGTCCGGTTGGTTTGGTCTGAGCAGCACGGCTATCGCGCGATATCGCCATTGCCATGGAAAGGGCAGCCGTCACCGGTCCTTTGGTACCACGGCAGCGACTTCGCCATTGAAATGCTCGATCAGATACTGGACATGTTTGAGCGCATGGGTGGCAAGCTTCCGGCTCCGAGGCCAGCACCTAGACCCGTGACACGCCGTGACCATGTGACGGGCAAGCCTATCAATGCCGATCCTTTCGAGACGCTTGGCCGTCTTGATATTGCGGACAAGATGCCAGACGATGCACTGGAGCAAGCGGCCATTGCTGTTGCACATGCCCGCCGTCACGCTGCGGCCATGGCTGATAATGACACGTCTGGCCTACGCCGCACCCTGAAAGTCTGCCCAGCCATTGATGAGGCGATGCAGGAGGCAGGGCTATGAGTCATCATATGCGAGGGGCCAAGGCCACACCGAGGCCGGTTTCCGATCCTATCCGCAAGGTGCCGCAGCCACCCAAAGAGATGAGCGCAGACGCGAAAAAAGAATGGCGCCGAGTAATGCCGGTCTTGGTTGAACGGCGCGTTCTGTCCGATGCGGACCTTGCGGCGGTTGAACGATATTGCGATGCAACCGGCGATATTGCCATTGCACGCGCCCGCATCCGACTGGACGGCGATTATATTCCGAACCGGCTGGGCGAACTAAAAAGGCATCCAGCTTTTACCACGTTGAGGGAAGCTACAGCCGAAGCCCGCCGATGGGCTGCTGAATTAGGCTTGACCCCTGCCAGCCGAAGCCGTGCCGGTACACATGAGGGCGACGACGACAACCCATTGGATTTGTAAATGGCAAGACCAGAATGGCTATTCGACAATAGCCCGATTGATGACCCGCTTGGTCACGGCCAGCGTGCCGTTGACTTCCTGCTGGCTTTGAAGCATCCGAAAAGCAAAAGACAAAACAGGCAATTCCAGATTGACCCGTGGGTTGAGCGCCTTGTTCGCCGGATCTATGGCCCTCGTGATGAGGACGGTCAAAGACAGGTGCGAACCGTGTTCGCCATGATACCACGTGGCGGACGCAAAACTTCACTGAGCGCCGCTCTTATTGCTTTGCATACATTTGGGCCGGAACGTATTCCGAACGGTCAGGTTGTTTCAGCCGCAGCAGATTCCAAACAAGCCCAAATCGCCTATGATGAAGTCTTAGGCATTGTGCAGGCTATGCCGGAGGTTGCCGCTAAACTTCAGGTGCGGGTTGGAACTCATAAAATTCGGCACCCAAGGAAAGGTGCCACGTATGAATCCATATCATCAGATGGCGCCACGCAACATGGCAGGACAATTAACTTCCTTGGGTCAGATGAAATTCATGCTTGGAAAAAACGCGACCTTTGGGAAGCCTTGAGAACCAGCTTGGCTAAGACCGCCGAAAGCTTGCATGTCATCACAACGACTGCCGGACGTGGCCAAGACAATCTGGCATTTGATATTTACGATTATGCGCGCAAGGTTGCCAAAGGTGAATACCCAGACCCGTCATTCCTGCCTGTCATCTTCGAGCCGGACACTGGCGATGATTGGCGTGATGAGGCCGTATGGCACAAGGTTAATCCGGGGCTTACTCTGGGTTATCCTGACCTGAAAGGTTTGCAGGCGATGGCACGTGAAGCCGAAAACCGACCTGCCGACCAAGACGCTTTCAAACAATATCACCTGAATTTCTGGCCTGACCATAGCTCCAGCCCATTCGTGGATATGGCAACATATGATCAGGGCGGCGAGCCTATTGATATGGCTGCACTTGCTGGGCGTGAAACGTGGCTTGCCTGTGATCTTTCCAGTCATGGGGATTTAACGGTCATTGTTGCGGTATTCCGTGACGGCGATGATTTTATCATTGTGCCGTTCTTTTTCTGCCCAAAGGAAAATCTGCGGCAGCGGCAGGACGCATCCGGCGCACCTTATGTCCGCTGGGCCGCGGATGACCTGATCACGGCCACCGAGGGCAACGTGGTGGATTTCCGTGCTGTTGAGGATAGGATTCGGGAGTTGTGCGAAACCTACGATGTGCAGCAGATTGCATTCGATCCAGCCTTGGCCCGCAATATCCTGAATAACCTGACTGACGATGGCTATCCGGCAATCGAGTTCCGGCAAGGTACTTTGTCCATGATGCCAGCCATCGCTGAACTGGAACGGGCTGTCTTGGCTGGACGGCTAAAACATGGCGGCCATCCTGTTATGCGGTTTTGCGTTGCTAACTGCGAGGTTGAAACAAATAGCCACGGCCACAAGATCCGACTAAAGAAGTCCAAGCGCTGGCTTTCTATTGATGGCGCCGTAGCTGCTGCTATGGGCGTATATCGTGCATCGCTGGGTGAAGACACCGGCAGCGGTTCAATCTACGACGATGACGGCTGGCAAGACGCATTGTCGGCATTTGGGTAGGATGGCGCATAGATGGACTTGTAGTTCTGACAATGGCACAAAAATAGCGGCTCGACATGAGCCGGAATCACTGCCTGCCTGTCTAGCGGGGGCATAGGAAAAGGGGTTGAGTATGAAGAGTTACGACTTTTTCTTTGATGGACATCACTATGCAGCCAATCTGGCAGATGAGCCACGAAACGGTGACATTATTCAATTTGAGGGCTGGGATCATGAAATCACTGGAAGACGATTTATAAATGGCCGTGTCTTTTATGTTTTACGTTCAATTAATCAATCAGAGTGGCCTGATCCAGAAGATAGTAATTTGCCGCGGGCTATGATTTTCTAAAGCAAGTCAAAATATTCAATGAAACGGCACAGGGGCGCAATGTCGCCCTTGTCTTGTGCATTTTACCAACACTAGTCTGATTATTAGTTTAAAAAGGAAACTCTTCTGCTGTGGTTTCCAAGTTAAGTTTCTCCGAAAAAGTTCCTTCAGATGTGGCTATATGCAACATCATAAATCCCTTTAGATCATATTTATCTTTGACTGGTTCTTCATTGGAGAACTTGCTCCATACCATTCTTTCCCCTTTAATTTTTATCTGCCCCCAACCTGATGGCGATAGCCTCTGTACTGGAGACTTTAGAAAATGCTTTATCTTTTTCCCGTTGGTATTGTCATCTGTTGAAGCGCACTTCTCACCGTTTTGGCTAAAAGTCCATCCTTGACGGGTTATCAAATACAGGGCTTCGATCTCAGGGCTACGCCGATCTGAATTATTATGAATATCTATAATTATATCAATTTCTACTCTTGCCATCCAATCTGTTTTCGAAAGCATAGAGTCAATTTTTTTAAGTTCTACTGTAAATGTTGATGACTTAGACTTATTATTCTCAGCTATAAGCCACTTTAATTCAGCCCCCAACAATTCTTTCAGTTTTTTGATGGATCCATCATATACAATATGGCGATGATGCTTAAGATCAAATGGTATATCATCCGTAGACCGTGTAATAAGCGTGCAGAGTTTTTGCTTTGCATGGGCATACCCGACTTCATAAAATACATTAGGGTTTTTCCCACTCATATCGGCAATTATAAAGTCCGCAGCATCTATTTGCCTATATATACGTTCAAGCATTGTTTCTGAGTAAATTTGCTCATCAACCCTTTCTGCAACGACACCATTTTCGGTGGCGACAGCTTGAATCCCAAGTTTGTAAATGTCATCAAAATCTTTATCGAACGGCATTAAGATGAAAGCGAAGGGTTTAAGATGAGACATTGATATAGCCATCCTCAGAATGCTGTCATTTTGCTTGTAATCTGCCAGACATACAAAATAAGGCAAGAGGTTTAGGCACAAGACATACTGATAGCACCATGAAATCATTTTATTTTTGTTGATATTTTTTCAACTTCTGTAACTAGTTGGTGCATGCCTTTAACATTCCAGCTCTCTGCAAATCCATCTTGAGCATTAAACTCGTATTTCACCGTCTCTTTTACTTCACCGGCAGGATGGCTTCGCCACTCAATTGCAGCTGTGAATGTCGTATCTTTAACATCTGTGGCCATCACCCCTTTTCTTTTAAAGAATATCATTGGAGGTAACATTGAAATTGTCAGATCTGTTGCTTTTTTTGTGCTGACCGTTCCATCTAAATTATAGATTGGTAAGCCTGGAGTAATATTTACCTTGATATCGAATGCAACAGCATTGCCGGTGTTTTGAATTACTAAATCAAGAGCTGTGGAGTCAGCAGGGCTACTTCGCAAAGAACAAACGATGAAAGGTTGTGCAGTCATTTTTGCAAGCACCTTTGTCTCCGTTGCCAAGACTCTAGTGACTCGCCATAAAGCTATCGTTGCACCAGCCGTTACTAATGCGGCAATCATTTGTGCTGATGCTAAAAAATTTGCACTATCTAAAATCCATGTAAAACACGACTGTTCTGGCTTATCTACAATAGCATCACCTAATATAAAACAATCATATTTATACAAAGTATTAATCCCCCAGAGTATCTAGGCAGACTTAGCAAAACAAACTCATCCCCGAAAGGGGATATGAGCTTTATTGGTGTAGGTGGGGTTCTGATAATTCACCGATAACGTTATCGGAGTATCCTCTTTGAGACCTATCAGGCTGGCGGGATTATTCTGGGCTCAACCGGACAACCCCACGCCCACGCTTATCATCTATAAACTCAATCCCCGCTTCTTGAAGGGCTGAAACTAACTTAGCTGCTGTTTCTTCCCTGCCGCCAATAGAGCCGGAATCGGGTGATTCAAGACGTTTAATCGTTGGTTCAGACACACCAGATTTTAATGCTAGATTTGCTTGGGACCAGTTTAATAATGCACGAGCGGCTTTAATTTGCCTAATTGATACTTTTAGTATTGACATTATTTCGACCCCTGATATTGATACTTTTAGTATCTCACATTCATTGATTTGGTTCAAACGAAACCGCCAGACACAGTTACCAAGTTATTACCCGAGGAGAACCCACAATGCAGCACACAGTGCCAGCAAACGCCCCCGCTATGCATTTCAGAGAATTAGAATGCGAAATTTGCCAAGCCAAAAACTCTGTCGGAATTCTCCAACGGTTGATCGAAGATACCATGCAGGCGCATTTGCGGTTCACGGCGGAAGATAGCAGTTTCATTCACTATGCTGCTGTCAACGCGCTGCGAGAAGTCCAAGAGCTTCATGACAAGTTCTATGCGACTTTGGAGGCCGCGGCATGAGGCCCGATCAGAAAGATTTTATCCGTGACACGTTCATCGACCTAGATGATTTATTAGGTCAGCTGTACGACGCCATCGACGTTGTGGAGGCTCTGACGAAAGGCACCATAGCCAATAAGGCAGTCAATCCACTCTCTATCCACCTTCTGCAAATGCAAAATGCGGTTAAAAATATATGGCCTGTGGCCGTTAGAGGTCAGCCATGAGCAAGCCTTACAAAACTTCGCTGCGAGACAACGTGAAACAGCCACGCTTAGAGCACCCGTATCTAAAGGCATTAGCGGGTCGGATAAAGACGCCACCAATAGTGCGTCTGTCTTCTAAAAAGGGAGCGAAGGCATGAGCGACATTTTGAAAGCCTACAAACTGATTGAGGCCATCCGCGAACTTGAGCCATTGATTGACGATTTCGACGATGTTCGGGACGACATTGATGGAGCTGAAGGCCGGCTTACGCGGTTAATCATGTCCTCACCTGCAAACACCGCAGATGAGTTGAAGATCAAACTGTTAGTTTGGCGGATGAGGATTGAAGATCCGATGATGATTCATGATCGTGATGTGCCGCTTTGGGATGATCTGACAACGGATATTGGAAAGCTGACTGTCAGCGCACCTGTGAGCCAGCATCTTAATCAGTTACGCAGCGACGGCTTTGCATGGCCATAGCTGCAGGCAGGGACGGTCTCCTACGGACCCTGCCACCCTTTCGGACCCGTAGCTCAACAAGATAGAGCACCGGCCTTCTAAGCCGTAGGTCACTGGTTCGAATCCAGTCGGGATCGCCATTGTTTTCAATCAGTTATCAATTTCACCACCTAAAAGTTCCAACTCGTATTTTGATTGAGTTCCAACTTTCGTTCATTGCATGTTCTTTTTTACCACAGTTATCCCCCTTCATCTGTTTGCTGGGACACTTAAAAAAATAGCATCATTGGCTCGCGCTCCTGCAAACCCAACTCAACATACAATCCGTCATAAATCACGATACGAAACCCGCACCGATCCTGCATGATTGACGCGGATTTATATATGACTCACTACCTCAAAGAGCGCTTCAACTTAATCCACAACAATTCACAGGCAATTAGTACAACTTATAAAACCTACTTGACTCCCTATCGACTATGGAACATTTAGTGAACAAGAGTTAATCGAATTTACAAAACTTAGCGATATTGCGCACAATATGCGCCACGGATGAACTGTGCCATGCGTAAGCCAGAGACGATTGAAAGACTGTATTTGGACTTTGACGGCTTTTTCGCAAGCGTAGAACAGCAGTGCGATAAAAGCCTGCGCGGCCGTCCTGTCGGCGTTGTGCCTTTTGCCGGCACGGATCGTACAGCCGTTATTGCCTGCTCCAAAGAAGCCAAAGCCTTTGGCGTTAAAAACGTCATGAAGATTAAAGATGCCAAGGCACTCTGTCCGGATATCATTTTAGTGCCGCAGAAACCCGATCTCTACCGTCGCGCGCATAATGCGCTGTTATCGGAAATTGAATCTGTCATTTCCATCGATACCGCTAAAAGCATTGATGAATTGACCTGCATTCTTGATGACACTGGCCGTAACCACCCTGAGAGTTTGGCGCAGACAATCAAACAAACCATTCATCAGAATATCGGCCCCTATATCACCTGCTCTATTGGCTTTGCAGCTAATCGCCAACTGGCAAAGATGGCTTGTAAAGCAGGTAAAGACGCCACCAAGAAAACTGCCAACTATGGTAACGGTCTTGCGATATGGCACCCCCATATGATGCCAAAACCATTCTTTGATGTGAAGTTGGGTGACGTGCCAGGCATTGGTGACAGTATGCGCATGCGCTTGGCGCATTGCTTCATTACAACCACTGAGCAGCTCTATAACATCCAGCCAAAGCACATGCGCAAAATCTGGAAAAGCGTCAATGGTGAGCGCCTTTGGTACGCACTACATGGCTATGATATTCAAGCCCAGCCGCAAAAGCGCGGTATGTATGGCCATACCCGTGTTTTACCACCAGAAGCGCGCAGTATCACTGGCGCCTATGAGATTGCGCGTTTGCTACTGGTGAAATCAGGCAGACGGCTTAGACGCGACGAATTCTATGCCGGCGGACTGTGGCTGTATCTATCGTTAAAAGATGGATCATGGTTTCACAATCTCGCTCTGCCAAGCGTCAATGATGAGCAAGCCATTCTAACGGTTCATAGACAGCTTTGGGCGTTAGCTAAGCGGCAACTGCCCCGCAATGTCACCATCTACAATGTCGGTGTGACCCTACATAGCCTAAGCGAGGCTAATGCAAGGCAGCTGGATATTTTCAATAATGATGATGTGATCCGGCAGAAATGGGAAAAAGCCAACGGGGCTATGGATTCGCTCAACGCCAAATATTCGAGCACCATTGTGCATATGGGCGAATATAAACCGCCCACAGGTGGTCATGTCGGTGGCAAAATCAGCTATGTGCGCATTCCCTCAGCTGAAGACTTTTACTGATGGGTAATTGGAAAACAAAATACAAAGTGGGTGATCTTGCTGACACTCAAAAACTCGAAATGATCTGCAAGAAGTGCAGCCGCCTCACCTATATTACAAAAGCTATGATTTGTACCGCCAGAGGGCGTGAGCAGCTATATTTGGACGAAGTAGAACGCCGTGCCTTATGCAAAGCAAGAGGCTGCAAAGGCCGTATGCGTATGGCAATGGTACGCCTTGATGAAATGAGCGGTTTTGTAGGGGGCTTGGCTTGACCCCCCCCCATAGAACTAAAAATAAAAATTTCTTAATTATTAAATAAACCTGCAACTTTACGCTCATAGAATCATTATATTTCTGAAAATATCCCGCTGTAGAGCCAATCATCCTCAGCGCTACCCAATATCATTACGCTCTCACGATAAATAGGCTTTTTACCACTCATTCTTACAGAACTACTTCAATAACAATATCAACATTTTAAATAATTTTATATTAAAGTAATAAATGTTTTATTTAATAAATTACAATTTTCATAAGATGTTTATAATATTTAACTTGAAATGTATTTAATGTTATATGTATTAATACATGGCGGGGGCCGCACAGCTACCTCACAATCGAAGAAACATCTTCTACGTGGGGTGGCTGTGTGTTTTAATTACATCTAATTTATTAATACAAATATTCCTACTGCTTAATAATTGGCATTAGCAATTTACTTATTGTGTGAAATTAAACCCCTAGGGTAATACTTTATTCAACAATTATTTTGAAAATAACCTTCAAGTGTTTTAAATTTGGCAATCTAAATAATGAAACCAAATTCCGTTCGCCCCCTTGAAGGGAATTGGAAACAGGTCAAAGGCAACATCAAAGAACAGTGGGGCAAGCTCACTGATGATGATCTTGATGAAATCAATGGCCATAGGGAACAGCTAGAGGGCAAGATTCAGGAACGCTACGGGATAGAAAAAGATTGCGTAAAGTCTGATATTGAAACTTGGTATGGCCGACAAGGCTTGTAAAAAAACGCCCCTTTTGAGGGCGTTTTAATTATTCATAACTTACGAATAAACAGTTCCGATTTTCGTAGATAGTTAGAAACTATTTACCATCTTACACGCAGACCCAACGTTCCTTTGTAAGTATAGCTATCGCCAAAGTTTTTTAAACTTGTATTAATAGAGCCTTCTCCATAAATGGAATATTTATCATCATTCCAATTATAAGATCCACCAAGTCCCAAACTTGCCCAAATCCGCTCTTGTTTATTTGCAAAGCCAATACCACTAACATTTACTCTGGTGCCGTCTAAGAATTCATTATAAATATTTGCAATTCCATACACATACTTCCGATTGAACATGCCGCTATCATTTAACCAAGAGTTTTGATAATCGGCACTAATACCAAGTCTGCCTTGCAAACTGGCTGATATGTCTTTTGATATGTGCCCACTGAATTGATCTGTAAAATCATCGAAATTAACGCTGGAGTAAATCATCTGTGCTTGTGGTGATACAGACCAATGTTCGTTAATAGCAACGCGCTTACCAGCCTCAACCGATAGCGCATACCCAAAACCATCATTCCCACTGACTAATGATTGCTCGGCTGTAATAGAATTAAGATCGCTATTATACCAAGTCACCTGTGCTTGATTATCAATATAAAGGCCATCCTCAGAATACCAAGTTAAAGTACCACCAAATCCATATCCGTCGGCATTAATTTCACCATCACCATGCTCCGAGAAAACCTTAGCTTTACCATGAGCATAATGCGCTGATACTCCACCAATAAGTTTGCCATTATCATTTTCATACAGCATACCATCAACGCCAGCCTGCATTTTGAAAACATCAAAATTATAGTCTGTATCTGAAGTAGATGTTGCGGACTTAATTTTAGTATGGGAGCCAACCATCCTGCCCCAAATCCCATTTTGTTCGATCATCACCCCCGCCTCATCGACTGGGGCATATGCATCCACAGCATCAGCTCCCTGCGAAAGAACTCTATTGCCGGCATTACTCCAGTAACGATTACCCACACGCTGCTGTAGTGTGGGCAAACCATTCATACCAAGCAAAAATTGAGGATAGGCTTCATAAACCGGTACACCGCCAGTATATAACGGCTTAACAGGATCTACTGGATCAACCGGGTCTACCGGGTCAACCGGATCAACCGGGTCAACCGGATCAACCGGATCAACAGGGTCAACCGGGTCTACTGAATTCAACTGAGACCTTAAATACCAGTTTCCATCAACGCTATCAGCAGCAACTCCACTATGATAGAGCTTATAAGCATAAGCGCCACTACCTATGGCTTTTACACCCTTGTGGCTATATGAGTTTGCCCCACCTAGTATAAAAGCCCCTGCTGATGAATGCTGTTTATCACGCACCTGTACAAGCTGAATACCATTTGCTTTAGTTACATTTGACTTAGTCTGATCTTTTATGGAGACTTCAACCGTTGTTGCAGCTGAGCCTAGTTCAACTCTGTCAACAATTAGCATATCGGCAGTAGATCCATCACCCCCATCGCCGTCATTTAAGACTGCCCCGACTTTAAGTATGCCACCATTTGATATGTATGTAGCAGTACCAACTTTTTCAACATCATTTTCAGAAGTGATAACCATCGTGTTACCAATTTGAATGCCTGTAAGATCAATTAATCCATTGTTGGTAAAACTTGAGGTATTTACAAATTGAGTTTGGAGCAATCCATTGCGGTTGAAGTCATACACATTTTGTGAAAATAAACGATTATCGATGCCGGTTCTAGCGGCGTAATATCCTGCAGCATTATAATTGACTGCATTTGATGCCCCTAAGGAGACTACACCGTTTTGGGCATTCCGAACATGGGAATTTGATCCGCCCATATTATTTACAGCAACGCTTCGAAGATCTCGAATCCCAGCGGAATAGTTCACTGAATAATTGCGGGAAACAAAGTGGCTATTGTTTTCAAGGACATTACTTCCAGCTGAGCCCATATCCAAAAAGCCGGTCATTCTTCCGTTATTCAAAATATGTTGATTGCCTGTGGGCCCAAAATCTACAATACTAGTGATCAGTCTATCCGACAACGCAGTAAGACTTCCGTTATTAGTGATTTTTACACTCGCGTTCGCACTGCCAATGACTAAAGCGCTACCCCGCCCTCTACCGCCTTGAATATTACCATTAGTCCCTACGTCAATTTTTGTAACATCACCAATAGAGCCAACCTCTAAACCATTTGCATCTAGTCCAAAGGAAGAGACGGTACCGTCAACTTCAACAGTTGCCGCATTAGCAGCACTAACTGCTATGCCAGTAGCCTTATTACCCCTAGTCGTGATTGCGCCAGTTTCTGCAACAGATACCCTTGCATCATTTAGACCAAACGGGAACATTTGTGGCATCGCGGAAACATTAACACCACTTGAAGATCTACCTTCAGTTATAATTTTTCCAGCAATGTTAATATCAATATTACCTTCGGCGCTTTGCGCCAAAATCCCGTCATTAACATTACCCTTAATTGATACAGTATTTTTGTCGCCTAACCGACCAACTATGTTGCCATCCCCTGTAATAGCAGCGCCGTGACCATAACCATGGATTTCAATATCTCCTACATCAACCTCAACATCTGCGAGGCCACCTTGGATATGTATACCATCGCTACTAAGCATAGAAGGCACTTCAGTAGTATTTAAAGATATTATACTACCCAGGCTATTATCAACTACTACCGCACCTAACGCTGATGAATCCCTTGCAATGAATATACCACGAGAGCTTGCATTGTGTGTTATTATGGTACCTGTATTTACAACATCAACATCTCCAGCGGTCCTAGGCAAACTATCATTACCGACAGTAAATCCGAGTGCCATACCATGCTGCATAACATTACCAGCATTGCCATCATTGCCAGTCTCTAAGAAGCCATTATTTACAACATAAATTGTGCCTGTAGGACCATTTGGATCATAGGCATTATCAACACGAACAACAATTGGGCTGGCCTTATCACCATTCATAGTAATAGCACCGGTAGATGCATTTACAACGGAGGCATTTTGACCGTTTTTAATTACGCCATTCAATGGAGAAAAGCCGCCTACTACACCATTGTTAGTCGCACAATAATCAACAGCACAATTAACTTGCGCTAATGAGACAGATGTGAAGGACACACTTGATAAAAGCGCAGAAGAAAACAGTGTGAGCAATTTATTTCTGGAAGCCATTAATAATCCACCCTAGATAAAGAAAATATTACTATTTTTCTTATAATGATTATTACACATTGGTCAAATCCAATAACATTCAGCAAAGTATAATACTGAATTGACCCCTAAATTCAATTAGAATAAGCATGGCAAATCAATACCTTAACTTATTAAGGTAATAAAACTAAAGTATTGGGTAATCTCCCCGTTGAAAACGAGGGGATTACCAACGAACAATCAAATACGAGGAGGTCTATCTTCACGCTTACGAAACCGTATCCAAATCCAGAAGTGGTATCGGACGATATCTGACCTTCTACAAAACTCGACGTCCTCATTCATCACTTGACCGGCAGATACCGGATCAGGTTTACTTCAACGCATTGACACCAATAATGTTGGTAGCATAATCGCGGCGGAAATCCACTTAACGAAACGCTCGAAACTGGTCAGACAAACCGAGCCACCTTTAACACGTAAAGTATCATGAACAAAAAAGTTGGAACCATTTGGCTACCGCCTCGTTGATTATATGTACCAACAACCACAAACAAAGGAGCCTCCAATGGATTGGAACCGCGTTGAAGGGAATTGGAAACAGGTCAAAGGCAAGATCAAAGAACAGTGGGGAAAGCTCACAGATGATGACCTTGACGAAATTAATGGCCGAAGAGAACAGCTTGAGGGTAAAATTCAGGAACGCTACGGGATCAAAAAAGATCGTGTAAAGAGTGATGTTGATACCTGGTATGGCCGACAAGGCTGGTAAACTAAAAACGCCCCTTTTGAGGGGCGTTTTTACTATGCTCTGTTGGTTTATTGAGCATTTAGTTATAGTTTAATTTATAAATAATGACACGGTATATGTAATCTCTATAATTTTAAAAACTGCAGCTCTGGCTTCTAACCTTCATTTGGTGAGTGTGCCCTCACCTGTAAGGCGAATTACAATAACGTCGCGGACCATTGAATGGCTGATAGGTATTAGAATTTGGATCGTATGAGCGATATTTGTTCAGGCACCAATTTATATGAGAGCTGCCAACTGGCGCTCTATAGTTTTGATTGACCATACCTGAAATAATGGCGCCGGCTGCTAATCCACCGATGATACCGGCTGCTGCGTTTCCACTATGTCTTCTATTATAATGCCTTCTATCATATCGGCGATCATAATGGCGAGGACGGTAATGGTTGCGTGATGATCTATAATGATTTCGCCTCTCGCGATATTGAACATTAATAGCTGTATTATGCGATTGCTGCTCAATAGTTAACGAAGTGAATAAAGGAGCGGCCGTTGAGGGGGTAATTACCACCATTGCCATAGAAATTGTCAGAGCGCTTATTAAGGATGTAAGTTTCTTCATAACTAACCACCTTTTCTAGTAGAACTCGTTATTATAGCTAAATTAAGAAAAACATCAAATTGACTACACATAACAAGGGTTCCACTAGCTGTGTAAGATATGACACTCAAATGAACATCGTTTAAGTCATTGAAAACCCACCCCTTATCATGAAGCTGATAACACCAAGAATTAGTGCACTGATGATCAGCCAGACTACTTTGGCCAACGTATCGCTCACCCCGGATATTTTCTTTTCCAGATCATTGAACCGGTTATCCATGTGCTTCCACTGTTCATCTTTACGAGCGTCCGCCAATTCGGCTTGACGCTGCCATTGCTCAAGACTGGTTACACGTAAAGCCATAGCAGTCATATGGTGTTCATTACTGACTACACGCGAGCGTAGATCAAAGTCGTTCTCGGTTGACGACATCACCAGCACCCCTGCTTTTTTCCATACGCATTATGTCCAGCCACATCTTTGCCAGCCCTAACGTCATTGCCAGCCAGATAAACGGCCGTATCAGGCTTAAGGCTGATCTGTTGCCAACCCGCGCAATGGTTCGCATTGCTCACGCACCCCGCCAAGCTCAAGGCAGAGACGCACACTATCCATGTTATTGATTGTCTCATTGACCCCAGCCCTGTCCTGGATTGCTTTTGTTATGGCCTGCGCAGTCTCGACTGCAGTTTTCTGGCGCTGATGGTGCTTACCGAGCTGATATGCGCCCGAGAGAACTGCAGCGCTCATAAGAAGCCCAACAGCGAGCATCTTGAGCTGTGCCACCATCACAGCGCCTCAATCAGTTTTGCAATCTTGGCTTTGATCTGCGGCATGGAATAAATCGCATAGCCGGCCAGACCACCACCAATGATTACGGATGCCAGCTGCACCCGCCAATCCAGCAAGCCGACAGCTGGTAGAGCAGCTGCCGTAAGCCACGACCAAAAGCGTTTGGATTTAGCGACTGATTGAGGCTTGACGGCTGGAGCAGATTTAACTTTCTCAGGCGCAGTATTACCAGCCGCCTTCACCTGTTTGAGCAGCGCCTCAATGGCTTCTGGTTTTACCACTGCTTTGTTGAGCGGATCACCGGCATAATAAGACTGACCCCGATCAACCATCAGATCGAGTAAGCGGCCATTTTTGTCTTTACCGCCACCGAGCGTTTTTCCAAGCACGGGAAAAGATGCCCATTCCATTGCCAGACGACGGGCAAACTCAACTACTGAGATTTTACCGGTTATAAACTGATCATAGCCCCGGCGTTTCAGCAGATAAAACCCAAGCCGGTCTTGCAGATCCGGATCAAAAACTTGGCGGCCAGATAAGCCCAACTCACGGGATAGATCCTGCAAGGTCGCACGCATGAACTGATAGCCACCAGAGGCTGAGGATTTGTACAAGCGAGTAAAGCTCACCTGTGCATCC
Organism: Pseudochrobactrum mosebachae; assembly: GCF_048914685.1. Taxonomy (GTDB): domain Bacteria; phylum Pseudomonadota; class Alphaproteobacteria; order Rhizobiales; family Rhizobiaceae; genus Pseudochrobactrum. The sequence continues at coordinate 935,204 of NZ_CP128408.1, forward strand.
ACCAGCTCACCAATTGTCATAGCTGTGATGGGCTTATGCAGCTTATTTTGGTTGTGACCATAGATGACATCATAAGACGCGCGATCGACCCGCCCGACTTCAATCTTACGAATGAAGTCAAGCAGGATCGCCGCGCCAGCTGGCACGGTTTTATCCATTAGAATTTTCCTGTGATTTTGCTTGATTTTAGGCTTGCGGCACCATGGCCGGACTATGCAAAACTTGCATCAATCTTGGCGTGCTCAGGGGCCAACTGACACCGATTTATAGGTGCACATAGGCCTCTATATGTAACAGTTTGCGCTATAAATTCATTCAGCAGAATTAGTGAAGATAAGCTCACTAATATTATGCGGGATTTAATGCCCACAAAAATGTACCCGCCCCAACGAGCGGAGCGGATATAATTAGTAATGCGATTAACTCAGTGACGGCAGGACGATGTGTAGATATTGCCTTGGTTATCGCGATACTCACAGTTACCATTACGCAGTGTGCGGACAAGCAAACCGCCCCCCGCACCTGCTGCTGCACCAATAGCAGCGCCACTTGTACCACCAGCAATACCGCCGATCGCGGCGCCTGCAACTGTACCAACACTTAAATCTTTTTCAGTTGATGTACATGCCGACAACGCCATAATAGCGCATAGTGTCATACTCATTTTTAACATAACCAATCCTCCCCTTTTTATAAAAAGAAGAAGGGCGCCAAACTGGCACCCTTCAACACTCAATTATTATTTAGCCCAGCGGCCTTCGTATTTGAACTCGGTGGCTTTTTCCACCTGCTCCTTGGTGGCAGCCATTACAGCTGTCCATTTCTTATCCGCTTCAGCATAATTCACCTGAACGGACTCTGGGCTAACGATGACATATTTTTCACCAATCCCGAGGAAACCACCGACAGACACAATGTACCCGGTCAACTGTCCTTCTGAGATGATGAGATCCTTGATTTCACCGATGGTATTATTTTCAGCATCAACAATATTCAAACCAATCAGATTGTAACTCAAAACATCAGTAGGTTTTGCAGTCACAAACATTTCAGTTGTCGTGCTGGTGGTTGTCGCTGTTTGGGCGCTAGCGAACGATACCATGGCTGCGGAGGTAGCAAGTGCAATAAGAATACGGCGCATTATAAATAACTCCCGTTTTATACAAAATTTTCTGTAGCCCTTTATGTAAGGCTCAGTGAATATATAACGGTTGCGTCGATGGTTGGTTCCGAGAAAAATAAACTTTCCGATAAAACACCGAACAATTGCCACTGATTTTACTAGGGAATTTGCCTTCAATCAGGCTTTCGGCATCATGGCCGGATTATGCAAAAGCCGCATCGATCTGAGCGGGCTCAGTGATAAGACCATCATTGATAAATGCGAGAACCTGAGCCTCTATTGAGAAACAGTTTGAGACATGCGCTAGGACAGCATTGCTGATTGTGATCAGCTCTTGAGCGTTGAGGTTCACAAAGGAATTCTCTGCAGATTTCCACTGGGTGTTAAAGTCGGGATTGGTTTCAGCAGCCGCACGTGCACCTGCCAGCATCAGCTTGGATCGGTCATCGGTAGCGATATGTAAGCCGTTAAGCTCAAAACCGCCAACTTCCTTTTGCCAGCGCATTTCAGCGGCATAGCTGATTAGCGCGTATTTAGGATCAGCGGGTATAATCATCTTGGTTTTATCCAGCGGCATGATCATCACCCTCCTCTACTTCCTCAGGTTCAATTAGGCCGTCAGTTGGAAGAGCCACCCGTCCATTTACTGCCACTGTGACTGGATCAGGAAAAGCGACTGAACGCGGCGGTTTAGAAAGGTTGTACGGCAGGATAACAGCGGCATGAATTTCGCCATCGATGCGCGAAACGCCGCGAGCGATCAGATCATTATCAATCGCATCAAACGGATAAGAACCGCCTTCAGGAAGGTCGGAGAAATCAAGGATATCGCCGTTGATGATCAGCTTATCGCCATCAACCAGCAGTTCTAACTTTGCATCACTGTATTGCGGGGAAAATGAAATACGCATTAGAACCACCTTCCTATTGCAACACAGTCAATTTTCATAGCATCGCCACTAGACCATGCGCCTGCTGCCGGCCGCATGATATCTATTGTCGCACTATTATTTCTTGTAAATCTTTTAACTACCGAAGAGCCTCCGCTTGCCATCAACGTGCTGGAATTAAATGCGGTTCCATTGTAATCGTAAGCCGAGTTCATTAATGCCATTAGAGCTGGTGGCAAAATAAAATTTGCAGAATAAGAGAATTCCGCCCTTAGCACATCGCCACTAGAATATTCCGCGACTACACCACTGGCGCTGAAGATTTGCGTGCCATCAGCATATCTCACGAAATCCCCATTAGCATTACTACCGGACTGAATAACCGCACCGGTCGGAACACCACCAGACTGACTGACATTACCCAATATATTGCCACGCCTGAAGGCTTTCTGTGGTGCCATATCAGGCACTTGTGCGACAGGGATTGTGCCAAGATCACTGTAAACCTGCGCACCATTGGCACGGCTGATTACGGTTCGCGCAAGTTCCGTGAATTGAGTTGCCGCCATTGTGCCGGCACCGTTAAAATAGGGCAGCAAGTCTTTATTGCTGGAAAGGCCCGCAAGTGATTGCAGGTTTCCGCCTGACATCAATTGTACGAGTGCGGCCAGCTGACCGGTAAAGCGCGAATTGTCAGATTGAAACCGAATGAGGGTCTGGAACGTGCCGGCAGCCGGGGCTGGTGTATTCTGATAAAGCACCCCACCATTGCCATCCGCCTTGATGCTTTCAATAATCAGCGTCAAACCAGACGGCGTGATGATCGTATCGCCCTTGCGAATAGGTGCCAGTGTGAGCTGCGCATTGGCTGCAGTGAAGGTTTTGGCGCCTGCCACCAATGTTAGCGTGCCAACCGTCCAATCCGGCAGGAACTTGTCAAAATTATCTGACATGTTTACTCACTTTCTTAGGCGCTTCAACCGAGAGCTTGTTGATAGCCTCATGGGCTGCATTGAGATCGGTAAGCAGCCTGTCACGTTCAGTAATGAGCATCTGGTTAGCCTCAGAATTGGATGTGATCAGCTGCTCTATTTTGGCGTTACTGTCATTCAGCGCAACGGTCAGCTGAGACACATCATTGCCAAGGATGAGTACCCGATTGGCATAATAGGCATTGAGGCTTTGCGCCTCGCTCAGCGCTGCCATCGGATCGATATTGATCCGCTTCGTTTCTGGTTCAGGCATGATTTATCCTCATAAAAACACAGTAAACCAGACCGTGCGCGCTTTACCGTCACGATTGGCAATCCGTAATGTGGTGAATGGATATTCAAGAATAGCGCAGTAAGTTTCATAATGAGCGCCGGTTCCGTCCGATGCCTTCATGTTCACATAAGGCACGTTTCCTGCCGGGTTCGGGATCGCAATGGTTGCGTGTGAGCTATCTGTGAATGAGCGAAAATCAGATGCGATCACTTGCATGGATTGCTGTTCGGGATGGAACACAAAATCCAGAATATTGCCGCTGTCGGTACTCTTGCCGGACTTGGAAACATACAACCCTGATACGGTGTATTTGATCCGGTCCATGGCTATATCAATCGGTTTTTGAAGACGATGTAGCGCACATGAAGTTCAAATTCTACGTTTGGCCCGGATGCTATAAACCACAGGCCATTCTTGCCTATACAGCATTGACTATCAGTGATGTTAACCCACGCTCCCTCTATCCCTGATCCCGGCCTATCATAAGGGTAGATAATTCTGCGGCTTGATTGGCTATGGTAAATCTGCGTGCTGTAAAAAACTATAGGGGTATAATCAAGGGCAGGGAATGAGATTTTTCCCCAATACATTGTCCACCCACCTTGACGCCTGCTTGACATTCTAAACTCACCTGCATCATGGCGCTTTAGATAATCATGCTCTGAAGATAAAACGAAAGGTGATTTATCGTTATTTGCATCAATGCCGGGTTTGGTTATCCTCATAACCATGCCGTTGCTTGTTGGTTTATGAATGAGCCTATCAACCATTGTTTAATCCCCATAAACCAAACATATCATTTTACCGCCAATCCACGGCCAGTCTCGATTAGTAATCCTGCCAAATTCAACGCGATTATTAAAAGCTTTAAAACTTGCATAAGCTCCTAGCTCATTCGATATTACATAGCCGTCATTTGGCGGGTTAAAATCTTCTGGAACTCCCTCTATATGCCACCCAAACAGTTGTTGGTTGCCGTTAAATTGCTTGACTGGATTTGCCCAAATCTTAGGTATGTAATTCAGCGTTTCAGAGAAGTTTACTGTAAAATTTTGGTTTATATTAAGAGTTTCTGATGCGACCTCTCTAATCCCACCGCCGCTATACCAGCGGCTATCGAATGTCTTATCGGCATCGGGCAAAGCGGGGCCTGCCTCTTTCCCCGCCTTCGATGTGATAATGCGGGGCTCATTGCCATCAATGTAAACGCGTGTAACCATGCCGGTTAATCCCTGAACACTAAGAGCTTGGCATCAAGGTCAAACAGCACCTTGTTATCGAAGGAGCGCATTTTACCTGCAGTGATCTCATTGACCTTGGCAGTCATGAGGGTCAGTACCCCGCCCACAAAGGCGAAAGGCGCAGAGCGCGCAGAACCGCTTGTCATGATCACCGCGTCAGCATCCATGATGATGCGTGATTTGCCGCCTGATATTGCCTCGATAAAGATTGCTGCCTGTGACGCAGCGCCGCCTGCTGTGGCCGATACCGATAAAGAAATCCGTGACAGGGATCCGCCTTGATTGGCCTCGGACTTCACTTGGAAATACCCTTCAGCAGAAACATTGCCGATTTGTGCTTGCGTCTGATTGACCACCTGTGACAGCGCAGTCAAACTGCCATCAATGCGTGTGATGCTTGACTGGGCAAACAAATTCACTGTGGCAATATCCTGTTGGTTTTTGGCCACCAATTGTTGAATGGCTGTCACTTGAGACAATCGCTCAGAAGCCTCAACGGATATCAATCTGGTATACTCAGCCCTGTTATCACCGACCTGTACCGAGAGGTTTTCTCGGATACCCTGTATTTGTAGGGCGGATGTTGAGGTCTGTTGGGTCAGTGCCGTTGTAATGCGGGTTATTTCTTCACTGAGATAACGGGTATTAACGGCCTGATCTGCCCATATTCCTTGTAACTCGGCGTTGAAGTTCTCAAGATTAAACGGATAGAGGTCTAATACCCCTAAGCGAATATCGGCCGTGATCACCAGGATCCAGTCTGACCATAAGAACTCGGTATTGCCGTCATAGGTGCCATAACGGGCGCGTACCTCATATTTTTGGTTTGGCAGCAAGGTACCAGGCGCAATCAGGATCGCCGCACGCTTAACATCAATGGCACGGCCACTATCTGTGACTGCCAGTGTTTCTGTTTTGCGCACTTCATATTGCACATAGTCAACGCCATTGACGCCGCCATCCCAAAACAAGCGGATGGCACAGCGTCGGTTATTGCCTTCACTGTCTTGCGCAACATCGGCCAGCGCACCAAAGCTGATCATTGGCATTGGTGCGGGGCGCATCGGGCCAACAGCACCATCAACCGGTGGCCGGAAGTCTGAGCCGCTATCCCAGTCATAATCGGATGGATCAACTTCTGTGATATCCACCAGCACATCAAGATTGGCGCGATCCACTGCACCATCGATGCGCATCAGCTTATTGGCATAACCATTGCGAACAGAGGTCCAGGCAATGATTGTACCTGGCGTACAATAGGCCCAAAAGCTGGGTGGCAGAACCAGAGTATGACGCCGTGCACGCTGTCCCTCCTCAAGGGCTGACTTCATCAGCCTTTGGACCTGCTCTGCATAAGGTACGAAATTGAGTTCAACTGCAGCCATCAAACGGCGGTTGCCATGCAGTGCTTCAAGATCCTTCCGAAAAATTGAAGGAGCCGATTTGACCACCCAGCCATCGCTGGCAGACGGGTAAGTTGCAGATACACCATTGATGGTATTGGCCAGGCCAAAGAACGGCGTAAAGGTCTGCTCATCGGTTGAAAGTATGTCGTCATCGCTAAAATGGATAACGGGTGTATCCGGAAGGCCGAGGAACATCTGATAGATGCCTCCGATCTCGGCAATACGGCCTTGGCACGCAGTATTGAGCGCTTCCAGTGCATTGGCCAGTGGTGCATCAATGGTGATCTCACCACCTGACCGGTAGGTAGGCTCCAAGCCGCCTGCCCCCCAATGGGGTGCGCGGCATTTTTGAATGGCTTGGCGCCAGTTCTCAGCCGGCAGGCGTGCTGCAGCCATGCCTTGCACACCATAAAACCATTGACTGTTCCAGCGCACGCCGCGCAACAGGTTATATTCCTGTACCGCCGGCAGATGATCCCCATCGCCACCCCATGTGGATGGATCAGACCAACGCTGCGGCCCACTGCCACCGGCCGTGCTATCTTTGGTGATATCATAGAGTTTGATACCATCCAGCTCGAACTTGAAGTTCGGGATGCCGGAAAACATCTGTTTGCTGACACGGGCTGTGACGATCACATAAGCCACACCGCGGCCAACACGATTGGCATCATAATGACGATTATGGTTAGAGCAGCTATTGACCAGAAAGCTGTCAGCGGTTGTTTGAGTGCCATCATAGAACTTAACCCAGAGATTGCCGCCATCATTGTCAAATTCCGGTACACGATATCCCCGTGCCGTATTGTTGCCGGCCAATGTCACAGCCTGCCCGTTAACCCAGACCTGTCGCAACCCTGTGACCGGCAGATCAGAAAGAGCAATCACCTGTGTGAGATAGGCATTGGGCGTATCACCATCCTGCCCCCATGTATTGGCCCATACCAGTGAGCCTGCGGTTGCAGATCGACCGATCATAAACGAGCGCGGCAGATCACCGCCGGCCTGCAAAGAACCATTGATAGAGAAGACAGGATCTTGTGGTTTACCGGCGATTGATTGCGCCAACAGACTTATGCCAAGGCCAACTGCTGTTTTAAGCAAAAAGCTGCCAATCGCCCCTGACAGAAAGGTAGACGACAGCAAGCCTGTGATCGCCGTAGCGATACCGGTGAAAATAGCCATGAACTAACTCTTTTATAATGGGGGTCTTTGGCCTTTAAAGGCTTTTGAGATAATGCGTCTCAATAGGCGCATAGCCACGGCGCTCGTAAAGTTTGGCAACATCGTTACTGATCAGCGATGCCATGCCGATCGCAGTACAGTTTTGTTCAAGCGCCCATGCTTCATAGGCATCAAGCATTTGCAGTGCTGCACGTCCGCGTGCGCATGCTGCGATATACCAGACGGTCTCTTTGGCATAACGCCCGGCTCCAAACGGGTGCTCGAAGCATGTTGCCATCAATAGTCCCTGCGGCTCACCATTATGCTCAAACACCAACATACAAGCTTGAGGCGTGGAGATGTGATGATCAAACAGCGCAGCGGCATAGGCAGCCTTAAACGCAAAACCAAAGCCTGCCGCCTCATGGCTTTCGCGCAACAGGTGAATGCATGCCATTTTATCTGTTGCAACGCCAAACCGTATCATCAAAAAATCCCAAAGAGCTTTTTACGTTTCTGGGTCGGCACTCTGCCCTTCTCGGATCCCCAGAACAGCTCCCAGTCCTCTACCGTTGCGGCATCCTTGTAAAACGTATCATTGGGGTCACGCAGCACTTGTGAAGCATGGCTGCGGGTTTCTGGATTGGAGCGTGTAAACTCTTGCGTATGGCTGGCACAGACCATCACCACCGAGCCGTCTTGGTTCTCAGCCGGTGTTCTGATCTCGATCTTATCGACAAAGCCGATAAACCGGCATTCAGCCGGCGCCACCATTAATCGGGTCGCAGGATCAAACAGACCGCGGTAAATCTCTACCCGTGCCTGGCGACAATCATAATCACGCACTATGCGCTGCACCTCTTCATGCACCTGAGACATGCGAAGAGACACATTTTGCACCGACAGATTGGCCACAAGCGGAATATCATCAATAGAGATCAGCGATGAGGTGCCGTACCAATTGCGTGTCTCAGCACTACCCGTATCCGGATTAACGACAGCTGCTGCGATATTGCCCACATCAGACCACAGGCCTTCACTAACAGGGCTGCCACTTTGTCGATCACGAGCAACCAGCCAGAGAAAGTCACGCGCTACAAGTTGGCGCTGTTCAAGCGCAAGCTGATTCGCTGCAGATATAGATCGCATTGATTACACCATAAGAATTCATACGAAAATAAGACATTATCAATCAGGTTCAATAAGGACCTAGCCGTTTAATTTATGCCGCCGGAACTTTATCGTTTTTGCACCGTTACTTTCTGCAATCCTTAAGCAAAAAAAGCGGGTACAAATGGAAGCCTTTCAAGCTGCTCTTTATCAAACTTTTCAATCAGATAATTTCAATGTGTGGCCACACATCATATCTCTGGCTGCAGCCTATTTATTAGCCCTGCCCATAGGGTTGCATCGAGAGCGAGAAGAGCGAAGTGCCGGCCTACGAACATTTCCCTTGGTTGCGGTTGCTAGTTGCGGTTTCATTCAAGCAACTGAGGGACTAACAACTGGTAGTCCTGAAGCACAGGCGCGCATAATTGAGGGCGTAATCACCGGTATGGGATTCATTGGTGGCGGCGCCATTCTACGATTAAAATCTTCAGTTAAGGGAACAGCAACAGCAGCTAGCCTTTGGGCAACAGGTGCGATTGGAATTGCATGTGCCATGGGCACATTCGACGTTGCAGTTATGATTGTGCTGTTCTCACTGCTTACTCTATGGATGTTTTCGAACGGTAAATCCGAATTATCAAAAGAAACCTCCGAGATAGATATACATAACTCTATAAAGTCAGATCCGGATACGTAGGTTCAGCTTAAAAGCATTCCCCTCATATTCCCTGAGCAAATAATATTTCCATTTACCATTAACATCACACTACATTACCATGACGAGATATAGTGTGAAGGAACGTTAGTGAACGCCAAACCGTTGCTCAAGTAGACCGAGCATAGAAATGTTTACTAAACAGTGGGATAAAGCCATGAGCTCAATTTTTAACGATAAAATTTCTAAAGAAAAAAGAATTATAAAGTGCCATTTTCATGATCAGGCTGCGACTGTAGAAGAGATTTCTGCGTTAGCTAAAAAGGCGACATCTCAAGCTGATGACCCTACAAAACTCTGTAATATATTAAAGAGAGTTGGTGGTGGGCACTCGCGTTTCCGACCTACAGGACTGTAATAAATTACAATTTCATTTCGAGCCGGGCAGTTAACTGATTGTCCGGCAGTTTACCTACTTTCAATGGCGTGGAATGTGATACTGCCACGACCTGTTATAGCTTGAGTAGCAGTTGATAAACTGCCTGGCACGATGATCATTGCGACGGAAGGCTTTACAAGGGTAACGATATTTCCCTCTGCCGTGCCTGGTGCCAAATGGGGACGAACTTCAAAGCGTGTTGTTCTGCCGGCAGCATTCGAAACTGCCTCTTCGATTACCTGATAAAGTCTTGGTCCTATTTGGACATAGTCACCAACGCTGACAACATGCCATACAGGCACATTAATGAGCGTTAGCGACTTATTATCCACGCCTACACTGTCGATTTTGATTGCTTTGACATTACCGAGACCGGCACCATTAGGATAAGCGATCGGAAAGCACCGGCTCATTGATCGCCCCATAAATGGCTGCATACCACCTTCGAGTGCCTTCATACGAGCACGCCACGTATCCAAAACATTGGGCAGCATGACCGTTGACTGGAAGCTGGCTTGCCATAATGGCGTGCCTAAGTTTTTGACGATCGTTGATCCACCGGCCGTGCGACTGAACTCCTGCCGATAGAACAGATCAAACTCGGTTGACCAGCCCGGGAAGCTATCAAGAAGATTAAGTGGATAAGAAATACTCATGTCATTATCCCAACTTCACATTTGAGTTCTGAGCATTTCGGATTGTCTCTATCACACGAGCTGACAGCTCTGCATTCGTCTGTTTCAATCCAGCCTCAATCCTTGTTACGGCAGCCTGATCCGCCCCACGGGCATCAATCTGATAGACCGGCGCGAATGAGATGCCACCACCACTTGCCCCGTCATGGGGAATAATCCGACCGTGGGTACCGGGCGAGAAGAACTCTTCACCTTTTTCATTGACGCGGTAGAGATTGCCTGGCGTCACACTACCACCAGCAGCACGCGCGCCACCAAACATCATACCAAACATACCGCCAAGCCCTGATGATTGGGGGGATATACCAAACAGATTGGCCAATGGCCCTTGCCCCATAAGAAGCGCTTGCGCCATCTGACGCAAAAGTCCGGCCAAAGCATCTTTAGCGCTGAATGAACCGTCAATGATGGTATCAATCATGTTCATGGAGATATCAGCCAGATCAAGCGCTGCATCAGCATTGCGTCTTAACTGCTCTTCCACCGCCTCCACTGCCTTTTGTTCGCGATAGCGTGCTTCGACCAAGCCAATGATCTGATCGCGCTGTTCAAGGGATGCACTGGCTCCAGCTTTACGAAGCGCTATCTCTTTATCACGGGCCTCATCACTCAGACCAACAAGCGCCAGCTCTTCTTCAAGCGAGGCTATCAGATCATCGATCGCTTTTTTCTCACGCTCTGCATCTGTGATCTTGGCAGCCCGTGTACCACTGCCTTTGGTCTTTTTATCTGAAGGCAGAATATAGGGCGTTACCGGTGGCGGGATATCGGTGTTGGTAATTGATGTCAGCTTGTTACGGCGTTCAAGCTCATCATTAATGGTCTTGAGCTGCTTATCGACTTCCACAAGTTCCGTTGCAGCATCTTTGCCAAAAGGACTGAGTAGATACGTATCTTCAAAACTGCCTTTTTGCTCTTCAAGCTGCTTGCGGCGGGTATTTAATTGCTGTTGGTTGGCGCGTAATGCAGCACCACTGCGCTCCTCCATCACACTGAATGAAGAGACAAATACCTGCAAAGCCTGATAGGCATCGACAATGGCCGCTTTGAGCGAATGGGTGACTGTACTTGCCAGATCCTGGAACTTCTTATCCACATCAGCTGCCGCATTGACCACATCATCAGACAGAACGCGCCCAAGTTCTTCGCCCTCTTTAATGGTTTCAGTTAACCTGTCACGGCCCTGCTCGATCAATGACACAAACTGCTCACCGCCCTGACCGCCAAGCATCTTGTCAAATAAATTAATACCGCTGGCTGTATCCTTTAATCGCCGTGTGCGATCAATAATCTCAAGCATAAGATCAGCAGGATCTTTCAAGCGCTGTTTGACCTCAGCTGGTGACATGCCCAGCTGGGCAAACGCCTGTGCTCCTGCCCCTTTACCAGTTTGCGCATATTCACTGGCACGCAAGGTCAGTTCCCGAAACGCATCAGACATTGCCCCAACCTCAATGCGATTGGTTTCTGCAACATATTTCATCTGCTGGAAGGACTTGATGCTTAAACCCGCACGCTTTGCTGCAAACTCCACACCGGCAATATCCGAGACTATTTGCTTGATACCCTGAACGGACAGACCAATCCCGACACCAGCCAATGCCCCTTTAACAAGCGACATTGAACGGTTTAGACCGGCGGATAATTGAGAGAACTCACGCTGAGAACTTGATGCTGTGGCCTTGGTATCAGAGCGCACACGGCTCATGGCATCATGGAAGCCACGGGCATTAGCGCCAATGAAGGCCATGATGTCATTACGAGACATGGGGAACCTGTCTTGATTTCTAACGAATGGATTTTGTGGGTGGATGATGTCGGGCAATATCGGCTGCCCGTTCATGGGTGATGATGTCTTTGGCGCGTTTACCGGTGCGCCCCTCGATTGCCCCTTCAAGTTCAGGCCAGGTCGATCGCCAGAACGTCTCAGGCTTCCAGCCCAGCTGACCCGTGGCAAGACCAAGCATCTGCTGAATATGATCCGATATTACGAGGGGCTCAGTGCGTTTCCCGCGGTCGATGCCTCAAAGGCTTTCTCAAGCTGGCCAATATGATCGGCCTCACCGCGCTGGACCTTGCCGGCATTGATATGACCGGTCAGCGCTTTTGTGATCGCTTTGCGGAAGGCTTGCTCATCAGCAGCACTCAATTCCTCAATCGCCTTATGAGCAAGATCACGTGCCGCTTTGTGCCCATCGGGATGAATGCTCAAGACCCTGATTGCCGCCATCACCGTTTTAGGATGGAAGCCGATCAGGCGGGTATAGAGCAAATCCATGGTGTCACAGCCGGCAACCTCACATAAAGTTGCAAGCCGTCCAAACTCGACCACAAGCACCAGATCCGTGTCCCCGATGCGGCAGGCCGCCTCACCGCGCAACGGATTAGCTAAAAGCGTTTCCATCACGGTGCCTCAAACGGGGTAAAGCCCACAGTGCCGGTGGCTGACATACGTCCCTGACACTGCAATTCGTTGGTTTTATCACCAGAGAATGTCAGCGAGATCAGGAAGTCTGCCTCAAATGTCCCAACGCCTGGCACCACGATCTGATAGGGCGTCACAATCTGGCTGACCGTATCGCCGATCATGGCTTTGGATGCCGCATTACCAACAAAAGCACCATCAATTTGCACGTTAATGCGCTGAATACCGTACATCAGCGACAATAACAGCTTACTGCCAGGATCGGTACAACTGGGCTTGGTAATGTCGATTTCTTCATTGTTGATCTCAAGGGATCGTGCTTCCGTCACGCAGACTGACACGAAACTATCCGGCGTCATCTGACGCTTGATCACAAGCTCACGACCTAAAGCCATGGACTTTCTCCTGTTCTTAAATTGTAGGATGTAAGATATTACGCCTTGATCAGGCTGGCACTTCCGGCAGACCGGCATAAGTGCGATAAGCCACATCAAACACCATGCGCCCGGCACCTAGACTTTGCGCGGTACCGGCATCAATAAAATGATCCGTTGACGATAAAATCATATCAATCACCAGACCATCAAGCGTGGATGGCGGCAAGGCCGCTTCAACGGCCGCTGCCAAATGATCAAACGCTTTGGCAGGATCCTGACGGCCTTTGAAGTGTATCACCACATTCACTGTCAGCCGGTGATTGAGACGTGTCCGCTCTTGATCGGTTGTATCATCATAAACCACACCATCAGGCGTGGAGTGGTCACTGGTATAAAGCACGGTAAAAGATGGCAGTGCCTCTTCCGGTACCGCCGTGGAGCGCATAGGCGACACCTGCCCCTGATATGTAACCGCAACAGGCTGCAACAGCGCTATGATCTTATTCAGAATTTTCTGTCTGACATGGATCATGATCACTCACTTTCGTGTAACAGCAGACGCTTCATGGCCCGTCCGTCATCAACATGCCCGGCAATGATAAACACTTTGCCGGTATCCTGCCCGTCATCGCTGTGGAGAATGGTGATGGTGTCTTTTTGACGAACGCCATCAAGCGCACTCCCACAAGCCGCAAAGCTGTAGCTGACACCCTCCAACCCCATGCCCTCAACGTCGAGCAGATCGCCCTCACGAACTTTGCGCAAAATCCCGCGCAAAGTCACGGCACTGTCACCAATGGTAATCAGCGCCTCCACATTACCGAGGCCCGACACAAAGGCATTTGCCATATTAGCAAACACGGCAGGGCGGCTCATTGGCTGCCTGCATCTTCAACCGCCTGCTCTGCCGCATTCAAACGGGCCTCCGCCTCTTCAAATGCTGTCAGCTCCTCGCCCCCTGCATCCGGCTCATCAAGTGCAGCCTTGGCGATATCATAGGAGGTTTGCGCCTCATCAACCGCTTTCATCAGGGCTTCGGTATCAACGACTTTGTCTAGTACTGGTGGGGCTAATACCGGAGATGCTGGCACATCCACCGGTTCACGCAATGAGTGCACCGCCGGCACAATACCAAACAGCGCGGCGATTTTTTCCGCCTCATCTTGCGGCAGTGTCACCACAGTACCAGGCGCCACATCTTTGCCAGCAATGCTGAGCGTAACGCCATAAGCCTGACGCACAGTTTTGATTTTCGCCATCATACTCAATCCTTTTCCAAGATTTGGCCTTTAACGCACCATCGCAAAAAGTGATGCAGACGCATCACCTGGCACCGGCAAAGGCGCACTTTGCGTCATCAGGAAGGTCGCCGACGGATCTTCGACATTCCACATTTTCGGGAAGCGCGTTAACGGGCGAAGCTGGGCTGCAACATCTTGAATGGCACCATGCGCCATAAAGCCCTGGAACTGGCTTGGTGCAATAATACCGGCACCAAAGCTCGGCCATACCTCAATGTCATTGCCCTGATCATCCTGGAACAATTGTGTATATTGCCAGAAGTTGAACTGACCAACAGTGCCAAGGTAAATCGCAACCATATCTTCAGAACCGGCCGCAACCGGACCAAACTGCATTTCACCACCCATTTGACGGCGGTTATCCAGAATGTCGCGGATCTCAGGATCAGTCTGTAACAACTCTGCAGCCTCCGCCCCAAGGATCACTTCAGTGGCAGCACCTCCAGAGGTCGTGGCCACACGTGTTGCCCATGAGCGGATGGATTTACGGATAGAAACATCCTTTTCCCCCCAGCGATCCGTGCCGGTCAAAGCAAGTGTGTGATTGGCCGGACGGTTATAATCGACAATCTGGGTCTCATAGTCCTCACCACTGACAATGATCTTACCCGTGCGCAGTGCTTCTGCCGCCATGATCTCTTCACGGCGCGTCACCTCATCATCCTGATCAGCCAGAATGTCAGTCACAGTCTGCAAATAACGGTCTTCGGCAGACATATTGCCATTGATCGGCTCACCAGGGCGACGACGAAAGCCTTCACCGGGACGAACCGTATTCTTCGGCTTCACATAAGCCGGCGTAAAGGTTGAGGTCTGACGGCCGCGAATGGCACGCTCACGACCTGCAACCAGTGGCGAGACAAACGGCGCGACATTGCGCCGGCGTTTCAGCTTGTCAAAAGCAATCTCTTCCGCATCAGACTGGAAGCCGTTGGGGAAGAACGTATCGCGGATAAAAGCCGTTGGCCGGTCACGCGATTCAATCACCGTCAAAAGCGCGGTGGTGCTAAATAGATCCATGACGGATATCCTTTAATTTGCGCCTCTAAGGCTGCATCAGATCAACAATCGGGGAACTGTCCGCTCAGGCCAAAGCGTTCAGATAAAGCGGGGCTGAGGCTTTGCGGAATGCACTCTCAACGCTTGCCGCTGTATGGCCGGTGCCATAAATCAGCTTCGCCGCATCAAAGCCGCCAGACGCATAAGCATCCTTGACCACATCACCGGCCGTGGTATCGACATCAATGGCAAGCACAAGTGACGGCACCTCAGAGCCATCGGATGAGGCGGAAGCGGAAAGCAGATATTTGCCTGCAGCCTCCCCCAGCACCGTGCCGCGTTTGAGGACACCCTGCGCACCCGCAATGGTCACAGCCCGGACAGCAACAGGGTAATCGCCGACAAGCAAATCGCCGGGCATATAATGTTCAGTGCGCATAGCGCTCTCCTGATAAAGTGGGTTTTAAGTTCTGACCTATCTAAAGATAAGCGATTAACGACGCGCGTTGCGGGAAGCCGAGCGAGCCTTCGCATGAGCCACCAATCGCTCATCAGCCGTGCCGGCTGTAGGACTTGCCCCGCCATTACCCAGCACAGGCACACGCCCCTGCATCCGTCCCGACAAGCTTGGTGCTGACTGCCCTGATCCGGCAGCCTTCAATGTTGCAAGCCCCTGTTTGGCGCTCATATTGGTACTGAAGGCAACATGAGCTGCCAGCGACGGATTGCGTTCTGCAAGCGATGAGCCAAGAATGGCAGCGTTGCGCTTGCGTTCAGCCTTACGTCCACGGGCATAATCGCCGGTTTTTTCTTCTTCATCTTCAGCCACCGGCTCATCTTCATCCGCATCGGGCTGCAGTTCTTCATCATCAGATGCATCCGGATGATCAGGATCATCTTCTGCCTCATCAGGCGCCAGATCATCCTCCAGATCCTCCGGCTTACCCTCATCAAGGCGTTTATGGGTATTGCGGCCACCAACGGCCGCGCGGATAGCGCGTGCAAGCGACATCAGCATGTTCCTTTTAATAATGTTAGGGATTTTGATCGGTATGTTTTTAAGGCGCAATCGCGTCAATGAACGCTTCAAAGACCTGTTTTGGACGCCCCACCGCATCGGCAAGGCCAAGATCAACCGCTGCCTGACCGCGATAGGTATCCGCTTCAGTGCCAAGGGCTGCTTCTAATGTTAAACGAGAGCCACGGTAGCGCGACACAGTTTGCGCAAACAGCACCCGCATGGCTTCAAGATCAGCGGTGGCTTCGCTATATTCCGCCTCACTCATCGCCTCGAACATGCCAGGGCGGGCTTTCTTTTCACCGGCCCGAAGAATAGTGACACCAAGCCCCTGATTTTTCGCCCAGCCCGATGCATCAACATGCATGGTGATCACCCCGATCGAGCCGGTATAACCGGTCGCAGGTATAACAATCTGGCGGCATGCAGCAGCTAAAAGATACGCCGCAGAACACGCATGATCCGTCAAAATGGCAATGGTCGGTTTGTCTTGTGACAAGGCAAACAATTCCTCCGCACAATCAAAACAGCCATCAACCTCACCGCCAAAACTATCAATCTCAAAGACCACAGCCTTGATATCATCGCGTGAACGGCAATCGGCAATCTGGATATTCAATCCCTCATAAGAGGTCATGCCAGATGATTTTCCCACCCAAGAACCTTTATTGACTAACGATCCTTCAATCTCGATCACCGCAACATTGCTGACCATTTTGGGACCGTTGTAAATTTTCTCACCCGTCCAGCCGTCACGCAATTCACGCATATTCTGCGACAGCACACCCATATCCGGTGTCTCTGTCATCGCAACACTTTGCCCTAATACCCGTGGGCCAAAAGCGCGCGCGATAATATTGGCTTTCGCCTCATGCAGCATCAACGGCGTATCAAACAAACGCGCTGCAATCTCCGGCATCCCTACGCTCATGACGCCTTATCCTTATTCTCAGAGCGCTCTTCACTGTCGTCTTTTGGAGTTTCCGCACCAAAGCGTGACACCACGCCGGAACTTGCAGCCTCACCCGACACCACACCATGCTTGGCAGCAAAGCGTTGTTCACGCGCGCGCTGCAGCATGTCTTCTTTCCAGTCACGCCCCTGTTCGGCAGATTCAGATTCTTGTGTCGATAAACCCGTTGCCAGACGAATAGCTGCAGCGCGTGCCTCTTTCTCCGGATCAACCCAGCCACGACCAGCCCCGATCCACGCAGCCCTTGCCCAACCAATAGGATTGGCCTCAAACGATACGGCATGTGCAGGCAGACGAATGCGCCCCTGGTCAAACACCTCTTCAAGCCATGCCATATAGATCGGCTGCATGAAGCTATGGGAAAAGCTGGTTTTGCGTGCAGTCAGCCCGCGCCAGATTTCCAAAATCGCAGCACGCGCACTCGAGTAATTGACCTTGGACCAATCCATCGTCAGCTGCTCATAAGTCAGACCGACAGCAGAGGCGATATTGCGCAAAGCTGCATTCACAAACACTTCAAAGGCAGCATTGGGATGCTCGGATTTGGTAAACACCACATCTTCGCCGGGATTGAGGAAGTTAAGCTGTGCCCCTTTAAGACGTATCGGATCAGCCTTGTAAGCTGCTCCTTGTGCAGCGGCCTGTGCATCATAAAACGCGTTGATTGATTTGGAGCTGTCACTGGCACTAAAACTGTCGGCCAGCTGATCCATATCAAGCGGCGTCTTGATAAACGCTGCCATCACCGCATTGAGCGATGCCGCCTGTAACTCGTAATCATTAAAATCCGAAACTTGTTTGAGCTGCTGTAAAACAGATGCCCACGGACTGACACCACGTGTCATGCCGGCACGATTAGCCTCAAAGGCATGAACCGCAATCGGCCTGCCCCAGTCTGTTTCGCGCTCAACCCGATCCCAAATAAACATATCATGCATCGGTCGGGTGATATCGCCTGGATGCGAACGGCGAACATGGAACGCGATCGGCGCGCCATAGGCATCAAGTTCCACCCCATCACGCAAAAACTCTGAATCCATAGCCCCATTGGGATTGGAGATCCGCGCCGGATCAATCACATGAACACATGTCCCATAACCACTGGCTCCCATCCGGAACGGTAACACCGCAAAAGCCTCACCGTCGCAGAAGCGGTGGCGTGCCGCCAAACCTAAAAGGCCGGATACAGATTTTGTGCGTTCAGCATCAAACCAGTTGCCGGGATCAGTCGCAACATCCGACCATAAGCCCTCGATCTGATCACCAATCTCATCTGCCTCATCAGCGGTGAGATTAAGTGTGCGGGCATTCGGTTGCGATGATAGCCGCCAGCCCGAGCCAATCACCGTATCAACAAGGCGCGAGACACCGGCAGATGCCCAGCCATTGTTGCGCACCGCATCATTTACACGGTCAATCACCACATCACGCGACAGCGTTAAAGCGGCCTGACCTGAGAATGTGCCAGGGCGCCATGAAGCCATCGATGAATGATCAGAGCCTGCAGCCTGATAAGCCGCATTCATCGCGTAGCGCTTGCGAGCTGCTAGGCGCACCTCAGGCGGCATCGGCTGGCCGTGACCATCAAGTATGATTGTCTCACTCATCCAAACACCACACGACGGGCACGGGTTCGCGACGTGCCGCCAAGCCCGAGTTGCGCACGCAGATCGCTGATATAAAGCCGCAACCGGCCCTCATCAGCACTGCTAAAGGTTACGCTTTCGCCCTGATAGCTCAGCTGCACTGTGGTCTTGCCAACAATAAGCTGATGCAGCGCCGTCTCAGCTTCGCTAAGACGCGCCATTAATATGGATCTGTCTGTCATGATGTTCCGATCAGCCGCGCCGTGCAGCACGCGCTTGCGCCCGTGCTATCGCCGCATTCACTAAGGGTGATTGGTTTTGTGCTGTTGTAACGCGCGGACTTGAAGCTGAGGGTGTCGTGGTTGTTGTCGTGGTTGATGTCACATTGCGCGCATCAGGACGGCGTAACAATTGATCTTCAAGATCAAGCTGAGCGGGTGGCGCCTCTTGCGCCAGATGCTCAGCTAAGGCGTCCCACTCATCCTCTGTCCAGTAATTAATCCCAAGACGAAGAGAGGCAGCAAGCGATTGATTGAGCATATCCAGCGCTTCATTACGCTTGCCTGCCGGCAGATCCCATAAATAATAAGGATGACCGTCACGCCCGCGATGCTGCACACGCACTTCCGATGTCGCCTGTTCAAAAAAATCATCGCCCAAGCCATGAACAAAGTCGATATAGCCCGTCTGCTCACGATCCTCCTTGCGATAAGAGCGGTAAAGACCCGCCTTCATCACAGAAGCATTGAAGTTAAAGAAACGCCGTGAGTATTTGAGCGGCCTGCCTTTTTTGTCTTTCTCTTTTTTAACCTGCGACAGCATTGGTGCCGCCTCGCGCTTATCACCGCGCACCATAATAACATCGGTAATCGGATGGCGGCGCGCCCACTCCCAGACATCTTCTGTATAGGCGTTACCATCAATGGCAACCAGATCGGTCTTGCGCCGGTTACCCCAGCAATCTGGCCAGTCCCGTTTGACAAGCTGCGATAAAGCATGTTGCACCGCAGGCTCTGAGATATGACCGGAATGAGCCGTAAAGCCCGGTAGGTTGCGTCCGGTATTATCGTCAAACAATCCGCGATCAATCACCACACGGTAACGGTTCTTGCCATATCCAACCAACAACCACTCAACACGATCGCCCTGCACGTCAATGCCGATCGTCAGGATCAGGGCTTGAGGTGGTATTATGCCCCGCTGCAATCCGGTTTGTGCCGCTCTGTCTCGCAGCACCTCCCAGCCAATCGATTCACCATCCGTTTCAAATGGCGCTCCAAGCCAGTCATTAAAAAACACCTGCTCAGCGCCTGACTTCTTACCCTTATCATCGGGCCCGCCGCGCTGCACATTGAGATAAGCACGCGCCAGCGCCTCCCAACTTTCAAGCGGTGAATACGCAACCCAAATATGGAATGAGCGATGATAGCGCGCACGCTCCGGATATTTGGCAATCCATTTTGCACCGTTCTCAGGGGCAACCATCCACGCACGGTGATGCTCTTTGATTTCCCCGCCACATTTGACGCAGTAAAAACTCGCTTTCTCAGGATGCTCCGGATCAATATGATCGCGCATCTGCTCCCATTCCAAAGGCTGTAAGGCATGACATTGGGGATGAGGACATGGCACATGATAGCGCTCCTGCGTACCACGTTCAAAATTCGTACTAATCCGACAACCAGGCGCAATCAGCGGCGTAGAGATTTTTAAGATCTTGGCAGCAATAAACGCTTTCGAGCGGCTTTCAGCCTGACTTTCCGGATCACCTGCATCATTGTTTTGCCATTTCGACAAATCATCCTGCACTTGCTTGCGGGGAGAAATCATCGACAGACCAGAAGGAGAATTGGCACCGGCTGCCTGAATTGCCCCGCGCCCGTCTGCCCGTTCCTTGTAGTGGATAGAATTGCCACCATCCCGGCTTTTTTCCGGAAACAGCGCCGTTAAGGCCGTAGTCTCACGGATCAGCGGCATCAGCTTTTGTTTAGACCAACGCGACGCATTCTCTTCTGTAGGATGCACATAGAGAAAGTCGCACGGATCCATATCCATAGTGCCGAGCGTAAAGATATTGGCAAGCACCGTACCACCCACCTGCGCCGACTTGGAGATCGTCACAATCCGGCACGGATCCTCCGGTGAGATCGCTTTCAGGATTTCTGAGAAGAACGGAAACAGCGCCTCATTGTAAGGCCCCGGAAACTGCGTAATCCGATCGGAGAATACAATATTCTGTTTTGCCCAAGCCAGATAATCAACCGGTGGCGGCGGTAATGTGGCTTGGGCTAATATCGAATAGGTCAGCCATGCCGGATTGCAAAGCGCTGTCATCAACCAACCATTCAATCGCTCTGGTGATCCCCCTCATCAAGCAGATCAGGATCATCTAACACTTGCGGCACCATTGCCTGTTGCTCTGCAAACCCTTGCGCTGCGCGTTCACGCACTTTGCGAAACGCCTGCTGCAGGTGATGTAAAATATCGCGCTGCGGGAGTTCAAACCGTCCCGCCAGATGCGTGGCCATATCAGACAATCCACCCTCCATGACACGGTAAGCCATAGCTACCCCGCGTGTCAGCTCGGACCTTGCCTCATCAGCCAGAATAAACCGACCTGAGGCCAGGGCCTCCTCGCGCTTGATCCGCGCCGTTGCCATTTTGGCTTGCTCAAGCTTTTCGCGTGCAATCTGATCTGCAACCAGATCGCTTTGTGTCTGGAACGTCTCAAGCGGGCGCTTATCGGGCTGTTGGAGCAGCGGAGCGTTATCTGCTTGCTCAACCGGTGCCATCGCTATGCGTGTGCTCAAACCATTCAGCCCGACACGCTGCGCAACATCCAGTCGGCCATTGAGCTGGCGCCGTGCCCGATCGACGACAATGCGCGCACTGCGTCCCTCGCCCTGCAGCGCATCAGGGCCAATCTGGCCTGAGGCAATATATTGCGAGATCCGACCGGCAGAAACATTGATTAGCTTCGCAAACTCGCCTTTGCTCAGCGTCTGATCTGTCAGCATAGCCGCAATCGCTTTCCCTCAGTCACAGCCGGAATTTTATTCCCCTGATTTTTGGTTTCAACTTCGATGACTTACTCAAGCAACATTGATTGCAGACGCCTCGGATAGCTCTGACTTTGCATAGTATTGGGCTATACTACTGATCCTGCCATCAAGACCATGCTCCGGTTGTGATGGAATGGAAGTAACCGCCTGGGGGAAGGCGTTGCTGACGGTCTTACGACTGACCAGAGCGAGGCAATCAGCGGCGTTGTTAATAGTAGGTCAAACAAGGAATCTGCACGAGTGCATGATTGAGTAAGAAAGGCGGGTACCCATGCTTTGAACCTGAACATTCCACATGATGTGCAGCGCAAACGTGTATCAATGATAACCAAGGCTCTTATAAAAGAGGAGTATTTGGTAAAGATCAAGATCCGGCATAGCGAAAGAGCGTGAGCTTTATTAGATAAGTCTAATCAAAGGAGACTTTTGAGCCGCTTTTTTATTGTTTTGCAACGTGTTAATATAAATAAAGCGCCAGCTCCTATTAAGGGACGAATTGGAAATTTGACGCCCTGATTATCTTTATTATTTGGAGACTGCCATTGCTTAATGAGCTTTATTTCTTGCCCGACACGGGCGAATCCTCATTGCTTATTAGAAGCCTAGATTGGGATAAAAACCCATTAGGACAGCCAGCTTTCTGGCCTATACAATTAAAAACAGCTGTACAGATGATGTTAGCTTCACGCTTTCCCAAAGCAATTGTATGGGGGGAGCATTATATAACTCTATACAATGATGCTTTCAGTGAAATTCTGGGCGAAAAGCACAGCGTGATGGGGCAGCCATTCGATGTGATTTGGAAGGAATCTTGGAATGAAATTGGGACAATTGTTGAAAAAGCATTTCGAGGTGAAGCGACCTATATTGAAGAGTTTCCATTAGCTATTAATAGGTATGGATATTCAGAACAGTGCTATTTTACATTTTGCTATAGCCCTATCCTCGATGAGGAAGGGAAAGTTCTCGGCATGATTGATACCGTTATTGAAATGACAGCCAAGGTTGAAGCCGTTAAAAATGCTGCTGTATTAAACTCGGAATTAGCCCATAGAATAAAAAACACATTTAGCGTTGTTCAAGCATTGGCTACTCAAACCTTTAAACGTCGAAATATAAACGAAGCCCTTCCGGTTTTTGTTAGAAGACTACATGCTTTGGCAAGTGCGAACGATGTATTACGCTTGGGTGCTACATCGAATGGCACTGTTCAGCAAATAGTTGAGGCTGTTATCTTTGCACTGGGCGTACAAAATCGAATAAATATTAGCGGTAAACCAATCATGATTGGCCCCAAAGCTGCAATGTCCACTTCGCTCCTCATTCATGAACTCACCACCAATGCGATGAAATACGGGGCATTATCTAATGATCAAGGGTACGTTGATCTGTCTTGGAAAATTACACTCGAAAACAGTGTGCAACTCCTACAATTAGAATGGACTGAGCGCGATGGGCCTTCCGTAATCATGCCAGAAACAAAAGGCTTTGGTTCTAGGCTTATACGCATGGGTTTGTCAGGAAGTGGCGGCTCGGATATGACGTTTAACCCAGAGGGTATTCAAGCAATCTTCACAGCGCCATTGCAGCAGGTCCAGCAAGAGGGACGCCTTTATAGCTCTGGAAGGCGCTCGTCAGAATGCAAACCGACCCGTCAAGAAATACAACCATAGGGACCGCTTTTATAAGTGCGTAGATAGCTCATTAACTTATTTACGCACTTTTACACAAGCTATTCCGATTGTAATGCAACCTGACTGGTTATTGAATGTTACCACTGAAAAATAATTCAAAACCGAGTTAGCGTTTTCATTAGTGTTTCATATATCTTTTGTGTAGCTGCTGAACACCGGCACACAATCATATGAGATGAACATGGAACCAAGTGGCTATCCATCTAAAATACCACAAAAATTAAAGCCATAACACAAACACTCGCATCACAAATCCTATAAATAATACTAACCATCATTCGAGAACCCTCAGTGGTAGTAGGATATCGTAAAGCTCGACTTTAGTTCTTTAGCCCTCGACTTTAGGCTTCAAATTCAGGCTCAGACTGACCAAGACCTGCGGTGCGAAATACCCGTGACCAACATGCGTCAGGAAGGACCCCAAATGTTGGGAAAGGCCTGAGCAACCGGATTGGTCTAGTGGCTTGGTGGTTCATCGCTTTCATTGATGCCGATCAGGCACAATACGCAGCTCGCTGGAAATATGTGCATTGACATAAGCAGAGGCGATAGATCGTACATGCCGAAGCCCATCAACACCAAGATCAAAAGCGATGGCCCTGATATCCATCCAACGTTTATGGCACCGGGTATCTTGCGCAAACTCATGCGCAGTTAAGTTCAGGCTATAAATGAAATATACCATTCTCTGTTTAAGTGGCTTTGAACAATCAGGCAGGGTATCAATCCGCACTGAGATATAACCAGCCCACCCCAGATACCAGACATGGTATATAATCTGATCATCTGTCCACTCTGGTAAAATAATCTGAGTAATAGCATGCCCATAATATTCAGCCTCAAGATGCAAAAGAATGGTACGCACCAAATCTAATTCAATTTGCATTTGATCACCCTAACTATGACTGAGCTTGCCAACTGCCTCAGCAAAATATCGCCCAAAGCGTTCTTCTGCCACCCGCTGCACTGTCTCGTGAAAGTTTATGGTTCGCGTGTAAGAGCGCATGCGTACAAACAACAGCATTGGCTTAATTGAATTGTCGATCGGGTTTCGCTGCCATACCCCCGGGTGCAAATGTGATCCGCGCTCTGGCACAAAGAACCGCGCGTTCTTATAGCGGGCATTGCGCCTGGTAGATGCCTCGGTACGCTTGCGGTTATAACCTGCTGTTCGTTCCGTAATTTGCAGGTCGGCCAGTATCCGTACAATCAAAGCCACACGAACATTGCCATATTGATCAAGCGGACAATCGCGCGCCGGTACCGCATAAAGCCCCTTAGTCATATGCCCTGCACTGATCAGCTGCCGCTCAAAGGATTTAAGATTGCGCTGACCACCAAAGAATTGCGGTGTCAGATAGTTGGCCGGCGGTGTTGAATTCTTAGCCCATGATTTACCTGCAATGATAACAGCTGCTGATAGTTTGGAGCTGCTCGCTTGTTCATAGGCGACACCACGCTTAGCAAATGGAGTGACGCGATCAAGCTTGGCTTCCATCTCATCCTGCACGGCCAATCGGCCAACAGCAGCTGTGCGGTTCAAAGCAATAATCATGGCTTTCGGGATAGTCTCACGCTCAAAGCGATTAAGCTCCCGCTCCCAGCTGCTCGTATCAAAGTTAAGATATGCAGCCGGCCCATCTGATTGCAACGGGCCGCTCAATGATGAGGTGACGTTGAGCATAATTGGATTTTCTGAGTTGAAGAAATTCGCTCATAGCTTCGCACTTGGGGAGAAGCGGTTGCTGATCTTATCAGTCGCTTCTCCGGGATCCGTGGGGAGCTCAATGCGGTAAATGCCGACTTATACTGCTCACCGTGTCGGAAGCTTTACGCTCCACAGTCCACAGGTCGTCCCTGCTAAAAGAGCTATGCTGCTTTTATTAAATTGGCAAGAGGCACTTCGATTACTCTTTCCTGCCCGAATATGAAGGAAAGAACACGTACTGCCCGAGTACCAACATAGCCATCAATAACACCCTCAAATACACCCCCATGCCCTACAGGGAATGACACCCGCTCTCCGCTCTCATAACGTGGTATTGATCTTGAAGTCTCGAATAAGCCAACGTCAGTCAAACACTTGAGATCACTCATATATTGATCGCTGACTACAAGTGCGCCTTGTTGTCCAAATATCAAAGAAACGGCTCCCTTAATACGCGATAATCCAACCCAACTTTCAGCACAAGGCACCACTTTTACGAACAGATATCCGCTAAAAACTGGCACCTCAACGGGCTTCTTTTTCATGGTGTATTTGACAGAACGCATCTGGGTTTTGACGGGCAACCAGGCCTCAATGCCAAAGCTTTGAACAGAATTACTCACATCTTTTTCTTTATTGTGAGCAGTACGAAGAACAAACCACTGCTTGTTCGATTGTTCATCACCTGCAGCAATAGCCAAAAACTTGTCCTGCATGCGCTTATTGATTCGGTCTGGGTTGCGTTCATCCAGTCTTTTTGCCGTTTCAAGGATGCGTGATTCTTCAAAAGCTTTATTGTTTGGCATCATCATTTCACTACCTCTGAAAGCATTTCTTTAAAATCATTTAGCAGCTCAGCTCCGCCTGCAGGGAACCAAACCCACTCAGGCACATCGCATTCGTCGAACCACAACCAGCCATTTTTCTCATGTAGATCACGCCATTGCGCCCATAGATCTCCGCCTACCCGCACCTGCTCCATGTGATCACAAACAGCGAGATACCGCTCATCGACGATATAACCACGACGAGATTTTGCCGCCTCGTGCATTTCGACAACCTTTGGAAACCCTGCCTTCATTAGCCAATCACGTTTGTAACGTGCGCCCACGTCACCGCCCTGCAAGATCATGCTCTCAATGAACTTTGATGGACGCGTGAGCGGCTTTGCACCAGCCACCAACTCTGCCATGCGGCCTGCACCCCACATCTTGCCGTATGGTGCAGCAGCTTTACGCACACCAGATGATCTTGCCTCATCCGCTTCCAGTGCCTGAAGCACAGTTACTGGCAGGTCTGCCCACTTACGATCTCGGAAATATATACTGAGTGGAACAACTTGCTTGCCGCAGTGCCGCGCATAAGCCATCGCTTTCTGTTCAGCCTCAGCACGCTCCGCATCAGTGAGCTTGGCAAATTGCTTCACAGCCCATTCAGTCGGAGATTTTGCCCAATTGTGCCACTGTGTGTCGTGAGCAATCTTTTTGACGCGCCGTTCAAACTTTGAAGGATCATCGGTCGAATGTTCATCAACCTGATCTTTTTCAAAATTGCTTTCGCGCACCTCTCTCTCAATTGATGGTTTATCTAATGGTTCTATTACGGTTTGGGTGACATGGTGACACCCTAAACTGTCGTGGATGTCACCCTTAACTGTCATGGATGTCACCCTAAGATTTTCTAAGGGTGACATGGTGTCACCCTTAATATTGGTCTTTTGTTCAATAATCAGACGCTCAACCACATCCATATCGAAGTCATAACGTGTCGTTGTACCGCGTCCGCCGCCACCTTCTTTGATGATTTTAAGCAGGCCTTCCGTCACAAAATCGGCCAGCAATCGCTGAACTTGGCGTGGTGACAGGTCTGTTTCAATTGCAAGTCGTCCAACTGACGGCCAGATACCACGTCCTTCATCGTCCGCAAAATCGCCCAAACGAATAGCCAGCATTTTACGTCCTGCAGTACCTAGCTGAACCTTGAATAGACGGGACATAACTGCAATGCTCATTTCGTCTCCCCCCGCTCACGTAAGGAGATTTCACGATCAATATACCAACGTGCTTTTTTCAGATCTTCTATCGCGTCATTCTTCAAATCAGCCCGCCAGATGTATTTGAGCGCATTGCCGAGGTTAAAGCCCATATGCTCAGTGACAGTGATGCACTCAACGCCTGATGGATGGCTGGTATAATGCTTTGGATTGTTAACCGGATCACTCATTGCGCGTCCCTCCGCCATACATCGTAATCACCACGCAGCGAGCGCCACCGCTGAGCAGCAGCGCTGTTACTGTTCAGCTCTTTTCTGGATGTAACGCCAAACAGCGAGCGTAACCGTTGTGCCGCCCGATCTTGCGTCAATGGCCGTTCAAGCCCGTGGCATTGTTCAAGGAAAGCTAGGAAACCGGCCTCCTCACATTTCATGGCTGCTTCTGCCGCATAATTGAGAGTCTTGCCTGGCGCTTGATCTGGAGCCTGCGGCGCGGCCTTGCGTGCCGCTGCAATGGCGCGATCAACAAGCCCGAGCAAAAACGTCACCATGTGCGGTGCATTGGCAAAAAAGTCGATTTCATCCGGCGTGGCATTGCGATGAAAGCGTGCAACCTCATTCGGCTCACCATCTGTCCGCGCCTCAACAATCGTCACTTCGCCATTGGATGATAACAGCCATTCAGCCCCGCCTAAGCTGCTGTGCCTGTCTCTGATTTTCCGCAGTTCAAGGCTGTCTTGTTTCATAACCAGCCCCCAAACTTCAGCCAGAGATAGCCCAGCGGCAGCCCATAGGCCGCAAGTGTAACCAGAATGACCGCGATAATATCGTAATAGACCGGACGCGATTTCATCAGCCGCCCTTCCTTAATGTGCGAAGGTGCCGTCCCATCTGCGCCCGCTTGCGCTGATAGGCGGAGACCCCATGCAAAACTGTGGTGTGATCGCGGTTGCCGAGCCGCCTGCCAATTTGAGGTGAGGAAAGCCGTGTCAGCCTCCATGCCCAATAGTAAATCGCCTGTCGGGCCTGCGAAACCTTTCGGTCGCATCGTGCCGAGTGCAGATCAACTATGCTCACCTGAAAGACACGACTTAACCGTTGTACGATCCGCTCGAAATTCGCGCGATATCGGCTTTGCTCATTGATGAGGTGGCGAGCGGCCAATTCAGCACGGACAGCATCCATAAATCGTTCAAATCTGCGCGCTGCCAGTGGTACCAATGAATAATCGGTCTCAAACAAGTGCGGTTTAACGGGCGCAATAAAAGGCAAAACGACTGAGTTATGACGTGCAGCGCGAATGCCTCTCTCTGTATTGCGATAGGATGCGACAATCATGATGCGCCTCCCGCTTCATATCCCCATGCATCCCAGCCGGCACGTGGTGTGCGGCAGAACATTTCTAATCGTGGAACGCCCGGGTAAAGCTTTTCAATCTGCTTGGCAAAAAATGCAGGTTTGGCCGAATGCCGCCCCTTTTTCTCGCTGTGCACTGTCTCAGGCTGGGTGCCAGGCAGTGGCGCCACCACATCGCCGCGCCTGCCGATCAACAGCAGCTCATGGCGGTCGCGTCCCCAATAACCAGTTCCGGCAACGGCTTTGTCCCAGATCCAATGATGAACATACTGGAAGCCCCAAGCTTCCATGACCTGTAAAGCCTGTGGAAGCATCGGATTTGTTGCCCATAAAAACAGCACGGCATCATCTGCAACCGGATTGCCTAGTGTCGCCATCAATTGACAGATTTTATCCGTTTCCATGGTCGGGTAATGGTTTTCTGCACTACGATCACCGCCGGTTTCCTCAGATCGAACGCTGAACTTCCAAGGTGGATCGGCATAAAATACCGGATAGCGCCTCAACAGCTGATCAGGTGCGGTCGCTTTGCCAGCGCTCGCAACAATCGCCATATGCGCTAAACGAATTGTGTGTTTCAGCTTCTGCTTTTCGGTGCGGATTTCCTTTGCCTTGGCAACAATCTGCTTTTGCTCTTGGCGCAGAACCTTGCATTGCTCAGCATGCTGCAGCTCTGAGAGCGCCTCACCCGCATGCACTGACACGCGGCCCTCACGGATAGCGGCGAGCAGCTCTGGAGAACCATGCTCATGAATACGCTTTGCAGACGACACTGCGCGGATAGAAATTGATAACGCTTTGGCTGCACGATGGGTCGGCAAATTTGCACTATCAGCCGTATTTTGATTGATACCAAACTCCCAATCCACAATGGCCGCTGCTATGAGAGCACGCTGGCTCTCAGTCAAATGACGGCGATGTAAATTCTTGGAAAGCACGAAGTTTAACGGATTGTCGCCAGTATATTGAGCATAAACCGGCGCGATTCCGGTATGAATACAAGCCCATTGCCGGTTGCGGCCATCCAACACCATGCCTTCAAGTAACAAAATCGGCTCATGCTGCCCGTGCGCGGTAATATCATCGGCCAGCATTATGCGCTCCGCTTCCGCAATCATAGGAAACAGATCAGCTAGCGGATGCGCCGGATAAGCAGAAGGCTTGGCCTTGGCTGGAGCCTCGCGTTTAATAGGTTTTTTCGCCTTCACGGACACAGACACTGGCGCAAGATTATATGCGTCATAAGTTGTATTCATCATCATCTCCCCGCTTAAACCATGCCCAACGCATCCATGTAGAGCTGCACCATTGCTTCCTCCTCTTGGCGCTCATGCGGCTCCATTTTGCGAAGACGAATGATGGTTCGCACTGCCTTGCTGTCGAAACCTGTGGCTTTCAGCTCGGCAAAGACCTCTTTAATGTCATCACCAATCGTCTTCTTTTCTTCCTCAAGCCGCTCAATGCGCTCGATGAAGGCACGAAGCTGACCGACTGCAATTGTCTGTGAGCTTTCCATTGTAATTTCATCAGTCATGATCTTGCCTCCGCTTGAGATCGGTACGCACGGGCGCAAGGCAGTGCTTTTGCAAGCGGCCTTCAACAGTCAGCCGTGCCAGCCGGTCTGCATGGTTGGGATATTTTTTAAGCACGGCTTTGGAACGCGCCGCGCCATATCGGGAATGAGAAACAAACGGCTCTGCGCCGTGCATGCGAAATCGGCGCGTCATGAAGCACCACCAGTCGCAGCCTCTTTCGCTTTGCGCTGAATGGCACGCAGATCCTGCACGCTCTTTTCAATTTTATTAGAAATCTCACGCTCTTCGGCAGCCGATATTTTACCGTCGGTAAGCGCATGCGCTAGCGCATCGACAACATCGCTGCTATCGCGCACAACATGTGCAATATCGGTTATCGTCGGAAGAACAGCGCCCTGCCCGTCAGATTCAAGTGCGACAAGCTTATAACCAAGCATTGCAGCCATGGCTGACACAATACCGTTTGAACCGGTATCTAGCATCAGATCCATAGCCACATCGACCGGTATATGTGCTGCCGTATCATCAGGAGAGCCATATTTGGAAAGTGCCGGCGCTTTAACCCTGGTCACATGCTCAAAGCTTGTGACGCCGCCAGCGAGTTCAAGCAAACGACGTACAGTTGCCTTCAATTGCCGACGCTGTTGTTCGCTTGTGGGACGAAGGGCGCTCATAGCGCCACCTCAAAGAAAAAGCCTATCTCAAGAGCTACGGGGGTAGAATCTCTCTGGCAGGCTTTTCTCCGCCCCCAGGCGTTGGGTGATGGGCGTTGTGATAATTTTAAACGCTTAATATTCCTGGCGTCAATTAAATTTTTAAAAACACCTGCCTTCGCGCTCAGAGGGAAAAAAGCGCAAAGGCAGGCCAACATCTGCCGTGGGAGGAAGCGGCAGAGGATCAGGAAAGATTTAAACGGGGGATTTCCGTGACAGGCACGTGGATGGTGTGTTTGTTGAGGGGGCAGGATCATTGCACCACCTCATTTATTTCTAAGGATTCACTAAAGGAAATCACTGCACACTTAGGTCGAGGGATGTCAATTGGCCAGTCGACGCCTTCAGGCCAGTGATCTGAAAACCAATGAAATGCAACTTGTAATCGACGTACGCCGATATCAGAGCCGCCGCGTATTCCCGCTATACGCTTTCCATCATTGAATAGCCGTGACGAAACCGTTGCCTCGGCTAATTTTACCGAAGAACAATATGTATCGATAAGGGACAAGAATGCATCAACAGTGTTCATTTGCACTAAATACGGGATATGTCCCGCATTTGTCAACGGGTTATGTCCCGCTGGAATGCAAACTCTTTTACGGGAATAATCCCGCCATGACAGAAAACCTAAAAAAAGAGATCGTTGAGCGCGTCAAGCAGCGTATAGATGAATTAAAAATATCTATGCGCGCTGTCGGCCTAGCTTCTGGCCACGGCCCTGATCTGATCCGTGACTGGTTACGTGCGAAAGGTTTACCTCGTCTCGATTCTCTCATAAAGGTTGCAGCTGTTTTGAATACTTCACCGGAGTGGCTAGCATTCGGCACTGAAGACAAAGATGCTATAGCGGTACCGATTATTTCAATGGTCAGTGCCGGAAATTTTAGAGATACTTGCGTCATTGACACGCTCGATCATTTCCCAACTATGCGCGTTACTGATTTACCGCTTGGTGACTGGGTAGCTTTACGCGTGGAAGGAGATTCTATGGATCGAATTTCACCGCCGGATTCTATAATTCTTGTTAATCGACGCGATTCAAAGCTACTCCCTGGAGCGTGCTACATCATTTTCGATGATGATGGGCGAGCAACCTATAAACGATACCGCTCAAATCCAGATAGATTTGAACCTGTATCGAGCAATCCAAAGCACGAACCTATTTTCCCGAGAGAAGGAAACACACCTCAAATTTTTGGAAAAGTGCGTCGTACAATTTTAGATATATAAGGATACATTATGCGGGGTTTTCTAACGGCGGGGGCCGTTTTGCTCATGTTAACTTCAATGAGCAGCGCTGAAAATAGCAAATGCATTAAAACAGAAAACGATCTGGATCGTCTTGCTTGCTACGACAATGAGGCGGGAAGAACACCTAAGTCTGTACTTATTACTGAAACAGCAGGCAAATGGTCTCCTACAAGCACAACATCAAAATTAACAGACGACAAAAACATAACACTTCAGCTTGCGTCTGAAGAGATAGTGAATTGCGGCTGGAATAAAGGCGATAAAATAACCCTTATACTTCGATGCCAAGAACAAAAGACAGCGCTGTTTATAAACACCCAATGTCATATGACATCTAGCGAATACAATGGCTATGGCGATGTTACCTACCGCCTTGATAGCGATAAAGCCCAAATAATAGGCATGTCAGAGTCTACAAATAATCGCTCCCTCGGACTATGGACGGGTGGAAAATCTATTCCGATGATTAAGCAAATGCTTGGAAAACAGCAAATGGTCGTCCGTATGACGCCATTTAATGAAAGTGCATTTACCGCAACATTTGACCTTACGGGGTTAGAGGCAGCGATCAAGCCTCTCCGTGATGAATGTAAATGGTAATCTATAGGATCATTCAATGCGTAAGCTTTTCATCGGGCTACCAGTATTTTTTTTATTAGTAGCTTTCATCTGGCTAGCAGGAATTCGTGTAATCGTAATTCAACCAATAGGTGCCTTACCAGCCGGTGTGACGGCAATTGTTCTAGGGCTGCACAATGCTAAATTTATTGATAGCCCTGATGCTATCTGTAATCGCACGCAGGGAGGCGTAAGCCTTATTTGCCGAGGCATAACTGCAGGCACAATAGCCCAAAAAGGCACAATTTTGCTACGACTACCATATAGCGAATTTTTATTTCGCTTATCTGGAGCGCCAGAACTAAATCGATAAACTGTTTACGGCTCGGCGATCGTATGTATGCCAAAGTAGTGCAAACATTGCCTCCCCTCACCCATTTTTCTGATTTAATGGCAAGTATCATACGCACGATTCTTAGAATCGAGCATATAACTGCATCTCCACTCAAGGGATATGTCCCGCATATGGCTTGACACGGGATATATCCCGTACTACCGATACGACACCTTTCCGTAGAATGGACCGCAATAAAACGGATATTACCTACCGTGTGGTCATTTCTAACGAGCAATCCATTAGAGGTGTCAATGCAAATTAGCCAGACTATCCCATTGAAAGCTTATGAACGCATCATATTTGAACGCGCTGAATATAGTGGAACACGCTACTACGACCCGGTTCTTACACCTGATGCAACCTATGCCGATGCAATAACAGCGGCAGGCTATCGAACCATTGCGATTTATCGCTTGGATACATCTACTCAGAACATGAAGCCGATCATTGATGAGGTCGCATTTCATTATCAGCCAGACGGCAGCATGGAATTTCCGCGCTGGGTCATGAACAGCGTTCGCTTTGGCGACATCATGGCGCAAGCCCACGTTATATGGAGCGCGCAGCATGAGTGTTTCTAAAGACCAAGAGCAGGTCAGCTACACAGCCGAGCCAACCACCGTGAATCTCAGCGTTATCATCGAAACATACAAAGCATTGCTGACAGGCGACAACCTGCCGGAACGCGTTGCCGTACAGACACTAGTTCTACAAACGTTTGTGAATGCCGCCGAAAATAAACAAAGCAACCGCGAAAAGATTTTAGCCCTAATAGCGGAGCTGCTGGTTCAGTGGGACAAGGACTATCCAGTCAATTGCCACAACGGCTACGCAGGACTTAAAGAACTGGGTCTCATAATCGCAGATGCAGTTACTATTCTGTCAGCCGGTCGCAGTACTGAGGCATAAGATAGATGTCAGATTATCCAACAACCGCTGCTTTTCTCATGGCCATGGTTGTCTTCTCATACTCATGGGTAAAGTTATGAAGTCTAATATTTCAAATATCATCCCCCGCTTTGGATTAAATCTTTCCAAATGCTCTCATTCCCCCGCCGCCCCGAATTTGGAGGCAGGTGAATGAGCATTAGATTTATCGTTGATCCTAAAGATATTCCACCTGAAAAAGCCGCCAGAAGATTGGGTCTTACTATAGATCGTTTCCAGGCTATATTACCAAGGCTATTATCGCGAGGCTTTCCACCATCAGATCCAGACACAGGAAATTTTGATCTTGATGCAATAGATGAATGGCGCTCATCGCGCCACAAAACAACCGCTTCTAAAATTGCAGCCAAAGACACATCAATAGGGCTTGTATCATCACGATTGGAGAGAATGGGTGGGTAACGTCAATATCCCTTATTATGTCGTTAAAAAGGGTAAATACGGTTATTGGCAGCCTACGAAAGAAATGCGTGCCCACGGCTTCGCAGCCGTTAGGTGCGGCATTGATGGCCCCGATGCATGGGAAACGGCAGCACAATGGAATGAGCGGTGGCAGCGCCATCGACAAGGGCGAAGCCAAGACCAAGTCTCATCATGGCCACCTCGTTCAATCGGCGATGCTTTTGACAGATACCGCACAACGGATGAATGGAAGCTATCAAAAAAACCGCGCACACGTGAAGAATGGGAGAGAGCGTGGAAACGCATATCTCCCGTATTTGGCGACCTGTCACCCACAAGTAATGAAATTACGCTGGAAGCACTGAGCCGCTTCCGATCTTTGATATTCAATTCAGTTTCACATCGTGAGGCTTGGAGAACTATCAAAATCTGGCGGGCTTTGTGGACAGTCTGCAATGCTATGGGATATTGCGCAGGCAAATCCGATCCATCATTAGGCATATCTAACTCAGCGCCTGCCCCGCGATCCGCAGCATGGAGTGAGGGTGAAGCTGTACGGCTGGTAAAGACGGCATGGCGAACTGGCTATCACGGCATGGCCGTTACAATAGCACTTGCGTGGGACAGCCAATTTTCACCGGCTGATTTAAGAGGTCTGACAGTCGCTGGAATAAAAGGTCGAGGCGATAACCGGTATTTCCCCGTGGAAAGAGCCAAGTCGGGTCGGGCAGCCATAGGAACGCTTAGCCGCAGATCCTTAGCCCTGCTAGATACTTATTTAATCATGGAGCCTTGTGAGGTCGGTGCTCTTCTCCGGAATAGATCGAAAGCCGTTTATTCACGTTTCACTATGCCAGATGATTTCGGTGCAGTGCGTGATCTTTGTTTTAAAGGCGATAAAAGAACACTTGCCGACATGAGGCGATCCGGAGCGATTGAAGCTCAGGCAGGTGGTGCAACTAGTTCCGAAACAGCGGCCAAAATGGCAAACTCAATATCGTCTGCTAATGCCATCCACCGGACATACCAACCGGTAGATTTAGAAACCGTAAGACAAGCAGATGCAGCTAGACGCAGAGGACGGCAACGCATCAGAAATAGCGGTGATGAATAGTTCCAAGTTTCATCCTTTGTTCACCCCAAATTTGAGGGGTGAAAATTGGAACTTTCACTGTAATTATTGACTTTCTTTTGGCCTTCTAAGCCGGAGGTTACTGGAGCATAGCCAGTCGGGTTCACCACACACGCCGATCACCACCGGCGAACTGAGGAGATACGATTCTCATCGCCCTGCCCTGACGCTGACGGAATCCATCCAGTGGATGCAGGGCGGTGGGAAACAAAAATGTGATGATTCTTTTATTATGAAAATAAACGCTGAATGACCGAATCTATGTCGCGCCCTTGTCGCGTTCCGCTGCCGCCGTTTGTAGCAACGCGTTACAAATCAACACGTTACGTTGCGACAAATTTCAGAGGCTGCGACATGAGTTTTAAGGAAAAGAGGAGCTAAGTCCTTGATATTTATTGGCTGGGGAACCTGGATTCGAACCAAGACTAACGGAGTCAGAGTCCGTCGTTCTACCATTAAACTATTCCCCAGCAGCGCTGCTCAGTGAGAGCGAAGCGGCGACGCTCATTGCATCGTGGTGGTGATATAATTGAAATTTTTACAAAAGCAAACCCTCTTTGCACTGATTTCAATATATTTTTCCACAGATCACATATTTCTCATTCCTCTTGGTAATTTGGCAAAGGGCTGTTACATTAAAGGTAACGTGAAATAGCCTGCACCATGTCTGCGTCCTTAACCGGTTCGCGCGGTGCCAAAAGGACAAATTTTGATGAACCCCGATTTGCACACCCAAAGGGTGTCTATCAACGGGGCGTCGGGTGGCAATGCAGGAACAAAAGATTCCGCTGAACCGCCCAATACAGGACAACGGCAAAACCGTTTGCCTGTCGGATCATTGTCACCGTCACAGGCGGCAGATGAATCAGGACGCTTCGATAAAAAACAGCGCAAACGAGCGCGCCGTCGTAAAAACGGCAAACCTGCCAGCGCAGATATGGTTCATTCCGCTGCGAAAGGTGAACCTCGTTCTTCTCTTCGCAAAAATATACCAGCTGATACGCAAACGCGTGGTGAGCAGACACTAAAAAGCGATGAACAAAAGAGCGGTAAAAAACTCCCGAACCGCCGTCGCCGCCCACGTCGTAAAAAGCATTCGCCGGATAATCCTGCTGTGAACAGCAATGTGGCAGCAATACAGGCTGCGGTAAACGGCCAGACAGCGGCAGGATCATCTGCGAACAGGCATGCGTACAGAGCCTGTTCTGCAAAGATTGATAATAGTACACAACGCCCGCACAACAATCACCATGGCAATCAATCTCATACGCAGAAGGCCGTCCATCCCTCAGGTCACAATAATGGCTCGTCGCAGCGCCATCATGACCAGAGCGAGCAGCGCAATCATATACCGCAACCACAAGTCGCGCCCTATGAGCCGCCACTTTATGCTGCCCTTGATCTTGGCACAAATAATTGCCGCCTGTTGATTGCAACACCCAGCCGTCCGGGTCAGTTTCGAGTGGTTGATTCATTCTCCCGTATCGTGCGCCTTGGTGAAGGGTTTGGCACCAGCGGCCGCCTGAGTGATCAGGCAATGCACCGCGCGATTGAGGCCCTTAAAATTTGTCGCGATAAGCTGGAAAGCAAAAATATCCGCCGCAGACGCCTGATTGCAACCGAAGCCTGCCGCTCTGCCATAAACGGCGTTGAGTTTCTTGAACGCGTGCGCGAAGAAGCAGGGCTGGAGCTGGAAATCGTAGACCGGCAGACTGAAGCAAGCCTTGCAGTTTCGGGTTGCGGCACGCTGGTAAACCGTGAAACCGATGCGCTTGTATTGTTTGATATTGGTGGTGGCTCGTCCGAAATAGCGCTGATTGATGTGACCTGCCGCCGCTCATCACGGCTTGCAGAACATATTACCGCCTGGACCTCACTGCCTGTTGGTGTTGTCACTTTGGCTGAAAAATTCGGTGGCCGTGATGTAACGCCGGAAAATTACGCCGAAATGGTTGCCTATGTATCGATGATGCTGAACGACTTCAGCGAACGAAACAAACTTGGCGCATTGGCAAACAGCACGCATTTTCATCTGCTCGGCACGTCCGGTACGGTGACCACGCTTGCCGGTATTCACCTCGGGCTCGACCGCTATGACCGCCGGCGTGTAGACGGTATGTGGATGGGCTCTCAGGATGTAACAGACATGACAGCCAAATTGCTGTCTTGGGATTTCAAAACCCGCGTTGCCAATCCGTGCATCGGTGCAGACCGTGCCGATCTGGTTCTTGCGGGGTGCGCTATTCTTGACGCGATCCGTCAGATATGGCCTAGCGAGCGTTTGCTTGTGGCTGATCGCGGTTTGCGTGAAGGCATATTAACCGAGCTGATGTCCCGCGATGGGGCATGGCGTCATCGCCGTCCTCATCAGGCGAAAGAAACATATATGAAGAACAGTTCCTACAGGGACAGTCAGACAAAAGGCAGACAGTCATAATGAGTGGTTCTGGAAGCAAGTCCGGCAAGTCAAAATTCGGCAATACCACGGGCGGACGCGGCGGTGCAGGCACACGCGGCCTGCATGTGCGCGTAAAGAAAAAGGCTGGCACGATCAAAGAGACCTCACGCCGCTGGCTGGAGCGTCATCTGAACGACCCTTATGTGCAGCAATCGAAAGCCGATGGCTATCGCTCGCGTGCAGCCTATAAGCTCACCGAGATTAACGAGCGCTATAATATCCTGAAAAAAGGGCAGAAGATTATCGATCTTGGCGCGGCACCCGGCGGCTGGAGCCAGATCGCGGCTAAAATCGTTGGCTCAAACGATATTCACCCGCATGTGGTTGGCATTGATTATCTTGATGTCGATCCGTTGCCGGGCGTAACACTGCTGAAAATGGACTTTCTTGATGATGATGCACCGGCAGCGATTATGGAAGCGCTTGGCGATGCACCTGATCTGGTGATTTCAGACATGGCGGCACCAACAACCGGCCATCGCCGCACAGACCATTTGCGCACCGCGCATTTGTGTGAAGTGGCGGCGGATTTTGCTGTTTCCGTATTGAAGCCCGGCGGCCACTTTCTGACCAAGACCTTTCAGGGCGGTACAGAAAATGAATTGCTGACAATGCTAAAAAAGAACTTTCGTTCTGTACATCATGTGAAGCCACCGGCATCGCGTGCGGAATCGGTTGAACTTTATTTGCTCGCCCGTGATTTCAAAGGCCGCAATGAAGATGAAACTGACGCTGACGACTGATATTTGAGATAATTATCTCCTGGCGATATCTGAAAAAAGGCGCAGTAAACCGCGCCTTTTTATTTGCGCGTCATTATTTGATCTTCTTCATTCTTGTTGCAAATTTGCGCTCATATAGCTCCTGCCCTGCTTCAGGCTTCAGCTTTACGAAAGAAAAATATGCCAATGCGGAAACGCCGCCGATAATGAAAAATGCTATGTGAAAATCTGTCAGTTGCAGACTGGCGCCACGAATTGTTGTGCTTAGTTCCAGAATAACACCCGCCAGTGCCACGCCCATCGCAATGGATACCTGCTGCGCAACAGCGCTCAACGGCGTTGCCTGACTGGTTTTGTCATCAGGTATTTCTGCAAAACCCAGCGCATTAACGCCCGTGAAGAACATCGAACGTAAGAACCCGCCAAACAGCAAAGCCAGCAAGATAAAAGCCATAGGCACTTGCGGCGTGAAAAAGCCGTTCAGCATGATAAAACACGCCGAAGCCAGCGAGCCGAACATCATCAGGTTACGAAACCCGAAACGAGCAAAAATGCGCGTTGCACCAAATTTCATGCATAGCGCACCGGCAGCCGATACAAAGGTAATCATGCCCGATTGAAACGGATTAAGCCCGAAACCGAGCTGGAGCATCAGCGGCAGCAAAAACGGAATCGCGCCAATACCCAGCCGAAACAGGCTGCCGCCGGTTACAGCAATACGAAACACATCGTTTTTAAACAGGGATAAATCCAACAGCGGATTTTCCGCCACTCTAGCATGGCGAATATACAATAGGGTGCAAATCACGCCCGTGAGCAGAGTTACAATACCAATCACCGGCGGCAATGCCGGAAGGCTCACCACTGACAATCCGAACACCACGCCAGACATTGCAAGCCCCGACAATATGAAACCTTTGACATCCAGCCTGCGTGGCGCAAGCACTTCAATAACCGGCAGATATTTGGTTGCAAAATAAATGCCTGCAAGTCCAATCGGCACATTGATCAAAAATATCCAGTGCCAGCTAAAATAGGTTGTGATAAAGCCCCCGACAGGCGGGCCAACCAGCGGCCCGACCATACTGGGAATGGCGAGCCACGCCATAGCATTGACCAATTGATTGCGCGGCGTTGAGCGTAGCAGTACCAAACGCCCGACCGGCGTCATCATTGCACCGCCCATGCCTTGTAAGAACCGCGCAACAACAAAGCTCAGCAGAGAATTTGAGGCAGCACAGGCCAGTGAGCCGATCACAAACACCCCAATAGCCGCACGAAACACATTGCGCGAACCATATCGATCAGCCATCCAGCCGCTGACAGGAATAAACACAGCCAGCGAAACCAGATAAGAAGTGAGCGCCAGCTTGAGTGCAATCGGGCTGGTGCCGATATCCGCAGCAATTGCCGCAAGTGATGTCGCAATCACATTGGAATCCATCTGCTCCATGAACAGTGCCACAGCCAAAACCAGAGGAATGATGCGATTCACGTTACGAATCCTGAATCTAAGTAAGCTACAGAGTGAAAATATTGATATGCACCGCCCCAAAAACCATGCAATCAGGCTGCGTTCGGGCTGGTTGGACAACGATATTTACCGTCAATTATTTATTATCACGAAAATTAAAACAGGCAATAAATTGTGTGCAAGATTGTTCAATTTTGAATTTAAAATCAAGGGATTGTGAACTGAAGCCGACAAAAATAACAGCACTGAAATTCGGCTGAAACGCCGCATTATAAGGCTCTGACGCGTCTTCAAGATCGTAAAAAGTCAGAAATTTTCGGTTTTGGGTTGCGCCCCTCGTAACA
The DNA here is from genome assembly GCF_048914685.1 of Pseudochrobactrum mosebachae. Classification (GTDB taxonomy): domain Bacteria; phylum Pseudomonadota; class Alphaproteobacteria; order Rhizobiales; family Rhizobiaceae; genus Pseudochrobactrum. The sequence continues at coordinate 975,621 of NZ_CP128408.1, forward strand.
CACTGTTACATTTGGTGAGAATATAGTTTGTAACAGCAGAGCATCGATAAGGGGCCGATGCGTAGAGGTGTGAGATGACTGAGATCACCAAAAGCGCAATTTTTTATACCATGATGATCATTACACTGAATACGGCTATTGCCATCAGTGTGATTGGGCTGGATTTTTTGCCGTAGGCCGCTTGGATAAGCGCATAATGGTTGATGCCGGCGATCTGAGTGATGCTTGAAGCTGAATAAATACAGCATTATCTATGTCTGTAACGCTACACAGGTCTGTCGTGATATCCGCGGCAGGCTTTTTGTATTTTAGCCCCCTATCGGGGAAAGCTTTGGAACAAGCAGAAATACCGCCTCGTGTTTTGCCGCGCTTATTCAGGTTGCGCGCGATTGCCCGACCTCATAAACACGCAAATCACGATCAGTCATGCCAAGCTCAGGCCATACTGCACGCCATGCAGCGATGTGATCTGATGCGAAATGCCGATCCAGCGCCTGCTGATCGTGCCAGATTTCCTTCACATGGATCAGCCCGGCCTCCAGCACATCCTGAGCATAGCTATATTCTTCACAGCCCTGCTCGGCACGGTTCGCTAGCACCATGCGCTCCATAGCCGCTCGGGCTTTCAAGAGATTTTCAGCCGGCAACCGTATCGTGCCTATAATTAATAACATTGGTTAGTCCCGTCATAGCTGCCGTCAATAGATGCAAATAAGAGAAACGCACTGTGCACTCGACATATGCACAGGTAGACGCTATAAAAAACTGTCGCGCAATACCGTGCGATGTTGTTCTCGGGGCGGGGTGCGATTCCCCACCGGCGGTATGAAGAGCATTTGCTCTTTGAGCCCGCGAGCGTCTGAGGGTTTACTCTCAGAGTCAGCAGATCCGGTGCGATGCCGGAGCCGACGGTATAGTCCGGATGAAAGAGAGCAAAGACACAGGCGCTGGTATATCCGCATGACGGATGACTGGCTGTATTTGTGAATTTGCGCCCTGATTCTAGTATCAAGAGATGAAACTATGAACCAGAGCCTGACCAACCCATCCTCACCTAAAGTTGCTTTCATTCAAGCCCGCTGGCATGCGGATATTGTTGATGAAGCCCGAAAATCCTATATTGCCGAGCTTGATAAACTCACATCTAATGGCATTACTGTTGATGTGTTTGACGTGCCGGGCGTATTCGAAGCGCCATTGCTGGCACGTACACTGGCCGGAACCGGTAAATATGCTGCCATTGTTGCTGCAGGTTTTGTGGTTGATGGTGGTATTTATCGCCATGACTTCGTTTCCGACGCAGTGATCAAAGGCCTGATGCAGGCGCAGATGGAAACTGATGTGCCGGTACTAAGCGTTGTGCTGACCCCGCATCATTACCATGACAGCAAAGAACATCACGATTTTTTCCACACACATTTTGTGGTTAAAGGCCGTGAAGCCGCGCATGCTACCGTGCAAATTCTGGATATTTACAGCAAGATCGAAGCTTAAATACTAGAGCATTTTCACTATCAAGTTGAAACAGCCTGCTCTTAAAGCAGGCTGTTTCACTTTATGCTGTTACCCGTTGCGGATGGGTATAAATATCAAACTCTTCTCCGCGCACCAGCGCAATCAACGTAATATTCAGCGCTTCAGCAGTACGGATCGCCAGAGCGGTCGGAGCAGATATCGCAATGATAAATGGTGCGCCTATGGCTGCGGTTTTCTGTACCATTTCCAGAGACACACGACTGGTTACAACCACAGCGCCCTGTGCAGGTTGGGCTGGTTGAGTTGCATTTTGGCCGCGCAACAGAAAGCCCGCCAATTTATCCAGCGCATTATGCCGCCCTACATCCTCCCGCACAGCAAGAATCTTGCCGCTTATACCCGATGCCTGATAAAAACCCGCCGCATGCACCGCTCTGGTGGTGCGATGCAGCACCTGCAAATCCCACATCTGCTCAGCCGCCTGCACAATCTGCGTCGCACAGAGTGTGAAATCCGTCTCTGCTACCGGTGAAAAATCCCGGACTGCCTCACTCAGCGATTCAATGCCGCATAAACCACAGCCAACGGGGCCTGCCATATGGCGGCGGCGGGCGGTCAACGCATCGCGCTTGAGATCGCTCAACTGCATCTGCACATCAATACCCGCAGTAAACACCTCAATATCCATTGCCTCGATTTCCGCGGGGTCGGAGATAATACCCTCACACAGGCTGAAGCCGACAGCAAAATCAGCGATATCAGCAGGGCTTGCCATCATTACCGCATGGGTAGTACCGGCATAGGAGAACGCAACCGGCAGTTCTTCCGGCACCTGTCGCAACGAAGATTTAAGCGCCCCTTGGCGGCGAATAATATTGCTGACCTCAATGGTTACAGGCGGCAAAACAATAAGACTGTCATCCGGCAAATGATCTTTCAGCATTTCCCCACCCTTTCAACAGCATACAGGCATAGCTATATGACTACCATAAGCCTATGCCCGATCTATAACGCGTTTTCACGCTTTCAACACACTATAAAAGCTTTCAAGCTGACAGATGCAACGTTATGCTAGAGCGGGAAACGTTCAGGTTGGATTGCAGTGCCCGCTCTAGATTTCAGAGTTCCGCATTGTCATATCTATCAAGCTGTTTCAACCTGACTGTGAAATGCTCTAGTGCCTGAAATACAAATCTGAAATGAGGTCTGCCTTTATGGAAATCCGTCCGATTGATGAAAATTTTGCCGTTACCGGTCAGCTGACACCGGAAGATGTCAGCCTTGCCGCGGCTGCGGGATATAAAACCCTGATCTGCAACCGACCGGATCACGAATCAGATGGTCAGCCGGAATATGCTGCCATTGCTAAGGCCGCCGAAAATGCAGGTCTTAAAATTTATTTCATTCCGGTTGTCGGCGGGCAGATGACACAGACCAATGTGGATGAGATGGCACAAGCTCTGGCCGATGCACCGGCACCGGTACTGGCCTATTGCCGCTCCGGCACCCGCTGCACCAATCTTTACGGCATTGTGCAGCAGCAAAAACAAGGCTGATGTGATGTGCGCGGGCTATCAGCGTCCGCGCGCATATTTTTATGAAACACTCAAAGCGGCAGATCACCCGATGTCTATCAGGCTTTTAAGCGAAACCATTATCAACCAGATTGCTGCCGGTGAGGTGATTGAACGCCCTGCCAGTGTGGTCAAGGAGCTGGTGGAAAATGCGATTGATGCCGGTGCCAGCCGCATAGAGATTGTTACTGCCGGTGGGGGTAAAAACCTCATCCGCGTGACCGATAATGGCGGCGGTATTGCCGCGGATGAACTGGCGCTTGCGGTATCGCGCCACTGCACATCCAAGCTGACAGATGATGTACATGATATTCGTGCACTTGGCTTTCGCGGTGAGGCATTGCCCTCAATCGGCTCGGTGGCCCGTCTCAGCATTAAATCTCGCACACAAGATGCAGATTCCGGTTTTGAGGTGGTGGTTAAAGGCGGTTATCTCGAAGGCCCGCGCCCCACAGCCATCAATCGCGGTACGATTGTTGAGGTCAGCGATTTGTTTTTCGCGACCCCTGCCCGCTTGAAATTCATGAAAACCGATCGCGCTGAAACCACTGCGATTACCGAAGTGGTAAAACGCATTGCAATTTCTTTTCCGCAAATCCGGTTTTCGCTGGCGGGACCGGATCGGAATACGCTGGAATTGCCTGCAACCTGCACGCAGGGTGAAACAGTAACAGACACCGCTATGCTGGAGCGGATTTCGCAGGTGCTTGGCACTGAGTTTTCCGAAAATGCGCTGTCGCTCGATAGTGAACGCGAAGGGGTGCGCCTCACCGGCTTTGCGGCTATTCCGTCGTTTAACCGCGCCAATTCCTTACATCAATTTGCCTATATTAACGGCCGCCCTGTGCGTGACAAACAGGTTTTTGGCGCACTGCGCGGGGCATATTCAGACGTGATTGCCCGTGACCGTCATCCGGTAGGCGTGTTATTTTTACAGCTTGATCCCGCCTATGTGGATGTCAATGTACATCCGGCCAAGGCCGATGTGCGCTTTCGTGATCCGGGTTTGGTGCGCGGGCTGATTGTTGGCACCATACGCCATGCTTTGGCGCAATCGGGTATCCGCCCTGCAACCAGCGGCGCCGAGGCGATGCTCAAAGCTTTTCAGGCGCAAGGGTTTGAAACGCCACAAAACACTTACAGCTCCACCACAACACCGCAGCGCCACTGGCAAGCTTCATCTGGCTACAGGTCTGAGGCGCCGCGCAGTGAATGGTCACCGGCAACTGCGCATCCTGCACAGCGCCCGCTGCATTTTGACAGCAATGCGCTTAACAACCCTGCACAAAGTGGGCTTCAGGCAGGCTTTGGCGAGGCGTTGCAAGCAGGGATCACGCAGTTTATCGCCCCCAGCGCAGATAGCCGCGCCGCTGAAACCGATGCACCGGCTGAACTGCTGCGGGCGCCGCTTGGTGCAGCACGCGCGCAAATTCATGCCAATTACATTGTTGCACAGACTGAGGACAGTCTGGTGATTGTGGATCAGCATGCGGCTCATGAGCGCCTTGTTTATGAAGCACTGAAAACCGCGCTTGAAACCAAGCCGATGGCCGCACAAATGCTGCTAATACCTGAAATTATTGACCTGCCGGAAGAAGATGCGGAACGTGTGACCGCCCATGCACCAACACTGGAGCGCTTTGGCCTGAGTGTTGAGCGTTTTGGCCCGGGAGCCGTTGCCGTGCGTGAAACGCCGGCTATGCTGGGCGAAATGAATGTGCAGCAACTGATCCGCGATCTGGCCGATGAAATTGCCGAACATGACACCGCCAACGGCTTGAAAGATATGCTCAACCATGTAGCAGCGACTATGGCCTGTCATGGCTCGGTGCGTTCCGGACGCAGGCTCAAAGGCGAAGAAATGAATGCTTTACTGCGCCAAATGGAAGCCACGCCGGGCTCAGGCACCTGCAATCACGGTCGCCCGACCTATATAGAATTAAAGCTCAGTGATATTGAACGTCTGTTCGGACGCAGGTAAACAGACCTGACAGTGACCGGACTCTACAGGAGAATTTTTTATGACCATGTTTGCCAGCAACCGCAGCGGTGAAGCAAAGCTGCGCTATCTCGACGGCGATTATGAGGTTGTTGCGGCCGGTTCTTATGTGCTTTGTGCCGTGACCAGCGAAAAGATTGAACTGGATGATCTGCGCTATTGGAGCGTTGCCCGTCAGGAAGCTTATGCCAATGGCCTGATTTCCTATCAGCGTGAGCTGGAACGCAATCCGGAACTGCGCCAGCGCAGCAAAGGCTGAAATGCACACCTGATCAACAAGAGCGGGTCATATCAAAGCTCGTCAGCAGCACCCGTTCTTATGATACATGCCGCATTGTCATATCATTCAGGTGGAAGTACCTGAATGTGAAATGCTTCTACTTACATGTTACATTACAGCTTCAGGCTGCGATCAAGATAGTTTTGCCGCGTTGTTTTTATAACCCGCTCCAGCACATTCACACGGCCAAAATCCAGCTCCACATCAAAAACTGCAATTTCCTTCAGCCAGTCACCTTGCGCTGCATGGCCTAGCTGACTGAGCCGCACGTAATCTTTTGCAGTGGTCGCCAGCACAAGTCCGGCATTGCGTGCATCATTCAGTAAGAGCCTGATATCTTCAGGCCTATAACTGTAATGATCGCCAAAGGAGCGGTTGATAACCACCTCACCACCGAGCTCCTGAACACTGGAGTAGAATTTCTGCGGATTACCGATACCGGCAAAGGCAAGATAGCGCTGACCTTCAACCGGCTGGTGGGCAATCGATACCAGTTTGGCATCAAAAAACGGTTTATTGGCGCGGGCGGCCATGCGGATAACAGTGAGCGCAGCGTCATCGCCCTGCAAATGGTTCGGAGAAATGCGTAACAATGCCGATGCTTGTTGCAGTTGGGTCATGACTGGCGCACGCACCGGCCCTGCAGGAATAATCCTGCCATTGCCAATACCGCGCACCGCATCCACCACCAGTAATGCATAATCATAATGCAAACGCATGCTCTGAAAACCATCATCCATAATGATGAAATCACAGCCATGATGTTGCAAGATTTTTGCGGCGGCAAACCTGTCCGCGGAAACGGCAACCATTGCATGGCGCGCCAGCAAAAGCGGCTCATCACCGGTCAATTTTGCAGTGTCTTTGGTACCATCCACCAGATGCACACCTCTAAAGGTGCCACCATAGCCGCGCGAGACAATACCGGGTTTAAGCCCTGCTGCCGTGGCGGCCTGCGCAAAAGCAATGCAGGTTGGCGTTTTACCCGCCCCACCTACGGTAAAATTACCGATACACAGAACCGGCATGGCAATTTGCGGCGGCGTTGCCTGCATCATGCGCTTGCGTGCAACTGCGCCATAAATCGCAGCCAAAGGTGACAACAGAGCAGCCCGCCAATCCAGCCTGTCAGGCTTGCGCCACCAGAATGAAGCGGCGTCAGCTGCACCGCTGCGCTTGGTCATTTATTTCATCTCCGGCAATGCTGGATCTGAGAAAGCATTGAACAACTGGGTTTTAACCACCAATGGCTGGATAAACGGTTCAAGTGCGATCAATGTGCGGTTAAGCGCACCGCGCATATCACCGACAGTGCTTTTACCTGCCTCGGTCATTGCCAGTAATTTATCAGGATTATTGAACAGGAAATTTACCGCACCCGCGAGCATATTGTGATCACTTACCAATTTAGCGCCGCCATTTTTAATCAGGCGCTGATAGGATTCACGAAAATTCTGCACATTGCGGCCGGATAAAACCGCTGTGCCCAGCATAGCCGGTTCAAGCGGATTCTGGCCGCCCTCGCCTGTCAGGGACTTGCCAACAAATGCAATCTGCGAAAGACGCAGATACAGCCCCATTTCACCAATCGTATCGCCCAGATATACCGCCGTTTGCGGGGTAATATCTTCGCCACGGCTGCGTTGCGCCACAACCAGACCTTTGCCTTCAATGAGTGTGCGAATTGCAGCGGCGCGCTCAGGATGACGCGGCACAATAACCGTCAGCAGGTCAGGATGGCGGGTACCCAGCATTGTATGCACATTGGCTGCAATCTCTTCTTCCCCGTCATGGGTGGAAATCGCAGCCCAGACTTTGCGCTCGCCAATCTGCTGCTGCAAGCGCTCAAGCTCCTGCATATTGACCGGTGGTGCATCGGTATCCACTTTAAGATTACCGGAAATCGTGACCGGACGCGCACCAAGCTGGCGAAACCGCTCGCCATCTGCATCAGACTGCGCAACCACATGGGCAAAATTTTCAAACAGAGCTTCAGCGACTGCGCTGTGTTTTTTCCATTTTGCAAAAGATCGGTCCGACATACGGCCATTGATCAGAATTTGCGGAATACGGCGCTTGCCAAGTTCCAGAATGCTCATTGGCCAAATTTCGGATTCACATTTAATCGCCACATCCGGCTGCCAGTGATCAAGAAAACGGCGCACAGCAGGCAACAAATCCAGCGGAACATATTGATGAATAACCCTGTCACCCAAACGCTCGGCAACCAAGCCTGCAGAGGTGCGTGTACCGGTGGTCAAAAGAATTCTGATACTATGGCTTAAAAAATGCTCAACCAGCGGCAAAATAGCTGTAAACTCACCAACACTGGCCGCATGCATCCAGATCAGTGGGCCTTGCGGGCGTGCAATCTGTGTGCGCCCGTAGCGCTCGTTGCGACGGCTGCGGTCTTCTTTACCGCGTGAAACACGATAGCTGATATAAGGCCCGATCAGAGGATAGGCGGCACAACCGGCGGCTTTATAAACCTGGAGAACAGTACGGGCCCACTTTTCACTCATTATGCTTTATTCTCCGTGCCGGTATGCAGAATGCGCACCAGAGTTTCACACTAAACCCAAAATTCATACAAATCCAAGCATCGGCATGCAGTCTGTAGCGGGTTGAATTTTATAAAATGACAGCTATGGAACCAAATGCCTTATGACTTTATACACGAATAAATCGGCATCCAGTTTTAAAGTCACAGATTATACACATCAAATAGCTGCTCATCCGTATTGGATGGCCGCCTTGAACAACCGATTGCCACTTTTCCTGAAACTGAACTGGCACTTTATTTAATCGCAGTCTCAAACGGAAAACCGGTTCCCACTTTTCCTGAAACTGCTTTAGCAACCACGCCCCGCCGGTACAGGTAGACCAATTTGCCCATAGGCATTCTCAGTCGCTGCATCAAGTTTAAGCGTCAACTCCTGCCGCTTGCTTTCCAGCATCGCCTCATCAGCATCCGCAGGCACCCAAACCGGTTCCGTTGTTGCTACCGCAGAGCGCCCGAAAGGCAGAGGAACAGAGGTTTTATCCCAGCTTTTTTGCAGAATTATACTGCGTGAAAAAGCATAGGCAACAGGCAGAATGGGCCGTCCGGATAATTTTGCCAGCAAAATTATCCCCAGCCCCGCCTCACGCACCGGACTATGTGCCACATCGGCAATCATGCCGGTGCTGATACCTTTGTCCAAAGCCCGTTTTAATGTGAGCAAGGCTCTTGCCCCGCCTTTATCGGCATTATTACTGTCTGCGCGCCCGCCGGAACCGCGCACAGTCTGCAATCCCAAATGTTCAGCGACCCGCGCATTCAGCTCGGCATCTGCGCTGCGCGAAAACATAGCAACCACCGGCACTGATTTTTCACGCACAAATGTGCCCATCAAATGCTGGCCATGCCAGAACGTGACAATATAAGGCGCGTGAGTTTTTTGTGATGCGATCGTCTGCACAAAGCCCGGCATGCGTTTATTGGTGTAATAAACCAGTTTGAGATAGCCGGAAATCAGGACGACCAACGCCGTCTTCAACAGCTCAGATCGTGAGAGCGGGCCACGGATACGCTGCCATAAACGCTTCACCAGCCCGTTACCGCCCGCCTTTTCAGGCGGAGCGGATGCAGCAGTCTCTGCAGATACGGGCGCTACCGGCTTTTCATTACTCACAGTCAGCTGGTGCCTGTTAACCAGCATTGCCGGAGCGGGCTGCCTCGGCAATCGCGCTTGCAGGGTCAAGCAGACGATGCATATGCACAATAAAATAGCGCATATGTGCGTTATCGACTGTGGCTTGCGCTTTGGATTTCCATGCCATTTTTGCCGTTTCATAATTTGGGAAAACGCCAACAATATCCAGCTTGTCCAGATCACGGAATTCCATCGAATTCAGCGTCTTCAGCTCGCCGCCAAATACCAGATGCAGCAATTGTTTGTTTTCACCAGATGATGCGGTCATTGTTCTAATCCTGTCACTGAGATTATATTTATCGTTAAAAACCGAACTGCAGCGGCAATCCAGCCTTGTTTACGGCCTTCTTTAGCGCAACAAAAGCTGCCTCACAACCGCTAACATCTCTTCATCAAAGTCTGACACTGCCGCAACCAGCACATCATGGCTGAATGGCTTTTTACCATTGCGCGCGCTGGTATTTTCACCATAGGTCAAACCATGCCCGTCAATCGTCAGTAATTTACCACCTGCCTCAGAAAGCAACAGATCAGCAGCTGCCAAATCCCAGTCATGCGCACCCTCACGTACAAATGTGCCGGATAATTCACCGCGCGCGACCATGGCCACACGATAGGCTAATGAAGGCACATAGGGTGCAAATGCTGTTTGACTGCGAAAGCCTTCCGGCAGCTCATTAAAATGTGATCGCGACATCGCCACATGCCGCAATCCGCCCTCGGCAGGTAAATGCGACAAGATTGGCACATCATTTTGAAAAGCGCCTTGTCCGCTTACTGCGCTCAGCACTTGTTGGCGTACCGGCACATCCAGCACGCCGCAGCGTGGTTTGCCGTCCTCAATAACCGCAATACTCACGCACCAGCGGTCATCACCGGCCAGAAACGCACGCGTACCGTCGACCGGATCAACGACAAAGGCGCGGGTTTTATCAGTGCGCTGCTGATCGGTTGCTGTTTCTTCAGAGATCCAGCCATAATCCGGGCACGCATCCAGCAAATATTCTCGCAGAAAGCGATCAACCGCCAGATCAGCCTCGCTGACCGGAGAATTGCCATCTTTGAGCCAGACCTCAGGGTCATGCTTGAAATAGCTCAGAGCAATTTTACCGGCTTCAGCCGCAGCGTCACGGATGAGCTGTAAATCACGGCTATCAGTGGCAGCACTCTGCGGGGTTTTGGTCTCAATGTCAGGCTTAGCTACCGGCAAGTGTCATTCCTTCAATTACCAGCGTTGGCGCTGCGGTGCCGTAAGAACGATCAAGATCGCTCGCTGCAGTCATATTCAGGAACATATCTTTGAGGTTTGATGCGATTGTCACTTCGCTGACCGGAAAAGCCAGTTCACCGTTTTCAATCCAAAAACCGGAAGCACCACGGCTATATTGCCCCGTGATCATATCAACGCCTTGGCCAAAAACTTCCGTGACATAAAAGCCGGTGCCAAGCTCTTTCATCAAATCCTGCGGAGAACGTGCGCCTGCCTCAATAGCCAAATTGGTTGATGACGGCACAACGGTTGAACCGGAACGCACACCACGACCATTGGTTTCCAGCCCCAGTTCACGGGCAACTGAGCCTGAAAGAAACCAATGTTTCAAGACGCCGTTTTCAATCATTGTCAGCTTTTCGCCGGCAATGCCCTCACCGTCAAACGGGCGTGAGGCAGAGCCGCGTACACGCAACGGATCATCGGTAATGCTGATGGCTTTGTGCAAGATTTGCTGTCCCATTTTATCTTTGAGAAAGCTGGTTTTGCGTGCCACCGAGGCACCATTGATCGCGCCGGCAATGTGACCGGCAATACCGCGCGCCACGCGCGGGTCAAACATTACATTCACAGTACCGGTTTTCATCTTGCGGGCATTAAGGCGGCGCACTGCGCGCTCGCCTGCATTACGACCAAGCTCTGCCAGATCAGGCAAATCCGCAAAATGCAGCCGCACGCGCATATCGTAATCGCGCTCCATCGCCGTACCTTCACCGGCAATGGCACTCACAGAGCGGCCAAAACGGGTCATTGTATAATAGCCTTCAAAGCCGTTAGACGTAACCAGCACCATACCGCCCATGCCTGCGGATGCAGTGGCACCGCCGGAATTGGTCACACCGGCAACAGCCTGCGCTGCCTCTTCCATCTGCAAGGCATCATCCGTCATGCGCTTCGCATCAAGTTGTGTGGCGTCAAACAGATCAAGCGACGCGAAATTCTTTGCAAGCTTTTCACTATCCGCCAGACCTTCATACGGATCTTCGGGAGATACCTTAGCCATTGCCACAGCGCGCTCAGCCAAAGCCGCCGGATCAGCATTTTTATTGGCATTCGCAGAAATACTGGCAATTCGTTTGCCAACAAAAACCCGCAGCGAAAAATCATCGCTCTCTGAAGCTTCCGTAGATTCAACCTTGCCAAGGCGCACACTGACATTACTGGAACGGCTGCGCACAACCACCGCATCTGCATGATCTGCGCCAGCTTTTTGGGCGGCCGCAACAAGAAAACGTGCATGATCAGCAAGTTTTTGGGCAGAGCTCTGTGCGTCCATTCTTTGTCCTGTCATTTTTATTCCGGCCGGTGCCGGGATTTATTTCAGCTGGCCATCGCGGATTACGGCGGCAAATTGTCAGTTACGGCCACTTATACAAGTTCTATATATAAGGATAAGGCAGATAATTTATAAGCCTCAAATAAAAACATCCCGCATAATCGTCTCAATCCTGTAAACTGCCACGATCACGGCGTTGAATATGTATTAGGCAGTAAGAGAACTGTGTGTTCATTTTTAAATACCGCGAAATTATAAATGTGATGATTACCTTTTAAAAATGCCTAACTACGGTACTTTGTTTCATAATATGGGTTTCATAATATGGTCTGTGTGATTTGCATGCAGGAACCTGTGTTGTCATTTCCAATTGTTTCAGGGTTTCTCTGAGCACTTCCTGCACCCGTCCGAATAATAATATTTAGTGATGTAAATTTATGGAAAACAATATTTCCATCGGCAGTCTTTATCTGCAAACGCTGATGATCCTCGGCGGAGCCATTATTGCTGCACCGATTTTCAAAAGGCTGGGCTTAGGAACGGTTCTTGGTTATCTGGCAGCTGGTATACTCATCGGCCCGATCGCACGCCTGATTAATGACGGTGAAGCATTACTGCATTTTTCCGAGCTTGGCGTTGTGTTCCTGCTGTTTATTATCGGGCTCGATCTCAAGCCCTCGCGCCTGTGGTCAATGCGTCATGCAATTTTTGGGTTGGGTCTGGCTCAGGTCACGCTCTGCGTCATCACTCTGGCCTGGCTCGGTGTTTATGTTGCCGGCCTACCGGTACCTGCAGCCATTATTATCGGCTGCGGCTTTGCTCTGTCTTCCACCGCTTTTGCAATGCAGATACTGGAAGACAAAGGCGAAACCGGCCAAAAATACGGGCAAAAAGCCTTTGCAATATTATTGTTTCAGGATTTGGCAATCGTACCAATACTCGCTCTCATTCCGGCTTTATCACCCTCTGAAGCCTCACAAAGTGCTGCAAATTTCCATGTTGCTACCGCACTTGGCGCAATCATTATCCTGATCATTGCCGGTCGCTACTTGCTGAATCCGATGTTCCGTTTGATCGGTAATACCGGCGCCCGCGAAGTGATGATCGCGGCGGCGCTATTTGTCGTGCTTGGCTCAGCAACGCTGATGGAAGCTGCCGGTCTTTCCATGGCTATGGGTGCCTTTATCGCCGGTGTTCTGCTGGCTGATTCATCCTACCGCCACGAGCTGGCAGCTGATGTGGAACCGTTCCGCGGCATCTTCCTTGGTCTGTTTTTTGTGGCTGTCGGCCTCTCGCTCAATCTGGTCGTTATTCTCGATAACTGGTTAATGATTGTGCTGGCTGTGCCGGTGATTATCGTGACGAAAATTACGATTATTTACCTGCTGTGCCGGATATTCCGCACCAGCCACAATGATGCAGTTAAGGTTGCGTTTTTGCTGCCACAAGGTGGTGAATTTGCGTTTGTACTGTTTTCAGCGGCCAGTGCCGCAGCAGTCATTACCGATGCACTGGCATCAGAGCTGATTGCAGCAATCACTATTTCAATGGCACTGACACCGCTCTGTGTGGCAATCGGTAACCGTTTACTGTCTAAATCCAAAACGGAAGACGGTATGGATGAGGATTTTGAAGGCGCCGGTTCTGATGTGCTGATGATCGGCTTTTCGCGTTACGGCCAGATTGCGGCGCAGATTCTGCTGGCTGGTGGCACAGATGTGACGGTGATCGACAGTTCCGCCAATAAAATCCGCGCTGCCGGACGTTTTGGTTTCCGCATTTATTTCGGTGATGGTCAACGCAAAGACGTGCTTGAAATGGCAGGTATCCGCAAAGCCAAACTGGTCGCCATCTGCACGGAGAAAAAAGAGGTAACGGATCGGATCATCGATCTTATTCAGTCGGAATTTCCGGAGACCCGGCTCTATGTACGCTCTTTTGATCGCGAGCATACATTGCAATTGCGTGCCAAAGGTGTGGAATATGAACTGCGTGAAACCTTTGAATCGGGCTTGCTGTTTGGCCGCAAAACACTGGAAGCACTCGGTCTTTCTGAAATGGAAGCCCAGGCAATTACTGATGATGTGCGCCAGCGTGATGAAGACCGGCTGCATGTGCAGGCGTCTGAGGGTATTATGGCTGGCCGACACTTGCTGTTCAACAAGCCGGTTACACCGGAACCTCTGACCAAACCAACACGTTCTGCTGTGCCACTCGACAAAGCCACAGAAGAGACGATTGCCCCTGCCCCGCAGACCGGAACAGTTACGCTGGTGCCAATCGGCGATTAGAAAATATTCAGACAAGCGGCACGGTGTTGTCGGCTGTTATGAACAGGCTACGGATATAAATGCAACAAACAAAATAACGGCGCGGTGATCACTCACCGCGCCATTATTTTTAAAGTTTTGCAACCAGTTATCGATGCCGATTTTAATTGAGGCTCGGGCCAATAACCAGAATCGCCGGATCCGCTTTCAGCAATTTAGCGGCCACAGCTTTCACCTCACCCAGCGTTACCGCATTGATAAGGCCGGCTCGGCGGTCAATATAATCACGTCCCAAATTCTGCTCTTGCAGCCCCACTAATGTACGCGCCACAGCCACAGATGAATCAAGATTATTGATCGCATAGGAACCAATCGCAAAGCTTTTGGCTGCCGCCAGTTCTTCTGCTGTTACGCCGGATTTAGCCATACGGCTAACCTCTGCACGGATCACATCCAGCGATTTCTGGGCGCGATCAGGGCGGGTTCCGGTGAAGATGTTCAGACTATTAGAATAATCTTGGCCACTTAAACCGGAGGTGACTGTATAGGCCAGACCGCGCTTTTCACGCACTTCATTATAAAGACGTGAGGTAAAACCGACACCCAGAATCTGATTCATTAAATAGGCAGCAAAAAAGTCCGGATCAGTTCGTTTAACGCCGGGATAAACCAGACTAACCGATGTTTGCGGCAGGTCATAAACCATTGATGTCGTGGCGCCCAAAGCCAGCTTGGCCATTTCAACAGGCTTCAACTCGGCTTTGTCCTGCAAACTGCCAAACAGCTTATCAAGCAATGGCGCCAGTTCCTGCGCGCTGATTGCGCCAACCACACCAATTTTCAGCTGATCTTTGCCAAACAATTTTTTATGCGCCTGCAACAAATCTTCACGGGTAATTGCCTCCAGAGACTGCACCGTCCCTTCATCACGACGCGCATAAGGATGCTTGCCATAAAGCACTTCGGCAAATTTCTGCGAAGCAATTGTGTTAGGATCACTTTTAGCAGCATTAATCGCCGCAATTATCTGCGAGCGGATACGGTCAGTTGCAACCTGATCAAAACGCGGTTTCTGAATAGCCAGTGCCAGCATGTCAAAGGCTACATTGCTGTTTTCTTTCAGCATCCGCATTCCACCGGCAATTGAATCTGAACTGGCTGAAAAGCTCATTTCAGCGCCGATATTATCAAGCCGTTCCTGATAGGCATCGGACGGAATATCGCCCGCCCCCTCATCGAACAGGCCGGTCATCAAATTAGCAAGGCCTTCTTTGCCTTCCGGATCCTGCACGCTACCGCCTTTGAATGAAAAGCGGACGGAAATCAGTGGCACACTATCATCTTCAACCAGCCATGCCTTAATGCCTTTCGGCGAGGTAACTTCCTGAATATCCAGCGCAAAAGCCGGTGCTGTCAGCATGAGAGCAAACAAACCGGCAATAACTGCCTTGGCTCCGCGAAAACGCTTGTTAGGCACCAAAGGCATCGTGGCTGGTATTGTCTGAGTGTGAAGCAAAGTGGTCATTATTTTTTCACCTCTGACTTGTTGTCGGCAGGTTTAGAATCTGCAGCATCCGTATCAGCGGATTTGGTTGCAGGGGTTTGCGCCGCATTATTGGCGTCTGTCTTTGCGGCTTGCGGCGGCAGAAGATAACCTGTGACTGCAATAGACGGTTTCAGATAGCGTTCAGCAACGTCCCTGATCTGCTCCGGCTTAACAGCACGGATTTTCTCCGGCCAGTTCTGCACATCTTCCACAGTCTGGCCAACAGCCAGCGACGAACCATAAATACGTGCCATGCCGGTCTGGCTGTCACGGGCAAAAATCACCGATTTAAGAAAGCGGTTACGTGCCTGATTCAACTCGGTCTCGGTCACGCCGTCTTTGATCAGTTTTTCAACCTCAACAGTAATCGCTGCCTGCACATCTTCCAGTGTGGCATCACCGCGTGGCGCGCCGTAAATCATGAAGACACCGTCATCCAGCGCATCACCACGATAATAAGCACCGGCGCTTGCAGCAATCCCCTGCTCGACAATCAATTGCTGGTATAAACGGCTGCGCATACCGCCGCCTAAAATTTCACCAAGCAGATCAAGTGCTTCGGCATCGCCCGCCCGGTCTTTAGCCGCCGCATTAACATAAGACGGTACAATCCATGATGTGCTGTAAGATGGCTGGGTAACCCGTGCATCACGCAGTGTTACTGTGCGTGCGGTATGTTTCACCGGCTCTTGCGGACGGATACGCGGCGCAACTTCAGCGCGCTTTGGCAGTTTGCCATAAGTACTCAGTGCCAGTTCACGCACACGCTCCGGTGTTACATCGCCCGACACGACGAGGATTGCATTATTGGGCGTGTAATAGCGCTCGTAAAAGCTCAGCGCATCATCAAGATCAAGCTTTTCCATTTCCTGCTGCCAGCCAATAATCGGACGGCCATAAGGATGATTGTAGAAAGTAGCGGCATTCACCTCTTCGCCCAGCATCGCGGAAGGATTGCTGTCGACACGCATGCGGCGCTCTTCAAGAATAACATCGCGCTCAGGCGCAATCACTTCCGGTGTCAAAACCAGATTAGCCATACGATCTGATTCATAGCCCATCACCATTTCCAGCGCATCAGGAGCGACTTGCTGGTAATAGCCGGTATAATCAGACGAGGTAAAAGCATTTTCCTGTCCGCCAATTGCAGCCACTTTGGCCGAGAATTCTCCGGTGGGCACATTTTTAGTGCCCTTAAACATCAGATGCTCAAGAAAATGCGCAATGCCGGAAACGCCTTCATGCTCATCTGCTGCGCCCACACGATACCAAACCATCTGGGTCACAACCGGTGCACGATGATCAGGGATCACCACAACATCCATACCATTGGCAAGTTTGAAGCTGCTCACACCTTCCTGCGTTTTGATATCAGGCATTGCTAGCGCCTGATTATCATTAGCCGGATTGGCAGGGACTTGAGGTGCAGGCGCGGATTTTTCAACGGCAGGTGCCTGCACAGCCTGTGCAGAAGCAGCTCCGAGCGCAGCGGAGCTGACAATCAACGCCAGCATTGACGTGCTGACCAGTTGCCGGCAAAAGGATAGATATGGCACGAAAAGTGTCCCTTCCTATATTGCAAATAACCCTTAGTTAAACGAGATTGCGGCGAAATCGCAACCAGTGCTGACGAATTTCTCTATTATGACAATAATTTAATGAAAACAGCGGACTGAGCAATCAACAGAAGGTCAAAATGAAACTGCCCGCACAAGGCGGGCAGTAAATTAATCAGGCTAACTCATAAAATCTAATGGTGGTGATGCCATAGTTACGCTCATCACGCAGCACAAAACGATCATCCAGCGTGATCGCCGCTTCCGCCACCTCTTCCAGAACCAAAAGTGCGTCCGGTTTCAGCCATCCACCCTCAAGAGCGGCAACAAATGCCTGCTCGCCAAGACCTTTACCATAGGGCGGATCTGCAAAGACCAGATCAAACTCGCCCATAGTGCCGGTTGGCCCAAGTTGTGTGGCATTACGGCGAAAGACTTTGGTATTGCCCTGCAAACCAAATGCCTCAACATTTTGCCGCAACAACCCGCGCCCTTCTACGGATTCTTCAATAAAAACCGTATAACGGCAACCACGCGACAACGCCTCAAGCCCGAGAGAACCGGTGCCGGCAAACATATCCAGCACCCGCGTATTCTCAAGCTTTTCAGGGAAAGAGTGGGAAATAATATTGAACAGGCTTTCCCGCGTTCTGTCACTGGTAGGCCGGATCGCTGCGCTTTCCGGCGTTACCAAAGGACGACCACGAAATTTGCCGCCGACTACCCGCATCAGCGCTTATCACCACGCGGGCCAGAACGAGGACCTGAGCTACGCGGTGCACCACCACCGGACGGGCGATTGCCGGAAGGACGACCACCTGGCTTGCCACCAAAACCACCCGGCTTACCGCCGAAACCACCACGGCCTTCGCCCTCAGGCTTACCACGGAACGGTCTGTCGCCTGACGGCCTTCCGGCAGATGAACGCTCACCGAACGGTTTTTTATCAAATGAACGGCCTGCAGGACGGTCATCACGAGCCGGACGATCACCGGCAGCAGAGTCACGACGGTTTTCCGAACGGAAACCTTCGCGCTTAAAGCCGTCACGGCCTTCTTCATCACGACGGAAACCCTGACGCTTATAGCCGCCGTCACGATCATCCGAGCGACCCTGAAAACCACGGCCACCATCTTCACGCGCAGGGCGCGCAGAACGGGCATCACCATCACGGCGCGGGCCACTGCGTTTTGCACGGTCATCGCCCGATGCCGGTTTGGCACTGGAAGAATTATACGCTTTGGCACCGGGTGCCATCCACACATTCACGCCGCGCGGACGCTGTGGCTGGCTGCCGAACTTGTCTTCACCGCCCTTTTCATTCCGTCCGCCTTTTTCAAAGCGCGGCTTGTCAAAGCCACCTGAACGCGGAGCAGCTGAACGGGGTGCGGATGTGCTCAAGCGGGACAGACCGTCTTCACGTCTTTCCTTGCCTTCACGATCGCGCGAAAACGGCTTGCGGTCACCAAAATCCTGACGCGGTGCACCTCTGCCTTCGCCACGCTGTTCCGAGCGCTCTGGGCGTCCTTCACCGCTATAGCCACCTTGCGGGGCGCCACGAGGAGCACCACGCGGTGCTTCGCCACGGAAACCGCCTTTACCGCCACGTCCGCCACTATCATTGTCGCGGCTGCTGGAAATCCAGTCAGACTTATAGCGCGGGCGCGGCTCTTCAGCCGGTTCGCTGCTGCGGTCTTCATAAGCATCAAAGCGCTGCATACGATGCGGCAACTCACCTTGTACAACTTCATTGGAGAACTCGTTAAAGATCGGCGCATCAAAATCAGCACCTGAATCTTCAACCAGTTTTTCACCCAGCTGATCGCGCAATGTGCGGCCACGAATTTCACGCACAGCACCCTCTTCCAGATCACCGAGCTGGAAAGGCCCGAATGACACACGGATCAGACGGGAAACAGCAAGGCCAAGTGCGCCGAGAATGTTTTTAACTTCGCGGTTTTTACCTTCACGCAGACCGATATTCAGCCACACATTCGAGCCCTGCTCACGCTCAAGCGTAGCTTCGATCGAACCGTAGAAAACACCGTCAACGGCAATACCGTTTTTCAGCTCATCAAGCTGTGGCTGTGTCACGCTGCCATGGGCGCGCACCCGGTAGCGGCGCAGCCAGCCAGTGGCAGGCAATTCAAGAACACGCGACAGACCGCCATCATTGGTCAGCAGCAACAAACCTTCAGTGTTAATATCCAGACGACCAACGGACAAAACGCGCGGCAGTTCTTCCGGCAGCGCCTCAAACACAGTCGGGCGGCCTTCCGGATCGCGGTTGGTTGTCACCAGCCCCGCAGGCTTATGATACAACCACAAGCGTGTACGCTCTGCCTGCTGCAGCACTTTATTATCAACTGTGATTTTATCTGACCGCCGCACATTAACCGCAGGGCTGCTCAGTACTTTACCATTAACAGCAACACGACCGGCAGCAATCATGCTTTCCGCTTCACGGCGCGAGGCAATGCCCACACGTGCCAGACGTTTGGCAATACGTTCACCTTCATCCGTGTCTGTCATATCGAAGCCGCGCGGCTTATCGCCCCGAGGGGTGAAATCACGTGGCTTATCGCCACGAGGGCTGAAATCGCGTGGCTTATCGCCACGGGGGCCGCGATCATTAAAGTCCCGAGGTTTATCAGCATCAAAACGACGCGGACGTTCACCGGAGCGTTCATCTGTTCTTCCCGCAGGACGGTCAGATGTGCGCTTTACGAAAGGGCGTTTTCCGCGTTCATTATCATGATCATCACGGGTCATCAGAGTTCAGCCTTTCACCGGCACTCGTGTCCGGCGGTAATATACAAAAATCAGGTTGCGTAAATAACCGCCAATTCAGGCAGTTTTGTCGCTTACGATAAATTTTTTGGTGTATTGCCATGTTTCACTTTATTTATCGCATGAATAACTCATAGATAAACAATAAATCATACAGCGCAGTCCTGTGCCGCCGGCTCCTTGCTCGCTTAAACCATTCAGTTTCAGCGATTATCAGGATAAGGCTACAGGTATTATTGCGCAGCGCTTATGCTACACACCTTGTTAATGTTACGCTCTAACAAATCATCACCGCGCTTGCGAGCAAAATATCTGAAAGGCCGCCGGACAATATGCAAAAAAACGCAATTGGTAGCAACTTAGTCCATTCAGAACCCAAAAACCCGAAAAATACCGCTATGCAAGTCGCAATGGAAGAAGCCCGCGCCGCCGGATTGCGCGGAGAAGTACCAATTGGCGCTGTTATTACCTGTGGCAGCGAGATTATTGCTCGCGCCGGCAACCGTACCCGCGAGATTAATGACCCCACCGCACATGCCGAAATTCTGGCCATTCGCATGGCGTGCGAAAAACTCGGTAATGAACGGCTTGGCGATTGCGATCTTTTTGTAACGCTTGAGCCCTGCACCATGTGTGCGGCAGCAATTTCTTTTGCACGTGTCCGCAGACTCTATTATGCGGTTAGTGACCCTAAAGGCGGCGGCGTTGAATATGGCTCGCGCTTTTATAACCAGCCGACCTGCCATCATGCACCGGATGTTTATTCCGGCATCGGAGAGACTGAGGCACGGCAGTTGCTACAGGATTTTTTCAAAACCAAACGCAAATAAAAATACCGCTACCCTAAGCAAAACCATGCTTATCAGTCAGCGGTATTGATTCTTCAATTCAGCTAAAATCAGAAGCCGAGCTTATCGCGCCAGCTCTTGGTGCCACTGGCTTCAGCCTTGCGGCGACGCTCTTTTTTAGCTTCATCTTCACCTAGTTCACCAACTGCGGCACCGGCCACCGGCTGGCGATAGGTAACAGGAGGCTCACTCAGATATTTACGCTGCGTGGCAGAACCACCGGCACGATCTACCTGTGCTTGTTTAGCAGCCGCCAGTGCTGCCTTATCCACAACCGGACTGCGCGATGCATAATCTTCACGACGGCTGGAACCGGTTGGCAGACTTGCAGCACTACGTGCAGCGCTGGCTGGGCCATCCGGTGCAATCGGTGAAACAAAATTCGGATTATCACGGTTCGCTTCAATTTCAGCGCGCAAACGCTTGCGGCGTTGCTCCGGTGATTCCGGCCATGACGGGTCGCCTGCACGTGCTACACTTTCCTGCGGTGCAGGCAGGCTTTCACGCTGACCGGCCACAGGCTTCACGAGATCCGGACGCGGCTTGTATTCAATACCAGCGCCGCTTTTTTTCGGCCCGATCGTCGCAATTGAAGACATATCGTCAAACAATTGTGAGCTGGCAGATTTACCTGTGCCATAAGTCGGGTCGGACACGCAACCGGCAAGACCCAAGCTGGCCACAACCGTTGCGAAAGCGAAAATGCGTCCTTCAATCTTCATGAGCACCACTTTTATCCGTTATCCGTATGCGGCCAGGTGACCTAACCAACAGTTCAACTCAGTTTCACTGCACTATGGCGTTATCGGGACATTCCGGCAACTCCAAGGCGCAAACCTTGGTTTCAACCACAGGCATAATAATATACTTAAGCTGCCTTAGCACGGCAGAAAATCAGCGGCAATCACTGATAACTCCTTGTTAACCCCGATTGCCGCCTATTTTTCTTTAGTCCAAACGGCCTAGAGCCTTCAATTCATGCAGTGCAGCCGCATCACGTGCCGATACATCCGGAAACGCAGAATCGCTGCCCACATCATGAGTATAGCGCCATGAACGTGCACATTTGGTGCCCGTCGCCTTTTCAGGAATCACCGCAACACCTGCCACATCACTCAGCGTGAAGGCTTCACCCGAAGAATTACTTAGTGTGCAGGCTTCATCTGCGGCTGGCTGATCGCTGATTTTAACATCACTGGTGATGCAAATTTCAGCAAGATCCAAACCATCCAGCGCCGACAACAGAGACTGATCAGTGATATGCACCACAGGTGCCGCCTCAAGTGACGAGCCGATACGCTTATCCGCACGTTCCAGCTCCAATGCGCCGGTTACAACCCGGCGCACATCACGCACCTTGTCCCATTTGGCAGCTAAAACCGGATTGTTCCACTCGGCAGGTGTTTCGCGGAACTGCTCCAGATGCACAGAAACCGCTTGCTTGTAACGATCCAGCCATGCTTCTTCCGTGGTGAAAGGCAACATTGGTGCCAACCATGTGACAACGCGGTCAAACAAATGACGCACAGTTTGCAAAGCTGCCTTACGCTTCAGGCTCGACGGTGCATCGCAATACAGCGTGTCTTTGCGGATATCGAAATAAAACGCCGACAGCTCAATATTTGTGAAATCGATCAAAGCACGGGTGATGCGCTTGAACTCAAACGAATCATAACCGTTGCGCACTACCTCATCCAGCTCGCTCAGACGATGCAACATCAGCTTTTCAAGCTCAGGCAGATCAGCATATGCAATCTCTTCGCCTTCATCATGCGCCAGTGTTCCCAGCATCCAGCGGATGGTGTTACGCAGCTTGCGATAAGCGTCGATATTGGTCTGAATAATGCTTTTGCCCAGACGCTGATCGTCCCAATAATCCGAGGTCATCACCCACAGGCGCAAAATATCAGCGCCTGAATCCTTGATGATATCCTGCGGGGTAACGGTGTTACCGAGCGATTTCGACATTTTCTTACCGTGCTCATCCATGG
Source organism: Pseudochrobactrum mosebachae (assembly GCF_048914685.1). Lineage (GTDB taxonomy): Bacteria > Pseudomonadota > Alphaproteobacteria > Rhizobiales > Rhizobiaceae > Pseudochrobactrum. The sequence goes on from NZ_CP128408.1 coordinate 998,192, forward strand.
TGAAACCATGGGTCAGCACTGCATTATACGGTGCACGGCCACGCGTGCCGCAGCTTTCCAGAAGCGAAGAATGGAACCAGCCGCGATGCTGATCCGAGCCTTCCATATAAAGATCGGCAGGCCATTTCAGATCCGGACGGTCTTCCAGTGTGAAAGTATGCGTGGAGCCGCTATCAAACCACACATCAAGAATATCGCGCACCTGCACCCAAGGCTCACCGGCACGATCGCCCAAGAAACGCTCACGCGCACCATCGGCAAACCATGCATCGGCACCTTCAGCTTCAAATGCCGCAAGAATACGCTCATTCACCGCCTCATCCATCAAAACGGTGCCATCTTCATCGGCAAAAACGCAGATCGGCACGCCCCATGCCCGCTGACGCGACAGCACCCAATCAGGGCGGTTTTCAATCATTGCGCGCAAGCGGGTCTGGCCGCCAGCCGGTACAAAACGCGTATCATCAATGGCGCTGAGCGCACGTGACCGCAAAGTGGTGCCATCACCCAGCTCCTTGTCCATATAGACAAACCACTGTGGCGTGTTGCGGAAGATGATCGGCTTTTTCGAGCGCCATGAATGCGGATAGGAATGCTTCATGCGACCACGGGCAAACAGCAGATTGCGGGCAATCAGCTCTTTGATCACGGATTCATTGGCATCGCCTTTTTTACCATTATCGTCGATAACACGCGCCGCACCGCCCTCACGGTCTGGGCCAAAGCCCGGCGCATCAGCCGTATAATAGCCTGCATCATCAACAGGGAACGGAATTGCCGGATTAATGCCACGGGCTTCAAGCTCACGGGCGGCATCCATCCATGCTTCAAAGTCTTCACGACCATGGCTTGGTGCAGTATGCACAAAACCGGTACCGGCATCATCGGTTACATGCTCACCAGACACCAGCGGCACGATGAACTCATAACCGCCGCCTAAGCCTTTCAGCGGGTGGTTAAGGGTCATTCCGTTAAGCTGGTCTGCTGTAACATCACCAAGGCGGATGAATGTCAGCTTGGCTCTGGTAAAGCACTCTTCTGCCAGATTATCAGCAAAGATCAGAGTTTCACCGGCCTGCGGGCCAAAGGCATTTTCAGCCCCCGTGACTTCATAAAGCCCATAAGAAATTTTAGGCGAATAAGCGACCGCACGGTTGCCCGGAATTGTCCAAGGTGTGGTCGTCCAGATTACCACATGCGCATCAGCAAGCTCAGGCACATTCGTCACAGGGAATTTCACCCAGATCATATCCGATTCTACATCGTGATACTCAACTTCAGCCTCAGCCAATGCGGTGCGCTCAACCACCGACCACATCACCGGCTTGGAGCCGCGATAAAGCTGGCCGGAGCGGGCAAATTTCAGCAATTCACCGGCAATGCGGGCTTCCGCGTGAAAATTCATTGTGGTGTAAGGATTTTCAAAATCACCGGCAATGGCCAGACGCTTGAACTCTTCGGCCTGAACCTTGATCCAGCCTTCAGCAAATTCACGGCACTCTTTGCGGAATTCGTTGATCGGCACTTCGTCTTTGTTCTTGCCCTGCGCGCGGTATTTTTCTTCGATCTTCCACTCAATCGGCAGGCCGTGACAATCCCAGCCCGGCACATAATTGGAGTTGAAGCCACGCATCTGGAACGAGCGGGTGATCACATCTTTCAGCGTCTTATTCAGCGCGTGGCCGATATGGATATTGCCATTGGCATAAGGAGGGCCGTCATGCAGCACCCAAAGCGGGCGATCTTTGGCATCTTCGCGCAGCTTTTTATACAGGTTCATCTCTTCCCAGCGCTTTACCAGCAGCGGCTCGCGCACCGGCAGGCCTGCACGCATCGGAAAATCAGTTTGCGGCAGATTAAGCGTTTTGGAATAGTCGATTTTTTCAGCGGTCATTGTTCTTAGCTATCAGTTGGACCACCAGAGACATATCACAAGGATATGCCGCGCTCAGGCAGGCAGTCGCGGAAAATGCGATATCTTAAGATGTGAGCAAGGCTTCCGTTATCTCAAGACGTCAGTTTTGCTTCCCGGACCTTTTCCCCTGAGCCATCACAGTCAGGCAAAAGAAAAGGCCGGGCCAATAATTCGGCCAAATATCTTAAGAGTCAAAAATACTGCTAAACGTCTCATCATGGTGCTGCTTTTAACAATGCAAGCGCACAGAATAAAGGGGCAAGGCAAATAATCTTTGCTGATCAAGCAATTTTCCGAAACAATTACGCCGGTAACTTTACAAAAACACCGGTTTTACCACTCAATTTCAGCCAGAGATCAGTCGAGCGTAAAATCAAAACGATAGGTTGCGGACACACCAACGGTGAGCTGATTGCGCGAACCGCGCTCCGACACCAGGCTGGAACGCGCTGCTTTGCCTTTTAACTGCTCATATTCGGCATATAAAGTTGTGGTGATTTTATCGGTGGTCAGCCATGTGATTGCACCGCCCAGCCCAACGGAAGAAAGCCCGCCGCCATCCGGATCATAGGCAGACAATCCGCTGGCTTTCGATTCTTCAGCATTAATGCCGTAATAAGTATCAAAGTATTTTCTGGAGGCTGCAGAAATACGCGGACCGCCGGACACACGGATTGCAGGTGTGACATCATAGAAAGCATCACCGGCAATTTCAGCCACAATACCCTCATGCGCACGGATACCATGCCGTGCTTCTCCACGCAGACGGAACCAGTCTGTCGGATAAAACTCCATAAAGCCGCCGATTTCACCACCCCACGGCACATCTTTAAGCCCGTCAGCCTGACTGCCGCCACGCGCCATCAAAAACTCACCGGTGAGCCCGACACGAAAATCCTGCATATCCATCAATGCGAAAGAAATATTGTCGTTACGCGATGAAAACCGCTCGGCCACGCCGGTTCGCCCGAACGAGATCAGGGGCTGCGCACTCATAATATATTTGCTGGAACCGGTAAAACGCGGCTGGCGATAAAAATCTCCGCCGACTGTCAAAGACCAGCCGCCGGACCAGAAATGCTTGCCCGAAGATTGCGCATCATCTGCAGCACTTGCGGGCGCACTAATAGCAAAAGCGAGAGCCAGACAGGCTGCACCGGCAAAACCGGTGCCACTATTTAAAATACGCAATACGCATACTCCTGAGCCCGTAACAGGTGCGGGCAATCCGATATGCGGTTATTTTTCAACTAAAGCAGTAAAGATATACTGAATCATCAAAAGTTTGTTTCGTGATCAGTCTGCGTCAGCCGCAACATCAGGAAATGTAAGGTAAGAATCGAGTTGCGATAATGATTGAACGCCGGATAAAATTGCCCGCGCTTCGGCTTCATCACGATGCATCTGCACCATCAAGGCATCAAGAGAATCAAATTTTTCTTCGCCGCGCAAATAAGCAAAGAACGAAACCGAGCAAAATTCGCCATAGAGATCGCCGGAAAAATCAAAGACAAATGTCTCAAGCAATGCCGAGCCGTCACTATCCACGGTTGGGCGGCGACCAAAACTCGCCACACCATCATAGAGCGTGCCATCCGCACGGCGAAACCGCACTGCATAAATGCCGTGCTTCAGCCCTGTCTGTAATGGCAGCGCCATATTTGCGGTCGGGAAGCCGAGCGTACGACCCAGCTGCCTGCCTTTAATCACCACACTTGCGAGCGTATAATGGTAGCCAAGCAGCGCGGCAGCGGCAACCACATCGCCCTCTGCCAGATCTTCACGGATACGCGATGAAGAAACAATAGCGCCACCCTCATCGGTAAACGGCTCGATCAACGTGACACCAAAACCATGTCTCTCACCGGCTTGCTGTAAAAACGCCGGATTGCCCTGACGCTTTGTACCAAAGTGAAAATCCACGCCGGTAATCACTTCAGAAGCACCCAGACGTTCGATCAGTATCTGATCGATAAACTCCTGCGCACTTAAACCGGAAAATGAAGCATCAAATGCCTGCTCAACCACCACATCAAAACCGAGCAGGCCCAAAATGGCAGCTTTTTCCTGCGCATCAGTTAAACGGTCAACCGGTTGTTCCGGATTAAAAAAACTGCGCGGGTGCGGCTCAAAGGTCAACACCACAGCCGGACACTGACGCATTTTGGCCAGTTCAAGCGTTTTTTTCAGCACTGCCTGATGTCCGCGATGCACACCATCGAAATTGCCGATCGCTACCACGCTCCCGCGCAAATGCGCTGGCAAAGGCTCAGCGCCGCTCAGATCACTTGTGAGGCGTAAAATAGCAGATTGGGCGGCGAAATCTGAAGGCATCTTGGTCATCATACCAGTTTCAGGACATTTATTGATCAGTTGGCAGGGATAGAACAGTTTAAACCAACAGATGAGAGAGTTTCTGTTGCAAAGAAAAATGAAACCGCTCTAACAAATAATCAAACCAGAGCGTGCATGGTTGCAACAGGCGCTTCACCGTGACGGCCAAGAAATGCGACCAGCTTATCGTGATCAACTTCACCTTTGGCTACATAATCCGCCGCATGAATACCGCCGGAAATATACAGCACATCAACACCATAATGCTGCGCGCCCTTCACATCTGTCAGCATACCGTCCCCGATAGCGAGGATGCGTGCCTTATCAACCGGCTTACCTGTCAACGCTTCAGCCGCCTGCATAGCCGCCACATAAATAGGATTATGCGGCTTACCGGCGATCAAAGTGCGGCCGCCAAGCTGGGTATAATCACGTGCCAATGCGCCAGCACACCAGATCAGACGCGTGCCGCGCTCAACCACAATATCAGGATTGGCACAAATGAATGGCAGGTTGCGCGAGCGGAAACGCTGCAGCATCTCAGCATAGTCTTCAGGCTTTTCAATTTCATCATCGACAAGGCCGGTGCAAACCACGGCAGAGGCTTCATATTCCTCAACCAGTTCCACATCAAGACCATCATAAATCGCAAGCTCGCGATCAGGGCCAAGATGAAAAATCTTGCGCGGACCGGCCGCGATCAGATCACGGGTCACATCGCCGGATGTAACGATCTGGTCATAGCTCTCATTGGTAATACCCATCATTTCCAGCTGCGCTGCAACACCGGGATAAGGGCGCGGCGAATTGGTGATCAGCACCACTTTAACACCAGCCTCGCGGGCACGTTTTAAAGCGGCAGCAGCCGGTGGAAAGGCATCAATACCATTATGCAAGACACCCCATACATCACTGAAGATCACATCATAATTGGCAAAAAGATCATCGAGCTTAACTGGATGCTGCATAAAACTATCCTTAATAACTGTATTCACTGCTGTGCTATTAAGCATCGGCACATGACCGGTCTTTTCCGGAACAAATGCGCCAACACACTTCATAGTGCCATTCAACGAATATGACAAAAGACATCGTGCCAATAACACAAGATGCCGGATTTTCTAAATGCTCTAACGTAACAAGACCGCGATGTCACCCTTACCGGTATAACAATTCAATCTGCCGCGCATGTAAGTAAATTTCTGTGCATAATATTTTAGCCACATAGATATTTCATCCTGCCTTCATAAAGTCAGGTCACATTATTATTGGTTAGAGTTAGCCCTATTGTGCAGAAACTAAATATCGCGGCAGTGAATAATCCCGGTCAGGGTGTAAATCTTGCACAGCGCTACCATATGTCATGCGCTGAAGTTTTATCGTGCTGCAGAGATTATTTTAGCAATATCTGCAAGGGGATCACACAATATGTATGGGTGCTTGTCAGCGCTTTATCTGCTCTGAAAACCTTGACTCTGAAACTGCAATTTCCTATATCAAACTCACGTTAGCACTCACACTTACTGAGTGCTAATAATCCACAGGCTGTAAAGCCTATCACTCATTTTGCTGCCTTGTATCAAGGCGTATTTTCAAGGGTTAAAACCATGGCAGACATTAAGTTCCGTCCGCTTCATGACCGCGTTGTCGTTCGTCGTGTAGAATCGGAAGAAAAGACAGCCGGTGGAATCATCATTCCTGATTCAGCCAAAGAAAAGCCGTCTGAAGGCGAAGTTGTTGCTGTTGGCTCAGGCAACCGCGACGAAAGCGGCAAGCTGGTTGCTCTGGATGTTAAAGCCGGCGATCGCGTTCTGTTCGGCAAATGGTCCGGCACAGAAGTTAAGATTAGCGGTGAAGACCTGCTGATCATGAAAGAATCCGACATTCTCGGAATCATTGCCTAATACCTGAATAGTTTTTCGGCTTACGCCTGAGATTATTCACTATTCCTTTTCACGAATTCAAATCGGGAAGTCTTAAAGGCCCTGCCTCAGACTCCAGGAGAGAAAAATGGCTGCTAAAGAAGTAAAATTCGGTCGTTCAGCGCGCGAAAAAATGCTGCGCGGCGTCGATATCCTTGCAGATGCTGTTAAAGTAACGCTCGGACCTAAAGGCCGTAACGTTGTTATCGACAAATCCTTCGGCGCTCCGCGCATCACCAAAGACGGTGTATCGGTTGCCAAGGAAATCGAACTGGAAGACAAGTTCGAAAACATGGGCGCACAGATGCTGCGCGAAGTAGCTTCCAAGACCAACGATATCGCTGGTGATGGTACGACCACTGCGACCGTTCTTGGTCAGGCTATCGTTCAGGAAGGCGCAAAAGCTGTTGCTGCCGGTATGAACCCGATGGATCTGAAGCGCGGTATTGATCTGGCTGTTTCAGAAGTTGTTGCTGAACTTCAGAAAAAAGCCACCAAAATTAAGTCAAATGACGAAGTTGCACAGGTTGGCACTATCTCTGCAAATGGCGAAGCTGAAATCGGCAAGATGATTGCTGAAGCGATGCAGAAAGTCGGCAATGAAGGCGTGATCACGGTTGAAGAAGCCAAGACCGCTGAAACCGAACTTGAAGTTGTTGAAGGCATGCAGTTCGACCGCGGCTATCTCAGCCCGTATTTCGTAACCAATCCTGAAAAGATGGTTGCTGAACTCGAAGATGCTTACATTCTTCTGCACGAAAAGAAGCTTTCCAACCTGCAGGCTCTTCTGCCGGTTCTGGAAGCTGTTGTTCAGACCTCCAAGCCACTCGTCATCATTGCTGAAGACGTTGAAGGCGAAGCATTGGCAACTCTGGTTGTTAACAAGCTGCGCGGCGGCCTGAAAATTGCTGCTGTTAAGGCTCCGGGCTTTGGCGATCGCCGTAAGGCAATGCTCGAAGATATCGCTATCCTCACCGGTGGTCAGGTTATCTCCGAAGATCTCGGCATCAAGCTGGAATCTGTTACGCTCGACATGCTCGGCCGTGCGAAGAAAGTTGCAATCAACAAAGAAAACACCACCATCGTTGATGGCGCCGGTGCAAAAGCTGAAATCGAAGCCCGCGTTGGCCAGATCAAGCAGCAGATTGACGAAACTTCATCCGACTATGACCGTGAAAAGCTGCAGGAACGTCTTGCTAAGCTGGCCGGCGGTGTTGCAGTTATCCGCGTTGGCGGTGCAACTGAAGTTGAAGTTAAAGAACGCAAAGACCGCGTTGACGATGCTCTGAACGCAACCCGCGCTGCGGTTGAAGAAGGTATCGTTGCTGGTGGTGGTACTGCACTGCTGCGCGCTTCTGCGAACATCAAAGCTACCGGCATCAATGCCGATCAGGAAGCCGGTATCAACATCGTTCGTCGCGCTTTGCAGGCTCCTGCCCGCCAGATCGCAACCAACGCCGGTGATGAAGCTTCGATTGTTGTTGGCAAGATCCTTGAAAACAACAATGAAACCTTTGGTTACAACACAGCCAATGGTGAATATGGCGATCTGATCGCTCTCGGTATTGTTGATCCGGTTAAAGTTGTTCGTACTGCTCTGCAGAACGCAGCCTCCATTGCTGGCCTGATGATCACCACCGAAGCCATGATTGCTGAACTGCCGAAAAAAGACGGCGGCATGCCTGCAATGCCAGGTGGCGGCATGGGTGGTATGGGCGGCATGGACTTCTAAGAAGTCCATCCGAGCATTACGTAGCACAGGCAGAACTGCCTGTGCTGCCAAGACTATATGCACAAACAATAAAAAAGCCCCTGGGAAATCAGGGGCTTTTTTTATGCGCTCATGCTAATAAGATTCCAGTATCAATCGGTTGCAATGAGGTGCACGTGATGATCGTGACTGAAAAAAACTTAACGCCATTCGAAATTATCGGCCAATCCCCCTATTTATTGTGATTGAAAAGCCCTGTAAATTATTATCAATACAGTGTTGGTTCTCACGAAGTTTATACGTTGTTTTTTTAAGTGATTGTACTTTCTGTAAAATCAGAATGTTTTAGCATCTCCTTAAGAGTCAAACCTTAATAATAAATACGAATGCAATTTGCTCGACCAGCACTCCTATTTGCCCCCGCTTGAAGGAAGTGCTGATCGCTGCAAAGGGGAAGACGGGGTAACCCGTCTTCCACCTTCCTCAAGCTCCCCCTCCCCGATATTGTTACAAGACCGCACTTGAATTCCACAGCAGGCAGGCTAGGTTCATATGCAGATATTTCATGCATTTGTTTGTTCTGTTGTGTGCAACAATGTGCCCTAACAATATCAGGAGAGAGCCATGCGCCAGCAACACCCTATCAATACCGCCCCACAAGATGGCAGCACAGTGACAGTGATCTGGACAGATTTTGACGGCCAGACCAACGAATCTCCTGCCCGTTACCGCAACCTTGAGCAACTCCAGAAAGCCGGTGGCGATTGGGACAGCAGCGATACAGGCTGGTGGACATTTATTGATAGTACTACGCAGAAAAAAATCGACCCTACCGCATGGATTGAAAATCCTGACGAACAGGAAGACGACTGAAACTTTCATCTGCCTCAGCATTAAAACAAAAACGAAGAAGCGGTTTTATATATAATATGCGAACAACAGTTTGAGCAAAGCAGGAGCTGAAAATGTCTGATCAACGCACCGAAACTGATAGTTTCGGCCCGATCTCTGTTGAAAGCACACGCTATTGGGGTGCGCAAACGCAGCGTTCGCTTCTGAATTTCAAAATTGGTACTGACCGCCAGCCACTCCCCCTGATTCATGCTCTTGGCATTGTTAAGCAGGCAGCGGCAGAGACCAATATGGCTCTGGGTAAACTTGACCCGGTTTTGGGGCGCGCCATAACCGTGGCCGCAGCTGAAGTGGTTGAAGGCAAGCTGGATGATCATTTTCCGCTGGTCATTTATCAGACCGGCTCCGGCACCCAATCCAATATGAATGTCAATGAAGTAATTTCCAATCGAGCCATCGAAATGCTGGGCGGCGTGATTGGCAGTAAAGACCCCGTTCATCCCAATGATCACGTCAATATGGGGCAGTCATCCAATGATTCATTTCCGACTGCTATGCATATTGCTACCGCTTTGGAAGTGACGGCACGTCTGCTCCCTGCGCTTGACCATCTGATTGCAGCACTGAAGACCAAAGAAGAGAAGTTTGCCAAGCTGATCAAGATCGGCCGTACCCATACGCAGGATGCCACGCCTGTAACACTTGGGCAGGAGTTTTCAGGTTACCGCGCTGCCGCTGAATATGGCAAGCACCGCATTGAGCAGAGCCTCACGGATGTTTATCTGTTAGCACAGGGCGGCACAGCGGTTGGTACGGGGCTCAATTCGGCCAAGGGTTTTGATACCGGTTTTGCAGAGGCTGTTGCCAATATTACCGCGCTCCCCTTTCAAACGGCACCAAACAAATTTGAAGCACTGGCTTCGCATGGTGCACTGCTTAATCTCCATGGCAGCTTGAATGCTCTCGCCGCAGATTTATTCAAAATTGCCAATGATATACGCTTTTTAGGCTCTGGCCCCCGCTCAGGTCTAGGTGAGCTGCAATTACCGGAAAATGAACCCGGCTCTTCGATTATGCCGGGCAAAGTTAATCCAACGCAGGCTGAAGCACTGACAATGGTGGCCACACAGGTTTTTGGTAATCATACCACGATAACCGTTGCCTCCAGCCAAGGCCATTTTGAACTTAATGTTTTCAAACCGGTTATTGCCGCCAATGTGCTGCAATCGATCCGGTTGCTTGCAGATGGCATGAATTCTTTTGTTGATCATTGCATTGAAGGCATTGTGGCTAATGAAGCACGAATCCATGAACTGATGGAGAACTCGCTGATGCTGGTTACAGCACTGGCACCACATATCGGTTATGATGCGGCGGCAAAAATTGCCAAGACCGCCCATCAGAATAGCACGACACTGCGTGAAGAAGCACTGAAAAGCGGGTTGGTGACTGAGGCTGACTATGAACGTCTGGTACGGCCTGAACTTATGCTCAGCCCATCATAATTAATCATTATCTAATAATAAGCTTGCTAAATGCCTGCACATTAAGACAATGTTGCAGGCATTTTTATTGTAGAGACCTTATATCGTTCGTAAATATTGAACATTATGTCAATGCCCGTCTATATTTACGAAACAGTTCCTATTGTTTATCGTTTGACATCACAATTACGGAGCCCCTCAATGAATAATTCTTCTGCATTACAGAATCCTGCAATCACCCTGATTGCACGCGTTTTTCTTTCTATTCTTTTTATTCTGGCTGGCTGGTCAAAACTGACCGGCCTTGATGGTACCGCACAATATTTTGGTGCAATCGGACTGCCAGTACCTATGGTTACTGCTATTCTTGTCGGACTCGTTGAATTTGTTGGCGGTATTGCCATTCTGATCGGCTTTAAAACCCGTATTGCTGCTATCATCGTGGCATTATTTGCGATTGGTGCAACACTGGTTGCCCATATGAACTTCTCTGAAGGCATGAATGCGCTGATGGCACAGAAAAACCTTGCTATTACAGGTGGTTTGCTGCTGCTCGCACAGTTGGGTGCAGGTGCTTATTCCGTTGATGCCCGCACTCGCAAATAACCAATAAGACCTCCAGTCTTAAAGAGAAAAGCCGCAGTTCAAATGAACTGCGGCTTTTCTCTTTGAACATACACCAGAATATATCAGGTGGTATTTGAGAGCTTATTTTAAACTTGCACAAATCCGGCTGATAATCTCTGTCACACGCGGATTATCAAGGCTGCGGCGCGCCGAAACCAGACAGGCCTGCGATTTCAGCATCACACCATCATCAAGAATTTTCAACTTATTCGCACGCAATGTTGAGCCGGTCGAAGTAATATCCACGATGATATCCGCAGACCCCGCCGCCGGTGCGCCTTCTGTTGCGCCCAAGCTCTCAACAATCCGGTAAACCTGAATGCCATGTTTCTGTGAGAAAAACTGCTGCGTCAAACGCCAGTATTTTGTGGCGATGCGCAAACGGCGGCCATGACGCTGACGAAAATCCGCCGCCACATCATCAAGATCCGCCATTGTCGCCACATCGTGCCAAACTTCAGGCACGGCAACGATTACATCAGCATGACCAAAACCGAGCTGTGCTTCAATCTGTACCTTTTCATCGGCACGCGCCAGCGTTTCACGGATCAGGTCTTCGCCGGTCACACCAAGATCAACCGTGCCATAGCCAAGCTCACGGGCAATTTCCGATGCCGATAAAAACAGAATATCCACATCATCAACACCGTCAATACGGGCGCGGTAGTTGCGGTCATCCTGCGGCAACACCACATGCAGACCGGCTTTTGCCATAACAGCAATAGTTTGTTCTTTAAGGCGGCCTTTAGACGGCAGAGCCAGTGTTATTGTCATGACTGTGCTCCGGGTCCGCGCAAAGTGGCGGCTTTGATCTGTGTAGCATCGGCACATTTTTGCAGGCGATCCAGCCAGATAGAAAAGCCTACGCCGGAAATACGCTCTTTTGCCCCAAGCATTGTCAGCAACCGGTCATAACGACCACCACCAACAATCACACCGCAATCGGTATCACGGCTGGTAATCTCGTAAACAAGACCCGTGTAATAATCGAGCGGGCGGCCAAAAGCGGCATCATAAGTGATTGTCGTCAGATCAATGCCAGCTTTGTGCATTTCCTCAACGCGCTTTTGAAAACCATCCAGTGCCGCGGTCAGATCAAGGGCGTTTTGTGCACCAAACTCTTCAAGCGCAACAGTTGCTTTATCGAGGCTCTGCCGAATCGAGAGAAACGTCTTCAGTGCAGCAAAGGTTTTTTCCGGAAGCTTTACCGAGGCTAGCTGCTCTTTTTCCAGCAGGCGGCGCGCAATATCCAAAGGTGTGCGCCCTGCTGCCGGAGAAATTCCGGCATGCTGCATTTCTTCTGCCAGTGATTGTGCCAGCGCATCTTCGTCGCGGGCATCCACCAATATACGCAGCTTTTCAGGCAGCACATCGCTACTGCGCTGCGATGACAGGTCTTGTAGTGCAAGCTCGAGCTGGCTGGTATTGCCGCTACCATTGCCGAAGCTGCGTGCCAGTTTTTTCTGCCAGCCACGTGGCAGGCCAAGCGCTGCCAAGACCGCCTCAAACACGGATTGGTCGCCCAACAGCACCTGAAACCGTGCAGCAGGCGCTGCTTGTGCAACAGCATTGAGCGCATCGCTCAAGGAGCGCGCATCGGATGCCGGCTCATTGTCACCACCCAGATCTTCAATACCGGCCTGATGAAAGCTGGTGCCACCTTCACGCCGCTGGCGAAACACTTCGCCAACATAGGAATAACGCTTAGGCGTGGCAGCATTGAGCGCAATATGATTGCGGCAGACCGGAATTGTAAATTCCGGACGCAGACACAGGCTGTCACCATTTTCATTTTCGGTCAGAAAAATTCGGCTGCGCAAATCTTCGCCTGCCATATCCAGAAAAGGATCGGCAGGCAGAAGGATCGGAATATTAACGGCCTCAGTTGACGATGTTGAAAAATAAGCCGTCAGCTCAGCCGCGATCGGCGATGCTTTCTGATCACGCATTATGTTGCTCATCCTATCGTGCCGCGCATTATCTTGTTCATCGCTCCAAACATGGCTTACTGCCCTGCCTGATCGCGCTGCTCCTGCAAATGATCTGCAGCCTGCTCCGCCAGAATACGCTGCACATGCTCAACCAGCTCAGCCTCTTTGACAAGGATTTGCGCCGGACGGCTTGCGCGCCACTCTTCATTGCTCGCAATCTCTCCTGAAAGACGCTTACCCTCAATCAGATCTTTGATCTGGATTTCGCCATTTGCACGTTCATCGCCACCCTGAATAATGGCAATCGGCGCATTGCGACGATCGGCATATTTAAGCTGATTACCAAACTTCTTCCAGTTACCCTGATACATCTCAGCGCGGATGCCAGCATCACGCAGACTTTGCGTGAACTTTTGGTAACGGCCAAGGCTTTCAGCATCGCCATCCATCACGGTCACAACAACTGGCGCCAGCGCCTCTTCCTGCCCCAGCTTGCCAAGGTTTTTCAATGCTGTCATCAAGCGTGAAACACCAATGGAAAAACCGGTTGCCGGAACCGGCTGGCCGCGAAAACGCGATACCAGACCATCATATCGGCCACCACCGCCGACAGAACCGAACACGACCTTTTCACCTTTTTCATTGGTGACATCAAATTGCAGTTCAGCTTCATAAACAGGGCCGGTGTAATATTCCAGACCACGCACCACAGAAGGGTCGATTTTTACCCGCCCATCGTAACCACCGGCATCAAACAAAATCTGCATCTGCGCCAGTTCTTCAACGCCCTCGCTACCGCGTGCATTACCTTCAACAACAATGCGCAGATTAGCAATGGTTTGCGCACCACTTTCGGTACCGGCAGCAGTAAAATCGAGAACTTTGGCAATCGCCGCATCATCAAGACCGGCACCTTTGGTGAAATCACCGGATTCATCACGGCGTCCTGCTCCGAGCAAAAGCTTAACGCCTTCAGCACCGAATTTGTCGAGCTTATCAATAGCGCGCAGCACATTCAAACGGCGCGCTGCATTCTCATCACCCGCCAGACCAATGGCTTCCAGCACACCGTCAAGCACCTTACGATTGTTAACACGGATCATATAATCGCCGCGCTGAATGCCAAGGCGCTCCAGCGTATCTGCGGCCATCATGCACATTTCCGCATCAGCAGACACGCCGGGCGCACCAACTGTATCGGCATCAAATTGCATGAATTGACGGAAGCGGCCGGGACCCGGCTTTTCATTGCGGAACACCCAACCATGACGATAAGTGCGAAACGGCAACTGAATTTCATTGAAGTTTTCAGCCACATGGCGTGCCAGAGGCGCGGTCAGATCATAACGCAATGACAGCCATTGTTCATCATCATCCTGCAGCGAAAACACCCCCTCATTCGGGCGATCGAGATCCGGCAGAAATTTGCCCAATGCATCGGTATATTCAACCAGCGGCGTTTCAATCGGGTCAAAACCGTAGCGCTCATACACTTCGCGAATAGTCGCCAGCATTTTATCAGCAGCGCGCAGATCATGCGGCTCACGGTCCACAAAGCCGCGCGGCAACCGCGCTTTCATCTTTTCCGCTTTATTTGCCATGATCGTGATCCGCTAAACTTGAGTAAATTGAAGTGATTGAGCGCCTTAAAGACGTGCATGTTTCCTAACTGATCAACCAGCCAGCGGCAAGACCCAGATCAGCGCAGATGCACGATCCTTGCTACTATATGGCGTTTTAGAGGCTTCTACGCTTTGTGCTTGCTATTTTGGACGCTTAAAATCCTGACGCAGACGCTCGATGACCGGTCGGCAATAACATCCCTCAATATGATCATTAACCAGCCCCATCGCCTGCATAAAAGCATAAACCGTTGTCGGCCCAACAAAACTCCAGCCGCGTTTTTTGAGATCTTTGGAGATGAGGGTCGAGATTGCGGTTGTCGGGTTTGCGCGTAAAACGTCCAAATCAACAACAGCAGGGCGCTCTTGTGAGTGCGGTTCAAAGCTCCAGAAATATGCCGCTAAAGACCCTTTTTCAGCGATCAGATCAATGGCACGTCCGGCATTGTTAATCGCCGAATTGATTTTACCACGATGACGCACAATGCCCTTATCCTGCATCAGCCGCTCAACATCATCCTGCGTAAAGGCCGCCATTTTATGGATGTCAAACTCTGCAAAAGCACGACGAAAATTCTCCCGCTTGCGCAGGATTGTCAGCCATGACAGGCCGGATTGAAATCCTTCCAGGCAGATTTTTTCAAACAGACGACGATCATCACTTACCGGATATCCCCATTCTGTATCATGATAAAGCTGGTAATCGGGTAAGTCACCATGCCAGCCACAGCGCACGCGGCCATCCTCGCCGCGCCGCAAACCATCCGCCATAATCACTTTATTCTGCAAATCTGTTTCGTTCATTTGTCACCTGCAATTCATCTTTTACAATGCATAACATATTTTATTTGACCTGGAACAAAAAAAGAACATAGAGTTAGTTTAGAGTATAGGCAACAGCACCGCAGCAGACAGAACTCCACACGGTAATCTTTACTGAATGATAACCACAAATACAGCTTTCGGGCCATTTTCGCCTCAGGCATTGACCAGATTCATCATTTCACAAGGGCTTGGTATCACAGTTACCGGCATATCAATTTGTATGCCACCGGTGAGCAAAAGCATCACCTGAAACAGGACGATCTGATGAAACCACGTCACCTTTTACTGATCGCATCCATTGCTGCTTTTGCCCTGTCCGCCATTTCTGCAGGAGGGGCATTTGCCAATGACCGCTATGCAGCACCTCCGCCTCTTACTCTCAGCTCAACGCAAAGCGCCCCATGGATTAAGCAGCTGCAATCACGGCAGTATACTGTGGAATCTGCTTTAGCAGCGCCACGTATCGACAAAACTCCGATGCGCCAAACAGCACCGCGCGTGCAGCGCCCTGTTACGCCTAAGCAAAAACCCAAAACAACCAAAGCCGGTTTAAATCCGGTCTATTTACCGCAAGATGTCGATTATAAAAAATCGCATAAAGCCGGCACTATTGTCATAGACACAAAAAACAAGTTTCTTTATCTGGTCGGCGAAAACGGCACTGCACGGCGCTACGGAGTTGGTGTTGGCAAACAAGGTTTCAGCTGGAAGGGCACACAAACCGTGAGCCGCAAAGCCGAATGGCCGACATGGCACCCGCCAAAAGAAATGATTGCGCGCGAGCGTAAAAAAGGGCGCGTTCTGCCGGTGCGTATGGATGGTGGCGTAGAAAACCCGTTAGGTGCACGCGCGCTGTATCTTGGTAATACGCTGTATCGCATTCATGGCACCAACGCTCCTTCCACAATAGGCAGAGCTGTTTCATCGGGCTGCATACGCATGCGTAATCAGGATGTGGAAGAGCTATACGAACTTGTGCCCGTTGGTACTAAAGTCGTTGTTCTTTAATCAGATTTAACCTGTTCAAAAGCCCTGCATTATCACTATAATGCAGGGCTTTTTTATATCTGAGCACATAATTTCCAAAACAGTGCCTTCAAAAACCAACACTGTTCTGAACTATTTATATTTTTGACATAAGCCGGACTTGCAAATGCAGTAAATACCGATTCAACATTGACACACTTGCAAACTGCTTCGCCGAATACTGCATCGCTGACATGAAAGAAGGGTCAGGAGCAATATAAGCCGGCGCAAAAACAGAAAAGGAATAAGGGCATGACCGTAGCTGCGATCAAACTGAACGACGGCAACTCCATTCCACAACTGGGCTTTGGTGTATGGCAGATTAATGATGAACAAGCAGTAGCCAGTGTTTCAAGCGCGCTTGAAACCGGCTACCGGCATATTGATACTGCTGCAATTTACAAGAATGAGCGTGGTGTTGGCCAGGCTATTCGCGATTCAGGCATTGCCCGTAAAGATATTTTTCTGACCACCAAAGTATGGAATGATGATCAGGGCTATGACGCGACATTGAAAGCATTTGCCGCATCATCAGAACGCCTTGGCACCGACTATTTCGATCTTTATTTAATCCACTGGCCGATGCCGAATAAAGACCTGTTTGTGGACACATGGCGAGCACTTGTGAAGCTGCGTGAAGACGGGTTGGTAAAATCTATCGGCGTCTCCAATTTCCGCACCTCAGACCTGCAACGCATGATGAAAGAATCGGATATTGTTCCGGCTGTAAATCAGATTGAACTGCACCCTTATTTCCAGCAAGACAATCTGCGCCAGTTTCATCAGCAGCATAACATTGCCACTGAAGCGTGGAGCCCGCTTGGTCAGGGGAAAATTCTGGATAACCCGACCCTGAAAGCGATCGCTGAAAAGCACAATAAATCCGTTGCCCAGGTTATTTTGCGCTGGCATCTCGATATCGGCAATATTGTCATTCCAAAATCATCTACTCCGGCCCGTATTCAGGAAAACTTTGCTATCAGCGATTTCACCCTTTCAGGCACTGAGCATGATTCTATTAACCGCCTGAGCTCAGCTGATGGCCGCATCGGACCGGACCCGACAACTTTTGGTTGATTGTGCCGCTTTCAGAAGCAACAGTACCAGCGTTTAAATGTTTTTAAACACCCGCATCGCTCAGCATGCGGGTGTTTTTTTTGCTTTCACAAGCTTAAAATCAATCAATAAATTAAGATTACCTAAATATAATCAAGTAAAAATAACTCCGATTAAAAAATAAATCCATTCATTACAATACAATAAAACACCAGAAAAATATATACTAAGAAATAAAGCACTATATAAATGACAGTAAAAATACGTTAACCATAATAAGGAAAATTCAACTAAAATTTTACGCCACCCTTTTTATAACCTGCATTTTATTGCAGTATCCATTTATAGTTTTTTTCATATTATGAATTATAAATTTCAACATAGAAAAAGGATGACCTTTCGCTTTCTAACTTTAGTGCCATTCAATTTCCCTGAAGCAGCACCCCACATATTGCCGTCGTTCAAATATTTTTTAAACCAACAAATCATAATATTTTCTCAAATCAATTTTTAAGGTGAAAAATGTCCATTATCGTTAATCTCGATGTTGTGTTAGCCCGCAAAAAAATTCGCTCCCGTCAGCTTGCAGCTGATATCGGGATCACAGAGCCGAATGTGTCACTGCTCAAGTCCGGAAAAGTCCGTGGTATTCGCTTTGAAACACTTGCGAAAATCTGCCGTGTACTTGACTGCCAGCCCGGCGATATACTTGAATATCGTGACGAAGTTGGCTCACAACATTAAATAAAAATTACTATACTCTTTAAAACAGTAAAAGCCGCGCAAATTTAATTTACGCGGCTTTTGAGCTGAATATAAGAACAATGCAGAATCAGTGAAAATTGCGCATAAAAATGCTCGGCAATTATCGGACGACACGAAATGGATTACTGCTGATGAAAGCTTGAAATACCATAACCGTCGCTGGCAACTGCACTACCACCCGCCTCGATAGAGAGCAGACCTAGGCCCGTAAACAAGATCGCAGACAGCATGATGACGGTCAGGAGCGTGGCGCTCTTTGCAGACATGGAAACAAGCTCCCGGAAGCGGACTAAAATCGGCATGATCAACGGATCGCAATACGACACCGCCAGAACAAGCGCTGGTTAAAAACTTGCCCTTCAATATAAGCAGGTAAACTTAACAGCAATCAAACCAGACGCTTTTGTGCATCAAAAACGTATTTGTAAAACAGTTTGCAACGCACTGTGGCAGATCGGCAACGCCGAACACCACGAGAAATGGCAAATCAAAGCAGAACAAACATTTCGGTAACCATATATATTTGTAAAATGAATATATATGCAAGAAAACACCACTGATCCCGCTCACTTCCAAAAGTGAGTCTCTTGTAGAATACCGGTCACACTGTTTTACTCTTGACCTGCCCGCCCCTCGTCTGCCATCGGTCATACATGCGCGCAAATTATAAAATGCAAAGATTATTCACGGAAATGCCCTTGCAGGCCGGTCAGATGATCGACGCACCGGCTGATGCCGCACATTACCTGCTTAATGTCATGCGAATGCGGGACGGCGACCCGATTTTGCTATTTAATGGCGTTGACGGCGAATGGCTGGCACATATTGCACAGGCAGGAAAAAAGCGACTCTCGCTTCTGCCCGCAGAGCTGGTAAGACCACAACCGGCAGCACCCAACCTTCACTATTGCTTTGCACCGCTGAAAGTTGGCCGGATGGATTACATGATCCAGAAAGCCGTCGAAATGGGCGCTGGAATTTTACAACCGGTGATCACCCAGCACTGCCAAATGCCAAAACTCAATGGTGAACGCATGCAGGCGAATGCCCGTGAGGCTGCAGAACAATGCGGCATTCTTTCAATGCCACTCTATCGTGAGCCCGTGCGTTTCGACACGTTTATCAATGAATGGGATCGCTCACGCGCATTGATCTTTTGTGATGAAGCCCATGACACCAACAATCCTTTACCACTCCTGCGCACATTAAAAGGCCAACCTGCCGGTGTGCTTATAGGGCCCGAAGGCGGCTTTTCTGACGAAGAGCGCCGGATTTTACGGCAACAGGATTTTGTGACTGCGATTCCGCTGGGGCCAAGAATCTTGCGCGCAGATACCGCAGCCGTAGCAGCCATGGCTCTCATTCAGGCAACCATTGGCGACTGGTCATAAATCGCATTCTGGCTCTTTTACCTTCCAAATCAGTGATAAAAACCATTTTTTCCACCCCGTTAACGCAAATTGGCAGGGATACAAACGTCACTCCGTTAATTTTGCAAAATAATTCTGCTTGCGTGTTCGATAAAAAAACGTCAATCACTTAAATTAATAGTCGCAACTACAAAATAGGGTAATGCAAAGCATGGCTCGGGATACTACAGACGAAACAGTCATTTCCGGCATTGAGGAACTGGCTGAATATCTCGCCGATGGCTGTAAGCCAAAGGAAAATTGGCGCATTGGCACCGAACATGAGAAATTCCCCTATTATACGCAAGGTAACAGCCCTGTTCCCTATGAAGGTACGCGAGGAATCCGCGCCATACTTCAAGCGATGCAGCAACGCCTCGGCTGGGATCCGATTATTGATGAAGGTAATCTGATCGGATTGGTCAGCACACAGGGCCAGGGCGCAATTTCGCTCGAACCGGGCGGGCAGTTTGAGCTGTCTGGCGCGCCCCTTCAAACCATTCATCAGACCTTTGCTGAAGCCAGCCAACATCTGGCCGATGTGCATGACATCAGCACACCGATGGGTATTCGCTTTTTAGGCATGGGTGGCAGCCCTAAGTGGACATTGGCAGAAACGCCGGTGATGCCTAAATCCCGCTATGCAATTATGACTGCCTACATGCCTAAAGTTGGTAAAGAGGGGCTGGACATGATGTACCGCACCTCGACCATTCAGGTTAACCTTGATTTTGCATCTGAAACCGATATGCGGCACAAGATGCAGGTTGGCATGAAGCTGCAATCGGTTGCAACCGCACTTTTTGCCTCTTCGCCGTTTACTGAGGGCAAACCAAACGGCCTGCAATCATGGCGCTCCGACATCTGGCGCGACACGGATAATAACCGTGCCGGCGTGCTGCCTTTCGTGTTTTCAGAGCGTTTCGGTTTTGCCGATTATGTCGATTGGGCGCTGGATGTGCCGATGTATTTCATTATGCGTGACGGTCATTATGTCGATTGCACACATATTACTTTCCGCCAATTTATGCATGGCGCGATGAAAGACCATCCAACTGCAGGCCAGCCGAATATCGGCGACTGGGCCAACCACATTTCTACGCTATTTCCTGAAGTTCGCCTCAAACGCTTTCTTGAAATGCGCGGCGCCGATGGCGGCCCTCTTGAACATATTGCAGGTCTTTCAGCCTTCTGGGTTGGTCTACTCTATGATGAAGAAGCATTGAACGCAGCGCTGGATCTGACAAAAGACTGGAGTTTTGAAGCTGTGGCAGAGATGCGCAACAGCGTACCAAAACTGGGTTTCAAAACCCCGCTTGGTCATGGCACTGTTGCCGATATTGCCAGACAAGCGGTTAGCATTGCGCAACTCGGCTTAAAAAACCGCAAACAGCACAATGAAAAAGGTCAGGATGAAACGATCCACCTGGCAGCATTGGAAGACATTTTGACCTCCGGCCAACCGCTGGCAGAGACCATGCTTCAGCGCTTTAATGCTGAATGGAATAATTCCATCGACCCTGTATTTCAGGAATATTCTTATAAATAAACCTACGATGTGTGGCGATGTATTTAATAAAACAACATTGCCACACATAAAATAAATACAAACTATGAATAACAATTAAAATTATTAATTACTTTAAAATATTAACATAAACTAAAATCCGCCCAATCAATAACAATAAAAACTATTATTGGCGCATGTATTTACTTACAAAAGAAAAACAAATACAAAACCAACCTATCAGTTTTTCAGCAATCCTCACTCCCAAATGTTTACCGGGCAGCAACCGGAGTTTAGAATGAAACCTCTTCTCGATCTGGATCAGCTACGTACTTTTCTTCTGATTACTGAAACAGGGAGTTTCACAAAAACAGCTGATACCGTTTTCAGAACGCAATCTGCAATTTCAATGCAAATCCGGCGCCTCGAAGAACGTGTTGGAAAATCTCTGTTTACACGCGTTGGACGCCACCTGCAGCTCACTCCTTATGGTGAGGACTTACAAATTTATGCTAGCCGTATGCTTCAGCTCAATGATGAGGCAATTAATTCATTTCGGGTCAGCAGGTTGCAAGTCAACATCCGTATAGGCTTGCCAGATATTTATCTCGAACATATGCTTCATGATGCATTAAAACCGATCTTACATAATACCCCTGAAATCGAGACTATATTACAATGCGAGCCCAATGATCTGTTAATAAGTTCTATACGCCGCGGTGCGCTAGATTTGGCACTTATAACGCATCAAGCAGAGCAAAAGGGAACAATGCCTATAAGAACCAGTCGATTTGTCTGGGTTACCTCTGCAACCAACTCGCCGCATATGAGGGACGTTCTGCCGCTGGCTACCAGCAGGACCAATTGCTCATGGCGTATAGCCCTGACCGATATGCTCAATAGTATTAAGCGCAAATATCGCATTGCGCTTTCCACATCTTCAAACCACGCCATAATACTGGCAGTACGTTCAGGCACCGCCATTTCCATGCTACCGGAAAATATGGTGACGGCCGATATGCGAATACTGAATGAGGATGATGGCTTTCCGCCCCTGCCATCCGGAGTCCTTACCCTCATTCGATCCAGCGGCATAAGTACACCAGCTATTGATATGATTGCCAATGCCATTCAAACCAGCTTCAGTAAAACAATCCGACATTCAAACTGAACAAGATATGAAAGAGTATTGACCGCGAGGCTGATAAAATGGCCAATAGCCTATGAGTTTTTTTCCAGATTCGCCC
The DNA here is from genome assembly GCF_048914685.1 of Pseudochrobactrum mosebachae. Taxonomy (GTDB): domain Bacteria; phylum Pseudomonadota; class Alphaproteobacteria; order Rhizobiales; family Rhizobiaceae; genus Pseudochrobactrum. The sequence goes on from NZ_CP128408.1 coordinate 1,020,425, forward strand.
GCCTCACAGTCAGAAAACACCGTGTCCAATGTTGCGGAATATTCTGTTTCGGAAATTTCCGGCGCGCTGAAACGTACCGTTGAGGATACATTCAGCCATGTGCGGGTGCGTGGCGAAATTTCAGGCTATCGTGGGCCCCATTCTTCAGGCCACGCCTATTTTGCACTGAAAGATGAACGTGCCCGCATTGAAGCAGTGATCTGGCGCGGCTCTATGAGCCGCATCAAATTCCGCCCTGAAGAGGGAATGGAGGTCATTGCCACCGGCAAGCTCACAACCTATCCCGGCTCATCCAAATACCAAATCGTTATTGAGCAGATGGAGCCCGCAGGCGCCGGTGCATTAATGGCACTGCTCGAAGAGCGCAAACAAAGGCTGGCGCAAGAAGGCCTGTTTGACGGTTCGCGCAAGCAATTACTGCCCTTCATGCCCCGCATTATTGGCGTGGTCACCTCACCCACCGGAGCTGTAATCCGCGATATTATTCACCGCATTAGCGATCGCTTTCCGCTACACGTTTTGGTTTGGCCGGTTCGGGTACAGGGCGACACCAGCGGCTCCGAGGTTGCACGCGCCGTATCAGGCTTCAACTCCGAGTATTTTGGCAAAGTTTTACCAAAACCGGATATCATCATTGTTGCGCGCGGTGGCGGCAGCCTTGAAGACTTGTGGGGCTTTAACGATGAAAGCGTTGTTCGCGCGGTTGCAGCCTCAGCAATCCCGATTATTTCTGCTGTCGGCCACGAGACCGACTGGACATTGATTGATCTGGCAGCGGATATTCGCGCGCCAACGCCAACCGGTGCAGCGGAAATGGCAGTTCCGGTACGCGCCGATTTGCAAGTCCAAACACTTTCTTCCAGCGCCAGACTGGCCGCAGCCATGACACGCCTGATTGACCGCCGTCGTGATGCCTATCGCAGCCTGCAACGCGCCATGCCGTCTACAGATCAGCTACTGGCATTGCCACGGCGACGTTTTGATGAAGCAGCCTCACGCCTTGGCCGTGCGCTGCTATCAGGTACCGCGCATAAACGAGCCCGCTTTGACGGCTTAGGCAGGCAGCTCTCACCACGGCTTCTGCACCAGCAAATCCGCGAACGTAAAATACACCTCCATCAGCTCAGCCAGCGTTTACCGCGTAGCTTGACGCTAAAAACCAATATCAGTCAAAACCTGTACCGGCAGGTCGCATTGCGTTTGAACAGCGACCTTATTTTGCGCCACACTAAGCAATGGTCAACCCATACAGATGGTCTGCAACGGCGCGGCGATCAGGCAATCCGTCATATTCTTGTGCGCTACCACAACCGCAATCAGGAACTCACACGTTTGATGGATACATTATCGCATACCAGTGTACTCAAACGCGGCTTTGCGATTGTGATGAATGATCAGGGTATTCCGGTTAAAGCCGCTGCTATGATCAGCGCCGGCGACCACCTGTCGCTGCATTTTCATGACGGTGAAACACCTGTTATTGCCGATGGCGGAACGAATACCGGTGCTGCGACAGCAAAATCGCAAGAAGCATCCGCAAGCACGAAAAAAAGCAAGACAGTCAAGGCGAAAGCCATCGCTCCCAGCGGTCAGGGCACATTATTCTGAGAATAGCGGCAATAACCGCAGCAGACTACCTGCTCCGTTGAGCCGGGCTTTATAAGAAATTTTATAGTCCAAGAGAAAAGAGAAATGGTACGGTCGAGTGGAGTTGAACCACCGACCTCAGGAGCCACAATCCTGCGCTCTAACCAACTGAGCTACGACCGCGTACCATATCAAGCAGTGAATCAAACAAGCTGCCGATAGGGGTCAGATACGTAAAATTCCTGTCTATTGCAAGCTAATATCGAAAAAACTTTGTGAAAATATAAGCCTATACCGGATTACTGCACAAGGAATGCCTTTACAGGGGCAAAACGTAGCTCACAATTTTAAAATAACATCATGATTATGCCACGGAAGCCATATATTTACCAGCTATTAACCATAGACATCAACACCATGTATTAAATTACAAAGACTTAAATCTTTCACTGCAGGCTGGGGACATTAACTAATTAGTAAGAAAGTGTTTGTCAGGCCTGCCTGCTTTGTGGTGATAATGCACATAAAGTCCGGTTGTACTTGTCGATCATCACAAGGCAGACCGGATTTAAACGACACATAATAAGCAGTTCCGGATACTGAATGCCGGTTCAAGCCGAATACGGGTTTAAATATATGCAGCAGCATCTGGATTTCATGGAGCTGATCCCTCTTTCCGGTATCCGGGCAAGTCTCGCAACGCGGGATGCCATGCTTGTGCTGTCGCATGACCTGCAAACCACACTTTGGGCCACAGATTGCGGCGCGCAGCTGATTGGTGAACCATCAGCACAGGCAGCAATCGGGCAGCCCGTGCAGCTTAGCCCGCAAACCATGCGACAGATATTGGCTCTCGATCTCAGTACTGATCAGCCACAGACCGCTATGCTGCGTCTTGCCGGTAGTTTGCATAGCGCTCTGCTACAATGCACCATTACTAAACTGCCGCTTAATAATCATACAGAAAGCGCAATTTTAATCAGCGCGGCCACTGCAAATCCGGCTACATCACTCTCTCTGCCGCATCACTATGCGGTATTGTTGAATGCTGATGCTGAAATTTTGCAGGCCGATGCACAATTTTCCGGTCTTCAGATCAGCTACAGCACCTTGTCTGACCTGGTTGTTGAAGCGCAGGATGAACTTGAAGGCGTAGTTAAACGTCGTGTCCGCGCTGGCACCGGCACGATACCGGCCATGTTGGTTAAACTTGACGGCGAACAAGCTGCAGCCACTTATTTGTTCATCACGCCGAAGGCTGATGGAAACGCTACAGATGAAGCAGCCCATGAGGCCACCCCTGCACCGGTTGAAGAAGACACGGTGCTTGTAGCGGAGAACAAGGCAGCTACTGTAGAAGATAACGCCCCTGCACGCTTTATCTGGAAGGTAGATGCAGAAACCCGTTTTACTGAAATCTCACCGGAATTTGCCGCTGTGGTGGGCAAAAATGCTGCCGACATTATCGGACGAAAATTCTCGGATGTAGCCAAAGTTTTTGGTTTTGATCATGACACCACAATTGCCGCCCTGTTAAACCAGCGTGATACCTGGTCCGGCAAAAGAATTATGTGGCCGGTTGAAGGCACAGATCAGCGCGTTGCAGTTGATCTTGCAGCCCTGCCAGCCTTTGCCCGCGATAAAGAATTTACCGGTTTCAGCGGTTTTGGCGTTGTGCATCCCTCATTGACGCAAGCTGATCCGGAAGCCATTGGCATGGCACTGACCTCTGCGCCAGCGCCTGAAACTGTAGCTACAACAATAGCTGAAACTGTGCCTGAAACTGCAGATGAAACAGCGGCACAGGCAGCAGCACGTGCCAGTGAAAAAATCATTCTTCTGGAAGCGCTGCGCGCATCGCAAAAACGCCAGCCAGACCATGAACCGGAAAAACAAGCTGTTGAAGCGCCGGAAAAAAACAATACGCTGACAGAAATCCGGCCTGCGCGTCCTGAAAGCGGTCTTTCACCGACCGAACGCAATGCATTTCGTGAAATAGCAGACCGTTTGCGCCGTGAGGTTTTACAAAAAACGCCTAAAAACCAGACCAAAGACATTGCCTCTGCAGCCACAAGTGAGCCTCAGCCGGAAACAGCTGGCACAACTGGCGAGCCTCAGCTCAATGACATAGATATGTCTGGCGACATGCATACTGATATCCCCTATCCGCATGATGTACTGCCTGCCAATCACAACCATAATTCTGAACGCCCGAAACTGGTTTCAGAAAACACTGAACCGCGTAAGCAGGATGAAGATGATCTGCATGTGCTGAGCGGTTTGCCGGTACCGGTTCTGATCCACAGCGCCGACCGCCTGCATTTTGCCAATCAGGCATTCTTCGACATGACCGGCTATGCCTCCTTAGATGATCTGCGCAATGCCGGTGGCATTGATGCCCTGTTTGCCCCTGCAGATGACAATGATGTGAGCGGCATGACATTGTGCCTCGCCAATGGCGGGCGCAAGGTTGTTGAAGCGCATCTGCAATCAGTGCCATGGCAGGGTGTACGCGCGCTGATGCTTAGCCTGCTGCCGGAGCTGGTGCTGCAAGCCGATAATGATGACAAGATAAGCCAAGACACAGGCCGTGCTGCGCATAAGCCGGTGCTGGTCACAGTGCCGCAGGTAACAGAAACTGAAGATCAGACCCAATCAGCGGCCAATGATGCTCTTCATGAAAGCCCGATATCTGACCCTGCGCCTGACAATATTGTATATAACAATCCTGTGCACGGCATGCAAACAGAGCTGGCTCTGACATCCTCCCAAGTTTCATCCGCCAAACACAACCCTACACAACCGGATTTTCATGCACTGCAAACGCAGATTGATGAACTGACATCCATTCTCGACACCGCAACAGATGGTGTGGTGATTATCGGTCAGGACGGCAAAATCCGTTCGCTTAATCAATCTGCCGCCGCGTTGTTTGGCTATGATGTCGCGGAACTTGCAGGCAAATCCTTTGCCGTATTATTTGCAATTGAAAGCCAGCGCGCTGCTATTGATTATATTCACGGCCTCTCCGGTGATGGCGTTGCCAGCCTGCTCAATGACGGCCGCGAGGTCATTGGCCGTGAAGCACAGGGGCGGTTCATCCCGCTCTTTATGACCATCGGCAAATTACCGGCTTCCAAAGGCTATTGCGCAGTGATGCGCGATATTACCCAATGGAAGCGTGCAGAAGAAGAACTGACCTCAGCCCGTCAGGAAGCCGAGCGTGCATCAACCCATAAAACCGAGTTTCTGGCACGGATCAGCCATGAAATCCGCACCCCTTTAAATGCGATTATCGGTTTTTCAGAGTTAATGGCAGAAGAAAAATTCGGCCCGATCGGCAATGATCGCTATCGTGAATATCTGCGTGATATTCACCGCTCCGGCAATCATGTGCTGGCACTCGTCAATGATCTTCTGGATATTTCCAAGATCGAAGCCGGTGCGCTTGATCTCGAATTTGAAGCTGTGGCTCTTAATGATGCTTTGGCGGAAGCGGTGGCGCTGATGCAGCCACAGGCAAACCGTGAACGGGTGATTATCCGCTCAAGCTTCTCAGCATTCTTGCCGGATATTGTGGCCGATGCCCGCTCTATTCGTCAGGTTGCACTAAACCTGCTTTCCAATGCGATACGATTCACCGGTCAGGGTGGCCAGGTCATCGTTTCAACCGCTTATGAGGCGGATGGTCAGGTGGTGATGCGGGTTCGTGATACCGGTATTGGCATGAACCAAAGCGAGCTGGAACAGGCATTAAAACCATTCAAGCAGGTGAGCAATCACAACAGCCAGACGCAGACAATCAGAAACGCGGATGTCAAAGACTGGCGCAGTCAGGGTACCGGCCTTGGCTTGCCGCTCACCAAAGCGATGGTAGAAGCCAACCGTGCGCAATTCAGCATTGAATCCGCACCCGAACAGGGCACAACGATAGAAATTACCTTTCCGTCAACCCGTGTTCTGGCCGAATAAAGCCGGATATAATAACAGGCAGTTTATCCTTTTGCCCTGTTCAGCGCATTTCATTATTAATATGAAATGCGCTGAACAGGGCTTGAGAAATCCTGCGGTTCCGATCATTCTTTTTGCTCCGCTCTTTGCAACCGGTAAAAGCTGGTTTAAACCGGAAACAGATTGTTACAAGATCGGAACACTATGAAATTCATCCGCCCCGTATTAGCTGTTGTCGTTATTGTGGCCGCACTGTTTATCGCGGCGTTGGCAGCGCTGCCTTATATTATTTCAACCGATGCTATCCGCCTGCATCTGGCACAAAATATCAGTGCATGGACCGGTTATAGTGTTGAAATTCGCCAGCCACCGCGGCTGAGCTTCTTTCCGGTGTTTCGCGCGTCACTCAGCGATGTTACTTTAAGTAAAATCAGCAATACCACTGTGCCATTTATGGCGGCAGAACGTATTGAAGTGGAGATGTCGCCGTTTGATGCGCTGTTTGGCCGTGTAGCCTTTTCTGAAACCCGCTTGATCAATGCGCATTTTACTCTCAGCGAACCGGTTGAGGATCTGCCGCAATTTGTGAATACGCTCGCCTCATCTTCAGGGCGGCTTGGCCTTGCCATCCGGCAGGCGCGCCAGCTGACAGCGCAAAATGCTGGCAAGAGTGCTGCAAAGCCGAGTGATAGCAGCCAGTTGCAAACCATGCCTTTTGGCCGCTTGGTGCTACAAAATGCCAGTATCGGCTTTACCACGCGCGCCTCTGAACAGCAGGAAGAAATTACAGCGATTAATGCCAGCATTGACTGGCCGCAAACCTCCGGCGCTGCCACAGTTAAAGGCAAAGCGGTCTGGCATGATGAAACGGCAGAATACAATCTCAACGCCGCACAGCCATTATTGTTGCTCGCCAATGGTATGAGCCAGATTAATGCGCAAATCAGCTCCAAACCTTTGAGCCTGAGCTTTAACGGCAACAGTAATATTTCTGACAGCCTGTTTGCTGAAGGGGCTTTCAGCCTGAGCTCTCCCTCGCTGAGTGAAAGCCTGCATTGGCTTGGCCTGCTCAGCAATGCCAGCTATTCAGGACGCACCACCAATGATGACGGTTTTACAATTGAGACCAATATCAGCGTTACGCAATCACGCATCAAGCTTGCAGATATTGTGCTCAATCTTAATAATATGCCTGCCAAGGGCGCTGCGGAAATTGATCTGAGCAAAGTCCGTCCGATGATTACCGGCACACTCGCGTTTCAAACGCTGGATGCGACCTCATTTTTTCACACTGTCACCACACTTATCACTAAGGTGCGGGAGGAAGATCAGGCCAATCGCGATATGGCAACCCGCTATGGCCCGCAGCGCATGATTGATACAGCACTGCTTAACAGTGCCGATCTTGATATCCGCCTCTCCTCACAAAATGCCAGTATTGGTGCGGCGCAAATGACCGGCCTTGCAGCCGCCTTGCAAATCCGTGACGGGCAGGCAATTTTTGACATTGGTGATGCAAAGGCTTTCAAAGGTTCTATTCAGGCCAGCATGAAGCTGTCGCAGGAAAATGCTGGGCAAGACAAACTCAGCCTGCGCTTTAATGCAGCCAATATTGACAGTAGTGCTTTTCTGACAGCAATGGGCTTGAGCGACCCTATTCTGAGCGGTCAGGGCAATGTTTCTGTCACCGCAGAGACCACACCACATAGTATGCAGAGCATGCTGCAAAATGCCCGTGGGCAGATCAGCTTTACGCTCGGCAATGGTCGTTTACAGGGTTTTGATCTCAATGATTTTATCAGCAAGATTAAAAGTGAAGGCTTTTTCGCTCTGCAACGCCGCGATAAAGTCAGCCTTGATTTTAAGCGTCTTGAGGTGAAAGCCTCGCTTGGGGATGGCGTGGCAACACTTGAAAACACCAAGACAGAAGCCGCCCAAGGCACTTTATCGCTTACCGGTATAATCCCTCTGACAGATCGCAGTCTGGCGCTATCAGGCGTATTGGCATTACCGCTCAAAGCACCGGAAAAACCGGAAACACCTGAAGCACCTGAAGCACCTGCACTAGATGGTGCAGCACCGGCACAAACCGGCGCACCAGAAAATGCCGCGCCACCGGCATCTGAAACAGAAAACCTGCACTTTTTTGTCGGCGGCTCATGGGACAGGCCGTTTATTTCATCATCCAGATAGAACCCTAATGATGAAATAAACCCGATCACACCAGCCTGAAAGCCGCCTGCTCATCGCGTTTGCGCTGGACAACTCGGCGCTTGTTGACGATTGAGGCGATAATAACACCTGTCGCCACCAGCCCGATCAGTAATGTGCACACTGCATTAATCTCTGGTGTTACCCCAAGACGCACCTGAGAATAGATTTTCATCGGCAATGTGGTTGCACCGGGTCCTGATGTAAAGCTTGCGATCACCAGATCATCAAGCGACAGCGTGAATGCCAGCATCCAGCCTGAAACCACCGCTGGAAGAATAATCGGCAGAGTGATTTTCATAAAAGTTGTGACCGGCGTGGCACCAAGATCCATTGCCGCCTCTTCCAGTGAGCGGTCAAAACTCACCAGACGCGATTGCACGACCACCGCAACAAAACACATGGCGAAAGTAATATGCGCCAGCGTTACGGTCCAAAATCCACGGTCAAAACCAATTGCCACAAAAAGCAACAATAGTGACAGACCGGTAATAACTTCCGGCATCACCAGCGGCGCATAGATCATGCCGGAAAACAATGTGCGGCCACGAAATCTGGTATAGCGGCTTAAAGCCAATGCGCCCAAAGTGCCAAGTATTGTAGCGATTGTTGCCGACAGCACACCCACACGTACCGTCACCCATGCAGCATCTTTAAGCCCCTGATTGCTAAACAGCGCAATATACCATTTGACCGAAAAGCCGGACCATACAGTTACTAGTTGCGATTCATTAAACGAGTAAATGACCAGCAGCACAATTGGCAGATATAAAAAGGCAAAACCCAGCACCACCGAAACAATATTAAACCGTGACCAGGAAGATGTGTTCATGATTTGCCGCCTTCCTGCGCACGGGTTTGCATTTTTTGAAACAGTACGATCGGCACCACCAATATAACCAGCAGCACCACCGCAACCGCCGCCGAAACCGGCCAGTCACGATTGGAAAAGAACTCGCTCCACAAGGTTTTACCGATCATTAAAGTGCCGGAACCGCCCAACAGATCAGGGATAACAAACTCACCGATGGCCGGAATAAACACCAGCATTGCACCGGCGATCACGCCCGGAATTGCCAGCGGGAATGTGATCTTCCAAAACGCTTTGAGCGGGGTGCAACCAAGATCCTGCGCGGCCTCGATCAGAGAAAAATCCATTTTCTCAAGTGCCGAATAAATTGGCAGCACCATGAAAGGCAGATAGGAATAGACAATACCGATATAAACTGCGGTATCAGTGTTAAGAATAGTCAGCGGCGTATCAATAATATTGAGCCACATCAAAAACTGGTTGAGGAAACCTTCCGGTTTCAAAATTGCAATCCACGCATAAACGCGGATCAGAAACGATGTCCAGAACGGTAAAATAACCAGCATCAGTAAAGTCGGGCGCATGGTTAGCGGTGCGCGTGCCATACCATAAGCCAGCGGAAAGCCGATCAACAGCGCCAGAAATGTTGAAACAGCGGCAATCCGCACACTTGATAAATAGGCTTTGAAATACAGCGAATCCTGTGTCAGCCAGATATAATTATCGAAGGTAAATTGCTGGATTTTATCCCATGTTCCGGCCAGACCGTCGCTCCAGAAAAAGCGCGGATCATAGGCCGGAATGGCCATTGCCACTTCTGACAGGGAAATTTTAAACACGATAAAGAACGGGATCAGAAAAAACAGGCCAAGCCAGATATATGGCACGGCGATCACCGCTCTGGAGGCAATAGCTGCAATCATTTTTTGCATGGACTATTCCAATCTATCTCACCAGAAAAACTGATGAGCGGTGCTTCAGGAAACCAAATCAAGCCCTGAAGCAGCGCTCGATCAATCGACCAAAACCATACCGGCATTATTTTCAAACGACACCCAAACCTGCTCGTCATAGCCCAGCGGATCGTCGGTTTTGCGCATTGCATTCATACTTGCAACTTTGAAAGTCCGGCCATTGGTCATACGCACATGGAACACGTTCATATCGCCGAAATATGCAATATCCCATAATTCACCACGCAGCGCATTCACCGCAATATCATCCGGTGCTTCACGGCTGATGGTGATTTTTTCAGGCCGAACCGCATACCAGACCTGCTGGCCAACACTGAGCTCTTTTTTCGTCAGCGTGCGAATGCTCAGATTATCCGCAGCACAATGGATCTCCGCCTCGCCATTGGCATAATGGGTCACTTCGCCAGCCATAATATTTACATTACCGATAAAATCCGCAACGAATTTACTGCTTGGCGCTTCATAGACCTCTGCCGGTGTAGCCACCTGCATAATCTGCCCTTTATCCATCACAGCAATACGGTCTGCCATCGTCATCGCTTCTTCCTGATCATGGGTTACCACCACGAAAGTCAGGCCGAGTTTCATCTGCAAATCCATCAACTCAAACTGGGTTTCTTCGCGCAGCTTTTTATCCAGCGCACCCAGCGGCTCATCAAGCAGCAATACTTTTGGGCGCTTGGCAACCGCTCGAGCCAGCGCCACACGCTGCCGCTGGCCTCCCGAGAGCTGATGCGGCTTGCGCTTGGAGTATTTTTCAAGCTTAACCAGCTTCAGCATTTCTGCCACGCGGTCTTCAATTTCAGACTTAGCCATACCGTCTTGTTTGAGACCAAAAGCAATATTGGCCTCAACAGTCATATGCGGAAACAACGCATAAGACTGGAACATCATATTCACAGGGCGTTTATAAGGGGGAATACCGCGCAAATCCTGCCCGTCGAGCATGATCCGGCCTGAGGTTGGCTCTTCAAATCCGGCGAGCATACGCAGCAAAGTCGATTTACCGCTACCGGATGCGCCAAGCAATGCAAAGAATTCGCGGTTAAAAATATTCAGCGACAGATTATCGACTACTGTCACATCGTCAAATTTTTTGACAATATTCTCAAATGAAATAAAGGGCTTCGCAGTCGGATCGTTCCATGGCGAGAACTTACGGCGAAAACTTCCGAACGATTCCATTCTATTCCCCTCAGTGATATCTGTCTGCTGCCTTCAGCACTATAGCACTTGCATCAGCTTGTAAGTGGATCTAGAGCGGGTAACTTTCAGATTGGATCGCAGCGCTCGTTCTAGATTTTAGAATTTCGCATTGTCATATCAATCAAGTTGATTCAACTTGATTGTGAAATGCTCTTGCAAAACAAACGGGACAAATGCCCCGTTTGTTCCGTATTAAAAAGCCGTTCCTGCTTTTTTAATGGCCGGTAACGATTTTTGTCCATGTGCGGGTGGCCAATTTATTGACTTTCTGGTCATAAGGCAGCGGTACGAAAAGCTGTTTCATCACCTCTTCACTCGGATAAACCGCCGGATCATTCAGCAGTTCCTTGTCAATAAATTCTTGTGAAGCTTTATTGCCATTGGCGTAGAAAACTTCATCCGAAGCTTTAGCAATCACTTCCGGACGCATGATATAATCCAGAAACTCATGGGCCTCGGCAACATGCTTGGCATCAGCAGGCACAGCCATCTGATCAAACCACATCAGCGCGCCTTCTTTTGGAATAGAATAGCCGATATCGACACCATTATTGGCCTTTTCAGCGCGGTCACGTGCCTGAAATATGTCGCCGGAATAGCCAACGGCCATGCAAATATCGCCATTGGCCAATGCGTTAATATACTCCGACGAATGGAATTTGCGAATGTTAGGGCGCGTGCCAAGATAAAGCTCTTCCGCCTTAGCGAAGCTCTCAGCGGTTGGTTTGTTGCTGTCCAGCCCCAAATAATGCATAGCCGGACGCAGCATTTCACTACCGGAATCAAGCAGATAAATACCGCAATCTTTCAGCTTGGCCGCAATTTCAGGCTTAAAAAGCACATCCCAACTGTCTATTTCATCAGTGCCTAAAGCAGCTTTGATTTTAGCCTTGTTAAAGCCGATACCGGTGGTGCCCCACATATAGTTGATGGAATACTCATTGCCCGGATCATAGGCAGCAGTGCGCTGGCTAATTTCGTCCCACATATTTTTCAAATTAGGGAGCTTAGCTTTATCCAGCTTTTGAAACACACCCGCCGGGATCTGGCGCCCCATAAATTCAGCAGACGGCACCACAATGTCATAACCGCTACCTCCGGCCAGCAGTTTTGTTTCCAGCATTTCGTTGGAATCATAAACGTCGTATGTCACCTTAATGCCGGTTTCTTTTTCAAAATCTTCAATAATGGTCTTGTCGATATAATCGGACCAATTGAAAATATTGAGCACGCGTTCCTGTGCAGAGGCAGGAAAAACCGCGGCCAGTGCCAGACAGCCAGCCGAAACATAGGAAAGCAATTGCGCTTTGATCTTCATCCGTCACTCCTCACAGAAACCCGCAGCGGGCAGTTATGTTTTTTGCATATTGGTCTTCAACATGCGCTGAGAGTAGTTTTGAGATTAATTACAGTTCGTCAATGAAAAGATGACGTTTAAATGTAAAAGCATCAAATATTTGAATTTCATCAACACAATTTTAAATTTTGTGTGCCGCCAAAGCGCATATGCAAAACTTTTGCAGAAACCTCCGCATGTTCTTTCAAGGTGATAACCTACTCATACTACATGCTTTGTCAAAAGAGCGATGCACATGCCAGTGGCGCATAATCACTGAAAATCATAGGCTGAAAAACCGGAAACCATTTCATCCAGTGCCAATGGCCGTGTTAATGGTGGCTCGGCTCGTGCCAGACATGCCTGCCGCTCACAGAGCCTGCAGGCTGACCCGACCGGATTAATACCAGCGCCCGCAGATACCCCCGCGAGATAGGTTGCATAGACAGTGTCCTGCGCAAAAGACGCCTCACAACTCAGCATCAATGCAGTGCGGCGCGGCTGCTCGCCAAAGCCTGCCTGCGGCCCCTCAATGGTGCGACTGACAGTCAGATAGCGCATGCCATCCGGCAGTTCCACCTGCTCGACCAGCATTTGCTGCGGATGAGAAAATGCATTGTAAATCTGCAATTTTGGGCAATACCCCCCAAAGCGCGATTGCGGAAACCCTTGAGCACCGAAATAGCGCAAACGATGCCCGGCCTGATCAACCTCTTGCAGAAAAAACGGCACCCCTGAGGCGCCTTGTTTTTGCAAACTGGTTAAACGGCAAGCCACCTGCTCATACGAGGTATTAAAACGGGCGCGCAGGACATCAAGATCGTATTTTGCCCGCTGTGCCGCCTCACGAAACGGCGTATAAGGCATCATCAGCGCATGGGCTGCATAGCGCAGCAATTCAAAACGGGCGATGCGCCTGGCTTCGGCCGAGCTCAGCTTCAAATCTTCCAGCTCGGCACCGATCACCACCTGCATACGGATGGATGCAGCCTCCATTGCGATTTCCCGTGTCTGATCAAACTGCGACAAGCGTTCAGAAACAAACAGCCGTAAAGAATGGCGGTCGAAACGACGGCGCCAGTTCGGCATGGTTGCTGCCGGCAAAGTGCGCACTGTGATTGAGTGCTCGCTTTTCAGCCATTGCCGTAGCCCCGCCGCCAGCCCGTCATCGGATTTCAGCAAACGGCTAAAACTGTCGGCCTCCGCCTCAATGCGCTCAAAATAATTGGCTTTGCGTGCCAGCACATCCCGCACTTCATCCAGCGGTAGCCGTGTGGGACCAAGGCTCAGCGCCTTCCCCTCACGCGCCATCATATCCGACAAATCCGTCAGGCGTTTTTGCTGCTCGCGATAGGCGCGAAACAGCTTGATGACACCCGCAGCTGCATTGGGAGCCGCCTCACAAATATCGATCAGTTCCTGATCACCCGGCAACTCGCCCGCCAGCAGCGGCTCTGAGAAAACCTCTTTCAATCCGGCAAGTACTGATCCGGTTTCTTCCTGCAACTGATCAAGGTCAACTTTATAAACACCAGCCAGCTTCAGCAGTAACTGCACAGTTAAAGGGCGCTGATTACGCTCGATCAGATTGAGATAAGACGGAGAAATACTGAGCGCATCAGCCATAGCCACCTGCGTTAAAGCCCGCTCATTGCGGATACGCCTGATACGTGCACCGGCAAATATTTTACGCTCTGTCATTCCGACCTCTCCTCAAATCCGCCCCCCAGAGCGCGAATTGTCAATAAATTGACTAATTTATACTTTTTGTCAACTTTACAAAATTTACAAATTTACAAACCAATCTTGTCAAAGCACGACAGCATAACTCGAAATAAACAGCCAAAACTCACTATTTTCTCGCTTGAAACACAGACATCTGTAAATCTGGTCACAGACAAAAGCAGCTTCAACGCCATCTCTGATGACAGTTATTTTACAGGATACCTAATCATGACTGATTTTTACAACCTGATTCCTTCCGCAACAAAAGGTCGTTTTGACGGTATTCAGCGTTCGCATACCGCAGAAGATGTGAAGCGCTTGCGCGGCTCGGTTGAAATTCGTTACAGCCTTGCTGAAATGGGTGCCAACCGCTTGTGGAAACTCATTCATGAAGAAGATTTTGTAAATGCCCTTGGCGCCCTCAGCGGCAACCAGGCCATGCAGATGGTTCGCGCTGGCTTGAAAGCAATTTACCTGTCCGGCTGGCAGGTTGCAGCAGATGCCAATACTGCATCCAGCATGTATCCTGATCAGTCTCTATACCCCGCCAATGCCGCACCGGAACTCGCGAAACGCATCAATAAAACTTTGCAGCGCGCGGATCAGATTGAAACAGCAGAGGGCAAAGGCCTATCCGTAGACACATGGTTTGCGCCTATTATTGCCGATGCGGAAGCAGGTTTCGGCGGTCCGCTGAATTCTTTCGAGATCATGAAAGCTTTTATTGAAGCAGGCGCTGCCGGTGTTCACTTTGAAGACCAGCTGGCATCTGAAAAGAAATGCGGCCATCTTGGCGGTAAAGTTCTGATCCCAACCGCAGCGCATATTCGCAATCTTAATGCAGCGCGCCTTGCAGCGGACATTATGGGCACACCAACGCTGGTCATTGCACGTACTGACGCAGAAGCCGCCAAACTGTTAACCTCGGATATTGACGAGCGCGATCAGCCGTTTGTTGATTATGACAAGGGCCGCACTGTTGAAGGTTTCTACCATGTTAAAAACGGCCTCGAGCCATGTATTGCCCGCGCTGTAGCCTATGCACCGCATTGCGACCTGATCTGGTGCGAAACCTCGAAGCCTGATCTTGAACAAGCGCGCCGCTTTGCTGAAGGCGTTCATAAAGCCCATCCGGGCAAGTTGCTGGCCTATAACTGCTCGCCGTCATTTAACTGGAAAGCCAATCTCGACGACGCCACAATCGCCAAATTCCAGCGCGAACTGGGTGCCATGGGATATAAATTCCAGTTCATTACACTAGCCGGTTTCCACCAGCTCAATTTCGGCATGTTCGAGCTGGCACGTGGTTATAAAGATCGCCAGATGGCCGCTTATTCTGAATTGCAGCAAGCTGAATTTGCAGCAGAAATCAATGGTTACACTGCAACCAAGCATCAGCGCGAAGTCGGCACCGGTTATTTTGATGCTGTATCCATGGCGATCACCGGCGGCCAGTCTTCAACAACCGCAATGAGTGAATCCACCGAACACGACCAGTTCCGCCCAGCTGCCGAATAAGCAGCCTGAATAACCAAGGCAAAATAAGGACAAAGACCATGATGACCAAGCCACAGGTTAAAGAACGGGCCGAAGAACAAGCTTCGGCCATGACAGAAGATCAAAAGTCTGCAATCCGTATGCTCGCCAATGATCTTCACCGCCTCAACCATGCGGTTATGAAGGCAGTTGAGGCCGGCGTTTCGGTAGAGCTCATCCGCTCCGCCCGTCATCATGGCGGCGAAGGTCAGTGGGGCGATTTGCTCACACCAGTCATCGTAACAAGAAACTAGGATCACATATCCTTCAAATCCCCTCCCCCCACGTCGCTCCACCAAGCGGCGTGGAAATTTTCCCGAGGTTCGGTTCCTACTCCCCCGAGTTACCCGCCCAAATTTCCTCCGGGTAACCTCTTCCCGGGAACCGCGCAAATGCAGGCTGCCTGAATTTCATGACTGGTCATTGTTTATGTTGACACCGGCATAAACAATGGTTTCATGCAGCCTGCAGTTTTTACCAGTTACTTTTAAAACTCTTTATTGTGACAGAAAAAATATTTTTCACTGCAGGACTTACGCTTCTGCCAACAGGTGCTACTCTGTTTGTCAAAACTCGGCCAAGAGGCTATGATGACCTTAACTGCAACAGCTATCCGGTGATGAATGCCTGCCACACCTCTTGAGAAGAAAAAACCGCGAAAAACTGTACGCCGCGGCACACCAGCCTATGTTAAGTCGCTGCGCGGCGTCAAAAACTGGAAAGAAGCTTCTGAATGGCTGGCATGGCGCGATATTGAAGATATCGAGTGTATCACTCCTGATCAGGCAGGGGTTGCGCGCGGCAAAATGATGCCGTCGAAAAAATTCATTTCCAACTCTACTCTGGCACTGCCATCGGCTGTGTTTATGGTCACCATTTCAGGTGATTATCCTGATGACGGCCACGGTTTTGTTTATCCGGAAGATGACGGCGATTTACGTCTTGTCGCCGATCTTTCCACACTCACCGTTGTGCCATGGGAATCAGATCCAACTGCGCAAGTACTTTGTGATCTGGTTCATCAGGATGGTCGCGCGGCTGAATTTACCCCGCGCAACGTTTTGAAACGTGTGGTCAGTGAATATGCCAAGCTTGGTCTCAAGCCGGTTGTGGCTCCTGAAATTGAATTTTATCTGGTTCGCAAAAATCCGGATCCGGATTATCCGCTTACCCCTCCTGTCGGCCGTTCAGGCCGCGCGATTGGCGGCGGGCAAGGCTATTCTATCGCCGGCGTCAACGAATTTGACGAGTTGATCGATGATATTTATCATTTCTCAGAAGCACAGGGACTTGAGATCGACACCCTGATCCATGAAGAAGGCGCAGGGCAGCTGGAAATCAACCTGCGCCACGGCGATCCGATTGAGCTTGCCGATCAAGCATTTATGTTCAAGCGTACTATCCGTGAAGCTGCCCTTAAACATGATATGTATGCCACGTTTATGGCCAAGCCTATTCAAGGCCAGCCTGGCTCTGCCATGCATATTCACCAGTCTATTATCGATAAAAAGACCGGTAAAAATATATTTAGCAATGAAGACGGTACTGAAAGTGAAGCTTTCTACCACTTCATCGGCGGCATGCAAAAACACATCCCCAATGCTTTGGTGATGTTTGCACCTTATGTAAATTCATATCGCCGCCTGACACCTGATGCTTCAGCCCCGGTAAACGTCAAATGGGGCTATGATAACCGCACCACTGCATTACGCATTCCGCGTTCAGACCCGCAATCACGGCGTGTTGAAAACCGTATCCCTTCATCCGATGCCAATCCATATCTGGCATTAGCGGCATCGCTTGCCTGCGGGCTGATAGGCCTGAGAAACAAAATCATGCCCGATGCACCGGCCACCACCTCCGTCAACCGCAAGGAAGTCGAGTTACCACGCGGCCTGATTGAGGCAGTCAATCTGTTTGAGCAGGATGAAGAGCTGAAGGATCTGCTTGGAGCATCATTTGCCACAACCTATGCAGCGATCAAACGGGCAGAGTTTGAAACCTTCATGGAAGTGATCAGCCCGTGGGAGCGGGAATATCTGCTGCTTAACGTTTAAATCCAAGGGCGGTTTATGTTCTGCATAAACATATAAGCCGCCCTCACAGGATATTTAAGCGTTGCATCATGGCAACAAGCGCCGTCTTTCCGGAAATTATCACCGGCTAAGGGTTCATATAAATCAAAAACCAGTCACTATATTGCTCTCGATCAAAGCAGCGGCCAGTATTTTATGGCAGCCTGCACTTTACGTCTGTGTTTTGCTCTGGCTGTCGTTTATGCCGTTTGTTTTCTCAGGCCATTTATAGTCTTTTATTTCTTTGTAACCCGAGTTTCAGGCTACCCGCAGACGCACTCTCCAGAGGCATTCCACATGCAACAGTCACAGCAATATCAGAGCCCGATTTCTCCCGGCCTGTCATGGTATGAGACAAGTATCAGCGAGCGCCCGAGCTATCCTTCATTTGATGGCTCAAGGCACGCAGATATTGTTATCATCGGCGGTGGCTATACCGGGCTTTCTGCTGCCTATCATCTGGCAATTCAGGGCATTGATGTGGTGCTGCTTGATGAAGCGCGTTTTGGAGACGGCGCATCAGGGCGCAATGGCGGCCAGCTGAATACCGGCCAGCGCAGCTGGGCTGAAGACCTTGAAAAACAATATGGTTACGACCATTCAAAAGCCCTGTTTGATCTGGCGGAAGAAGCCAAACATCAGCTTTTCAACTTTGCTATTCAGCACAATATCGACATGGAATATGTGCAAGGCCAAATATCTGTCGCGCACAAACCACGCTATGAAAAACAATATAAAGCGCATAGCGAGATTATGGCATCGCGCTACAATTACCCGCATCTGCGATATATGGAGCGCGATGAGGTTGCTCACAAGCTGGGTTCACAACGCTATTACGGCGGAACTTATGACAGCGGCACCGGACATATTCACCCAATGAAATTGCTGGTCGGCCTGGCAAAAACCGCGATACGCGCCGGTGCGAAACTCTATGAGAACAGCAAGGCCACAGCCATTAGCTCTGAAAACGGCCGTGTAATCATCAAAACCGAGCGCGGTATAATCAGCGCAGAAAAAGCACTGCTTGCGGTCAATGCCTATGGCGGCACTCTTGAGCCTATCAGCGCGGCACATGTTATGCCAATCCGCTCGTTTATCGGCGCCACTGTTCCCCTTGATGCCGATTATGGCGTCTTGCCCAGCGGGGAATCGGTGGATGATTCACGCTTTGTCGTGCGCTATTTTCGCCGCTCAAAAGATGGGCGGCTGCTATTTGGCGGTCGTGAAGCCTATACAGCAGATAATCCGCGCGATATTGCCAGTCATATTCGCCGCCAGATTACTGAAATCTATCCGCAATTGAAGACTATTGAGATCACGCATGGCTGGGGTGGTTCGGTAGGCATCACGATGCCGCGGCAACCCTTTATACGAGAAGTGATGCCGAATGTGATTATGGCGGGGGGATACTCCGGCCACGGCGTGATGCTGGCCAATTTTATGGGCAAGCTTTACGCCGAAACGGTAACCGGTAACCGTGACCGGTTGCATCAGTTTGAAATGCTTAAAGTACCGCCATTTCCGGGCGGACGCACATTACGCGCGCCGCTGCTGTTTCTGGCTTTGACATGGTATGCAATGATGGACCGGATTTAACGGCGCAGGCTTACACAGGCATGTGTTAAATTCGGCATCTGGTTTCTAAAGACTGTAGCCGCCATCAATATCAACCGATGTGCCTGTAACAAATCCGGCTTCATCACTGGCCAGCCACAAGGCAGCATTGGCAATATCTTCCGGCATGGAAAAGCGGCCAAGCGGAATGGACGCTTTCAGCGCTTCACGCGCCTCCGGCGTATCATTACCGAGGATCAGCTTCAGTGTATCCGTTTCACTCTCAACAGGGCAAATCGCATTCACTCGTATCTTGGCTTCCGCCAGTTCGAGCGCCATTGATTTTGTGGCGCTCATCACCCAACCTTTTGAAGCATTATACCAAGTCAGTCCTTTGCGCGGATGCTGTGCGCTTATCGATGCCGTGTTGATAATCGCGCCACCACCAAATTTACGCATCACCGGTACAACCACCAATGTCGACAGGTAAAGCGCCTTCATGTTAACCGCGGTGATGAGATCAAAGCTGTCTTCCGGCACCTCTGTCAGCGGCATATTTTTATAGGTATAGCCGGCATTATTGACCATGATGTCGAGACGTCCGAATTGCTGCAAGGTTACGCCGACCAAACGCTCGAGATCGTCTTTACGCGAGACATCAACGGCCAGTGCAACAGCATTTTTGCCAATTGAGGTGGCAACATCATTGGCCCGTTTAGGATTAATGTCAGCAACAGTAACAAAAGCGCCCTCCTGTGCAAAACGGCGGGCGATTGCTTCGCCGAAACCTGAGCCGGCGCCGGTAACAATTGCAACTTTACCCTTTAAACGTGCCATAACTTTCTCCGTAAACTTCCATTACAATGCAAATCAGTTGCCAATATTCATAGAGCCATTACAGGCGGAAGTCATGTAGGTGTTAAAAAATCACAGGAAAAGGCAAATAATTAAATCGATTTAAGAAACCGTACTTGTCATCCGCATCATTTCGCTAGAATATAAAGCAAATCACTCAAACATGCTTCGGGTAACTACAGACACCGCATCACGCAAATCAGCTCTATGATCACCCGCACATCTCTCCCACAGGTTAAAACGCGCATAGGCGCATCATGCAAAAGCGAATAAAGAGACAGGTTCATGACCAGCCAGACAATTCCGGTAGAGCCCTTTGACTGCATCGTCTTCGGTGGCTCGGGCGACCTTACAGAACGCAAACTGATCCCTGCCCTTTATCAGCGCCAGCGTGCCGGCCAGTTCACTGAACCCACACGCATTATCGGTGCGTCACGCAGCGAGATGAGCGATGCGGAATATAAAGATTTTGCCCGTAAAGCTATTCATGAACATGTCAAAGCGGCAGAGATTGATGAAGCGCAGATTGAGCAGTTTCTTTCCCGCCTTGCCTATGTGGCAGTTGATGCCAAATCAGATCAGGGTTGGGCAGCGCTGAAAAAGCTGATTAGTAACAATCCGGCCGATATCCGCGCGTTCTATCTTGCGGTCAGCCCTAACCTGTTCGGCGATATTGCGCAGCGCCTGCAAAGTCATGAGCTGATTACTGAAAACACACGCATTATAGTTGAAAAGCCGATCGGTCGTGATTTGGCTTCTGCCAAAATTCTCAATGACACTATTGGCGGTGTGTTCCGTGAGGATCAAATTTTCCGTATTGATCATTATCTGGGCAAAGAAACTGTGCAGAACCTGATGGCGCTGCGCTTTGCCAATGCGCTCTACGAACCGCTATGGAACTCCGCTCATATTGATCATGTGCAGATCACGGTTGCCGAAGCTGTGGGACTGGAAGGCCGTGCCGGATATTACGACACTGCGGGGGCTCTGCGCGATATGGTGCAGAACCATATGTTGCAATTGCTCTGCCTAGTGGCGATGGAGCCGCCGGCCTCTTTGCAGGCCGATGCCGTGCATGATGAAAAAGTAAAAGTCCTGCGTTCATTGGTACCAATTACCGCTGAAAATGTGCAGGATAATACGGTGCGTGGCCAATATCGTGCAGGCGCATCGGCAGGCGGGCCGGTTAAAGCCTATCTGGATGATCTGGAAAACGACACCAGCAACACCGAAACCTTTGTGGCGCTGAAGGCCGAAATCGGAAATTGGCGCTGGGCTAATGTGCCATTTTATCTGCGCACCGGCAAACGTCTTGCCGAGCGGGTTTCTGAAATTGTAGTGACATTCAAGCCCATTCCCCATTCGATTTTCGAGCCGAGTGCAGGGCAGATTATTGCCAATCAGCTTGTGATCCGCCTGCAACCCGATGAGGGCGTGAAACAGTGGATCATGATCAAAGATCCGGGCCCGGGCGGCATGCGTTTACGCCAGATACCGCTGGATATGAGTTTTGCCGCATCTTTTGATGAGCGTAATCCAGATGCCTATGAGCGCCTGATTATGGATGTAGTACGCGGCAATCAAACCCTGTTTATGCGCCGCGATGAGGTGGAAGCCGCGTGGAACTGGATTGATCCGATTTTAGAGGGCTGGGAACAAAACGAGCAGAAGGTACAAGGCTACACATCCGGCACATGGGGACCTTCAGGCGCAATCGCCCTGATCGAACGCGACGGGCGGACTTGGCATGACAGCGTCTAAAGACGCGTGGCGCATGACAGCGCCTAAAGACGCGTGGGGCATGACAGCGCCTAAAGACGCGTGGCGCATGACAGCGCCTAAAGACGCGTGCCACAAAATCACGACATGAGACGATGTCTATGCCTGAATATGCAGAGGGCATAATAACGCCTGATATAGGTGTTTAAAGGCGAGCGATAATTGCCACCGCACCATAATTTTCTGTATAATGATAAAAAACGACTGCGCCATGCAGGTTGCAACACTGTAAAGGATGCAGAAACAGTAATGGAGACTGACATAACCACTCTTGAACGTCATGATTTTGCAGACCCGTCCGCCTTGGCGCTGCAATTAGCTGAAACCATTGCGGATCAATTAAACAAAGCCATTGCCGCCAAGGGGCATGCCTCACTCGTTGTGTCCGGCGGCACCACACCACTCCAATTGTTTGAAGTGCTGTCCATGCAGGATATCGCATGGAAACAGGTCACCATTACCCTTGTTGATGAGCGTTTCGTTGCGCCTGACAATGAACGCTCCAATGAAAAACTGGTACGTGACCACCTCATGAAAAATAAGGCCGAACAGGCTGGTTTTATCAGTCTCTATGGGCCTGCACAAAATGCCAGTGT
Source organism: Pseudochrobactrum mosebachae (assembly GCF_048914685.1). Lineage (GTDB taxonomy): Bacteria > Pseudomonadota > Alphaproteobacteria > Rhizobiales > Rhizobiaceae > Pseudochrobactrum. Next base: position 1,042,621 of record NZ_CP128408.1, read on the forward strand.
TGCCGCAGTAACCGCCGCCAACCGCATTGATGCCATCCAGAAACCTTTTGATGTGGTGGTTCTGGGCATGGGCAATGATGGCCATACTGCATCATTTTTTCGCGGTGGTAACCGGCTTGATCAAGCGATTGATCCTGAGACACGTGCAATTGTGCTGCCAATGGTGGCTGAAGGCGCAGGTGAGCCACGCCTGACTCTGACATTACCCCTGCTGACCAGTGCCAATTTGCTGATACTGCATATTGAAGGCCAGAAAAAACTGAGTGTTCTTGAAGAAGCGCTCAGTGATGATGACGCGATGCAAATGCCGGTTCGCGCAATTTTCGCCCATGCGAAACAACCGGTTCAACTTTACTGGGCGCCTTAATCACTAAGCCAAGTTCTCAGGCTCACTGATTTCGTGTGACAATGCCCGATACGCTCTGCATGAAAATATCAATGCAGAGCGGAGCCGCGTTTCTCTTCATAATATTTCATATGACAATTGATGCGATTTATCGACGCAACAGCCAGTGGACTGGCTTTGATTTCGCAGTATTTAAGTGTATTAAATCGGTTTAAATATCGACATACACAGTCTTTTCACCAAGACTGACATCTGACTGAACGGGAGACTGAGATGACCGTCAATAAGACCCTGCATGCTGTGACCCAGCGGATTATCGAGCGTTCGCGTCCCACTCGCGATGCCTATCTGGCACGCATCAGCGAGGCAGCAAGCCGCAAGCCAAATCGTTCCGCTCTTGGCTGTGCTAATCTTGCCCATGGTTTTGCGGCCTGCGGTCCTTCAGATAAAGCAGGGCTAGCAGGCGATCAGGTTCTCAATATCGGCATTATCACTGCTTATAATGATATGCTTTCAGCGCATCAGCCATTTGAGACTTTTCCGCAACTGATTAAACAAGCGGCTCGTGAAGCAGGTGGTGTTGCGCAGGTTGCCGGTGGTGTGCCTGCCATGTGTGACGGGGTAACCCAAGGTTTTGCCGGTATGGAATTATCGCTGTTCTCACGCGATGTAATTGCCATGGCCACAGCCGTCGGCTTGTCGCATGATATGTTTGATTCAGCGGTCTATTTAGGCGTTTGTGATAAAATTGTGCCGGGACTGGTCATCGGCGCACTGACATTTGGCCATCTGCCTGCGATTTTTATCCCTGCAGGGCCGATGACTTCAGGCCTGCCAAATGATGAAAAAGCCCGTATTCGCCAACTTTATGCAGAGGGCAAAGTCGGGCGGGCAGAATTGCTGGAATCAGAATCCAAATCTTATCACGGCCCCGGCACCTGCACATTCTATGGCACCGCCAATTCCAACCAGATGCTAATGGAAATTATGGGGCTGCATATTCCGGGCTCGTCCTTCATCAACCCGAACACACCGCTGCGCGATGCCATGACGCGCGAGGCCACCAAACGTGCGCTGGAAATTACCGCCTGCGGCAATGATTATACGCCGATTGGCGCGATGCTTGATGAGCGCTCATTCGTCAATGGTATTGTCGGCCTCAATGCCACCGGCGGCTCCACCAACCACACCATCCATCTGATCGCTATGGCCGCAGCCGCAGGGATCAAGCTGACATGGCATGATATTTCTGAAATCTCAGCCGCGGTGCCGTTGCTTGCACGTGTCTATCCAAACGGCCTTGCTGACGTAAATCATTTTCATGCTGCGGGTGGCATGGGCTATCTGATCCGTGAATTGCTGGATGCAGGCTTGCTGCATGAGGATGTGCGCACCGTATGGGGCGAAACCTTGCGCGACTACACGATCGAACCGCATCTCGACCAGAGCGGTGCTGTCGAGCGCCGTCCGGCTCCTGCAACCAGCGCTGACGCCAAAGTTCTGGCCAAAGCCCATACACCTTTTCAGGCAGATGGCGGCCTGAAAGTTCTGACCGGTAATATTGGCAGCGCGATTATTAAAGTATCTGCAGTCAAGCCCGAGCGCCATGTGATCGAAGCGCCCGCAAAGATTTTCAATGATCAGGCATCCTTGCAGGATGCATTTCAGGCTGGCACGCTGGTGGGCGATTTTGTTGCCGTTGTGCGCTATCAGGGGCCGAAAGCCAATGGCATGCCGGAACTGCACAAGCTGATGACCGTGCTGGGTATTTTGCAGGATCGCGGCCAGAAAGTCGCCCTTGTAACCGACGGGCGCCTCTCCGGAGCCTCCGGCAAAGTACCATCGGCCATCCATGTGACACCCGAAGCGCTGGATAATGGCATGATCGCCAGAATTTGCGAAGGTGACATCATTCGCATCGATGCCACACAGGGCACATTATCGGTTCTGCAAAGCGATGAAATTCTGCATGCACGCAGCGCAGATATTCCAGATTTAAGCGGCAATCATTTCGGCATGGGGCGCGAACTGTTTACTGCTTTCCGACATATTGCCGGTCATGCCGATCAGGGGGCATCAGTCTTTTAAACAAAAAACGCCCGCTTATTGCGGGCGTTTTCATTTCAGGGATTTGCTTTTTAAAATTTTGGCACTTTAAAACCGGCAAACCGGCAGGCAGCAACCAAAGTGTTGGCCATCAGCATGGCAATTGTCATCGGGCCTACTCCGCCCGGAACAGGCGTAATCGCACCGGTAACCTGCGCAACACCAGCATAATCAACATCACCGACAAGGCGGGTTTTGCCCTCGCCTTTTTCCGGCGCGGCAATGCGGTTGATACCAACATCAATCACTGTGGCGCCGGGCTTTACCCAATCAGCCTTAACCATTTCAGGCCGGCCGACTGCTGCCACCAGAATATCGGCAGTGCGAGCGAGCGCCGGCAGATCCTTGGTACGGCTATGTGCAATAGTGACCGTTGCATTGGCAGCCAGCAACAGGCTCGCCATCGGCTTGCCAACAATATTGGAGCGGCCGATCACCACCGCATTAAGACCCGAAAGATCTCGGCCAAGCTGGCGCTCAATCATAATCATGCTGCCAGCTGGTGTGCATGGCACAAATGCGCTGTCGAGCGCGCCGGTGCCCAGCTTACCAACATTAATATAATGGAAACCGTCGACATCTTTATCAGGCGCGATTGTCTGGATCACACGACCTTCATCAATATGCTTTGGCAGTGGTAACTGCACCAGAATACCATGAATTGCGGCATCATTATTCAGCGCGTCAATCAGCGTCAGCAAATCCGCTTCGGATGTCTCATCGCTCAAAGTATGCTGTACAGAGTGAAAACCGCATTCGCGGGCTTTACGCCCTTTTGAGGCAACATATACCTGACTGGCCGGATCTTCACCGACAATGACCACAGCAATGCCGGGCTGAATGCCGGTTGCAGAAACAAGCTCTGCGGTTGCAGTCTTAACGGATGCCACCACATCTTCAGCCAGCAATTTACCGTCAATAATTTTTGCGGAACCCGCTTCAGTTGTCCCAGCCGCTTCAATTGTCCCAGCCGTCTCAATTGTCATTGCATAACTCCGCCAGCAAAAAAATAAAGAGCAGCTTCCGGAAAAGTACACACCGGCTTTCGGACAAGCTGCATCAAAAATCATGTGTAAGCGCAAGTGTCTGAAACCAGCCAATGCCTTGCGCTACCATTCTGCCCCCGCAATAAAGGGACGACGGGATGATGACAATCAAAAAACGATCCAGCTATCCGAATAGCGGCATCAAAAGGTTTAATTATTGTTGAGTTTGGCAGTTGCCAGTTTTTCATGCTCGCGCAATGCCTGACGAATTTCAGCTAAAGCATGTGCAAGGTCCGGTGATTGCGGAATTGACTGGTCGTCAGCAATCACGCTGGCAGTTTTTAAACGCATAGCGGCATAGGTGCTGGAAACGGTCTGATGCAGGCTAACCCCCGCCGGTTCTGATGCCGTTTGCTGCTGAGCATCGACGAGGCTATCCACAGCAACAACAGGTTGTTCTGGTGCCAGCTTAAAGCCCGAAGCTGCATGCGATCCCAAATCTTCTGACTGTGCTCCAGCAGGTATTGAACGGCTGACAGGCTGCGCAGGTACCGGATTTTGAGTTTTACCAAACAAACGGGAGATACGAGCCCACAGGCTGGTAAACAGCAACGATGTTTGTGCCGGCTGAGATTGTTCTTTCGCAGGTTTAACCGCTGCGGGTGGTGACGACAGTGCCGCTGCCTGAGCATGACTGCGCAACGGTTGCACACCGGTGCGCCCCATAGCAGCCCGTGCGCGATAAGCGCGCGCGCGGCAAGCATTCTGGCCAAAATCCTGCGGTGTATAGGCTAAAAGCGGTAATGTTCCGGAATATTTATGATCATGTTCCATAGTGCCGCCGTTCCGTTCTAAAAATAAATTTAACACAGCAATTCTCTGCATGTTTGTTATCTATTACCGCCCATAAGAGCTTTATTGGTCACTCCTGACCAACCGTAACAGACGCTAAAATCACGCAGCATTTCAAACAGTCAAAGCATCAACGTACATTGTTCAATGGACCGCGCTTCGACACAATGCGACCATGAATCAACAGCCCCGCCTGATCCAGAAAAGTTCGGAATCAAAACAGATGACCAGCCGGAACCTGAATTCGCGGTTGATCATTTTAAAGCTCTTCAAACTGTTCGCAGATAAGCGACATGCCAGAAGCAACGCATTTCACAATGCAAATCACGTTTACCCGGTACGCTTTTGCAGCGCGGCTAAGCCGGTGCAAATCACTCTGTCATATGGTTAACAAAACCTTAATGACTCTGGCAACAGCCCAGAGCAATAAATTTTACATTATGTCGATAATTATCACGATCAGCACATATTGCTGACAATTTTACACAAGCGCATAATTGGCTTGATGTCTTCACACCCAGCTCCAAACCGTTTAAGCGTTAAACAAATCATGTGAGGGACAGTTGATGACACATAACAGCGTTATTCTGGTTGGTTGCGGCAATATGGGCTATGCGATGCTGCAAGGCTGGCTGGCATCCGGCAAGCTCAAAGCAAAAGATGTAACGGTTGTTGAACCAGTCGATACCTTGCGTGAACGCGCTGGCAGACTGGGTGTCAATATTGTGCGCAACAGTACCGAGCTTGCACCTGACGCCGTTGCGCGCCTGATCATCCTTGCTGTCAAACCGCAGACCATTCAGGATGTATTGCCTGCCTATCAGCCTTTTGCCAAAACGGCCACTTTTGTCAGTGTTCTTGCGGGAACACCGGTGACGCAGTTTGAAAATATTCTTGGTGCAGCAAGCGCGATTATTCGCTGCATGCCCAATACCCCTGCTGCAATTGGCAAGGGTATGATGGTTACTTTTGCCAATGCCAATGTGAGTGCTGAAAACCTTACCTTTACCGAAGAGCTATTGAAAATCAGCGGCCACACCGCACGCATTGAAGATGAAAGCCTGATGGATGCTGTAACAGCTGTTTCCGGCTCGGGGCCTGCCTATATTTTTCACTTCATTGAATGCCTGACGAATGCCGGTATTAAAGCGGGACTGCCGCAGGAAATCGCTGGCATGCTGGCAATGCAAACGGTTTATGGTGCCGGTGCGCTTGCTGCAGAAAGCGCAGATACGCCAACCCAATTGCGTATCAATGTAACAAGCCCGAATGGTACAACGGCAGCAGCCCTTGATGTTCTGATGCAGAATGACCGCTTGCAAAACCTGCTCACAGAAGCCGTTGAAGCCGCCCGTAACCGCTCTGTTGAACTCGGAAAAAACTAACAGAACCGCACTATTTTTTCCGACGAAAGTTTCACTATGCAGCAGATGCGGATCAAAGCATTTATCATCCATCTTGAACGGGCAACCGAGCGCAGAGCGCAGGTTGCCGAGCTGATGGCACAATTGCCGGTACCGGCAGAAATCATCACTGCCGTTGATGCCAAAACCATCAGCGACGCTGATGTTCATCAGGCCTATCAACCACGCTTACACAAGCCTTATTATCCTTTTCAACTGAGCCGCAATGAAATTGCCTGTTTTCTCTCGCATCGCAAAACCTGGCAGGCTATTATTGATCAGGATATTGATGCAGCATTGGTGCTGGAAGATGATGTGGCACTGACCCCGGATTTTCCCGCAGCCTTTGCTGCTGCCAAACTAGCTTTGTCAGAAAGCGGCTTGGTGCGGATGCCATTCCGGCCCGAAAAAGAACAAGGGACCGTCATATTAAGCGCCGAAGGAATCCAGATTATTCGCCCTTATCCGGTTGGGCTCGGCACAATCGGGCAGATCATCAGCCGCCAAGCTGCACTAACCTTGCTTGAGAAAACAACACAATTCGACAGGCCGGTTGATACTTTTGAGCAAATGCATTGGATCACAGGCGTGCAACCGCTCGCCGCTATTCCGGGCGGCGTACAAGAAATATCCGCCAGTTTGGGGGGCAGCACACTCAAACAACCCCGTTCTTTGCTACATAAGCTGCACAGAGAACTCATGCGCCCGCTTTATCGCAGTCAAGTGATTGCTTATTCACGCAAATCCGGAAAACAAAAATGAGCAGATCCGGCATCTTGATTTTAACCTATCACTCCATCGATGCGGCTCCGCCTAGCGGACTACCGTTTCGTAGCCTGCACGTGCATCCGCAACGCTTTAAAAGCCAAATGCTTTGGCTCAAGCGACTTGGCTATCGTGGGGTATCCATGCGGGATGCACGCCCGTATCTGGAGGGTAAAAAACAGGGCAAAATCGTCGTCATTACGTTTGATGACGGGTACTTTAATGTTTACCAGCATGCCATGCCTGTACTGAATGCGCTTAATTTTACCGCCACCAATTATTTTGTCGCCAACCAAATCGGCGGTAGAAATGAATGGGATATCCCGAAGGGTTCAATAGCAATTCCTTGTATGACTAAAGCGCAGCTGCTGGAATGGGCAAGCCACGGGCACGAAGTTGGTGCCCATACTCTGGATCATATTTTCTTACCGGACGCGGAGAAAAATGAAGCTCAGCGCCAGATAACCGATTGCAAACTGGCGCTGGAAAATATTCTCGGCGCAGAAGTATCGAATTTTTGTTATCCACATGGAGGAGAAACACCAGCTATTCGCAATATGGTGGAAAAAGCAGGCTATATTCATGCCACAACCACAAAAAAAGGTCTTGCAAAAACCAGCGATGATCCATTCGGCCTACCGCGCCGGTTCATCCGAAAGTCTGACAACAGCTTGTTTTATTTGAAAAAAGTATTTGGTTATTAGCATATTACAAATCCGGAACACTAAAATGAAATCTTCTGCCATTCCTATTCTGCTCTATCATTCGATTGATGTGCCGCCTGCTCGCGACAAGCCTTTTCGCAGCCTGACAGTACATCCGGATCGTTTTCGCGCGCAGATGCAATGGCTGAAGCGCCTCGGCTATCAAGGGTTGTCTATGCGCGATGCCCTGCCATATCTTGAGGGTAAAAAGCAGGGCAAAGTGGCTGTCATTACTTTTGATGACGGGTTTTTGAATGTCTATGAAAATGCATTGCCGATCTTGAATGAGTTCGGCTTTACCGCCACCAATTATTTTGTGGCAAACCAAATCAACGGGCGCAATGAATGGGATATCCCGCATGGTGCGGTTGAAATTCCGTGCATGAATGCAGACCAGTTGCGCGACTGGGCTGCGCAAGGCCATGAAGTTGGCGCGCATACGCTTGATCATATTTATCTGCCGGGTGCCGATGCTTCAGAGGCAGAGCGCCAGATTGCTCAATCCAAAACCGCTATTGAGGCCGTGCTCGGTGCAGAAGTAACAAATTTCTGCTACCCTTATGGCGGAGAAACCCCGGCTATTCGTGATATGGTGAAAAAGGCCGGCTATGTGCATGCCACCACCACCAAACGTGGCCGAGCACGAGCTGGCGATGATCCGTTTGGGCTGTCACGCCGCTTTATCCGCCGCACTGATAACTGGCTGTTCTTTTTGAAAAAGCTGTTTGCACGCTGATCTGGTGTCAATCCTGTATGCCGCCCTGCATGCCCCCCAGCGTGCCACAAGTCGGCGCATTACTGAGATTTATTTTATCAGAATACTGGCAGAGAGAGATTTTATTGCTATAACCGCACGATCAGGCAGCAGCATATCCCCTGTTTCTGCCTCTCTATTCAACCGGATATATAATTTGCACCGAATGCACACTGCCAGCACTGACCAGCCAACCGCTCAAATAAAGGCGGCAAAATCTGTAATCATTATCGGCGGCGGCTTTTCCGGTGCAACTCTGGCTCTTCATCTTGCTGCAATCAGCAAGCCGGAGCAGATCAGTATTACGATTATAGAACCCCGCGCAGCTCTCGGCGCAGGTCTTGCCTATTCAACGGATGAAGATGCATTCCGGCTCAATGTACTCTGCGACCGGATGAGTATCTTCTATGATGACAAGCCGCATTTCGCCCGCTGGGTGAGTGATAATAACCGACTCGGTGACGATCCGCTGGCCACAACCGATAATGGTCAGGTCTATGCCCGGCGCACCCTCTTCGGCAGCTATATGGCCGCGCAGATACAGCCAATGCTAGAGAGCGGACGTATCCGGCACAAACAAGCCAGAGCAATCAGCGCCGAGCGTTTATCAGGCGCCGGTTATCGTGTTGTTACAGAGACCGGAGAGACGACAGAAGCCGATTATCTGGTGATCGCAGCCTCACATCCGCTGCCGGCTCTGCCCGCACCACTGAAATCACTGGGTAAAACGGATATAGACGCGATTAAGGGATTATTGGCAAATCCCTATCAGCCCGGCGCCATCGAACAGCTTATCGTTGAAAAAGGCAGAGATTGCTCTGTGCTGATTATCGGTGCTGGACTGACCTCGGCTGATATGGTTGCAGGACTTTCCCAGCACGGTCATAGCGGAAAAATCACAGTGCTATCGCGCCATGGTTTGCGCTCCCGCCCCAATCTGCACCTGAAACCTGATGCGCCTAAACCGCCTCGGCTTTATGGTGATTTTATCAATCCGCCAGAGCAATCTGCAACAAAGCTGCTACGGCGTATTCGAAACACCATTCGGGAAGCTGCACTGCATGCAGTGCCATGGCAGTCGGTTATTGATGCCTTGCGCGATCAGGGCACAGATATCTGGCTTGCCCTACCGCTTGCAGAGCGCCAGCGTATTGTCAGGCATTTGCGCACCTATTGGGATGCCCATCGTTTTCGTCTTGCCACGCAAACGGATCTGGCACTTGAAGAGCGCTGCCGCAACCGCACATTGAATTATCTGGCAGCACATGTGACCGAAGCGCATTATGCGGCAGATGAAAACGGCTTTAATATCGCCTACCGGATGCGCGGCCAGACAGAGATCATCACACAGCATTTTGATGCCATTATTATTACTACGGGGCCCGCGCACAGCGATATAATCGGCCAGTGCCCACCGCTCGCCATGCTGCATGCGGCAGGTTTGATTGATATGGACCCGACAGGCCTCGGTCTGCATACCAGCACAACTATGCGTGCTGTCAGCAAAAGTCGTGAGGTTATTGATGACCTGTTCATTGCAGGGCCACTGGCACGCGGTACATTTGGCGAGCTAATGGGTGCGCCGGAAGTAACCCGCTACACCCAAGCGCTCGCCGAGGTGATAGAACTGGCGTCAGACACAGATAAAGCGCCTGTATGAGGCTGCTTACTCAGCAGCTTCATACATCAGGCGGCGTCTTTCGAAAATTGACTCTGCGCCTTCCAGAATCAAGAACAGCTTTTTATTCCACCATTCTTTCGGATTACCGGTCATCATACGGGTCATGATTGCAATTGGCCTTGCAGCATCAGGATTACGGTTTGCCTCGACCTGCCAGGATTGCACAACCTTTTCTATGCCACGCTCACCGATCCGGCCAGGCTTGTAGACACGGCGCCAACCGGTAAAGCAATCCACAGTCATATCCATCATACTGTCGATCAGCAATACGGCCTCATCAACTGAAAACCCGTATTCTTCAAGTTGATTGGCAATCACGCCAAAAGCACGGATACCAGAAGGCGGCGTTGCCTCCAATTCGCGCATTGCATCGGCCAATCCCGGATAGCGCTCAAACAGATTCCAAGCTGAATCAGCAACCCCTTGGGCAAATTCACGCCAGTTATCCGTCTTTTTTTGCCATTCAAGCTCCGTAATTGCCAGATCTCCGGCGGCCAACAACAGGTCTTTACGGCCTTTAACATAACGATAAAGCGATGAATGATCGACGCCGAGCGCCTGTCCAACACCAATCATCGTTACTTCATCGAAGCCGATTTTCAATGCAACCCGCGCAATATCATCAAGCGAAATACGTGCAGGACGGCCAACCCTGTTTGTAACAGCCTCAGAAATATCGGTAGTTTTTTTATCATTATCCGGTTTTTTTACAGCCATTATGCGCACCAAATTTTGCACCCTGTCAGTAACCAAGGTGATACATCCTGACACAGGGTGTATCAGAGCAATAGCAATTTGCAACACTATGTTTTAAATTATTAAACAGTTAGAATAACAAAGTAAAATCTCTGATCTTGAATTCTGACAAAAATACCTCTGATTGACTGTGATCAATGTATTCACATGTGATCGGGGCTATTTACCGCATGCATCATTATGGACGTTTCACCGCTAAAGTATTAGGTAACGGTGAAGAAAAGGAAGACGCCCCATGGACTATAGCCGGTTTTTTGAAGCGGCCATTGACCGCCTGCACACTGAAAATCGTTACCGTGTGTTTGCTGATCTTGAACGCATTGTCGGGCGCTTTCCGCAAGCCATCTGGCGTCATCAGGGGCAGGCACGCGAGATTACCGTGTGGTGCTCCAATGATTATCTGGGTATGGGGCAAAATCCGGCTGTTCTAAAAGCCATGACTGACGCCGCCACCACACAAGGCTCAGGTGCTGGCGGTACGCGCAATATTTCCGGCAATAATCATCCGCTCGTTGAACTGGAACATGAACTGGCAGATCTGCACGGCAAAGAAGCCGGGCTGGTCTTCACTTCCGGCTATGTTTCCAATGATGCCTCGATCTCGACAATTGCCAAATTGCTGCCGGATTGTCTGATCCTTTCTGATGAGCTCAACCATGCCTCGATGATTGCAGGTATTCGTCATTCCGGCGTTGAGAAAAAGATTTTCCGCCATAATGATGTTAAGCATCTTGAAGAACTGCTGATTGCCGCAGGCAAAGATCGTGCAAAACTGATCATTTTTGAATCCGTTTATTCAATGGATGGTGACGTAGCACCGCTCAAAGCCATCGTAGAACTGGCAGAAAAATACAATGCCATGACCTATCTCGATGAGGTTCACGCGGTTGGCATGTATGGCGCACGCGGCGGTGGTATTTCCGAGCGCGAAGGCCTGAGCCACCGGATCGACATTATTGAAGGCACATTGGCAAAATCATTCGGCACTCTTGGCGGTTATATTACCGGCTCGAAACTGGTGGTTGATGCTGTACGCTCTTATGCGCCGGGCTTCATCTTTACCTCTGCCTTACCTCCGGCAATTGCCAGTGCCACAGTTGCAGCAATCCGCCACTTGAAAACCTCAACGCATGAGCGTGAGTTGCAGCAGAAAAATGCTCATCTTACCAAAGATATGCTGCGTCGCGCCGGACTGCCGGTCATGCCGACAGATACACATGTTGTGCCGCTCTTTGTAGGCGATGCTGATTTGTGCAAAAAAGCCAGCGACCGCTTGCTGGAAGTGCATGGTATTTACATCCAACCAATCAATTTCCCGACCGTACCACGCGGCACGGAGCGCCTGCGTATCACACCAACACCGGTACATGGAGAAGAACTGATTGCGACGTTGAAAGACGCTTTGCTGGAAGTCTGGCAAGCACTCGGCATACCTTATGCCACAGATTTTTCAGGCAAGCCTTTAAAACAAGCAGGCTAAGCACTGAGAAAAATAAAATTCAACAGCCGCTCAGAGCTTTGCCTGGGCGGCTGTTGGTTTTTCATCTATCCTCTTGAGTGCGCGTGCCAAAAACGGCACAAACAGTGCAATCATCATGAAGCGCATCACATGATGCGAGGCAACATAAGCCGGATCCACACCAAGAGAAAAAGCAATCACGGTCAGCGCCTCAAGTGCACCCGGTGCAAAGGCCAGCGCGATTTGTGCCGGATGCAGCCCTGTTACCAGCCAGGCCATCACACACACCGCCGTTGCCGTGCCGGTACCGACAATGAATGCAAGCAAGGCGGCGGGCAGATAGGTTACTATCATCCCGCGATGACGGCTATCAACACGCGAGCCGATCAGAACCCCAAGAATGATCATTCCGAAGTCGGCCATTTCCGGCGGCACGCGCGCCGCAACAATACCAGTGACATAAACAAAAGCACTGGCAAGCAGTGCTCCGAGCATCATACCACCGGGCAAACGGCTGTAATGGCCGATCAAGGCGCCCAAGCCACCGGCGATTATCAGAAACAGCCATTCGCTTTGATGATCACCCTCAGCAATTGTTAGATCAACATGCGGCGCAGATTGCCCCAGCACATTGAGCACCGGCGCCAAAAGCCCGATCAGCAGCAGCAGCCGCACAGTCTGGATGATGGTTATTTTAACCAGATCGGCACGGGTTTCACTGGCAGCAGCCATCACAAAAGACAGAGCGCCCGGCAGAGCAGAGAAAAAAGATGTTTGGGCATCCCAGCGTAAAACATAACGCAGCAGCATGAAGGTAAAGCCGGTCACACTAAGCAGCATCACAAACAGCAAGAAAAAGCTCAGCGGCCATTCGCCAATCTGGCTGAGCGTCTCTGGCCGCACACCGGAACCTGCCTGTACGCCGAGCATAATGAAAACTGTATTGCGTAGCCAGGAGGGCAGATAAATGCGCACGCCACTTAAAGACGCAATAGTAACAGCACACATGGAGCCAAGAAGAAACGGAATTGGCAGGCCGATCAGAAAGGCAAGCGCTGCTCCGCTGCCGGCAATCATGAATGTGAGAATTGCGCTAAAAACACCGGACAGGATACCCTTTGTACTGCCTGAAAGCGTCGGACGGGACATGAGATGCTGCTTACTTAAATATATCTTCAACCGGAATGCATGTGGTTATTATGAGCCACAATGCATCTTGCACTCTATCGCCATATATTGACAGTCTTATAAAAAACCGGCCTCACAGTGAGGCCGGTTTTCTTGATTATATCAGGCTTTTTTGGCCAGAAGATCGCGAATTTCTGTCAGAAGCAGCTGATCTGCCGGAATTTCTGCAACGGCTTCAGGCTTGGCTTCTTCTTTTTTCTTCATCTGGTTCATGCCCTTAACAACAAGGAACAGCACCCATGCAATGATCAGGAAGTTGATCAGCAATGTCAGGAAGTTACCATAGGCGATTGTTGCACCAGCTTCACGTGCAGCAGCAAGTGTGCCTCTTGGCTCACCGGCCAGCTGGATATACATATTCGAGAAATCGATACCACCGGTGACCAGACCAATGATTGGCATGATGATATCATTAACGATGGAGTTGACGAGACCGCCGAAAGCACCACCGATGATCACACCGATTGCCAGATCAACCATATTTCCTTTGAGTGCAAATTCGCGAAATTCTTTTAGCATGGGTTATCCTTTTTCGACTACGGGGGCATTTCGACAGCATTACCAGCCCGAAATATTAAAACTAGCGGAGAATATTATACTCTCAAGATGATATAACAGGTTGTAGCTTGATTATCGTGAAGTGTTGCATACAAACATAGGTAAAGATTAATTAGCAGCCAAAGTTAAATCAAACATTACAGATATTGCAGGAATATACAGGATTTTTCTCTGCTGCAATAAGTAACCAGCGATCAATAGGGGATAGAATGCATGGTTGGGTAATTATCGGCATAGCATTTTTCTATCTGATCCTGCTTTTTGCCGTGGCCAGTATAGGGGATCGTAAAGCATCGCGCTGGGGCATCAAGCCCAGACCCTATATTTATGCTTTCAGCCTAGCCGTATATTGTACCTCATGGACCTTTTTCGGCTCTGTCGGCTTGGCCGCCGATCGTGGGTTGGAATTTCTGGGTATTTATATCGGCCCGATCCTGGTGTTTACCTTTGGCAATAAATTTCTGCGCCATATTGTGCGGCTCGCAAAAGCCGAACGTATCACCTCTATCGCCGATTTTCTGGCAGCCCGTTACGGTAAAAGCACCAGTGTCGCCACCATTGCCACCTGTATCGCGGTGGTTGGCTCCATGCCCTATATTGCTCTGCAGCTCAAAGCCGTTTCCGGCAGTGTGAATATGGTGCTGGCGCAATATCAGGTCACCTATGATCCGATTGTGTATATTTTCGGCGACATCTCGCTGTTCGTTACAGCCTTACTAGCGATTTTTGCGATTTTATTCGGTACCAGACATACCGATGCCACTGAACATCAGGACGGGTTAATCCTTGCTGTAGCAGTGGAATCAGCGATCAAAATTGCTGCATTTCTGATTGTCGGCATTGCGACTACGTTTTTTCTGTTTGGCTCGCCCTTTGACCTGCCGCAGCAATTGCGTGATCATGATATCAACCTTGGCACTATGATCTCGCAAACCAGCCTGAGCACATGGCTCGTACATGCGGGTTTAAGTGCCGCAGCAATCCTGATGCTGCCCCGCCAGTTCCACGTAACGATTGTTGAAAACCGTAGCGAAAAAGAGCTGCGCACCGCCCGCTGGCTGTTTCCGGTCTATCTGATCCTGATAAACCTGTTTGTGCTGCCCATCGCCTTACAGGGCATTATCCATCTGGGACCGTCTACCAATGCCGATCTCTATGTCTTAGCGCTGCCGCTGGCGGCAGGCTCTCATATTCTGACCTTGCTGGCTTTTGTCGGTGGTTTGTCGGCAGCAACCGCCATGGTGATTGTGGCCTGCGTCGCACTGTCGATCATGATTTCAAACCATTTGTTGCTACCTTTGCTGATCCGCTATGTCTACCGGCGCAACAAACACCAGCAGCAAGACCTGACACAACTGATCCTCTATACCCGCCGTGCCACGATCATTGTTATTCTTGCCGTCACATTCAGCTATTACCGTGCCAGTTCTACCACTTTCGGTCTGGCATCGATCGGTCTGGTATCGTTTGCAGCCATTGCTCAGTTTGCACCACCGCTGATTGCCGGACTGATCTGGCGCGGGGTCAATGCGCGCGGCGCAGTGATGGGCATGATCGGCGGCTTTGCTGTGTGGGGCTACACGCTGCTGCTACCAACACTTGTGCATCCTGATGCTGCTATTTTGCGTGAAGGCTTGTGGGGCATATCTTATTTACGGCCGCAAGCGCTGTTTGGCAGCGATGCATTGCCCCTCACCCATGGCGCATTGTGGAGCCTCGCCGTTAACTCGCTTCTGTTGCTGATCGGCTCGCTCTCACGCCATTCCACCCCGCTTGAGCGCATTCAGGCCAGTACATTCATTCCGCGTAATCTTAAAACGGTACCGGTTCTGAGGCGTTTTCGCACCAGCGTGACTGTTGGTGAGATCAAACATACAATTGCACGCTATCTGGGTGAAGATCGCGTCGTGCTGGCTTTCAGCCGTTACGAGCAGAATGGTGACCAACCGCTCAATGATAAGGCGGTTGTCGATGTACAGCTGATACGTTTTGCAGAGCAAATTCTAGGCAGCGCTATCGGCTCATCTTCAGCGCGTCTGGTGCTGTCGCTGCTGCTGCAGCGCAAAGATAATACCGCACCTGATACGCTGCGCTTGCTGGATGATGCCTCAGAAGCCTTGCAGCACAATCGTGATCTGTTGCAAACAGCCCTTGATCAGATGGAACAGGGCATAACAGTTCTCGACAAGGATTTTCGCCTGACATGCTGGAACCATCAGTTCCGCAATATGATGCATCTGCCCGACGAATTTGCACAGGTTGGCACTCCGGTATCCGCGGTGCTCGATCGCTTGCAACAAAGCGGCGAAATTGACGAGACTGATGCCAATGCCATGATGCGCGCACTTGAACATGTGCATGCCCCGAGCCGCATCTATCTGCATTCAACAGCAAAGATTATCGAAGTCGCCGCCAACCCGATGCCCGATGGAGGGATTGTCGCCAGCTATACCGATATTACCGCCTCGGTTGAGGCGGATAATGCCATGAAGCGATTGAATGAATCGCTTGAGCAGCGTGTGGCAGACCGCACCACAGAGCTAATGGAGGTGAACCAGCAGCTGGTGCAGGCTCAGAAACTGGCGGAAGATGCCAATTTAGGGAAAACCCGTTTTCTCGCCGCCGCCGGTCATGATATTTTGCAGCCGCTTAATGCAGCACGGCTCTACAGTACCGCTTTAAGCGAGAGGCTTGGTACATCCGAGGCTCAGCTGGCACGCAATATTGATTCATCACTTGAAGCGGTAGAGAGTATTCTCAGCGCTCTGCTCGATATTTCACGGCTCGACACAGGGGCTTTAAAGCCCGAATTGTCACTGTTTCGCCTCGACCGGCTGATGCAGCAGCTGGTGTCAGATTTTACGCCTCTGGCTGCAGATAAAGGACTGCAATTACGGTTTGTACCCTGCTCGCTTACGGTTTACAGCGACCGTAATCTGCTGCGCAGATTGTTACAAAACCTGCTCTCCAACTCGATCAAATACAGCCGCAGCGGCAAGATTTTGCTGGGCGTGCGCAGACGCGGCTCGCATCTTGAAATTAAGGTTGCCGATACCGGCATCGGCATTGCCCCTGATAAACAAAATCTGGTTTTCAGAGAATTTTACCGGCTGGATGAAGGGATCAGTCAGGCTGATGGTCTGGGGCTCGGACTATCGATTGTTGACCGCATTATCCATGTTCTGAGATTGAAAATCAGCCTGTCCTCCAAGCCCGGCAAAGGTACATGTTTCAATGTAACGATTCCGGTATCGAGCGAGCCTGCCAATGAAATCAGCCCTGCGCAAGCGCATGCGCGCAGACGCAGCAATGCCCTTGCCGGTATGCGCGTATTATGTATTGATAATGATCCGCTGATACTTGACGGCATGCGCACATTGCTTGGCGGCTGGGGTTGTGACATCACCCTGATACGTGATGGCGCGCAGCTTAAAGAGTGGTGCAACCGTTTTTGCCGCGCTGACACCGCCCATGAGCAGCAGGCTGAACCCCATATTATTCTTGCCGATTATCATCTCAACCGAGAAAATGGTCTTGATATGATCGGCTATATCCGTGAAACGCTGGAGCTGCCGGTTCCTGCGGTTTTGCTCACCGCCGACCGCTCAAAAGAAGTGAAATTGCGTGCGCAGGAAGACAATGTGCATGTTTTGAACAAACCGCTTAAACCGGCTGCATTACGGGCTTTGCTGGCACATTATCATTTGCGATAATGTGCGCTGCTCAATAAGGCTGGCGCGTATTAATCCAGCAAAGCAAAACTCGGCCCCAGTTTAGAGAGCAAGATCACCGCCTGCGTACGGCTGTCTACACCCAGTTTTTGCAGCACCGCAGAAACATGCGCTTTGACGGTGGCTTCAGAAATATTCAACTCATAGGCTAATTGCTTGTTCAAAAGCCCTTGGCCGAGCATAGAAAGAACGCGGGTTTGTTGCGGGGTAAGTGCGCGGATACGATTGATAAGATCAGCAATCTCTGCATCACTTTCAGCACCCAACTCAACATCGGCAGATACCCATTCACCGCCATCCAGTACAGTGCGTACCGCAAGGCCGATTTCTTCCAACCCCGCAGATTTAGAGACAAAGCCGGATGCACCCAGCTCCATTGCCCGGCGGATGGTCACCACATCATCGGTGGCAGAAACGATCATGACCGGTAATTGCGGATGCTGGGCTTTGAGATTAATCAGCCCAGAAAGCCCGCTAACGCCCGGCATCGTCAGATCAAGAAACAACAGATCAATATCCTGAGCATCCTCAGCAACCTGCTGCAATTGCTGATAATTATCCGCTTCCGTTACACTGTCCGGCTGAAACCCATCCTGTAATATCTGTCGCAATGCGCCACGAAACAACGGATGATCATCGGCAATAATAAAATTCAAATGCATAAACTTAGCGCCCCTTTGCCTGTTCTGGTTTCAAACCGACCCAAAACAGTCCTCCAAACTGACTTTATCTCTTTATGCAGCCAAAAATAAAGTTAGAAATATTTATCTGTATCTAATGCCCCTCCCATAGGGCCATTATTATTCCAGCCTGAAGTAAATCCAGCGCATTAGAGCGGGTAACCTTCAGGTTGGATTGCAGCGATCGCTCTAGATTTTAGAGTTTTCGCATTGTCATATCTATCAAGTTGATTCAACTTAATATTGAAATGCTTTAGTGCCGTATTAAAGAGTAATATTTTATCAATTTCCGAGAATGCTATGCGCGCTGCGCGCAACATTATCCCGCCTGTTCTAGGCATATCGCAGCATGATAATTTAAAATTGTTACCTCAGCCAACACTCTGCGTTCATTTTTTGGTTTTGCCGCGTTGTGGCCGTATTGTCAGTTAGGGTTATGCCTGCTCTATATGCAAGAGAAAAACTTGCCGCTTTGCGGATATTATAAACATAAAGGACGTCCCATGACTCGCCACAGCCTCTATCCGGAAATAAATCCCTATCGGGAAGAAATGCTGCAGGTTTCAGCACTGCACCGGATCTATTTTGAGGAATGCGGCAATCCAAATGGTAAGCCGGTCATTATGATTCACGGCGGCCCCGGCGGCGGCATCACCCCGCCCATGCGCCGCCTGCATGATCCGCGTGTTTACCGCATCATTTTATTTGATCAGCGCGGCTGCGGCCGCTCGACACCACATGCAGAACTGCGTGAAAATACAACATGGGATCTGGTTGCTGATATGGAGCGTCTGCGTACCCATCTCGGCGTGGATAAATGGCAGGTTTTCGGCGGATCATGGGGTTCAACCCTTGGTCTTGCCTATGCGCAGACCCATCCTGATCGCGTGAGCGAATTGGTATTGCGTGGTATTTTCATGGCGCGCCGCTTTGAGATCGACTGGCTCTACAGCAATGGCGCCAGCATTATTTATCCGGATCGTTTTGAAGCCTATCAGTTGCATATTCCGGAAGCCGAGCGTGGCGATATGGTCGCAGCCTATTACCGCCGTCTGACCGATCCTAACCCGCAAGTGCAAATTGAAGCAGCGCGCCGCTGGGCGCGTTGGGAAGGGTCTGCCATCTCATTGCTGCCGGATCCGGCACGGGAAAATGCATTTGCCGAAGATCATTTCGCCATCGCTTTTGCGCGTATTGAATGTCATTATTTCCAGAATCGCGGGTTCTTTGATACCGATGACCAGTTACTGCGCCATGCTGATCGTATTCGCCACATTCCGGGTGTCATCATTCATGGCCGCTATGACATGTGCACCCCCTTTATCAATGCGTGGCATTTGAAGAAGGTTTGGCCGGAAGCTGATCTGCATATTATTGAAGATGCAGGCCACACAGTTTCAGAGCCCGGCATTACCCATGAGCTGATTGCAGCAACGCGGCGTTTTGCCAATATCAGCTAACTGCGTTACATGATCAAACATAAAAAAGCGCCTGAAACGGCGCTTTTTCATTATCAAAACCAAGTTATGTGCGGTTGGGAGCCGGTGCAGGCTCATTGAGGCTCTTGGCCACCCCCATGAAAGACCGCATGAAACGCTCCATATAGCTCAGGCCTTTTTCAAACTCTTCTTCGCTTGGCAGCGCACCGGTTGAGGTGCCGCTTTTTTCAAGTTTAGTGAGACGGTTTGTCAGATCAGTCACCTGCTTTTCCAGCAGAAAAACCCGCTCATCACTGTTGAGCTGTGCAGGCTTTGTCTCAGCACAGACAACCTCGCCTGCCTGCTCTTTACACAAGGCCACCTCGCCGGTCTGGCGATCAAGGCGCACAATGCCCGCAGCCGTTGTTTCCATCGAATAGCGCTGATTATCCGGTGCAGAAACGGCTTGTGCCAAGGCCGGAGAATGGCTGAGAGCCACCACAAGCGCCAGCCCTGTCAGAGCAGACAAGATAGCGCTGCGAACCAAAATCACCGACTTGTTTTCTCTGCTTGCTGCAATCGCAATACCGGACCGGTTTTTCATCTGCTCACTCCTTTAATGCTATATCTAATATATGGGGCGTTTTGCAGTGAATACCAGTCTTGTTTCCCATCAAAACAATGCATTATGAAATTTGCAAAAAGCTTGTTAACACTTTATTAAAATTTAGCGGTGGCTTGTGGCGCTATTTTGTCTTAAAAGCTGCCGGATGCGCCAAGCAGGCCAGTGATTACGCATATTTAAAGCTGCCCTCACCACATTCATTATTATAGTATAACGATAGCGTTTTTTTAATGTCAGACAGTGATACGTCACATACACTCATCTTTAAGATCACTACGCGCGCCCAATGGGCGCAAGCCGAAGCTGCGGGGCAGTTTTCAGGCGCGCCGGTTGATCTGCAGGATGGTTATATCCATTTTTCCACCGCAGCTACTGTTGCAGAAACCGCTGCAAAGCATTTTTCAACGCAAAGTGATTTGCTGCTGGTGGCTGTGGATGAGAGCCTGCTTGGTGAAAACCTGCGCTACGAAATTTCACGCGGCGGCCTTGCCTTTCCGCATCTTTATGCAGACCTCCCGCTCACTGCTGTGCGCTGGGTTAAAGACCTGCCGCTCAGGAATGACGGCAAGCATCAGTTTCCGGAGCTTAAATAAATGAGCGGTTTTTTTGAGAATTTTGCCCGCCGTGCGCTGTTCACACTTGATGGTGAACAAGCCCATGGCCTGTCAATTGCTGCCTTGAAAACCGGCGTTATTTCCTGCCCTGCACCGCTTGATCCGGCTTTGCAGCAATGTGTTGCCGGTCTTAAATTTCCCAACCCGTTAGGCATGGCTGCCGGTTTCGACAAGAATGCCGAAGTGCCGGATGCACTGCTGAAACTCGGCTTCGGCTTTGCAGAAGTTGGCACCATCACGCCGCGCGCACAGGCCGGCAACCCGAAGCCACGCATTTTCCGCCTTATTGAAGACCGTGCTGTGATCAACCGCCTCGGCTTTAACAATGAAGGCCATGAGGCTGCCTATAAACGCCTCAGCCAGCGCAATGCTTGCAATGGTATTGTCGGTGTTAATATCGGCGCCAATAAAGATGCTGAAGACCGCGTGGCCGATTATGTCGCCGGTATTCACCGGTTTTATAGCGTGGCAAAATATTTCACTGCCAATATTTCATCACCTAATACACCGGGCCTGCGCGACCTGCAGGCCAAAGACAGCCTGCATATTCTGCTAGAACAGATTATGGCCGCCCGTGATCAGGAAGCAGAGAAATATACGCTGAAGCGTCCGGTCTTCCTAAAAATCGCCCCTGATCTGACTGAGGAAGGTCTGGATGATATTGCCGAAGTAGCGCTTGCTCATCCACTTGACGGGCTGATTATATCCAACACCACTTTGTCGCGCACCGGCCTGCTTAATCAGGTTGAAGTGAAAGAAGCAGGCGGACTTTCCGGCGCCCCGATTTTTGAGCGCTCAACGATTGTGCTCGCCAAAATGCGCCAGCGCATTGGCAAGACCATGCCGATTATCGGTGTGGGTGGTGTAGATAGCGGTGCGTCTGCACTGACAAAAATCAAAGCCGGTGCCGATCTGGTACAGATTTATACCGGTATGATTTATCGCGGCCCAACCGTGCCGAAAGACATCGTTAAAGAACTGTCGGCATTGGTAAAACAGGCTGGTGTCGCGAATATTGCCGAGCTGCGCGATTTGGAAACCGCACTCTGGGCAGCCAAAGAAATTCCGGCCTGATCTATTTAGTTTTAAACAGTAAAAAGCCGGAGCGGTTCCTGACCCTCCGGCTTTTTTATTGCGTATATTTTATCAGCCGTTGATTTTTGAGAAGTCTGCGACCTGTCCGGTTACAGAGCGGATTTTAGCCAGCAATGCCAGACGATTGGCGCGGATTGCAGCATCCTCATCATTGACCATCACCTTGTCAAAGAATGCATCGACCGGCACACGCAGTTCTGCCATAGCGGACATTGCAGACGCAAAATCCTCTTTGACAATAGCGTCAGCGGCTTTGGTTTCAGCGATTTCAACCGCTGCAAACAGAGCTTTTTCTTCTTCCGTTTTAAAGAGCGCAGCATTGACCTGATCGCCAACAACTGTGCCCTTCTTTTCTTCTGCACCGAGAATATTGGCGGCACGTTTAGTACCTGCCAGCAGATTTTTACCATCTTCAGTGTTGATGAAAACGATCAGTGCTTCCAAACGACGTGCAACCAGCAGCAGATTATCAGCATCCTGAGACAGCACTGCATCAATTACATCATGACGCGCGCCTTCGTCTTTCAGATAGACTTTCAAACGGTCATGGAAGAAGGCGAGCAGATCTGAACCAACATCTTTTGATGCCAGACCTTCAATCAAAGCCATAGGCTTTTCGGCCTGCGCAATCATGCTTTTCAGCTCTATACGCACATCATTATCAAGGATCAGGCGAATAACACCCAAGGCTGCACGGCGCAGGGCATAAGGGTCTTTCGAACCTGTCGGCTTTTCATCAATCGCCCAGAAACCAACCAGCGTGTCGATCTTATCAGCCAGCGCTACAGCAACCGATACCGGCTCGCGCGGGACCCGATCAGACGGGCCTTGCGGCTTATAATGATCTTCCAGCGCAGTGGCCACAGCAGCATCTTCGCCCTGTAACAGCGCGTATTTATGCCCCATTGCGCCCTGCAATTCAGGGAACTCGCCAACCACTTCGGTTTGCAGATCGGCCTTTGCCAGTACCGCAGCGCGGCCAGCCAGCGCCACATCAGCGCCGACCAGTGGCGCAATTGCTTGTGCCAAAGCTTTAATGCGGGCAACGCGTGCACCTTGCGTGCCAAGCTTGGCATGGAAGGTCACATTGAGCGCATCCAAACGCGCCATGCGCTGATCCAGCGGCTTTGCCAGATCAAGATCAAATTTGGCCGCTGATGGTTTCAGCTTGTCCATATCTGTCATATCGGCCTGATCGGTATGCCAGAAATACAAGGCATCAGACAGGCGTGCGCGCACAACCTTGCCATTACCAAAGGCAATTTCTTTGCCGCCGTCACGGGCTGCAATATTGGAAATCAGGATGAACTTGTTAGACAGTGCATCTGCTTCGCCCTGGTTGCGGGTAACAAAGCATTTCTGGTTAGCGCGAATGGTCAGGCGGATCACTTCAGGCGGAATGGTGAGGAACTCTTCCTCAAACTCACCCATCAGTACCACCGGCCATTCAACCAGACCGGAGACTTCTTCCAGCAGGCCTTCATCTTCAACCAGTTCAAGACCGGAGGCAAAGGCAAGGTTGCGCGCGTCGCTCAGGATCATTTCCTTGCGGCGGTCAGCATCCAATACCACACAGGCTTTTTCGAGCTTCTCAACATAATCATCAAAGCGGCGTACAGTAATCGCCTGCCCATCGCTCATAAAGCGGTGGCCATAGGTGGTGTTACCGGAGCGCACGCCACTAACTTCGAAATCAACCACGACGGTTTCTTCAGTTTCAGGGCCAAACAGGCAGATGATCGATTGTAACGGCCGCACCCAGCGCATTGCGCCGGACTGGCTTGAGGCTTTGCCCCAGCGCATCGACTTTGGCCACGGAAAATTCTGCACCACATTCGGCACCAGTTCCGCAATAATCTCTTCAGCAGCGCGACCCGATTTGGTGATATGCGCTACGTAAAAATCACCCTTTTTAGGGTCGGAATGCACATGAGCTTTAGCAATATCATCAAGGCCTGCTTTACGCAGAAAGCCCTGAATAGCAGCTTCCGGCGCACTGACAGACGGGCCTTTTATATCTTCATGCACGTCTTTCGAGCGCACGGTCAGGCCGCGAATATCCAAAGTGAGACGACGCGGTGTCCAGTAAGGCGTTGCCGCCTCATAGGTCAAACCTGCCTCAACCAGACCATCGGTGATCAGTTTTTTAAGATCCCCTGCCGCCTTACGCTGCATGCGCGCGGGGATTTCCTCGGAGAAAAGTTCAAGTAATAAATCAGGCATCAGCGTGTGCCCTCCGCATGCTTATTCTTTGTTTGGTTCGTCCTCATTTCATTGCGGGCGAACGGCGATGCAGGAATTTTCTCGGAGAACAACTCTAATAGTAAATCAGGCATCAGCGTGTGCCCTCCGCATGCTTATTCTTTGTTTGGTTCGTCCTCACTTCATCGCGGGCGAACGGCGATGCAGGAATTTCCGCAGAGAACAACTCTAATAGTAAATCAGGCATTACACACCTTCACCCTTGTAATTGACGCCACCGGCATCGGTCTGAAGGAAAGCTTCACCGCATTGACGCGCCAGATTACGCACACGCAGGATATAGCTCTGACGCTCGGTTACCGAGATAACGCCACGTGCATCCATCAGATTGAAAATATGCGATGCCTTGATCGCCTGATCGTAAGCTGGAAACACGCATTTATGTAATTTCCCTGTCGTGCCTTCGGCACTTTCCGCTTCTTGTGGCATACCGGCAGCCAAAACAGCCAAGCACTCTGCTTCCGCATCGATGAAATGCTGGTGCAGCATATCAGTATTGGCTATTTCAAAATTATAGCGTGAATATTCCTGTTCGGCCTGCAGGAACACATCACCATAAGTGACCTTATCCTCACCTTCCAAACCGTTGAAATTCAGATCATAGACATTGTCCACGCCCTGCACATACATCGCCAGACGCTCAAGACCATAGGTCAGCTCACCGGCAACCGGCGAGCATTCAATACCACAGACCTGCTGGAAATAGGTGAACTGTGAAATTTCCATGCCGTCGCACCAGCACTCCCAACCCAAGCCCCATGAGCCGGTGGTCGGGTTTTCCCAGTCATCCTCAACAAAGCGGATATCGTGCAAGTCGGTATCAATACCAATCGCCTTCAGAGAACCGAGATACAGTTCCTGCAAGTTTGGCGGGCTTGGCTTGAGCAAAACCTGATACTGGTAATAATGCTGCAGGCGGTTCGGGTTTTCACCGTAACGACCATCTTTCGGGCGGCGCGAAGGCTGCACATAAGCAACATTCCACGGGCGTGGCCCGAGTGCCCGTAAAGTGGTGGACGGATGCAATGTACCGGCGCCGACTTCCATATCGTAAGGCTGCAAAATTGTGCAGCCATGCAGTGCCCAATAGTGCTGGAGCGCCATGATAAAGCCCTGAAAAGAGCGGGTCGGGTGCAGGTGTTCAGGCAGTGTGCTGGTCACGGACAGGCCTCACTAAGCATTTTCCGTTTTAAAAGATCATTCTTTATACGGAAATTATGCGACAAACAAAATGACAGGGACCGAGCGCAACACTCCCAGCCCCTGACTAAAATCAGATACTGTGTCCTAATTATTCCGCAGCAAACGGTCAAGACAACAAAGCGGATAACTTGGCTTATGGCTTCACAGTTGGCGTATCTTTCGCCTTCTCACCTGATGGCTGAGGTTCGACCTTATCGCCCGCCTTCTCAATAGGTGCATCGGCTTTTACCGGATCACTCACCGGCACATCAGCTTGCGCTGTTTGGGTCAGACCATTTTTCAGTTTATTCTGAATTTTTACTAATTCATCCGCTTCCGGTTTGCCGGCGATGGCATGGTTCCACTGGAATGTAGCCTCCAGCCCACGCCCTGCCTGCCAATAGGCATCACCAAGATGATCATTGATCGTCGGATCTTCAGGGCGCAGTTTAACCGCTTTTTCAAGCTCTACAACCGCTTCATTATAGCGGCCGAGCTTGTAATAAGCCCAACCCAGTGAATCAACAATATAGCCGTCCTGCGGGCGCATCTCGACAGCCTGGCGGATCATTTGCAACGCTTCTTCAAGATTTTCGCCGCGATCAACCCAGGAATAACCAAGGTAATTCATCACCTGAGGCTGATCCGGAAACAATTCCAGCGCTTTACGGAAATTCGGTTCGGCTTTGTCCCATTGTTTCAAACGCTCATAGGCAATGCCGCGCTGATAGAAGATCGGCCAATCCTGACGCACCGGATCTTTAATGTCGGCGACCGCCTGATCATAAATCTTTGCAGCACTGGCAAAATCTTCTTTCTGCGCATAGACGCCACCAAGCGCCAGATATGAACGATTGTCTTTATCATTGATACGCAGATTGCTTGTAAGATGTTCAATCGCCTCATCGGTCTTACCGGTTTCGGCCAGATTGAGTGAAAGCTGCATTTCAGCATCGCGTTTATAAGGCGATTTATCGGCTACCAAGCTGTAATAACCAATAGCTTTATCAGTCTGGCGCAGCTTGGCCGCAATATCGCCCAGCTGAAACAGCGTTGCATCATTATCTTTACGCAGCTCGCGCGACATTTGCAGGTAAATGGTAGCAAACGCTTCCGCGCCTCCACGATTAATCGCAGTACCTAACGAATAGAGTACTTCACCAGCCCCCTGCTGAGGAGTGCGAACCTGCGGATCAAGCTTGCTGCCGCTTTCGAGCTTGTTGCGCACTTCACGCAAAATCACACGGCCGCTCAGAATTTGCTCGCCGTCTTCAACCAGTTTAATCGCAGCGCCTTTATCACCCTGACGCTGCTTGAAATCAGCATAAGCAAAAATAATACGCTCATAGGTATCAGGCGCTGCACTGCCACCCTCTTTATCGGCAACAGCCTGCGCATAGAATTTATCTGCCTCTTTGGACATGCCGGCGCTATCGGCAATCAATGCCGATGTGTAGGTTTTGAACAGATCATACCAGACCGGCCCGTCAAGCTTCTGCACCGCAGCAAGTGCATCTTTAGGGCGACCTTCACCGGCATAGGTCCATGCGCTCATCAAACCCACAGCAAGACGATCCATTTCGGATTGCTGTGTCAGTTTAAGATTGGTACGTGCTGTACGGTAATGCTTATCGTTGAAGGCTTTTATCGCCAAAATAACCCGTGAAAAACGCTCAACTTCCGGCTCGTTTTTCAACGCTTTGGCAAAAGGCAATGCCTCATCCAGCTGACCGTCAGTCAGATAAGACAGCAGCAAATCGCGCTTCATTGACTGGTTTGAAGGATCAAACGCCAGCGCCTGGCGATAATATGCAATAGCAACAGGAAGATTATTGTCGATCTCGGCGATACGCCCTGCAAGGTAAGCGCCGGGGAAGGAACCCACACGACCAATGATCACCGGTTCATTAATAGCCGGAGCTGTTTTGGCTGTTGTTGTGGCAGAGGCTGAGGTGAGGCCGGCGCTCATGGTAACCATGGCGGCCCCTGCCATCAGAGCAAGAACCAGAGCCTGAGCCTTAACTGTTTTCCGCCGCATTGGCTTCTCCCCTTGCATAAAAATTCTGAATACCGACGAGATATCCGGCAAAGGCGTGTTTTTTATGTGGCCGGATAACTGGCTATTTGGAGATTATTGCATGGTTATTCAGACATACCATGCTGAATCATAACGCAAACTATTACATACTGCGCCAGAAAACTCATCCGGCGCAGAATAAATCAATCAATTGACGCGGCTGATGCAAAAATCGATGACATCAATCAGAGCATCTTTTTGCGGGCTTTGCGGCAGTGGTGCCAGAGCATCGCGGGCAATTTCACCAAAATGACGCGCACGCTGCACAGTATCGGCGATAGAACCATGTTTGGTCATCAGGCCGATGGCTTTTTGCAGCGCCTCATCATCATTATTGCCTTGCTCGATCGAGGTTTTCCAGAATGTGCGCTCATCCTCAGAGCCACGGCGGTAGCTGAGCAGCAGCGGCATGGTAATTTTGCCTTCACGGAAATCATCGCCGACATTTTTGCCGAGATCGGCAGCTGAACCGCCATAATCCAGCGCATCATCAATCAGCTGAAATGCCAGACCGAGATTAAGCCCATAGGAACGCAATGCCAGACGTTCAGCACGCGATGCCTGAGCAATGATCGGGCCAACCTCGGCAGCCGCCGAAAACAGCGCTGCGGTCTTGGCTTTGATCACCGCCAGATATTCATCTTCGGTGGTTTCCATATTCTTGGCGGCAGCAAGCTGCATCACTTCGCCTTCAGCAATCACCGAAGCCGAGGTTGCCAGCACATCAAGCGCATCAAGCGAGCCGACATCCACCATCATTTTGAAGGCCTGTCCCAGCAGGTAATCACCGACCAGAACGCTGGCTTGATTGCCCCAGATCATCCGCGCAGTGCTTTTACCGCGGCGCAAATCGCTTTCATCCACCACATCATCATGCAGGAGTGTAGCAGTATGCATAAATTCAACGCTGGTAGCGAGCTGCACATGGCCTTCGCCCTCATAGCCAAACATTGTTGCGGCTGCGAGGGTCATCATCGGACGCAGGCGTTTGCCACCTGAAGAAATCAGGTGATTGGCCACTTCCGGGATCATTTCAACATCAGAACCGGCCTTGGAAAGGATCAGCGCATTGACACGTCCCATATCCGCTCTTGTCAGATCAACCAGCTTTTGTACCGAAGCCTGCTGATTTTTTTTCTCGTCGAGATTGAGAACAACACCCAATGCCATATCTCCAGTTCACACGGCCTGACTATGAGACCCGTCTATGCGCCACACATTATTCAAGGCGGCGTTTATGCTCAAGCGTCAAATGCACTAAAACGCCTGTTAAAGGCAAGAGTAACACGCACCTGCCCGTAACAATAAAGCACATTCGCCCTATATAAGATGACAATTACAGGTAATGAGACTGAATTGCAGCTTTTACTATAGTGATACAGAATCGGTTACAGCCGGTTGAGCTGTTGAAAACCCGTTACAGGAAACCTCTCGCTTTATGACCACTCGATCTGACCAGCCAGCCTCTCCATTGCCTTATGGCGAAACGACAGATGCTTTTCATCGCGGTGCTTTTCATCTGGTGCAGCCTGCACTTAAAGGCCACCGCTCCGGCATTGATGCGATGATTTTGGCAAGTGTTGTGCCAACCGGCTTTAAAGGCAAAGTGGCCGATCTCGGCTCAGGTGCCGGCGCTGCTGGGCTGGCCGTTGCCTCAAGATGCGCAGAAACGGAAGTTACCTTGATTGAACAATCACCGGACATGCTGCTCTACGCCCAAAAAACCTGCACTATGGTGGAAAATTCTCATCTACACGCCCGGCTCTCGGTATTGCAGGCTGATGTGACAGTGAACGGGCCGGCACGGGCAGAATTCGGTCTTTATGATAATAGTTTTGACTTTGCCATTATGAACCCGCCTTTCAACAGCGCCAGCGACCGTGCAACGCCTGACACCCTGAAAGCGCAGGCACATGTGATGTCTGAGGGAATGTTTGAAAGCTGGATCCGCACCGCAGCCGGTATTTTACGTTCCGGCGGCAGTCTCGGCATTATCGCAAGACCCGCCTCTTTGGGCGATATTTTGCAGCATATGCAGCGGCGTTTTGGCCGGATAACCATTGTGCCGATCCATGCCAGACCAAGCGAACCGGCTATACGTGTGGTGATAACGGGCATAAACGGCAGCCGGGCTCCGGTTTTCCTTGCGCCACCGCTAATTTTGCATAAAAGTTCGGGACATGAATTTACCCCGCGTGCAGAAGGTCTCACCAATGGTCTCGACAGTTTGTTGTGATTGTTGACCGCGGAGACCCTTTTGCAATTCCCCGCAAACGGAGACTGCCAGCAAACCGCTAAGACCGGGTAACGTGTGGCAGATTAAAAGACAGGCGCGTCAATAAAGACGAACAACGCGCCCGCCCCTAGATAAGAAGGCAATCGACTGATGAAACCAGCCCATTCCAAGCGCCCGATTTCCACGCTCCGGCATTGGCTCGACAATGAATCTGCCAGCGGTATTGCGCTGATGATCGCCGCCGCACTTGCCCTTATTGTTGCCAACTCACCGCTTTCAGGCAGTTATTTTCAGCTATTGGAAAGCAAGCTCGGCCCTATGAGTGTTCTGCACTGGATCAATGATGCATTGATGGCCATCTTCTTCATGCTGGTCGGGCTTGAGATTAAACGTGAGTTTCTGGACGGCCAGCTTGCCAGCTGGTCAAACCGTGCCTTACCCGGCATTGCAGCCGCAGGCGGCGTGATCGTTCCGGCGCTGATTTTTGCCGCTTTTAACTGGTCAAACCCTGAAACCTTGCGGGGCTGGGCCATCCCATCCGCTACCGATATTGCATTTGCACTTGGCGTATTGTCATTACTCGGACCGCGTGTTCCGACAAGCCTTAAAGTTTTTCTGGCAACCCTTGCCATTCTTGATGATCTGGCTGCAGTTGCGATTATTGCAGTTTTCTATACTGCAGATATTTCAACGCTCTATCTGATCGGGGCGATCGGCGTTTTCATCGTCATGTTAGCCATGAATAAAATTGGCGTTATGCGCCTCACCCCTTATATTATTCTCGCCATTGGCTTGTGGTATCTGGTGCTGCAATCAGGTGTACATGCCACTGTGGCCGGCGTTCTGGCAGCACTGACCATTCCGATCAAACCGGCGCTTGGCCGCCCCGATGATATGAGCTCGCCGCTACACACGCTGGAACATGCACTGGCGAAATGGGTCGGCTTTGTGATTGTGCCAATTTTCGGCTTTGCTAATGCCGGCGTTTCTTTTGCTGGTATGAGCCCGTCGATCCTTGGCGATTCACTCACTCTCGGCATTGCTCTCGGCTTGTTTGCCGGTAAGCAATTGGGTGTCTTTGGTGCGGCATGGCTGGCGATCCGCTCCGGCATTGCTACCAAACCGATGGGCGCAAGCTGGACACAGCTCTATGGTGTATCGCTGCTTTGCGGTATCGGCTTTACCATGAGCCTGTTTATCGGCCTGCTATCCTTTGAGAGTGATCTGCTGCATAGTGAAACTAAAATCGGCGTATTGCTCGGCTCACTGTTCTCAGCAGTCTGCGGTTATATATTGTTGCGTATTTCAACGCGTGACCGCGCTGGAAAATAACATTTTGAGCTCTACCTGTTATTCTCACAATAACGGGTAGAGCCCATCATTATTCTTTTCGTTACCCGTCCGGAGAACTCATAGTGCCGTCTTTGTTCAGTCGCCTGATCCCGCGCCGTTTTAAATCCGCAGCGGTAGAAATTCCGGTTGTCCGCCTTAGCGGTGCAATTATGAGCAATAGCAGCCCGCTGCGTCAAAACCTGTCGCTTGAAACTATTGCTACTCAGCTCGATAAGGCTTTTAGCGTTAAGCACAGCCCCGCAGTTGCCCTTATTGTCAATTCCCCCGGCGGCTCGCCTGTGCAATCGCGGCTGATCTATCAGCGTATTCGTGATCTGGCGCAGGAAAATAACAAGAAAGTCTATGTTTTCGTTGAAGACGCTGCTGCATCCGGTGGCTATATGATAGCCATTGCCGGTGATGAAATCATTGCGGACCCGTCCTCTATTGTGGGCTCGATCGGCGTGGTTTCCGCATCTTTCGGCTTTACTGAACTGATTAAAAAAATCGGTGTCGAACGCCGTGTGCATACGGCAGGTAAGAACAAAGCAACGATGGATCCGTTTCAACCGGAGAAAATGACCGATATTGAGCATATCAAAGCCTTGCAGCTTGAAATTCACCAAACTTTTATTGATATGGTGATTGAGCGCCGCGGCGCCAAATTGCAGGACAATGAGGACCTGTTTACCGGACAATTCTGGACCGGTGTAACGGGGCTGCAACTCGGGCTGGTTGATGGTCTGGGCGATATCCGCAGCCATTTACGCAAAGCCTATGGCGACAAAACCGAGCTGAAACTAATACAATCTTCACGCGGATTGCTGGGACGTAAAAGCGCCAGCGGTATTCTGCATGGCCAGATGATCGGCGCTGCCGGCGAGAGCCTGCTTGCAACAGTGGAAGAAAAAACACTATGGTCGCGCTACGGGTTATAATCCTCACGATAATCGTCGGGTCATAATCGTATCATGATAAAATGATAAATAGTGGGCTTCTTGAAATCTGCCCCCGCTGCGATTAAGTCAGAGATTATTCCGAAGCCTGCCTGAAAGGAGCCGGTTATGCCTCAGCTGATTTTTCTTATCATCATTGCAGCAGTTGCAATCTACGGCTATCGCTCCTTCAAACGCGAAGCTGCCCGTGTCTCACAAAAAGTACGTCAGGCTGAACAAGAAGCCCGTACCGGCGCCAGCGGCACATTAGTGCGCGATCCAAAGACCGGCGTTTATCGTCCGGCAGATAAAGGCTGACTCACTGAACCATGCATGTATCACTCAGCGCCACAGCTTATGCCAAGCTTAACCTTGCGCTTCATGTGACAGGCCAGCGGGCAGACGGCTATCATCTGCTTGACAGTCTGGTGGTATTTACCCGTTACGGCGATGCGCTGAGCGTGACCGCTGCCGCTGAAGACAGTTTTACGCTATCCGGTATTTACGCCAATCAAGTACCTGTCACCGGTGATAATCTGGTATTGAAAGCGCGTGATGTGTTGCGCGCGCATTATCCGGATTTGAGCTCGGCGGTTGCGATACATCTGGAGAAAAACCTGCCGGTCGCCTCTGGTATCGGCGGCGGCTCCAGTGATGCGGCGACAGTGCTTGTGCTGCTGATGCGCTTGTGGAAAATCTCCGCAGAATCTGCAGATTTGAACCGTCTCTGCTTAGCGCTTGGTGCAGATGTGCCAATGTGTATGCATGGCCAAATTTATAGTGGCGGCGTGATTGCAAAAGGCATTGGCGAAGATTTGCAGCATGTGCAAAACCTTCCGGAACTGCCTCTGGTTCTGATCAATGATATGACAGCGCTTTCAACACCGCAGATTTTTAAAAACCTGCACAAACGCGATAATCCACCACTGCCGAAACTGCCAGGCCTCACCACAATCAGCGATCTTTGTGATTATCTAACAAGCACCCGCAATGATCTTTATGCCCCTGCTGCAAGCCTTGCGCCACAGCTGCCGCGAATTTTAAACATTCTCGATGATAGCGGCGCCAAGTTTACACAAATGTCGGGTTCCGGCGCGACTTGTCTTGGCATTTATGACACTATAGCACAGGCACAGCACGCTGCAGCGCAATTACGGCACAACTATCCGCATTGGTTCATTCAGGCGACCAGCACAGTCACTGCCAGTGCTCTGCCGCAGCTATAACGGAGTAAGCACCATGACTGTTAAGCAACGCAGTTTCATACCGGTTGGCATTGCGGTTTTGACAGTTTCAGATAGCCGTACCTTGGAAACTGACACCTCCGGCGCATTTCTCAGTGCACGCATCGAGGCTGCAGGACACCACCTACGCGATCGTAAAATCATCACCGATGACATGCTGCTTATCCGGCAACAGGTGACCGACTGGTCTAAAGATCCGGCTATTGATGTGGTTATCACCACCGGTGGCACCGGCTTTACGGGGCGCGATGTTACCCCTGATGCGCTGGAGCCGGTATTTGATAAAAGAATGGACGGCTTCTCGGTGCTGTTCCATCAGTTGTCCTTCAGTAAAATCGGTACTTCCACCATTCAGTCACGTGCAACAGCAGGCCTTCTCAACCAGACTTTTGTGTTTGTATTACCGGGCTCAGGCGGTGCGTGCCGCGATGCATGGGATGGTATTCTTGCCCAGCAGCTCGATTATCGCCACAGCCCGTGTAATTTTGTCGAGATAATGCCGCGCCTTGATGAGCACCTGAAACGCAGCGGTAAAGCCGGTTAAAATCCTCCATAATATAGTTCTTGCTTTGTTCTGAAATTAGGTTTATTTTTTAAACCATACCGGCGCATGAGAGTCGTAATTTAAGCGCCGCCCAGACCTGCATCCATTCATTTACAGCGCTCCGGTTGTGCTTATTACAGCATAACCGGCAAGGAGAAAGCTATGGCGATTTTACAGGAGGTTTTTGAACCGGCTGATCAGGCTGCCTTCTCGAATTCTGCCGTGTTTGGACAGGAGCGCACACTCAAAGCCAATGCGATCATTGAAGGTGCCGGTCTGCGGATTGATCATAGCCGCCGTCGCGGAAGGGGCGCCGGCATCAACCCTTCGGGCCGATTTGAAGCGCAAACACGTATTGAAAGCGATGACGGCTGGAACTCTCTGGAAGAACTAGAGCCGTTTAAAACTGAAGTACAGGTTGAAAAACCGCGCACGATCATCACCCGTAATGATTCACCTGATCTCAGCTTTGACCGTTCGATAAACCCTTATCGCGGTTGCGAACATGGCTGTATTTATTGTTTTGCCCGCCCCTCTCATAGTTATATGGGGCTGTCGGCAGGGCTTGATTTTGAAGCCAAATTATTCGCCAAACCCGATGCCGCGCGCTTACTGGAAAAAGAATTATCCAAAGCCGGCTATCTTCCAAGAACCATTGCCATTGGCACCAATACCGACCCTTATCAGCCGATTGAGAAAAAGTGGCGCATCATGCGCGATATTCTCAGCGTTCTGAATGATGCCAATCATCCGGTTGCCATTGTTACCAAATCTGCACTGGTGACCCGCGACATTGATATACTTAGTACCATGGCCGAGCGCGGATTGGCAAAAGTAGCGCTATCCGTCACAACACTCGATGCATCGCTGGCACGGACAATGGAGCCGCGCACCTCTACACCCACTTTACGCCTGCAAGCAATCAGACAATTAAGCGAGGCCGGCATACCGGTATCAGCACTACTGGGCCCTGTGATCCCTGGCATCAATGACCATGAGATCGAGCGTATACTGGATTCGATTTATGCCATGGGCGCACGTGAGGCAGGCTACGTGCTGCTGCGCCTGCCGCTTGAGGTTGCTCCGCTGTTCAAAGACTGGCTGCTGCGCAATTTCCCAGACCGCTATCGCCATGTGATGTCACTGTTACGCTCGATGCGTGGTGGCAAGGATTATGATGCGGAATGGGGAAAACGTTTACGTGGTGAAGGGCCTTATGCGTGGCAGATCGGTCGCCGTTTTGAAATTGCCGCTAAAAAACTGGGACTGAACATTCACAAATCCCGTTTGCGTTGCGATTTATTCACCCCGCCCCAGCCCAATGGTGTGCAATTATCGTTGTTTTAAAACATCACCATCGTCGCTCATCCTTTTGCGAGCGGCGGCCTTGCGGAGAATCGACAAGGATGCGATCTCACTGTCCATGAGCAAAGCACCTATCGATTCTCCGCTTTTTTCACAAAAGCAAACCATATCTCCCGAACTGCCTGTTGAGGCTCCTCTTGGTAAGCCGGTGGTATTCGCCCCCGATTATGCCCATGAGCTTGCCTTGCAAGCCCAAGGCTATCCTTTGATTGCTGGTCTGGATGAAGTTGGCCGCGGACCTCTGGCAGGCCCAGTTGTTGCGGCATGTGTTATTTTGGATGCGAATAATCTGCCGGAAGGGCTGGATGATTCAAAGCGTCTGACCGCCACTAAACGCAGCAAGCTGTTTGACGCGATCATGGACAGAGCGCTCGCCATTACTCTTTGCAGCCTCAGCGCCGATAGTATTGATACCAGTAATATTCTGGCAGCATCATTATCAGCGATGAAGCGCTGTGTTGATGCCCTGCCGATCCGCGCCGATTATGCACTGATTGACGGTAATAAAAAACCGGCCGGTCTACCGTGTCCTGCACAAACACTGGTGAAAGGTGATCAACGCTCACTCACGATTGCAGCAGCCTCAATCATTGCCAAAGTGACCCGTGACCGGATGATGGAACGTGCCGGTCAAATTCATCCGGCTTACGGGCTGGAAAAGCATGCGGGCTATGGCACCGCTTTACATCGGCAGGCGATTGAAGATCAGGGGCCTGTACGCGGTCTGCATCGTTACAGCTTTGCACCAATCAAAGGCCGCTGGAGCAGAGCGGATGGCGCTTAGAGCATTTCACTATCAAGTTGAATCAACTTGACAGGTATGACAATGCGATAGCTTTAGAATCTAGAGCGAGTGCTGCGATTTAACCTGAGCGTTAGCCGCTCCAGAAAATTTGTTTCATTTTGAACTGGCACTGGCACTGGCACTGGCACACAAGATAATTGGCTTGACTCAAACATGAGCAATAAAAAACGCCGCTGAAAAGCGGCGTTTTTTAATTGTCAAAGATACGAAAACTTAATTGAAGTTCTCTTTAACCTGATCCAGTGATGTCTTGAACATGGTACCGGCAGTTTTTGTATCCATTTTATTTGCGATCAGCGAGCTGGCAGCGGCAACAGCAATATCAACTGCCGAAGCGCGTACCTGATTAACTGCATCACTTTCAGCCTGAGCGATTTTCTGTTCAGCAAGCTTGTTACGGCGAACAATATAATCTTCAGACTTCGCTTTTGCTTCGCTCAACAGTGAAGAGGCTTCACGTTGTGCAGCAGCAATAATTTCACTGGCTTCTTTTTCAGCTTCTTTGCGCTTGCGGTGATATTCAGCAAGCAGAGCCTGCGCTTCTTCACGAAGCGTGCGTGCTTCATCCAGTTCCTTGGCAATATTGGCAGCACGCTCATCAAGCGAACGACCAACCATGCCCGGAACTTTAAGATAAGCCAGCAGTGCAAGGAAGATAACCAGACCTACGAGCGCCCAAAATGTTGAATCCATAACGGTCTCCTTTAAGCGCTAACAGCTTTAACAGCAGCTGAAATTTCAGCTTTGTCGGTTTTTCCGCCAAGCAGCTTTTCAACGATTTCTGCAGCTGTGCCTTCAGCAATCGAGCCGAGATCATTCATTGCCTTGGTTTTAATGGCAGTGATGCGGCTTTCAGCTTCAGATAATTTCTTTTCAAGCGATGCTTCAACGGCTTTGCGTTCAGCATCGATATCTGCCTTCGCCTTATCGCGGGCTTCCTGACCAATGACAGCCGCACGGTTGCGGGCAACAGCCAGTTCCTGCTCATAAGCTGCGATGGCATTGTCTGCATCTGTTTTCAGGCGCGCTGCCTGTTCCAGATCCTGTGCAATGCGGTCACGACGCGTTTCGATTACACCGCCAATACGTGGCAGCACAACGCGCGACATGAACAGATAGAACAGCCCGAAGGTGATCGCCAGCCATAACAGCTGCGATGCGTAATGGGTCGAATCAAATGGTGGAAACACGCCTTTACCGGCTTCAGTCGCCACACCAGTTTCGGTGTGCACAACAGAGTTACCACTGTCAGAACCAGACACTGGTGCCGGCTGAGAGTCGGTCGCGGTTTGGGCAAACGCCGTGGACACGAACATCCAATTTTCCCCTTATCACTCAGGCTTAATAAACGATAACCAGCCGCATATGCTTTGAATCTTCATAAAGGAGATGGCATATGCGGCCGATTTAATCCGGCAGCTTAAAATTAAACTGCGAACAGGAGAAGAAGTGCGATGAGCAGCGAGAAGATGCCCAGAGCTTCTGTCACGGCGAAGCCGAATACCAGACGGCCAAACTGGCTGTCAGCGGCAGACGGGTTACGCAGTGCGCCCGAAAGAAAGCTACCGAAAATGTTGCCGAGGCCGAGAGCCGTACCGGCCATACCGAAACAGGCGAGACCTGCACCGATGTACTTTGCTGCTTCCGCTTCCATGTTGAGCTCCTTCTGGATTGATATAAATGCGGATTTCAGTTCTGGCGGAAACCCGCCGGCGATATTTCAGAGCGACCTGTAAAACGAATGATGTGCTACTCACAATACGGTTCGAAAGACAGAGCCTGATTTCAGGATAGATTAAGACTGCTGTCCGAACTCCGGACAACAGTCAATTGTATTAGTGACCCGGATGAACCGCATCATTGATGTACATGCAGGTCAACACTGTGAACACATAGGCCTGCAAGAATGCGACCAAAAACTCCAGCGCAGTAATCGCAACGGTCATTGTCAGCGGCAGAATTGCGCCACCAATACCAAGTGCGCCCATTGAGCCCATTGATACGATAAAGCCTGCGAACACTTTCAGTGTAATGTGACCGGCCAGCATATTTGCGAAGAGACGCACAGAAAGGCTGATCGGACGTGACAGGAAGGAAATGATTTCAATAGCAACAACCAGCGGGATAATAATTGCCGGAACGCCGCTTGGCACAAACAGCTTGAGAAAGCTGAAGCCATGCTTGTAGAAACCATAAACAATCACCGTACCAATCACCAGCAAGGCCAGCGCAAAGGTCACAATAATCTGACTGGTAACCGTATAGAAATACGGAAACAGCCCGAGAAAGTTAGCTACGAGAATGAATGTGAACAAGGAGAACACAAACGGAAAAAATTTCATGCCCTGCGAGCCGGCGGAATCTCTTAAAGAGCCTGCCACGAACTCATAGGCCATTTCAGAAACTGACTGTAAGCGTGTCGGAACAATGCCGCGACCAGCTGAAGTCAGAAACAGAAAAGCGGAAGCGGTTACGACAGTCAGCACCATAAAGGCGGACACATTCGTAAACGACAGATCGACACCGCCGACATCGATAGGAATCCATCTGGAAACCTGAAACTGATGGATCGGATCGTTTGCCACCTTAACCTCACCTGTCAACGCATGCCCGAAGGCGTTTCATTCATGCCCGAGGGCGCTTTTCAGAAAAACCGGCGAACATCAAGCTTGCAACAGTTCTTCTAATTTTTATCATATGACCGCATCTGCGAACGCATTGTCTGCCGATAGACCATATTTAAACTTTATGGAACACTGAAAAAGCAAATTAGCTTCAAAAGTTCCGTTGTCTTTACAGGCTTATTACCTGTCATGCATGTCAGGGATAGCCCTTATGCACATTATTTTTTATTTCTGTTGCTTCTTGTCCACATTACTGCCGTTTTCTGCGACATATCCTGCGGAACGTAAAACATTCAGAGTTCCTGCGCCAAAACCTAAGAAGAGAAAGATAATCAATCCCCAGGGATTAGTGCCGGCAACACGATCAACAAACCAGCCCAGTCCCGCCCCCATGATAATTCCGGCAATAAATTCGCTGGATAACTTCATGGCCTGCCCCATTGAGGCCGGTGCATTCTCAGTCTTGCCGTTGTTTTCGGATTTCTCGCCTACACCCTTGGCAGCCAGATGACCCTCAAGCTTGCGTAAACGTTCATCCAGACTTTTCTGAGCTTCGGTGTTAACCGGGGCGTGCGCCTTGCTTGCCGTATCATCGGATTGCTGAGGCTTTTCGGGTGTATTCCCGTTCGCCATACATGCCTCCTTTGGCAAGAAAACTGAGGTTTTCGCCCCACTCTGAAGTCGGCCGCAACATATTAACAGCCAAGTCATTCGTCAAGGCACTGTCTGCATAGAAGTTGAAGGTTTTTTTATCTTTTAAATCATATACTTAACAGGCAATACAATCGAACACCAAGTAAATCAGCTCCCTGACTACCGGTCAGCGTGCCGAATCCCTGACCAATCAGCTCCAGCCGCCGCCATATGTACGATAGAAAACATGCAGGCCGATCTTCTTGACTTTTTCCATTGTGGAAGCCCAGCGCGGGCGCACATAGGTGGCGTGATAATGGGTTGCAGAGCCTACTTCCGGCAACCAGATCTGCCCGTCAGTCACTGCTTTTGCTACCTGCTGGGCCATCCGCCAGTGACCTGGCTCGGTCACACGATGTTTCTGTCCGTCACAGGCAAATGAAAACTGGCAGGCATTGCGCCAATCGCGATTTTGATAAACAACGCCGCAGATTGTACCCGGATATGCCGGATTGCGCACACGGTTGAGAATAACCTGCCCGACTGCCGCCTGCCCTTTTACCGGCTCACCACGCGCCTCAAAATAAATCCCTTCAGCAAGGCATTTCTGCTCGCTGGCACCAAATGCTGCCGGCGGAAGTGGCGTTGCTGCCCAATTATGATCTCGTGCACTGATCGGCGGAATAAAACGTCCGCTGTCTTTTTCAGGCACCAGAATACTCTCAAATGGCGAGGTCTTGGCATAATCAGGTTTTGCAGGGGCATAACCAAGCGCCAGAATGTCCGGCTGATTATTGGTAATCAAGGATGCAAGTGCCGTTGGCACGACATTAACCGGCTTTACCTCGGGGCGATGAAAAGCCAGCGTGATCTCTACTTCTTTGCCACGGGTCGGGGCTTTAACAAAAGCGGTTTTAACGTTGGCTTTACCGGCTACCGGTTGCAGCAGCCTGGGACTCACCGTTGAAACTTGCTCCGCAAGGGAGCCTGCATTAAACATCCGTGCCGGTGCTTTGGTCTGCACAGAAACAAGCCGTGCCTGTTTATCGCTGCGGCTGATACGGGTTTCATCAGGATTAGGATCGTCCACACCGCGCTTGCCGCCAGCGGTGCGCCCGCTCATCACCACGCGGCCAAGGCCGTTAATATCGGCTGCCGCGCTCACACTGCCGGTGATAACCGACGAATCGATAAACGGCATTTCAGCTTTATGGATAGAACCGGCAGGTGCATCGACCATATAGGCGGTCCAGCGGTTTTCTGCCTGCTCGCCAACACTCATCATGCTGGCCATATCCTGAAAAGCAATCACATTACTGGAATAGAAAAACAATCCTACGCCAGCCAGCAAAACCGGCAGGCTGGCAGATTTTCGCACCTGCTTGTGGGTAACAGCGACAGGATAATAGCGGCCATCCTGCGGGCAATAGCCTTCAGAAGGATAATACCAGACCTGCGCTGGCTTATTGCCGGAACGGCCCAAAAGGGCCCGCAAAGCTACACTACGCACCGGAATACTCCACTCACTCAAGCTAGAGCGGTTTCATTTTTCATTGATTAAGAAAAACGCCCTGGCTCTTTGTTTTTAACGCAGTTTCAGAGCGAAAACCGGTCTACACTTTTCCTGAATCTGCTCTGGATGACTATCGCTAAATAATGATCCATTAACCTTGATGGAGTGTTAACAAGTAAATGCTTTTAGTCATTAATTTCATTAAGGAATTTTTAATTTTCAGGTTTTCTGCACGCCGTATCACACCCATAAAAACAACAAGGACTTAACCGTAAAAAACAGTTAAGCCCCTGAAATAAATGACAGTGTTTTACTGTAACAGACAGTGATTAAAGGCTTGAAAATTCGCCGCGATAACGCTTTGGCAGCATTGCCGATAAAGTTACGCCGCGAATAAATAAAAACAAATTGAGTGCCAGCCAAAGGCTGTGATTGCCCAACCAGTCGCGAGTGCCATATAGCACGCCAAAAAATACAAACATCGACAAGAACATCATATTACGCATGTCTTTTGACCAGGAAGCTCCGATAAAAATACTATCCATCTGAAATGCATAGAGCCCTGTCAGCGCCGTCAGCGACACCCATGGCAGATATTGTACGGCCATCAGGCGCACATCCGGCTCAGTGGTCAGCACATTAACCAGCAGATCGCCCCACATCAGAAAAATCAGCCCCATCAATGTTGCCAGCACCATTCCCCATAAGAAAGTGAGCTGAATTGAGCGGCGGAACGCCGGACTATAACGCGCGCCCACTGCACGCCCTGCCAGTTGCTCGGCAGCGATGGTTACACCTTCAAGAAAAAAGCCGACCACGAGATAAAAATTCATCAACACTGCATTGGCAGCAAGCGTGATTGTGCCCAGCTCATTGCCAACACGGGCAAAAAACACATAGGTTGACATCAACAGCACAGAGCGGATCATAATATCGCGGCTGATCACAATCATACGCCACAGCCCTGCTTTATCGAACAGGCGGTTGATATCAAGATTGCGTAGGGCACCGCCGCGCCAGATCAGCACAGTTACCCCCATAATTGCGGCC
This sequence comes from Pseudochrobactrum mosebachae, assembly GCF_048914685.1. Lineage (GTDB taxonomy): Bacteria > Pseudomonadota > Alphaproteobacteria > Rhizobiales > Rhizobiaceae > Pseudochrobactrum. The sequence goes on from NZ_CP128408.1 coordinate 1,084,144, forward strand.
ACCGTTTCACCGGTCACAGTTGCCCATGCCACGCCTGAAACGTCCCAGCCGAGGCCAAGTCCCAAAATCAGCGCCAGAATAATATTGATGCCGTTGAGCAAAAATTGCAGCGCCAGCCCGAACAGCCCTTTGCCGCGCCCCAACAACAGGCCAAGCACAGAAAAATTGACCAGTGCCATTGGTGCCGAAAGCATACGGATCGAAACATAGGTATTGAGCGCCTTGGCCGTTTCCGGTGCAGGCTTCAAAACATCATTCGTAGCGTAGAGCACCAGCGGCAGCAGCGCGATCATCAGAAAGCCGGCAAGCAGAGCCACAATAATCGCTCGCCAGAACACCACATTCTCTTCGCTGCGATCTCCACGCCCCATGGCCTGTGCCACCAGACCGGTTGTGCCGGAACGTAAAAAGCCGAAGATTGAGAATAAGCAATCGAAAACCAATGCGCCCATTGCCAGCCCGCCGAGCATTGCGGCATTGCCGAGCTGCCCGATCACGCCGGTATCCACCAATCCCAGCAACGGCGTGGTCATACCCGCCAAGGTCATGGGGATAGCAATGGTCAGCACCATACGATGCGTTACATTGAACGGACGGATCAGAGACGATGCGAGAGCGTCACTATCGGGCTTAAACATAGCACCACACGAAAACTGTCAGCGAATAAAGGGGTTCTGCTGACGGGCGCGGATTACCGTTTTAACACACGATAAACTTAGATATGCGTTGCGGTCGGGGCAGAATGGATATCAAAATCCATATCCTGTTTTCCGATGCCGGTCAGCAGAATTCTTCGTTATTCTTGGGAAATTGTTCTGCTGTGGCACAGACCGCAATTAAATACCGTAAAGCATAGCCCAGTAGCGGTAATTCGGCTTTTCAGCATTGATTGCCGATGACAGGCCAAAGCGGGTAAACACAGGATCAAGCAGGTTTTTACGGTGTCCGGCAGAGTTGAGCCAAGCCTTCAAGACATCCGCGACATCTTTTTGTCCTGAGGCCACATTTTCAGCGGCTGGGCCGCGGATGCCTGCCTGTTTAAGCCTGCCGGTAAATGTATTACCCCAACCAATACTATGGCCGATTTTACGATGTTTGGCCATTAAGCGCGCCTGATACAAAGCGGCCTCTTCCAGCCGCGCATCGGGGAGCATCTCCGCCACCTTATATTGGCGGCGTATTGTATTGACCAGAGCGGTTGCCTCATCGGCGGTTTGTGCAATAGCCCGAAACGGCAAAACAGGAGAGAGTAAAACCGCGCCGCCACCGATCATGCCGGTGATTAAAAACCGGCGGCGCGAAAGAGCATGCTCATCAAACATCAAACGTAATCCAATTTCAGAAAGGCTTACTTTCTGTAATTGATAATTCTGAGCAAAATAAAGGCAGGGATCACAACAGCGGCCCCAAGCAGCAAATAATCGGTAAAACGCGACAGCGCTGAGAAACCCATATTCCACAGGCTGACAAAGAAATCGCGGATATTCCAGAGAATATCATAAGGCGTCCAGTTGAATGCATGCATCACAACGCCGACAACCAGCGACACCAATATCAGCTTGATGATAATACGGCCCGGTGTATCGCCCAAAAAACGGGTGGCACGATCTGACATAGAAGCACTCCTTGATTGAAGGCAACAAATAAGCACGAATTGAATTCGTGACAAGTTCGCTTCTTCGCTATTTTAACAGGAATCGATTTTCAGCGAGAGCAGTTTCAGGAAAAGTGGAAACCGGTTTTCCGTCCGAAACTGCGTTTAAACAGACAGATAAAGCGGTTTTCTGCTCCAAAGAAAAGTAAAACCGCTCTAATTATATCTGAACGGCTACGGGGATGCGACCGCAATACCTACCAGCTTTTAGCGGGCATTTCTGTAGGTGCGCGGCAGGCTCTGATTCTGACGGGTGAAAGAGCGGTTCATACTGCGGGTATCCGTAAACCCGCTGGCCACCGCCACCTCAAGCAGAGAAGCATTACTGGTTGCCAACAATTCTTTGGCGCGCTGCACCCGCAATTCCTCACGCACCTGAAAGGCGGTTTTTCCCAAACCCAGTTGAAAACCGCGCTCCATCTGCCGTGTTGAAATGCCGAGCTTGCGGGCAACATCTGCCATCGCCAACGGATCTTCAAGCGTTTCCTCAAATATCCGGATCGCCTTGCGGATCATTGGTGAACGCACACCGTTAAAACTCAGCGCCGGTTGCTCCGAGGTCAGCAACTCATACGGAAACATCAGGATAGAAGCACTTTTGCGTGCCAGCTCTTCGGAAATTTCGGCCTGAATGATCGACAATGCCAATGATGCCGCCCCCAACCCGCCCGCACAGGTAAAATGCTTGCCACTGCGATGAAACAGACTGGTGGTATCTGCCGAAAACCCGTCAAATAATTGCAGAAAATCGTCTTTGTGAAACCAGTTTACACAGCAATTGCGATCACTCAGCAGCCCCGCTTCTGCCACGATAAAGGCGGCGGTACACAAGCCAATCACATTTTTATTGTGGCGGTCGGCACGTTTTAACAATTCAATCAGCGTATTCTGACCCGGCCGGTAATGAGGCAAAACCCCGCCGACAATCACCACATAATCGCAATCATCCAGTGCCCCGAGAGGTGCAGTTGGCGCAACTGTAACGCCGGAGCTTGATTCAACCGGCAGCCCGTTTTGTGTGCATATTTTCCAGCCGCAGCGGATCTGGCGGCTTTTATCTTTATCATCAGCAGCAAGCCGGAACGGATCAAGAAACAGACTGAGTGCCGAAAGTGTAAACCCCGGCAGCACAACAATCCCCAATGTTAAACGCTGTATTTCAGCTTCAGCCGGCTTACGATCTTTTTCTGTTACCATAATTGTGCGTATCACTCCCCTGAAACGCATAAATCTGTCAGTCAATACAGTGAAAACATAGCTGCCAGACTGATCTGAGCGATAGTATTCAACACAAGCTTTGTAAAGGCTTTACGAAAACATTGGTCTCAAACTTTTCAACCACTACAAGCGTTTCACGCTTTTCCCAGCTTCAACATGGCACAAATAATAAGGGTACTGCCTTGAATGACCGCAACGATAAATTCGCTTGCTCCTCTAGCGGCTGGAGATTTTATGCTCTGCTCGATCGACCCAACAGGAGCTTGCAATGTCAGAAAATTATGAAAATCCTCGTTCATCAGCACTGATAAAAACCTCAGCGCTTTTTATCATCGTGCTGATCGGGCTGGCCGTATGGTCGGTGTCTGTATGGGTCATCTATAATATTGGCGACAGCGTGCTCACATGGGCGACAACCAGCGGCAGCGCTGTATTGGATGCGGGAAAATCTCTTGGCGGAAAAGAGGTTACATCGGTGATTGATGCTTTGAATATCGGTCAGCTTATCGGAAGTGCCGGCGCATTCTTACGCGTGCTGCTGGCGCCCGTGCTCTGGATAATATGGGCCGGCGGCGCTCTCATAATCGTTTTTCTGCCCCTGTTATGGCGGCAAATACGGCCCGCAATCAGAGCCCGCAGATATCGCTCAGGCAGGCATTAGAGCGTTTTCATTTTTCTTGAACCTACTCAAGATCAGGTAATTGACCGCCTGAGCACAGGCCGGCAGCATTCGGATATCGGCCTCATACTCAAAATCAGTCACTTTGAGTATGAGGCAGTCTGAACATAATCAGCGGAAATGTTTCGACAATTTCAGCCCTTGCGCCTGATAATGCGAACCAAGATCACTGCCATAAAGCGCTTTCGGACGTTTGAGCATATGCTCGTAAATCAACCGGCCAACAATCTGCCCATGCTCAAGAATAAACGGCACTTCATGGCTGCGCACCTCTAACACCGCACGGCTGCCCTGCCCGCCAGCCGAAAGATTGCCAAAACCCGGATCAAAAAAACCGGCATAATGCACGCGGAACTCACCAACCAGCGGATCAAACGGGGTCATCTCCGCTGCAAAAAGCGGCGGCACATGCACAGCCTCCTGTGAAACCAGAATATAGAATTCATCCGGATCAAGCACCAGCTCGCGATGGCCGCGATCATAGATCGGCTCCCAGAAATCCAGCACATCGTGCATTGCGCGTTTATCAACATCAACAACCGAGGTATGATGTTTGCCGCGATAGCCGATCAGGCCACTATCACCGCCACTCAGGTCAACCGACAGCGCAATACCACCATTAGAAATATTAGGCGTTGCAGAAGCCACCAGTGTTTCCTGCTCATGCAAAGCTGTCAGCTCAACCTCGTTGAGCTGTGCAGCTCCTTTGCGGAAGCGGATCTGCGACAAGCGTGAACCACTGCGTACAACAATCGGAAAAGTACGCGGGCTGACCTCAAGATAAAGCGGGCCGTTATAACCGGCAGGCACCTTGTCAAATTCCTGTGCGCTATCGACAATCACACGGGTAAAAATATCCAGACGACCGGTAGAGCTTTTCGGATTGGCTGAAGCCGATAATTCCTGAGGCAAAGCCAGACTTTCAAGCAGTGGCACAATATATACACAGCCGGTTTCCAGTACCGCGCCTTCGCTCAGATCAATTTCATGCAGCTTCAGGCGTTCCAGCTTTTTTGCAACAGGGGTATCAGGCCCCGGCATAAAGGAAGCGCGCACCCGATAAGCTTTGGCACCAAGACGCAAATCCAGGCTCGCAGGCTGTATCTGATCCTGATCCAATGGCCGCGCCGCTTTGAGTGCGCCGGTATCAAACAGGGCTGCAATATCGCTGTCCGCCAAAATTCCGGTATCTCGGTTCATTCCCTGTCCAGTCCTGCTTTTACTGTGTTTAAAAGGCAATCTAGCCTTTAGCAGTTAAAACTAGCTTACGGCAATCGCTTTGCGCACAGGCACTTGACTTAGTATTGATAAGCGTTTTACAAAAATATCCTGTGGTGATTTGGCCGGCCGGCTTGCAGCCACGTAAAAGAATTCGCTAAATTAGGCCGCGGTTCCAAACCGGTCTTTTTTGCGTCTTCATGCAAAAGGCCGGTTTTTTATTGGCCGGTGTGGCCCGAACCCTGCCGGTTATCCTGAATGAGGCTCTTATCAGAGCCTGACTATAGGTTGGCCCGATGACTAAAACGCATAATCGCACATTCCGCCCTGCAACCCAGCTCGTACATAGCGGCACGACCCGCACGCCTTATGGTGAAACATCCGAAGCATTGTTTCTGACGCAAGGCTTTGTGTATGACACGGCTGAATCTTGCGAGGCTCGCTTTACCGGCGAAGATCCGGGCTTTATCTATTCACGCTATGCCAACCCCACCACCGATATGTTTGAAAAGCGGATGTGCGCTATTGAAGGTGCGGAAGAAGCCCGCGCCACCGCATCCGGAATGGCAGCAGTTGCTGCGGCTATTTTGTGCCAAGTACAGGCCGGTGACCATGTGCTGGCAGCGCGCGCAATGTTCGGCTCCTGTCGTTACATTATTGAAACGCTGCTACCTAAATATGGCGTTGAATTTACACTGATTGACGGTTCCGATATTGAAAACTGGCACAATGCCGTGCGTCCGAATACCAAAGTGCTTTTTTTGGAAAGCCCGACCAACCCGACACTGGAAGTGGTTGATATTGCCAAAATTGCACAGATTGCCAATCATATCGGTGCCAAGCTGATTGTGGATAATGTTTTCGCAACACCATTATTTCAGAAGCCGCTGGCACTTGGTGCGCATATTGTCGTTTATTCAGCTACCAAACATATTGACGGTCAGGGACGCTGCCTTGGCGGGGTCATCCTGTCTGACCGCGAATGGATCACGGATGTTTTACAGGATTATTTCCGTCATACCGGCCCGGGTCTCAGCCCGTTCAATGCGTGGACAATGCTCAAAGGTCTTGAAACCTTGGCGGTGCGCGTTGAAGCACAAACCCGCTCTGCGGGTCGCGTGGCAGATTTTTTGAGTGAACAGAATGGTATTGCGCGGGTTATCTATCCCGGACGCAAAGATCACCCGCAAGCAGAGATTATTGCCCGCCAGATGACCGGCGGTTCGACACTGATCGCGCTTGATCTGAAGGGGGGGAAGAAAGCCGCCTTTGCGTTTGAAAATGCGCTGCAAATCATCCGCATTTCCAACAATCTCGGCGATGCCAAAAGCCTGATTACCCATCCGGCGACCTCAACGCATAAAAACCTGAGCGACGAGGCCAAAGCTGAGCTCGGCATTGGCGAAGGTCTGCTGCGTCTTTCAATCGGCCTTGAAGATACCGATGACTTGATTGAGGATATTGACTTTGCACTAAAGGCAGCACGGGGTTAATATGTTTTGGCATTATTTTTATGATTGCCAAAGCATTTTACACTCAGCCAACATCAAGTTAGTGTTCGTAAAAAATGCGTCTGAATAAAAAATAAGGCGGTTTATGCGCTAATTTGGACATAAACCGCTCTCAGTCTATGCAGCCATTTTTCCCTGCCCTTTGGCAAGAGGCTCCCATGTATCGCGCCATTACCCATAATATTGAAGTTACCGTCGAGCCGTTTTATCTGGAGGATCAATCGGCACCTGAGGAGGCCCGTTATGTCTGGGCCTATCGCGTTACCATCATCAATCATTCTGAGATTCCGGTTCAGTTGCGCTCGCGAGTATGGAAAATAACCGATGCGCATGGCAAAACTGAGGAAGTGCGCGGCCCCGGCGTTGTCGGAGATCAACCTTTTCTTAAACCCGGTGACAGCTACCAATATTCTTCCGGCTGCCCGCTAACCACGCCTTCAGGCATGATGTCCGGCAGCTATATGATGCAGGATCACAGTGAGGGAAACGAGAATAAAGGTGAGTTGTTCGCCATTACTATTCCGGCATTTTCGCTTGATTTGCCCGGGCACAAACCGGTTCTGAATTAAAACCTCCTGTCGGCAGTGAATGCCAGACAGGAGATGAAAAAATTAACAGCCATATTGGATATCAGTTGGATGGCGCACTGATGATCTCGGCTGGTTCAAAATCGTAACGGCTGGAGCAGAACTCGCAGGTCACCGATACTTTGCCATCTTCTACACTGTCCGTGATCTCTTCTGCAGAGAAGCCCTTTAGCACATCAAAGATTTTAGTGCGTGAGCAGGCACAATGATCAACCACTTTAGTACCTTCATAAACCCGCACGCCGCGTTCATGGAACAAGCGGTACAGCAATCGCTCAGACGGCACCTGCGGATCTGTCAGCTCTGAATCCTCAATGGTTGCCACCAATGAGCGGGCTTCCTGCCATTCATCCTCAACAGGGGTTTCAACCTGTTCAGCACCATCCGGACGATCACCGCCGTGCAGATCACGATGACGCATCCGCAATTCGGATTGCGGTAAAAACTGCACCATCAGGCCGCCTGCGCGCCATTGTTCTGTTGGCTTGCCGTCAGCGCCACGCTCAAACAAACGGGCAACCGCCAGCTGTATATCGGTAGCAATCTGCTCAGATTGCATGAAATAGTTGCGGGCAATATCCTCTAGCGAAGAGCCGTCCAGCGCCACAATACCCTGATAACGCTGCGTAAACTCGCCCTGATCGACGGTCAGAGCAAGTGTACCCTGCCCCAGCATGTCTTCCGGCTTGGTTTTACCGGCAGCCACAAATTCTGCTACGCGCTCTGCATCAAAGCGCGCATAAGCGCGAATGGCATCAGGCGTGCGAAAATCCACCACCAGCATATCCACCGGGCCGTCAGATTTAGTTTGAAAAATAAATTTGCCTTCAAATTTCAAGGATGTGCCGAGCAATACAGTCAAAACTGTCGCCTCGCCCAACAAGCGTGAAACGGCTTCAGGGTAATTATGGCGTTTCAGAATACGATCCAGCGCCTCACCAAGCTGCACTGTACGGCCGCGCACGTCCAGACCTTCAACCTGAAACGGCACAACCACATCATCACCGGAGGTGGTCATATCTGCCGGAACTGCGCTATCATTCAGTTTTTGTTCGATCGTGGTCTGGTCGTTCATCAGAAATCTCTTTTAGCTGGGCTGCAACCACAGTCAATTGTATTGCGCCGCAAATGGCATACGGCTCGCAGGCTGTTAACAACCTGCAAGCCGTGATGTATAATGAGGGTAGGACCTGCATTGCACCGGCTTTATAGAATACCGGTTTTTAGTGCGGGTCTTTTATCTTGAAAGTCTTGTTACCCTATAGATAAGAACGGATTACCGTCCTTCAAGGCACCATGTCAAAATTGCCTTTTGCGCATGAAGGCGATTTTCAGCCTCATCAAAAACCACCGATTGCGGCCCGTCGATCACATCATCGGTCACTTCCTCGCCGCGATGGGCTGGCAGACAATGCATGAAAAGCGCATCTTTATTAGCTTTTGCCATAAGTTCAGCATTCACCTGATACGGCATAAAAACATTATTGCCGCGCGCATTATCTTCCTGCCCCATCGACACCCAGGTATCGGTGACAATGCAATCAGAACCGGCAACAGCCTTCTCAGCGCTGGTGGTTGAGAAAATCTGAGCGCCTTTGGTATTTGCCCAATCGAGAAAACGCTGATGCGGCTCACTGCCGGCAGGTGTGGCAATGTTCAGGCGGAAATCAAATTGCGCCGCCGCTTCAATAAACGAGTGCAGCACATTATTACCGTCACCGCTCCATGTCACAGTGCGGCCTTTGATCGGCCCGCGATGCTCTTCAAAGGTGAGAATATCAGCCATAATCTGACACGGATGCGTATCATCGGTCAGCGCGTTAATGACAGGCACGGTCGCATGCTCGGCCAGCTCAAGCATGCGATCATGATTGGTGGTACGGATCATAATAGCATCGACAAAACGTGACAGAACTTTCGCTGTATCGGCAATGGTTTCACTGCGACCCAGCTGCATTTCCGAACCGGTCAGCATGATTGTTTCCCCACCGAGCTGGCGCATGCCCACATCAAAAGAGACGCGGGTACGTGTCGATGGTTTTTCAAAAATCATAGCCAGAACTTTGCCTTCCAGCGGCTTGTCACGCTCACCGGCTTTCAACCGGATTTTTCGGGCGCGCGCTTCATCCATGATGAAGCGCAGGTCCTGCGGGCTGACTGCTGAGAGGTCGGTAAAATGCTTCAGAGTTTTATCATATGCCATTATTGATCACCGTTTACGCAGGGGCTTTTGAGAGCTTGGCCGCGACTTTTTCAACCCGGTTAAGTGCTTCACGCATGTCTTCTGCCGTTACTGTGAGTGGCGGCAACAAACGCACAACATTATCACCGGCGCCAACGCTGAGCATTTTCTCATCACGCAGGGCCACAATCACATCCGTATTCGGGACAGCGCATTTCAGGCCGATCATCAGACCCAGGCCGCGCACTTCCGTGAACACATCAGGAAAGCGGTCAATGATCGAAGCCATACCCTGACGGAACTGTGAAGCCATGTCATTAACATGGTCAAAGAAGCCATCAGCCAGCATCACATCCATCACTGCTTCACCAACAGCCATTGCCAGCGGGTTGCCGCCATAGGTTGTTCCGTGAACACCGGCAACCATGCCTTTTGCTGCCTCAGCGGTTGCAAGACATGCGCCCATAGGGAAGCCGCCGCCGATACCTTTAGCTGTTGCCAGAATATCAGGCTCGATACCTGCCCACTCATGTGCATAGAATTTACCGGTACGACCAACGCCGGTCTGGACTTCATCCAAAATCAGCAGCAGGCCGTTTTCATCACAAATCTGACGGATCAGACGCAGGAACTCATTGGAAAAAGCGCGCAAGCCACCCTCACCCTGCACCGGCTCCAGCAAAATACCGGCAGTTTCAGGGGTAATCGCTGCACGCAGTGCTGCTTCATCACCGAAAGGCACCTGATCGAAGCCATCCACTTTAGGGCCAAAGCCTTCAAGATATTTAGCCTGCCCACCGGCTGCAATGGTTGCAAGGGTACGGCCGTGGAATGCACCTTCAAAAGTGACAATGCGATAACGCTCAGGCTGACCATTGGTGTAATGGAAGCGGCGGGTGGTTTTAATCGCGCATTCCAAAGCCTCGGCGCCGGAATTGGTGAAAAACACCTTATCGGCAAAAGTATTATCAACGAGGCGCTGCCCCAGTCGCTCCTGACCCGGCACCTCATAGGCATTCGACAGATGCCAAAGTTTGGCAGCCTGCTCCTGCAGTGCGCTCACAAGATGAGGATGACTGTGGCCCAATGAATTAACGGCGATACCGGCTGCGAAATCGAGATATCGCTCACCATTCTCCGTAATCAGCCAAACGCCTTCCCCTCGTTCAAAGCGCAACGCTGCACGATTATAGGTGTCGTAAAGCGGGTGCACATTTGCAGTCGTCATGCCAGTAAGGCCTCCAGAGCCTTTAAATTGAAGCGCAGATCGTCACATCCCTTACGTGACCGGTATTCTTTCAGCCGTATCCCAAACCCATGACTTTAATATAACGGCCACAAAGAGAGTGCGTATCGCGCGCGAATGAAATCAAAAAGCCGCCCTCAGGGCGGCTAGACAATGCACTATTGTTCGTCATTTAATAAATGTCAATCGAAGCTGAACCATGATTACAAGCGTATGGCGCCAAGATATCCCGTGTAAAAAGCAATTAAATGCCGCAACCGCGCTGTTTTGCGCCATCGCCCTTTACCCCGCAGACACGTACAAGACCTCTTTGCAGATATGCCTGCCTCTGCTTATAAACCGACAGGCACGAAATAAACATCAGAGTGTTGCACGAAAACCTTGTATTTAAAAAAAACAGCTCTATTAAATGCCCGCTGATCTCCAAGGTTGGGGAAAACCAATTCTGCACGGGCCGATGAGCTTGTCACGAAGTCCTTGCTTAAGGTAGCTTCATATTAAAGTAAGACTAGATTTAGTGCGACAGCGCCAGTTGTCCGGTACATATGGTGCCTGCTTGATCAGGCCGAAATAAATAATAGCCGGACGCTATAAAGATTATAAAGAACGGAGCCTGAGCCACAATGAACTGGACAGATGAACGCGTCGAGCTTCTCAAGAAATTGTGGAGTGAAGGTCTGAGTGCAAGCCAGATTGCAGCCCAATTGGGTGGCGTAAGCCGTAATGCGGTAATCGGTAAAGTGCACCGGCTTAAACTTTCCGGACGCGGCAAAACCACAACTGCCGCTCCACGCAGCAAAAAACCAGCGCCAGCACCGGTCGCAGCCCCGCGCTCAACAACCACTGCAGGCACGAGCAGCAGTGCCGCTTCCGGCATCAGCAGCGGCATTCATACAGGCGGCGCAAGTGCCAATCATGCAACAATGCGCGCGACTATGATGAAATCTTCGGGTGCGGCAGCCGCCGCATTACAGCCTGAAGCTATGTCTGATGCTGTTGTAGCACCTATTATCCGCAACAATGATAATGTTGTTGTGCCGATCTCACGCCATCTGACTTTGTTGCAGCTCACCGAGCGCACATGCAAATGGCCGGTTGGTGACCCGCTGCATGATGATTTCCATTTCTGCGGTCATGAATCCGGTGAATCCACACCATATTGCGCCTATCATTCTAAACTGGCTTTTCAGCCGACATCAGAACGCCGCCGCGCACGCTGATCACTGATTGCTCTGCACAGAATAAAAACGGCGCCGCAAGGCGCCTTTTTTATTGGCACTGTAGCATCGCATATCCAAGCACCATCATGCGCGCAGTGCATTAAATCATCAGCAGATAGTGCAAAGACACATGTGATTATCCACTGTTTAGAGCAGCTTCAGGAAAAGTGAAAACGCTCTAGAGCGGGTAATGATGGCGTTGGATCGCAGCGCTCGCTCTAGATTCTAGATTTATCGCATTGTCAGACCTATCAAGCTGATTCAACTTGATAGTGAAATGCTCTAGCGCCAGATTTTAAGCTGCGACATTACAAAAGCTGGCGATAAACCGTGAGTGTCTGTTCCGCAATGCCCGTCCAGCCATAGGTTTCAGCCACATCTGCACTTTGCTGCGCTGCTTGCTGCACACTAAACGGCTGATCAAGCTTAAAGGCCATCTGCTGTACTAAGGCAGCGGTATTACCCAGCGGAAAATAATCTGTTACTGGCAGGCCCACCTCGATATTAGCCGTGATATTGCTGGCCAGCACCGGCAAGCCATACCCCATCGCCTCCATCATAGCGATCGGCATGCCCTCATGGCTCGAAGGCAAAACAAACAGGGCTGCATTGCTATAGAGCGCGGTCAAATCATCACCACGTTGCACGCCGGTGAGCACAGTATTCGGCGTTTGAGCTGCAAGCGCCTTAACCTGATCCACATAGTCCGACTGATGATCTGCTGCACCGACAATAACCAGTTTTTTATCACTATGCTGCCCCGCAGCCTGCATAGCGCCAAATGCTGCGATCAAATCATGCTGGTTTTTCTCCGGCACGATTCTGGCAACCATCACTACATATTGCTTTGGCACCAGTGCAAACTGCGCCAAAACATCACTCACTCCGCCAGTATCGCGCAGCGTGACGCCATTGGGCACAAATTGTACCGGCACATGATACTGCTTTGTCATCGCCTCTGCGATATGATTGGAAACGGCAATGCGCGCATTGGCAAAGCGCATGCCTGCCCATTCGCCGGTCTTGAGCATTTTACGCGCTAAACCACCCCATTTATCACGATTATAGTCAAAGCCATGATGTGTCACCACGGTTTTGAGCCCGAACAATCGGGCGAGCGGTGTGAGTAATGCCGGGCCAATGGCATGGATGTGCAAAATATCAGGCCGGCGATAGGCTGCAACCAGCACCCCCAACAGCGTGTGGGCTATAGCTTCAAATTTGGTAGAGAGCGGCGCCCAGAGTGGTGTCACCTGCACGCCCTCCCATTGATAGGGCTTGGTTTCAGCCAGATAGGGTTTGCGCCCCACCACTTCGACATCCCAGCCTTTTTCAACAAAAACACGGCTCAGTTCTTCAACGTGTTTTTCCACGCCGCCTTGCACCTGCGGTACACCGCGCAAGCCCAGCATCATAACTTTTGGTCGTATAGCCTGTGTCATCGGCTCACTCCCAGCTCGGCATAAAGTGTAAGCATGCGCTCACGATAGGCGTCAGCCGAAAAATCATTCAAGATCCAGTCACGCCCCGCAAGCCCCATATGGTTACGCTCTGCAAGCGGCAAGGCGGCCATTGTAGCCAGTTGCTGTGCCAGATCATCAATATTGCCTGCCTCAGCGCTCAAGCCCGTCTCACCCTCACGGATCATTTCGGGAATACCGCCAATACGCGCACCGATAATCGGCGTACCCAGCGCATAGGCCTCAAGAATACTTACCGGCGCATTTTCATACCATTCAGACGGCAGAACCAGTGCGCGTGCCTCTCCGATCAAACGGTGCAATTTCTCACCCGTCACATAGCCAGCAAAAGTCACAGGGGCATCAAGCACTTTAACCAGCGCATGCAATGCGGCCTCATCAGGACCGGTTCCGGCTATAACCAGCCTGACACCGGTTTTGGCTGCGGCATGGATCAGCGTTACCAAGCCTTTTTCCGGTGCAAGACGACCTGCAAACAGAAAATAATCCTGCGCTTCATAAACCGGTTGCAAATGCTGGGTCTCGACAAAATTCGGAATATAGACCAGCTGCTCCTGCGGCCAGCCCCACTCAATCAATTTATCGCGGTAGAAACGGCTCGGCACCACAAAGCGGTCAACTTTATTCCGATACAGGCCAAGCATACGATGAATAGCGGTTTCAACCAAAACCAAACCACTGAGCGGCAACGAGCCTTTGATGCAGCGATTAGCGACAACATTATAAATATGACCGCCTTTGCATTGCTCACAAACATGCCCGTCAACCAGCATTTTATAGGCTGGGCAGGCAAGTTTCAAATCATGCACCGTCATCACCACCGGAATATTGTGATCTTTCAGTGTTGAAAAAATCGACGGCGAGAGATGGTGATACACATTATGGGCATGGGCAATATCTGGTTTAGCAGCTGTTATCAGTGCCGAGATATTGCGCTGCGCCTCGCGCGAATAGATGATTTTTGCCGCTTGTTTAACTTTGGTGAAAGCCGAACTGGCACGGCCATATTCAATTTCGGAGACAAAATAATCCGACCAGTCTGAAGGCAGATTTTGCGGATGCTGCATTGCAAAAGGAACGGCATCCCAACCGATCTCTTCAAACAGGCTCATGTGATCGAGAAAAATTGCCTCTGCACCGCCACGTCGATAAAAATAATTATTTATAGCCAGCAGACGCATTGGGCTCTTTTCAGCGATCATAAGATTTCCTTAGAAACCGTTTCACATCATTTTATACAAGTGAGCAGGTTTTGAATCAGGGCAATGGTGAAGGCGAATAGCCATCCATCGCCTCGTTAACAGTTAAAACTGCACAACCGCTATCGACCGCATATTTTACCAGCTCCTCGAAGTCGGAAAGTGTGCAGCCATAGGGCGTCGGCGTGTCAGAAATATCATGGGTAAAGAAAATCAACCAGCCAGCCTGCGCTTTGACATTATCGATTTGCCGCTTAAGCCATAGTACATGCTGCGCATCCGGCTGGCCGATCTCCATACCATAAAGCATTTGTGGGCTGACAGCGCCGCGATTGATACGGTTTTCGCCCGCGCGGCATGTACGATAAGACTGCGCCAACCGTCTGCGAGCGAAATAAGACACGGCATTATAAGGATAAGCAAAGTTCAGCTTCGTCGCTTCACCACAAACTTGCCTACCCAAGACGCGCTGCAGGAAAGACCTGTTACGCGCGATATCTTTTTCAAGATCGGCTCCGTTTAATGACGCAGTATTCTCATGTGCAAAACTATGGCAACCAATTTCATGGCCACGTCCGGCAAGCTCACGGATTCCGCCTTCAGTAATCAGCTGTCGGTGTGGCTCCGTAAGACCCGTCAGGCTACCGGCAAGATAGAATGTGCCGCGCTGCCCGTATTTTTCCAGAATAGCCGCGCCATTGCTCAGCGCACTCTCTGGCACATCATCAAATGTGAAAGAAATAACGGGGCGTTCATTGCCGATATGTAAAGTTTTCGGCGCCAATAGCCGCATAAGATGCGCTTGCGCGCGATTAACCCAATGTTTCCATTTTTGCATTACCGCCCCACCTGATATTATTCTGTGCATTTACAGACGGATTATACCCGATCATGTTAGCGGTTTCCGTGAGTGGCACAGCAACAGCCTGCAGACGCAAGCCAAAAATTGCAACCATTATGCAAAACCACAACAGACTGCCACTTTCAAAAAACACACTTTCCAATGCACTAGCATAAAGACCATAGAGCCATATACGAATATATAGCCGCACAACAGGCGAATAAGCATTGCCTTTGAAGATTTGATTTATATAGATAAGGGGTAACACTAATATCCATACAGCCATCAAAATAAAGCCGATCGCACCAAAATTAATCATGGTATCGATCCAAGCATTATGGCCGTTAAACGCAGTAGGCGCCCAGCTTTCAACTGTATCATTATTTATTAATTTATCTGTTCTCCAGAAGCCATACAGACCATAGCCCAGCAATGGCCGCTCCATAATCGCACGGGCGGCAAACTGCCAGATATCATCGCGATTGGTAAAGCTGGCATCCACGCCTAAAGATTCAATGAAGCGATAAACAGAAGGGATCAATGCGGCCCCTACCGTGAAAAAATTAATCGCTACAACGCCGCATACCGCAATAGGCACGCGCAACAGCGAAAATTTCTCGAACACATACGCTATCAACAAGATTAGCGGCAACATTGCTGTCGATGTCTTACCGCCGGTATGCACCAGAAAGAACGCTGACAAACCCACAATCAACCAGCCCGTCAGCTTAAAGCCTTTGTCTTTAAGATAAAGGCCCACACAACTGCTGATAAGCATAGCCGCAGAGGCAACATTTTTATGGGTGAAATGTCCGCGCCAATTACCAACCTGATCAATACCAAGCTCAGCGGTATATTGATGAATTGCCTGTAGCGGTTTGAACACCACTCCGAAATAAGCAAAGCCCAGCATGATCAGTAAGCCTATACCAATCATGCGGGCAAACTGCTCTTCTGAGCGAGGTAAAAGGAGAAAAACCGATGCATTAACCAGCAAAATAACAGCTAAGATCATTTGCTTTAATGATATTAACGGTGTTTCTGAGGCCATGGCTGTAAGCGCCAAACAGACCAGTAATCCGATCATCAGAAAGCGGGGTTGCAAAACCAGCACTTTAACCGGACTGGTCAACACGAACCATAACATCCCGCAAAATAGGCTGATCGCGGCCAATTGGTTCAGCGGGTTAGAACCTGCATCGCTCATTATAGATGTGGATTCCGCAATATAGGGGTCTGTAGTTACCCAAATATAAAGAAACTGAGCCATGAACAATGTTGCGGCAATCAAGCTTCTATTATCGGAACTTTGAAAACCATGCTTTGTTTGCATAAGCAGTTTTACACAGCTTTATACGCCACGCGACGTTGGGCGCGCATCATAGCTGTTAAACCAAACAAGATAGCAAGTCCCACACCAAATCCACCGCCTGCCATAGAACCGGCAATGGTAAGTAAAGCTGTACTTGGTGGCCATGACCGGCCCTTGGGCGGCAGTGCGGTCGACACAATACGTATATTGGTGGCATCAATTTGCTGACGTTGGGCAATTTCCTGAGCGCGGGTCAGATAGGTTTGATACAGCGTCGTCTTAGCCAGCCGGTCGCGCTCAAGATCATTCAGTGTTACTTGCGCATCTGTATCCAATGATACTGCAGACCGCGCACCTTCTGTCTGACGCCGCAGAGTTTCAACAACCGCATTGGCCTGATCAAGATCCAGCTTGGCAGCACGCAGAATACGCGCGGTTTCCTGTCCGATCTGCGCCTGCAAGCCGGTAATTTGCGACTGTGCACTCACCAATTCAGGATAGCGTGAACCATAGGTCATCGCCATAGCGTCAAGACGCTGCTTCAAGGTCGCATATTGGGTGCGCAACGCAGTTAAAGTCGGGGATTGCAAGGTACTGGAAGGATCAAGCGTCTGGTTCTTAGCGCTGGTCAGCTCTTGATAGCGCGATCTCGCTTCAGCCTGACGGGTTACTGCACCAACCAATTGCGTGTTAATCTGCGTCAAAGATTGTGTACTGACCAGTTCTCCGGCATTGCTGGTTTGCAAACCTTGCGCATTACGAAACCGTGCAACCTGCATTTCGGCTTCTGTGGCCGCCTTTTTCAGCTCCACCAGCGGCTCAGTTAAAGCTCTTGCTGCACGTGCTGCGCCATCGCTTTCATTTTGCGCCACCTCCTCCTGAAAAGCCTTGGCAGTGGCATTGGCCAGTAACACGGCATTCTCAGGGGTGCGTGCCCATGCACTCAGATTAATCAGATATGACCGCTCCGGCCGGCGTGCATCTATCCGCGATGATAATTCGCGCAAAGCAGCAATATTTCGAGCTTGCTGCCCGTCAGATGCCGAAGCGTTCTTATCAGCACTGCCTAACAGCCCTGAAAACAAGCCTGTTTCTGTGCCGTTAAATTCGGGATTTTCCTGTAACTTCAATTCATCAACAACACGTTGCATCACATTGCCGGAGGTAAGCAAGCGCAGCTTGCTTTCAATATCCATCAGCTGGCTCTCAGCCTGCATGCTCGGCGCATATACATCATTGGGCACCAGCTGCAGATTAGACGGAGCAACCAGAATATCCGTTGCAGCGTTAAAGCGCGGCTTTGCCATTTTACCATAGCCAAGACCGGCAACAGCACCCAAAAGTGTGAGCAACAGGATCAGCAGCCAATAGCGCAATAACCAGTCAATAATTGTAGAAACTGTAATTTCTGGAAAAGACCAGCCATGGCCGCTCTCTAAGACATCAGGCGTTGCAACAAGACCGGCATTATCTTTATTTCCAGCGGTGTGCGAACCAATATCTCCCGCTGCCTGAATAGCGGCATCCGAACTACGGTTAACCGCAGTTGAGTTCTTAGCCTTCTGTGCCAGTTCTTGCAGGGTATACATGAATCTATTTACTACCGTGGGTTAAAGTTCACAGGCTAAATCACATTAATGCAGTACCAGACATATTAAAAAAAAAGGTTAACAAAGACTGGTTCGACCTGCTAAAGCATAAGATTATTACAAATAGATTACATTCAATTTTAGTAATTATTTTAAGTTACCCTATTGCTTCCTCTCTCAAGAGCGAGCGGATAAGAGTTTCATTTGTCCGAAAAATACTTTAGAGAAAGAGCGACAGAGGAAGATTAAAATATGCGTGATACGGAGTTGCCGGATAACCGATTTTCGGCGCGGATCAGACGCTATGTGCCGTCGCTTATCTCGTATATGGCCTCCAGTGGCAGCCTGATTATGGCGAGTGCCGCTCAGCTTGTAACATTTGCTATTCTTGCCCGCTTTCTCGGTGCCACGGATTTCGGTATATTTATTACAATCATGGCAATTACCAGCATTGCCGTTCATATATGCGGCTTTGGCGGAGCTGAGTGCCTGTTGCGCCGTGTGGCGCAAAATGACAAAATATACCCGTCGATGCTGGGGCATAATCTTATACTGGTCAGCATCAGCGGTACTTTTCTTGTTGCCGCAGGCATGACCATTCTGCCGTATTGGGTCGAATTTTCTACCGATCGGGCAACCAATCTGAGTAGTCTGCTGCTGTATCTGATTACCAATATTGTATTGCTGCGTCTTATTTTGCTGGTTGAGGCAATCTATATCGGCCACACAAATTTTAAAGCAGCCAATCTTTCCGTCGTTGGCTTTGCCTTAGCACGTATGCTGGCGGCCATTCTTGGTTGTATTGCATTTGGCGTAAGCACTATTAATCAATGGGCATGGTGGCAGTTTGCCTGCCATCTGATTGTGGCTTTAGTTTACTGGTTGCTGCTGATGAGGCTTGGTAAGCCGGTTTTCAAATTAGTTCGCGAAGAAATCAAACTCGGAATTTTCTTCGCAACCCCGTTTATCTTCCGCGCCATTCGTCAAAATATAGACTTATTACTGCTGGGCTTACTACTTTCACCTGCAATCATCGGCAGTTACGGGGTAGCGCGCCGTATCATTGACAGCAGCTATCTGAATATTGATGCTATGAACCGGTTGCTTTACCCGAAGCTTGCCAAGCTGAGCACGGACGGTATCGACAAAGCATGGCCTTTGGCTCAAAAAGCAGCGCTGATGGGCTTCGGTATTTCCGTTTTCACAGCCGTGTTTATCTATTGCCTTGCACCCTATCTGCCGCTGATATTCGGCCAAGAATATCAGTCTATGGTCTATTTTACGCAAATTTTGTGCTGGGTTATTATCTTCTATGCCATGTGGGCAGTCGGTGTCGAAGTCATGGGCGCTGCAGGCGAGCACGGTTACCGCGCCGCAATTCTTAATGCAGGCAATATTCTGGGCGCACCTATATTAGCATTTGCAACGTGGTTAATGCCGCCGCAGGGCACATTCATATCTATTTATCTCATCGAATTTTCAATTGCGGTCAGTATCTGGTGGATGCTGATATGGCTGGTGCGCAAACAACAACAAAAACCCCAGAGCCTTAATAGCTTAGATTGAAGCCAAACAATTCCACCACGAAGTTTTGAATGCTATATGCAAACTATAAAGACTTGATGATTTTACTCTCAATCAAAGCCTCAGGGTTTGTGCGCGATGAAAAAAATCCGACTGGTAATGCTGCCGCATGGAAAAACCATGCTGTAACTGAATAGAGCCCGATGCGAAGGTTGCGATGTTTGATACCCATCAAGACAACGGAGGCTATCAGCATTATAATATTGATCAACAGCGCCAAAGCAGTATTAGGCAAAACAGCCACAATGAGCAACATCACAGCAATCCAGCCATAGACCATCATCCATAAGCGCAATTCGGGCAGTTCAGCGAACAGCATTTTCAGATGCGGCTTACCGACTGCCGCTCGCAGTAACTCCCCGATACCGCGGATGTATTTTGACTGCCAACGTTTGACCAGCAGCTTATAAGCATTCACGCTGTGGCCAGTATGATAAACAAAACGCCGGTCCAGGCGAAACAATGTCCAGCCTTTACTACGCAATCTTACACCGAGATCATATTCCTCATAAGAATGCAGATTGCGGTCAGAGAAGTATCCGGCATCCTCTATCGCCTCGCGGCGGTAAAGACCCCCGCAGTTAATACGGTCAACAACACCGGCCGCTTTATAGGCAACTTTCAGCTGATCTCGTCGAACATATTCAAGACTGTCATGATTTTGCTCTACGACATGTCCGGCAACACCCGCTACCTTTTTATTATCGATCAGATATTGCATAGCCACAGGAATAAAATCAGACGCAAGCTCCATGTCGCCATCGATCAGGCATATATATGGATATTGACTATACTGAAAACCCAACTGAGGGCCCAGCCCACAACTCGGCTTGGCCGGCGCTTCAATCTGAACAATCATAATGGGATATTGTTTTGCGATTTCAATCGTGCGATCAGTTGAGCCGCTGTCCGCCAAAATCACTTCGCCCTGACCATCAGGCAAAGCCGCTAAAGCGCTTTCGATTGCCAAAGCAATTCGCTGCTCTTCATTCAGCGCCTTGATAATGATTGAAACCGTCATCATATTTCCCGTCATAAAGCCAATAAATGCGATTGCACACCGTCAGCGCATATATGCACACTGAGCTAACAATGCAATCAAGCCTGCAATCTCTTTAATACTGTACTTCTTTTGTAATTACCGTCAAAATATTCATAATTGGTTATCTTAGTATTTAACTTAATTACCTTTCTCTTGAGAAAGAAAAATATACTTGGCCGCAATTGCTAGGAGAATATTTACATAATTCTGCCAAACCTTAATTCAGACAATTAACAATCGTGATTTAAAACTCTGATACGCAATCAAACGGCATCATGAGCATGATAGGATATTATTGCATGACATTATCCGGCTCATTGTTGCGTAACGATACCAATATTATGGCAAAATCAAATCAAAAGAGTGCGGCGCTCGTGCATAAGCCTGATCAGGATGCGCTATCCTGTTTTGGGCTTTCAATACGTTGCTTCAACTCCGTTTCCGACATATCGGCCGATTGGCCTACAGCCACGCAAGCTACCACGCATATTCCCTCTAACCCACAATATCATGTCTTTCAAACAACCACATTTCTGAACGTCTGGGCGCAAACTTATGCACCAGCATTGAAGGCACAGATTTGTCTGGTTGAGGTTCGTAATTTAGCCAGCGAACCTGTATTGTTTTTACCACTGACAATTATCCCCCGTAACGGTATTCGCTTGTTGAGCTTTACCGATCAGGGCGTCGCCGACTATAATGCGCCGGTCTTGTTTGATTGTGGCATTGAGTGGACAAGAATGCGCGCCGAAAATCTATGGCAACAGATTGTCAAAGCACTGCCTGCGTTCGACTTTGCTGATTTTGAGAATATGCCGGAAACAATAGGCTCATTGGTTAATCCGTTATTTTTACTTGCTAACCGGGAAAATCTGGCAAATAGCCACGCGACATCATTAAAACCAAGCTGGCCTGCGATTGAAAAGCAACTCGAACGCCCCAGAAGAACCAGAACGAAACTGCGTCGCCTGCAAGAGTTGGGGGACTGTACATTTGCCGTTGCTACAAATACTGAAGAGCGGCAAGCTTATTTAGAATTCATGCTTTATCAAAAACAACAGCGATTTATCGAAACTGATGTTCCTGGCTTTGAAACCCACCCAGAAAAAATGGATTATTTCACGGTGGCAACGGAAGCGTTTCATGAGGCTGGTGTGCTCCATCTGTCCGCATTAAAGCTCAACAATGAAATTATTGCATGCATGTGGGGACTAATCAGGGGGCCACATTATTACGGAATAATGATTGCCTCCAATCTGAAAAACTGGGCAAAATATTCACCCGGAAATATCATGCATTATATATTGCTCAAACACTTAAAAGAGCACAATTATGACTGCCTTGATTTGGGTGTCGGCGATGAAGACTGGAAACTAAAAAATTGTGACCTGACGATACCGCTTATGCGCATGACTCATCGTGCAACATGGCGCGGACATATCTATGAAATACGACAAAACACCATGGCAAGTCTGCGTGGCACTGCTTTCTGGAAGGCACTACGGCCGCTAAAGTGGCGTATTATTCGCACATTTAAGCGCGGATAATACGCGCCACAATAATTACGATCCCGCAAATGCAACAGTAAAGACTGCGCCTTTACCAACCTGAGAGCGCACAACCAAACGGCCACGATGGCGTGTAAGAATATGCTTTACAATAGCCAAGCCAAGCCCTGTACCCTTATGTGCACGGCTGCTATCAACATCAACGCGATAAAACCGCTCGGTCAATCTCGGCAAATGCTCTGGCGGAATACCGGGACCAAAGTCCTCGACACTGACAGACAGACCTCGCATAGCGCCGGTTGACGATTTCAGATTTTCACCACCTTGCTCATCAAGTGTTACTACAACCCGCTTGCCGGACTGCCCGTATTTACAGGCATTTTCAATCAGGTTCTGGAACACCTGAATCAGTTCATCTTTATCTCCCGGCAACCAGATTGCATGGTCAGGCTTTTCCCACTCAATCGCCACGCCCGCATCTGCAGCCATCGGTGACAATGTTTCAACAACATGATTAAGCACCAACCCAAGATCAATGCGTTCTTTTACCGGAATTGCCGCTTTCATTTCCAAACGTGACAGAGACAACAGATCATCAATCAGGCGAGACATCCGGTCTGCCTGTTTTTGCATAATGCCTAGAAAACGCTCGCGAGCCGCCAGATCATCTCGTGCTGGTCCCTGCAATGTTTCAATAAAACCGCTGAGTGAAGCAAGCGGCGTGCGCAACTCATGGCTGGCATTGGCGATAAAATCTGAACGCATCCGGTCAATCCGACGCAACTCTGTCTGATCACGAAAGATAAGAATAAAGCAATCTGCCTCATCTTTTGCCGTCTCGAATGTCATCACTGATGACCGGTACCAGCGCTCAAGCGGCAACCGCTCCAGATAATCAGTGGAACGCGCCTGTCCGTCGGCAATAATCCCCTGCATCAGGGCGTGCATCTCCGGTGAACGGAAACATAAATAAAGTGATGAATCACGTGCCAGCGGCGGAAATGCCTCCCGTGCAGCATGATTAATATAAAGAATTGTGCCATCCGCATCAAAGAGTACAAGTGGATCAGGCAGGAAATCGGCTAATCTCTCGCCCGAAAGGCGTGACAGCGGACCGTCATGCAAACCGCTATATTTAACGGGAATAGCGACAGGTTTGGGTGCTGAAAATAATGCGCTTAACACCAAAGCTGCGAATGCCAGCAAGCAGATAATAGCCGCATAAACTGGTGCAACGCCCCAATAAAGCAGCAAAAACAACAAAGGTATGAGGATAAAAAGCCAAGGCATAGATTGACGTGCATATTTAAAAAAACGGCGAAAAATATTTTCTCTCAGCTCAGGGGGCTGCTTATCAGATATTTCTGTTTTCGGAATATCTGTCAGCTGTTTATCACCGGTATTCATCAATCAGACTGCCGCCTTTAACGCCTGCAACAAAATAGAAATCTTATAGCAGTTTACATATGTTATATTTCATTAAGCTTTAAGAACGGAAAATGCTCTATTTTTGGTTTAGCCTAGCTTCAGACGGGTGAAGCGATAATAGGAATTAGTCCAGTTAGACTTATCCCCTATAAGCGATTTCCACTTTGTCTGAAACTACTCTGCCAGCCAGATTATCACACATTATATTGCCTGCTTATGACAAGCTACCCATAATCCGGCTTGGAAAATGTGGGGTTTTTTCCCAATGATGCGGCGCTGTAAACATTTGATACAGAGCCCGCCAAGAAGCATGCGACAACAATATCCAATAAAACGGAATACCGCACAGATAGGAATAATTGCGCTTTTCGTCATAGCGCAACGTTTTTTGACACAGAATGTGAAAACTCAAATAGGCTGTCAGCAAGTTCATACCGCTAAATATAAGCGCTGCCAGCGCCGCGTCACTAGAATTGCCTAAAGCCACTGAAATCGCACCCAAGAACAGCCCCGCCAGCATGAACGGGTGCAGCAGCGCTGACAATAGCAAACCGGTTGTATAAAGCAGGTTAAGACTGAATCGTGCTGCACCTAACTGCCGGTATGTCTGCAACGGTGAACGAAGATGTACCAGCCATGTTTGCATCCAACCCTTAAACCATCTTGTGCGTTGCGTTTTCCAGTCCTGATAATTCTCGGGCGCATCCTCAAGTGTTGGCCGGTTAATAACATCGACATGATAGCCAAACCGCGCCAGACGCATGCCAAGATCTGCATCCTCTGTTACATTATAGCTATCCCAACCACCGATCTTTTGTAGAACGCTGCGCTTAAGATGATTTGATGTCCCCCCCAAAGGCATCACTGCCCCCCGTCGACTTAGCCACGGCAAAAGCCCGCGAAACAATCCGGCATATTCAAATGTGAAATAGCGTGTCAGAAAGTTACTGGAAAAATTGCCGATAACAAGCGGCGCCTGAAGACAAGCAAGCTGGTTGCTGCCTCTGTAAAAAGCCTGCCATGCTTCCAATAATTGATCTCGATGCGGACGATCTTCAGCATCATAGACAACAATATATTCACCGCGCGCAAATTGCAGCGCATAATTCAGCGCTTTGGGTTTGGTTCGCGGACCAACAGGTGGCACACGCAAAACTTCAAATTGCGCAGACAACTGCTGATGCGCCAAGGCAAATAATGTTTCACTGTCATCTGCCTCACATACGAGTTTAATATCTAGTTTTGCAGCCGGCCAGTTCAGCGCAGATAACGCAGTGACGAGTTGCGATACAACCCCTGCCTCACGATAGAGGGGTACTAAAATTGTATAGACGGGCAAATCCTTCAAGACGTAATATGGCAACGGCTCAATCACAAGCGGCTTGGCATTGGTTGCTGCTAGCAGACGAATGGAAACACAAGCACCAAAAAACACGGTGAGAAACCAAAGCATAGATGACAGGTAAAAGCCGCTGCCAGCCCAGAAAGCCCAAAGCACCCCCATTAGCAAAGCACTGAAGCAAAATCCTTGCCAGCTGTTGAGGACATGACTTGCAGACAAGTGCTGCGGCGTCATAGTCTGCGCACGCCCTGCTGCCAGCCTACCATAACGATTGTGCAACAAGGCTACCAGAACTGCTGGCGGACATAATCTGAAGCGGCTGCGCAATTCAGGGTATTGCCGTAAATAAAGTTTCAATATGGCAAGCTCTTGCAGATCCGGCGCCATATAAAGCAGGCTCTGGCCTTTTGAACCGGCAATAAGGATGTGACGGATATTATGCAGCCGCACCGGACCATCATAGGGGCGAAGTAAAATCTCTCGCGGATCAGGATTATCATCATAAATCAAACCGGTTTCCTCTGCCCATAACCGGTATAAATAGCGCTCGGAGATAGTGCCCTGATGAACAAGTTCGTCATTAAATGACGTATTATGTCGTACAGCTCCAGTAAAAGCCGTAATAATATCAGCCTTCTTAATACCGGCATTTATAAGTCGGACGGAGAATGCAGCGCAAAGCCCAATAAGAGACCTTGAAAACAAGACATGTAGCGTCATTCCCCCTCCTTCATGAAGTGATGGATGGCTGATAGTAATATTAGACAATAAACTTCAGGGCAGGTATGATTTATCTTAAATTCAAGACTATTACGTAAAAATAAAAAATATCAACTGATAAATTTAACTATACATTTGATTGAAATTCAATAATACAAACATTATTCAACAATTATAAATTTAATATTACAATTAAGATATAGAACATTTAGCAATAGACAGAGCTTTTATCATCAGTGTATTTTACAAGAAATCAAACCAGCACTGCGAAAAAACTATGCGCTATCTGTCTGCTTTAACACCAATAAAACAATGCCAAAATCTTGCCCGTTGCATTTTTTTAGTTGCGCTATTACTGCTTCATTCCGGCTTTGTTTCTGCAATGGCTGCGCCGCCTGTTCTTGCCGGCAGTGATCAAAAACTGACAAAATCCAGCCTTACCGAGCGCGCACAAATACGCTTCCTTACCGGTACGAATTTTACGCCGTTCAACAAGCTTTCACCAGAGGGGCGCTTATCCGGGTATAATATTGATCTGATCCGCGCCCTGTGTCAGGAGCTCTCGGTGACAAGTAAGTGTCAGATTGCAGCGCAACCATGGAATGAGTTAATCCCTGCATTGCTGAATAATGAAACCGACGCAGTGGTTGCTGGTATACAGCCTGCGCCTGATAGGCGTGCCAGCTTGAGCTTTACCCGCACTTATTTTAGCCTGCCTGCGCGCTTTTTAGCTTTGAAATCACCCCGTGATGAGCCGGCCAGCTTTTCACCAGACAATAAAACTGTTGGCGTCATAAGTAATTCAGCCCATGAAGCATTGCTGAAAGCCTATTTCCCTAAAGCCAATATCCAGACTTACAGAAATGAGGCAACACTGTATCAGGACATGAAATCCGGCAAAATTCAGCTGATTTTTGGCGATGCTATGAGCCTGTCACTAAAAATGGCTGCAGCACCTGACACAGAAGACAAAGATCAAGGCATCGATCTATCCTGTTGCCAATTCGTTGGTGGAGCCTATCCGGCACAAAACTATCTGGGCTCCGGCATGGTGATTGCATTGCGCAACAGCGATGTAGAAATGCTTGCAGCCTTTAACACCGCACTCACGTCACTGGAGCGCAAAGGTGTACTGAATGATTTATATTTAAGGTATTTTCCGGTCGGCTTTTATTAAAAGGCAGCATATTGCCCACAACACACTGCCTTGATGTTTTAAAGCTTACGAAAGCGGACACGGGCGCTGCGTTCAATAGCAGCAACACTCAGTTCGTCCAGATTCCACAAATCGCGCATCAGCTGCAAAAATGCCAGCTCTTCCTGCTCAACATGTAAGTCGGCTGCCGCAACCTCCACTGCCAGTGCATAGGCAGTTTCATAGAGCCTTTCCGGCAGCGCCTGATGAGCTATATCAAGAATACGATCCAGCCCGTCATCTTTGGTCAGTAATTCATAACAACGCTCGGCAATTTCCGGCACGGTATCGACATTAAAACCTGTAAAAACCGGCAGGCGATGAACAAGATTGCCAATGGATGACAGTTCGGCATCTGTCATCCGCGTATCGGCCGCTGAAACTGTTACCATTATATATATCAGCGCATCCTGTGGCGTGATTTTCATGACTGCTCTCCTGCGTTTTTGTCCGGAGCGATTTGCATTCATTTCAACGCGCTCACAGTTCTTCACATTACCGGCCATAGTTTTCGACGCTATGCAATGAAATGCAAGCAAATCCAAGCAAAACATTGACGAAACACCGAACTGGCCATAGACCTCACTTATCAGACCATACAATGTGGACTGCACCAAGCCCAATAAAGCCCTGCAACGGGCCCATCCTATCAGGAAAGATATTATGACAACCGACCGCTCAAACCACATCGACCTTGCGCCCGAACTGATTGCGGCAGCAGCACAGGCGAAAGCGTGGCCCTTTGAAGAGGCACGGAAAATCATAAAACGCTATGAGAAAACCGGCTATCCTGAGGTAGTGATTTTTGAAACCGGCTATGGCCCTTCAGGTCTGCCGCATATCGGCACCTTTGGTGAAGTTGCGCGCACCTCAATGGTGCGCCATGCGTTTCGGGTTCTCACAGAAGACAAGGTTAAAACCAAGCTGATCTGCTTCTCGGATGATATGGACGGCATGCGCAAAATTCCGGATAATGTACCGGATAAAGCTTTTCTTGAACCGCATCTGCACCGGCCGCTTTCGGCTGTGCCGAACCCGTTCGGGGGCGATTTTACCAGCTTTGCCGATCACAACAACACTATGCTGTGCCGCTTCCTCGATACCTTTGGTTTCGATTACGAATTTGCCAGCGCTACTGAATATTATAAAGCCGGCCGCTTTGATGAGGTTCTGCTGCTGGCTGCCGAACGCTATGACCAGATCATGGCCGTAATGCTGCCAACACTTGGCACTGAGCGTCAGGCAACATATAGCCCGTTTTTGCCTATTTCACCAACCAGCGGCCGTGTTTTGTATGTCCCGATGAAAAAGGTTGATGCAAAAGCCGGTACCATCACATTTGATGATGAAAACGGTGTGGAAACAACGCTTCCGGTAACCGGCGGCAATGTGAAGCTGCAATGGAAGCCTGATTTTGGCATGCGCTGGGCAGCACTCGGTGTTGATTTTGAAATGTTTGGTAAAGACCACCAAACCAATGCTGCAGTCTATGATGCGATCTGTAAAATTCTCGGTGGTCGCGCACCTGAGCATTTCGTTTACGAGTTATTCCTTGACGATTTAGGGCAGAAAATCTCGAAATCAAAAGGCAATGGCATCAGCATTGACGAGTGGCTGTCCTATGCACCAACCGAGAGCCTCGGCCTGTATATGTTTCAGAAGCCAAGAACAGCCAAAAAACTGTATTTTGATGTCATTCCGAAAGCAGTGGATGAATATTTCACCTATCTTGCAGCCTATGAGAAGCAGGATTGGACTGCACGTCTAAATAATCCGGTCTGGCATCAGCATTATGGTAATGTTCCTAAAGTCGACATGCCGGTGCCGTTTGCCATGCTGCTTAATCTGGTCAGCGCATCCAATGCTGAAAATGCGGACACGCTCTGGGGCTTCATTTCACGCTATGCTCCGGGTGCCTCACCAGCAACTCATCCTGAACTCAATGCACTGGTTGAATATGCCATCCGCTATTTCAACGATTTCGTGAAGCCGAATAAGAAATTCCGTGCGCCTGATGAAGTTGAACAACAGGCGCTGCAAAACCTCGATGCAGCGCTCAGCGGTCTTGATAAAGATGCTGACGGCAGCACAATTCAGAATTCTATTCTGGATGTGGCACGCGTGATTGAGCGCTATCAGGATCAAACTAAAAAGAGCCCTGATGGCGGGCCCGGCGTTTCGGTGTCATTCTTCCAGATGCTTTATGAAGTGCTGATCGGCCAGGAACGCGGGCCCCGCTTTGGCTCATTCGTCGCCCTATACGGCATTGACGAAACACGCGGCCTGATTGCAGAAGCTCTCAAACGCGCATAAGCAACATCAAAATATAGCAATAAAAGAGCCGCACCATCTATAATAACGGTGCGGCCCAGCATGAACAATATTATTTGTAATTTATAATTTATAATTTTTATAACAAAACAATAAATTGACTTAAGTATACTCAAGTATAAACTCGCGAGGCATAATATTAAATAAATATATTTAAACTCGGAGATTATTTTAATGTATTACTATCTTTCTAATTACAACACGGGCTTCTATCTGTCTTGCGGCAGGGTTACTAATGGGAAAGCTGAAATAGCTTTGACAGAAAATATGATTGAAAATGACCGATCATATATGTGGGAGTTAGATAAAGTCGACACAAAAAGCGACACAAATTTATGCTTAATAAAGAACTTAGGCAGCGGATTATACATAGCAATTGAAAGTGATCTGTTCTTCACTAAAGATAATCTTTTCTACACTCCTGTCACAACTGCGGATAAAGATACATTAAGTCCAGCACGACTATTAATATCCCCGATTACAAAAAACTACTCCGCTAATATATACTCATATAATCAATCTGAAATACTCACTATAGATATAGACAACGATAATAAACCCGGAATATATTTAATGACATATAATTTCACACCAGAACGAGCTGTTTGGAATTTAACTCCCGTATAAGCAGCTTGTTACTGAGAATAATCCGACGCAGGCAATTCCAGACCGCTATCTTTTTTTGCTGCTCTACCAAAAACGCCGAGCAACATTTTTTCTGCCTGCGTCTGACTATCACTATACGCGCCGCCAAATGTGGCTCTCGCCCAACCATTTTCAACCAGCCAGCGGGCAATATCAGTACCAGCCAAATTACATGTGGTACGGATCAGCTCCTGCTGCGGATCAAGTCCTTCCAAATCACAGCTCACAGCGCGGCCACGCAACCATGATCGAAAAGCTGTGCGCGCCTGCATACCACAAGCCCAAACCTCGCCATTTATATCCGCACAGGAGGCTTCAGGCTCAACAATATCAATGCCGGTGAGCTCAACAATATGATTTCCAACAGCCAGCCTGCCCGCGGCCAACGCCACGGGGCGATAGAATAGGCCGCCCTCTGCGGCCTTATCTTCAGATGTGGCGGCAGGTTCAGTTTTAGGCACTACGGGTGCTGCCAAGCCGAGATCACTTAAGGGCGCACGCGGCTCTATACGTTCGAGAGGCACATTCTCTGGCTGTGTGGTCAGCCCGGAAGGCAGCCGCTCAGGCGGCATATCTTCAGGCATGTCAAAATCTTCAGTAATAATAGTGCTGGCAGCGCCCATAGCCTCACGATCAAATGCACCATAAAACGGCGCTAAATAGGCCGCAAACAATATAGCACCGACACCGAAAGCCATAATCGGCGGTAAGATAGTACCAAGGCTCGCTGTTTTACGCATCATTTTTCCTGTCAGCCTGACTTGGCGATTTTTGTTGCTCTTGGTTCTGACACAGAGCCTGAGGTTTTTGCAATGCCAGTAAATTGGCAAATGTCGCCATATCGGTCCCGGTCAACTCGAGAATTTTAGCAAGAGACTCCGTTGATGGCCAGCGTGGCCGACCATCTGTAGCAAAGCGTTTGGACTTATTAAAAGTCGTCGGGTCAAGCCCTGCACGCCGCGCCAGGCCGGAAGCTGAGAGCTGTGCGGTTTTTGCCAGCGCATCAATTGCCGACCAGAGTTCTGTATGCGTAAACATTACCAATCCCAAGGAATAAAATCCTGAGCACTATAGAGTATTTCAAATATTAGAACATCAATAAAAACAAAAATGGCGCAGATTGTCCTGCGCCATTTTTAACATTGCCAGCATTGACGGCAGGTTACGCTGCCTTTTCGCTTGTTTTATAGGGATTAAAGCGGGTGTAGAATGTTTCACCGCTATCTGCCATATCGGTCAGCAGTTTAGGCACTTTAAACTGCGCACCATAGGTTTTTTGAAGGTTTTTAGCCAGTTTAACAAAAGCTTTGGCACCCATCCCGTCAATATAAGACAAGGTGCCGCCGGTATATGGCGCAAAACCGAATGCAAGAATGGAGCCAACATCGGCCTCACGTGGATCCGTTACAATGCCCTCTTCCATAACGCGGGCTGCCTCCAGCGCAATGGTCACCAGAAAACGCTGTTTGAGGGTTTCTACATTGACCTTGTCAGCATCCTGCTGCGGATAAAGCGTTTTCAGCTCCGGCCACAAATGCTTTTTCGCTGGTTTTGCCGGATAATCATAAAAGCCTTTGCCGTTTTTGCGACCCAGACGATCATATTTATCCACCAGCTTGTTCACCAGATCCACATGGCGCGGGTCAACAGCCTTGTCACCGAGATCATTGAGCGTAGCTTTAAGAATTTTCTGCGACAGATCAATTGCTGTCTCATCATTCAGTGCTAATGGTCCAACCGGCATACCAGCCATTTTGGCAGCGTTTTCGATCATTGCCGGCGGTACGCCTTCAATCAACATATTATAGGCTTCAGACATATAACGCAGTACGCAACGGTTGACATAGAAACCACGGGTGTCGTTAACAACAATCGGGGTTTTTTTGATCGCCCGCACATAATCAAGCGCAGTCGCCAGAGCCTTTTCGCCGGTCTTTTTGCCCATAATCACTTCAACCAGCATCATTTTATCAACCGGTGAGAAGAAGTGAATACCGACAAAGTTCTTCGGACGCTGTGAAACTTTGGCCAGACCGGTAATAGGCAGTGTTGAGGTGTTCGAGGCAAAAATTGCATTCTGCCCGAGCACCGCTTCTGCCTGTTCAGTCGCGGCCTGTTTAACATCACGATCTTCAAACACCGCTTCAATCACCATATCCGCACCATCAAGGGATGCATAATCCGCCGATGGAGTGATCAGAGCCAGCAGTTTCTCTTTATCGTCAGCCGTCATCCGGCCTTTCTGCATTTCTTTAGCAATCAGATCGCCAGCATGGGCTTTGCCTTTTTCAGCAGCCTCCAGCGTGCGGTCAATCAGTACCACCGGAATACCAGCTTTAGCAGTGACATAGGCAATGCCTGCCCCCATAAAGCCCGCACCGATAACACCAATTTTCTTAAACTTAGTCGGCTTAATATCTTGAGGTCTGCGCGCACCTTTATTAAGCTCTTGCAACGACACAAACAGCGAGCGGATCATCGACTGCGCTTCTGTTGTTTGCAAAATATGCGTGAAATAGCGTTGCTCAATTTTCAGGCCGGTATCAAACGGTACCAACAGACCTTCATAGACGCATTTC
The DNA here is from genome assembly GCF_048914685.1 of Pseudochrobactrum mosebachae. Taxonomy (GTDB): domain Bacteria; phylum Pseudomonadota; class Alphaproteobacteria; order Rhizobiales; family Rhizobiaceae; genus Pseudochrobactrum. The sequence continues at coordinate 1,116,455 of NZ_CP128408.1, forward strand.
AAGATCATCAGCGCTGCAGGATAATTACCTGAGGTTTCTCGGCGTAAAATTGCCGTTGCGGCAGGCCAAAGATTAGCCCCCGCTGCCGAGTAAATTGCGCCACCCGGCAGTTTAAAACCCTTTTCATCCCATGGCTGTACCGGTTTTAAGCCATTTCGGATCATCTTTTTAGCGGTTTCCACCAGCTTTTTCGCCGGTGCCACTTCATGCACCAGCCCCATGCCTTTGGCACGCGCTGCCGTCAGGCTGGAACCAGTAGTCATCATCTGCAAAGCATCTTGGCTATTGACCAGACGCGGCACACGCTGCGTACCCCCTGCCCCCGGAAACAGGCCGACTTTCACTTCCGGCAAAGCAAGCTTCACACCTTCCGCATCGGAAACCACACGACCGTGACAGGCCAGTGACAGTTCAAGCGCGCCACCCATACAAGTACCGTTAATGGCAGAGACCCAAGGTTTGCCACAGGTTTCCAGCTTGCGATAAAGACCGGTCATACGGCCCACATTATCAAACAAGGTCTGCACGGCTTTTTCAGGGTTTTTTTTCTGCTCGGCTTTAAAGCGGCCAAGCATTTCCTGCATCATGGTCAGATCCGCGCCGCCGGAAAATGTATCTTTACCAGAGGTAATTACCGCACCTTTGATGGCGCTGTCTGCCACAACCTGATCAATAATCTGATCAAGCTCGGTCAAAACCGCCTCAGTCAGAATATTCATGCTCTTTTCAGGCATGTCCCATGTCACAACTGCAATGCCGTCGACGCCGGTTTCAACTTTAAAATTGCTATAATTAGCCATGTTCGTTCTCCCTCACACCCGCTCAATGATGGTCGCCGTGCCCATACCCGCACCAATACACAAGGTAACCAGTGCAGTATTGAGATCACGCCGTTCCAGTTCATCCAGCACTGTGCCAAGAATGATTGCACCCGTGGCACCCAAAGGATGCCCCATCGCAATTGCACCGCCATTCACATTGATTTTATCATGCGGAATATTAAATGCCTGCATGTAACGCAGCACCACTGCTGCAAAAGCCTCGTTTAGCTCAAACAGATCAATATCAGAGAGCTTCATTTTGGCACGATCAAGCAGTTTTTCAGTCACATCGACCGGTCCGGTCAGCATCAATGCCGGATCAGAGCCGATATTGGTGAAAGCACGGATACGGGCGCGCGGCTTGATGTCAAATGTTTTGCCTGCGCGACGCGAGCCCACCAGCACAGCCGCCGCACCATCAACAATACCGGATGAGTTGCCGGCATGATGGACATGGGTGATGGTTTCAACTTCCGGATGCGCCTGAATACCAACGGCATTGAAACCGCCCATTTCACCTGGCATCACAAAAGACGGGTTAAGTCCGGAAAGGGCCGCGAGATCTGTAGTCGGGCGCATATGCTCGTCGTGATCAAGAATGGTCAGGCCGTTAATATCTTTGACCGGAATGACCGAGTTTTTAAAATAACCCTTCTTCCAGCTCTCACCGGCACGGCGCTGGCTTTCAACGGCATAAGAATCCACATCCTCACGCGAGAAACCATATTTACTGGCGATCAGATCCGCGGAGACACCCTGCGGCATAAACCAACCCGGAAAGCCAACAGAGGGATCCATATACCAGGCACCGCCCGACATACCCATGCCAACGCGTGACATGCTTTCAACACCACCGGCAATTACCAGCTCATCCGTGCCACCGGCAATTTTGGCAGCCGCCAGATTAACCGCATCAAGACCGGAGGCGCAGAAACGTGAAATCTGCATGCCCGGCGCTTTAAAATCATAACCGGCTTCAAATGCGCTGGAGCGCGGAATAACCGCGCCTGCTTCACCCACCGGATCCACACAGCCAAAAATAATATCGTCGACTTTGGCGGTATCAAAACCGTTGCGGTCACGCAAAGCTTCCAGCACTTTGGCACCCAGACGCACAGCCGGCACTTCATGCAGACTGCCGTCTTTTTTGCCTTTTCCGCGCGGTGTGCGCACATGATCATAAATAAAAGCATCAGCCATTTTTAAAAGTCTCACTCCCAGATCGTTTATAACCGGATCATTCGCCATACGAAGGATCGTGGATTAAAAAGCCTCAGCAGGCAGTTCCATCATGGTATCGGCACCGGTCTGAATGCGCACCAACCTTAATTGGGTTTCCGGCATAATCCGCTCCATATAAAACCGCGCCGTTACCAGTTTGGTTTCCAGATAGGTTTTATCACCGTCACCAGCAGTGAGCTTCGCCTGTGCGGCTTTCACCATTTTTGCCCACATGAACCCAAATGCCACCAGACCAAATAAATGCATGTAATCCGTTGAGGCAGCACCTGCATTGTCGGGCTTAGCCATTGCATTCTGCATTAGCCACATTGAAGCAGTTTGCAGATCATTAAGGCCTTTTTTCAAGCCTTTGGTATAGAAAGACAAAGCTTCATCGGTGCGGTTTTCTTCGCAGAAGTCACCGATTTCCTTGAAATAAGCCATCAAAGCGCGGCCACCATTGGCAGGCAGCTTGCGCCCCACCAGATCAAGTGCCTGGATACCATTGGCACCTTCATAGATCATGGCAATACGGGCATCGCGCACATATTGGCTCATGCCGTTTTCTTCAATATAGCCATGGCCGCCAAAAACCTGCTGCGCCATGACCGCATGGTCAAAACCCTTATCGGTCAGCACACCTTTAAGAACCGGCGTCAGCAGACCCACCTGATCATCGGCATAGTCGCGTGCCGCCTCATCACCGGAATGATGGGCAATATCAGACTGCAAAGCAGTGGAAAGTACCAGCGCACGACCGGCCTCATTAAAAGCGCGAATGGTCAAAAGCGTGCGGCGGATATCCGGATGAACGATAATCGGATCAGCTTTTTTATCGGCAAATTTGGCACCGGTCAGCGCGCGCCCCTGAATACGCTCACGGGCATAATCTGCGGCATTCTGATAGGCGGTTTCAGCAATCGACAAGCCCTGCAATGCCACGCCAAGGCGGGCTTCATTCATCATGGTGAACATTGCCCGCAGGCCTTTGTTTTCACCGCCGATCAGGTAACCCGTTGCTTCGTCATAATTCATGACGCAGGTCGAATTGCCGTGAATACCCATTTTCTCTTCAATAGAGCCGCAAGTAACACCATTGCGCGTGCCCGCTTCACCATTGGTATCAAGATTGAATTTCGGCACAATAAACAGCGATATGCCTTTATTACCTTCCGGTGCGCCTTCAATACGCGCCAGCACCAGATGAATAATATTCTCGGTCATGCCGTGCTCGCCGGCAGAGATAAAGATTTTTGAGCCGGAGATTTTATAAGAGCCGTCTGCCTGCGGCACAGCCTTAGTGCGCAAAAGACCCAGATCCGTACCGCAATGCGGCTCAGTCAGGTTCATGGTGCCGGACCAGCGGCCTTCGATCATTTTGGGCAGATAGGTTTGTTTCTGCTCGTCAGTACCATGGGTGATAATGGCGGCAATCGCGCCCTGCGTTAAACCCGGATACATGGTCAGCGCCATATTGGCCGATGACATATATTCACCCACCGCTGTGTGCAGCAGATAAGGCAGACCCTGACCGCCAAATTCTTCCGGTGCAGCAAGCCCGAGCCACCCACCGGCACAATATTGGTCATAGGCCTCTTTAAAGCCCTGCGGTACTTTTACCGTCGCATCAGGCAGGCGCTCGCAACCCTCACGGTCACCACTATAGTTAACAGGAAATAAAGTCTGCTCGGCGAGCTTGGCACCCTCTTGCAAAATAGCCTCGATAATGTCGCTGCTCATTTCTGCATAAGACGGCAGATCATTGCGGCTTTGTACGCCCAAAACATCATTGAGAATAAACTGCGTATCCCGAACCGGCGCGCGATAGATTGGCATGCACTTCCTCCAAGTTTGACGTCGGCAGAACATTGTCTGCCGCAATGCAGAGATTGACGCCGCTCATTATCGAGCACCTCTCCCCGCGTGTTCATCATCCAAACATTCAAATCGCAGACCAAGCCTGCGCTTTGTGGTGCCAGTCCTTGTACTTCACTCCGGTCTGCTCTCTGCCGGCTCCTCACCGGCATCAGCCACAGTTCCTGATACTATGCACTGGAAAACCATCAGATCATATTACCAAATCTGATCAGCAGAGTATCACGCACATATCATGACAGGAACTATAGAGCATATGAAAACAGGCCTTATTGTGAAAGTCTGGCTCCTTCACAAATCAACTTAATAAACTTTGACGTTTGCGTAAACGTCAAAATTGAGTTTCTTGAAAATTATTATGGAATGCGCAGGTATAATTGCTGCCTTGGCTTGTCTCAACACCAATGATCTGAACAACTCACTTCTGATTTTCAGACAAATTGGACGGGGGGTGAATATTTATTGGACCTGCAGAACTAAAGCGCTTCACCATCAAGTTGATAGATAGAATAATGCGAAAATTCTAAAATCTAAAGCGAGCGCTGCGATCCAACCTGAATGGTATCCGCTCTAGTAACGCATTAAATCTGCGATTATCCGCAAGAGACGTACATGGCTCACTAGGAAATATCAGAACTGAATAGCTTCGAGCTTATTAGACACCCTGCCCCTTAGAGGGAGGGGGCAAGACGCTTATGATAGGTAAATAATTTTACTGATGGTTTCAAACTGGATGGTAGCAAACCCTCTATCGTCACAGATAACACTCAAGATCGCCAGTTCGATGTGGATACGCCTGATAAAATTTGGGCCCCAGACATTACCTATATCAAGCCATATGAAGGGTTTTCTTATCTGACCGTTGCCATCAACCTGTTCTTTCAACGCTTTGGCGGGTGATCAATGCAATCGCTGCAAACTACAGATCTGGTCTTATTCGCTTTGTTAATGGCTGTGTGGCGACAAAAGCCAAAGTGCGGATCATGATATATTCCGACCAAGGCTCCCCGTTTACAATAACGGCAACTTGCGGCTAGACATAAGTTATCACATGTATTACCTATTTTTCAATGCAGCACCTAAATAATATGGAGATTTCACGGGAGAACACTTCTTTTTCTGCATTGTTATTGCACGAGAGGGGAGATGTTTAGGTGCTGTGATATTGAGGGAGAATACTATGAAAATAATCAGCTACGCGTTTGCGGGAATAATGATGGCAGCGGTACCTACCACCTCTTTTGCAGAAGGGCGCTTGGTACCGGAAGTCAACTTTCTAACATGGCCTGCGACGAGATATCAGCACTATTATGAATCCAGCAATTATGTAGCAGAGGCTTGGCGGAAGCTCGGTATTCAAGTCAAATTGAATGCACAACCCTTCCCTGCTCCAATGCTTGGTATGTGGTTTACAGAACACAAATTTGACGTTGTCATGTCCGTTCTATCAGGTGGTGCTGCGCGTTTAGATCCCGAGTTTTACGCCGCAACGCAGTTTTGGAGTGCCAGTGCAGAACCCGGCGGCATGAATGTCGGCACATTTATTTCCCCAAAAATAGATGAACTGATTATTAAACAGCGTCAAATCTATTCCCCTGAAGCCCGCCGCGATGTTATCTATGAGTTGCAAGCAGCTCTGCAAGATGAGCAGCCTGAAGGTTTGATTGCATCCGTCACAAATACAACCGCGATTAATACCCAAAATGTTACTTTAGAAGGATTTCAGGATTCTCCTAATGGGATATGGGCTGTATGGAACCTGATGCGTCTGGTTCCCAAAAACGAGGCGCAGCCGCTAAAGCTCGGCTGGACCATTGATCAGGAAAGCTGGAACCCCCTTACCTTTAAGTCGGGCGATGATCTGGATCGGCTTGGACTTGTTTATGATCGTCTTTTTGTAACGGGCATTGACGGCAATCCGGTTAATTGGGCAGCTCAATCGATGACCGTGGTAGATGACACTACGATTGAGATACAGCTCAAGGATGGCTTAGTTTTTAGTGACGGTAAGCCAGTTACCGGTGACGATGTCAGCTTCACTTATCAGTATCTTAAAGATAACAACGCCATTTTCTTCAAAAGCTTCCTGTCGTCAATGGAGTCCGTAAGTGCTGAAGGCAATACCATCCGCTTTAAGCTTACAGAACCAGCTGTTCAGTTCGTGACAGGCGCTCTTAGCCAAATACCAATCCTCCCAAAACATATTTGGGCAACTGTTATGCAAGATCATGATCTGGCTCGGCCTCAAGAGTACAAGAACACCGACGTTGTTGGCAGCGGCCCATATCGCCTGAAATATTGGAAAGAAGGCCGGGAAATTTATTTTGAGCGTAAGCCAGCTCACTTCATGAAGCCGCCAAGCGATATTTTAATGGTGCAGTTCGGATCAAGTGAAGTGCTGGCAGCTTCTTTGCGTACTGGTGGAATTGACGCAACACTTCAAGGTCTCGTACCCACTGTTATTGAGGAATTTGCTGAAGATCCAAATTTAAGGTTACTGCCGGCAAAGGCTAATTCGCTTTATGCTGCTCGCTACAATTTTAAAACGGAACTTTTCACACATAAGGCAGTTCGTCAGGCCTTGTCACATGCCATTCCTTACGAAGCGATTATCGAAGATGTTTTAGGAGGGTATGCCGAACCAACGGCCTCATCCATTGTGCCTTCTAATACTTTCTGGACAAATCCAAATTTGAAAATCCCTGAATATAACCTCGAAAAAGCGCGCGGCATATTAAAGGATGCCGGCTTTACCTGGGATACGGAAGGTAAGTTACGCTTCCCCGAATAAGACAGAGTAATTGGCGAGTCCGGCTGCAATAGCCAGGGCACGCCAACCTTAATCTGCACCCACAAGCTGCAATGTGTGGCTAGAGCGATATATAGCTAATACTAATGATGTGTGATATATGAGATATTTTACACGGAATATTTCCGGAGAGATCGGGTCCAAAAGTGAGTATAATCACCCAGCGGGGTAACTTATCTGAAATCGTGGGCACAGAGCTATCCAGACGGATTGACACTGGGCATTATGGCCCAGGTGAGAAGCTCCCTGCCAGTCTGCGTTTATGCGAAGAGTTTGGCGTAAGCAGGACTGTCATCCGTGAAGCCATTGCGTCTTTAAGGCTCGCAGGACGGGTCACTGCCAGACAAGGCTCGGGTGTATTTGTTACTGAAAAAGACGTTACCCTCCTAAAATTTGAGATAGCGCGGGTTGATGACATTCGCTCAGCAATGCAGATTTTAGAATTACGCCTGGGCGTGGAATTACAGTCTGTTGCATTGGCTGCAGCACGACGCACACCAGAGGATCTGGCTGAAATAGCACGCGCCTATGATCATCTTGAAGGCCTGACAGGTAACAATGCCGAGGTAGAAGCCCAGGCCGATTTTGATTTTCATTTGGCAATTGCCAAAGCAACAAGAAATCCGCATTTCCCTCAGTTTCTTGAAGCTGTGATGGGGAAAATTAATTTTGAACTTGTACTCAAACACCGTCAGTCATCAAACTACTCACAGTCCTACATAAAAAAAATCAATAAAGAACATGCAACAATCTTAGGCGCCATTACCCAAGGCGACGTAAAAGGTGCAAAAATTGCGCTTGCACAGCATCTTGAGGAAAGTTTAAACCGCTATCGTTCTATGCTCGACGAGCCAGTTGAACGTGAAGACATTTAGATCTGCAACAATGCGGTGCCAGTTATAATTTGCGGCTCTGTCTAGGCGTATTGACCTATCACCACTCTGCAAACTTTCAGGTTTTGCTAAGTCACAGCGTTCAAAAATACGTTTTTATGTGACCTACATAAAATCACCGGGTGAACTTATGTAGGTCATTTTTTCATACAGCTGAACACAAATTGATTTCTCAGCTTTTTACATTAAGTGAGCTGAAAACGCGCTCATAGCCTTCGCGCCTCAATAAGTCTTTTTAAAAAGGCCTGTGTTTTGGGTCGCTCCGGATTTTCAAATATATGTTGAGGTGTACCAGCCTCATAAACTACACCCTCAGACATAAAGCACACCGAAGTCGCCACCTCTTTTGCAAAACCCATCTCATGAGTTGCAAGGATCATTGTCATTCCCTCATGGGCAAGTTCGCGTACAATACTCAAGACCTCACCAACAAGTTCGGGATCAAGCGCAGATGTAATCTCGTCCAGAAGCAATGCTTGTGGACGCATTGCTAATGCCCTGGCTATTGCCACGCGCTGTTGCTGACCACCAGATAAACTATCAGGATACTGTTTCGCCTTATCGGCTAAGCCAACGCGGCTCAACAACTCCATAGCATGCTGTTCTGCATCTTCTTTACTTACTTTGAGAACTTGACGTGGTCCCAAACACAAATTTTGCAATACAGTCATGTGCGGGAAAAGATTGAATTGCTGAAACACAATGCCGACTTGGCGTCGTAATGCGTTTGTGTCAGCAAGCTCCTCTGAAACGACAATATTTCCCACACGAATATTACCGCTACTTATTGGTTCCAAAGCATTAATGCAGCGTAATGCGGTCGACTTACCGCAACCTGATGCACCAATCAAACAAACGACTTCATGTCTTTTTACAGACAATGTCAGTCCTTGGAGAACATGAAAAGAGCCATAATACTTCTGCAAGTTTTCAACTGAAATATATGGCATTTAACTAGCCCCCTTGAGCTTTTGCGCATTACGTCGAATGAGAAAATCTGTAAAGCGTGCCAACGGAATAGTGACGGCTAAAAAGCACAGCGAAACGCCAGTTAGAGCCGTCAGATTTGATTGGGCAGTCACGAGGATACGGGCCGTATTCAGCCCTTCAAGGAGACCAAGTACAGATAGTAAAGACGTGTCTTTGAGCAACGAAATATACCAGCTCAAAAGCGGTGGGATTACATTACGCATAGCTTGAGGAAGAACAACAAACCGTAACACTTGAAAATGCGTTAGACCGATTGCACGGCCTGCAGCAATTTGACTCTGATGCACTGAATCAATGCCAGCACGAAATGTTTCTGCCAGATATGCACCATACACGATGGTCAGAGCCAAGGTGCCACTTGCAAACAGACTTAGTGTTGAAACGAACGGTAGCCCTGTTTGCGGGAGCCCAAAACCTATGATCAGAATGGTTAGAAGTGCAGGTAACCCTCTGAATAAATCAATATAGATTATCGCCATGAAACGGATTGGTGCGGCGGCCCGCCCCGGCAGGCTTCTGGCTACGGCAAGAATAAGCCCCCAGATCATAACTGCGCATTGAGCAACGATGGAAACGCCAAGGTTTTTAAGAAATGCAGAGCTTATTTGTGGAAGTCCCGCCTTCAATATTTGTAAATCGAAGTAGCTTTCGGCAACGGCATAATTATTGGCTATAAAGGTGACAGCGATAAAACCAACAATTAAAAGGGCAAAACTGATACCAAAGGAATATTGAGCCCACAGCCGAGAACGAAAAGCATAATTTAACATTCGTTTGCGGTCACCCCTAGTATTACGGGACTTCAACGCAAAGATAACGGATACAACGCCTGTTGGCGGAAATATCAGACTAATAAGTGGCAATAGCAAACCGGCTTGAAAAGGCTCATTACTTTGCCATGGAGTACCACTTCCGGTAGTCTGTTCGATTAGCATCCTATTTTCTGACATTCACTCTATCCTATCGCGCGCTTACCATATTGAGTTGCACTCCAAGGTTTCAGGCTTTCGTCAAAACGGTTAAGCCCGAAGCGAGTAATATCTGCAGTCGTTGCACAACCATCCGCAATAAGCTCACTAAGTGCGAGACCTGCCGCTGGTGCTACTTTGTGCCCCTTGCCAGCTGATGCCGTATTCAGGAAAAGTCCGGCTACAGCCTCCACATCTCCAAGAATAGGTTTACCATCAGGAGCAAAGCAATCCGGCCTCGACCACCAACGCGTCACAATTGACGCATCTATTCCTGGTACGCGCTTTTGCACCGCCACCAAGCCAACCTCAGCATCTGCGCGCGTAAACTCGCCATCGTAATTATTAAGATCAATTGGCATAGTCGCCTGCGGATGCGGCACAGTAATTATAGCCCTGCCCTGCTGCCGCGGAGTTGCCCAGGAATCCGTAATAGGGTCCATATATGAGACAGATAACTGAATATTATCCGGTGGCAGAATTTCAGCAACGCGAATAAGTCTTGCGGTTAATGGCAAGTCCACGCCGCAGCTCGCAGCGATTTCCTTAGACCATGTGCCCGCCGCCAAGACGACAACAGGTGTCGCAATACGAAATTTATCGGTTACCACCCCCGTAACACGCCCATTCTCTACATCAATAGTCATCGCCCGTGTAAAAGGGCGTAACTCAGCGCCATTGGCACATGCCTGCTTGAGCATAGTATATGTGGCTAACGAATTGCTTGCGGTACCAGTATCCCGCTCATAAACAGCTGCACCAATATCATCAACACGAAATTCCGGTGCCAAAGATCGCACTTGATTGCCATCAAGTATACTTACAGCCTCGCCTAGAGTTCTCTGTACTCTAACATTTTCACGCATGTTTTCTAGTTCATGATGTTCTACAAAACGTAAAAATCCTGTTGGGCGCCAACCGCAATCCCCCCCGACCATATCAGACCAATTGCGAAAATACGGCATGCTTTTCGCAGCCAATTCGGTTTCAGGGAAATTATCGTAGTGGCTGCGTAACAGACCTACAGCCGCACCCGATGCACCGGATCCAGCCAGCCCTGCATCCAGAATAATAACGCGGCGAAAGCCTTTTTTTAGTAAGAAATAGGCGGTGGCAGCACCATTTAATCCTGCGCCAACAACAACGGCATCGCATGTTTCTTGCATAATGTTATCTCGCTCTATGAATCCGGCCTTGGCCATCGCCGCTATACAAAGCAGCTTTGACTGCGGAAGTCGCACTGTCGCTCTACCCAAACACAGCTACGTTTAGGTGGTTTTAGACTTCCGGTTGTCCGCACAAATGATGCGTTTCCGAACAACCGCAATCTGCGGGCTTACAAAATTCAATAGTCAGCGCAAGGAGGCACGCTGCTGGGATCAACACCACCAAATTGAGGCAGGATATTTTTTTGTGACCACTCTTCGAATTTGCCCTCAGCTTTGGCTTTGGCCATTGCTAATTTAACTTCAGTCACAATTTTTGAGTTCTTAGGCATAATCCACGCAGCATCAACAGACTGCTTGAACTGACATGCCGCAACCAATTTAGAAAACTTCGGTGTTGCAACTTTTGAAAGAATAACCGGCAGATCACCTATCGCCCCGTCAATATTTCCACTCAGTACCGCATCATATTTCATGATATCTATATCGAAGCCGCGTGGCTCTTTTTTCGGTTGCACGATGTCGACAATAAATTGAAAAGTATCGCACCCGCCGCAAGTACCTAAGACCAGATTTTTAATGTCATCTTGAGTACTCACCGCCACCCCATTTTTAGTCATAAGAGCTTGATGATAAGAATAAACGGGATCGGTCATATTGAATTTTTCAAGACGAACTGGCGTGATAGAGAAAGAATCTGCTGCAATGTCATAGGCAGTAAACTGCCCTGAAATAAATGCCGTAAAGTCTGCCGGAACCCAGACAATCTTCAAACCCAGCTCTTTGCCCAGTTCATTGGCCATATCAACATAATAACCTCCGGTCGGAGCTGTAGGATCCGTACCTTCGATAAACCCGATGTAAGGAAAATCAGGGATTGCAACTGTCAATGTTCCTGGAACCAAAGTCTCCAGCTTTGATTGTGCAGACGCAATACCTATGAAGCCAAGTGCCGACATTCCCAAAGCCACGCAGATTGTGCTGAGTTTCATTTTATTGTTCCCCATTTTGCAAATTTGTTACTTGCTTATTATTTCTAATCACAAGTTGTCATATGTGTTATATCATGTCAATCTGCGAGTATCTTAGCCGTACTTCAAAATAAACAGTAACCATATAAAGGGAACAATATGGAACGCACGCCTAATCTTACTGGCTTAAATCTTCCTTATTTTGGCTATGGCACATTGCTTGGTTACACCCATATGCGTCAGCAATACCCATCCGCGAATATGATTGGTGTTGGTTTTTATGCTGGGCATGAGCTTGGTTTTGCGCGCTATGCAGACGCCTCTGATGGCGGCTGTACTATAATAAGCAATTCAAACGGCATTGTTTTTGGCGTTCTCTACCAGCTCTCCGATGAAGATATGGCAAGGATGCTGAAAGTTGGTGGATTGGCACAATGGTATGAAATCCGCGAGCTGGATATTACGCTCGTTAAGGGTGGAAGCGTCCGCGCACTCACTTTACGTGTCGACGGTGACCGAGGCTCATGGGCACCACCGCCTGATTATGCAGCACTTGTCATTGATGGTGCAAAAGAGGCAATGCTACCACCAGAATATCAGCAAAAATTAAACGCAATAGTCTCTTTGGCGCAGAGCAAATAGCCGCTGTAACTTGCAACAAATACGAGAGCATGTCACTATCAAGTTGAATCAACTTGATAGGTATGAGAATGCGATAATTCTAGAATCTAGAGCGAACGCTGCGATCCAGCCTGATCGTTACACGTTCCAGCTCTAATCAGATTGCGAGAGTTACAACCAGAAATCGTAACTCTCGTTATCACCATGAAAAACGTAGTGGTATATCTCGAATGCGTTGAAAACTGCTCTCGTTAATGCGCCTCAAACTGCACCATTGAGCCGCCACCTGTGGCTTGATCAGTTGGGAATACTTCAACACGCGCTACATCAACAAAGGTCGGAAGCGCTATGACCTGTGAAATGATCAACGCAATATGATCAGGCTGGAGCGGCCTGTAACCATTATATAGTGCCTTTTGAGCCTCTTCAATACCGAGAGCAGTCTTGTAAAGTTCAGTCTGAACGCGCCCGGGAACAATTTCACTGACACGAACCGATGTCCCCAGAAGGTCACATCTGAGATTATCGCAAAAAAGACTAAGCCCTGCCTTGGAGGGGCCATACGCCCCCATGGATGGGTAGGCTGCCTGACCACCACTTGAGCCCAGATAAATGAGATGCCCGCGTTTTCGTTCGACCATTCCTGGCAACAAAGAGCGGGTAAGTTGCATCGGCGCCTTCAAGTTAACATCAATCATCTGATCAATTTCAGCGGGATCTATTTTATCAAAACGTGCATTTGTCGACAGAATACCTGCATTATTCACAAGAATATCGACCTCAACTCCACTTAATTTGTCACAAATATACTGCGTATCCCTTACATCAGCTTCAATACTGTGCGCACCACACTCAGCAACAAGTGCCGCCAGAGCCTGTGTATTTCGACCTATAGCAAAAACAGTAAACCCCAAATGACGAAGTAATTTTACCGTTGCATATCCAATCCCGCTTGTCGCGCCCGTCACAACAACAGTTTTATAAGGCATTTGAGACATTAAACCGTTTCCATTTGGGTGGGGGTGAATTCTGCATTCATCCGCTTAGTTAATTTCAACAAAAGTAAGTTATCATACATATGTAGTACTACAAATATATTTTGATTATCTTACCTTTTTAAAGCCAAAGGTGCCGCATTGATGCCGCTTACGCCATAAAACGCCTATATGCGGACCTTATTTCTAACGACCACAGAGCAAACTGCTCGATATAGAAAATGCCTGTCACATACACCAGGCGCAAAACTGTACCTGCAACCATATGAAACTGGCCTTGCTCTGAACTTAGTAGAGAGATTTTCACTCCGTGAAGGCGGCGATGCTGTGCTTGGTCAAGCGCTATTGATAATCATAAGAGCAGTTTTAGCTGCCAACAGACAGAGTGCGGGTCAGGCAAGGCCGCAGCCTGAGAAGAGCTGCACTGTTTAACTCCGCTTCAACAGTCCGTTATGCGTAATTTTTTGCACCCTTTACCAAAGCGGATAAATCAAACGCAGCGAAATGACGATACCTGCTTAACAGCGCCTGAAAACATCAATCTATTCAATGTTGAAACTCGTTAAAAGACAAACCAAAGCAGCTTTTTACATTTATTAAGTCTTACACAGCTTCGGGCTGGCGGGTTCCGGCACAAAATCGGCAGCATACAGGCAGGCTATATACAGGGCGATTCTGTGCAGCAGAGCCGCGGTGGCAGTGACAAAGAGTGAATTTGCTACTTTGTGATGACGTATTTTTGTCACACGCAGTTTAACAACCGACATGTAATAAAAATTTCAAATTTAATTCATAATATGCGCGTAAAAACAATTACTTATTTATAACGTTCTTCAAAATATTGTTTTAAAGAGACTAAATTTCAAGAGCGAAAATATAAATTGCTAAATTAGAATAAAGTCCAGTTTTCCTTGCCCTCCGGAACTCGTTTTAACCAGTTCTGAACCATTTTTTTAATCTTTTAATTAATTTTTCCATCGGTATTGTCTGGATAAATCATTCAACCAATGGATTTAAGATATGAAAAAAATCGTCGCTCTTCTCGCTATGACCGTTCTTTCGGGTCAGGCTTTCGCTGCTGATGCTATCGTATCAGCCCCAGAACCAGCTCCGGTTCAGGACTATGCAAGCTTTAACTGGTCCGGCGGTTACATCGGTGCGCATGCCGGCTACGGCTGGGGCAAATCCCATGACGTAAATAACCCACAGGCCAATGAGCAGAAAACCAAAGGCGGCTTCGGCGGTCTGCAGGCTGGTTATAACTGGCAGTTCGACAATAATGTTGTTCTCGGTGCTGAAGCTGATGTTTCTTTCGGCAGCGTAAAGAAAAATTGGGGCGGCGCTAACGAAAACGACCCATATTATGGCACCGATAAAATCGGCACCAATGGTACAGTTCGTGCACGTCTTGGTTATGCAGCAGACCGTTTCCTGCCATTCGTAACCGGTGGTTACGCTTGGGCACAATCAAAATATGCTCTTGGTTGTGATGAAGGCCTTGTTGGAAAAACTATTGGTAACTGTTACGGTAAAGACGCGTTTGAAACATCTGCCAAGAAAAACATTTCAGGCTGGGTAGCCGGTGCAGGCGTTGAGTATGCAGTAACCAATAACTGGACTGTTAAAGCCGAATATCTGCACAAGAACTTCGGTAAAAACCGTGTATCCATTATTGATCCGAATCTTGATCCTGCTAAATCATGGGTAAACAACCGTAACTTCAAAACATCGGTTAACGAAGTTCGTCTCGGCGTAAACTACAAGTTCTAATCTGCTGATCTTTAACGATCGCGATTAAACATCATCAAGCCCCGCCTCTTTGAGGTGGGGCTTTTGGTTTCTCTGCCCTGTTTGAACGTGCATAACTGCTTTTAAATAATTTCAATGATTTCAAATATGAGCGCAGCTAGTGCTCTGCCCTGTAGCCTGTAGCTCAAAATCACCTAAATCATGGTAATTCCGGCATTTTGTTAGGCTTTCCTGTAAAAATTAACGGGTTATTTACCACGTTTCGACAAAACTGTGTCCATAGCAGAGCCTGTATTTTGCGCCGTTCGGTATACGGCAGCAAAGACCGGCTTAGCACCAACCATCTGCAAGGGGCGCGGATGGTTGCAAGACCGATAAGTTGACCAGTCTCCATACCTGTGGTGACCCCTATGGCGGCAAAGTTTGAAGAGTGTAAACGGCGATGATAAACCAGCGGTCTCCTCTCGATAGCCTGAATACACGTCGTGAGCGCCGCCCGCTCGCATCGATCGAGGAACTGAACCGCACACTCTCTGCACTTGAAAGCCAGCTTTTGGCAAATAAACAATCGGGTAAAATTTCAGAATCTGCTGAGGCTGAAGCCGATGCTTTGGAATTTTTGCGCCAAGAACAGCCGCAGGTCGCAGCTTCCGATCCGGCTCGTTTAGTATCGGCAGCACCCGTCGTACCAGCTTCAAATCCGGACAATAACCCGCATAAAGAAGCACTGGCTGCCATTGCTGAAGAATTGCAGCGCCTGCGCATCCGCACAGAACTAAGACAGGCCACCAGCGCAACTGCTGATCTTCATCAGGTGCAAACACAGGCACAGGCACAGGCCAATCATCAGGCCGGGCACGAGCGCGTTTCAGCCACAGAGCGTTTTATCTCCGGCACCAGCCGCTTCACCACCGATACCACAGCATCACATAACACCGACAATGTGATGCGCCGTGATCTGGAGGAGCTGAAGCGCACAGTTGAAACGCTGGCGCGTGAAGAATCCCTGCGCCGCATGAGCCATCGCTGGGATGCGCTTGACGAACGTTTTGATAATTTCGAGCAGAAACAATCTGAAAAATTACAAGTTCATACCGCCATTGATCCGGCATTGGACACTATCAGTGCACGGCTTGAAGATCTGCGTCACAGTGTTGAGCAATTGCCGGATAATCAGAGCCATTCACTGCGCCAGCTTGACGAGCGGCTGGATGAGATCAGCCGTGCTATTCTCGCCACCAGCTATAACCGTCAGCAACCGGAACAGGAGCTGGCGGTATTTGGCGAGCTAGACCGCCGTTTTGCCGAGCTTACCCGCCATCTCGATGAACAATATCACCAGAGCGCCCATAAAACCGCCCTGAATGATGACCGTTTCATACAGGCGCTTGAAGATCGCCTTGATAATATTGCCCGTCAGGTCAATGAACAGACTGCAGTGATGCAAGCCGCTCCTTTAGAGCAGCCGGTGGTTGCCCCGCTTGCCGACCAGCAACTGATGCGCAATCTTGAAAAGCAGCTTGGCTTGATTACCGAACATCTGAGCAATCCTGAAAGCCTGATGCCGGAGCTGGCCGAAATTAAACCGCGTCTCGACACTATTGAGCGCGCGATTGATATGAATCGCGACATGGTGCTGGGTGCCGCACGTGAAGCGGCGGAGGAAGCGATCCGTCAGGTTGTTGGCAAAGGCTCTGCCAGCGATACCGGCTTTGCACGCCAGCTGGCTGATGATCTGAAATCGCTTGAACTACTCACCAGAGAATCAGACGAACGCAACAGCCGCACATTTGACCGTGTGCACGATACGCTGCTGAAGATTGCCGATCGTTTGGGGCAAATTGAAAAAGACACGGTTCAAAAGCCCCCGCATACACTTGCGGCACGGGCTCTAAAGCAGCGTGAACAGGATAAATCAGAGCGCTTTACCAATCAGTTCTCTATTCCTGAATGGGGTAACCCCGGCGAACAGGGCACAAAAAATCCGTTCTCCGAGCTACGTGGTAATCCATCCAAAGCGTCACCTTATTCTGCAGTGCCTTCACCGGCTGCAGCCGCTATTGAGGCCGCACGTGCTGCAATCAAAGCCAATGGCAATACCGACCGTTCAAACAATACGATGCGCGGGCCTGCGGAAGAGTTTACGCTGGAAGACAGCGAATTACTCACCCTTGAACCGGCAACCAAACCAACAGAGCCGGAGCTGCGCGCAGAGCCGTCTTTGTCGGCCATGCCAGATCTCAATGCGATCATCCGCCGTGTGCGCGATGAGCAACGTGAGCGCACCACTGCTGCCGACGATAATCATGACGCAATCCGCAAATCTGATCTCATCAGTGCTGCGCGCCGTGCCGTTCAGGTCGCAACCGATGAAACCGGCCGCCTGCGTGATGAGGTTGCCCAAACTGACCATAATGGCCAGCTTGGTGACGATGTGACCGCGGATGCAGACCGCACATCCGCTTCAGGAAAGCCAAAGCGCTCGCTGCGCAAGCCTCTTCTGCTGGCAATTGGTGCAATTATTATGGCAGTAACTGGCCTGCAGTTAGGTAGTACCTATCTGAGCGAGCCGGACGAAACGCTTGTTCCGCTGGCGCAAGCACCAGCACAGGCACCAGCCCAGGCCCAGGCCCAGACACCGACACCGGCTGTAGCTCCGGCGCCTGCTATTAGCGAAGATAAGAAGCCGTCATTACCAACCATGATGACTGTGGGGCGTGTCGAAGATGTTGTGAAACTGCCTGCGCCTGACGAAACTGACACGCAGCCTTTACCAAAAACCACTGCCCTACCGGACAGTTCTGTAAGTGCAGACGAGGTGCATATTGCCACTGCACAACCGCAAAACATTGCGCCTGACCTCGGCACCACGCAGAGTATTGCCAAAACCGCAGCACCTGACGCTGTAACTACAGATATAGTATCAGCAATTCCGGCAGTGCCCGAAAAACTGGGGACGCTTGCCCTGCGCACTGCCGCAGCAGATGGTGATGCCCGTGCGCTCTACGAAATAGGCATGCGCTATATGGATGGCCGTGGCGTTGAAAGTGATTTTGCAAAAGCTGCCCAATGGTATGCATTGTCGGCAGAGCGCGGCTTTGCACCAGCGCAATACCGCCTTGGCAATTTCAATGAAAAAGGCTTAGGTCTGCCGCGGGATGCAGCTCTTGCTACAAAATTTTATGAACAAGCTGCCGCACAGGGCAATGCCAGTGCCATGCATAATCTTGCCGTTCTCTATGCCATGGGTGCTGATGGTGCTGCGGATAATGACAAGGCAGCCAAATGGTTTTTCAAGGCTGCCGAGCTCGGCATCAAAGACAGCCAGTATAATTTAGGCATTCTCACAGCCAAGGGTTTGGGACGCACGCAAAGCCTGGAAGAAAGCTATAAGTGGTTTGCACTGGCTGCTAATGCCGGTGATAAAGACGCCGCTGAAAAGCGTGATCAGGTCGCTGCCTCGCTCAAGCCGGAGCAACTGGAACGCGCAATCAATCTGACAAAGCTCTGGAAGCCGAAAGATATGATTGAAGAGGCCAATAACGTGCTTATTCCGGATGCCTGGGTGGATAATCAAGCTGTCACTACCGCTTCGGTAGATATGGTGAAAGCCGTGCGCAATATTCAGCTGATTTTACATAAAAACGGTTATGATGCCGGTACACCAGACGGCATTATGGGCGCCAAAACCCGTCAGGCAATCTCGGCCTTTCAAAAGGCAAATGGCATGAAGCCGACCGGTGAGATCGACCAGCCTTTGGTGGAGGTTCTGCTGTCTAAAAACAGCTAACATCAGCTACCCCTCACATACCAAAGTGTTTTGACTATCCCTGAAACAGCTCTATCTGTTTATTTAAACGCAGTTTCAGACGGAAAACCGGTTCCCAGTTTTCCTGAAACTACTCTATCGCCAGCAACAGCATATCTTTGCTGTTGCTTTTGCTTTGACGGGGGAAATTGCGGCCTTACTGCAACAGTCAGCACATACAATAGCCAAGGCCTAACAACACCCCCCGTTTGATAGCAACTTATGCACAATCGCCGTTTGACTTGGCTTCGCCAAAGGCGCAGAAAATTAACAGTTTTTTGCGAATATGACTGCGTGGATGTGCAATGCCATGCAAAAATGACGCAAAATTACATAAAATCTAAGTTTAGTGCCAATAATCTCCACTAAACGTAAAATTCTGTCAGTTCACTGATAATGACTGCCCGCCGCCATTGAAAAGCTGCAAAGCTTACCGATAGGCACAAGGAAAATCATTTGAGCCAGCAGGCTCGGATAGTCGGGAACTATCTGCCGGGGACGCAACTGCAAATTCTGGACGTTTTGCAAAAGTTGTTTTTCCGTCAGTGTTATATAAGCGGTAGTGGGAAGTGGGTATTTATCTGCCAATAGCGGAAATTTCGGTCAATATGCTGGTTCTTCTCGGCATGGGGGCTGCGGTCGGATTTTTATCCGGCCTGTTCGGCGTTGGCGGCGGGTTTCTCATCACGCCTTTGTTAATTTTTTACAATATCCCTCCTGCTATTGCCGTTGCGACTGGAGCCAATCAGGTTATCGCCTCATCGGTTTCAGGTGCCTTAACGCATTTCAAACGCCGGACGCTGGATTTCAAGCTTGGGATTTTGCTGGTTATCGGCGGTTTATTCGGCTCGTTAATCGGTATTTACCTGTTTTCGCTGCTGCGCGATCTCGGTCAGCTCGATCTCATCATCTCATTGCTTTATGTGGTATTTCTGGGCTCGGTCGGCGGTTTGATGGCCGTTGAAAGCTGGCGCACTTTACGCCGTAACAAAGGTGGCAAAGCGCCCGATATCCGCCGCTCCGGCCAGCATAACTGGATCCATCGCATGCCGTTCAAAGCACGCTTTCGTGCTTCAATGATCTATGTGAGTATTATTCCGGTGCTGGCAATCGGCTTCTGCATCGGGTTGCTTTCGTCA
Organism: Pseudochrobactrum mosebachae; assembly: GCF_048914685.1. Classification (GTDB taxonomy): domain Bacteria; phylum Pseudomonadota; class Alphaproteobacteria; order Rhizobiales; family Rhizobiaceae; genus Pseudochrobactrum. The sequence goes on from NZ_CP128408.1 coordinate 1,136,481, forward strand.
GTCATGGGTGTGGGCGGCGGCTTCATCATGGTTCCGGCGCTGATTTATCTGCTACGTGTACCAACCAATGTCGTGGTGGGAACATCGCTGTTTCAGATCACTTTCGTTACCGCTTTCACCACGGTTATGCAGGCAACCAACAACCATACGGTTGATATTGTGCTGGCATTTTTGCTGATGGTGGGCGGCGTGATCGGCGCACAATACGGAGCCCGTGCCGGGCGCAAATTGCGCGGCGAACAATTGCGTATGTTACTGGCGCTTCTGGTGCTGGCAGTGGCGTTGCGCCTTGCTTTCGGCCTGTTTATCCAACCGGATAGTCTGTTTACGGTGGGCTTTGCGGATGAATAACATCAGAGCATCCTTAACCAAAACCGCCTTGTTCATGCTGCTGCTCACAGCCTTAATGTCCATTGAGGGCAGTGAAGCCGCGCCGCGAACAAAAGGCAATATACAAGAAAACATTGCAGCTGCAGCCTTAGTGCAGGAACCTCTGGCAAGACCTGAGACGATTGAAATCGGCCTGTCGACAGAAACCATCGCCATTGCCTCAAATTTTAGCGGCACCAATCTCACGATTTTCGGGGCGCTGGATAATGCCGACCCAATGATCCGCAGACAGGGGCGCTATGATATTGTGGTGGTGCTGGAAGGCCCGCAGCGCAATCTGGTGGTGCGTGAAAAGTCACGCTATCTCGGCGTCTGGGTCAATGCCAGTTCAGAGACATTTCTATCTGTGCCGCTTTCTTACTCATTGGCATCCACGCGGCAATTGCGCGATATTACTGATGAGCGCACCTACAGACAATTATCGCTCGGCGTAAATTATTTTTCGCTCACACCGGAATATGGAACTTTAGCTGATCCCAATGCGATGCGTTTTGGCGAAGAACTGCGTGCAATCAAATCCAAACAAGGTCTGTTTACACAAAAGGCTGGTTCGGTTGAATTCGTTTCGCAAACACTGTTTCGTGCCACATTAGCATTATCAGCCAATGTTCCGGTGGGGCGGCATAAAGCGCGCGCATTGCTGTTCCGGCACGGAGTATTTATTGGTGAAGCCAATACCCATTTGAATATTGTTAAAGCTGGCCTTGAACAGCAAATCTTTGAAGCCGCACATAATTATAGCCTGCTTTATGGGTTATTTGCCGTGTTTCTTGCCGGCATTACCGGCTGGCTCGGCCAGCTGCTGTTCCGCAAAGACTGATAGCTTAAGCCAGCTATCAGTCTATTGTGCAGTCTTCACGCGGATTGCGTAAATATCGACGCTTTTACCATTCCCGCTGATATCACTGGTAAAGATAATGCGGCCTGTACTATTGGCTGCTTTAACATTCTGCGTATTAATATCAAAGAGCAGGCTGGTTGGCTGGTCTGTCACATCATAGCGCTTACGCCCGCAATCACCCAGTACACCAAGATCGCAATTCACTGACATTTGCACTGTGCTGCCATCATCGCTGCGTACAATCACTTCAAATGTAGCCAGCTTACCTTCAAGCTGATCAAGCACGCCCTCGCCAATATCAAAGCTCACAGTATCCGCAATGCCGGGAGATTTAATGCGGGCATAACGGCTATTACCGGAGCCACCAATTTCGGCTGTTGCTCTGCCCTGAACAGAAATCCGATCCGGTTGTGCCGGCGTAAACAAGGTGATCCAGTCTTTACGGTCTGCTTCATCGCCCTCACGCACAGGCCCTATATTACCGGACTGCGCAAGTGAACCGCCACTGTCCGACCGCATACCGACAAGACTATTATACACTGACCAACCAATAAAACCGGTAGCCACTAAAAACGCCACTGGAATTCCAAATGATAAGAGCCATGATTTTTTACGTTTCTTAGATTGTGCAGGCGCTGTCAAACCTTGCTCATAACCAAGATCAGCTTCTGCACGATTTTTACTGCGGCGTTTACGCAAAAGTTTAGAAGACCGGTTTACGGATTGCGGACGCATGTCAACGCGATCCAGCTCAGGCGCGCCAAGCCCGCCATCATAATCGGATACAGGAGCTGATGAGATGTATTCAGAAGCAGCTTCCGACACCCCGCCGGGATTATCCTGCATTTCTTGCTCAACCTGAGAAATTGCAATTTTCAGTCTGTCGCGGCGATCGATGCGTTGCTGATCTGAAAGATTGGCGTTTGCAGCCATTGCGCGCTCATGCGCACTCCATACAGATTCATAAATACGCTGACGGATAGCCGGATCTGCAGAATCCGCCTTCGTCAAAGCATTGCGTATTGCTGTCTCGATGCTCTGCAAAAACTGTCCTTCCGTTTTATCTGCCTGCTGTAAAAGTCGCTTAGTGGCCAATTGACTGACATATCGATTAGTCCCTACACGAATTAACTGATTTTCAAGATTTATAAAATCCCATCAGCTATTCAATTGTAAAAAAGATTATATACGATCTTAACGCATTGTTCTACAAAGACTATTTATATAACAGCAGGCTTTTTAGATAATCATTCGCACTTCATTTCATTAAATAAGCTCAATTATAAGGCATAAAGAAGTATCATTCGAGTAAGTTACTCGCCAGATACGATCGGAAGCCGGCAATAATACCCCATATAAGTTTTTTACATTTAGGCTTTGACATTAAGCTTAGACTACCGCCAATATACAGTTTACGTTAACGTCAATTAATGGGACTGCAAAATGGCTCTTCCAGATATCCTTAAAAACAACATGCGTTTACCGGCTATCGGTGCACCGCTATTTATCATCGCCAATCCGGCACTGGTTATGGCGCAATGTAAAAGCGGTATTGTCGGTGCCTTTCCTGCTCTTAATGCACGCACAGTTACGCAACTTGATGAATGGCTTGCAGAGATTACTGAGGGCTTAGAGAACTATAATCTCAATAATCCGGATCGACCAGCAGCGCCATTCGCGGTGAACCAGATTGTGCATCACTCAAATATGCGACTTCAGCAGGATCTGGAGTTATGCATCAAATATAAAGTGCCGGTCGTCATTTCATCACTCGGTGCTGTACCGGAAGTGAATGCTGCCATTCACTCCTATGGTGGAATTGTGCTCCATGATGTCATTAATAATCGTCATGCCAATTCTGCTATCCGCAAAGGTGCAGACGGGTTGATAGCCGTTGCTAACGGAGCCGGCGGCCATGCTGGCACATTATCACCTTTTGCACTCATAGCGGAAATTCGTGAATGGTTTGACGGGCCGCTGGCTTTGGCTGGTGCTATTTCCAGTGGGAATGCTATTCTTGCAGCACAAGCGATGGGCGCTGACCTTGCTTATATCGGCTCTCCTTTTATAGCGACAACAGAGGCAAATGCTGTTGATGCCTATAAACAGATGATCGTTCAATCAGCCGCCAAAGATATCGTGTATTCTAATTATTTCACCGGTATTCACGGTAATTATCTTCGCTCTTCCATTGAATCCACCGGCATGGATCCTGATCACTTGCCTGAAGCCGACCCAAGTAAAATGGACTTTGAAAAAGCCACAACCGGCGCTAAAGCTTGGAAAGACATCTGGGGCTGTGGTCAGGGCATTGGCGCGATTAAAGAGGTTATGCCAGCAGAACAGCTGATTGAACGCTGGATTAAACAATATTCAAGCGCAAAAACAGCGCTTTGCAGTATTATTTAATTCTATATAACCATGTCATCCCGCCAATTTATAATGATATCCGGACACAAAATGCTTTAGCTTATGTGTCCGGAAAACAAGCTTTTTTGTATCATAACCTGATGATGCATTACGCGCTTAAGAAGTCCAAACACGAACATGCAATGCTGTCTTTTGTGCTTTTGCGACTTGCATTCTGACTGAGATTTCGTTATCACGCGCCCGACAGATAGAGTGCACTTTCATGACTGTCTGTGCGGGAATATTTCCCTGCCGCTTTAGCTCAGTTGGTAGAGCACATCATTCGTAATGATGGGGTCGTAGGTTCGAATCCTATAAGCGGCACCAATGATTTCAATATAATATAATCGGCATGTGTTCGCCGCGATGGCGGAGGGTAAGGCTTCACCTCACCCTCAAAACATTATGCCCCGATTGTTACCAACCGGGGCATAGTTTTAAAACCTAAAGCGGGTAACGATCAACTTGGATCGCAGCGCGCGCTCTAGGTTCTAGCTTTTTCGCATTGTCATACCTATCAAGTTGATTCAACTTGATAGTGAAATGCTCTAGCTGTCAATATAATCAGAACTTGCCAACCATATTTAAGAATACACCGCGGTCATCCATTGTCAGGTCGCGCAAGTCATCTGAGAACCGGCCGAAATTATAACCGACCCCAACCTTGAAATTATTGCCTACATGCCGGTAAACGGCGGCAAGAGCACCAAAATCTGTGGTTTTGGCTTCAGGCATATGCATGACCCTGCCCTCAACCAGCACATCCCACTCTTTGATAATATGCACATCAGCGCGCAAAATACCAAGATGCGCCGATGAACGCTGCCAATAAGGCTGGAACGTACCCGCATTATCAGCAATGCGATATTTCACTTCACCGATACGGAAGCCGTATTTAGCTCCGACAGACAGCCATGGCACCAGATCATAGGTGAAATCGGCAGAGAGAATATGGCTGCGTTGTGCAGGTGCATAAACATCGCGCGTGGAGCCGCTCACCAGCTGGTTGTTGCCAGGCATATCGTAGAGCCATGAATATTTGAACAGCGCGTTCAAACGATCATTTTCAACAGGACGATAGGCATAGCCAATGGATGTCTCAACATAGTCCGTGTTTTGCACGGATGTCAGTGTGGAATTGCTGTCAGACAGAACGGCATCAATATTCGCCAGAAAACGCCAATCCTGACTGGTCTTCCATGCAAAGCCACCGGCAAACAGATAGGTATTCTGATCACGCGTACCGTCTTCATAGTTTTCCACCCGTACTTCACCACGCATACGTGCATCAATACCGGCTTCTTCATCCTTATAACCAACGGCCAGAGATGGCGCATAACGGTCGAAATCCGAGCGTTCCAAACCGGTCGTTTCCTCAACCGTATTGTCGTGCACGCGGCCGGATTCAAAGCCCGCATTGACCGTCCATAGCGGATCCGGTGTGTAGACCACACCATAGGTCTGAGTGAGCGAGCGCTTGAGGCCAAACATGTCATAGCTGTTTTCAACATAAGCAGACGCCACATCATCAATACGACGCTTAACGCCGCCAACAATGGCGCCCTTGTCACGACCGCTCAGATCATAGGTACGGTTGAGATCAAATGCCCGGTCCGGATCAAGACGATAACCGATATAATAATGATCATCTGCATTCGGATCATAGGTCAGTGCCGCCAACCCGCCCACGCCATGAGTGCCGTAAGATACTTCACCATTCAGGCCAACTTTATCCGTCAGTTTAAGCTCGGTGCCAATACCAAGGCGATCATTGCGGCTGATATCGCCGGAGCGATCCAAAGTGCCCTGCCCGAATGCATAGAACAGGCGGTCGTCATCCATCCGGTAATCTACACGTGCACCTGCATCGAGACGTGAGCCATCATAGCCGCTTTTACCCGACTGAACAGCACGCGGGGACATCAACTCGGTATAGGCTACACCGAAAGACAGTTTCCAATATTCATCAAGCTGATAGCTGATGCTGGATTTGCCTTCACGTTTGATCTGTCCTTCATCATCTTTAAAATCATCATAGGTCAGTTTAAGCTTGGTGCGTTCCTGTAATTCCAGATCGGCATGCGCGCCCCAGAGCTGTTTATCAACCAGAACCTGATCATAAAGCGTTGAGAACCCGGCCTGTTTATTTTCGTAATAACCACCAAGAATACCCTTGGCGCCCTTATCGGTCAGGTCTTCCAGATCAACCTGCCCGCGCATGCGCCATGCTGTTGCGCCCTGATCACGGCGGCCTGTGGAATTGCTGTCGCTGACAGTCAAACCGCCATCGCTTGAGCGTGTCAGGCCAAAACCCTCACCTTTGGAATAAGCAATTTCGCCTTCCACAATAGTCGTTTCGGAATGACGCAACTGAATGTCAGCGCCGCCAGCCTGCTGGTCTGCATCGCCGGTGGTTTCCGTCATACCCGTCGCACCGATGCGGATTTTGTCATTCAGCCATTGCTGCGCACGACCACCATAGCTGAAACCGTCCACATCACTGGCTGAAGGCTCAAACTCGTATTGGGCTGTCAGATAAATCTTGTTACCGCCCAACGCTCCGTTACGCACTGGATCATTGGTAGCGGTTGAAGATGACAATGGCCGTGTCAGAATAACCACGCCCTGCATATAATCGAAACGGTAATCTTCGCCGGCACTCAACGTACGGCGTTCAATCACACGACCGGTAATCGGATCGCGCACTTCAATTGTCAGGGTTTCAGACCCTTCAACAATATCCTGACGTTTCATAAAATAGGCCGAACCGCCGGTTGCCAGAAACTCATCGCGCTGCGGCAAGGTATCAGGCTGTGCACCATAAACCGTGACTTCAGTTTTGCGCTCACCGAAAGCCGTACTTTCTTCGGAGCGATAGACCGCCTGTGCACCATAAAGGGCGCGCTCGGCACGCATAAATTCAGTGCCGGTAATGTTGGTCTTGAAGTTACCCCACATCACATGGTCATCACCGCGCTCTAAACGCACATAGAATTTACCATTGGTCGGTGCATCTTCCACCATGGTGGAATCGTCACCATAGACCGGATAATAATCATCCGGATCAAGCCTGCGCAGCAGGCGGCGCGGATCTTTGCTGCCAAAATTACGGAACAGCTGATCAAGATCATCTTCAGCCGTATCCGCTGCAGCTGTCAGCAGGTATTTACCCTGAATTTTACCTTTGAGATAAAATGCCAGCCGGCCCTTGGTATAAACACTGTCATATTCGCCCGGACGAACACTCTCAATGTCTTTATTACCCATGCGTTTGCCAACTGTGAGATCAGCAAGACCGACATAAAACCACTCATTGTCCGGAATATTAATATCACGGTTAAAATGCAGCCCGCTGTCTTTGCGCTCGCCATAGACTGCAACATCAATATCATGATTACCGGGTGCCATAATACGCTGCACGACAAAAGCCTGCTCCCGATCAACCGGAATGGTCTCGCCGAAGGCTTTAACCTGATGCTGCTGCGGCACATTGCGGCCATAGATTGTTACTGCGCCACCGCGCACAGGAATATTGCGCAATGCTGTACGGTCTTCACCCATACCCGGTGCAACCGCTTCAAGTTTCGCATCGCTGCCAGTATCGGCCTGCATGTCCTTTTCGGTACGAGCCAAGGTCAGCGGAGAAGTTTCATCGTAGCGACCCTGCGCATCATAGACACGCAAAACATAAGTGAAATCGCGCATATCCTGCGTCGCCGGCATTACCCAGCCAGCTTTTGCATTGGTGCCCACAGTAATTACAGCCAGAGGTTTCTCAGTTTTCTTGCTGTCATTGTCATGGAAAATGCGAATTTCAGAGCGCTCAATAAAGCCCGGATAGTTGGTTGTCGCCAGAAACTCAACCTGCTCTCCGGCGCGGTAACTGCGACGCAGCGGCATGGTTGCCACATTCAGCATAGGCGTTGCTTCCAGACCATCATATTTGATCTGGATATCCACACTATGCAGATCAATGTCAGTCTTGCGCTGACGATCTGCCTGCTTGGCGGGCTTATCATTTTTCGGTTTTAGCGACGCTGTGCCTTCTTCAACCACATCACCGTCTACACTAATGGCAAACGGGATCGTGTGGCTGTCAGCCAGTGACGTCTCTTCAGTGTTTTCACCAATCACCAGACTGCGCACGGTCTGGTCATCCAGCTTTTTGCCACGCAATGCAGGCGCGCAATCCTGCTCCTGACACGTGGCAGCTGTGCCGCTTTTGTCTGCAGAATTGACGGCACCGGCTGGCAGTGCCGCTATGGTCAGACTGACCATAGCGCTGCTGGCAAGAAGTGTAATCCGACGGATGTTCAGTTTTTGAGTTGTTGGGATCATGTCCGTCATAAGTTTCATTTCCCCACCTCCAGGCGGGTTTCTATTTCAAGTTGATAACGCGCACCGTCCTGCTTCCAACGCTCAGTAATCAGCTCACGCAGCTGCTTCACGCGTTGTTTGGCCAGTTCCGGAGAGGTTGCGGTATCGATATAGCTCAGACGCAGAACCGAAATTTCAGTGCGCAGCAGCTTGGTCAGAGCATCGAGATTTTCAGTCCAGCGGTGTTTCAGCTCAGTGCTGTCCTGCTCAAATGCATCACCGGTTACATCAAGACGAACAACACGTCCGACTGAGGCACCAAAGTTCAGCTTGCTCATCTTACCGGCTGTCAAACGCACAACACGCGGGTTTTCAGTTGTCAGGCGGTAGCCGCTTGGCAGGGTGCGTGTGTCCACTTTCATGATGAAGTTTGAACCAATGCGCTGATCAGGCAGAGCCGCACAGGCAACATGGAAACGACCATGCGCATCGGTGGTTACCAGCCAGCCTTTGGCGGTGGCAATACGTACACCCGGCAGACCAGGTTCACCCTCATCCTGATAGCCATTGCGGTTTTTATCGTCGAAAACTTTACCAACGATATCGCCGCAATCGAAAACAGGCTCGGCCACAATCTCAACAACGGCTGTTGCATCTTTGGCAAGCGGCGTACCGCTTGTGTCTGTTACAGACGCCACATTGGTATGCTTTCCGGGTCCGGCAGTACTGAGCACCAACAGATCAACACGGATTTCCACAATGGCCTTTGGCCCGAGTGCCAGCCCGTCAAACCGGATCTGGCGGCCATTGACCACAGGGGTTGCAACAGTGCCGTCTACCGAGGCAGAGCCTTCCACGTAACGGAAGCCGGCAGGCATTGTATCAATCACATTGACAGGGCCGGCATTGCTGCTGGAGCCATTTTCCACGCGGATAATATACGGTACTTTTTCACCGCGTTTTACCTGACGCAGTAATGCCTGTTTGGTAATGACAACATCATTCGGCTCTGCCGCAGGCAGCGTTACCTTGGAAAGGCTTTCAGGGGACTGATATTCTGTACCATTGCGTACATTACCCAGAGCTAAAGCCTTATTGGTGACAGCGCTGAGAATACCAGCCGCCGCATCAATATCTTCCTGTGTCAGAAGATAGGTCGCCGTAAATGTCTGTGCCGCACCGGGTTTCAACTCAACCGGAGCCGGTGTGAAAGCAGACAGTTTTCCGGTTGCAGGCTTATTGTTAAACGACGGACCGATATCATCCGGTGTTACGTTGAACAGCACGGCATTACCGGTATTGGTAATCGCGAATGTATAATCAACCCGTTCACCAACTTCAGGATAACCGTTGCCGTTCTCATCAATCCATTTACCGGTTTTGATGATTTTAAGCTCAGGCAGTGGCGGGATTACCGGAACGACCACCGGTTCATCACTCTCAATATCCGGCCCTGAAAGATCTGTCACAGGTTTTGGTCCTGAGCCATCATCATAAGAGCCGGATGCAGTTGCCTGATTGACCACCTGCTCATTATCAATATCGCTGAGTGTGATTGCATAGATTGCTGTGAAGGTCTTCGCTTCACCCGGCGCCATATCACCGGCAGCAAATGATGACGGGGTAATGCCCGGCAGCGGATCTTCAACAGTTACTCCGGTCAGGTGCATATTACCGGTATTGATGACCGTAAATGTATAGGTGATTTCTTCACCTTCATTTGCCGGCTCACTCAGACCGGAAACAGCGGTTTTAACCAGTGAGAGTTTTGGCAGCTGTGTTACCGGCACAATGATTTCATTGGACTCGACAGGCGGCACAGTCTCTTCTTTATTGGTAACCGGATCGGTAAACACACCGGTAACCGAGGCTTTGTTTACAACCTGTCCTGCTTCAATATCCGTCTGCTTCAGGGCATAAGTAGCAGTCAGCGTAACAGCATTGTCTACGCCTGGCAGCAGCGTTGCGATCGTATCCACATTCATGACCAGATCGGTCAGCGGATCGGTTACGACCACATCGGTCAATGTTACGTTACCGGTATTGGTCACCACAAAACTATAAGTGATGATATCGCCAGGTGTGGGCGGTGTGCTGAAAGCACTGCTTTCAGATTTAACAATGCTCAGTGCCGCGGTTTTATCAAGTACCACGTCCACTGTATCACTGTCTGTCACATCATCTTTGACCGTGCTTCCTGCACTGGTTCCGGTAACCTTAGCGTCATTAACAAAAATGCCTTTATCAATATCCGACTGTTTCAGCGCATAGGTAGCGGTGAAAGCATCAGTATTGCTTTCACCCGCAGCCAGGGGCCCCGACCACTTGCCAGCATTTTGAATATCAACGCCTGCAAGTTCAGTCAGTACAATCTCATTGATTGTCACGTTACCGGTGTTTTTAATCTCGAAACCATAGGTAATCACATCACCAACCTTAGGCGGCGTGCTCAAACCTTTATTGGTAATGGTTTTGATCAGCTCAATACCGGCATTGCGATCAAGACTGGTCGTCGTTTCGCCTTCATCAGTTACCTTTTCCGAAGGCGTTGGCACCGATATACCGGTTGTGTCGGCAATATTGTGAACTTCACCCTTGTCAATATCATCTGCAGTGATGGCATAAGTGCCCTTCACTTCGATTTCATCTTCAGGCTCAAGCGTTGCAGCAGCCAGTCTGGCAGCTTCTCCGTCATTGAGTTTAAAAGTCGGCAAATGATCGTGCAGCGTAATAGTATCAAGCGGTACGTTACCGGTATTTTTGATCGTGATCGTATAGGTAATCTGCTGGCCAATAACCGGTGGCGCGGTCAGTGCACTCACATCACCGGTTTTGATCAGTTCAATACCAGGCTTTTGTGGCAGTGGTTTATTTTCTGTATCATCAACCGGTGGCTGCGGCTTATCTGCCGGATCTGTAAAGTCGATAGTCGCTGTATTAACAACTTCACCGGCATTGATATCGCTTTGCTTCAGTGGTGCAGTCACCGTAAAGTCAACAGATGCCAGCGGCTCAAGGCTCGCTACATTTGCCGGCGTGATCACTGCATTCGGGAATGCATCGCTGAGCACCAGATTTTTCAGCGTAACGTTACCGGTATTGGTAGCGGTAACTGTCCATGTCAGCATATCGCCGACACGCGGGGCATCCGGCACGACACTTGTCAGCTCTTTCACAAGCTCAAGCTTAGGCGCAGCAAACAAAGGTACCTGCACATCAGACGGATCGGTAGTCACAGGGGTTTTATCTGCACCAGAAAAACCGTCAGCACTGGCGATATTGTCCACTGTGCCAGCATTAATATCCTGTAAAGTTACAGTATAAACGGCTTCAACAGTTTTCGCCTGACCTGGGTTCAATGTGCCAATTGCGAATGAACCGTCAGGTGTCTGTTTAATATCCTTCAGAACATCGCTTACCGTCACATCATTGATAATGGTGTTACCGGTATTGGTGACCGTAAATTTGTAAGTGATCGTATCACCAACTCTGGTCGGATTTTGAATAGTATCAGAAGCACGCGACTTGAGGATCGTCAGCTTCGGATCACTCAGAGCCGGAACTTTAGCGTCAGCCGTGGCTTCAACATTGACAGGCGTGCCATTTTGAACACCCCACTGACCCACAACTTTGGCTGTATTATCAACTGAACCATTATCGAGATCCTGCTGGGTCAGAATATAATATGCCGTGTAAGTTGTATCATCGCTTTCACCCGGATTAAGGCGCGCAATACTAATATCCGGCAAGCCTTGCAAACCAACCATAACGTCAGTCAGCTTCACATTGATCAAAGGTGTATTGCCGGTATTGGTGATTTTGAAGCTGTAATTAATCCGGTCGTCAACCGCAGCCGCACCGCTTGTGCGAACAGGTGTTGCGGTTTTTTCCAACTTAATTTGCGGATTTGGTTTCGGTGAAACCAATGTAGGATTATTGTTGATAGGTTCATTGGCAATACCATTCCCATCCGGATCCGGATTGGTGGTATTGTTGGAAATATCATCAACTGGCTGTTTGGAAAGCTCACCAGTGCCGGTAACATTTGCCTGATTTGTATAGATAAGGGCAGGCACCGCGCGCGGAACCACGGGCTTGATCACAACCTCATAACTCACAGTACCGGTTGCACCGGCTGCTAGTGTACCGCCAGAAAGCAGAGTTGTTTGATTGTCACCATTAAAATTACTTTGCAGGACACCAAAATCAGCTGATACGGATTTGATATAATATTGACCCTCTTGCAAAGCTTGTGGACTATTATGTGTACCGAAGTTTCTGAACCCGTCACTCAGCTTGTCAGTGACAGTAATACCAGCCACCGGTTCAAGGCTGAGGTTTTTGATGTGTAAATTATATTTTACAACGATATTGCCATCTGGTTCCGCATTAACAGAGCCTGCTACTTTGCCAATGCCGATACGCGCAACCGGAACACGGGTAAAATCGTGCTTAACAGCAGCAAAATCATTGGTAATGACAATACCATTGATGGTGTTAACGCCGCTTGCAGTTGGTATCGTTGCTTCTCCGACACCATTGGCAGCAGGAAGCGCCTTACCATCTACGAGATGTTCCTCGCTGATTTTGCCATAAGAAACGGTATAAGTTCCGGGTGGCAGATCCGTGAAGGAATAATCACCCTTGGCATCGGTATTTAATGTACGGGTGATGGTAGCGCCGTCATATTTCGAAGTACCGGTAACAGTAACCGGAACTCCGGCAATACCGGTATCTGTGCTTGCCTGCAGGTCATTCTTATCAAAATCGCGATAGATTGTACCGCTGATGCTGCTACCTTTAACGGTGCTCACAACGCCAGACGCAGTGTTATCTGTTATGTCCTGATCAAACGACAAAGTATCAGCCGTTGCTGTATTTTTAACAGCCTGCGCAGACATTTTCGTAATCTTGGTTTTCAGAGTAATGGTTACCGTCTCGCCTGTGGCAAGATCACCAAGCTCGCAACTAATTTTACGGTCGCCTTCTTTGCCTGTGCAGCGGCCAACCGAAGCCACAGGCGGCGCTGTCAGCTCCATGCCGTCTGGCAATTCGTCAACCAATGTTACAAATTCGGCGACATCCAGACCGGCGCCTGTTTTATTGTGAACGGTAATTGTCCACGAAAACTCTTCACGCAGATCAACCGTGGTTACACTTGGCGTTTTGGTAACGACAAGATCAGACTTTACGCGAACAGTTGTGTCTTCATAATCCGTGTTATTATCGGCAGGGCCTTCATAGTTCCCAAGGATTTCATCCGATGAAATTTCAACATTATTGGTATGGCGTCCGCGCGCAACACCTTTCATATCAACAGTGAAATTAACCGATGTATTGGCGGCCAAATACGGTATATCACAGTTAATTGTGCCGCCTGCAACAGTAGGACTCCCATTGGAAATAACACAACTTCCATTGGCAGGCGTGGTCAATAATTGCGGATTAGCCAAGCCTGTTAGCGGCAGTTTATCAATGACTTTGATATTGAACGAATCCGAAGGACCGCTATTGCGAACTGTCACTGTATAGACTGTGCTCGCCTCAATCTCTAACGGATCAGTGCTGTCTGTTTTCGTGACAATCAGATCCAGTTCCGGCGGCAGAATATTAACCGGCAGTTGTGTCTGATTGTTACTTTTGTTCGGCTCAGCAGTCGAGGTCGTTATGGTTGCAGAGTTGGTAATTTCCTGCTTAGCCAACTTAGTTGTCGGAATAACAATAATAGTTGCAGTCTCCTGCGCACCATTCTTGAGTGTACCAAAATCACAACTGATCGTATTTGCACCAGCACGGGTGATCATGCCCGGTGTCAGCGAGGTCGTGCAGACGCCGCCGCCATTGGCAACAGCACTGACAAAGCGCAGATCATTGGGGAGTATATCCGTGATAACCACATTATCAGCATCACTCAAACCGGTACCCAGAACGCGCGCAGTCAGAACATAAACAAGCTCTTGACCCGCCGCGACGCCTGCGGATGAGGCAGGGCTGACCTTTTTGACTTCAACATCAGTTTTACCAATAACAGTATAGCCTGCGCTCGCTGTATTATTGAGAGGATTATTATCGGGCGTGATAGTAGAAAATGCTACAGCAGTATTGGTTTTTGCACCCTGACTACCGGCACGAACCGTTACATTTACAACCGGACAATCTTTGCCCGCTTCGCATTTCGGCAATGTATCAATAATACATTGCAAATTACGGTAATAATCGCTGCCTTTTTCGGCATCACAGCGCATACCTCTGCCAAGTCCCGTAGTAAACTGCGGTACAATTTGGACAGGCTTCCCACCGGTTTCGCTGGAAACAATGTCATTGAGGCGATCATCCAGAACTACATTTTCGGCATCGCCCGGACCGTGATTTACAATTTCCATACGGAAAGTAACTTCTTCGCCGGCGTTCAGAGTAGCAGGCGAAGGGGCTACAACCGATTTATTGACACTAATATCAGCCCAATGATCATCATCAGCACTGGTTACACCGGCTGAGGTTTCATTATTGCCGGGTTTCGCATCAATATTCTTATAATCATCGAATGAAACCAGCATACCATTGGAAATTTTGCCGGTACCGGTTACTTTCGTGGTCAACACAATAGGTGCGGTCTTCTCAAAGGAACCGAGCGGGTTCTCTTTGGTATATTGATTTGTGGTACAGACAATATCCGCAGGCCCCACCACCTTTTGCGGTGAGCAGCTCCAGCCGTTCGGCTCAACAACGCCGGTTAGCGTCAAACCTTCAGGCAGCCTGTCGGTAATTGTAAGCTCACCAAAAAAGCCGGCATTCCCTTCATTTTCAGTAAAGAGCTCAAAATTATAAGAATTGCCAACTGTTACCAGATCACGCGGCGGCCCTGATTTATGAGCAACCAAATCGATAACCGGATTGGCAATATTTGCCTTACCGTCTTCTGCGCTATTATTATCCTGTGCATCTATATTTTCATCCGGCGATGAAACGGTAGCGATATTGGTTACGCCGTCTGCCTGCTCAGTGGGCAGCTCAGCAATCGCCTCAATAATAATTGGCGCGGTATAATCACTTCCGGCAGATTTTTGATATACACAAGCGATAGTCTGACCGGAAACCGGACAGCTCCAGCCGGGACCTGCACTGACGCTGACAAATTTATAGTTAGCAGGCAGAATGTCTTCAATGTTAGCTTGAGTTGGCTCAGTTCCGGCATAGCGCGGCTGCAGCGTAAAGCTGACTTTCCCGCCAACGAGTAAAAGTCCCTGAGGATCACGGGTTTTACCAAGACTTACATCAGTTCCCTCAATAACAGATATACTGATGTCAGCATCATTATTGATATTAACCGGATCGCGCGGCAAATCAGATGTAAGTTTAGCTGAAATCGTGATTGTCGAAGCATTTTTTGTGATTACCTGCGCTGAAAATGGCAGATTTATTTCCGCTCCAACAGCGATCGGCCCCGGTATGTCACACAGAATATCCGGCGCAAGATAAGAACAATATTGCGGCAGCTGGAGGCCATCTGCCGACAAACCAATCGGCAACGGCATCGACAGCTTAGCGCTTCCGGCTTCTGATGGTCCGTTATTTACAAGTTTTGCAGTAAACTTGGCTTCCGATCCTGCTTGCAGCTCAGATTTTTCGACCTGAAGGCTCAGAGCAAGGTCAGCACCTTTTTCAATCGTAGTCTTACGCTCAAAAAAAGGCCCCGGGTTGCCGGCCTCATTATCAGGATTGGTAATCTTACCGGACAGACTAACGGTACCGGTTACCATCGGACGCATATTTACTTTTGCATCAATATGTCCGCCGGGATTAATCGCCGCCACATCACAAGTTACAATTAATGGCGCATCCAATACCGGCTCAGCACTATCAGGATCTGGCGAACATCCCTGCAGACCATCCACACCGAGATAGACAGTATTTGCTGGCACCGTAAATGTTATTTTCGATGCGGGCTTAGCTTTATTGTCATTATTATCAATACGAACCGCATATGGCAGCAACCCGCCTGCAGGCAGCGGATTATAACCGGTATTGTTGATATTGAGTGTCCAGCCGCCTGTGGTTTGCGCATAAGCAGCAGGAACAAAACAAGCCGAAACACATACAGCTACGCCAGCGGCTTTCGCAAGCCACTGCTTCATTCTTAAAATTTTCATGATCATTGACTGGTGTCTGCTGTCTTCAATAAATTATGTGAAAAAACTTGCACTTTTATATCTACAGGCATTAGCGCCTGCCATTCTTTGGAAACGCCCACGAGCATTTCGCCTCCTGCATGAAACCGGCGGTTAAACCGAATATTATAAGTTTTTGCGCAAATTTAATTACGACAAATAAGACAGCGACTCTGTATTTGCCCTCAATAGTCCATTTATCTAAAATAAGAAATTATTAATTTAATTAATTACCATTTTAATAACATATAAATAACTGCAAGCATTTGAGAAGATTGGTTTTTTGCTACTATTATCCGGCGCAGATACATTTTCAGCATCCAAGACAGCAAAAAACCATGTTCTTTTTAAAATAAATTTTAGCAAAAAATCGAGTTAGCCGGCCCGCACGCGCGCTAAAAGGCGTCCAAAAGCGACATATGTAAAACCAGATATTGCAAAAGTAAAAGCCATTCATGATCAATATGAATAGCTGGGCATGCACACCACGCATAACAAAAGAAGCATCTTGGCGGGCTAATTGAAAGTTCGCAATCACAGAGAACTATCAGCCACTCTCTGTAGGAGGGCTATCCGGTGGCGCTGTGGTGACACTATATTGCTCGGTTAAAACGGGTACAGGTTGTGGCGCCGGATAATCGACAGCAGGTATAATAGGTTTATTAGTTCTGGAAAACATTTCTGCCGATTTGAAAGGCTCCATTTCGAAAAATCGGATTTTATCAGCAAATATAGGGCGCTGCCCCTCAACAAAAAGTATCATCTTCTTTTCGTTCAGCTGACGAACTTCCTGCGGCAACATAAGATCGACTTCACGTACTTGCTCAACTTTTGTGCGCTTGTTAAAGCCAAATAACTCCAAGGTTACTGTTTCCGTTTTATAATAAATTGTACGTTTTCCCAGTGATCGCGATGCGTATTCTGCAGTTTCCTGATCATTTGCCCCAAGGATTAGCTGATAGCCGCAATTACCTAAGAGAGAATGACGTGCAGTTTCACCATAAATTTCATCAAGATTTTTCAGATCCTGAATGATGAAAGCCAGCTTGATATTGTACCCCGCCACATAAGGAAGCTTAGTCATAATTTCGTTCATTTTTTGCAACTGGCGAAACTCATCCAGCAGAAAATAAACCGGTACCGAATGAGGGTCATGTTCCAGCGTCAGTATGTCCATCAATTGCTGTAAAAACAGCACTAAAAGCGGTCTCAGCAGGGTAATGTCAGTAATATTCGGTGCCAGATAAACAGAAATAGGCCGTCTCTTCATCGCCCGCAAATCAATATCAGTCGTGTTAGTGGCCGAGACAATCCGCTCGTTTTTAAAAGGACGCAGAGCCTTTTGAATATCCAGAAGTGCTGAAGCTGCCGAACGGTCTGCCAAGGCAGTATAGGAGTTAAAGCTCTCCACAGTAAATTTGGAAAGTTCCGGCTCTCTGCTGATGATAAATTTCATCATAGCTTGCAAATCCACGCCGGCATTAAAGAAAGAATTGACCTCACCCAGATTACGCCGGTTTTTATAAAATGCGCTTTCCAAAATATAGCTGATAACACCAGCCATCAACTGTTGCGCCGTCGCTTGCCAGACCGCGTTTTCTGACCCTTCATTTTCAGGAACAAGAATTGTTGCAATGTTTTGTATATCTGTGGTTCGATTACCGCGTCCTTGCCGTATAAAATCTAACGGATTGTAACGATTGGTATTTTCCGCCCCCGGGGAAAATAGAAAGACCTGATTACCGTTTTTCCGACGAAAGCCTGCAGTTGCTGCAAAAATCTCTCCTTTAAGATCAGTGACGACCATCGATCCTTTATGCATCAGTGCATTGGGAATTACATAGCCTGCCCCTTTACCTGAACGGGTCGGGCCGATGATGAGGTGGTGCCGGTCATCTTTACAACGCAAGATATTGTCGTTTATCCGCCCGAAAACATGGCCTTCCTTCCGAAACCACTTTCCTTTGCGCAGTGTTTTCATATCTTGAAAGCTGGCATCACCGAACAGGTTTTTTCTCGGCCTATAAATAATGTATGCAGCAACACTGATAATTAGCCCAGTAATGATCAAGGCTCCTGCAGATATCTGTAATAAAATCAGATTTTGACTATAATACCAAAGCTGAAGAAGTGGAATAAAGGGATTGCTTGTAACAATTGTATGTAAGATTTTCTCTTCGCCATAAAAGCTAAACAGTAAAATACCGTAGCCCAGTGTCCACAAGATATAGGCTATCAAGCCCCATAACAGCCCATGCCCCGCACGAATGAGAAACTTCATTTTTGCACCTTTGCAAAATAGATCTCAGATATGCTTCGCTTACCGCCTTGTCGCCGCAACTGTATGACAATCGGTATCACCGTGCGGATGTAATGCATGAGTTCTTCCTTGGTCAGCCCCGCAGTCATATTTGCCTGCATCATCATCAATGCTAATTGTTCATAGGCTCCCATAGGTGTATCAGCATGGATCGTCGATATTGATCCGGGATGTCCGGTATTGATTGCTCGCAAGAAAGCGAAAGCCTCTGCGCCACGAATTTCTCCGACAAAAATTCGATCCGGACGCATTCGCAACGCCGCTTCCAACAGGCTTAATATTGTGACATCAGCGGTCCCCTGGTCGCCTTTTGAGGTAATTAAGTGCACAATATTGGGCTGTATGGGAAATAGCTCACGCGTGTCTTCAAGCGTAATGATCCGCTCAGACGGATCAATATTCTGTAAACATGCATTGAGGAAAGTAGTCTTTCCGGATGACGTTCCACCGCTGATCAATAATGAAACACGATTGGTAACAGCTGTCTTGATAAACTCGTAAATAGAATTGCTTTGCAGGCAATTAATCAGTGTGGTGTCTGTTTCATTCATACCCTCAGCCTGACGAGAAACATCACCCACAATACTTTGGTCACACTATTCTTTGAGCGTATAGTTGACCAAAACCTGCTTACGTATCGATATAGCACCGCCATCGGGCGTTGCCGGTGGTAAAACGACCTGAATACGCTCACCCGTTGGCAAAGCTGCACTTACAAGTGGATGCCGACTGGAAATAAACTGATCCGTTGCTGCAGCAACCCGCTCACCCATATTTTGAATTTCACCACTGGTGAGTTCATCTATTTGATGAAACTCCATCGCCGCACTACCAATTCTTTCAACATAGACATGCCCCGGCTTATTAATGCTGATTTCCACTATATCCGGATCGTTAAGGAGATGCTTTATTGGCGCAAAAGCACAATTTAAAAAATAATGCCGGTCATGTGGCTCCGCTTCAGTGATGGCTGCGCTCACGCTTAATCTCCTGCAATGCTTGTCTTACCGGGTCTGGATAAAGGTTTGAAAAATCAAGATCTTGTCGAACATAGACAAAAATTCTCTCTCCTTGATTAACGGTAATTGTTGGCGGAATATACAAGTTTTTACCCAGAGCCTGATTAGCTAAATCATTCGTAGTTTTTGCAATATCTTTCTGTAAATGTGCTCTGGCCATATCGGCATTGCTTTGCATATACCAAGGATTATCACTCGCACCGCGCGATGCCATATAATCCATCCCAACGCCGACCATCGAAATCAAAGCTGCGGATCCAAAACGTTGCAGCCATTTATTATCAACATCACCTGTCAAACCGGAGCGTCCCAAGCTGTCGGTTCCAATCGATTTCAAACGAACTGAAACACCATCGTCACGTATCAGACGTGTCCACATCACCAGAATACGTTTTTGACCCTCAAGAATTTGAGATTGATACTCACCAATCAATCTTGTTCCCTGCGGAATGAGTACCCTTCGGCCATCAAAAGAATAAACATCTTGCGAGGTAATGGCACGGATTTGCCCCGGCAAATCACTGTTAATCGCCGTCTCAAGCAGACCCGGGATAAGCGTGCCTTCCACAACCAAAGCATCCGTGCGATTAAGCTTTATTGCTGTTTCTGAAGGGTTGGTATTCTGGGAAACGGAATTTATAAATTTATTATTGGCATCATCATCGCCAACACTGAATCTATCTATATTACCTTGCTGCTTTACATCAGCTTGCATTTGATTATGCGCATCAAAAACAATCAGATTAGACTTATAACGATCTGGAAAAGTTTCAGTAACCGGTGCTTCCGGCTGCGTTACCGGTGGCGCCAATGCTGTAACAGGCGCTGTTAACGGAGGCGGTGGCGGTGTTGTAGGTAAAACAATCAAAGACTCATCACGCTTTATGCCTTCAGGAATTTTTTTCTCGGTCGTCAGTGCAGGTGGATGAAAGCCCGAGGTATGAAATTCTTCTTCAACAACAGGCCTCTGCTTTTGTGTCGTGAACAGGTGGGACAAGATAATAAAAATCAACCCCATCACAAAAATAGCCACTAAAATTATATAAAACTTTTTACGTTTAGTCTTTTTTTCGATCACGCTTGGATGATCTGAAGATAAGCTCGTCTTTAATTCGGGTGTTCTTTCCACGCTGGTTTATCCTATCATTTTGAGGATAGAATACCGGAATGTTCGCCCAATAGAGAGCGCCCCATGGGGGTAAAATCCGGTAGTTTCAGATTGAAAATGGCAACCCACTGCCCCCCGTCACGCAAGGTATATTGCGGAGAAACACCATCCAGCACGAGATATTCACCTTCCTTCCTAAAATTACGCAAAGTTTCAGAATAATCAGGATTAACTGCAAATATTGCAGGAACTTTCGATGTGAACTTAAAAAAAGTTTTCTTACCGTCATCAAATATCAAGTCCGGTTTTAAAACAGGGTCACCGGAAAAAGCATAATTCATATTTGAATGTGGCATATCTGCGCCAGTCAGGTTAGGCAATGCAGCGCGGCGCTTTGCTTCATTCCAAAGCTTGTCATCATTTTGTTTGTTAGGGTAGATAAAGCGTATTCCGAAAACTTTTGGCGTCGTGGATGGCGTATCTTTTAGTTCCAGAAAATAGACATGTTTTGTTGTTACAATATCCATATTTGTATCAACATTTTTGGCAACGGGTTTTATAAAAAGAATATTCTCTTGTTCAGAGGGCACAACCTGCCAGCTAGCCGTATCGCCTAATGAAATTGTTTGAAATTTTTCATCATCATCAAAAATAATCATGGTCGAAATTCCATAGGTTGCAGAAACCTGCACCACGTTGTTCTCCTGATAAGGAACCGAAGTAACACGGGAATCCAGATGTCCGGGGCGTGGCGTTTGTGCTGCATTCCCTTGTAAGGTAAACAAGGCGCTTACTGCGTATGCAATTAAAAATCGCTTCATTGCGCATCGCTCTCTTGTGGTAGATTTTCCTGATCACGCCGATAGTCATAGACCTGAAAACCCAACGGATTTTCAAAACGCCACTCATTTCTTTCAGGAATGTTGCTATATCGGAAACGTACAACAGAGATATAATTCTGTCTTATTGTGTTTGCCGGCCCTTTTTCCGTTGTCGTGAAGCGTACCAGTGCAGTATGTTTATTTGGCAATGTTACGGATATGATATCAACAAGTATTACTTTATCATGACCAAGTATAGTTTCAGGATTTCCAGGGTTTGATACATTATAAAGCGCCTCAAGATCACGTGCAGCATTATCTGTTGAAAACAATGCTGCTATTTTGTAATTCTCCTGAATGGCTACTGGATCATACCCTTCTCTAACACGTATGTATTTTACAATATTAGCTTGTGTCACAGCCTCAAGGTCACTGATATTCATGCCCCCTGTTAAACCGGCTTTCACCTCAAGATAGCCGTTGCTTTTATCTACTTCGACGATATAGGGCTCCACCGTCTTAAGCGGCAACATCACTATAAAAGCCAGTAAAAGCAGTATTGTAATCACTACAAAAAGACAGGCAAGCAACCACGCTAAAGCTCGTGACCGCATGGCGCTTTTAATGATTTGCTGCTCCCAAATCTGACCGTCCTGAAAATAAATTTGCATTTCTGCTTCATTATCATTCATAGCTACCAATTCATTCTATTATTAGGTGTATAATAATTTTATTATTATAAGTATTATTGTTTATATTTATCAGATCAAATACTGATTCAAGATAGACTTCTTTGACTATTACAAAAGAAGCTCTACCCTAAGTTTAATCCAAATAGATTCAAGCTACCGATAAAATTACCAACCCTACTGTAATAACTTACCCAATTAATTAGGGCTCGGATGCACTCTTAGTACGAAGTGCTTTCTGAGTGTTATTAAATTTACTAAAGCCCGATTTAGCCAGGTTATAGGCAGTACCTGGAGCATTAGTAGCTACCGATTTAGCCCATTGACCGGCTTCGCTAACCATATTCGCCATCGTAGTCCCAACCAAACCCTGCACGATCTGGTGTATATTCAAAAGTACATAAATGCCCGCTAAAGCTTGCAACAGGAAAGATATAGCGTCACTTACAATCAAAGCTCGTGAAGTACTTGCTAGAGTAGCTGCTCTTAAATCCGGACCCATGTTAATAGTAAAGAATGCTGCAATTATATATATATAGAGCGGCATTAACGCATAAGTAATGAGCTGCTTAAACCACCCCATACTAATTTCCTGCGTTAATTTAAACATCATACAAGGTATGAAAATTGGAGCTGTTGCTAATATAGCCCAAAGAATTAGTTGAGCAGATATCAACAATGCAAAAGCAATTCCAATAAAAACGCCTACAACAATAAATATAATAACACTTATAAACCAAGGAAATGGAAACATTATCCCTCCTTGATGTGCAAATGCTGAAGCGACCTCTACAGCTGAAAACCAAAGATTAGAAAGCCCCATAGATACAGATGTGGCGCTTGGCGTATTACTAGATAACAAAACTGTACCTAATCGCTCTGGAATCTCTGTAATCCAACTCATAATATACTGATTGAAGTAAATCCAGTTCCTAGTAAAAACAAGTATCAACATTATACGTAAAATTCGCAATATAATGTCACCAATACTTAACTTTGCTACTCCAGTGGCGACTTGTATACCGTAATACGCAATATAAATTACAAATAAAAAATATAAAACAGGCAGGATTTCCATACTAATAGTACGGTAGGTATGCTCTACAAAATTCTGACCAACATGATGAAAACGATCAATTACATTTCCAATAAAATCATCCATAAACGAAAACTCCACCCGACTTCATGGTTGGACAATACTTGGTTTGGGTGCAACCAATAGCGGCGCATTTACTTCCATCATACTGCGACAATCAAGGTATGCTTTTGGACCGTAAGGAACGAGGAGCGCAGGCCTACGACATGGCGCAGAAAGCTCTTTCGTAGAGCTGCAACCGGAAACAAAAATTAAACCTAAAATTATAAACCTTGAAATATTCTTCATTTTATTTAAATAAATTTGCTGATTTTGAAACATCTGTAAGATATACAGCATTTTGCGCTGAAATTGCCTTAATTATAGATCGAATATCTTCTAATAATAAGTTCTCACTATTCAAAATATTAATTTGAACTTCTGTATTTTTGTTAATAGCATAATAAATATCGTTTAAATTTATTTTATCTTTATTATAGTCCTTGATATCCATGTGTATATTTTCAGGTGAAATATTTTCTGCATTTGCATTGGTATAGGCATCTATTAAAGATTCAACCATGTTTTGATATGACTTATCACTAGCAAGCTGCCCTCCATAACCACCAGAGGGGGTTTTTACCAAGTGCAGCGCATTAATAAAATTTGCAGTACGATTGGCGCTGTCATTCTTGGCCACCTTATTGATCATAACCTGCAAAGGAGCTCCTTCACTTGAAAATTTTGCTAAATCAACCTGTCCCAAAACAACGTTATGGCTATTCGGATTAACTGGGGTTACTTTACTTTCTGCAAAGCCGGAGCTTGAGCCAGTCAGACTTAAAAATAGAATAAACGTCGACCTGTAAATATATTTATTAATATAATTCATAACAAACACCACTTTTTATTAATAACTGTATAATTTTAATTCATAAATACATTTATTCTGTACTATACTTTTCTAAATAAAACTGCTGAAGCCATTGGGCGGGGAGATCTCCGTATTTTTTGCGTAAAGCCTCACAAAGCTCAATGGTTTCTTTTCGGCCGGATAAAACTTTTATAATATCCGGCATGTCCGACAAATCCAATTTAGCGATCAGAGATTCACTACCGTGCTTGATCAAAAATGTGCGTGCTTCAGGCGCCGTGCGTTTTATGAATTGAAATTCCTTGTATGTAAGCCCAAAGCGTTTGACGTAAATTTCCTCAGCGGCGCGAGCATTTGGAAAATGTAAATGTGTTGCGGCTTGTTCAATGATTGTATGTGATGCTTTAGCTGATACAATGTCAGCCACAGATTGCGTACCAAACCCGAATACACCATTCAGTTTTCTTATAGTTTTCATCTTATCCACGATGAAATTACTAAAAGTTTCATCCTGTAAATAATGCCAGCCTTCATCCATAAAAAACATTATAGGATTTCCATTCATCAACCCCTCAAATCGATGAAAGAGGTAAAGCAATATTGGCGTACGCAATTCTGCATCGGCCAAAATGCTAGTCATATCAAACCCAAAAATACGCTTACTATCCAAGTTTAAAGTGTCATGTTCGGCATTAAACACCCAGGATTTTTCACCTTCAAACCATGGACGTAACTGTGAAAACGGATCATTGGCATCAGCACGCGTACGCCCCAACAGCAACGAAGCGAGATTTGCTATTGTTCGCTTTTCTACCGGCGCCTTCATAAGCCTTGAAAGGGCACTCTCTAATATGCCTTCATCTTCACAGGATATTTCTTTATGATTTTTACCACGAAGCATAGATTTAAATAAACGCAGTAAAAAAGCCCGATTCACACTAGTATTATTCATTTGTAACGGATTAAAGCCAGTCGAAACACCTGGTGTCAGCACCTCATAAATACCGCCGATGGCACGAATGAATATTTCGGCGCCACGATCCTTATCAAAGAAAACGACTTTAAGTGGCTCTGCTATACGAAAAGCCTGTGCCAGCAAAAATGTCAGGACAACAGTTTTACCTGAGCCTGTTGGCCCGGTCACAAGAAAATGACCTATATCACGCCGATGAAAGTTAAAATTATACGGGGTTTTGGACGTCGTTTCCAGTACGGTTATCGGCGAGCCCCAATGCAAATTTTCACGTTCACCACGGGCAAAATTATGCATTGACGATAAGCCTGCAAAATTCTCGCTCGAAAGCATGCTTTTGCGTGCTATATAAGCATGATTACCAGGTAGTTGCGCCCAAAATGCCGCCTCGAGGTTCAAATCTTCACGAAGCCAGTTGATGTTCACATCAGACAGAGCCGCACCGAGATCAGACACAGAGCGATTAACGCCCTCTAGCGTCCTCGACAGACACAGAAGCGATAAATGATGATAGCCAAAGACAGCCTCCTGATTCATGATTGAATTAAGAGCAAAATCAATATCTGTCTCGACCTGACTACCCCCTTCATCCGATGCCTGTATTTGACGCTGTAAACGACTTATGCGCTCAAGAGCGACAGGCTTGTCAGCAATCGTAAAAGATTGCGTCAAAATGAACTCATGTGGGGCATGCAGCAACCCGTTTAAAAGTCCCGGTGCTGTAAAAGGCGGATATTCCTTTATTGATATCAACGCGCCAAAGCGATCATCAACCTCTGTCGCCCCATGGCTTTGCAATGTTCGCCTTCCAAAGTACAACCTTGACTGGCCAAGATGGTTTCTTATTGCCATGCGTGATAAACGCATTTTTCGAGCTGCACCGCATGAAACTATACTATTAAGAAACTCACATTGCTCGGAATATAGCTCTCCTTCCCGCTTGACGATACCAAGTGTTCGTGCGCCGTATTTGAACAAATCCTTGGTAATATTACCTATTACTTCAGCAAACTCATCAATGTTCTTGTTTAATTGAACTTTCTCATCTTCAGAATCGCCGGTTTTGTGAAGCCATCCCCAGATACTTTCACCGATACCAAGCACACCACGCTTTCCAGCACGAACGATACTGAGATAAATTTCGTTCGTGAACATACGCTTGGTACTTAATCTTTCCATATAGCGTGTATTCAACATTTCACAAAAAGGATCGTTAAATTTTCCTGAGATATCTATTTTGACTTCACGCCTTATAATTGTAGACCAGAGTGAATATTGACTAGTTCCCAATCCTCGCAACATAGTATTTTGCATAACATTGCGCATATTAAGCTCTGCCTGATCTATTGTTTGAAAAAACAAGCCATCCAACTTAATAACGGCAAGCAATGCTCCATTTTCTAAGCCAATTATTTTATCCGAAACATGCCGTAAATATGGTATATGCGTTGAAATGGGGCGTTCTTTACCGAGAAGCCTACCGAAGCCCAAATCCGCTTTTATTTCACTTAACATTGTGTCAAGCTCCGTATGAATTACAGCCCCATGCAGATTTATTTGGAACTGATGGCGTCTTTGAAAAAGCGACTTGAATGACATCAAGTATTTTATTATCCCACGCGCATAGGCCGAACAGAATAAAATATCCAAAAGGCGCAATTATAAGTGTCCATAGTGATGCTACAGCAAGCCAAAAAATCAGTGTAAAACCGATAACAAGAACTAAAGCCATATATGGTACACCCCATAGTGTTGGAGAGCGGGTTAAACCGATAACAAGCGGTGTTAAACATGGCTTCTCATCTTGATATAAGGACATGTTACTTACCTATATGCGCAACAATCTGATCAACCATCATTGTTGCTCCAAATACTAAGCCAATCCCCATAATTACAGATCCGGCAGTCATCCAAGACAGACGCCCTGCGAATGTCATAAATCCCAACCCTACAACCGCAATAATTGCTACCATACGGCCGAACGGACCTGTTATAAAATCAACAATTAAACTAAGTACACTTGTAAGAGGACCAAACGCACCTTGTTCATTTATTGTTTCTGCATGAGCTATACCCACACTCATAAAATGAATTATTGCTATTGATATTATAAGTAAAATTATATGTACAAAAAAATCATCATCGACTACAAATTTCATAAATACCACCAATAGCAATAATCAAATAAATTATTAAATTTTATTAACGTACATAAGTACATATTTTAATATTATTGTCGAAACTGAGTTGTTTATTCATAGATATAGACTTTGAAAAGTCGATATTATTATCATAATCACTCGCATTATTTTTTAAAAATGAGGTCGCCTTGTTAAAATCATCGTTAATATCAGGCCTTGATCCAGAGCATGGGTTAATGGGGTTTTGGAAATTTTGATTGGCAACAAAAGATGGTATGAAATTAGCTTGTGGCTGTTGAGAATGCGCAAGGACCGGCTCAGATACTTTAGCCTCAGGCAATCTAGCAGCATTATCATGCAAAGCGCGGCTATTCGCTCGACCAGATACCACAGACGGGCCGGAAAGCCTCCATATGCCATCCAGAATAGATTCGGCTGCAACTTCTTTTTCCAAGATTGTTGGCTGCCCTACAACAAAACTTTCTTCATTTTTATACTCTTCAATAAATTGCGCTCGCCTTAGCCCATCTGAAAGCTCGCTTGCAGAACAGTCAAAATCAAAGGGGCGATTGCATTTCTCGCCTACAACCATAGCAAACTCCATAAGAGCCTGCATATTTCCATCCGCGAAAGGCTGTATCCTATTGCATTTAGCGAGCACCGAGCCAAGTCGAGCTGCAAACTGATTATTATCTAATTTTTTTAATGAATTAATATCTTTCAAAGGCTCCAGCGCCTTATCAAGTTCATTCATAATATTTTCGCTATGAGTACTTAATCTATTATGTAGATTATCATTATTATTAAACACCATCTTATTATGCATTGTACTGAGACGAACCCCGTCTATATCAACAGTCTCATTTCTTGTATGCCCAGCCCAAGCATATATATCACCATACATAACAGAGTGAATCTCTTTTAAAAGATTAACATCTGATAAATCGTGCTTGTTTGAAATTTCACTTAGAATTTCAGCCGGAACTATAGTGTTTCTACTAATCGATTCCGATAATAACGACTGTTCTTTATAATTGAATTTATTACGAAGAACATTCGCTCCATTGCTGACAAACTGGCCATTTTGGACACTGTGATTATCAATGTCATCAGTATAATAAGAAATATAATCACGATTTATGTCATTACTTACTGTAAATCTAAGGTATTCATCTGATGAACACCCAGTCTTCATAAAATCAGTAAGATCAACAACAGAAATTTTAGTAATTCCGGATTCTATATTTTCTATAAATGCAAAATGATCGTAAGTCCGGATGAGCTTTCCTGTAACCTCACTACCCACGCGTGGCGTTAATATTACAGTATCTGAGCTATAATTCACTCCAGCGTCCTGCAAAGCATTCTTGGAGAGATCCATTCTTTCTTTGCTTTGTTCATCCATTGCAGAATGTATTAAATCTTGCAAAACTGAACTATCACAATCCAACAGAGATACCTGAAGAGCATATTTTAGTGCACTTGGGGTGATGTATTTAAGATTCAAATCTTTTCCACAAGCAGCAGCCACCTTAGTACAAAACAATTGCATTGCTTCTAAATTACCATGGTGGAAAGGCTTTATATAATCTACATTCTCTATAGATTTACTCATAACCTTTGCAAGCTCAAGAGTGCTAAGGTTTCTTAATTTATCTGGATCACTAAGGGGTGCGAGAGCAACGTCTAAATCATGAGCTAGGCTGCCGCTATCTAAACTCATATCCACTTTCAGTGAGCCACCCCTTGAAATAACCTCTTCAGTTCGTATGTGTCCAGCCCAGTCAAAAATGTCGCTATAAAGAGAATGATGAAGAAACTTTAGGTAAGGCGCACTAAACTTAAAATCATTAGATGATAATGCTGCCGCATTAAACTTCATGCTGTTATCAGTATAATATGATATATTTTCTTGAAATTCCTTAGCGTTCGTATAATTACGCTTGCTAAACAATACTTCTTTTCCATTGTTATCGCTAAATGCGTAATCTTGATTGGGTACATTTTGCTTTCTTGAGAAAGGACGTGAAGATTGAACTTCACTTTCGCTATCTTTCAAGTATGAAAAATCTAAATTCGCTGTGAAAAACACCTTTTCATTTAAGTTCAGCTGACCTTCAGGCAAATTTCTTCGATCTACTACAATAATATGGTCAGAGTTATTGCCTATAGAGCCATTTGAAGGTCGTATACATACAATACTATCGTCATATCGAACAATATCTCCAGTAATTTTTTCATAAGGATAAGCAGTCCTAATGATGGGTGTAACATTTATATTACTGTTAATTATTGCCTCTTTTGCCATATCTAAAGCTTTAAGCCGCTCAGGGCTACAAGCATCCCAAACGATTTGCCTATAAGATGAATTAAACACAGAAGTACGTGCGCAATTAGACGCGTAATCTGTACGCTCTTTTTGTATACGGCTAAAGTCAACATTCAGTTCGTGAACCGCGCCAAGCTTAGTAATGAAAGCTTCGACTACTTTATTATTATCATCAGTATTATCAAAAGGGGCGTAGAAATGCATACGCGTCATAATTTGAGATGACACTTCACAGAACTTATCAATACTAGGCACTAAGCCGTCACATTCGCGTAAAGGCTCTAAAATATTATGCAGCTTTAACAATATCTCTGTATTTTTATCAGCATCATTTAAATATAAGTTATTGTACCCCTCAAATAGATCATTATAAATACTCAATAAATATGATTCATCAAAAATATACTGCGAAGGAACTGAAGCTCTTTCGGTCTCTTCATTATCGATTAAAGAAGGTTTGTCACGTGATGTAAGCCCTTCCATGAACCACGTTCTAATAACATCTGGCTGGCTGCTGCGTCCTTCACCTGCTAAATCTCCCAAGTATTCAGCTATAACCGCGCCATTGCGGTCACTTACAACTTCGGCCTCTTTAACAGCAGCTAAAGCTTCATGTTCATCAGTCATAGTATCATTAATGACGACACTCGGACCAGCCCCAGCAGCTTGGTTGGCAGTAACCAGTGTATTAGAAGCCAGCTCATCTTGAACAGGCACACTATCAGCGTCGTCAGTATTATCGTTATTTAACGGCACATATACAAGCTCATCCCTAGACCGTTCCAATTTAACAATCTCTGGTATAACCGCATTCGCTGCCAGAACTCCACGATGATCAGGAACGCTACTGGAAGCAACACCTAACAATGGATAATCAAGCTCATAATTAGATTTATCATCATGGGTCACATTTGTATTAACACTGAATTGCGAATGCTCTTGCTCGTCACTACCCAAAGCACCAGCGCCACCCACATCTTCGCTGCCAATCGATATCTGCCCCAGAGCAGGATAGACCCGCGTGGGAGCAGCCACAATAACAACCTCGCCAATACGATTGTTTTTAGAAGAAGCTATCTCAGCTCGCTTTTTATTTAACTCATCAGTAAATATTTTTTCTTCGCCTACCCTGATTCTTGTATGTTCTCCACTAGTAAATTCATTATCATTCAGTCTTCCAGAGTGATTACTTATAGTATTTAAAAAACTATCCTTAAGTTTACTTATACCACTCTTATTTGAATCAAAAGTAATACCTTTTAATTTATTACCTTCAATCAAGACCCTATTTTCTTTCTGCGCTGTCGTCACTGATTTTGTATCTATAATGACAAGATGTGATTTAAAGTCAGACCCAACTTGAATTAAGGAAATATCTTTATCTTTAATAAAAAGACTACCTTCAACTTTTTCATTATTTAATGCATTACGGATGAAGTAATCATTCGGATCAAGCCCATTAAATGCAATATTTTTACTAGCAATATCCAAATTTTGCTGGCGATTATTATCAATCAAATCTGTAATCAAAGAGCGGTAAAGAGTATCCAATCCTTGCCCGGGTGCGAAACACTGAGCCTCACAATATTCTTTATACCCTTCAGACATAGTGCTTAAATTCACGGAAATGCCTACCGCATGACCAAACTCTCTTAAGAGAACCAGCCCTGTAGACAGACTGGTATACTCCTTAAAGGGCGAGGCAATAACCATTGATTTTAAAAATTTCGAAGCAACATCAACAAACAATTCATTTTTATTATCCAAATCATTAAGTTGCCCCCCACCAATCAAGACCCGCAATGGGAGCAACATTTCGTTTAAATTAGCTTCAGCACGAGACTGATCTTTACCATCTATTATTCCTGCCCATTCATATGAATCCTGATAAAGCCGACGGTGCAGCTCCTTAATACCTTCAGCAGTCATTTTAGCCGGCAAACGCTCCTCAGAGGCTAATTCAGAAGCTAATTCAATTTCACACGCCAATCTTTCTTCAGCAATAGCTAAAGCAATTCCCCGACTATAAGGAGAGATAGACTTATCATGTAATTGCAACTCTGTATTCAGTTTATTAGAATCAATACCATTCACCACAAAAGAAATTAACTCTTGTTGTGGAGGGAGCTTATCGGGCAACTCAGATCTACTGACTACTGTAATGTGATCGTCTTGAGAAAACATAGCTTTAACGATTGATACATAATTCTCATCAGAATGAAGTATTCTACCTGAGACAACTTCTCCAACTCGCCCTGCTCTTAAATAAAAATTATCCGGATTTAATTCATTTTCTTGTAAATGCGACTTTGCAAAATTTAATAAATTCGAATATTCAACATTTAAAGAATCTTCAACAATATTCATTAAAGGCGAATTATGCTTATTACCTTCAAACATTTTATAAGCATAATCAATTGTTAATCTTGTAAATTTACTAAATTGCATATTATAATTAGATGATTCAGCTAATGTAACGGCAAGCTCTTCAACTTCCTTTCTTTTAACAATAAATGATTCAATGTCGCCTTCAAAATTCAACATATAGTTGTCTTTAAACATTGCATAAACGACTTCTTTTAAATTTTCTACTTTTCGATCATCAGCATTTAAGAAGCCATCTATAAGAAGCCGCGTACCCTCTGAGAAAACATCATGAAAATTTGCTAGTTGCGCCGTCAATTTTTCCGGATACTTATTAGCTGTCTCATAAATACTTTCATCAAAGGAAAGTTCTTGATGTGTGTCAATAAATTGGTCATTAGTATCAATTTCTGAAATATTCTCAACCATGATTGAATCCACTAAAATAAATTAAACACAAATAATATATAAAACTTACAATATAAAATCACTTAGTATGTTTTATTAGCGCGGATGAAAGGAGAAAGTGGACATAAACGTTACGGGGGAGAGGAGAGGTGGAGTAAGGTCAGAACTAAATTATACTGGATAAAATAAAAATTTTTTTTTAGATGTGTATAAGTGACATATTATGGGCATTGCAGCAGTTTGATCGGTTGCTCAGTGAGCATGCCAAGCTCGTAGCATCGATCTTGCGCGCATAATGTCCAGCCACTCACTGTTTCACCGGAGGCTGCAAGCGTGATCTCACGGCGTGGTGGAATTTTCGGTACATAATGATACCAGCCATCGCGCAGCACCGCATCCTCAGGCGGCTCCATACCAGCCCCTGAGCCCTGAATACGTGCCTCTTTGAGCACAAATCCCTCAGCACCAATGTGCCAGTCTTCCTGCCATGGTGTTTTTTCAACACTATGTGTCCATGACAGCATAAAAGATGTGGTGGCTATCCGCAGCAAGCCGGCTGCGGATAGCACGCATAGCGCCATCAGGCCGCTTTCATCGCTGGCTCTCTGGTTCTCCACCAATGCCAGACAATAAACGCGATGCAGGCTGTAAAGCCAATTTCATCGCTAAGCGGATAGGTTGAAAGCATCATCGCAGCCGCAAGGAAAGCCCAGACACGTTCCCAGATTTTCAGATGCCCGCGCAGGAAGCCGATGGCAGCGCCGCCCCACATAATAATACTGAGCAATGCTTTACCGATCATATAGGCAAATGCCGGCCAGAAGCCCATGCTCTCAGCCAGTGCTCCGCCTTCCTGCAACATGATAACCGGTGCATATACAGCCATAAACGGTACAGCAAACCCCGCCACAGCAATCCGCACCGCCTGCATGCCGATTTTCATCCCCGATTCCTTGGCAATTGGCGCCGCCGCAAAAGCGGCCAGAGCCACCGGTGGCGTCAGATCAGCCATAATCCCGAAATAAAATACGAACATATGCGAGACCAGCAGCGGCACTTCAAGCTGCAGTAGAGCCGGTCCGGCAATAGATGACGTAATAATATAATTAGGAATTGTCGGAATACCCATGCCGAGAATAAGGCAGGTAATCATAGTCAGGATGAGCGAAAGGAATAGCGAGTTTTCACCCACACTCACAATCACACGTGCAAAGCTTGATCCTGCACCAGTGAGTGCCAGAACACCGATAATCACACCCACCAGCGCGCAGGCAACACCCACCGGCAGAGCATTTTTGGCGCCCTCCGCAAGGCTTTCTAAACACAGGCGCAATGTTGCACGACCACCGCGAACCGTGAAATTGATAAGCACGAGTGCAGTTAGCAGCAGCAGAATCAATGTGATGCCACGGATTTCGAAACCGAAAATGTTAAAGCTGGTGCTGAAGGCTGCTGCCGACATCAGGCCGAGCGCCACCCAGAACAATACTCTGACTGCCATTGGCATGCGCGATGAAACCGGTACACCAAGAATGATCAGTGCGGTTAAACCCATGCCGACAGTACCAGCGAAAAGCGGTGTATAGCCTGAGAATAGCAACCAAACCAGCGCCACCAGCGGCAGGATCAGATACCAATGCTTGCGCAATGCGCCCAATGCACTTGGTAATTCAGCCTTTGGCAGACCTTTGAGACCGAGGCGACCGGCTTCAAGATGCACCATTACAAATACGGTGATGAAATACAAAATAGCAGGAACAATCGCTGCTTTAACAATTTCGAGATAAGGCAGACCAAGCGTTTCAGCCATGATGAACGCCACTGCGCCCATGACCGGCGGCATAATCTGCCCGCCCATTGAGGCAACGGCCTCAACACCGCCTGCGAAGGCCGGTTTAAACCCTGAACGTTTCATCAGCGGAATAGTGAACGCACCGGTGGTAACCACATTGGCCACCCCCGAACCGTTAATGGTGCCCATCAATGCGGACGAGATAACCGACACTTTGGCAGGTCCGCCGCGCGATGATCCCACTGCGCCCATTGCCACATCATTGAACAGCTGAATCATACCCGCGCGCTCAAGAAACGCACCGAACAGGATGAACAGAAAAATATAGCTGGAAGACACATAAATCGGCGTGCCGTAAATGCCTTCTGTTCCCAGAAACAGCACTTCGACAACCTGTTCAAAATCATAACCGCGATGGTTCAGCGGCGATGGCAGATATTGCCCGAACAACCCGTAAAACAGAAAAATCACGCAGATCAGCGGCAATGTCCAGCCCATCATGCGCTGCCCTGCCCAAAACACCAAACCAACCGCAATAATGCCGACAATAATATCCGGCAGTGTCGGCTCACCGGCGCGCAAGATCAGATCATTGTAAAAATACCAGTGGTAGAGGCTGACAACAAAAGCCAGCACTGCCATAGACCACATTAAAGTTCGGGTGGTCGATGCACGCGGCGCAGCATTGGCATAAAGACCAAACAGCAACAGCAGCAGAAAGCCGACATGCAGGGAGCGCACAACCTGGCTTGGCAACGGCGAATAGGCCGCTGTCCATAATTGAAAAGCCGAGAAAGTAACAGCAATCGCAAACAGCAGACGCGCGCCGCTGCTGAAACCCCAGCCCGGAATATGTTCGGCTGAATCAACCGCATTGAGTTCTGAAGAGGACATAAATTTTGACCGAAATAAATGGCAGAATAAACGAGGCAGAAACCGCTGCGCTCTTAACACCTTGCAAACTCAAACCTTACTGGCTTGTGCAGGTGCCCCTCTGCAAGGCATGCAGCTCTGCAGAGGGATGAGAGAGGCAATGGCGGTTACAGTGCTTACTCGATGCCTTTTTCTTTATAATAACGCAGCGCACCCGGATGGATCGGCGTTGGCGATACCAGCGTGTCTTTGTCAAGCTTGATCATTTTGGCTGCGGAATGTGCAGCCGCAAGCTGATCAAGATTTTCAAACAAGCCCTTGGTCATCTGGTAAACCAGTTCCTCATCCATATCCGGACGAACGATCAGATAATTGATCACCGAGGCTGTGGTTACATCTTTATCCTGACCAGTATAGGTATCGGCCGGAATAATATTGACCTGATAAGGTGCGCCGATTTTTTCAATAATATCTGCTGGTACTTCCACCACTGTAATCTCAACCGCATTGGCAAGATCGCGCAATGAAGCAACCCCTAAACCGGACGATTGTAAAGTCGCATCCAGCTGGCGATTTTTCATCAACTCAACTGATTCCGCGAATGGCAGATATTCTACTTTGCCGAGATCGCTGTAAGACAGACCAGCGGCAGCAAGAATGGTTTTAGCATTCAGCTCGGTACCGGACTTAGGTGCACCAACCGAAAGACGTTTGCCTTTCAGATCAGCCAGCGTTTTGATGCCGGATTCTTTAGAAGCAACAATCTGTACATAGTTCGGGTAAATTGCCGCCAGTGTGCTGAGGTTTTCCAGCTTCTTTTTAAAGCCTGCTTCTTCATTGCCTTCCCATGCATCACGAAGTGAATCACCAAGAGTAAAAGCAATTTCACCACGACCGCTATTGATCAGATTGATGTTTTCAATCGAGGCTTTAGTAGCCTGCACAGACGGGCGTGCATTTGGAATGCCTGAATAAATCTTCTCCAGCGCCACACCCATCGGGTAGTAAACACCACTGGTGCCGCCGGTCAGAATATTGATAAATTCCTGTGCTTTCGCTTCAGCCACTGTCAGTGTCATGGTGACAGCAGCCACAGCCGACAACACAGTTTTCTTGTTAAAAAACCCCATAAAACCCTCCAAGTTTCGATATAAACCGGCTCTCCCACAAGCATATTAGAATATTGGTCATGCCTGAAACCGGCTATTTATAAATGTAGTCCGATAAACTTATAGCGTTTAGAACAAATCATCCGTTAACATCCTGCAAGCGGTAGATGTGCAAAAAACGACATAGCCCTACTAAAGTATTAGGCTTAAATATTCTGTATTATAACAATCTCTGCCTTGAAAACAACGAGACTGCGATTAAAAACATATGCGCCACCAAGGCGTCAAATCTGTAAAGGGAATGGCGGATATGGGACGAACAGAAAACCGGATGGCTGGCGCTTTAATTGCCGGAATTCTTGTGCTTGGCCTCTTCCATTATGCACAAACAATTATCGTGCCTTTGTTTTTCTCGCTGTTCATTATTGCTCTGGTCTGGCCGGTACAAGCCCTGCTGCAGCGCCATATGCCGCAATTACTGGCACTGCTCATTACACTGAGTGCAACCATTGTCGTTATTCTGGGTATCGGCTCTTCCGTTGCATGGGGATTTGGCAAGCTCGGCCAGTGGCTTTTTGTTAATGCAGGGCGTTTTCAGACCATTTATCTGGATTGGGTCAACTGGCTTGAAGAGCGCGGCATTGCTATTGCGGGACCGCTGACAGACCGCTTTGATGTGAACTGGCTGGTAGGATTTACGCAAAACATTGCCGGAAGACTGAATAGTTTTGCCGGATTTGCCATGCTGGTCTTCATATTTGTGATGCTGGGGCTGCTTGAGGTGCAAGATTTTAACCGCAGGCTACGCCTACCCTTTGCCCAGCCCTATGGCGCACGTATTTTGACAGCCAATCGCGAAATCGGCGTCAAATTACGTCGCTTTATGGTTGTGCGCACATTTGCCAGCCTGCTGACAGGTTTGGTAGTCTGGATTTTTGCACTGGTTGCCGGCCTTGAACTGGCCGCCGCATGGGGTGCGATTGCTTTTGCGCTTAATTATATTCCGTTTTTAGGCCCCTTCATTGCCACCGCCTTTCCAACCATGTTTGCAATCGCGCAGTTTGAAAGCTGGCAAATGGCGGCACTGGTTTTCACGTCGCTTAATTTTATCCAGTTCATCATCGGCAGCTATCTCGAGCCAAGATTAACCGGTGCCTCACTGGCTATTTCACCGTTTGCGGTGGTGTTTTCAGTGTTTTTCTGAAGTTTCATGTGGGGCTTGTCCGGAGCTTTTATCGGCGTACCAATTCTGATTGTCTTTATTGTCTATTGCGGGCAGTCAGAATCCGCGAAATGGCTGGCAACGCTGATGTCTGGTAAAGCTCATCATGAAAAACTACCTGCTCATTAAATATGTAAAATAAATATCACGCTAGCTTTGGAGGTTTTCGGGCTTTGCTCAGGACCAGCCGCAACGGAAGAATGCAATGAAACGAAGCATCACAAATTACACCCTGATCCTTTTCTGCGGTTTATGGAGCAGCCAAGCTCTGGCAGATTGGCAAGCAATCGAAAAAGTAGAGACCTATGCTATATCGGGCCAAACAGGACGTGAACTCTATGCATCGATTGGTCAAAAAGGTCCTAAAATCGGTAAAAATATCCGCACCATCGCACATACCAATTACACGCTGACCTGGTCGAGAAAATACAAAACCAATGATGGTAACTGCACATTGGTTGCAGCCAAACCAAAACTGACCATTACCTATACCTTGCCAAAACCTGCACAGAAGCTTCCTGCGGATACAGCTGCAAGTTGGGAAACCTTCTTCGCAGGCATTGAAAAACATGAGCATATTCACGGCGATTTCATCAAGGATATGGTGCGCAAAATCGAAGCTGCAACTGTTGGCCTGTCAGTCAAAGCGGATCCGAAATGTACGCGTTTTAAAACCGAGCTCAACACAATACTCTCTGAGCTGTTTCAGGAACAAAGACAAAGAGGCCGTGATTTCGACCGGTCAGATATGGCACAAGGTGGTAATATCCATCAGTTGATTTTGGCACTGGTAAATAGCCAATGAACCTGCCCGCCCTCTGATCTCATCCGATCAGATAACCGTGTTTTTCCATTTCATGTCACCACACATACAAATTCTTGATCATTTTGAAAAATATTCCGCCCAATATGATAAATTAAGCCAAGTTTTTGATCATTAATGTGCCTATACTCTGCCATTTCGTGACGATATTTTCCCAATTTGCAGAATTGGGAGGTTTTCTGCACATAAATGCGCTCCGTTATGATGACTTAGGAACCGGCTACAGCTCACTTTGCGTGTAAACTGTGCTGAATTGACCACATAAGTTGCAAAACGCCTCTTGAATGAAGCGCCGCAGAATTTTATCAGCATATATAAATACACCTAGCAACCGTGAGGGTTCCGTACCTGACCGGCTTTACGTGCTGCTTTGCAAGCCCGACACCATCATGGGCAAGCCTCAGGATAACCAAATGAACCGCATTGTTTTAATTATAACCGGCCAAAATCATTATGAAGCAGCTTAGCTTTTTCGAGATTCTCAGCTTCGGCCCGGATGGCTGGGGACAAGTTCTACTCACCGGCGCATTGATGAGTGTTGCCCTTGCTGTGACCGGTTTTCTGCTTGGTGCAGCGATCGGTGTTTTCGGCGCATGGGCAAAAATCTCCGGCGGGCGCATAACGCGCGGCATAGCCGATGGTTACACCACCATTATCCGCGGCATTCCCGACCTGTTGATTATTTATCTGTTTTACTTTGGTGGCAGTGCAGCAATTACCGCGATCGGCAAGTTTTTCGGTTCTGAAGGTTTTCTCGGCTTTCCGGGTTTTCTGGCCGGCATGCTGGCAATTGCCATTTCATGCGGCGCACATCACACTGAAGTGTTTCGCGGCGCTTTCAAAGCGGTTGCCAAGGGCGAGCTGGAAGCAGCCACGGCCTGCGGCATGAGCCGCACTCTCAAATTCCGCCGGATCATTGCCCCGCTTGCTCTGCGGCACGCCTTACCGGGTCTGGGTAATGTGTGGCAGGTCTCGCTCAAGGAATCTGCTCTGGTATCGGTAACCGGTGTAGTGGAGCTGCTGCGGCAGGCACAGATTGGTGCCGGATCAACCGGCCTGCCTTTCAACTTCTTCCTGATTGCCGGTGCATTATACTTGCTGATCTCATCAGTATCAGGCGGCATATTGCAATCAGCTGAGCGTCACTTCTCGCGTGGCGTCAGGAGAGCACAATGAATTTCGATTTCTATTGGGAATCCTTCGTCGCTATGGCGGCAGGGATTCCACTAACACTTAAACTTGCGTCATCCGCCATTCTGCTCGGCGCTATGCTGGCGCTTGTACTGGCACTGATGCGCTTGTCGGGTATTCGCGTGCTCGACTGGATTGCGCGTATTTACGTGTTTGTGTTTCGCGGCACACCGCTGCTGGTTCAGATCTTTATTCTCTATTACGGTCTCAGCCAATTTCCTGCCGTGCGTTACTCCATTCTGTGGCCGATATTGCGGGAGCCTTATTGGTGTGCGGTTATCGCCCTTACACTCAATACTGCAGCCTATGCCGGCGAGATCATCCGTGGTGGCCTGCTATCAGTGCCGCATGGACAGGTAGAAGCTGCAAAAGCCTGCGGCATGTCGCGCTTTACCAGTTTTCGCCGTATTGTCATGCCGCTCGCCATTCGTCAGGCGCTGCCGGGCTATGGCAATGAAATGATCTCTATGGTTAAAGCCACATCACTGGCCTCGATCATCACCTTGATGGAAGTGACGGGCATTGCTGCCAAGCTGATTGCTGAAACCTATCGTGCGATTGAGATTTTTGTGATTGCCGGTGCTATTTATCTGGCTATCAACTTCATTCTGACCCGCCTGCTGCTTCTTGCGGAATACCGTCTGACACCTTATCTGCGTCAGCCTGTTGCTCTTAGCACCCAAGTTGCCACCAAAGGAAAAACATCGTGAGCAATACTGTATCCTCATCCGTACCGGTGGCACTTAAAGTCGAAAATCTGCGCAAAAATTTTGGTCAGGTTGAAGTGCTGAAAGGCATTTCCCTGCAAGCGCGTGAAGGTGAAGTGATCTCAATCCTCGGTTCTTCGGGGTCAGGTAAATCAACACTGCTGCGCTGCATCAACCTGCTGGAAATTCCAACCTCCGGAACTGTCACGGTATCGGGTGAAACCATTAAAATGGCGCAGAGCTCGAAGGGTGAAAACTACCCGACCGACAAACGTCAGGTAGCGCGTATCCGTTCCCAGCTTGGCATGGTGTTTCAGAGTTTTAACCTCTGGTCCCATAAAACCATTCTGGAAAACGTGATCGAAGCTCCGATTTATGTTCAGGGCCGCCCGCGTGCCGAATGTATTGAGGAAGGCGAAGCCCTGCTGGCCAAAGTCGGCATTGCTGATAAACGCAATTTCTACCCTGCCCATCTCTCCGGTGGTCAGCAGCAACGTGCTGCGATTGCACGCGCGCTGGCTATGAAGCCCAAAGTCATGCTGTTTGACGAGCCGACCTCAGCGCTTGATCCGGAACTGGTGGGTGAAGTGCTGCGCGTTATGCGCGGTCTGGCAGAAGAAGGCCGCACAATGCTGGTGGTAACCCATGAAATGGGCTTTGCCCGTGATGTGTCGAACCGCGTTGTCTTTGTGCATCAGGGACAAGTTGAAGAAGACGGTACTCCTGAGCATGTCTTCAGCAATTCCAAATCAGAGCGTTTCCGTAAATTTATCAGCCACGAA
Organism: Pseudochrobactrum mosebachae; assembly: GCF_048914685.1. Lineage (GTDB taxonomy): Bacteria > Pseudomonadota > Alphaproteobacteria > Rhizobiales > Rhizobiaceae > Pseudochrobactrum. Next base: position 1,177,226 of record NZ_CP128408.1, read on the forward strand.
AACGCTGTATAAGCGAACTACACCGATTATTCTTCATTCAACAGGGTGCTTTCATGCAAACCAGCGGACTCATTAAATCCCTCTTCGCTTCTGCGCTGATACTTTCAAGCGTATCGGCAATTGCCACAGCGCAGGCCGAAGAAAAGAAATGGACAAAAATCACCATCGCAACTGAAGGTGCATTCCGTCCTTACAACTTCACCAAGGCTGACGGCACGCTGGACGGTTATGAAATCGAGCTCAGCAAGCATCTTTGCGAGCAGATGAAGGTTGAATGCACTATCGTTGCGCAGCCTTTTGATAGCATTATTCCAGCACTGAACGCTGGTAAATTCGATGCGATCATGGCTGGTTTGACTGCGACACCAAAGCGTGAAGAAGCCATTGATTTCTCGATCTCCTATGGCCTGACACCACAGACTTTCGCAACACTGAAAGACAGCCCACTTGCCAAGCTGCCACATACCGGTGAAACGCTTTATCTGGCCAAAGATGAAGACGCGACCACCAAAATGGTTGGCGAGGTTTCTGCAGAGCTGAAAGGTCGCACCGTTGGTGTGCAGACTGCAACACTCGGTCTTTCACTGCTCGATAAATATTTCAAGGATGCTGTTGATATCCGCGAATATAAAACCACAGAGCAGCATGATCTCGATCTCAAATCCGGTCGTGTAGACCTGATCGTGGCTTCACTCGCCTATCTGACGGACGCGGCTAAAAAGCCCGGCAATGAAGATATTGTTATGACCGGCCCATTTTTCAAAGGTGGCATTCTCGGTCGTGGTGTGGCTGTAGGCCTGCGTAAAAACGAGCCTGAATTGCAGAAGCTGTTTAATGAAGCAATTGAAACAGCGAAAACAGACGGCACGATCAAAACCCTGTCTGAAAAGTGGTTCGGCTTCGACGTTACGCCGTAAGTTTTACAATCGTTAAAAAGCGCTTTCTACATTATGGCCGTGACCTTCGCGGCCATAATTGTTTATACGGATGAGCAGAACACTCACTCTGACAGGCTACACTTTAATTGTAATAGACGGCGCAAGATTACCGCTGTAAAGCACTCAGAGTTACCTTTGAAAAGCTAGAGCGGGTAACGTTCAGATTGGATCGCAGCGCTCGCTCTAGATTTTAGAATTTCGTATTGTCATATCTATCAAGTTGATTCAACTTGATAGTGAAATGCTCTAGCATCCGGATGAATACCCAACATGCCTGTTTATGAACTTGCTGCTCTTGGAGCTGCAGCCTGCTGGGCTGTGACCGGTGTCATTTCTGCGGTTCCTGCAGGTCACCTTGGCTCAATAGCTTTTAACCGCGGCAGGCAGGTTTTTGTCACCGGTTTACTGCTGATTTATGTGCTGGTCACCGGCACATGGCGTGAACTGGATTTTAATACTACCGCACCGCTGCTATTATCGGGTTTTATCGGCATATTCATTGGCGATACGCTGCTTTTTACTGCGCTAAACCGGCTTGGGCCTCGGCGCGCCGGTATTTTATTTGCGCTTAATGCGCCGATTGCAGCCGTGCTGGGCTGGTTTCTGCTGGGAGAAACACTCTCGGTCAATGCCAGCGCCGGTATTGTCATCACAATTGCGGGTGTATTGCTGGCAATTTTATTCGGCAAACGCCGCGCACAAATCCATGATTGGGAAACAATCAAAGGCCCGTTATGGATTGGTGTCGGCTTAGGGCTTGCAGCAGCGCTCGGGCAGGCTGTGGGCTCCATCATTGCCCGCCCAGCAATGGCCACCGGCATTGACCCGTTTGTGGCTTCCATGGTGCGTGTCGGTCTTGCTGCCTGCTGCCTGACCGTTTTGGCAAGACTGCCTGTTCCAGCTTTCAAACCTAAAAATCCGTTTACACTTAAAGTGGCCTTACTCACCGCGCTGACCGGCTTGATTTCACTGGCACTCGGCATGACATTGCTGTTGTTTGCGCTCTCCGGAGGTAAAGTCGGCATCGTCTCAACCATCTCGGCCACCACACCGGTAATCATTCTGCCACTGCTATGGTTACGCACCGGTGAGCGCCCTGCCAATGGCGCATGGCTTGGTGCATTATTGGTGGTGGGCGGCATGGCACTGATCTTGATGAAGTGATTGCAAACAAGCCTTGGCATTATTGACAACATATTTGTAGACAATTTTTAATGAGTTCCTTAGGGTGATGTCAGTCCACAATCAGTTGTGGCAGTCACTCAGCGTATTAGTGTGCCTGCCAAACACAAAAACGGGGGAACGTGAATGGATTTTGATTTCACGCGCATGGAGCCGCTTGACCGCTACCGGCTGCTGACAAATTTTGTCGGCCCGCGACCGATAGCGCTTGTCACCACACGGGCGGAGAACGGGCAGGACAATGCCGCACCGATGAGCTTTTTTAACGTCTTTTCCCATGATCCGGCGATTGTCATTCTCGGCATTCAATCACGGGCTGACGGGCGTGAAAAAGATACGGTTCTCAACATTCGCCGTACCAATGAATTTACCGTCAATATGGTCGATATGGCGCTTTCACAAGCCATGCTGGTTTGCGGGCTCGGCTTTGAGCCGGATGTTGATGAAGTTGCAATGGCCGGGCTCAGATCTGCCGATGGCACACAAATCAGCACCCGCTGGCTGCCGGATTCTCCCTGCTCTATGGAGTGCCGTGTTGAGCGCCTGATCGAATATGAACGCCGTGTTCTGGTGCTTGGAGAAGTGGTGCATATGCATGTGCGCCGTGATTGCCTTGATGCTGAGGGGCGCTACGTCAATCCCGAGACCTATCAACCGATCGCGCGCCTGCATGCCGATAATTACATCGCCTCCGATAACCAGTTTGTTCTGAAATCCCCCGGTCTCGATACATTCCGGGATCGTCTGTCAAATAAAGGCTAAGCCCTTGCGCATTCTTTTGATTAATCCGAACTCTACCCAATCCATGACCGAACAGGCTGCCCGCAGCGCACGCAATGCCGCGCTGGCAACCACGGTCATTCAAGCGACCAATCCGACAGATACGCCACGCAGTATTGAAGGCCATGCGGATGAAGCAATGGCCGTACCATCAATGCTACAGATCATCCGTGATGGCGAGTTGCAGGGGTTTGATGCTTATGTTGTTGCCTGCTTTGATGATCCGGGATTGAACGCCGCTCGTGAAGTGGCAGGCGGGCCGGTATTGGGCATATGTCAGGCTGCTATTCAGGTTGCCATGACCATTGCCACGCGTTTTTCCATCGTAACCACTCTGCCGCGTTCGGTACCGATCATTGAAAATCTGGTGCATGATTATGGCGCAGCGCATCGCTGCCGCCGTGTGCGTTCCATAGACATGCCTGTGCTGGCCTTGGAAGAAAACCCGTGCCACACCGAAGATATGCTGGTGCAAGAAATTGAACGCGCCAAGACAGAAGATCAGGCGGAAGCGATTATTCTGGGCTGTGCCGGTATGTCCGAGCTATGCGAAAGGCTGGAGCAGCGTTGCGGCCTGCCGGTGATTGACGGTGTATCCGCCGCAGTCAAGCTTGCAGAAGCACTGGTAAGTGGCGGCTATCGCACCTCCAAAGCCGGTGCGTATAATTATCCGCGCGTTAAATAAAATCCTGTTTTTTGCAAAAACAAAAAGGCGACAGAGTTATCTCTGTCGCCTTTTGCATCACACTGCCAGAGACCATCTTGTAAAGCGGCTCTGGCAGCTCTCGGGGGCAACTAGGGGGCAGTTGGAAAACGTGTTAAGCTCAAATTTCTCCAACACGGTGGCATGCCACCCGGCTGCCATCCGCATAGGTTTTCATCTCCGGCTTGGTTTGCGAGCAGCGGCTATCGGCAAAGCTGCAGCGCGGATGAAATGTGCAGCCTGAAGGTGGTTTCAAAGGGCTTGGCACCTCGCCGCCACCGATAACGCGATCGCGATGCGGCTCGGCAATATTAGGAATGGTTTCCAGCAATAGCCGCGTATAGGGATGTTTAGGATCAGCAAACAGGGTTTCAGTGTCCGCCTCCTCAACAATACGTCCCAGATACATCACTGCAATGCGATCCGACATATGCCGCACCACGCTCATATCATGGCTGATAAACAGGTAAGTCAGGCCAAGCTCATCCTGCAATTGACGCATCAGGTTGAGAATTTGCGCCTGTACCGACACATCCAGTGCAGAAGTCGGCTCGTCGCAGACCAGAAACTCAGGTTCACCAGCCAGTGCACGGGCAATCGAAATACGCTGACGCTGGCCACCGGAAAATTCATGCGGGAACTTCTTACCATCAGAGGGCGCAAGGCCGACAATCTTCAGCAGCTCTTCCACACGCTCAGTGATCGCAGTTTCAGTTTTCCGCAGTTTCAACTCGCGTAACGGCTCGGCAATAATATTGTGCACCCGCCAGCGCGGATTGAGACTGGCATAGGGATCCTGAAAAATCATATGCGCTGAAAGCGGCGTACCATTTTGAGCCGGAGCAAAGCGGATATCACCTGTGGTCGGACGATAAAGACCAGTGACAAGGCGGGCAACTGTCGACTTACCACAACCGGATTCACCCACAAGGCTCAGGCACCCGCCCTGCGGCACACTGAAACTGATGTCATTTACAGCGTGCAGCATCTGGCGGGGTTTGCGCTCAATCACACGGTTGAGCCATGGCGCCGAGACATCAAAACAGATGCTCAGATTTTCAACTTCAAGGGCTGCGGATGCTTGCTTCATAGCATTTTTACTCATTATGCGGCTCCTGCATTGAGCCAGCAGGCACTGACACTTGACGTGGCATTGGTTGTGTTACCATCCATCACCGGCATCAGATCGGGGCGCTCAACACGGCAGCGGTCAAAGGCTTTCACGCAGCGCGGATTAAAGGCACAACCATTTGGAATAGCGTCCAGACGTGGCATCGAACCATCAATCTGGTTGAGCCGCTCCACACGTTTGCCAAGCGCCGGGATCGAGCTCATAAGCCCACGCGTATACATATGGGTCGGGTTTTTCAGCACCGTTTCCACCGGGCCGTTTTCAACCAGCCGTCCGGCATACATCACCGCCACACGATCGGCGGTTTCAGCAATCACGCCCATATCATGGGTGACCAGCATCACCGCTGTGCCATGCTCTTTGCACAAGCGGCGCAGCAGCGAGGTGATCTGCGCCTGAATGGAAACATCGAGCGCTGTTGTCGGCTCATCGGCAATGATCAGCTTGGGCCCTGCGGCAAGCGCCAGAGCAATAACCACACGCTGGCGCATACCACCCGAAAACTGATGCGGATAATGATTGATACGATCTTCAGGTGCGGGAATACCAACTTCTTTGAGCAGGGATATTGCCCGCTCGAGTGCCTGCGACGCGCTCATTGGCAAATGCTGGCGGATAGTTTCAACCAGCTGCGCACCGATGGTAAACAGCGGATTGAGTGATGTGAGCGGATCCTGAAAAATCGCACCGATTTCACGGCCACGAATTTTTTGCATGTCTTTATCGCTGAGCTGGTCGATGCGGCGGCCATTGAGCCAGACCTCTCCGCCGGCAATATGCCCCGGCGGTTCAATCAAGCCCTGTACAGCAAGGCCGGTCATGGATTTACCGGCGCCTGACTCTCCCACCACACCGAGAATTTCGCCCGGCATAATCGACAGGCTGACATCCGACAGCGCAGTTAGCGTGCCGCGTCTGCCGGGAAAATCCACCTGTAATCCTTTAACCTCAAGGGTCGGATGGTTTGAAGAGGTTTTTACCATCTTAGATTTCCTCTCCCGATGCCTGAAGACCGGCTTTAGCGGATGTATTTTCAACCAGCGGATAGCTCGGCGGAAAAATCTCGGCAACAGTCGGATTATTGTAGGAGCGCTCAGGATATTTGGCGATCAGGCGATCATATTGCGCTTGTGCCTGTATACGTGCCGCCTGCATATCAATGCCCGCAACCTCACCATAGCGCATCGACAACCGGCCATCGACAAACACCGCCTTGGTGACCTTGCCGGAACCGCCGGTCACCAATGTGGTGATCGGATCAATGCTTGGCGCCATAACTGTGTCATCCAGCGCAAAAACCGCGATATCGGCTTTTGCGCCCGCCTGCAATCGACCGAGATCATCGCGCCCCAGTGCTTTCGCACCACCCAGCGTTGCCGCATCAAACAGATCAGCACAGCGGATGCTTTCCGGTGTACCATCATTGATGCGGCAGGTGATCAGCCCGATCAGCAGGTTCATCAACATATCAGGCGGTGTGGTGTCGGTGCCCATTGCAATGTTGATACCGCGCTTTTTCACACTGGAGAACGACTGCAGCGTGCTGCCGCCACGGGCTGAAACCAGCGGACAGTGAATGATAGAGACATTGTTCTGCGCATACAGTGTCAGATCTTCATCGGTGGCATTGGTGGCATGCGGGGCAATGATGCGCTCATTGAGCAGGCCATGGCTGTTCATCCAGACCGGTGCAGTGGTGCCATGCAAGGCACGTACGGTTTCCACTTCCATCTGCCCCTGCGCCATATGCAAGCGGATTTTACAATCCATCTCACGCGCTGCATCCTGTGTGCGTTTCAGCAATTCTGCCGTGCAGGTTTCAACCCGATCCGGCGCCAGCATGCCACGTACCAGATCATTATGGCGACCGTTCTGACGGGCGATATAATCCACCGCATCATTCAGCCCTTGGATGCCGCGCTGTTCATTAAACACCGGTACAATTTTGCCCGGGCTTTCCAGCATCATACCGCCGGAGCGATAGGCAGGGCTCAGATAGACCCGCAGACCAAGATCGCCAGCTGCATCGGCTGCCGCATCAAACTCGGCAACTGTTTCACCCCATTCACGATAAAACAGCGAGGCGATTGGTGCTGCGGTCGTAATACCGTTTTGCAAAAGCTGGCCAAAAGCAAAGCGCTTTTGAAAGGCCAGTTCGGCTTGGCTATACATCTCATATGGACCGCTATCGACATAGGATTTAGGCCACACACGCCCCTTCGCCCAACCCGGATGATGGTCAATACCGAGAATTGTCGTATCAAGGTCGGATAATGCATCCAGATCAATCAGACCCGGACTGATCAGTGCATTGCCGAGATCAATATGGCGGGCAATATCACCGGAAAAACTATGACCGACAAACAATACGGTGCCGTCTTCAATGACCACTTCACCACCTTTATACAGGCGGTGTTGGCCATCACTATGCCCCAGCACCCATTGTGCGGTGAGCAGCGTGCGCCCGTCCGGACGCGCACCAAGTTTCAGGTCTTGTAATTGTGCTGTATTCTTCATGGCATTTCCACCACAGCAACACCATTGCGGGCAGACACAAGCCCGCCTTTGATCACCAGCGGGCGTGGTGCTACATCAACCACCGCATGCGCCAGTGTCTGGCCGGTGAGCAAGGTCATATCGGCCTTGCAACCAATTTCAAGGCCATAATCCTGCAATTGCATTACATCTGCACCGCCCTGTGAGCAAATATGCAGCACATGTTCAAGATCCACATCACGGCGCAGGCCGTTTTTCATACCAATAATTTTAGCACGGTCGATCATATCCGGTTGGCCCCACGGGCCCCATGTATCGCGGATACCATCACAACCCGCTCCCATGCGGATACCGGCATCTTTAAGCCGCATCACGGATGGCACAGGAACAGAAGGCGCACCGGTGGTGAGAATAGCCACATCAAGTTCAGCAAGCTCAGCAATCAATCCGGCAACACGCAAGTAATCATTGGCACCAAGCGTAAAGGCATGGCTGATCGCCACTTTGCCCTGCATGCCGGTGGCGCGGATACGCTCAAAAATCAGTTCCATGGTGAAAGCGCCAAGCTCACCCATTTCATGCAGATGAATATCAAGCGGCTTGCCATGTTTGACTGCAAGCGCAAACAACGCGTCCAGCTGGCCTTTCGGGTCACGATCGATACCACAAGGATCAATCCCGCCCAGCACTTCGCAGCCTTGGCTCAGTGCTTCATCCAGCAATTCCAGCGTGCCGGGCATTACCATCAGGCCGGATTGCGGAAACGCCACGATTTCAATATCGATCAGGCCTTTAAGCTTCTCGCGGGTCTCAAACACACCGTCGAGAATTTTCAAACCATGCGTAGTATCAATATCGACATGGCTGCGAATATGGCTGGTACCATGGGCAATCAGCCCGATTGCATGGCGCATTGATTGCACATGCGGATCAAGCCCGATCTCAAGACGTTTCTCGCGCTCGAAATCAATGCGTTCACGCAAAGATGCCTGTTTGCCATTCACATGCCAGTCGAGCCCCCAATTGGTTTTATCCAGATGAGTATGGGCATCAATCAGACCAGGAATAACGATATGGCCCTGGCAATCCTCAACATGAACGCCCTCAGCCTTGAGACCGGTGCCAAATTCAGCAATACGGCCATTACGGATCAGAATATCTGTGGCAGCACCGGCCATCGGGCGCACATTGCGCAGCAATAAATCAGACATCAAACTTACCTCAGCTTTGGATTGAGAGCATCGCGCAGCCAGTCACCAAGCACATTGACCGCGACAACCAGCAGGCAGAGCTGCAAGACAGGGAATACAGTGATCCACCACAGACCGGAAAACAAAAACTGATTACCAAGACGGATCAGCGTGCCAAGGCTCGGCTGGCTCGGCGGCATACCAATACCAAGAAATGACAGGGTTGCCTCGGTCAGAATTGCCATACCAAAATTAAGCGTGGCGGCGACAAGGATCGGCGTCAGCGTATTGGGCAGAATATGGTACATCATAATGCGGCGGGCAGGCACTTTAAGAAGTCGTGCAGCCTGCACATATTCTTTTGAGCGTTCTACAATGGTTTGCGCACGAACAGTACGGGCATATTGCACCCAGCCGGACAGCGTGATTGCCAGCACCAGCACACCGGCAGCCGCATAATCGCGGAAATCCGGCGGTAGCATCTGACGCACCACAGCGCTGACCAGAATAGCGATCAGGATGGTCGGAATTGATAGCAGCACATCGCCGATACGCATCAGCAGATTATCGACAATACCCTGCATGTAACCGGCGATCAGGCCAAAGCTCAGGCCAATAATCAGCGACAACACCACTGAAACCACACCGATCAGGATGGAAACCCGCGAGCCGTAGAGAATAGCCGAGAGGATATCACGCCCTTGCGTATCGGTGCCCAGCAAATACGGCCACTGCCCTTCAGCATTCCAGATTGGCGGTAATTCAGAGTTCCACAAATCAAGCTGTGCCGGATCAAACGGATTTTGCGGCGCAATCAAAGGTGCGGCAAAGGCTGTAATAATCATCACGGCCAGCAGAACAGCACAGACCATTGCAGGCTTGTTATGGGTGAATGACCACCATAAATCGCTATCGCGCATGCGCTGCCAGCGCGTCATCGGGGTGGTAATATGATCTGTCATGAGAGCCCCGCTTAACGTGTCGCAGCGCGCAGACGCGGATCAATCACAGCATAAGTGATATCAACCAGCGTGTTGAGCGCTACAAAAATAAAGGAAACGATACAGAGATAGGCGGCCATCACCGGAATATCGATAAATGTCACAGCCTGAATAAACAGCATGCCCATGCCCGGCCATTGAAAAACCGTTTCAGTGATCAGCGCGAATGCGATCAGCGAGCCGACATTCATCGCGGTCATGGTCACAACCGGCATCAGGCAGTTACGCAATGCATGGCGGAAATAAATACGATAGCGCGGGATGCCGCGAGCGCGCGCAAATTTCACAAAATCGGAGCGCAGGGTTTCAAGCATTTCTGCGCGGACCAAACGCATGATCAGGGTAATCTGATAGAGCGACAATGCAATAGATGGCAGGATCAGCGCCAGCCGGCCTGAATGGGTGAGAAAGCCTGTTGACCACCAGCCAAGCTGCACAACCTCGCCGCGCCCGAAAGCAGGCAGCCAGCCAAGTGTGACTGAAAATAGCAGGATCAGCAAAATACCCACCACAAAGCTCGGCAGCGACACTCCGATAATCGAAGTAAACTGAAACAGCTCCGTATACCATTTGCCGCGATGGATCGCAGTGATAACCCCCATAGGAATACCAATAAGCAGTGAGAGCAGTGTCGCAACGATAACCAGTTCCATTGTTGCCGGAAAACTGTCAGCAATCAGCCCCAGTACTTCTTGACCATTACGGTAAGAAATACCGAAATTTCCCTGCACAGCATCACCGACAAACCGCAAATATTGCGTTATGAAACCGGCATTGAGCCCCAGACGCTCGCGAAGTGCATCGCGGTCATTCTGGCTCATTTGTTCGTTTGCCATCAATTCAACAGGATCGCCCGCAAAGCGGAAAATCATGAAAGCCAAAAGCGCAACAGCCAGCATGACCATTGCCGCATTTGCCAGTCGCTTGATTATAAAAACAAGCATTCAGTCGCCTCTCTCAAGAACTACCCACGCATCTCCCCGCGCAGCTGCTCTTCCCTTGTCGCAATGAGATAGTTGCCTTGCCGCAGTGTTGTGAAAGACTTGCGGCAAGGCTGTTTCAGTTATTTTTTAAGCATAGTCAGCCAATGGCGCGGCTTGTTATCAGCCTGCTGCACAACGCTTTCCACTTTGTCGGTCATCACCCATGAGATCGGCTGCTGATGTAATGGCAGCATGATAATTTCCTGCTTGGCCATTTCCAGCGCTTTGGTCTGCAATGCCAGACGCTTTTCCCGATCCATCTCGGTTGATGCCTGTATAATCAGGCTGTCGATTTCAGGGTATGACCAGTTGCCCCAGTTAAATACACCGGCAACACCGGATTTAGACTGAATCATCTGCATCAGGATTGAATAGCTGTCGAGCATCGGCTCATTGGCCCAACCCAGCAAATAGACATCAGATTGACCCTTGGTACGCTTCGGCGCCTGAACTGCCGCCGGACCGATATCCAGCGCCGGTTTCATGCCTGCACGGGTGAGCATAGAAACCATGCTATTGCACAGCTCTTCCTCATTAAGATAATTTTCATAGGTACAGACCAGCGTGAAAGGAAAGCCTTCCGCGCCATTTTCTTTCAGCAATGCCTTAGCTTTATCAAGATCATAGCCAGCCAATGTATCAAGCTCAGCTATATAGCCCGGGATTTCGGGGGCAATGATCGCTCCTGCATTCCGCGATTTATCGCGCATGACACGCCTCTTGATCAGCTCCATATCCAAACCATGAGCAAATGCCTGCCGCACGCCCAGTTTGTTGAAATGGTTCTCCGTACCATTGTATAATTTTTCAGCCCGGTTAAAGCCGACCATAATGGTGCGCAGGTCCGTGCGCTCAAGCAAGCGCAAGCCCGGTGCCGCAGCAAGGCGGGCAAGATCCTGACTTGGTGCAGATTCTGAAAAGTCGAGATCACCACCAAGAAGTGCCGCCACCCGGGTAGCAGCTGAGGTGATCGGCGTAAAATCAATACGGTCGATATTATGCTGCGGCTTATCCCACCAGCCATCAAACTTGGTCAGGCTTGTTTTGCTGTCAGGCGCACGGCTTGCCAGTTTAAAAGGGCCAGTGCCATTGGTATTATATGTGGCATAGCCTTCTTTCTGGCCGCCAACATCGGTTGGCAGCAGTGAGTCATTTTTGACCAGCCATGTTTCATCAAAGATAAAAATATTGGTCAGATCATTGAGCAGCAACGGATAGGCGCCGGTCAGCTCAATATCGATTGTATGATCATCGACGATTTTTGCGGCTTTATAGGCTGGCAAATTGCCACGTAACGGCGATGTTTCATGGCTAACACGCGTGAGCGAAGCCAGCACATCGTGAGCGGTAAAATCTGCACCATCATGAAACTTGACGTCTTTGCGCAGATGGAACCGCCAGATATTATCTCCGGTAATTTCCCAGCTGGTTGCAAGTGCCGGCTCCAGCTGCAGATCCGCGTCATAACGCACAAGACCTTCATAAACGTGATTGAGAAATGAGATCGTGTAGCTGTCGCCATAGGAATACGGGTCAAGCGAATAAATATCGCGGCCAGCTCCCCAGCGCAAAGTTTCAGCAGAAGCCAGAGTTGCGGTGTGACTGAGTGCAATAGCCATCAGACCCGCAAGGATCGTTTTTTTGAATTTCATTTTTAGTTCCCCAATGTTTTTTTCGGCACTCACTCTTAATGGTGGGCTAACCGAACAGGGGGAGTGTGTGGAATTCAAAAACTATTGTCAACTATATTGTATACATATGTGACAACGAAACTCAAATGATAAACATTATTCGTGTTTTGATTTAGTTATTGAGAGCCCAAAAAAACCTCAGCGTCCGCACACCTCTATGCGGACGCTGAATGCGCCTCAAATGAATGACTAAATGTCGTTAATAGACTATTATTTTACACGTGTAAGCCAATGACGCGGCTTATTGTCGGCACGAATGGTGACATCCTCTACGTTGTCTGTCATTCCCCAGGCCATAGGCTGCTGATGCAACGGCACCATGATCACTTCCGATTTTACAATACCCAGTGCTTCTGCTTGAAGTGCCAAACGTTTATCACGATCCATTTCAAGTGCTGCTTTTTCTGTCAAAGCATCCAGCTCGGGATAAGACCAGCCGCCATAATTGGCCACACCCGCCGCGCCTTTGCGTGATGACAGTACTTGCACCAGAATCGAATAAGCATCCAGTGTCGGCTCATTTGCCCAGCCGATCATAAACATATCTGATTTACCGCTTGAGCGTTTTGGTGCCTGAACGGCACGCGGTGCGATATCCAGCTTCGGTTTAAAACCGACCCTGCTCAGCATCGTCACAATAACCGAGCAAACATCTTCTTCATTCACGCTCTCATCATTCATGCACAGATAGGTGAACTCAGTGCCGACAGCATTGGCTTCTTCCAACAGCTTTTTAGACAGCTCCGGATCATATCTTGTCGGAATATCCAGCTCTTTAGTATAGCCCGGAATTTCAGGTGCCACGACAGTCCCCGCAGTATGGGTCATGCCACGCATCACACGCTTGGCAAGTAATTCACGGTCAATCGCATGATCAACAGCCTGCCGCACCCGTATATCATTGAAGAAATTATCACGGCCATCGGCGAGTTTATCTTTGCGGTTAAAGACCAGACTAATGGTGCGCAGGTCAGGACGCTTCTCAACGCGGATGTTCGGTGTACTGACAAGGCGCTTCACATCCTGCAACGGCACACCATCAACAAGATCAATTTCGCCGGAAAGCAGAGCCGCAACACGGGTTGCCGGTGACGCAATCGGGGTAAATTCAACACGGTCGAGATTATGCTTTGGCGTATCCCACCAGCTGTCATTTTTAGCCAGAATGGTTTTACTGTCCGGCACACGGCTTTCCAGTTTAAACGGCCCTGTGCCATTGGTATGGAACGTGGTGTAACCTTCAACCTGACCGCCCACATTTGTCGGCATTTCAGAGTTGTTTTTAACCAGCCAGTCACCGTCAAACATGAAGATATTGGTCATATCATTGAGAAAAAGCGGGCTCGGTGAAGACACCTCAATATCAACCGTATAGTCATCAACAGCCGTTGCCCCCACAAATAACGGAATATTGCCACGCAGTGGTGAGGTCGGATGGCTGACACGCTTCATCGAAGCAACGACATCCGCAGAGGTGAAATCTGCGCCATCCTGAAATTTAACGCCTTCGCGCAGTTTAAAGCGCCAGACCTTGTTATCAATCAGCTCCCAGCTGGTGGCCAGCGCCGGTTCCACAACAAATTCAGGTGTATAGCGCACCAGACCTTCATAAATATGGTTGAGAAACGCCAAATTGGACGTGCTGCCATAGGAATAAGGATCGAGTGAAAAAATATCACGCGCACCAGCCCAACGCAGCGTTTCCGCAAAAGATGCAGCGCTGATACTAACTGCACCAATTGCCGCAACAGTACAAAAAAGCAGTTTTTTAAGAATTGAAGACATAGCCGTCCCTCTCGCCGACATTGGAAACAGCTCGCCCTTCCGCAAACCGCTCCTGTAATTACGCTCCCTACGGAAAGCGCAGATTTGTCAGAGGACGATGTTTGATGTCATCAAAATTGTCAACATATTTGTCGTCAAATAATAATGCAGGCAACAACAAGCTCGCGAAATTTAAAAAACTCCGCGTTATAGCTTCAAGAAAATTATGAACTCTTACAGCAGTGCCGCACGCAAATTATAGGACTGGTCTTTATCGTCTTCCAGCTCCAGCTCACATTCCACACGGTCAAGATGCTCGATCACTGTTTTAATAGCGATATCCGCATTACCGCGGGCAATATGCTCCACAATTGCCTGATGCTCATCAGGCCCGCAATTATGCAAATGCTTTGAGCGGTACACCGCAGTAATCAGTGAGGTGCGGGAAATCAGATCTTTCAAAATACCATAGAGAAATGAGGAGCCTGCAAGCTCTGCCAGTAACAGATGAAACCCACCCGATAACCGGATAATATCTGTTCTGTTGCCTTGCCTGACAGCATTACGCTCTTCTTCGACATGGGCATTCAAACGCTGAATATGCTCTTTGCTGATACGCTCGCATAAACGCTCAACAACACGATGCTCAATTGCACGTCTGGCATAAAATACATCCCGCGCCTCTTCAACCGAAGGCTCCGAGACAAAGGCGCCGCGATTGGCCTGAATTGTCACCAGCCCCTCGCGCTCCAAAGTTGCCAGAGCCTGACGGATACGGGCACGGCTGACATCAAAAATCTCTGCCAGCTCTTCTTCTTTGAGGCGGGTACCGGGCTTTAAGCGCCGCTCGGCAATAGAGAGCCATATCCTGTCAAATATCTGACTAGCCGGCGTAGCTTGCGCACCTTCTGCCTTAGACATGGAAACTCCAGTTCAACTCAATTTTCAACCACAACCAGCCCATAACAAAGCATACGATGAGCGCCACGCCCCTGTTTAATTATTTACCGGACAATGTCGACATGATTGTTATGGATTACTGAATGTGAATGTCTGCCAAATAAATGTAAACATCAACCCCTTAAACAAAAAGCCCGCAATCTTAAATCGCGGGCTTCAGTATAGGTTAAGTAGCTAATATAACTGCCGTATCATGCGATACGGCACTGAGAGCAATTTCAAGAAAAGTGAAAACGCTCAAAATTCGTTAGCTTAACGTTCGATTGTGCGGTTCCAGCGGCTGTTCCATTCTGGACGGTTGGCATTAACGGCATCCCAATCCAGAACATTTGCGGTTTCCATATATTTCTGGAAAGTTGCCAGTTTGGCTGCGGCTTCCGGCGTATCGGCTTTCGCATTTTTGTTGGAAGGGATACTGTTACCGTTGTTCAGCGCCTTGCTCTGCGCATCAGCCGACAGCAGATAAAGTGCCAGTTTCTGGCTCAGTTCCGGTTCGCTGTTTTTTGCAATCACACATTCGGTCACTGCAAGAACGATCGAGCCTTCCTTTGGCTGAATATAATCAACCGGAATGCCTTTGCTCTTCAGATTGTTCACACCGGTTGGTGTGAGCGGGAACATTGAGGCTTCGCCGGTCTGTACCATTTCTGAAATCTTAGCCGAACTTGGAATGAATTCCAGCACGTTTTTGCCAATGGTATCCGTGAATTTTTCAAAGCCCGGCTCAACATTGGTTTCATCGCCGCCCTGAATGCGGTTGAACATCAGGAAGGCATGCAAACCAAAGCTCGATGCGGAAGCCGACTGGAACACAACGGTTTTGCCATATTTAGGATCAGCCATATCCATCCATGATGTCGGTGCTGCCCAGCCTTTTTCTTCAAAAAGCTTGGTATTATAAGCAAGACCGGTCATGCCCATATCAACGCCCACTGCCATATCGTCTTTCAGACGGGCAATAGCCGGAACTTCATCCAGAACCGGATCAGCATTGATCTTTTCGCACAGACCCGCACCGATAGCGCGCACCATCACACCGTCATCCAGCAGCATAACATGCATCTGCGGATTGTCTTTGGCAGCGGTTGCCTTGGCAAGAATATCAGCCGATGTGCCCGGTACAATCACCACTTTAACATCATTGGCTTCTTCAAATGCAGGCAAAACATGCTCAGTATAAAGGCGCTCATAATTGCCGCCATTCATACCAAGATACAAGGTTTTGCTTGCTGCCTGCGCACCGCTGATCCCGGCAGCCTGCGCAAGACCGAAAGCCATCAGCGCAACGGCTGAGGTCATCATTGTGTTATTCAATTTCATGCTCTTCCCCTTTGGTTTAAAATAGAAACTCACGCACCGATTGCCGGAATGGCCACCGGTGCAAACCGGTCAATTGCGAAAGCCTCAATTGGTGTTGAGGTTTCGCCGCTGGTGACCAGATCACACAGCACAGCACCCACGCCCGGCGCGGTCTGAAAGCCAGCGCCGCAAAAGCCGAATGCGTGGTAAAGGCCGGGCGTTGTTTTGCTCGGCCCCAGAACCGGATTATCATCCGGCATTTCCGCTTCGGTTCCCGACCAGAAGCGTATGACTTGCGCAGTTTTCAGGTGAGGAAACAGGGCTATTGCACGCTGCATCACTTCAGAGGCAGCCATAACAGACGGGCGCGAATAATCCGGATCGGCCAGTACCTTCGCCCGTCCGCCACCCATTACATAATTGCCGCGCGTAACCTGACGACCATAAAAACTGCCGCTTTGCTCGCCCATACTCAAAGGCAGGCGATATGGCAAAGGCTCCGTTACCACCATGGAGGGATACATGCGCACCAACGGCACAGGTTCACCAAAAAGCGCTGCAAATTTATCCGACCATGCGCCGGCACTGTTAATCAGTTGCGTGCAGCTAATCTCGATCTCATTATTGTTCTGCCCTGCAAGCACGGCAAAACCATGTCCGGTTGCACGCACATCACGCACCGGCATATGTTCCATTACCACCGCACCATGACGCTCAGCAGCACGGGCAAACGCCGGAGAAACAAGGCGCGGATTAGCGCTGCCATCTTCTACACACAGCGATGCACCAGCAACATCACCGCTGAGCCATGGCAGACGCGCTTTAACCATAGCACCACTTAGCAGCTCAAGCTCCAGCCCGTGCGGACGAACAACTGCTGCATAGGCTTCAAGCTTGGCAAATTCTGCTTGGGTCCGTGCCAGTTTCAAATGGCCACTGCGCTGATATTCACCATCAATACCAATGAGCTGTGGCAATTGTGGCCATATTTGATGGGATCGTTGCGACAGCGGCAATTGCTCAACAGCACGTCCCTGACGACGCACGCCGCCATAATTGACACCACTGGCCTGCGCCCCACAAAAGCCTTTATCGAGCAAAATGACCGATAAACCAGCTTGGCGTAGTGCCAATGCCGCAGAACTGCCCACCAGACCACCGCCGATAATCACCACATCTGCTTTGTATCGTTGCACCATCAGTCAATCTCCTGCTGATACGGAGCAGCAAAACCAAGCGGTATCGGTTTAACCGGTGCCTGCGCACGCAAACGTCCGACTTTACCAGCCTCAACATCCAGTGCGGATGACAATAATTCTGTAGCGGCTGCCGCGCACATCCGCCCCTGACAGCGCCCCATGCCAACCCGGCTCAGCGCTTTCAGGCGATTGATTTCTCGCACCTGTCCGCTGTTCATTGCAGCGCGGGCTTCGCTGAGTTTAATTTCTTCACAGCGGCACAGCACAGTTTCATCCGACACCGTCTCGAACCAGTCAGCAGGAAACGGGAACATTTTTTCCAACACATCCCGCTGGCGGATGATTGCCTGATAGCCGCGTATCAGCGCTTCACGCCGCCCGCTATCAAAATTCTCATCACGATCTTCAAGCAAGGCCATCGCCGCCAGTTCACCGGCAATCTCCGCTGCATCAGCACCGGCAATACCACTGCCGTCACCGGCCAGATAAATATTGCGCCTGCTGCTGCGGCCATTAAGATCGCGCTCAGGCAGCCATGCCCGGTCGCGCTCATTAAAGTTGAACGCACAACCTGCAAGATCAGCGAGCTGCGTTTCAGGCCGCAAAGCAAAACCATAGGCCAGCGCATCACAGTCTATTGTCTGTACCTTGTCACTGTTCTGGCTACGAAAACGAACCGCTTCAATATGCTCGTCACCCTGCACTGCCACCGGACGCACATTATAATGCACTTTGACGCCGCCAAGACGCAGCTGTATAGCATATTTTACACCCAGCGCTGCAATCCGCGGGGCAAGTGGCAGCAGTTTTGCCAGATTAAATTTTGCCGATAACGGTGCTGTATCCAGTACGGCTGCAACCTTTGCGCCAGCCTTCATATATTGCCAGGCCACCAGATAAAGCAGCGGCCCCGACCCCATAAACACCAACCGGTTACCAATAGTAACTCCTTGGGCTTTTAGTGCGGTCTGGGATGCACCAAGCGTATAGACGCCGGGCTTTGTCCAGCCCGGAAACGGCAGAACCCGATCTGTTGCGCCGGTGCATAAAATGATCTGGTCGAAGGGAACCTGACGGTGAAGCTTTTGCCGGGTCGATAAAATATCAAGCTGGCACGGCTGGCCATTGCCGGACATGTTCCAGACCAGTGTATCCGGCCTATAATCTATCTGCGGAAGTAGCGCCTCAAATGTATCATGGAGAGCTTTGGCTTTGGCCGCTTCCGAACCATATCGGCTTTTATAGGAGCGACCGTCATCCACCAGCGGGCGCCGGTAAATCTGACCGCCACTGCGCACAGCCTCATCCAGAACCAGCGGACGCAATCCGGCCTTAACCAGACATTGCGCAGCACGGATACCGGCAGGCCCTGTACCAACGATCACGGGTTGCATATGTTCACTCATGGCCGGCTTCCCGTTGGCAGTGTAATGTCTCCAATGCATGTGAGCCGGAGACAAAGCACATACCCGCAATCAGAGGCGTGGTGCAGGCGCGGATACGCTCGCCCTCACCGCTCAGCACCACACAATCCTGACAGGCGCCGATCAGACAAAATCCGGCACGGTTTTCACCGCTGAATTCGGTCTGCCGCACGTGCCCGTCAATGGTCATGATCGCTGTCAGCACAGTATCTCCCGCGCGGCCATGATGCAGCTCACCGTTCAGTGTGAACGGTATCAAGGCTGCATCATGCCGGTAACGGCGGATAAATTGTGCGCGTTGTGCACTTGGCGCGGACATCTGAGCTCAGCCTTTTCCGACCAGCAAACGATCAAGGCCGAACAAACGATCCAGAATAATCATCGCTACCAGCGCAACAAGGATCATCAATGCCGAAACCGCAGCCATCATCGGATCGATCGATTCACTGGCATACATATACATGCGTACCGGCAGGGTTACGGTCGACGGTGAGGTCACGAAAATCGACATCGTCAGCTCGTCAAAACTATTGATGAAGGCCAGCAACCAGCCGCCGCTCACGCCCGGCAACAGCAGAGGCAAAGTAATGCGGCGGAACACTGTCCATTCTCCGGCACCAAGTGTGCGGGCTGCACTTTCAGCATTCTGATCCATACTGCTCAGCGACGCTAGAATAAGCCGCAACGCATAAGGCGTTACGATAATCGCATGAGTTGCCACCAGCCAGGCGAATGAACCTGTGAGCCCCAGCAATGAGAACAGCTGCAAAAATGCGACGCCCAGCACCAGATGCGGAATGATCAGCGGTGACAAAAACAGCGCATTGAGAGCATCACGTCCGCGAAAGGAATAACGGGTGATAGCAATGGCTGACGGCACTGCCAGAATTGTAGAAATCGTGGCCGATAACAGCGCAAGACGGGCACTGTTCGAGAACGAATCCATAAAATCCTTATGGGCAAAAACTGCCTTAAACCAGCGAAGCGAAAAGCCGTTCCACGGCATGGTCAGGGTGTTTTCAGGTGTGAAAGCCACCAGACAAACCACGACCATCGGTGCGAGCATAAAGATCACAACCAGCGTGTGAAACAGCATTGCGACAGAACCATTTTTCTGCATGTCTTAACCCAGCTTCCGTTTGGCCTGACGTTCGATAATGCGGTTGTAAGCCAGCATAATCGCGAGATTGGCAACTAGAACAATAATGGCGATTGCAGCACCCAGCGGCCAGTTCAGCTCGATCATGAACTCGTCATAAACAACGGTTGCCGCCATTTTCAAACGACGCCCGCCGAGCAAACCCGGGATCGCAAAAGCACTGGCTGAAAGCGCAAACACGATCAGGCTGCCGGACAAAATACCAAGCATTGCCTGCGGAAAAACAATCCGGCGTAAGGCTGTAAAGCGCGATGCACCAAGTGTGAGTGCTGCGGCCTCAACAGTCGGGTCAAGCTTTTGCAGCACAGTCCAGACCGGAATAACCATGAATGGCAGCATAATATGCACCAGACCGATAATGATCGCGGTTTCAGTGTAAAGCAGCTGCAACGGCTCGATACCGAAAATGCCAAGCGTACTATTGACCAGACCGGTACGGCCTAGCAGCATGCTCCAACCAAAAGTACGCACCACCACTGAAACCAGCAACGGGCCGATAATCACAAGCAGAAAAATCGAGCGCCAAGGCTTGCGCATATTCGACAGAATATAGGCTTCAGGCACACCAATAATCATGGCGATAATTGTTGTGATCAGTGCAATGCGCAAGGTGCGCAAAAAGATCGACAGGTAATATTCGTCCTGCAGTACTTTCACATAATTGGAAATGGTAAAACCATCCCCCACACCCGTGGTGTAATTATAGGTATTGAAGGACAGAATAACAGTCAGCGCCAGCGGCAGCAGCACCAGACCGATAAAAAACAGCATCGACGGCGCCGACAAAATAAACGGCGCGGTCTGACGAAGTGTTTGAGGCTTTATAACCGCACTGTCTGTCATGGTCGTGGCGCCTCGCTCTGGAGCACGCGGCAGTCTTCCTGTTTCCAGACCAGACCAACCGTCTCACCTTCAGCGGCAGGCGGCGTGCCACGATTGGCAATCGCCACCGCAATATTTCCGGCTTTGGTGGCAACCGTAATCAGCCACTGATTGCCCATGAAATAACGCGTAGTGATTTTCCCCTCGATCAAACCATCCGCAGGCGCACTCAGCTCAACCTTTTCCGGGCGCACACAAATAGTCACTTGCTGCGCATCCGGCTTCCAGTTCTCATTGATAACCGGCGCAAATTTCATCCGGGTTTCATCAATGCTGACCAGCGTACCGGCATCCGATTTTTCAACACGTGCGGTGAGGAAATTTGATTTACCGACAAAGGATGAGATGAAGTTATTACGCGGATGTTCATAGAGTTTATAAGGCGTATCAACCTGCGTAATATCGCCCTTTTCCATCACCACAACGCGGTCACTGATCGACAGCGCTTCAGCTTGATCATGGGTTACCATAATCGTGGTAATGCCAACAGCACGCTGAATACGGCGCAGTTCAAACTGCATTTCTTCACGCAGCTGCGCATCAAGATTAGACAGCGGCTCATCAAGCAGCAGAACCGGCGGGTTAATAACCAGCGCACGGGCAATGGCCACACGCTGGCGCTGACCGCCGGACATTTCACGCGGATAGCGATCAGCCAGTGCCGACAAATGCACAAGACCCAGCGTTTCTTTAACGCGCGCTTCACGTTCGGCCTTAGGCACTTTGCGCATTTCCAGACCAAAGCTGACATTTTGTGCAACAGTCATATGCGGAAATAAAGCGTAGCTCTGAAACACCACACCAAGCTGGCGCTGAGCCGGAGCAATATTGGTGATATCGCGGCCATCAAGGATGATGGAGCCGGCGGTCAAAGGCACCAGCCCGGCGACCATCTGCAATGTGGTGGTTTTTCCGCAACCGGAAGGTCCAAGCAGAGAGATAAACTCCCCTTTTTCAACCGCGAGATCAAAATCTTTCACGGCCGTGAATTTTCCGTAAATCTTGGAAACCTGTTTTAAATGTAAAAAGCTCATGCTTGCCTCCTAGAGCGATATATTCAAATCAGAACATATAAACCGCTCTCAATTTAATCCGTGCATTGATGCAAGCATCTCATGCTTAAGCCGCAGGTTCCCAAAGCTGCACTATGCGCATTGCCTGTCCTGACGATAATTCAACACAATAATGACAGAGATTTCTCAGTTTAGACAAATTCTATTTTCTATTATGGAATAAATTGTATAGTTTAATCCATTCTACGAAATTATATATTTTAAGAGCCTCGAAATGACTGAAAATACGAAATCCCCTGTGAACACCAGCCTGATCAAAGCTATCCAGATTCTGAAAGGACTGACAGCAAGCTCACGGGATGGTATTCGTCTGATTGATCTTGCGCGTGATCTGGAGCTAAGCCAGCCCTCAACTCACCGACTGCTTAAAAGCCTGATCAGTGAAGGACTGGTGGAGCAACTATGCGATTGTAAATATTATCGCCTATCGCTCGAGTTTTTCTGCATGGCAGCGCAAACCCGCCAGCGCGACGGCATCTTGGATTATGCCCGCCCTGCATTGCTGCGCCTGTCTGCAACTTTTAATGACACTGTGTTTTTGCTGGTACGCAATGGTTTTGATGTGGTCTGCCTCGACCGTGTAGAAGGCCCGTTTCCGATCCGCTCGTTCACAGGAGATATCGGCGGTAAAGTGCCGCTTGGCATCGGTCAGGGCAGTATTGCCATTCTTGCTTTTTTGCCGGAAGAAGAGCGCGAGGCGATTATCCGTTTCAACATGCCGCGAATTCTCGATCGCGCCTCGATTGATGAGGTAGACTTACGGATTATGATTGAAGCTGTGCAACAAACCGGCTCGGCACGAATGAATTTTGACATGATTGAAGGTATGGCCGGTCTTGGTGTGCCCGTGCTCGATCAAAATGGCATTGCAGTGGCAGCACTCAGTGTGGGCACACTTGCATCACGCCTGACTGAGCAG